>CAWJNY010000008.1:0-93764 GCA_963844355.1 uncultured Alphaproteobacteria bacterium
TCCATGGCTTAGCGTGCCATTCTCCAAAAATTGTCAATTATCAGTCGAATATGATCCTCGGAGCGCCCTCCCGGGCGACTTGATGGGGGCAGCCGTCGGTGGCCGCTGCTCTAGGCTCCAAGCCTTCATCCCCTGACTTTTTTATAATGCGGCAAATGGCGGACGTTAGCGGTAACCAGGTTCGGCTTTGTTGTCGGCCTTTCATAGACCGACGTAGTGATTGAGCCATCAAGCTATGCCGATTGGGCTGCCCTACTCACCTGCGGGGAAGCGGGATTTCTCGCACTATGCGGAAGCTCAAGCGGCGTCGTTTCGCGGTCGTAGGCCGTGTCCGCTCTCTGAGGCGAGAAGACCACTCATTTGGAACGAGCCGTGCCGAGCTCGTGATGAAAGATCGGAGAACTGGCCAGTACTGCTGCCTTTTCAGGGGCTGACTGTTGCGCTATCGGCCGGGTCATGATCGACTGGCAGCTAATCGAAACTGCGCCGAAAGACAGCACGGCCATCCTGCTGCACTACGAGGAGGGCTGCGGAAGCCCGTACATCGAAGAGAGCCGCCGAAACCAGCCTGGCTCAGATGCAATAATAAGCGCGGCTTGCAGAGCCTCGTGTTAGGCAGCGACGGCGTCAAGCGAGCAATGGGCTGGATGCCCGTCTCGCAATGATCTCGTACGCCCAGATGCTCGAAGATGTGCTGCTCAATCGGGCGCTCGGGCACATTCAGAATGGCTTCTACATCGACATAGGCGGCTATCATCCCCATCGTGACAGCGTAACCATGCACTTTTACGAGAACGGATGGCGCGGGGTGAACGTCGAGCCCGGAGCAAAACACTTCCCGGAGTTCGTTCGTCTAAGACCGCGCGACATCAACCTCCAAGTGGCCGCTAGCGACCATATGGGCGAGGCCATATTCTACGAGATGGACCAGATCAGCACCCTGGAACAGCATAACGCGGCCCGCCACCGCGACTATCAGACCGCCGAATACATCGTTCCGGTTGTCACCCTCGCGCACATCTGCGAAGAGCACGCCCCCGATGAGATCCATTTCCTCAAGGTCGACGTGGAAGGCCATGAGACTGCGGTCGTCCGGGGCGCGGACTTCAACAAGTTCCGACCGTGGGTTCTGGTGATCGAGGCTAAGGAACCCAATCGTCTCGACCATTCAACCCACCACGAATGGGAACACATGGTCCTCGATGGTGGCTACACTTTCGCGCACGCGGACATTATCAACCGCTATTACGTAGCGAACGAGCACCGAAACCTGTTGCACCACTTCACCGTGCCGGCGGACAACTACCGCCGTGCGACCGATATTTGGCGCATCATGGAGCTGGAGCAGTCGCTAAGGGATGCGGTAAATCGTGCGGAGTAGCTGAGCGCCAGCGTCACGAGGCAAGGCTGCGACAACGGCGTCCATCAGGCGTGAGGAGACGCTACCTTCCGACGCCGCCTCTAAGAGAGTTCAGCCTGCTGTGCTTTGCGCGAACTATGCGTAGTGGCTCAACCAATACCCGTTACCAAAGAGCAAATCGTAACTCGGCATGAGCGTGGGCAAAGTCCGCATCATGTGCTGCACGCACTCGTCGGTCAAAATGTCGCCCGCGAACCAAGCGGTGTCCATCCACATGATGCAGCGCTGATATCCGTAGCGCATCAGCTTCGCGTCGAGCTCCCTTAGTCGATCCGGCGGAATGTGGATGTGCTCGATATTGATCATCATCGGCCTGTGGCAGTCGAAATCGACCGACCCGACGATTTTGTCATCGTATCCCTCCGCGTCGGTGATGAGAACGTCGAACTGATCAACTCCGTAGCGCTCACACAGATCAGACATCGTAAGCGACTCCACATTGATCATTTCGATATGATCTTCGATGTCGGGCCAACTCACCTTCTGTTTCAGGATCACGTCCCGGTCAAAGCTGGACAGCATAGGCAGCCAGACGTCACCACTACGATTCTCCTTCCCGATCACTTGATAGAAGGGCAAGGTGCCGGAACGGTCGCCGACAGCAGCATTCACCGCTTGTACCCGCTCATACGGCGCTACATTGCGGGCTAGTTCGGCGAACACGGTTGGCACGGGCTCGACCAGAAGCCCGGCCCACTCGTGATGACGGATGAAGTCGATTGTCTTGCTCGACGAGACGCCGTCGTTGGCGCCGACCTCGACGAAGGTGGGGCGCCGCTCCCCGCGCCCATACATGTGATCGGTAAGTTGATTGAACAGTGCCGGAAGCACCGCTTCCTCTATCTTGTTGAAAAAGCTGTTGCGATGCATCCGTCATTCACTCCAAAGGGCGGGGGATAGCATTATCTGTAAGCAGGCCGCTAGGTGCTCACTGTAAGTTGCCCACCTTGGCGGTGACGAGTTCGCGACAGGAAGCGCGGCCACTCCGCGCTCCAATTTTTTAGAACGGCAGTATTCAGCTGGTTCGGCGCGCTATGTCGTCGACGTCGGCATCGCCTGCGGCTCGACTTCAAGTGAGACGTTGCGCCCCGTTCCCGCGGATGGTGCATGTTTGGTGTGCCTCAGGCCACCATTGCATGGTAGCCCTGCCTCAGCTACGCGGGCCGCTTTTCAGTGTAGGCGTCATATGCATCAGGACTTTTCGATCGTAGGCTCGTTCAACGTAAAGGCCACGTTAGGCATGCTGCGATGTCACGACCTAATCGGCGGTAAAAAAGTCCGTATCGGACGAGCGTTCGACGGCGGGTACGTCATGTACGACTGCTTCGCCGAAATCACCAAGGCATATTCCCTGGGGATCAACGACGATGTTTCCTGGGACTTCGAGATCGCCCAGCTCGGCATCGATTGCTATCAGTACGACCATACAATTGAGCAGCTGCCGTTCGAGCACGAGCGCTTCCATTGGCAGAAGCGGGGCATCGGCTGGGTGCCGAGCGAGGAGTTGGATACCCTTCCCAACTTGATCGCGGCGAATGGTCACCAAGACGAAGAAAATATGCTTCTAAAGTGCGACATCGAGGGTGGCGAATGGATGGCGTTTGCCGAGATGCCAAACGCGACGCTGCGGCAGTTTTCGCAGATCGTGGTTGAGATGCACGGCTTGGGCGATCTGTGCATACCAGCGAGCGCGTTCAAGGCGCGACAGGCGATCCGCAACCTCACGGCCTCGCATTTTGTTGTCCACGTTCATGCGAACAACTTCGGGAACTTCTCCGTCGTCGGCGGCGCGCCGGTGCCAGACGTTATTGAGCTCACCCTGCTTCGCAAGGACATGGGCGACTTTGCGCCATCGGAGCACACCTTCCCGACTCCAATTGATCAGCCCTGCTCGCCCGATCGAGTGGATCTTACCTGGGCCGTTTCGAGTTCTAAGCGGCCGCACCGACGTTCGGCTCAACCATATGCCCGGCGCCGGCGGTTCTGTGGATCCGGCCACTAGACCTCTCGCAAAAGCAACGCACTTTATAGGCCCCCGAGTCAGTACAATCTTACCAAGAGAAGTTGCGGAACGGCTGGTAGCCGCTAGCAGTGCTTCATACGCCGTGGTCTTGCTATTGGCGGACGCCAACGCTGCCACCAGGTCTCATGTCGCTCCAGCTTCCGCCAAGGGCACGGAACAGGTCGATCTGGGTGGTGACCAGCTGGCCGTCCATGTCGGTCAGCGCCGCCTCGCGCCTCGGCGAAGGTGCGCTCGGCATCGAGCAGGGCGAGCGAAATCGACCTGGCCCTCGCGCTGCTGGGCGCGGACGATGCTGCGCCGCGACTTCGGCCTGCGTCCGAGCGCGGCCGTCAGCGCCTCGCGGCGGCGGAGCGCATTGGCGTAGGCCGACAGCGCGGTCTCGGTCTCCTGCAGCGAGCGGAGCACCGTGCCGTCGAACTCGGCCAGCGCCGCCTGCGTGCCGGCCTCGGCGCCCGCGACGCGGGCGCGGGCGCGGCTGTGATCGGTGAAGGACCAGTTGATCAGCGGGCCCGAGCAGGAAGCCGACCGGGTTGCTGAACAGGTTGCCGAGGCTGCCGGCGCTCGACGCCGACCGAGCCGCCCAGGCTGATCCGCGGATAGAGGTCGGCGGTGGCGACGCCGATCCGCGCGGTCGCGGCGGCCAGCCGCCGCTCGGCGGCGCGCACGTCGGGCCGGCGGGCGAGCAGCGCGGCGCCGTCGCCGACCGGGATCGGCTGGTCGAGCGTCAGCGAAGCGGTTCGCGCGCCCGCCGCTTGGGGCAGCTCGGCGGGCGCGCGTCCGGTCAGCGTCGCCAGCCGGAACAAGGCGCTGTCGCGCTCGGCGGCGAGCGGCGGAATCTCGGCCTGGCGCTGGTCGCGCAGCGCGGCGATCCGCGCGGTGTCGAGCCGCGTCGTCAGGCCCGACCTCGACGCGGCGTTCGGTCAGCGCGAGCGATTGGTCGAGCAGCTCGACGAATGCGTCGCGACCGCCAGCCGCTCGGCCGCGCTGGCGGCATCGGCATAGGCGCGGGCGGTCTCGGCGACGATCGCGACGCGGACCGCCTCGGCATCGGCCTCGGCCGCGCCGACGTCGCCGCGCGCGGCCTCGACGTCGCGGCTGACGCGGCCGAACAGGTCGACCTCATAGGCGACGTCGAGCCCGGCATCGAAGCTGGTAGTCGGCGTCGCCTCTGGCCGGGATCGCGGCCGCGGGTGCGCGGCCGACATGTGCGCCGCCGACTCGATCTGCGGCAGCCGGTCGACCTTGACCTCGCGCAGCGCGGCGCGCGCCCGGGCCAGCCGGGCGACCGCCGACCCGGACGTCGGTGTTGGCGGCCAGCGCGTCGGCGACCAGCCCGTCGAGCACCGGGTCGTGGTACAGCCGCCACCAGTCGCCCTTGACCGGCGCCAGCGGCTGCGACCGCGGGCGAGTCGGCGCCGAGGAACGAGCCGGCGGCCGCCGACGGCGTGCCGGCGGCGGCATAGTCCGGCCCGACCGCGCAGCGGCCAGCGCGAGCGCCGAGGCGCAAGGTGGCGAGTTGCTTCAGTGCATGGTCCTGTTCCTTATTCCGCCGGCAGCAGCGCGAGCTGCTCGTCGCCCGGGCGCTCGCCGCGGCGGCGCTTGAGCCATCGCCCAAGCGCGCGGCAGACGACGTAGAAGGTCGGCGTGAAGATCAGGCCGAAGGCGGTCACGCCGATCATCCCGAAGAACACCGCGGTGCCGAGCGCCTGGCGCAGCTCCGCGCCCGGCCCGCTCGCGATCACCAGCGGCAGCACGCCGAGGATGAAGGCGAAGCTGGTCATCAGGATCGGCCGCAGGCGGGTCGCGCGCCGCCTCGACCGCGGCCTCGATCGGCGACATGCCCCGCGCTCCTCGGCCTGCTTGGCGAACTCGACGATCAGGATCGCGTTCTTGGCCGCCAGCGCGATCAGCACGACCAGGCCGATCTGGGTCAGGATGTTGTTGTCCATGCCCCGCAGGTTCACGCCGACCATCGCCGCCAGCAGGCTCATCGGCACGATCAGGATGATCGACAGCGGCAGCAGCAGGCTTTCGAACTGCGCCGCCAGCACCAGGAAGACGAACACCACCGCCAGGCCGAAGACGAGGATGGCGATGTTGCCCGCCGCCTTCTGCTGATAGGCGATGTCGGTCCATTCGGTGCGCGAAGCCCGGCCGGCAGGCTCGACGCCAAGCTTCTCCATCGTCTCGAGCGACTGGCCGGAGGAGATAGCCGGGCGCCGTGTCGCCATCGATCTCGACCGCCGGGAAGAGGTTGTAGCGCGCCACGCGATACGGGCCGGTCCGGTCCTCGAAGGTCGCGACCGAGCCGATCGGCACCATCGCGCCCGAGTTGGAGCGGGTCTTGAGCTTGGCGATGTCGGCTCGGGTCGTCGCGGAGCGGCGCGTCGGCCTGCGCGGTCACGCGGTAGGTGCGGCCGAGCAGGTTGAAGTCGTTGACGTAGGCCGAGCCGAGATAGACCTGCAGCGCCTCGAACACGCGCGCCGGCGGCACGCCGAGCATGTCGGCCTTGGCGCGGTCGATGTCGGCGAAGACGCGCGGGGTCGCGGTGTTGAACAGGGTGTAGACGTTGGCCAGGCCCGGCGTCCTGCTTGGCCTGCGCCGATCAGCCTGGTAGGCGGCCTGCTCCAGCGCCTGATAGCCATTGTCGGCGCGGTCCTGGATCATCATGCGATAGCCGCCGCCGAGCCGATGCCCTGGATCGACCGGCGGCGGGATGACGAACACCATCGCCTCGTTGATGTCGGCCAGCGCGGCGCGCATCTCGGCCATCGATCGTCGAGCTCGGTGCGGCCGGTCTCGGCGCGCTCCTCGAACGGCTTGAAGGTGACGTAGGCGGCGCCGGCGTTGGACGCCTGCGTCCGCGAGGCGCCGTCGAAGCCGGCGAACATCACCGCCGCCTTCGACGCCCGTCGATCTTGCAGGAGCCGCGCGACGACCTTGCTCAGCACCGCGTCGGTGCGCTCGAGCGAGGTGCCCGGCGGCAGCTGGACGACGGCCAGCGCATAGCCCTGGTCCTGCGCCGGGATGAAGCCGGTCGGCGTCGCCCAGAACAGCGCGACGGTCAGCCGCGATCAGCCCGGCATAGGCGGCCAGCACCCGCTTCGGCGCGCTGACCAGCCGGCGGGTGACAGCGGCCATACCAGTCGCTGAAGCCGGTCGAAGCCGCGGTTGAACCGGTCGCCGGCGCGGTGCAGCAGGCGCCATCACGCCGGTTCCGGCGCGCTGCTCGCTCTGCGGCTTCAGCAGCAGCGCGGCCAGCGCCGGCGACAGGGTCAGCGACAGCAGCAGCGAGATGACCGTCGCGGCCGAGATGGTCACCGCGAACTGGCGGTAGAACTCGCCCGAGAGGCCGGTGAGGAACAGTGGTCGGCACGAACACCGCGCACAGCACCAGCACGATCGCGACCAGCGCGCCGACGACCTCGTCCATCGAGGTGCGCGCGCCTCGCGCGGGGACAGGCCCTGCTCGAGGTTGCGCTCGACATTCTCGACCACGACGATGGCGTCGTCGACGACGATGCCGATCGCCAGCACCAGGCCGAACAGCGACAGGGTGTTGAGCGAATAGCCGAGCGCCGCCAGCACCGCGAAGGTGCCGATCAGCGACACCGGGATGGCGACGACCGGGATGATCGCCGCGCGCCAGCTCTGCAGGAAGACGATGATGACCAGGACGACCAGCAGCATCGCCTCGAGCAGGGTCTTCTGCACCGCGCTCGATCGACTCGCTGATGAACTCGGTCGGGTTGTAGATGACGCGATATTCGAGCCCCGGGGGGAAGCTCTTGGACGGCGGCCTCCATCTCGGCCTTGATGCCGCTCGGCGGCGGCGAGCGCGTTGGAGCCGGGCCGCTGGAAGATGCCCAGGATCACCGAGTCGGCTCGCCCGACAGATAGGCGTTGACGCCATAATCCTCGGCGCCGAGCTCGACCCGCGCGACGTCGCGACACGCGCGTGATCGCGCCGCTCGCGGATCGGTGCGGATGACGACGTTGGCGAACTGCTGCGGGGTCGGTGAGGCGGCCCTGCGTCTCGACGTTGAGCTGGTAGGCGGCGCCGTTGTCGTACGGCGGCTGGCCGAGCGTGCCGGCGGCGACCTGGACGTTCTGCGCGCGCAGCGCCTGCGACGATCTCGCCGGCGGTCAGGTCGAGCGCGGCGGCGCGGCCGGGATCGATCCACACCCGCATCGCATAGTCGCGCGCGCCGAACAGCTGCACGTCGCCGATGCCGTCGACGCGCGCCAGCCGGTCGCGGACCTGGGTCAGCGCATAGTTGGAGATGTAGCCGCGATCGAGCGAGCCGTCGGGCGAGAGGAGGTTGACCACCATCAGCCAGGACGGCGAGGTCTTGCGGGCGACGACGCCCAGGCGCCGCACTTCCTCCGGCAGGCGCGGCTCGGCGAGCGCGACGCGGTTCTGGACCAGCACCTGCGCCGCGTCGAGGTCGGTGCCCAGCTTGAAGGTGACGGTGATCGTCAGCCGCCCGTCGCCGGTCGACTGCGACGACATGTAGAGCATGTCGTCGACGCCGTTGATCTCCTGCTCGATCGGCGCGGCGACGGTGTCGGCGACCGTCTCGGCCGAGGCGCCCGGATAGGCGGCGTTGACCGTCACCGTCGGCGGGACGATGTCCGGGATATTGCGACGACCGGCAGGCCGAGATAGGCGAAGCGCGCCGATGATCGTGATGATGATCGCGATGACCGCCGGCGAAGATCGGCCGCGTGATGAAGAAGCGGCTGAAGCGCATGGCGTTCGCCCCGTGCTTGCGGTCTGAGTTGGCGGCCAGCGTCGCCTGCGCGACGGCGCTGGTGCGGCTGCCGGGCGGCGGCGGCTTGAGGCGCGACGGCCGTCGGTCGGCTGGATCTGACCGGCCGCGCGGACTTGCACCTTGCCGCCCGGCATGGCGAACTGGGCGCCCTGCGATGATCACGCGGTCGGCCTGGCCGAGCCCGGAGCGGATCGACGCGCAGGCCGTCGACCAGCGGGCCGGCGATCGACCGGCTTGGCGGCGACGCTGCCGTCCTTGCCGACGACCATCACGATCTTGCGGGCCTGGTCGGTCTGGACCGCGGCGTCCGGCACCAGCAGCGCCGGCACCGTGCCGCCGTCGGCGAGCCGCATGTTGCCGAACATGCCGGGCGTCAGGAATGTTCGGGTTCGGCACGCACCGCGCGGGCGCGGATCGTGCCCGACGCTGGGTCGAGGCCGTTGTCGGTGAAGTCGAGCCGGCCGCGCCAGCGATAGTCGGTCTCGTCCTGCAGCCGGATTTCGGCCGTCTGCCACGGCGCATTGCCGGCCTGCCGCGCGCGGGCGCCTTGAGGAACAGCGCCTCGGACGCGTCGAAGGTGAAGTAGATCGGGTCGAGCGCGTTGATCGTGGTCAGCAGCGTCGCTGCTCCGTCGCCCGCCGCGACCAGGTTGCCGGCATCGATGCGCCGGTCGGAAATGCGGCCGCTGATCGGCGCGCGGACCTGGGTGAACTCGACGTCGAGCGCGCGCGCGCGGACGCGCGCCTGGGCCGCGGCCAAGCGGCGCCTGCGCCGCGCGAACTCGCGGCGCGCAGCCGGTCGACATTCGCTCTGCGAGACGGCCTGAGCGTCGAGCAGCCGCGGCGCGCGACCCAGGTCGGCCTGGGCCAGGCTCAGCGCCGCCTGCGCGCGCGGCCACGCCGGCGCGCGCCTCGGCCAGCGCGGCGGCGAACGGCCGCGGGATCGATGGTGAACAGCAATTGGCCCTGGCGGACGATCTGGCCGTCGGTGAAGTGGACGCCGACGATCTGGCCCGACACGCGCGGGCGCACCTCGACCGCTCGGCTCGCTTCGAAGCGGCCGACATAATCGTCCCATTCGTTGACCTGGCGCTCGAGGGGCGCCGCGACCGTCACCATGGGGGCAGCAGGAGCAGCAGCTGGGGAGGGGTCGCTGCTCCATAAGGTGACGGCCGCGGCAAGCAGGATGAGCGGAGTTCCGAGGATTGCGCCCCGCTGCCACGGCGGGCGACTGGCAAACTGAGTGCGGAGCGTCTTGAAATCGCTGTCAGCGGCGACGTTGGTGAGCATATTCATGCGGCAATCCTTTGCGGCGTGCTGATGGCGGCGCGAATACTGAGCACCATCAGCTCATATTGGTCGGGGCTGAATCCCGCGGAGAGGAAGCTGGCGACGTCGTCGCCCGGAACGGTGAAGCCGAAATGCCAGCTGAGCACGGCCATGCGGCGCAGCGCTTCGAGCCGCTCATTGGCCAGTTCCGGGCTGCCGACGCGTCCCATCAGCCAGTTGATGAAGCGGCCGAAACGGCCGGTCGCGCGCAGCGTCGACAGACCGTCGACTCCGGGCCAGCCGGATCACCGACCATTCGAGCGGCGAGAATTCAGGCTTTGCGGTGTCGTTCGCGGGAATCGCGGTTAGCGCGATGACCCGGGCTTCCTGCGGATCGAGACGAACGGCATATGCCATGATTATTCTCCCTGTGTCCCGGGCGAGCTCCAGCGCTTGCCGGGAGGCGGGCTCTCGGCATGTGCGGCTGTTCCAGGCACGCAAAGACCCGTCCGGCGGAGACGAGCTCCAACGTCGACTGGTCGGTCCTAAAGAATGTTACGAATACTGGCGGGTGTCAGCGCCCGCGGGGTACAAAGATCATGTTCAGACGCATCGGCCCCTTTTCCTGTCGATGGGTCAGAAAGGGCGCCGCGAACAGGGCTCCAATCTTTCTGTACCGTTCAGTATAAAGTCAGATAGGCGACGTCAAGCCTATTTCTATACCGACCGATAAAAAATTTTGATGACGCTATAAATTCAGGCGCTGGGCCAGATTGCGAGCGCGGTTTCGACGAGCCTTTCCAGCTCCTCGGGCGGCTCGCCCATATTGGCCTGGAGCGAGATGCCCTGAAGATAGGAGATCAGGAACTCGCAGTCAGTCCTTCCGGATCGACATGCGGCGGAAGATCGCCCTCGGCCTTCGCGCGCTCGAACCGCGTCGACAAGCGATTCCTTGCCGACCTTGGTACGCTCCATGATTTCACAACGGATCGACTGGGCCTCGTCGCCGCAGGCTACCGAGGAAATCACCCTGAGGCAGCCGTGAGGTCCCTCGCCTGTGACGTTGGCCAGAGAGCCGCGCAACATCGTCTCGGCGACTTGGCGCGCAGTAGGCTTGGCCAGCGCTTCGCCGATATAAGCCATTTTCTCACGCTCGTAGAGGTCGAGCGCCTTGCGGAAGAGCGACTCCTTGTTGCCAAAAGCCGCATAGAGACTCGGGCGAGTGATGCCCATCGCCTCGGTCAGATCGGTCAGCGAGGCGCCTTCATAGCCCTTTCGACCAAAACACTCCCAGCGCCTGGGCCAGCGCATGATCGACACAGAATTCGCGGGGGCGGCCGCGGATAGCGGCAACGGCTTCGGGCTTATTCATATCGTGCGGTACATAATAGGCCCGCGTCAAAAATCCAGTAGATTCTTTTGGTTAACACCGCCGTCGCGGTCAGGGGTTCTTGTCGGCCAGAAAATGCATCAGCTGGGCGAGCGTCGCTTCCATCTGGTCCTGCATCTGGGTGATCAGCTCGTTCTCGCGCATATTCTCGTGGTCGAGCGGCTTCGAATAGCTGTCGGAAAAGGCATGGAGGTCGTCCGCGTCGAACACGCCCTTGGCGACCAGCCGCGCCAGGATCACCAGCAGGCCATTGGTATTGGCGATATTGCCCGCCACCAGCGCCTCGTCGACGATCGTCAATTGCCGGTCGTCGTCCTCTTCGATCGTGTCGGTCGTGTCGGTTCTGTCGGTCATCGGCCCAATGTGGCAGCTTCGGCAAGGGTTGCAAGCGGCCCCAGCACCATCCAGCGCTCCACCTTCCAGGCGAACGGCAGCGTGTAGGCGGGACTCGACGAAGGAAGGTCGATCAGCTGCGGCCCGGGCACACCAGCGAGTTCGAGCCGGCCGAGCCGCGATGCCGCCTGCCCGTTGAAGGCCACCGCCAGCAGCCTGGGATGCGTCGCAACATAATCGGCGAGAGCGTTGGCCTTGGCCGCACGGATCGCGCCGTCGAGGCTGCCTTCCCGCCTCGCTTCCCCGACCACGTCCCACAGGGCAATACCGCGTGCCGCGAGCCGATCCAGACGGGCCTCATATTCGAACGTTCCAGCTCCTCGCCGATGGCAGCTCCAAGCAGTCGCCAGAACTGGTTTTGCGGGTGGGCATAATAGCGCTGCGCCTTGAGCGAGGCTTCGCCCGGCAAGCTGCCGAGGATCAACAGCCGCGCATCCCTCGAGCCGACCGGCGCCATGGATCGCTTGATGGTGATCATATCCTCCAGCGGTTGCGGCCGGTACTTGCCTGCCGCTAAGGGCAGCGGCGATGAAGCCCGACGAGCTCCGGATCGCCCTGTTCTCGGGCAACTATAATTATGTCCGCGACGGCGCCAACCAGGCGCTCAACCGGCTGGTCGGATTCCTGCTCCGCCAGGGCGCGAACGTTCGGGTTTATTCGCCGACCGTCGAGACGCCGGCCTTTCCGCCGACGGGCGACCTGGTCAGCGTGCCTTCGGTTCCGATCCCTCGGCGCCCCGAATATCGTCTGGCATTCCGGCTTCCAGCGAGCGTTCGGCGCGACATCGCCGATTTCAATCCGAACATCTTCCACGTGGCCGCCCCGGACATTGTAGCCCACCGCGCCGTGACCCTGGCCCGAAAAACCGGGGTGCCGGTCATCTCGTCGGTCCACACGCGGTTCGACACCTATCTTCAATATTACAATCTGAAGTGGCTGGAGCCGGTCGCCCGGGCGATCATGCGGCGATACTACCGCCGCTGCGACGCCATCATCGTTCCCGCCGAATCCACGGCGGCGATCATGCGGGCGCAGCGGATGAACCGGGACATCTCGATCTGGGCCCGAGGCGTCGACCGTTCCCAGTTCAATCCCGAGCGCCGGAGCATTGAATGGCGCCGGGCGCGCGGCATCCATGACGAGGAAACTGGTGGTGTGCTTCCTGGGGCGGCTGGTCCTGGAAAAGGGGCTCGACGTCTTCTCGGACGCGATCGATGCTGCCCGAGCCAAGGGCGTTCCGCTGAAGGTCGTGGCGATCGGCGCCGGGCCGGCACATGACTACTTCAAGGAACGGATACCCGACGCGGTGTTCACCGGCCAGCTGACGGGGGACGAGCTGGCGACGGCGCTGGCCTCGACCGACCTGTTTCTCAACCCGTCGATCACCGAGACGTTCGGCAATGTCACTCTGGAAGCGATGGCCTCCGCCTTGCCGGTGATCGCAGCCGTGGCGACAGGTGCAACCAGCCTCGTCCAGGACGGTGTCACCGGGATGCTGTCGGAGCCCGGCGATATCGACGGATTTGCCGATTTACTGGTTCGCTATCAGAGCGATCCTGCCCTGCGCGCCAAGCACGGCGCGGCAGGGCTGGAGTTCGCCAAAAGGATGGACTGGGACGACATCAACGGCGCGGTGATGCACGTCTATGAGCGGGTGATCGAACGGCGCCGCGGCCTCAATCGTCGTCGCGACCTTCGCGCTTAGCATCCTTGACCCGCTCGATGCGCTGCGCCGCGTCATCGAGGATGTCGACCACCTCGTCGAGCAGCTGTTCGTTCCACCCTTCATGGGCAATGCGGTTGCGAAGCGCAGTCATCAGATTGCCGATCGCCCGGCCGATCTCAGGCCGCTGGCCGCGGCGGCGTTTATGGCCGTGCCCTTCCAGCCGCTCGATCAGATCCTCGACCTCGGACGAATTCTCCTCAAGGTGGGCACGGCCTTCGGCGGTCGCCTCGTAAACCTTCTTCGTGTCTTTCGACTTGGCCTCGGCAATCAGGCCCATGTCCTCGAGCATGGTCAGGGTCGGATAGACGATGCCCGGACTCGGCGCGTAATCGCCGCCGGTCATCTCCTCGATCGCCTTGATCAGCTCATAACCGTGGCGAGGTTCGTCCGCGATCAGCTTCAACAGCACCAGGCGAAGCTCGCCGCCCTCAAACATCCGCTTCCGATCGCGCCCGCGGCGCCCGCCGCCCCAATTGCCCCGGGCAGCGCCATTGTCGAAATCGAAATCGAAATCGAACGGCCCGAAGCGAAACGACCGGCCGCCGGCATGACGCCAATTCCGGCGGATTGTCGCCGCAATCATAATGGAATTGCATAGCTCTCTCCTTACGATAGCTCTAAGATATATCTTAGATGCATCGCCTTCAAGGATGGATGCAACTTTCGGCAGAGACGCCTATTGCTTCGACTGATGGCCGATCTGTTTGCCGAAGAGCTCCCCCGGGGCACGCCCAGCGACGAGGTGTCGCCGCATGCGCCCCTCGCCGACCGCCTCCGCCCGAGGTCGCTCGGCGAGGTGGTTGGGCAGGAGCATCTGACCGGAGCCGAGGGAGCCATCGGGCGGATGGTAGCGGCCGGCAAGCTCAGCTCGATGATCCTGTGGGGCCCGCCCGGTACGGGCAAGACCAGCATTGCGCGGCTGCTGGCCGATGCGGTCGGCCTGCGCTTCGTCGCACTGTCCGCGGTGTTTTCCGGTGTCGCCGACTTGAAGAAGGTGTTCGCCGAGGCCAGGGTCGCAATGAAAGCGGGTCAGCGGACGCTGCTGTTCGTGGACGAGATCCACCGCTTCAATCGTTCCCAGCAGGACGGCTTTCTGCCCTATGTCGAGGACGGCACCATCACGCTGGTTGGCGCCACGACCGAGAACCCAAGCTTCGAACTCAATGCCGCACTGCTGTCGCGCTGCCAGGTGCTGATCCTGCATCGCCTTGACTCCGATGCGCTGTGCAAGCTGCTCGAACGGGCGGAGCAGTTGGACGGCAAGGCAATTGCCGCTGACTGCCGATGCACGCGATGCGCTGGTGGCCAGCGCCGATGGCGATGGCCGCTTCCTGCTGAACCAGGCGGAGACACTGTTCGACGTCGGCCTCGAGGAGCCACTGGATCCCGCCGGTCTCGCCCGCTTCCTGCAGCGGCGGGTCGCCGTCTACGACAAGGACCGCGAGGGCCATTACAACCTCATTTCGGCCCTGCATAAGTCGATCCGCGGTTCCGACCCGCAGGCCTCGCTCTATTATCTGGCGCGGATGCTGGTCGCGGGCGAGGAGCCGCTGTTCCTGCTGCGCCGGCTGATCCGGGCGGCAGTCGAAGATATCGGCATGGCCGACCCTCAAGCGCTGGTTCAATGCGTCGCGGCCAAAGACGCCTATGATTTCCTCGGCTCGCCCGAGGGCGAGCTGGCGATCGTCCAAGCCTGTCTCTATCTCGCGACCGCACCCAAATCCAACGCCGCCTATCGCGCGCAGAAGTCGGCCTGGCGATCCGCCGCGGAAACCGGCTCGCTGATGCCGCCGAAGACATATCCTCAACGCCCCCACCCGGCTGATGAAGCAGATCGGCTATGGCAAGGGCTATGAATATGACCATGATGCCGACGAGGGCTTTTCGGGTGCGGACTACTGGCCCGAGGAGATGAAGTCCGCAAGAATTTTACCGGCCGACCGGACGCGGCTTTGAGGCCAAGGTCGCCGAACGGCTTGCCTATTGGGAAGAAATGCGCCGAGAAAGGCGCAATTCGGAATGATCCGAGAGGGGAGTTCTCAAATGTACCAGAACACCGAACCCGCCCGCTATTGGCAGCAGCAACTGGCCGAATGGGGTCCCAAGGTCCTGTTCGCCATCCTGATCCTGGTCATCACCCATTTCGTCGCCAAGGCGGTGCAATGGGGCATCGCCAAGCTGATCAATCGGGTGCCAGTCCTGAAGCGCCATCCGAGCGTCGGCGGCGACAGCATCGGCATCGAGCTGGGCAGGTTGGCCTATTGGCTGGTGTGGCTGGTCGGACTGATCGCGGCGCTGCAGCCGCTCGGCCTGTCGGGCGTGCTGACTCCGGTGACGGCGCTGACCAACGAGGTGTTCGCGTTCCTGCCCCGCCTGCTCGGCGCCGGCCTGTTCTTCTTCGCCGGCCTGATCCTTGCGCGAATAGTCCGACATATCGTCGAGGCCGCGTTGGGCGCGCTTAACCTCGAGCGGCTGGCCGGGCGCGCCGGATTGAAGCTGGGAGAGCCGCCGGTCGCGGTCGATAGCGACGGGGTGGCAACGGAGGGCGCTGCCCCGGCGCGGAGCACCATCGCCAGGGCAGTCGGCATGACGGTATCGGCGGTGATCATCATCTTCGCCGCGATCGCCGCGCTCGACATATTGCGGATCGAAGCGGTGTCCGAACCGGCCAAGAACATGCTAAACCGATCGCGTTGGCGATCCCCAATGTGCTGGCTGCGCTACTCTGGCTGGCCATCGCGTTCCTGATCGCGCGCTGGGTCAAGAGCCTGATTGAGACGGTCTTGCCGAGCCTCGGCTTCGACAATTTCATCCATTCGCTCGGAGCCATGCCGCGCACAATGTCGTCCGTCAAAGGTGGCCGGCGCGATCGCCATGACCGCGCTGCTCCTGCTCGCCGGAATGGAAGCGCTGCATCGTCTGGGCGGCGACAATACGGCGGCGCTGGTGATCCAGGTAACCGAACTGGGCGGCAAGGTGATCTTCGGCACGGTGATCATCGTCGTCGGCCTCTTCCTGGCGCGAATCCTTGCCGGCCTGGTCGGCACATCGACGGGCGAAGGCGGATACGCCCAGACGATCGTCAAATATTCGATCATCGCCCTGTTCACCGCAATCGGGCTGACCTTCATGGGCCTGGCGGACCAGATCGTCATGCTCGCATTCGGCTTGATTTTGGGCTCGGCGGCGGTCGCGACGGCGATCGCGTTCGGCCTCGGCGGACGGGACTATGCCGCTCGCGTCCTCGAGGAATGGCATGAAGGCAATTCGCCCCCGCCAGTCCGGCGGCCTCCCCCGCCGCGGTTGAAGAAGGCGCCGTCGGCGGACGACGGGCAGCCGCCCTGGTCTAGCGGTCATTGCGAGGAGCGGAGCGAACAAGCAATCCAGCGGCACAATTTCCGGATTGCTTCGCTTCGCTCGCAATGACGCATCAATTTTCATCAACGGTCGCAATTGACTGGTCCGGGGCCAAGGGCCGGCGTCACAAGGGCATCGCCATCGCCGAGGCGCGCTTCCAATCTGCACCTAGGCTGGTGCGTCCGGGGCATCCCTGGTCGCGCGAGGAGGTGCTCGATTGGCTGCTGGCGCGAGCCGCACAGGAACCCACCCTGTTCGGCTTCGATTTCAGCTTTGCTCCGCCGTTTGCCGAACGCGGCGCCTATTTGCCGGGCGAGGAAGACATTCCCGACGATGCCCGCGCATTCTGGGCCTATGTCGATCGCCACAGCGGGGATGAGGATCTGGGTGCCGCCTCGTTCCTGGAGGAAGTGCACCGCCGTCATTTCTATTTCGGCATCGCCGACGGGGTGAAGTCCGACTACGTCCGTTTCCGCGTTTGCGATGCCCAGCTCAACGCGCAGGGAGGGCGCAAGACGGCCAGCACTTATGACGCAATCGGCGCGGCCCAGGTCGCCAAGGCCAGTTTTTCGGGCATGCGGCTGCTGCATCGGCTCGGCGGCAGGGTCGCGATCTGGCCCATGGACTCGTTGCCGGCGGAAGGCAGCGCGGTGGTCGAGATCTATACCCGCATCTATCTGCGCAACGCCGGAATGAGCGGCAAGAAATTGCGCAGCCGCCCAGACCTCAACCGGGCGCTCCTTGGCCTGGGCAGCAAGCCGGTGCGGCTAGGGTTCGAGCCTGACGACCATCAGACCGACGCACTGGTTACGGCGGCCGGAATGCGCGCCCACCTTGCCAACCCGTTGGCCTTCCAGCCGCCGGGGCTCACTCCTGAGCTCGGCCGAACCGAGGGCTGGACGTTCGGCATCATCTGAAGCAAAGGGGCGCCTGACGAGCGCGCCGGCTTAGCACAGTGGTAGTGCAGCGGTTTTGTAAACCGAAGGTCGGGGGTTCAAATCCCTCAGCCGGCACCGTCCTCCGCCAACATCGCCAGCAGCGCGAAGCTCGCCAGCCAATGCTCGCCCATATAATCGCCGGCGACATGCGGCATGGCGGCGCCGAGATGTTCGTTCGGCGGCCGCCATAGGCGACTGCCCGCTCCTCGGACGGCAGAGCGGCGCGATCGAGCGCCAGCACCAGGCCCGGCTGAGGTTGAGCCCGTCGAGATGCGCGATCTTGCCGTCGCTGCGGTCGCTGACGGTGGCCGGCGTGAACAGGGTCGCGGGCTGCCGATCTGCCAATGCGCGGCAGGAATGTCGCGAACCAGCCGGCGAACTGCTCCGGCTGGCAGCACCCGCGCCATGCACAGCGCTTCGATCAGCGCGGGCGACAGGAATTCGTCGCCGCCCGGCTCCCACGCCTGGCAGTCGCGGTCGCCGCCGAAACTTCTCGATCGGCCCAGTTCGCGGATCGCGTCGGCCGAGACGTCGGATCGAACTGCTCCGCCCATTCGAGCGCCAGGATCAGCGCGAAGGCGGTGTTGAAATGCGTTCCGACGCGGATCGGATAGGTCAGCTTGGCAAGATAGATGTGAAGCCGTTCGGCAAAGGCGCGGGCCAGCGGCTCCAGCTCGGCCGCCCACGTCCGATCGTCGTGCCGCGAAGCTTCGAGGTGCAGATAGAGCAGCCATCCCCAGCCATAGGGCCGCTCGAACCCGGCCGACAGTCGGCCGGTCGAGATAGGCGCAGTTCGACCGCAACCTTGTCCGGCGTGAAGCTGTCGTCCGCCAGCTCGGCGATTGCCGGCGCTTCGCGCATTTCCGGGAAGAGCCGCCGCAGCGTCAGCAGCGTCCACCAGCCATGGACGCAGCTGTGCCAGTCGAAGCTGCCGTAGAAGATCGGATGGAAGTGCGCGCGGCGGTCGGGCATCCTCGTCGCCCTGCAGCACATGATCCATCTTGTAGGGATAGGGCCTGGTGACATGGCCCAGCGCGATCCGCGCGAACCTGCGCGGCGAGGTCTGCGTCGAGCGTCACCGGAACGCCAGCCAGTAGATCAGCAGGATGTTGACGAGGAGCAGCGGAAGCGCGGTCGCGACCTGGGCGCGGATCACGCCATATTGGTCCTTGAGTTCGAGCAGCGCGGCCGGCACCAGGTTGAAGTTGGCCGCCATCGGGGTCATCAGCGTCCCGCAGAAGCCGGCCAGCATGCCGATCGCGCCGACCACCGCCGGATCGCCGCCATAGCCCTGGATCAGCAGCGGCACGCCGATCGCCGCGGCCATCACCGGGAAGGCGGCGAAGGCGTTGCCCATCACCATGGTGAAGATCGCCATGCCGAGGCCGAACACCGCAACGGTGCAGGAAGATGCTGCCTTCCGGGATCACCATCCGGGTCAGCGATCCGATCGCATCGCCGACGCCCGCCGCCGCGAACAGCACACCGAGGCTGGCGAGCATCTGCGGCAGCACGGCCGCCCAGCCGATCGCATCGATCAGCCGCCGCCCTTCCTGAAACGGCGCAATCGCCGGCGGTCGGAGCCAGGCGAAGATGGCAGCCAGCGCGAGCAGTACGCCGAGCCCGAGGAAGACATAGGTCTCGCGCTTGGCCTCGATCCAGCCAAAGGTGCCGAGCGGCGTGTAATTGTAGAGCAAGCGTGCCGATCAGCGCGGTCGCGGGGATGATCAGGGCGGGCAGGAACAGCCTGTTGCCAAGCCGGTCCGACCAGTCTTGCCGTTCCTCGTCGCTGGTGGTCGGCGGATGGCTGCGGCCGATGAAGCCGAAGCCGGCCAGGCCTGCGAGGCCGAGCACCAGCAGGCCGTTGCCGAAATCGCCGATTGCGTTCGCCGGCCAAGCAGGCTCAGCGCCATCAGCCCCCAGAAGGCGGCGTTGCCGAAGCGCTTCTTGTTGGACCGGTCGAGCGCCGACAGCAGCGCAAAGGCGGCGAACATCGCGCCGGCGAGGGCGTAGAGCCAGTGGAGCGTGATCATCGGCCGCGCCGCCCCAGCTTGCGGTCGAACAGCAGCAGGCGCGCCGCAGTGGATCAGGAACGCGGCGATCGCCGTCGGGATCGCCCACAGCGCCAGCTCGAGCGGCGCGAGGTTGTAGCCATAGGTCGACAGCATCTGCTGGATCAGCACGATCGAGCCGATGGCGAAGAAGATGTCCTCGCCGAAGAACAGGCCGACATTGTCGGTCGCGGCGGAATAGGCCTTGACCTTCTCCGCCTCGTCCTCGGTCAAGCTCGCCATGCTGCTTTTCCGCCGCTGCCAGCGCCATCGGCGCGACCAGCGGGCGGACGGTCTGCGGATGGCCGGCGGTCGAATGGAGGCCGATCGCGGCGGTGATCTGGCGATAGACAAGATAGAGGATCAGCAGCCGCCCGGTGGTCGCGTTGCTGCATGCCCCGGATCACCGCTGCGGCCCGTTGCTGCAGCCCGAACCGTTCGAGCAGGCCGATCACCGGCAGCACGATCCAGACGATGGCGATGATGCGGTTGTCGTTGAACGCCTTGCCGAAGGTGGAGATGACCTCGACCGGGTCCATGCCGGCGATCAGCCCGGTGGCGATCGCCGACGCGGTGACGACCAGCATCGGGTTCAGCTTCAGCGCAAAGCCGATGACGACCAGCGCGATGCCGATCAGCGGCCAGTAGTTGATCATGCCCCCTCCCTGCCGAACCCGCCGCCGCCGGGCGTTTCGATCACGAAATGATCGCCGACATCGACATCGGCCCAGGCGGTTGCAGTCGAGCATTTCGATCGAGCCGTCGCTCCGCTCGACCCAGTTGCGGCCGGGCTTGCGCGTCGCCGCCGCCCATGCAAGTCCGCGCGGCGGGACCCGCCGGCGGTTGGCGAGGATGTTGGCGCGCATCGGCTCGAGGAAAGTCACGCGTCGGACGACGCCGTCGCCGCCGCTGTGGTGCGCCCTTGCCGCCCGAGCCGCGGCGGATCGAGAATTCCTCGAGGCGTACCGGCAGCCGCGTTTCCAGTATCTCCGGGTCGGTCAGCCGGCTGTTGGTCATGTGGGTCTGCACCGCGCTGGTCCCGTCATGGTCCGGCCCGGCACCCGATCCGCCGGCGATCGTCTCATAATATTGGTGGCGCTCGTTGCCGAAGGTGAAATTGTTCATCGTCCCCTGGCTCGGCGCCAGCCGGCCGGTTGCCGCGAACAGAGCGTCGGTCACGACCTGGCTGGTTTCGACATTGCCGGCGACGACCGCCGCGGGATGGCTGGGGTTGAGCATCGACCCTTCGGGAACGACCAGCTTGATCGGCCGCAGGCAGCCGTCGTTCATCGGGATGGCGTCGTCGATCAAGGTCCGCACGACATAGAGCGAGGCGGCGCGGACGATCGAATAGGGCGCGTTGAAATTGTCGGGCTGCTGCTCGCTGGTGCCGGTGAAATCGAACGTCGCCGAGCGCGCCGCCTTGTCGACGCGTGATTTTCACTGCGACCCGCGCGCCATTGTCCATCTCATAGGCGAACTCGCCATCGTCGAGCCGGTCGAGCAGCCGGCGGACCAACTCTTCTGCATTGGCGAGGACATGGTCCATGTAGGCGGCGACCACGTCCGGCCCGTAGTCGCGGGCGGTTTGCAACCAGCGTTTCGGCGCCGCGGATGCAGGCGGCGAGCTGCGCGCGCAGGTCGGAGATGTTGCGGTCCGGGTTGCGCGCCGGGTGCGGCCCGCCGGCCAGCAGCGCGCGTATCTCGGTCTCGCGGAAACTGGCCCTCGTCGACCAGCAGCTGATTGTCGATCAGCACGCCTTCGTCCTCGATCGACCTGCTGTCGGGCGGCATCGACCCGGGCGCGATCCCGCCGATGTCGGCATGGTGCCCGCGCGCGGCGACGAAGGCCGAAGGTTCGGCATCGTCATCGTAAAAGACCGGGACGATCACCGTGATGTCGGGCAAGTGCGTGCCGCCGCGATAGGGATCGTTGAGCACATAGGCGTCGCCTCGTCGGATGCCGCGGCCGTCGCCGACCGCGCCCGCGCGTCTCGATGATGGTGCGGATGCTCTCGCCCATCGAGCCGAGATGCACCGGGATGTGCGGCGCATTGGCGATCAGCGCGCCCTCGCGGTCGAAGATCGCGCAGGAGAAATCGAGCCGTTCCTTGATGTTGACCGAGGTGGCGGTCGACTGCAGCGCGACGCCCATTTCCTCGGCGATCGCCATGAACAGATTGTTGAAGATCTCGAGGCGGACCGGGTCGACCTCGGTGCCGACGGCATGGACGCGCTCCAGCGGGCACGGCGCGGGTCAGGACCAGCGTGCCATCCGCTGCCCGCTTCGCGCGCCAGCCCGGTCTCGACCACGATAGTCGAAGATGCGTCGAAGATCAGGGCGGGGCCGTCGACCGCCTGAACCGTCCACCTCCCCTCGCACCGTTTGTGTGGTTGCTCCCCTCGCCACCGCTACGCTGCAGGGACGAGCTGGCGATTGCCTCAACGGTTAGCGTGTCGAGAATCGGCTCGGCTTCGTCGATATAGCCGAAGCGCTTGCGGTGAAGGGCCTCGAATGCGGCGCGCATTTGTTCGGCCGTGCCGAGCTCGACCACGATCGTCGTATCGCTGCCGGGCGTGCGCAACCTGGCGCGACGCTCGAAACGGATCTGCCCCGGCTCCAAACCCTGGTCGATCAGGTCGCTGCGCGCGGCGGCTTCCAGCGCCCGAACGCCGGCAGAGAAATCCTCGCTGAGCGGCTTCAGCCAGCTCGCTTCGCGCACCGCCTTCACGTCGGCGAGGCCGATGCCGTAGGCGGACAGCACGCCGGCCAGCGGATGGACCAGGATCCGCTCCATCCCAAGTGCGTCGGCCACGCGGCACGCATGCTGGCCGCCGGCCCCGCCGAAGCAGGCGAGCGTGTAGCGGGTGACGTCATGGCCACGGGCGATGGAGATCTTGCGGATCGCCGCGGCCATGTTGTCGACTGCGATGTGCAAGAAGCCCTCGGCAATTTCCTCGAGGCTCTTGGTGCCGCCCAGCGCGTCGGCGACCTCCTGCAAGCCGCGCCTGCGATGCCTGCGGGTCGAGCGACTGGTCGCCGTCGGGCCCGAACACCGCAGGGAAATGTGCCGGGCTCGATCCGTCCGCAAGAACAGGTTGCAGTCGGTCACCGTCAGCGGCCCGCCGGCGCGGTAGCAGGCCGGACCCGGCCGCGCGCCCGCCAATTCCGGCCCGACCCGGAAGCGCATGCCGTCGAACCGGCAGATCGACCCGCCGCCGGCAGCGATGGTATGGATTTGCATCATCGGTGCGCGAATGCGCACTCCGGCGATGAGGTTTTCGTCGCCCAACTCGATATCGGCCGGCATAATGGGACACGTCGGTCGAGGTGCCGCCCATGTCGAAGCCGATCAGCCGGTCCGAGCCATGCGCCGCGCTGGCCGCGACCATGCCGACCACGCCCCCTGCCGGGCCGGACAGGATGGCGTCCTTGCCGCGGAAGGCGCGGGCCTCGGTCAGCCCGCCGTTCGACTGCATGAATTGAAGGCGAGCGCCCCCTGCCAGTCCGCCCGCGACCTTGTCGACGTAGCGGCGGAGGATCGGCGAGAGGTAGGCGTCGACCACGGTGGTATCGCCCCGCCCGACCAGCTTGATCAGCGGCGCTACCTCATGACTGACCGAGACCTGGGCAAAGCCAAGCTCGCGGGCAATGGCGGCCAGACGTTCTTCATGGTCGGTGAAGCGCCAGCCGTGCATCAATATGATCGCCAGCGCCTCGCAGCCTCGCGCTCTGATGATTTGCAAGTCGGCGCGCGCGCGCTGTTCGTCGAGCCGGCGGACGACCGATCCATCCGCCCCGATCCGCTCGTCGATCTCGACCACATTCTCGTAGAGCATCGAGGGCAGGGTGATGTGCCGAGCGAATATCTCGGGACGGGCCTGATAGCCGATCCTCAAGGCGTCGCCGAAGCCCTTCGTGATGGCGAGCGCCAGCCGTTCTCCCTTGCGCTCGAGCAGCGCGTTGGTGGCGACCGTGGTGCCCATGCGCACCTCGCCCAAGGTTCCGCGCTCCTCCGCCAGAATGCGGCGGATGCCCTCCAGCGCGGCGTCGGCATAGTGTCCCGGATTTTCCGACAGCAGCTTTTCGACCCGCACCCCGCCGTCCGATGCCGTGGCGACGATATCGGTGAAGGTTCCTCCTCGGTCGATCGCGAAGTTCCAGGTCAGGGCCACGATCCTATCGAAGCAGAACGCCGCGACTCGCTCAATAAAGTTATCGCCAGGAAAAAATTATCGGGACCGGGAACCTCAATCCGGGTCCGACGTTTTTATTGCGTGATCCAGAGATGGATCATGGAGTCCCGGCAACTTCGGTTGCCGGGACTAACCTTATGTGGGCCCTAGAGGCGGCCTGCGTCCATTTCCGCCAGCTTCATTCGCCGCGACCGGTCGGCCAGCGGATATTTGTTGCCGTTGGCGCAGTTGAACAGCACCGCTCGCTCGTCCTTGTCGAGGAGGCCGCGCTCCAGCGCTTGCCGCCAGGCAGCCAGGACCGCGCCGCCCTCGGGGCAGAGCAGCATTCCGTCGAGCCGCGCCGCATCCTGGACTGCCTCCATGATTGCCTCCTCCTCGACGGCGATGGCAGCGCCGCCGCTCTCGCGTACCGCGCGCAGGATCAGGAAATCGCCGACGGCCTTGGGCACCCGGATCCCGGTGGCCATGGTCGCCGCATCCTCCCAGCGCTCCGCGAATTCGTCGCCATTCTCCCAGGCCCGCACCATCGGTGCGCATCCGGTGGCCTGGACGGCGATCATCCGTGGCCGCTTCGAGCCGATCAGACCGATCTTCTCCAGCTCGTCGAAGCCCTTCCACATGCCGATCAGACCGGTTCCTCCGCCGGTCGGATAGAAGATGACGTCAGGCAGATCCCACCCGAACTGCTCGGCCAGCTCGAGCCCCATCACTTTCTTGCCCTCAAGCCGATAGGGTTCCTTCAGCGTCGAGCAGTCGAACCAGCGGCCTGTAGCAGCGCCCTCCCCGACGATGCGGCCGCATTCGTCAATCTGCCCGTCGGCGACGATTACCTCGGCGCCGTAGGCAGCAGTTTCGCAAATATTGATCTCGGGCGTTTCCGCCGGGCAGATCACCAGCGACGCCATGCCCGCGCGCGCGGCATAAGCGGCCAACGCGGCCCCGGCATTGCCATTGGTCGGCAGCGCGATCCGCTCGACGCCGAAGTGGCTGGCCATGCTGACTGCGGCCGCCATTCCTCGCGCCTTGAAAGAGCCGGTGGGTAGCCGACCCTCGTCCTTGACGACCGGCGCGCGGACGCCATGCCGCAGCCCGACCCGATCGAGGCGGATCAGCGGCGTTTCCGGCTCGCCGAGACTGACCGGCTGGGCGTCCCTGGGCAGCGGCAGCAACTCGCGCCATTTCCACATGCCGCCTGGGCGCGCGGCCAATTCCTCGCAGGTCAGGCGCGCTGCCACGGCGTCCAGGTCATAGCGCGCCAATAGCGGCTTGCCGGCCGCCGACAGATTCTGAAGCCGGTCCGAATCGTAGCGCTCGCCGGTCAGCGAGCATTCGAGATGGGTCATGAACATGGATAGCGTGCCTAGCGTTCCGCAGCGCGCGGTGCGAGGCTTTCGACCAATCGCCGAGCCCGAGCGACGAACGTCGCGATTGGAATTGCGATATTATATCATCCTGACTAAGGCGAACGGACTCACTCCCCGCAGGATCTTGTTGATGCGTTTGGTTTCGCTGTTCGCCCTTGCTGTTGCCCTCGTCCCGACAACCGCTCTTGCGCAGGCTGAGCCGGCCCCTGCCCCGGCGCCGACTGCGCAGGAGGAGGAAGAACATCACGACCATGGCGACGAGATCGTCGTCACCGGCGTGCGCCGCAAGGCGGGCGACGTCCTCGGCGGGCTGTCGGTGCTCGATGCCGAGGAGCTGTCCCGGGAGCTTCGCCCCAGCCTCGGCGAAACCCTGGCGCGGCAGCCCGGCGTCAGCGCCTCCAGCTTCGGTCCGACCGCCTCGCGGCCGATCCTGCGCGGCCTGTCGGGCGATCGGATCCGGGTCCTGACCGACGGCATCGGCAGCTTCGACGTGTCCGCCTCCAGCCCGGACCATGCAGTCGCGATCAACCCACTGACCGCCGAGCGGATCGAAGTGCTGCGCGGTCCCGCGGCCCTGCTCTACGGTTCGTCGGCGATCGGCGGCGTGGTCAACGTCATCGACCGCCGCATCCCGCGCGCCGAGCCGGAGGGGGGATATGATATCAACGGCCTTCTCGAATATGGCACCGCGGCCGAGGAGCGCTCGGCCAACCTGTCGGTCGACGGCGTGGTCGTCGATCATTTCGTGATCCATGCCGACGGCAACTGGTCGAAGAGCGACGACCTGCGCACTGGCGGGCATCTCCTCAGCAAGGAGCTGCGCGAGGAGGCCGACGCCAGCCCGTTCCCGGAAATCCGGGAGCTGGCCGACCTCAAAGGCGAGCTGCCCAACACCGCGGCCAAGAGCTGGGAGCTGGCCGGCGGCCTCGCCTATGTCGACGGGCCGCTCAACGTTGGCGTGTCGGTCACTCGTCACGATGCGCTGTACGGCGTGCCGATCCGCTTCTCGCTCGATCCCGATATCGAAGCCGAGGCGCCGACCATCGACGTCAAGCAGACCCGCTACGACGCCCGCGCCGAGATCCCGCTGTCCGGCTTCTTCAGCCAGGTCCGGCTCCGCGGCGGCTATGCCAAATACCGTCACCACGAGATCGAGGACACGGGCGAGATCGCCTCGACCTTCAACACCAAGGGCGGCGAAGGCCGCGCCGAGATCGTCCAGACCGAGCAGGACGGATGGGGCGGAACCAGCGGCGCCCAATATTTCAACCGCAAGGTGTTCATCGACGGCGAGGAAAAATTCCTGCCCGAGAGCCGGCAGCGCCAGAGCCGGCCTGTTCACCATGCAAAGCCTGGTCAAGGGGCCGCTCCGGCTGGAGGGCGGATTCCGCGTCGAGTTCAGCAAGGTGAAGGCCGAGGAGGACGCCGACCTCGGCACGCCGGCGCTGAGCCGCGAGTTCACCACCGTCTCGGGTTCGGCCGGCGCGGCCTATGAATTCTCGCCCGGCTGGCGGGCGGGGGTGACCCTGTCGCGCAGCGCTCGTGCTCCCTCGATCGAGGAGCTGTTCGCCAACGGCCCGCACGCCGGCACCCAGGCATTCGAAGTCGGCAATCCCGATCTCGATCCGGAGAGGAGCATCGGGATCGAAGCCAGCATCCGCAAGCACAGCGGGCCGCTGCGCTTGACCGCGACAGCCTATTACAACCGATTTTCCAACTTCATCTTCCAGGCCCCGACCGGCGAGATCGAGGATGACCTGCCGGTCTTTCAGTATCTTCAGGGCAAGGCCAACTATTATGGCTTCGAGGTCGAGGCGGAAGCCGAGCTCGGCAATGCGCTCGGCATCCACTGGGACGCCGACGTCGTCGCCGACTATGTCCATGCCAAGGTCAAGGATTTCGGCCCCGCGCCGCAGATCCCGCCGCTCCGCCTGCTCGGCGGGATCAGCGCCAACGGCGGTCCGGTCGAAGGCCGGCTGGAGGTCGAGCATGCCTTCCGCCAGAGCCGCAACGCGCCGCTGGAGACGGAGACCGGATGGCTATACGTTGGTCAACACATCACTCGACTGGCACCCGATCGAGGACAAGCCGGAACTGAAGCTGGGCATTGCCGCCAACAACATCTTCGACGTGGTCGCGCGGCGCCATTCGAGCCTGCTCAAGGATTACGCCCCCCTCGCCGGGCGGGACATCCGATTGACCGCCAGCTTCGGCTTCTAGAGGCCCTCAAACGCCCATTAGATGGCGGGCCGCAGCATGCCACCATTCGGTGTCCCACAGGGCGTGGACGGCGATCGTCAACGGCAGGCAGAGTATCAGCCATATCCAGTAGGCCCTGTGCACGTAGCGATTCCGCACAATGTCCCAAATGAACATCGGCGAGATGGCGAGCAGCACGTAGAGATCGGCTGACAACGGGCTGTCGGGAAGCGTCTTCGGCAGCCAGGGAATCCGGTCGATGCCTGCCGGCAACGGGACCGCGGTCGCCAGGATCATCATCCGCTTGTGCAGGCCGGCGTTCACGCCGCGGGCCTTTAGCGCGATGATGATGAACAGCGGGAACAATATGCCGATGCGGATCTGCAGCAGCATGATGTTTTCCCAGATGTGAATGCCCTGTTCGATTGAGGCCCGAGCCTGCGGCGGAGCCGCTTGGGCGGCGCTCCACAAGCCATGATAGGTGGCAGGAACCAGGATCAATCCTACGACGACGAGCGCCGGGACCAATATGATGCTCATCAGACCGAGCTGTCGATGGAGGCCGCACCGTCCCGTCGCCACCAGCGTGGTCTGGGCGAGCAGCAGGAGCAGAAATGCGCCCATCAGCACCGCGTGCAAGTGAAGGACCAGCGGGAACGGCGGACGTTCCCCGGCCTCAACCGCGGCGATCTTCGCCAGCGAGTCCGGAATGAACCCGGCCAGGACAATGGCAATAAAGCTCGCCGCGGTGAACACGTAGATCCATCGATCGATTGCATGGGCCCGAGGCGTCCCGGACAAATGGTCCTGGCGCAGTTCCTTGGCGCAATCGGTGCCGCAACGGTGGCCATCTTGCCCCTCCCCTGTTCGGCTAAGTCGGAAACTTAACATTAACCACGACAAAGGTGAATGCGTGCCGGGCCACTGTGGCCGGCTATTGCTTGGGCGGTGTTCTAAACTCGAAGGCCGAGTTCGTGTCTGCGGTCTTGGTCTTCGAATAGCTGTCGATCAGCGTGCCGCCTGTTCTCCGGAACTCGAACTTCATCGACGTCGACGTGGCGGTGACGAACAGCGCGCCGTACGCGCTATTGTACCGCTTCACGCTCCCCGAGACGATCGTGCCGAACGACCGGCGCGACTTGCCGCCTAGCCCGCTGACGAAATAGGGCACTTTGACCCCGTCGCCGTTCACGTCCTTGATGATCCGTTCATAGTGGTGATCATGGGCCGCCAGGATGGCGTCCGCCCCCCATGCCTCGAACGGCCACTGCATATATTTGGAAGAGCCATGCTCGCCGCCCGAGCTGAATGGCGGATGGTGGAAGAACACCACCTGCCAGGGCGAAGTGGACGCCGCCAGCTTCGACTTGAGCCACAGCGCCTGCTTGGAGGTGGCGCTGGTCCCGTCCGGTTCCGTATCGCTGTTCAACGCGAAGAAATGGACCGGGCCGCGCTTGAAATCATAATAGCGCTCATTGTTGGGCAGCGAGAAATAGGCCCGATAGCCCGAGGCAGCGTTGCCGCCGCCGCAGGGATCGTCGAACTCGTGATTGCCGAGCGCAGGCCACAGCTTCCCATTGGCTTTCTCGGTGCTGTAGTTGGCGTTGACCTGAGTGGCGATCGGCTCCGAATTGTAGCAAAGGTCGCCGAGCATCAGGATGAAGTCGAAGCCGCGATTGCGGACCAGCTTGGCAACCTCGGCGCTGTTGGACGTCTTGCCGATGTCTCCGAAGGCGGCAAACTTGATTGTGGTCTGCGCGACCGAGGGCGCAGGGGCTGCGGTTGCCGCCAATGCAAGCAGCGCCAACTGCAAGGACGCGGCGGGGAGGCGCGTTTGCATGGGCCCGGCTAGATACCTCGCCGTTCGTCGCCACAACCACATGGGTTGGGATATTGGGGTGGCCAGCCGTCAATTAGGGCAACTCAACGCCAAGATGATGAGATCCAACGATTTAATCCGAAATCCCGACGAAAAGGGCGGCCTGCCGGTGACGGTTGGCAGGCGGCCCAGTCTCGGGACGGGGGATGGGGAAGAGTCGTCCCGGTTGGCGTTAGATGTCGATGCCGGCGGCGATGGCTTCCAGCTTGCGGACCCGTTCCTTGAGGTCCGCCAGCTCGATCCGGCCGGTGGCCGGGGGCAGGCCGCTGGTCACCGGCCTGGCTGGCCAACTCGAGCCGCTTGAAATCCAGCCAGGCTTGCCATCCCTTGAGGCCGGCGACGCAAGCCAGGCCCATGGCGAGGAGAATGCTGGCCCCGATGCAGTGCGACGGTCATCGGTTCATCATTACTTCTCCTCCCTCAGCGCTTCGATCTCGCGCGCCAGTTCGTCGTTCTGGCTGTTGAGGTGGTGGTCGATGGCCATCATCCGGCGGTCGTTGACGTCGAGCGTGGTGCGCAGCGTCATGGACCGAGGTGCGGCCGCGGCCGATGTCGGCCATGCGCTCGAAGTCCGACGGGCGGTCGGCAACGCGGCGCGCCTTCTTCTTCTGGATGTGGAAGTAGATGCCCGGCGCCGATGTAGGCGACCAGCGCCAGCTTCCAGCTGATGAACATGGCGGCGGCGACGAAGCCGATGCGGATGAAGGTCGGGTCGATGTTGAAGACGTCGCCGATGGTCGAGCAGACGCCGGCCAGCTTCTTGTCGCGGCGATTGAGCGAGTAGCGGTCAGACATTCCCTTTTTCCTTCCCCTCAGTTCCTGGCCGACAAGCGCGGCCTTCAAGCGCTTCCAGCTCGGCATCGACCGCGTCGGCGGCACGAAGCTCGGCAATCTCTTCTTCGAGGCTCTTCGGCCCGGCCAGTGCCAGCGCATCGGCGCGGCCCTCGGCAAAGTCGGCGCGGCGCTCGAGCAGTTCGAACTTGGCGAAGGCTTCCTCGGTGCGGCTGCCGTGCAGCACCTCGCGGGTGCGGGCGCGGGTGATCGCGCTCTCCAGCCGGGAAGCGATGGCGTTCTGCCGGGCGCGAGCCTCGGCCAGCTTGGCCTGCAGCCGGGCGATATCGGCCTCATAGCCGCGCAGCACCTGCTCGATCTGGCTGATCTCGGCGTGCAGGCCCTCGGCCATCTCGGCCGCCTTCTGCTTCTCCGCCAGAGCGGCGCGGGCCAGGTCCTCGCGGCCCTTCTCCAGCGCCAGCTCGGCCTTCTCGGTCCAGCCATGCTGGAGGTCGTCGAGCCGGTTGCAGGCGCGGCGCATTTCCTTGATGTCGGCGATCGAGCGGGCGGCGGTGGCGCGCACCTCGACCAGCGTCTCTTCCATCTCGATGATGATCATGCGGATCATGCGGGCCGGGTCTTCCGACCGGTCGAGCAGTTCCGACATGTTCGCCGCGATGATGTCCCGCGTACGGGTGAAGATCGGGCCCGACAGGATGCCGGCGAGCGGCGCGAAACGGACTGTGTCTCTTGTCCTGCTTCGGCCTGCCGCGGAATGCGGACGGCCGGGCGGGCCACGATCGGTTCCAATTCAGGCATAGGTGACAACTTCCACTGGGGCGGCCGAAACCTGGGCCGGGGCAACCGCGGCACCAACCGCGATGCGTGCTCATCAGCAGCGCCGCGAAAGCGGCGATCAGATGACGATCAAATTTCGAACCAGACATGGTCCAATCTCCCTTTTGCGGATCGCCGCGTTACAGCCGTCGATCCATGCCCCATTCTTTACAAGAGCTGTGCCAATTGCGGATTTCCGCCAAAAAATTGATGGTGGCCGTTCATGCCAGGGCAAGTTGGCGGGATTTCCCACCAGCAGTTGGGAAGATCGGCCAACCGGCAATGAAGCAGGATTTCCGCGCCGGCCGGAGTGGCGAGCCGGCACTTTAATGGCCGAAATCCAAGGGATTAAAGGTCCCGAGTTAAGGCGCCTTTTACCAATTTGCGTTAAATCGAAGCCCGGTCGGCGCTCGGCAATACCTGATCGATCGTCGTCCAGTTGTGGAGGGTCGCGAGGCGATGAACGAGCTTAACAGGCTACGCATTAGGGGCGTGCTGATGCTCACCATGATGGGGTGGGTATCGACAGCTGCCTTGCTGCTCCTGTCGCTGCTATTCGATTACCAGAACGAGATGATCCCGGTGGCGTTCTCGGCCGCGATCAACCTCGTCCCGACCTATTACGCCTTGCACGAACGATATGACGCCGCCGCCGGCGCATCTTTCGGCATCATGGCGGCCATCCACCCCGCGTTGTTGATCTATATGTTGCAGGGCCATGCCTGGCAGATGGAAGGCCATTTGTTTTTCTTCGTCGGCCTGGCGGCCCTGACCCTGGTTTGCGACTGGAAGCCGATCGCGATCTCGGTCGGCGTCATCGCGGTCCACCATGCGCTGCTCATCTACATCGCGCCGGAATGGGTGTTCATTGGCTCGGGCGATTTCGTCCGCGTGCTGGTCCATGCCCTGGCAGTGTCGATGGTACTGGGCGTGCTCGGCCCGATGATGGTCCATATGGGCAAGCTGTTCGTCGAGCAGGCGGAAGCGCGCCTCGCCAGCGACGCATCGGCGGCCGAAGCCGTAAAGTCGGCTGGGTCCGCCAAGCAGGCGCTCGAAACGGCGCGCCTCGCCTTGGAGCAAGTCGAGACCGAGCGCGAGAAACGCCTGGAGATGGAACGCCGCGGCATGGCCGACGCCCGGCGCGGCGAACTGCTGGCGTTGGCCGGGGCTTTCGAAAGCTCGGTCGCCAAGATCGTCCATTCGGTTGGATCGGCCGCCGAGCAGCTGGCCAATGCTGCCGCCAACATGCATCGCTTCGCCCACAACGCGGGCGAGCAATCGGCCAATGCCGCGCAGGACGCGGAGAGTGCCTCGCAAAGCGCGATGCGCGTGTCGGCCAGCGTCAGCGATCTCTCGAAATCCATCCTCAGCATCGCCGCCACTGCCGACCAACAGGCCGAGCTAGGCATCGCTGCGCGCGGCGCGTCGCGGACCGGTGAGGAAGTCATCCGCGCATTGGCCGAACGGGCGGCGGATATCGACGCCTTCGTCGGCCTTATCCAGGGCGTCGCCTCGCAGACCAATATGCTCGCGCTTAACGCTACCATCGAGGCAGCTCGAGCCGGTGACGCCGGCCGCGGGTTCGGGGTGGTCGCCGCGGAGGTGAAGGCGCTGGCAAGCCAGGCGCATGACGCGACCGGGCAGATCACCGCCATCGTTTCCGGCATCAGCAACGGCGCGGCGGAAGCCGACGACGTCATCGCGCAAGTGTCCCACGCCATGGCCGAGCTCGAGCAGGCCGCGACCAAGATGCGCGCGACGATCGGCGACCAGTCGAGCGTCGCGACGCTGATCGAGCAGAGCGCCGTCGACAGCGCTGCCGGGGCCACCCAGATTGCGCAGCGGATCGGCGAGGTTGCCAGGGCGGCGGCAGACGCAGTTCAGTTCGCCGATGAGATCCAGTCTTCCGCGACGGCCTCACCACGATCGCACACGGACTTAAGTCGGCGACCGACCAATTCTTGTCGAAGCTGCGCGCAGCTTAGGCCATCCTTGGAACGCTGCGCGAGTTGGCGCGCTTTGACTCCCCGAAAGGGAGTTTTAACTATGCTTGCCAAGATTTTGGGTGCGATCGCCGGCAAAAACCTCGCCGGCCGTAACAACAAGCTGAGCGGTGCGCTACTTGGTGCCGCGGTCCCGGTTATCGCCCGGCGCGGGCTTGGCCCGCTGGGTGTGGTGCTGGCCGCCGGCTGGGGCGCCAAGAACTCATCGACTACAGCCGGGGCCGCAAAGCGGCCGAAAGCCGCCGCCGCAATCGAGCGACAGCGTAACCCCGAGAGATTCGAAATTCAGGCCTCGGCGTCCGCGCCGGGGCCTTTTTCGTGCCTTCGTAATAGGGCTCGACCTTGCCCTTAAGGATCATCGTCATCGGATTGCCGTGACGGTCTCGGCTCCGGCCGACCGCGACGCGGATCCACCCTTCCGAAATGCTATATTCCTCGACGTTGGTTTTTTCCTGGCCGTTGAAGCGGATGCCCACTCCCTGGATCAGCACTTCCTGGTCGAAATGGGGGCTGCGCGGATCGAGCGACAGGCGATCGGGAAGTGGCTTTTTGGCCTCGGGCTTTTCGGTCTCGGACATGGCGGTGCCCTAGCCCCCGCGCCCTCGCGCTCGTCAATTCGACGAACGGCTGACGGGCCACGTTGTCATCGTCCGGTCATGCCGCCAAAGTCAGCCGCAATTTCTCATCCGTGTCGGGACCACCTCATGCGCTACCTCTATTTCCTGCTCGCCAGCTCCCTTTCCGCGTCCGTCGCGATGGCCGCAGCCAGCGCCGACGCCGCCGGTAGCGCCGCCGCCGCCGGAGCCGGGCAAGGCCGCAGCCGATGACACAGGAGCAGCCGGAAGGCATCGCCCCGGCGCCAGGCACCGAAGGCAAGAAAGAACAGAAGTGGGACGTCAGCGCCGCGCCACGCGCCCGGCCGCGAGGTAGCCGATCGACACGCGCGCGCGGCACCTGGATGAGCCTCGACGTTTCGCCTGACGGGCGCGAGATCGCGTTCGACCTGCTGGGCGACATCTACGTCATGCCGATCGACGGCGGCGAGGCGCGCGCGATCTTGACCGGCCATGCCTGGGAGATGCAGCCGCGCTATTCGCCCGGACGGGCAGGAGATCGCCTTCACCTCCGACCGCGGCGGCGGCGACAATATCTGGGCGGTGCGCCGCGACGGACCAACCCTGCGCCAGGTCACCAAGGAAGACTTCCGGCTGCTCAACCAGGCCGACTGGACGCCGGACGGCAATTTCATCGTCGCCCGCAAGCACTTCACCTCGGCGCGTTCGCTCGGCGCGGGCGAGATGTGGCTCTACCACCGAACCGGCGACGCCAAGGGCGGCGGCGTGCAGATGACCAAGGCCCGCACCAAGCAGAAGGACACCAACGAGCCGGCCTTCTCGCCCGACGGCCGCTACCTCTATTTCTCCGACGACGCGACGCCGGGCGACACCTTCCAATACTCGAAGGACGTCAACGGCCAGATCTACGTCATCCAGCGGCTCGACCGGCAGACCGGCGAGATCGAAACCTGGTCGACGGGCCGGGCGGCGCAATCCGCCCGACCCCTTCGCCCGACGGCAAGAGCTTGGCCTTCATCCGCCGCGTCCGGTACAAGTCGACCCTGATGCATGATGGACCTTAAGTCCGGCCGCATCACCCCGATCACCGACATGCTCGACCGCGACATGCAGGAGACCTGGGCGGTCCACGGCGTCTATCCGGGGATCAGCTGGACGCCCGACAGCAAGTCGATCGTCTTCTGGGCCAAGGGCGGCATCCATCGCGTCGATGTCGCCAGTCCAACGAGGTGCGCGAAATTCCCTTCCATGTCGCCGGAACGCGCTTTGTCGAGAATGCGGTGCGGCAAGCGCATGAAGTCGCGCCGGCCAGCTTCAAGACCAAGATGGCCCGCTTCGCTCAAAAGAGCCCGGACGGATCGCGCATCGTCTACGAGGCGCTGGGCAATCTGTGGATCGCGGGCGCCGACGGCAGCAACCCCCGCCGCCTGACCCGCGGGCGATGATTTCGAAAGCTATCCGGCCTTCTCGCGCGACGGGCGCACCATCGCCTATGTCGCGTGGGACGACGACCAGGCCGGCCGGATCAAGGTCGTCGGCGCCAACGGCGGCGAGGGCCGCGTCGTGACGCCCGAGCCCGGCCATTATGTCGAGCCGGCCTTCTCTCCCGACGGCAAGCTGATCACCTACCGCAAGACCAAGGACGGCTTCCTCAACACGCCGCTCTATGGCCGCGACCCGGGCCTCTATATCGTGCCGGTCTCGGGCGGCGCGCCCAAGCGGGTGGCGAAGAAGGGCCGGCAGCCGATGTTCGGCGCCACCAACGACCGCATCTTCTTCACCGACACCGGCGAGGAGGAAAAGCGGCTGCTCAAGTCGGTGACCGTCGCAGGGCAGCGAGGAGGTCACCCACCTCATCTCGCAGAACGCCGCCGATTTCGCGCTGTCGCCCGACGAGCAGTTCGTCGCCTGGACCGAGCGCTACCAGGCCTATGTCATGCCGTTCGTCCGATCGGGCCGGTCGATCGACATCGCGCCGGACGGCAAAGCGCTGCCGCTGTCGAGGGTCAGCGCCGACGCCGGCGACTGGATCCATTTTCGGGCGACGGCCGCACGCTCTACTGGAGCCAGGGGCCGAACCTGTACGGGCTGAACCTCGGCACCTCCGGCGCCTTTGCCGGCGGCAAGCTGGGCGTTGCCCCGCTGGTGGCCGAGCTGGGCGTCGACCGCCAGCCAAGCCAGGCCGCAGCGGCAGCATCGCGCTGACCGGCGCGCGCATCGTCACCATGCGCGGCGACGAGGTGATCGAGAACGGCACTGTCCTGATCGAGGGCGACCGCATCGCCGCGGTCGGGCCGACCGCTTCGATCACCTATCCCGCCGGCACCCGGACCGTCGATGTCAGCGGCAAGACCATCATCCCCGGCCTGATCGACGCGCACTGGCACGGGTCGATGGGCAACGAGCTGATCATTCCCAAGCAGAACTGGTTCCACGCCGCCGCGCTCGGCTACGGCGTGACCACCGTCCATGACCCGTCGAACGACACGTTCGAGATTTTCGCTGCGTCGGAATATCAGAAGGCCGGCAAGATCCTCGGGCCGCGCATCTTTTCGACCGGCACCATCGTCTACGGTGCGACGACGCCGTTCACGGTCGAGGTCAACAGCCTCGATGATGCGCGCTCGCACCTCAGGCGACTGAAGGCATCGGGCGCCTGGTCGATCAAGAGCTACAATCAGCCGCGGCGCGAGCAGCGCCAGATGATCATCCAGGCGGCGCGCGAGCTGGGCATGGAGGTCGTGCCCGAGGGCGGCTCGCTGTTCGAGCACAACATGACGATGATCGCCGACGGGCATACGACGATCGAACATTCGCTGCCGGTCGCCAACATCTATGACGATGTGCTGCAGTTCTGGCGCGGGTCGCGGGACGGCCTACACGCCGACCCTGGTGGTGGCCTATGGCGGCGCCGTTCGGCGAGAATTGGTGGTACCAGAAAACCAAGGTCTGGAAGGAACCGATCCTCGCGCGCTGGACGCCGCGGCCGATGATCGACGCCCGCGCCCGCCGGCCGGTGATGTACCCGGACGAAGAGGACAACCTGCAGTCGATCGCCAACGTCGCCCGGCAGATCGGCGAGCTCGGCGTTCCGGTCTCGATCGGCGCCCACGGCCAGCGCGAGGGGCTCGGCGCGCATTGGGACATTTGGTCGTTCGTGCTTGGCGGAATGAGCAACCATGACGCGCTCGGACTGCGACGATCAACCCGGCCCGCGCGCTGGGCCTCGAAAGGGATCTCGGCAGCCTCGAGCCCGGAAAGCTGGCCGACCTGGTCATCCTCGATGCCAACCCGCTCGAGAACATCCGCAACTCGGCCAGTGTCACCATGACCATGGCCGGCGGACGGCTGTTCGATTCAGCAATCTGCAGATCGTCGCCGGCGGCCAGGGCGGGTTCCGCCCATTCTGGTTCCACGAGCAGGCGGGCGGCGCGTTCACGGCTGGCGCCGCGGTCGGGCTGCCGAAGGAAGCACATTCGGAGGATTGACAGCCTGGCAATTCAATGATGTGATAATATCACATTGTTGAGGAGCGCGTCATGGCGAGATCGGCGTATCGGATCTTGGGGACGTTGGGCTGTGTCCGGCTTGGCCGCCTCTGCCTTTGCTGGGACCTTGGCGTTGATGCCGGAGCGCCAGGCCGTCGCCCAGCCGACCGAGACTGGCGCGATCCGGGCCGGTGGCCAGCTCGCCTCGTTCAAGTCCGATGCGGAGTTCATCGCCTTCCTGCGAAAGCGGCGGGAGGCCGTCCAGCGGCGCGGGGCAGAGGATTATGGCGGTGGTCCGCCGCCCCCTGCCCCGCCGCCGCCGCCCCGCGCCTCAGGCGGAAGCGGCCACCGCGAACAAGATTGTGGTCACCGGCTCGCGCACCAGCAGCGACAAGATCACCAACACCCAGGAAGCCGACGTCGACGAGGGCGGCATCGTCAAGAAGCGTGGCGACCTGCTGGTCATCCTCCGCCGCGGCCGGCTCTTCACCGTCTCGACGGCGGGCGGCAAGATGCGGCCGATCGACCATATCAATGCCTTTCCGCCGGGAATAACCGGCGGCGGCGACTGGTATGACGAGATGCTGATCAGCGGCGACCGGGTGATCGTCATCGGCTACAGCTATGCCCGCGGCGGCACCGAGGTGAACCGTTTCCGCCTATCGCCTGACGGGCGGCTTCGGTTCGAAGACGCCTATCACCTTCGCTCCAACGATTATTATTCGTCGCGCAACTACGCCTCGCGGCTGATCGGCAATCGGCTGGTCTACTACACGCCGCTCTACCTGGGCTGGAACGGCGGCGATCCGTTTGCAGGATTCCCGGCGGTCAGCCGCTGGGAGAAGGACCGCAAGCCAATATTCAACCGCGTGGCAAGGGCGCGCGACGTTTATATCGTGCCCTCGCACCGCAATGATGACGAAGCCCAGCTCGATACGCTTCACAGCGTGATGGACTGCAACCTCACTGCACCGGTGATGGACTGCAAGGCGACGGCGGTACTGGGGCCGGCCAGCCGCACCTTCTACGTCAGCCCCACCGCCGTCTACCTGTGGGTGAGCGACGCACGGCATTGGCGCGCCGGAGCAGCGGGGCACCGCCCAAAGCTGGCTGTACCGGCTGCCGCTCGACGGGATCGAGAAGCCTTCGGCGATAGGCGCCTTCGGCCAGCCCACCGACCAGTTCAGCTTTCGCGAGGATCGCCGGTTCGGACTGATCGACGTGCTGGTTCGCAGCGATGGCGGCGGCGATGCAATGTGGAACAACGAAGCCAGTGCCGGCGACGTTGCCCTGTTATCGGTCCCGATCCGCACCATGGGAGACGGCAGCAGGCTGGTGCCGCGGTCTCGCTACCGCAGCCTGCCGCCGGTTGCCGGCAATGCCTGGAACTTCCAGAACCGTTTCGTCGGCAACCACATCCTGTATGGCGGCCATGGCTACCAGGGCGGGCAAAACTCCACGCTGGTAGCGGCGGCGCTGCGCGGCGGGCCGGTGGCGCAGCTCCAGCTGCCCCATGCGGTCGAGCGGCTCGACCAGCTCGGGCAGGACGGCGTGGTGATCGGCAATGATCCGCGCGGCGGGCTGGTGTTCAGCGCGGTCGACCTGCGCCGGCCGGCAGCCCGCCTCGGCAACAGCTTCACCTTCCCCGAGGCGCAGCAGGGCGAGAACCGCAGCCAGGCCTTTTTCTTCCGCCAGGACAATGCGGATGGGTCGAGCGGTCTGCTCGGCCTGCCCATCACGACCCAGCTCCAGTCGCAATTCGCCCGGTTCCTGGGCAGCGGATCGTCGATCCTGTTCCTCCGGCGTCAGAACCGGCAGTTCGGCATGGCCGGCCGGCTCGACGCCGATCCGCGCGGCGCGGTCGACGACGCCTGCGTCGCCAGCTGCGTTGACTGGTACGGCAACGCCCGCCCGATTTTCATCGGCAACCGCGTCTTTGCTCTGATGGGCTATGAGCTGGTCGAGGGCCGCGAGGCCCGCGGTGCGATCCATGAGGTCGGGCGAGTGAATTTCGCCCCGCCGGCGAGGGGCATGCGGCCACGCGGCTAGTTGCCGATCCGCCCTCACCGCTCTAAGCGGCGGGCGATGAGCGATAAAGCTGACACTCGCCGCAATCGGCCGGCGCTGGCCTTGCATGTGCCGGAGCCGCCGTTCCGGCCCGGCGACACTCCCGATTTCTCGACGATCAAGGTGCCGGCCGCGGGCAAGGCGCCGCGTCCCGACATCGCGGTCGAGGCCGAGGAAACCTTCCCGCTCTGCACCCATCTGGTCCGGGTGCTGGACGACGAGGCACGGGCGACTGGCCCGTGGGATCCGAAGCTCGATGCCGACACGCTGCGCAAGATGCTGAAGGACATGAAAACGGTCCGCGTGTTCGACGACCGCATGTATCGCGCCCAGCGGCAGGGCAAGACCAGCTTCTACATGAAGTGCACCGGGGAAGAAGCGATTGCGGTCGCCGCGGCCGACCGCGATGGATCCCGAGGACATGCATTTCCCCACGTATCGCCAGCAAGGGCTGCTCGTCGCGCGAGGCTATCCGCTGAAGACGATGATGTGCCAGATTTACTCGAACAAGGGCGACCCGGTGAAGGGCCGCCAGCTGCCGATCATGTATTCGGACAAGCAGCACGGCTTCTTCTCGATCTCGGGCAACCTCGGAACGCAATATCCGCAGGCGGTCGGCTGGGCGATGGCATCCGCGATCAAGGGCGACAGTCGCATCTGCATGGGCTGGATCGGCGACGGCGCCACGGCGGAAGGCGATTTTCATTCGGCGATGACGTTCGCCGCTGTCTACCAGGCGCCGGTGATACTTGCCGTGGTCAACAACCAGTGGGCGATCAGCAGCTTCTCGGGCATCGCCGGGGCCGAGCAGGCGACCTTTGCATCCCGCGCGATCGGCTATGGCATCGCCGGCCTCCGCGTTGACGGCAATGACGCGCTGGCTGTCTATGCCGCGGTGAAATGGGCGAGCGAGCGGGCGAGGATCAACAAGGGACCCACGCTGATCGAATTCTTCACCTATCGCGCCGAGGGCCATTCGACCTCCGACGACCCGACCGGCTACCGCGCCAAGGGCGAAGCGGAGGAGTGGCCGCTGGGTGACCCGATCGCTCGACTCAAGGCGCACCTCACGGCGCTGGGCGAATGGGATGACGAGAGGGACGCCGCGCTCGACAAGGACATCGACGCTACCGTCCGCGCTGCGCAGAAGGAGGCCGAAGCCATGGGCATCCTGTCCCAGCAAGGCTTCGACAACATCCCGTCGATGTTCGAAGACGTGTATCAGGACACGCCCTGGCACTTGGCCGAACAGCGCGACCAGGCAATCGACGAGGCCCGCGAATATCTGGGGCACGATCCAAAATGAGCGCTGCAAAGACAACCGGGCGCAACATGATCGAGGCGATCAACGACGCCCACCGCGTGATGATGGAGCGCGATCCCGACATCGTCGTGTTCGGCGAGGACGTAGGCTATTTCGGAGGCGTGTTCCGGGCGACTGCTGGCTTGCAAAAGCAGTTCGGCTCGACCCGCTGCTTCGACGCGCCGATCAGCGAAGGCGGGATCGTTGGCACCGCGGTTGGAATGGCCGCCTATGGGCTAAAACCGGTGATCGAAATCCAGTTCGCCGATTATATCTACCCAGGCTACGACCAGATCGTCAGCGAGGTCGCGCGGATCCGCTATCGAACCGCCGGTGAATGGACCATGCCGATGGTCATCCGCTCGCCCTATGGTGGCGGCATTTTCGGCGGTCAGACCCACAGCCAGTCGCCCGAAGCCTTGTTCACCCATATCGCAGGCATCAAGACGGTCATTCCGTCGAACCCCTACGACGCCAAGGGCCTGCTCATCGCCGCGATCGAGGACCCGGACCCGGTGGTCTTCTTCGAGCCCAAGCGCATCTACAACGGGCCGTTCGACGGGCATCATGACCGGCCGGTCACGCCATGGTCGAAACATGAACTCTCGCGAGGTGCCAGACGGCCATTATTCGGTACCGCTGGGCAAGGCGAAGGTGGTGCGCGAGGGCGAAGCGCTGACGGTGCTAACCTATGGCACCATGGTCCATGTCGCGCTGGCGGCGGTCGAGGAGAATGGCGTCGACGCCGAAGTGATCGACCTCCGCACACTCGCCCCACTCGACATCGAGGCCATCGAGGAGAGCGTGAAGAAGACCGGCCGATGTCTGGTCGTCCAGGAAGCGACCAAGACCAGCGGCTTTGGCGCCGAGCTGGCGACATTGGTGCAGGAGCGCTGCTTCTATCACCTCGAAGCGCCGGTCGAGCGCGTCACCGGCTGGGACACACCCTATCCGCACGCTTACGAATGGGTCTATTTTCCGGGCCCGATCCGGATGAAAAACGCCTTGAAGAAGGTCCTCGAAGCATGAGCCTCTATCAGTTCAAGCTCCCCGACATTGGCGAAGGCATCGCCGAGGCCGAGATCGTCGCCTGGCACGTCAAGGTCGGCGACAAGGTCGAGGAAGACCAGCAGCTGGCGGACATGATGACCGACAAGGCGACGGTCGAGATGGAATCGCCCGTTGCGGGAGTGGTCAGGAAGCTGGCAGGCGAAGTCGGCGACCAGATCGCAATCGGATCGGTGCTGGTCGAGATCGAGACGGAGGGATCGGGTGCGCAGCCTGCCCGCGGGACGGGCGAGCAGGCAGATGCGCCCGCCGCCACCGCAGAGAAGCAGGAGCAGCCGCTGGCCGATGGTGCGGAAGCTCCAACGGCCGCGCAGGAAGAAGCGATTCCCACCATGGCCACCCAGCCCGTTCGTGCTGAGCGGAGGGCGGAGCCCGAAGTCGAAGCGCGCGCTTCAGCAGCATCGGAGCAGCGCCCTTCGACTTCGCTCAGGACGAACGAGGTTGGGCACAAGGTATTGGCATCCCCGGCCGTGCGCCAGCGCGCCCGGGACCTCGGCATTGACCTTGCGCAGGTGAAGACGTCGAGCGACCGAATCCGCCACGCCGACCTCGACGCCTACCTGCTCTACAACGGCGGACGCGTGTCCGGCCGCGGTGCGAGCCCGCGCGCCGACGAGACGATCAAGGTGGTCGGCCTTCGCCGCAAGATCGCTGAGAATATGCAGGAGGCGAAACGCCGTATCCCGCACTTCGCGCTGATCGACGAATTCGATATGACCGCGCTTGAGGAAACTCGAGCGATGATGAACCGCGACCGAGGCGACAATCCCAAGCTTACCGTTCTTCCCTTCCTCATCACCGCGATGGCCAGGGCTGTTGCCGAATGGCCGATGCTAAACGCCACTTTCGATGACGAGGCCAATGTCGTTACCCGCCACGGTGCGGTGCATATGGGCGTAGCCACGCAGACTGACGGGGGCCTGATGGTTCCGGTCGTCCGCAACGCTCAGGCCATGACGGTCTGGCAGATTGCCCGCGAAGTGTTGCGCCTTAGTGAGGCTGCGCGCAACGGAAAGGCCAGCCGCGAAGAGCTGACTGGCCCCACGATCACTATATCGTCGCTGGGACCGATGGGTGGCGTTGCTTCGACCCCGGTCATCAATCCGCCGCAGGTTGCTACCATCGCCGTCAACAAGCTGCGCGAAATGCCGGTGATCGTCGACGGCGAGTTGGAGGCGCGCAAGCTGATGAACCTGTCCTTCAGCTGCGATCACCGCGTGGTCGATGGCTGGGACGCGGCCAGCTTCATGCAGTCGATGAAGGGGTTCATCGAGAACCCGGTCAGGCTGCTGTCGGCCTAATTCGCGGCGGCTGAAGTTTTTCGGAACGGGTTTTCGACCGCCGCCACGCAGTCGCGAAAAACGAAGCCTTCGGCTTTGGCATCGGCATCATTTTCGCGGATCCATTGGTCCATCTTGGCAGTGTCGTCCCAACTTAATCCGCGCATGCTCCCCGCGAAATCGGCCGGGCTGATCATTCCAAATGTGAATCGGCCGCGGTCGACACGGTAGACGGACTCGGTCATCTGCGCGCGCAGCTCGGGTGTGAGATGCAGGGGAAACGCCAGCGCGGACATCTCGGACACCGCATCGGTTTCATCGTCGCGCGTGCGGCGCAACGTCTCGATCTGATCGTAAATGGCGACCAGCTTGCCAAAACGCACACGGTCCATCGGGGCCAGCGCCCCCGTGGCGAGCGCCGACGTCCAGGCCGCCGTCGTGAAGCTGTCGAGTGGTCGTGTGTAGACGCTCGGGATAAGCACCGGCGGCCCGCCGTGGCGGATCGCAAGGGCATTCTCGGTCAATCCAGGCCATTCGTCGCCGTTCTCGAGCATGGATTGGATAAGCTGCGTTCGGTCAACGTGGCATTTTGAGATCGCCTTGCGCCACATCAGGCTTTCCAGAGCCGTTCGGACCTCATCATGGATTGCGCCTTCTGCGGCCTCCATGTCGGATAGGGCGCGCTGACGTTCACCCCATTGCTGGAGCCACAACGCCAACAAGACGCCGGCCACGACGATGAAAAATTCCATCGCCCAGTGGCGAGCGCCTCGCTTCTCGTCGTCTGTCAGTCGCCGCAGCATGGGCATTTGGCGAGCCCCTCATGTTGTTCACCTTACATCACACGGGGGACGAAATGGCGCAATTGGCCGCGAATAATCGTCGGGCCGAGCGGCGGGGAGCGGGGCGCGTTGCCAGCGGCGGAAGAGAGGCGGGCGCGGCGGAAGCCGGATGGGGCAAACCGGCTTCCGCGCACCTAACGCGTCAGGCGGCTAGGCGCTCGACATCGACCAGGCTGTTGGCGATCGACGCCTCGCGCTGTTCGGCGCTGATATTGATCCCGTCCGCCCGGACGAACTCCGGCTCGATGCCGAGGAAGTTGAACATCGGCTTGAGATAGGCCTCGACATGCTCGTAGCTATTGCCCTGGTCGTAGAAGCCCCCGCGTGAGACGGCGATAATGACGCGCTTGCCTCCGGCCAGGCCCTCGGGTCCGTTTTCGGTGTAGCGGAAGGTCTTTCCCGACACTGCAATGCGGTCGATCCACGACTTCAGCTGGCTCGAGATGTTGAAGTTGTACATCGGCGCACCGACCACGATCGTGTCGGCGGCGACGAACTCGTCGAGCACCGACGTATCGGCAAAGGCAGCCAGCGTCAGATGGTCGAGAGGCTGATTGACTAGGTCCCGCTCGACGATCCGGGCGTCAGGGTTGGCGGTGGCAAGCTGGTCGACGATCGACCGGGTCAATGTCCGGCTGACGCTGTTCTCGCCAGTGATGCTGCTGTCGATTTTGAGGATGGTCATTTTAAGTTCCTTGGTATTGATTTGTTACCGAGGAACTCTAAATAACTACCAATAAAGGCCCCGCAAGAAGGCACTTTTTTGTGGCGGCGAAACAAATTTGTGCCGTGGGCACAGCGATGTAACCGGAGTGACGCAATGAAGGACCCGACCAACCCCGTATGCCGTACGATCAGCGAGCTGCTGTCGCGCATTGGCGACAAATGGACGGTCCTCGTCGTACAGACCCTTGGCGAAGGCCCAAGGCGGTTCGGCGAACTGCGCCGCGAGATCCCCAGCGTGTCGCAACGCATGTTGACGCTCACCCTGCGCAATCTGGAGCGTGACGGCCTGGTCAGCCGGACGGTGACTCCGACGATCCCGCCGCGGGTAGACTATGAGCTGACCGAACTTGGCCAGTCGCTGCAAAAGCCGATCTCGGGCCTCGCGACCTGGGCCCTGGAAAATGTCGAGGCGATCCACGGCGCCCAGGCGCGTTTCGACGCCGAACGCGAGGATAGCATCGCGGCCTAATTCCGCGGCGCGAATGGCCTGAGTTCGTCCTGGCCTTCGCGAATGAGACCGCAATGCGACGCGGGCACCTCGTTCCATGCCCCTTCAAGGTCGCCAAGCGGCTCCGAAACCACCAGCCGCAATTCGTCGGACAGCGTCTGGAACACCGGCATGTCAGGGTATTGCTCGCGCAAAGTCTCGACCTTGGTCGAAAAATATAGGGAGGGCGGGTCGCCGGTGCTCGAGTAGCGGAATGCCCAGATGCTGCGGCCATCGCTGACCGCGACGCTCATCCGCATCGGATGGTTGATGCCCTGCTTCCCGCAGGCCTGCTCGATTTTGCCCACCGCCCGTGCCACCGCGCCCATCGGGTCCTGCTCCAATCCGAAGGTCAGCGCGAGGAAGAAGAAGGTTTCGGTATCGCTCGACCCCTCGATGAAGGGATAGAGCGCAGGGTCGATCGCCATGACCAGTTCGCGCTTGACCTGCTGGAAGCCCGCGATTTGCCCATTATGCATCCACAGCCATTTGCCATGGCGGAATGGGTGGCAATTGGTCTGCTGTACCGGCGTGCCGGTTGAGGCACGGATATGGGCGAAAATCAGCGGCGATCGGATTTGCGTCGAGATTTCGCGCAGGTTGCGGTCGTTCCAGATTGGGCGAACATCCTTGAACAGGGTGGGAGCATCGCCAGCTCCATACCATCCGATGCCGAACCCATCCCCATTGGTGGTGTGCGGCCCGAGGTGCGCGTTCAGGCTCTGATCGATCAGCGAATGCTTTGGCTTGAAGATCAGCGTCTCCAGGTCAAGCGGGCTTCCGGAATAGGCAAGCCAACGGCACATGGTGCTTCTCCCAGCCTGGTTTGTTCGCGCCGACAGTGGGCAAGCCAAAGACCGGATTGGAATCATGGGAAACCCGGGCAGTCTGGATTCGGCCCTGGGCCACTTGCGGCAATCGCCGAGCCCGCAGCCATTCGGGTCCAAAACAGCTTCGCGCCGAAGGATGACGGCAGAGGGCGAAGCCGCTATCGCGCCGCCATGCTGAAAAAGATTCCGGCCGACCTCGATGCGCTCAAGATCCTCGACGACCGGCTCCGCTTCCTGTCTTCGTGGACCATCCATCATGCCAATCACGTCCGCGACAATGCCGACGGCTTGAAGGTCGGCGGACACCAGGCCAGCTGCGCGTCGATGACCGCCATCATGGCCGCGCTCTATTTTCACGCGCTCGGGCCCAACGACCGGGTTGCGGTCAAGCCGCATGCCGGACCGGTGCTGCACGCCATCCACTATCTGCTCGGCAGCCAGAGCCTCGAGCAGCTCCAGAATTTCCGTGGCTTCGGTGGAATGCAAAGCTATCCGAGCCGGACCAAGGACAGCATCCCCGTCGACTTCTCGACCGGTTCGGTCGGCCTCGGCGTCGCGATCACGGCCTTTGCCAGCCTGGTGCAGGACTATCTGACGGCGCACGGCTTGATGGCCGAGGAGGATCGCGGGCGGTTCGTGGCGCTGATCGGCGATGCCGAACTCGACGAGGGCAATATCTACGAATGCCTGATCGAGGCTTACAAGCACGACATCCGCAATTGCTGGTGGATCGTCGATTACAACCGGCAGAGCCTCGATGCGACCTCCGCGGATCGCATGTTCGAACGGTTCGACGAGATCTTCCGATCATGTGGTTGGCGGACGGTAGAGCTTCGCTATGGCAAGAAATTGTCGGCTGCAATGGACAAGCATCCGGCCATCGCGGAATGGCTCAGCGCGCTGCCGAACGCCGATCATTCCGCCCTGCTTTACCAGGGCGGAGCGGCGTGGCGTACGCGCATCGAGGCCGATCTGGGCAAGAAGGCGGCAGCCTTCCTCAAGGCGCACGAAGACGAGGCGCTCGCCCGGCTGATGAGCGACCTCGGCGGCCATTGCATGGAGACTGCTGGTCGAAGCGTTCGACGCGGCCCAGGACGATGTCCCGACGCTGTTCATCGCCTGGACGGTCAAGGGCTTCGGCCTGCCCTTCGCCGGCCACAAGGACAATCACGCGGGCCTGATGAACCCGACCCAGGCCCATGCGCTGCGCGATGGAATGGGCGTGAAGGAAGGCGAGGAATGGGAGCCGCTGTCCGGGGTCGGCGCCAACGAGAGGCCCGGCGTCGAAGCGCTGCTGGAGCGATGCCGGATCTCCCGGGAAAAGCGCAGGCGGTCCTTCGGCCAATTGTCGGTCCCGGCCATCCCTGCCCCGCCGGGCGGCGAACAGTCGACCCAGGCTGCCTTCGGCCGCATCCTGCTCGACCTGGCCAAGTCCGGCCATTCCCTGGCCGATCGGATCGTCACCACCTCGCCGGATGTCACCGTCTCGACCAACCTCGGCGCCTTCGTCAACCAGCGCGGGCTGTTCAAGCGGCGTGAAGCGGCCGACGTTTTCGCACAGGCAAAGATTCCATCAGCGCAAAAATGGTCGGCGTCAAACAATGGCCAGCACATCGAGCTGGGCATTGCCGAGAGCAACCTGTTCCTGATGCTCGCCGCGCTCGGCCTGTCCGGCGATTTGTTCGGCGAGAGGCTGGTGCCGATCGGAACATTGTACGACCCGTTCATCGCCCGCGGCCTCGATAGCCTCAACTACGCCTGCTACCAGGACGCCCGCTTCCTGCTGGTCGCAACCCCCTCGGGATTGACGCTCGGGCCGGAGGGCGGGGCCCACCAGTCGATCAACCCGCCGCTGATCGCGCTCGGCCAGCCGGGCCTTCGCCATTACGAGCCGGCCTATGCCGACGAATTGGCGGCGATGATGGAAGAAGCGTTCCGGCTGATCGACGACCCCAATGGCGAGTCCACCTATCTCCGCTTGTCGACCCGCTCGATCGCACAGGTCGAGCGACCGGATGACGGCTGGAAGAGTGGCGCGCTAAAGGGCGGCTATTGGCTCAAGGAACCCGGGCCCGATGCCGAGGCGGCAGTGGTCGCGATGGGAGCGCTGATGCCCGAGGCGCTGGCGGCCTGGCAGGAGCTTTCGACGGATATCCCGGGTCTCGGACTGCTCAACGTCACCTCTCCGGATCTGCTCCACCGCGGCTGGACTGCGGCTCAGGCTGCGCGCTGGTCCGGTGCGCGCGGCCCGAGTCATGTCGAGCAGCTATTGTCGCGTCTTGCCGCCTGGGGCCGGCCTGGTCACGCTGTGCGACGCCGCGCCCGCTTCGCTGAGCTGGCTCGGCGGCGTGCTCGGCCACCGGGTTGCGCCGCTCGGGGTCGAGCGCTTCGGCCAAACCGGCAGCCTGCTCGACCTTTATGCCGCCTACCGCCTGGACGGCAACGCGATCACCGAAGGGGTCGCGGAATTGCTCCTGCCGCAAACCGCTTTTTAAGGATAAGTCTTTAACGGCAAGGCGATGGACCGTCAGCCAACTTCGCTCGATCAGCTGCTTGCCGCCGAGCTCGATCACGCCCGCGACATGCTGGTGATGATGGGGGACGAGCTGGCGATGAGTCCCGAAATCGTCGCGGAATATGGCGTGGCGCTGCAGGCGGTCGACATCGTCGGCCAGATGATCGGTCATATCGCCAATGTGGTCCGGGCCGAGGACCGGCCGGAGGCGATCGACAGGATCGGCATGTGCGAGCTCAAGGCCAAGCTCAGCGCCGCTTGAGGCCGGACCGCACCTCGCCTAAGGCGAGGCTATGGCAGGACGCTTTTTCGACGAGTGGCAGGTCGGCGACACCATCGCCCATTCGGTCACCCGCACCGTCACCGAGACCGACAATGTGCTGGTCTCCGCCCTTACCCACAATCCGCAGCCGATGCATCTCGACCATGAGGTCGCCGCCGCAAGCGAGTTCGGCACGCCCGCTGGTCAACTCCATCTACACCTTCGGGCTGATGGTCGGCGTATCGGTTGCCGACACCACGCTCGGCACGCTGGTCGCCAATCTCGGCTACGACAAGCTGATCTTCCCATCGCCGGTGTTCGTCGGCGACACGCTGCGCAGCGAAAGCGAATGCCTCGAAGTCCGCGCAAGCAAGTCGCGGCCGAACGCCGGGATCGTCACCTGGGAGCATCGCAGCTTCAACCAGCGCGGTGAGCTGGTGTGCAAATGCACTCGCTCGGCACTGTTGCTGAAGAAATCGGCATGAGCCAGGCGCCACCTGGCCCGCGCAGCTGGCTGTTCGTCCCGGCGGACAGCAACAAGAAGATGATGAAGGCGATCGAGAGCGGCGCCGATGCGATCATCTTCGACCTGGAGGACAGCGTCGCCGCGGCTCAGAAACCGATCGCGCGCGAAATGCTGTCGTTGCTGCCGGAACGACAGGACGGCGAGCCGCTGCGCTGGGTCCGGATCAATCCGCTCGGCAGCGACGCCCATCGCGAAGATCTCGAGCCTGCTGGAGGACTCTCGATGTCGACGGCGTGGTACTGCCCAAGGCTGAATGCGGCGACGATGTCGCCGATCTGGCGGCCGCCCTCGCGCCGCGGAGCCTGCCTATCCATGCGATCGTCACCGAAACTGCTGCTCGCTGTTCGGACTGTTGAGCTATCGCGACTGCTGCTCGAGCCTCGCCGCGATGAGCTGGGGTGCCGAGGATTTGTCCGCGGCGCTCGGCGCTTCGTCCAAGCTATCGGCGCACGGCGACCTCGCCTTTACCTATCAGCTCGCTCGATCCTTGTGCCTGGCCGGAGCAGTCGCGGCCGAGGTCCAGCCAGTCGACGGCGTATTCGCCGACTTTCGTGACGAGGCCGGGCTGATCGCCGAAGCGCGCGCCGCCGCGTCGGAGGGCTTCACCGGCAAACTGGCCATCCACCCGGCCCAGGTTGGGCCGATCAACTCCGCCTTCACGCCGTCCGAGGCCGAGATCGAACATGCCCGGGCCATCGTCGAGGCGTTCGCCGCCGAACCCGATGCCGGCGTGCTGTCCGTGGCTGGAAAAATGGTCGACCGGCCCCATCTCATCCAGGCGAGGCGCGTTCTGGCCCGATCCCGATAGGAGGCTCAAATGGCGACGACTGCGCAACCCGATCCGGCTACCACATCCAAGACGGCCGCGGGGCCGACGACCGCCAGAGGCTGGGGCACCGATGCTGCCGATCAGCCGCTCCGGCCGATGGAGTTCGAGCGCCGCGCGCTTCGGCCGAACGACGTCGCGATCAAGATCACCTACGCCGGCATTTGCCACAGCGACCTGCACACCTGCCGCAACGATTGGGGCGGAAGCCGCTATCCGGTCATCCCGGGCCATGAGATCGTCGGCACCGTGACGGCAATCGGCGACGAGGTCACCCGCCACCGCGTCGGCGACACCGTTGCGGTCGGCTGCATGGTCGACAGCTGCATGGAGTGCGATCAGTGCCTCGAAGGCTGGGAGGTTTTCTGCCGCAAGGGCTGCGTCCAGACCTACAACAGCGCCGATTATCACGACGGCACCATCTCCAAGGGCGGCTACACCGACCATATCGTCGTGCGCGATCATTTCGTCCTTAAAGTGCCGCAAGGCATGGACGTCAGCCGGGTCGCGCCTTTGCTCTGCGCCGGCATCACGACTTACTCGCCGCTGCGGCAATATGGTGTCGGCGCCGGCACCAAAATGGCGGTCGTCGGGCTGGGCGGACTCGGCCACATGGGCGTCAAGCTCGGCGCGGCGATGGGCGCCGAAGTCACCATGATCACGACGACGCCGAGCAAGGGGCAGGATGCGCGCGAGCTGGGGCGCACGACTTCATCATCTCGACAGACCAGGAACAAATGAGGGCGGCCGCGACGCGGTTCGACTTCATCCTCAACACCATCCCGGTCAGCCACGAGATCGACGGCTATTTGCAACTGCTCGGGCGGTCGGGCCGGATGGTGATCGTCGGCGCGCTGACGCCGATGCCGGGCTTCACCGGCTTCAACATCATCTGGTGGAACCGCGCCGTCGGCGGCTCGGCGATCGGCGGCATTCCCGAAACGCAGGAGATGCTCGATTTCTGCGCGGCCAAGGACATCTATCCGGAGTGCGAGACGATCCGCATGGATCAGGTCAACGAGGCCTATGACCGGCTGCTCAAGAACGACGTCCGCTACCGCTTCGTGATCGACATGGCACAGGGGCTATAGCCTGTGCCCCGGCGCGGGCCGGGATCGAGGGCGATGCACATCGGCGCCTTACGGCGCTCCTGCGCCCTGGCCGGCGCCGGGGAACTGTTGCGTCATCCGCCGCACCCGCTAGGCTCCCCGCAAACAAAGAGAATTTTCGGGGGAGCACTTGATGTCCGAACCGTCCAGGATGGCGGCAGGCGGCACTGTCCGTGATGACAGTGCCGCGCCGACGTGGTCGATGGCCCGTGTTGTCACCGCCTCGTCCGCGGGGACCGCGTTCGAATGGTACGACTTCTTCATCTTCGGCAGCCTGGCCCGGTCATCTCCAAGGTGTTCTTCGCCGGCCTCGACCCGACCTCGGCGCTGATTGCCGCGCTCGGCACTGTTCGCCGCCGGCTTCGCCTTCCGCCCGCTGGGCGCGATCATCTTCGGCGTCATGGGCGACCGGGTCGGCCGCAAGGCGACCTTCCTCACCACCGTCAGCCTGATGGGCGGCGCGACTTTCGCCATCGGCCTGCTGCCGACATATGAGCAGGCTGGCATGCTCGCCCCGATCCTGCTCATTTTCCTCCGCATCTGCCAGGGAACCGCGCTGGGCGGCGAATATGGCGGCGCGGCGATCTACGTCGCCGAGCATGCGACCAACGACAAGCGCGGCGCGGTCGACCGGCTGGATCCAGTCGTCGGCGTCGTTCGGGCTGATCGGCGCGCTGCGGTGATCCTCGCCACCCGTACCGCGCTCGGCGAGGAAGCGTTCGCGCGCGTGGGGCTGGCGCATCCCCTTCCTCGTTTCGGTCTTCCTGCTCGGCATTTCGCTCTGGATGCGGTTCAAGCTGAGCGAGAGCCCGGCCTTCGCCAAGTTGAAGGCCGAGGGCGAGGTCACCAAGGCGCCGCTGCGCGAGGCGTTCGGCGAGCCGAGAGAACCTCAAGGTGGTGCTGATCGCCTTCTTCGCCATCATGGCCGCGCAGGGGGCGGTCTGGTACTCCACCTTCTTCTACATCCAGGTGTTCCTCGAGCGGCTCGCTCGGCATGGCCGGAGCGACCAGGTCAACCTGCTGCTGATCGTCATGACCATGATCAGCGCTCCGCTCTACGTCTTCTTCGGCTGGCTGAGCGACCGCGTCGGCCGCAAGCCGGTGATGCTCGGCGGAATGGCTGCTGGCGCTTGTCGCCTATATCCCCGGCTATCATGCCATCGCCGACGCGGTGAACCCGGCGCTTGTTGCCGCCCAGGAGCGGACGCCGGTGGTGGTCGAAACCGATCCGGCCACCTGCTCGGTGCAGTTCGACCCGGCGGGAACGCGCCGTTTCGATACCGCCTGCGACATTGCCAAGAGCCAGCTCGCGTCAACCGGCATCGGCTATTCGGAGCGCGCCTCGGACGACGGCGCCACCCGCATCCTGGTCGGCGGCACGGCGCTGGAAGTGGCGGAAGGCAAGTCCTGGGCGGTCCGGCGCTGAAAGCACGCAAGGCGGAGGTGGCGACCGCATTAAGGCCAACCTTGCGGCAGCCAGCTACCCGCCCAGCGCCGACCCCAGGGCGGTCGATTGGTCACGCTCTACGGCTGGATGCTGCTATTCGTCATCGCCGCTATGCGCGCTCTACGGGCCGCAGGCCGCGGCGCTGGTGGAAATGTTCCCGACCCGCATCCGCTACACGGCGATGAGCTGCCCTATCACATCGGCACCGGCTGGGTCGGCGGCTTCCTTCCCGTCACCAGCTTCGCGCTCGTGGCGATCACCGGCGATATCTATGCTGGCCTCTGGTACCCGATCTTCTTCACGGCGCTCAGCGTTGTCTGCGCGTTGATCTTCATGAAGGAAACGGCAGGCAAGCCCCTGGCCGAGTGCTAGCTGCTTTTCCGGATTCTGATGGAAGAGCCGAACTTATCCACAGCTTATTCGGCGTGAGGCCGAGTTGAACCCGAAAAAGGGGCTTGCACAACCCAGGTCGGCGTGTAGGGTGACTTCGTACCTCGGATCTTCGGATCCGAAGTATGGGAAGCCTGCCGGGTCAAACCGGCGGGCTTTACCATTTCTGGGGCATGGCCATCAAATTCCCGGCTGATCTTCGATCCAGCCCTTCCCAATAATTTCCTGTCCTACAGGCGGTCGACCATGCCAGCGTCGGGCCGCTCTTTCTCATCGTCGGGACCAACGTCGCTTAAGTTCACAGTGGAGCGCTGATTTGGCGCCCGAGTCCGTGAACTTAGTGAGCTTATGGGCACCAGTGGATATCGATCGGCTGCTCGGCCTCCGCCAGTACACGGCCGATCGGCAGCTTGGACGAATGGCCTGCCTCGATCGCCTGCTCCAACAGCGCGCGTTTCTCGTCGCCCCGGATGGTGATCAGCATCGTCCGGGCCGAGAGGATCGCGGACCTGGTCAGCGTGACCCGCGGGACCGGCGCTTCCTTCGGCAATGGCTCGGGCATCACGCCGACGGCCCGCCGCGCCTTGGGCGCATTCAGCGCATCGTCCATGTCGGGCCCGTTGAAGATGGACGCCGTATGGCCGTCGCCGCCCATGCCGAGCCAGACCAGGTCGGGCGGCCAGTGCAGATCCTGCAGCCGCGCATCGGCCGAGTTTCCGGCGAGCTTGTAATCGGCGATGTCGCCGGTGATCGGCACGACGCGCGCACCGGTGGGAAGGAATGCGGCCGCAATCGCCCGGACGTTCGACATCTCGTCCTGCATCGGCACCAGCCGCTCGTCGCCGGGGATGATCGTCACCCGCTTCCACGGCAGCTTGGCCGCGGCCAGCCTGGCGTAGATCGGCTTAGGCGTCTCGCCGCCCGGCAGCGCCAGCAGCGCCTCGTTGCGGGCCTCGACAGCGCTCTCGACGATGAAGCCGATGTCGCCGGCGACGGCATCCGCCATCTCATCGACGCTGTCATATTCCCACCATTCGGCTTCGATCATCTCGGGCTCCCTGTTTCGCGCCAGCGCCTTGCCGCAACGCACGCCAAAAGGCCAGCGTCAGCGACGTCGGGATTCCTGCTGGACATAGCCGAACCAGGCTGCGACCGGCCGTCCGCTGGGGTCCGTGGCAGGACGGAAGATAGCTCGCTCCTCGACCAGTTTGCAGGTCCATTGGTCGATCGCCGGAACGCCGATCGAACGGTTGATCTTGCAATCGGTAGCGCGGCCATTGGGAAGGATGCGGACGGCGACGAACACCGCACCCCCGCGCGGCCAGTATTTGGCGACTTCGTTGGGGATAATCGCGGTTGGTGATGCCGCGTACCACCGCCGGGCGAGTCGCAACTCCGCCCGACCCGCCGCCCCCGGTACCGCTGCCCGCGCCGCCGCTGCCCGTCCCGGTTCCGACTCCGCCTGCCCCGGTGCCGGGCCCAGGCCGGTCGGATGCACCCTGGGTCGGCTCATTGCCGGTGCCGGGCGTTTGCGTCACCGCAATGGGAGGGGGGATCGGAAGCGGGATCGGTGGCTTGGGCGCGACCACCGGCGTCGCCTGGCTCCGGATATTCTCCGGCGAGGCCGCCCCTTCCTCTTCCTTGGGCGCATCCTGCTGAGGCGCTGGAACCTGCTCGACCACCACCTCCTCCTCGGGCGGCGGCGGCTCGATCACATCGAAAATCTCCACCACTTCCTCGGGCAGTTTCTCGCGCAGCGGCGGCGATAGATTTATCAAGGCGAACGCCAGCGCGAGGTGAACCCCCGCCACCGCCGCGAAGGTGGCGAAGCGGTCTCTGTCGGGTAAGGCGCGGCTGATACATTCGAGTACCAACGTTGGCGGACTGCGCGGGTTTCGTTACGCCTCTGTCGCGCACTCGAGCCGACGCAGGCTCCTGCCCCGCTGCGCGACCGCCGACAGGGGCGCGGAAAGCAGCGCCAGCAAGACCTGTGCCCGGATCACTCGGCCGCCCTCAACTCGGCCGCCCGGCGGGCCCGCTCTCCGATTGCTCTCAGATCCGTTTCGCCTGCCTTCACGATCCAGCTTCCGCCGACGCACAGCACGGCCGGGTGAGCCAGCCATTCGGGTACGGTCTCCTCCCGGATTCCGCCGGTCGGACAAAAGCGCACGCCGCCGAATACGGCCGCCAGCGCGCTCAGCACCGGCAACCCGCCCGACGCTTCCGCCGGGAAGAATTTGAAGCGGCTAAGCCCGAGATCGAGTCCCCGCATGATGTCGCCGGCATTGGCCACGCCTGCCAGGAAAGGAACGCCGCCGGCGATCGCCGCACGGCCCAGCGTTTCGGTCAGTCCCGGCGAAACGATGAACTTCGACCCAGCCTGGATCGCCTCCCCCAGCATCCGTTCATTGAGCACGGTACCGGCGCCTATGACCGCGCCTTCAACCGAGGCCATGGCCTTGATGGCGGCCAGCGCCGTCGGCGTCCGCATCGTGATCTCGATCACCGGCAGGCCGGCTTCAACCAGCGTTTCGGCCAGCGCCACCGCATCGATGGCGCCGTCGAGCACCAGCACCGGGATCACCGGCGCACTGCGCATCACCTCGTCGATGCTCATTCGAACTCCTGCGCGAAGGCAGCGGCCGCGCCATAAAGCCCCGGCTGCGGATGATTGAGGAGCTTCACTGGAATGCCCTCCATTCGCTGCTCGAATCGCCCCTTGGCGATATAACGATCGGCAAAACCGCTGGTGGCAAATCGATCCTTGAGGCGATAGCCGAGCCCGCCAGCGATCACGACGGCGTTCGAGCCATGGGCCAGCGCCAGATCACCGGTTACGGCCCCCAGCGACAGGAAGAAGCGATCGAGCGCGGCGGTCGCCAGCGGGTCCGAACCTTCCAGCGCGGCCGCCCAGATCGCCTTGTCGTCACGATGCCGCATGGCCCGTCCTTCGATCGACGCAATGGCATTATAGATATTGATCAGCCCCGAGCCCGCAACGATCCGCTCGACCGATACCCGACGGAAGCTCCGCCGAAGATAAGCGAGCAGCTGGTCCTCAAGCGCGTCCAACGGCGCGAAATCGACATGGCCGCCTTCGGTTTCGATCACATGATAACCGTGCGCCGTTTTCAGCAGCTGCGCGACGCCGAGCCCGGTTCCCGGCCCCACCACGCTGGTGACGCCGGTCGGGTGCATCGGTCCCTCGGGACCGCACAAATGATCGAAATGCGCCTCATCGAACTGGGCCACGGCATGAGCGACCGCCCCGAAATCATTGACGATCTTATATTGAACGACCCCGAGCCATTCTTCCATCAGCGCCGGGCGGATGGCCCAGGGGTTGTTGGTCAACTTCAATACCTCGCCGCCGGTCGGCCCCGCGAACGCCATGCCCAGCGCATCAGGAAGCTCGGCTCCGCAAACACGCCCGAATTCCTGCCAGGCGGTCTGAAAGCTGGCGTGGTCGGTGGTCTTGAGCGTGACCGGTTCGCCCAGAGAGACGACGCGACCATGCGCCACTTCCGCCAGGGCGAAGCGCGCGTGGGTGCCGCCGATGTCGGCGACGGCAACCGTTCGGCTCATTCGACCATATCCATCGCGTGCGAGCATGGCCGAGCCGCCGCGTTCGGCATCGTCGGCGGTGGCGCGCATGAAAGCGAACAGCTCCCGGCCCGTCCCGATCGGCGCGCGGCGGCGGCGGATCGGGCTCACGCGCGGCCAGATCGACATCGACCGCTTCAAGCACGCCGCGGTTGCCGCACAAGCCGGACCAGGTCGCCGTCGCGAAGATGGGCGAGCGGGCCGTCGTTAAGCGCCTCGGGACAAACAATGGATCGCGGCCGGCACCTTGCCGCTGGCCCCCGACATGCGCCCGTCGGTGACCAGCGCGACCGAAGGCCACGATCCTGCAGAACGCCGAGCACCGGAGTCAGCTTGTGCAGCTCAGGCATGCCGTTGGCGCGCGGCCCCTGGAAGCGGACGACCACGACCACGTCCTGATCCAGCTCGTTGGCAGCGAACGCCGCCAGCACCTCATCCTGGTCGGAGAAAATGCGGGCCGGCGCTTCGATCGTCCAGCGTTCGGGAACGACCGCGCTGGTCTTGAATGTCGCGCGGCCTAGATTGCCGCTGACCAACCGCATCCCGCCGTCGGGAAGGAAAGGCTCCCCGGCCGGGCGAAGCATCGTCGGATCCCCGCTCTCGGCGACGTCGTCCCAGATGGTCTGCCCGTCTTCCAGCAGCCTGGGATTCTCTCGCGTAGGCGGCCAACTCGTCGGCCCCGGCAGTCAGCGTGTCCGCGTGGAGCAGGCCGGCGTCCAGCAGCGTGGCGCGTGACGAAGGCCATGCCTCCCGCATGGTGGAAGTCGTTCACGTCGCCCGAGCCGTTGGGATAAATGCGAGCGATCAGCGGCACCGCCCGGACAGTTCGTCAAGGTCCTGCCAGTCGATGATGATTCCCGCCGCACGGGCGATGGCCGGCAGATGGATGGCGTGATTGGTCGAGCCGCCGGTCGCCAGCAGGCCGAGCTGCCGCATTGACGATCGCTTTTTCGTCGATCACGTGGCCGAGCGGGCGCGCCTTGTTCCGGGCCAGGTCTGCAAGTCGATGTACTGCAGCCCGGGTCAGCGCCTGTCGAAGCGGCGTGCCCGGATTGACGAAGGCCGCGCCGGGGATGTGCAGCCCCATCAACTCCATCATCATTTGGTTCGAATTGGCGGTGCCGTAAAAGGTGCAGGTGCCGGCCGTATGGTAACTCGCCGACTTCCGACGCCAGCAACTCTTCCTTGGTCGCCTTGCCCTCCGCATAGAGCTGGCGGATCCGCTGCTTTTCCTTGTTGGCCAGACCCGATGGCATGGGCCCTCCAGGCACTAGCAACACCGGCAGGTGGCCGAAGCGCAGCGCGCCGATCAGCAGGCCGGGGACGATCTTGTCGCAGATGCCGAGCATGGCCACGCCGTCGAACATGCCGTGACTGAGCGCGACCGCGGTCGACAGGGCGATCGTGTCGCGGCTGAACAAGCGACAGGTCCATGCCCGGCTGACCCTGCGTCACCCCATCGCACATCGCCGGCGTCCCGCCCGCCACCTGCGCCGTCGCGCCGGCTTCGCGGGCGAAGATCTTCATCTGCTCGGGATAGCGACCATAGGGCTGATGAGCCGAAAGCATGTCGTTGTAGGCGGTGACGATGGCGAGGTTCGGCCCGCTTTGCGTCCGGATCGCCTGCTTGTCCTCACCCGCCGCGGCAAAGCCATGGGCGAAATTGCCGCACGAAAGCCGGGCCGGCTGATGCCGCGTTCCGCCTCGTCGGCCATCAAGTCGCAGGTAGCGGTCGCGCGTCGGCTTGGATCGCTCGATGATCCGGTCGGTAACGGCGGCGATGCGCGGATCGAGCCTAGCCATGGGCATCCTCATTCATGCCAGTGCACCCCATCCCGTTCGGTCAGCGCGATCAGCGGCCGAAGGTCCCCAGCTCCCGCGCCATAGGGTTCGGGCGTCAGGCCGGCCTCGTTCCAGGCGGCGCGCACCCCGTCAATCCACTGCCATTGCGCCTCGACCTCGTCGCGGCGGACGAACAGGGTCGGGTCGCCGTCGATCAGGTCGAGCAGCAGCCGCTCATAGGCGATGCGGCGGCGATGGTCGGCAAAGGCGTTGGCCAGCCCACGTCCAGCGGCACTTCCCGCAGTCGGATGCCCTCGCGGTCAAGGCCCGGCGTCTTGGCCATCACCAGCAGGCGGATATTCTCTTCCGGCTGGATGGAAATGAGCAGCTTGTTGGCCTGGGTCTTCGCTCCGCGGCTGGCGAAGATCGAGTGCGGCACGCATTTGAACTGGATGAAGATCTCGGTCTTGGCGCTCGGCCATGCGCTTGCCGGTTCGAAGATAGAAAGGGACGCCGGCCCAGCGCCAATTTTCGACATGGGCCTTTAGCGCGACGAAAGTTTCGGTGTCGCGATTCCTTGCCCAGCTCGTCGGCATAGGCCTCGACCGGCTGGCCTGCCGACCGCGCCCTTGCGCATACTGGCCGGTGACCACATTGGTCGACACGTCAGCGGCCGTCATCGGGCGCAGCGACCGCAGCACCTTGACCTTCTCGTCGCGCACCGCGGTCGCGTCGAAATCGGCCGGCGGCTCCATCGCCACCAGAGCCAGCAGTTGGAGCATGTGGTTCTGGACCATGTCGCGCAGCGCGCCGGCGCCGTCATAATAGTCGCCGCGGCCTTCCAGCCCGACGGTCTCGGCGACAGTGATCTGCACATGGTCGATATGGGCGGAGTTCCAGAGCGGCTCGAAGGCCGAATTGGCGAAACGGAGCGCCAGCAGGTTCTGGACCGTCTCCTTGCCAAGGTAATGGTCGATGCGGAACGTACGCTCCTCCGGGAAGGCGGCTGCGACCGCATCGTTGATTTCGCGGCTCGATGTCGAGATCGGTGCCGAGCGGCTTTTCCAGCGCCAGTCGGACACGCGGACCGCATCAGCCCCACCGAACGCAATCCGTCGATCGTCTGCTTGAACAGCGACGGGGCGGTAGACAGGAAGATCGCGAGCCCGTCTACCGGATTCGACTTCTTCCGCCAGGCGCTTGAACCCTTCCGGCCTGGTCGCATCAAGCGGGACGTAGGACAGCCGCCGCGAGAAGACGCAAAGCGGTCTTGGGATCGTAGAAGCTGGCCGGGACATGCTCCTTCAGCGCCTCGACCGCGCTCGCCCGAAACTGTTTGTCGTCCAACTTGCTGCGCGCCGTGCAGACGATGCGGAAATCCTGCGGGCAGCAAGCCGTCGGCGTGGAGCCCATACAGCGAGGGAAGCAGCATTCGATGCGACAGGTCGCCCGTCGCGCCGAACAGCAGCAGGGTCGAAACCTTGTCGGGACTCATGCCTACTCCCTAACCGGCCTTTGGCAGCGCCGTTCGAAACTATGGTGACGCTGCGCAGCCCCTGCAACCTAGCGCGGGCTTGACCTGATGGCGAACCGGCCGCCGAGCGCGATGCGCCAGCGGAAGCAGAAGACTAGCCTCGCTTGTCGAGCAGCTCCCGAAGCTCCTCGAGCTCCCATTCGTCGTTGCGGCTGAACGGCAGCTGTCGGCTCAGCGCGGCATAGCCGATGCGACCGATCGCCTCCCTGATCTGAGTCAGCCTGGTAAAGGCTGCGCGAAGCCGCTTGGCCTCGCTCTCCTCGATGTGCCGGTCCCGATCAAGCAACTCCTCCTCGGCGGCGAGGACCAGCTCAGCCTTGATGATGCAATAATCGCGTATCAGGGCCGCCTGCTTCCGGTTTGACGCGGGCCGCCAGCGCCTTGATCCGTTGGCCGCTCAAGTCGTCGGGGAAGCCGCCCGATCTCCATTCCTCAAGCCAGCGGCGATGCGCCTCGCTTTCCTCCGCCAGCCATCGATGGGTTTGGCCCTCGCCCAATCGCATGATCCCGATCAGGACGATCGGCGCGGCGACCAAGGTGACGATCATCACCTCCATCGGGTGACTTGGGAATTGATTGAAGACAGTGTGAACCAAGCTTACCGCGAAATATCCTGGGAAACAGCCACAGGGGATTGAAGGCCTGCCCGCCTTGCCGCCGCAAGGCCCGCTCGCCAATCTGATGGGCGGTCACTGCCAGGATGGCGGTGGTCGCGCCATGCATGACCGCGGTGCCAAGCCCGCGCACGATCCAGACCGATGTCGTCAATTCCGGGAAGCGGGCGAGGTAGAAAATATTCTCGATAACCGAAAAACCGGCGCCGATAGTGAAGCCCGAAATGATCGCGTCCAGCTTGTAACCGATGCGATTGGTGGCGAACAACAGCGCCAGCGCCAGTCCCTTAAGCGCCTCCTCGATCCACGGGGCGACGATCCGGCTGTAGAAGCTGTAGCCCATCGGCAGCGTGTCGAGCATCTGGCCGCTGACCGGCCACGCTGCCAGCGCGGCCACCATCCCGAGGAGCAGGCAGCCGATCATTTCCCAAGGAGACATCAGCTTGAACACGTCGAGCCAGGCGAACAGCAGCGCCATCAGCAGGACCGGGACCAGCGCCACCGACCAGTCGAAGATTTCCGCCAGGTTCACGGACGATATCCTAAAGGATTTTCAGCGACGCCATCCACTCCGTTCGTCCGTCGATGTCCTTGTCGCCGAAACCATGTCCCACGCCGACCGATAACACCATGGGCAGCCGCATGACCACGGTGAAGCCCAGGTCGACCTGCGCCCCGAGGTCGAACAGTCGGTAATTTCTCTGCTCGGGCGAGCGAAGCATCATCGTTCCGCCAAAAATCGCCGGGCGGGCGTAGCTGAGGAAGAATGCGGGTGTACCGACCTCGGCGAAGCGCAATGGCGGCAGGTTGACCTCTCCGGTCAGCTTCGCGAACTTCCGCGCGGCGATCTGGTCGATCTCGAAGCCCGGGAAGCTTTCCATCTCGCGGTACCGCTTCTCGGGCCGGTTATCGACATAGTTGTTCCGGAAACTGCCGAAATAGTAGGCGCCGAGCGGGCTTTCCGATGGGCCGCCGACAATGCCGGCCTGGGCATAGACCCACGCTGAGGAGTTTTTGAGCGGCAGGGGGTGACCGTAATCGATGCCTCCCCAAATGCGCGGAAAGGTATCGCCCTCGGCGTGGTCGGTGCCGCCGACCACTCGCCAGGCGATGCCCTTCTCATGGTCGACCCCGCCGAGCGAGTTGCGGGTATTGGTGTAGCGGGCGCCGACCTCGGTCGAAAGTATATCCTTCGGGCTGGGCACATTCTGGGCGGACGGCAGCTGTTCCAGTCCGAAGTAGGCGGCGAGGTTGAAGAACAGGTCGAGCTGACGCGGCGGGTCGTAGATTGTGGTCTTGTTATACCCGACAATGAACGCATCGCCCTTGCGGCTGCGCAGCACCGGGCCGGCGAGGTCGTAGATGTCGGCATCATCGTGCCAGTAGCGAAGCTTCCAGTTGAGCGTCTGATATTCGATGTCGGCGTGGAGCCGCTCGGTATCCTTGATCCCTTCAGAGGGGGAAACGCTGACCGTTGCGCTCAGCTGATGAAACTGAAGCGGGTCTTCGAAATGAAGATAGTAACCGAGCGTCGGCTTTTGCTTGTAGCCCTCAATCACCGGATAGGCCGCGGCCAGCTTCATTCGCTTTGTCGCGTGGTACATGCCCCGCTGCTCGATACGTGCGTCGAGGTCGATCTTGGCCGGCGATCCCACCCCCCATTGCTTGAGTTCCGGATGGGCGTTTACGACCCGCGTGCCCAGCAATTCGATCGTCCCCAGGTCGTTTCGCACCTCCGGGCGGATCAGCGACGGCGTCAGCCCTTCGCCGGTATATTCATAGACCAGCAACTGCCCGTCGGGCCGGAGCATTGGCCGGAATAAGCCGGTGGAGGCATTCGTCAGCACATCATACTTCTGGCTTGCGATGTCGAAGCGGAAGACGTTCGACACGCCGGTATAATAGCTGGTGCCGTAAAGGGATTTGCCGTCGGGCGAGAAGGTGAAGCCCTCCGGTGTCGCCGGCGGAAGGTCGAGCCGGGCGATCTCGTCCGGCCCGCCGCCCTGCTCGAACGTCGAGGTCTTCCAGACGCGGACCGATTGGGTCCCGTCGATCTCGCCGTAGCTGGCGGAGATCAGTGAGCCGTCGGGCGAGATGTCGAGATCGAACGGGGTAATGCCATAGTCGAACGTGTGGATCTGGTTATAGCCGGCATAGGGCGGTGGGATACGGACGATGGTCGCATAGCCGTTCTGGTGCCGGATGCCCCAAATCGATTTGTCCCGTGGATTGAACGCGAGGTCGCCGATCCGGGCGTCGCGCAGCAGCATGCGCTTCTTGCCGGTGTCGATGTCGACCTGGATGAGGTCGCGGTAGGCGCGATTGTCGTCGACATAATAAGCCTTTCGGCTGTCCGGATCGAACGCGACGCTGGTGACCCAGTACAGCATCATGCCCTTCAGCTCGGAAAGCCTTCGCAACTTGCCGGTGGCAAGGTCCATCGTGCCGATGAAGCCGATCTCGCCTGGGTAGCGGAAGGCGGCCACCAGGCTGTTGGTCCGCTGGTCGACAAAGCCGCGCGACATCGACCCGAGTCCGCGCGGGCTGAGATGGTTCACTTCGGTCAGCGGATAAGCGGAAAGCCGGGCGAGGTTGCCGCGCTGGAACTCGCGCTCCCAAACGTGCCACTCTTGCCAGGCATCGTCGAGCCGCTTGCCAAACGTGCGATGAAACTGGGTCGCGTAAAAGGCAGCACTGCCCTCGTCCCGCCTGAGCCACTGCATGACTTTGTCGGGGCCATAGGTCAGCGCTAGCCAGGAAAAGAAGCGCGTCCCGTACAGATAGTCGTTTGCGCCGATCATGAAGTCGATGGCGATCCCCTCGCTCTCCAGACCGAGCGGGGAATAAAGCTTGTCGTTGTCGCGCACCTTGGCGCGGAACACCATTTCGTCATAGGCGCCCTGCGCCCGCCCAAGACCGCCCGCCATCCATGTTTCGAAGAACACGGCCGAGCCTTCGGCATACCAGCGCGGAACATTGTTCCGGGGCGTCGTCAGAAAATTGTAGAGGATCGATTTCGGATGTTCCTGGATCGGCATCGGCTTGCCGCCCAGGAATTTTCGCCAGAAGGCATCCTTCCTGTTGTAGACATCGAGCGTCGCGACGTGGGCAAGTTCATGATTGATCAGCGTGAAGAATCGCTCGCCGGGCGTAAACGTCTCCATCCGCTGCGACAGCGGAGCGACGTCGAGCAGCACGCCGTTGTTGGGTGAAGCCCGGGCGGCCGCATTTCCATAATCGCTGAAGTCCTTGATAAGGACGGTGGTCCGGTCCCACGGCTCCCACTGGAAGCGCCGCTTGTGCCATTCGAGCGAATTCTCGAAGGCCTTGGCGACATAGGGCGTCAGATAAGTCTGCGTGGGATCGAAATAGAGCAGCAGCTGATTGTCGGTTTCCAGCGTCGTAAGCGGAATGCCGCCAGCGTCTGGCGGTGAACGTTTGAGCTCTTGGGGCTCGGGCGGTGTGGGCGAGACTGGCTCGTCCTTGGCGACCGGATCCGGAACCTCCTCGATCGTGGTGGTGTCGGGTTGAGGCGGCAGCGGTTCCGGTTGCGCTTGCGCCCATGCCCCGGTCGCGACGGTGCCGAGGCAGACGACTAGCGCCCGGCCTATCCAGCGCCGGTTACGGCCCGCGCATCCCCCTCTCATCACCCCCCTTTCGGGCCACGACGCGGCCCGTTTGCACTATTGATTCAGGCTGGCAGCGAAATTAGCGTTCTGCATGGCCGCTGCAAAGGACGGGTTTGCCGCCAGAGCCTGGAACTGATGCACCCCTCTCAACGCATTCAGAGCATTGGCATTGGCGGAGAGTGCTTTCAGCGCATTGGCATTGCTCGCAAGGGCCGAAAATGCCTTGGGCTGCGCCGCCATCGCCGCAAAGGCGTGCGGGTTGGCCGACATCGCCTGCGCCGCGCGAGCATTGAACTGCCCCTGGGCCGCTAGGTTGGCGGCAGCCGCGGCAGCGTTATAGGCCTGTGCCGCCTGGGCGGCCGAAGCGAGCGCGTTGGCATTCGCCGAGAGGGCTTTGAGCGCATTGGCGTTGCTGGCCAGCGCACTCAATGCCCGAGCGTTCATCGCGACATTGAAAGCCTGCGGATTGGCGGCAAGGGCACGGAACGCGTCAGCGTTCTGCGCAATCGCCCGGAACGCCGCGGCATCCGCCGACAGAGCCTGCATCGCCTTGGCGTCGTTGCCCAGTGCCTTGAAGGCGTTGACGTTGGCTGACATCGCCTGGTTGGCGGCAGGGTTCGCCGCCGCGGCTTTGAATGCGGCGACATTGTTGGCGTAACTCGCAAATGCGTTGGGGTTGGCCGCGATGGCATGCAGCGCCTGCGGTTGCCCGGCCAGGGCCGCGAAGGCGTTGGGATGTTGAGCGACCGCCTGCAGCGCCCGCGGCTGCATGGACAAGGCATGGAGCGCGTTGGCGTTTTGCGACATCAGGGCCGCTACCTGTCCGTTGGCCTGGCCAAGGTTGGCGTGGAACGCATTGGCACTCCTCGCCGCCATCGACAGGGCATTGGCGTTCGCCGCCAGGGCCTTGAAGGCGTTGGCGTTGGCCGCAATTGCGCTGAACGCGCTGGCGTCGGCGGACAGCGCCTGCATCGCCTTGGCGTCGTTGCCCAGTGCCTTGAAGGCGTTGACGTTGGCCGACATCGCCTGATTGGCGGCCGGATTGGCGGCGGCGGCCTTAAAGGCGGCGACATTGCCGGCGTAACTGGCGAAGGCGCTGGGATTGGCGGCGATCGCCGCAAGTGCCTGCGGGTGCCTGGCCAGCGATTCAAATGCAAGCGCGTGCTGCGCCATTACTGCGAATGCCTGGCCATTGGCGGCGTTCACGCTACCGCTGGCGGCCGAAACCGCCTGGGCGGCATTCAAGGTTGCCATGAATGCCTGAGGATTGGCGGCCAGGGCCGAGAAAGCCTGCGGATTGGCGGCGATCGCGGCCATTGCCTGGCTGTTCGCTGCCAGGGCGGCGAAGTTCGGATCGGCCGCCAGCGCCCGGAAGCTGGGATTCTTCGACATCACCTCAAAGGCGTCGGTCTGCATCAGCTGCGGGATCGACGTGTCGCCAAGGGTCACATCCCCCGAGCCGATCTGCGGATTCACATGGCGTTGGGCGGGAGCGATGGTGCCTTCCACCGGCCCGAGCGGCGGATAGACCCGGCCGAGCCCATAAGCCCCGATGGCCACGGCCAAAATGGCGGCTCCGGTGATGAGATATTTGCTGTTGCTGGATTGGTTTGATTCGATCGTAGTCACGTCGCACCCCCTCGCGGTGAAACCAATGGGTCTGGCCTCCACCTCCCACGCGGCGAAGCCAATCCGCCGTTATTAACTTTTAATTAACCAAAGTCAATGAACTACCGGCTAGGCAGTTGGAAAATCAGGCCAGGGATTGGCGGCGGCGGGATCCAATCTTCACCCGAGTTGGGCTGGACCCGGCGGAGGCCGGATTGCCATGGGGATGGCAATCCGGCGCTTGGGTAAGGGAAAGGTCGGGGACGGTCTCTCCCTCACCCAAGCTGGCCGAATGTTCTGCGGCCAATGGCGCCGGAGGATCCTTGGGTTGCAGTCACCGCAGGATCCCGTGCCGCCGACCGGTCAAACCACGAACGGAGCCGCGTCGAGGTTGATCGTGAACTCGTCCACGGCCGTGTCGCCGTCGCCGTCCGTCAGCGTCACCTCGAAGGTCAGCGAATGGTCGGGCGTTTCCTGCGCCTCGTTGAAGCCGAAGAAGCCGATGTCGAACTTGCCGGTGACCGCCTCAACCAGCACCTGATTGTGCGGAGTTTCGGTGTACCATTCGACCTTCATGCCCGCTTCGAGATTTGTGATCAGCGCAGTGAGGCCGGCCAAATCGACATCGATGTCCGCATCGTCAGAGCTGCCGTCGGTATCCTCAATTTCCACCCCCTGGTCATCGTAGATGACGACCCGGGTGATGTTGACCTGGTTGACGCCACTTCCCTGAGCCAGATCTCGCGCCTGGAGGGCTGAGCCGAGGTGGAAGGCGGAAAGCTCCAGATCCGCCAGGTCATTGCCCTGGCCCTGCGACATGCCGAAGAAAGCGCTGGACACGTCGTGCAGGCCGCCGGTGTACTGGATGTTGTCGGCGTCATCCGCCTCCGTCGCTGTAAAGGCCGCCGGCAACGCCCGACAGGAAGTTGTCGACGATGTTATTCACAAAGGTGAAATAGGCACCGTCATCGTCAGGTCCGTCGAACATCTGGTTGTTGACGCCGATGGTCGCGCCGAGGATCCCGCCCTGGCTGGTGTGGATCACGTCGCTGGTGTTGGTGCCTTTCCCGCTTCCTTGGAGCACGATGTCCCTGCCGAAAACGAACAGCCCCGGCCCGTCCGGCGAGTCCGCCACCGACCCGAACATGTTGCTGCCCGAGGGCAGATTGTCGAAGTCGAACGTCAGCGGCGGCGCCGCCGGCGCGTTGACGACATCGAAGTCGTAGAATGCCGCGCCAGTCCCATCCTCCGAGATCGACAGCGTGTACCAATGAACGTCGGTGCCATCGAGGATGTTGTTGTTGTTGAGGTCCTCGAAATATTTGACCTCGGTGTTGGTGGCATTGATCTGCCCCTCGATCGTCTTCCCGAGCAGCGTGAGCGAGGCCGTAAAATCGGTGATTTCAAGGCTGCTTTGCCCGTCCGTTCTCGGGACGTCCAGCATCGCCACGAGGCCCGATGTCGCACCCGTGGTGAACTGGACGGTGCTGTTGACGATATTGCCGACCGCCGGACCGGCGTCGTCGACGATCAGGCTGTCGCCGACGGCCTCGGTGGCGCCGACCACATTGTCGATATCGACGCGCCCGACGTCGAACTGGCCGCCCTGGGCGATCACGTCGAAGCGGTTGAACGTCTGGCCGTCCACGCTGGTCCAGCTAACGGTATATTCGCCGAGTATGCCGGTCACGCTGATGGTGTTGCCGCTGAACGTGACAGTGACGTCGGCGGTGCCGTTGCCGGAGGCGTGGTCGTTGACGCTATCTCCGCTGCTGAGCGTGCCGCCGGCTCCCCACACGCCGACGATATTACCGTCATCGTCTCTGATCGTCACGGACTCGACATCCACCGCCGTGTCGTTGCCAAGGCCCGGGATATAGTTGGTGAGATCCTCGTCCGTCTGCGGCGGGCTGCCCGGGTCCCCGCCGGCCTCCCACAGCTTGATGTCGAGGTTCTTCGGGTCATTGCCCTGCGACTGCGACAGGAAATGCCCGCGCCGTTGGTGTTGATGTAGCCGTTATAGTCGATGCCCTCGATCGGCTTCTTGTTGGGCAGCGGATCGACCGTATAGTCGCCGGTGGCGCCGGCGTCAGGATCGGTGCCGAGTGCGGCAAGGTTCTTGACGAGGGTGAAGGTCGCCGTTTCGCCGACATTGTCGAACAGCTGGTTGTTGACGCCGATGGTCGCGCCGGCCCCGCCCTGGGAGGTGTGGATCACGTCGCTCGCATTGGTCTTCTTGTTTGCACCGTCGACCACCGGATCACCGCCGGTGACGAGCAGGCCGCCCGCGGCGTTGCCCACCGCGACCCACAGCGATGAGCCCGATTTCAGCTCGTCGAAATCAAACGTTATCGAGCCGGATGCACTGACGTTCAGCACATCGGTGAAATCGAGCTCGTCATCCGGATCGGTGCCGATGGGATGGTCGAGTTGTTCGAGAGCGACCATCTGGATCTGGGCATTCAGCGAATCGGCATCCTCTTGCAGGCTGAAGACCGCGACGATGCGGCCTGCTCCTTCCGTAGCGCTGGTTGTTGCGATTGCGAGATCCCCGCTCGACCATAGATACACACTCTGCCCGTCTAGCGTCTTCATGCCGACGACCAGGTCGCCGTTGAGGTCATTCCCGTCCGCATCCGAGAAGAAGAGATCGTCGATGGTCTCGCCTTCCGTCACGGTGACCTTGACGAAGTCCAGCGAGCTCGACGCACCGTCGACCGCGGCCAGATAGGCCTTTTGCGCGTCGCTCAGCTTGAAGCTGGCGAAGCCGAAGAGAGTCGCCGCGTTCAGCAGGCCGTTCATGACCGTGGTCAAGCCTGCGATCGTGCCGTCGACCGGATTACTCAGGGTGATATCAACCTCATCGCCCGTGTCGGTGGTGGCTTGAGTTTGGACACCCGAATTTTCGTCGTGCGTCACATCGTCGAGTGCGACTGTTGAGCGGTTGTTGTCGATGGAAATGGTGATAGCCATGATTAATGCCCCTACTAGCCGCCGGTAAGTTCCGGCAGCTTGCGCTCAAGATTCGCTGTCCCGGCGGGAAGCCCTTTTTGCGAGGGATTATTTACTTGGATCAGTAAGTTGCTGTCGACCTGAGCTGATGGTCTATGACGGATGTATCAGATGACTAAGCATCAGGGCCGATATAGTTCGGCGTAGGCCGTACGTTATAATTTCTATTACTTACGGCATACATCGAACGACTTAGTCACGGAGGGAAATAACCAACCCCAACTTAGCGTCGTATGGTTAACTTTGGGTATATTTAATTGCGATTAATCTTGCTGTAGAAACACTTAACTCTGGCCGCCGCGTACGCCATCAAGGCTTTTCGCGCCGGCCTGAGGCTGTATGGAGTAGGGGGCCGCAGAAAAGTTCATGGCTCGGGACGATCAAGTCGCGGTAGTGGCCGACGAAAGTGCGCTGTGCGGAGCGGGCATCCTCCACAGCATGGACAGCCTCGGCTTCTCCAAAGTCCTGACGTGCAGGAACTTCAGGGAGCTCGCCGGCCTCGTCGGACAATATGGATCGCGAGTCGGACTGGCGGTTATCCAGTTCGACCTTCCGGGAATGAAGCGGACCAAAGGCCTTCGTCGGCTGTGCGAGACATGGCCGGCCGTTCCAATCCTGATCACCGCAGACCGCTGCGACCGCGATACCACCTTGGAGGTGCTCACGGCAGGAAGCCATGGCTTCATCGCGAGGAGCAGCTCACCGCCAGAACTGGAACACGCGATGCGGGTAACAGCAGGGGGTCAGGTGTTTGTGCCCCCGATGCCCGCGGGCCGATCCGATGCCGAACCCGCTCAGGCCGGGATCAGCCATCCGGCAGTACTGACCGCACGCCAGAAGGAAGTGCTGAACCTGCTCGCGGCCGGCAAATCGAACAAGCAGATCGCCTGGGCACTGGGCATTTCCGAGGGGACCGTAAAGGTACACGTCAATGCTGCCTTCCGGGCATTGGGCGTCCATAACCGGGTCAACGCCACGACTGCGTTGCTGGGACTGTCCGATCTGGCTAGTGTCGGATCTTAGCAAAGTCTGACCGGCAGGAGGGAGGGTTACCTCCGCAACAATGCAAATTATCGCGCCCCCTACTGAAATAATCGCGAGCGCGCTGCAGGCGTGTCGCAGACACTTCGTCGCGGTGGCGATTTTCAGCGCATTGTTGAACCTGCTGTTCCTGGTTCCGATGCTCTACATGCTGCAGGTCTACGACCGGGTAATTCCGACCCGCGGTAGCCTGACGCTCTTCTTCATCACTCTGGTTCTGCTATTCGGGCTGATCAGCCTGGCGATGCTCGATTATGTTCGATCGCGCCTGCTGGTGCGCGCCTCGATCCGCCTGGACCGACTTTTGGCCGGTACCTTGCTCGACACGACTCTCGCCCGACGCGACAAGACGTTCGACGCGGTTGCGCGTCAGTCCATGCGAGAATTCGATACGCTACGTCAGGCCCTGACCGGACCGGCGATCATCGCGATTTGCGATGCGCCTTGGTCGCCAATCTATATTCTCGTTTGCTTGCTGATCCACCCGCTTATCGGAGTGCTGGTTCTTGTCGGGGCGATCTTGCTAGGGATTGTCGCGTTCCGCAATCAGCAGACGACGAGCGAGCCGCTGCAACGGGCCAGCGAGGCCGCCGCACGAGCCTATGCCAGCCAGGAACAGGTCCTGGCCGGTGCCGAAAATGTACGCGCTCTTGGCATGCGTCAGGCGATGGTTCGCCGCCACCTGCTGGAGCGAGAAACCATGATGGCGCAACAGACTTCCGCGAGCTTCGCCTCCAGCCGATACGTCACTGTCAGCAAATTCCTGCGGCTTGCGCTTCAATCGCTCGCACTCGGCCTCGGTGCATGGTTGGCGATCAACAACAACATTTCAGCGGGAGCGGTGTTTGCCGCCTCGTTCCTGGCCGGACGGGCCCTCCAGCCCATCGAGCAGATCCTGTCGACGTGGCGCAATACCATCCAGGCCAAGACTGCATATGATAAGCTCAATAGCCTGCTGGCGGCGCGGGAAGCCGAAATCGCGGTCACGCAGTTGCCCCCGCCCGAAGGTCGGATCGATGTAAAGCAGCTTTGGGTGGCGAAAGCTGCCGGCGATGGCGCCATTCTCGCCAACATCACCTTCCAGATGGTGCCAGGCGAAATCATAGCGGTCGTCGGACCAAGCGGTGCGGGCAAGTCGACGCTTTTGAGAATGCTCGCCGGCGCTGGACGCCCTGACCGCGGTATCATCCGAGTCGACCATGCCAACATGCTCGATTGGGATCCCGAACGCCTGGCGCCCTTCATCGGCTTTTTGCCTCAGGATGTTTCCTTGTTCGCGGGAACGGTGAAAGAGAACATCGCGCGATTCCAGGACCGGTCGGACGCCGACAGCGGTGAAATCGACGCGAAAGTGATCGCGGCCGCAAAGACCTGCCACGCCCACGAGCTTATATTGGGCCTGCCCAATGGCTATGATTCCATGCTGGGCTGGGGCGGCCGGGGACTATCGTCCGGACAAGCGCAGCGCATCGGCCTGGCTCGAGCGCTTTACGGCGACCCACCCATCGTGCTGCTGGACGAACCTAATGCTCACCTAGAACTCGGCGGGGGAAACACAGCTAATACAAACACTTGTCGCATTAAGAGAGCGTAAGGCTGCCGTCATGATCATTGCCCATCGCCTGGGCGTACTGTCCGCCGTGGACAAGATTCTGGTGCTTCGGGACGGCCAGATCGAAGCGTTCGGAGCGCGTGACGAAATCGTCGCTCGGCTGACCGGCGGCGCGGCGACACCGATCGAAGCGCCGCCCCGGCCAGATGCGCGGAGAAATGCATCATGAGCGGGTATCTGGTCAGTCGACCGAGCGGCTTGGCCCTGATCGAGGATGATTCGTCGGTAGCGATCGACGGGCGAGCAATGGATGATGTGCATCAGGAAGTGCGGCTGGGCATTATCGTCGCGGGGCTGTTTTTCGTCCTGTTTTTGGGATGGGCGGCATTCGCGCCGCTTGATTCGGCGGCCTATGCCAACGGGCAGCTGGTAGTCTCCGGACAGAGACAGTCGGTCCAGCACCGCGACGGCGGCGTGGTGGCGGCCATTCGGGTGGCCGAAGGAAAGCAGGTGCGGAAGGGCGATACTCTCATCGAGCTCGCCGGTGCCGAGGTTCGCGCTCAGGAACGTGCGCTCGCCGCACAATTGGTGAACTTGCAGGCGCAGCGGGCGCGCCTCGAAGCTGAACTCTCCGGTGCTGCTTCCATTACCTGGCCACCGGAATTCGCCACTGCGACTGGATCGAGGCGAAGCGCGATCGACGAGGCGATCCGGGTCCAGACCAACGAATTTAACGCCAGGCGTTCGCTGCTTTCGGCTCAGTCGCAGGTGCTGGGACAGCAGTCGGCGCAAGCGCAGGAGAGCGCCACCGGCTATCGCTCGAAGATGGTATCTTCAGCGGAGCAGGAACGGTTGATTCAGGCTGAAATCGATGCACTGCGGCCGGTAGCCGACAAGGGGTTCGTGTCGCAGTCGAGGATGCGGGCGCTGGAGCGCGCGAAAGCCGAACTGAAAGGACAACGCGGTCAGTTCCAGGCAAGCGTCGCCGAGGCGCGGACATTGGCCGGCAGTGGTCGCCTGCGCCAGATCGAAGCGCAGAAATCCTACCGCGAACGCGCCTCGGCCGAGCTTCGCGAGGTCGAGTTCTCACTTGGCGATTTGCTGCCCAAATATCGCGCGGCGGCCGACCAGCTCGAGCGATTGCAGATTCGAGCTCCCGTTTCGGGGACGGTGATCGGCCTGTCCATCTTCACAGTGGGTGGCGTGATATCGCCTGGCCAGACCTTGATGGACGTTGTTCCGGACAAGTCGGATCTGGTCGTCGGGGCCCGGGTGTCTATCGACGACGGCGATGATCTGAGAGTCGGCCAGCAAGCGCAGGTTCGCTTCCTCGGCCTTCAGGAACGCAACCTGCCGATCATCCAGGGGCGCCTCACTCGCCTGTCGGCGGACAGCTTGGTCGACGAGAAATCCGGTGAGGCATTTTATTCGGCCGAAGTGCGGGTCCCGGCCGACCAGATGCAGAAGCTGAAGCGGATAAGAGGAGGCGGGTTTGAGCTCCGCGCGGGAGCGCCAGTCGCGGTGCTGGTGCCGCTGAAGAAAAGGACCGCCCTGCAATATGCGCTCGAACCGCTGACTGAAACAATGTGGGGTGCGTTCCGCGAGCATTGACGAGCGAATTTCGTCGGACGGCTTCCTAATTCCTTGTCTGACAGAACCCACGCCGCTGCCCAGCAACTCCAACGTTGATTATTCAGGCCAGCTTTCGGTGGCCTCCAATTGCGAGTAGGCGCTGGCGCCATGCACCAATCAGGCATTCACTCAGCGCTGGCAGAAGCGCTGGCCGCGCGCGGCTTTGACACGCTGACTTCGGTCCAGTCGGCGGTCCTCCAGGGCGAGGCCCAAGGTCGCGACCTGATCGTTTCGGCGAAAACCGGATCGGGCAAGACCGTCGCTTTCGGGCTGGCCTTCGCCGGCCAGCTTCTGGAAGGCGAGCGCGCGCCCTGGTCGCGAGAGCCGATGGCTTTGGTGATCGCTCCGACACGCGAGCTTGCCCTTCAAGTCAGCAAGGAACTGGAGTGGCTGTTTGCCGCGGCTGGAGCTCGCGTGGTGACCTGTGTCGGCGGCATGGATCCCATGAAGGAACGCCGAGCACTGCAGGGCGGCGCTCATATCGTCGTTGGAACGCCGGGCCGCCTCCGCGACCATCTCGAGCGCGGCGCACTGGACCTTACCGCACTGCGGGTCGCAGTGCTCGACGAGGCCGACGAGATGCTGGACATGGGATTTCGCGAGGAACTGGAGGAAATTCTCGACGCGACGCCCGAAGGAAGGCGGACACTGCTTTTCTCGGCAACGATGCCGCGCCCGATCGTCGCGCTTGCCCGGCGCTACCAGAAGAACGCCCTTCGGATCGAAACGACGGGCGATCGGGAAGCTCATGCGGACATTGCTTACCAGGCAGTCGCTGTTTCCCCGACCGATATCGAGCATGTAGTCGTCAACCTCCTTCGGTTGCATGAGGCGGAAACGGCAATCCTGTTCTGTGCGACCCGCGAAGCCGTGAGGCGCCTGCATGCCAGCCTGTCGGAACGCGGATTCCATGCGGTCGCGCTGTCGGGTGAGCATAGCCAGAATGAGCGCAATCACGCACTGCAGACCCTACGCGACAAGCGGGCCCGGGTCCTGGTCGCGACGGACGTCGCCGCCCGCGGCATCGACCTCCCGTCCGTTTCTCTGGTGATCCATGTCGAGCTCCCGCGCGACGCTGAGGCGCTGCAGCACCGTTCGGGCAGAACCGGAAGGGCAGGCAGAAAGGGGATCGCCATCCTGGTCGTGCCCTTCCGCCGACGCCGGAATGTCGAAACCATGCTCCGCAATGCGCGGATCGACGCCGAATGGATCGAGCCTCCGGTACCCGAGCAGATCCGGGCCAAGGACCGTGAACGCCTGCTGACTTCGCTTTCGTCGCCAACCGAAATCGATGAGGAAGATCGGCTGCTGGCCGAGCAGGTGATGGCGCGTTTATCGCAGGAGGATATCGCAATCGCGCTTGTGCGGGCCCTGCGCATCGACATGCCGGCGCCGGAGGATATCCTTGCGTCGGGCGGCCGCGACGATCGCGCCGAACCCGGACCGCGCCCGGGATTCGAGGGTTCCACCTGGTTCAGGATCAACGCGGGACGCCGGCACAACGCGGATCCTCGCTGGTTGCTGCCCCTGATCTGCCGCTACGGCCATGTTGGCCGAAGCGAGATCGGTGCAATCCGGATCGCGGCGAATGAAAGCTATTTCGAGGTCACCGAGCGCGCGAAACCGGGTTTCATCAAGGCGCTGCGGCGCGCGACAATCGTTCCGGAAGATGAGGGACTGGTGATCGAGCAGGCCGAGCCTCGCGGTGACGCACCGGCGCCCCACCCCAAGCGGCAAGCGGCGATCCGGCCACGGGAAAAGCCCAAGCGGCAACAGAAGTGGGCTGGAAGGAAGTAATTACGCGCGAGGCCAATGAGCCGGAACTCATCCCTCGGAACCGGCGCGTTCTTTCGGTTGGCTCGGTGTCGTTGATTAGCGAGTTCTCGTCGCCAAATGTGAAAATGGGTTGCGCGCATTCGCCTTATTGGCTTCGTGGCCTATTATCGCTTGCTATTCCTGGATCGTGGTGACGACGTCGTACACGCCTACGATTTTCACTCTCGCAACGACCTCGAAGCCATGCACATTGCCGACGGAAAGCGCGGACTTACGGCCATGGAGCTTTGGGAGGGCGGACGAAAGATCAAACGCTGGGACTGTTTTCCCTGCAGCGAATGAACTGGGCCAGTGTCCGCTTTCCATCCATTGCAGACATTAGCACCCCGCATCCTCTGATTTGGTCGACGCTGGGGCTGCGGCAGTCATAGACCGCACATCTCGGAACCCGTTGATATTACTAGCATATTTAGCGACCGATGTGGCACTCTTTTACTCGCCGGTCGTTGAAGTTTGATGAGGCGGCCGGAATCCGAACAGGACAAAACCAATCGCCGCGGCTGCTCCATATTTGCAGCCCTGGTTCCCCTGATTGTGCTTCTGCTCGTTGCAATCAGCTCGGGGTGGTTGGGACAAATAGACAGGAAGAACCCCGGACTGCCAGTGATCGACGGCAGTTGAAAGTTCTTCGCTGAGCGTCTGATTTCAGCCAAACCTACCGTGACCGGCTTCATCCCCCAACCAGCAGCAGCTGCGAAGAGCATCAGGGGACCGTCTCCTTCGTTGGCACGGGGCGAAGAAACAGCAGCAGCAGCAGGCCTGTTGCGAGCACCGCCACCCCGGCCATCGCGCCAACACCGGTATAGGCCAGGCTGGAATAAAGCAGATATGCATTCGTCAGGCAGAAGATCGCCGGCAGCACCGGAAACAGCAACACCCGCACCGGACGATGGGCCTCGGGGTCCCGGAACCGAAGGATGAACAGGGACAAGCCGATCAGCAGCATGAAGAGCCAGAAGACCGGGGCGGTATATTCGACGACAAGCTGGAACCCGTCACGGGCGAACGCGCCGGCCACTACCAACAGTAAGGCCACGGCGCTCTGCACGATCAATGCGTTTCCTGGCGTGCCGCGATCCGTGTCCCAAAAGCCGAGCCAACGCAGAGCCGGAAAACTGCGGCCGAGCGCGCAGTTGGTTCGCGCCCCTGTGATCACGGTGGCATTTGCCGAAGTTAGTGCGGCGATTGACACGAGCAGGCTGATCACGACCGCCCCTGCTTCTCCCATTGCCCGGCGCATCACGTCGGCCGCGACGGCATCCGAAGCCGCCATTCCGGCGAGCCCCAGCGCGCGGAGGAAGGCGAGGTTGGCAAGTAGGTACAGCAAGATGACGAGAGCCAGACCCGCAACCATGATTCGCCCCAGCCGACGCGGCGCGTCTTCGAGTTCGGCGGAGACATAGACGGTTTCGCTCCAGCCCCCGTAAGTAAGCAGCACGAACACCATCATTAGCCCGATAGCGCCTTCGCCCTGCGCAGGGGCGGAGGGCGCGGCCGCCGGTGCGATCATTAGTCCGGCAATCACGATCAGCAGAAGCCCGCCGACCTCCACCACGGTGAGCCAGCGCTGCGCCCGCACCCCTTGACGGACGCCGAGCCAGTTGATCACTCCAATGAGGATGACCGCAGCGGCGGCATAAATGGCCGGCGAATTCGGCCCGAGTGGGAAAACTGCCGAGAGATAGTCGCCAAACACATAGGCGAGGATGGCGATCGAGCCGGTCTGGATGACCGCAAGCCTCGCCCAGCCATAGAGGAAGGCTACTCTGGGGCCGTAAGCGCGGTGGAGGAAATGATAATCGCCACCCATGCTCGGATAGGTTGACGCGAGCTCGGCATAGCAAAGCGCACCAACGATCGATAGCAGGCCACCGGCGGTCCAGGCGAGCAGCATGGCAGCCTCGCTCCCGGCCTCGCTCGCGACCAGGGACGGCGTTCGGAAGATGCCAGCGCCGACAACGATCCCGACGGTAATGGCGAGCACGTCCCGGGCCTTGAGCGTCGGTCGAGGAGCGCCCATTGACGCGTGCGTCGCAGCTCCGGTCAGGTCCGGCGCGAAACCGTCGCTCACGACCATTGCAACATGAGCCTCATGCTCCCGAACCCGCGGTTCACAAGAGTGCGTCTCCAGGGCAACGGACCTCGCGACAGTGCGTTCCAGGCTGGCGCCTGTTCCAATGCGCTCGCGCTACCCGTAGAATAGATATTCTAGCGCGCTGCCTTTTGCACTGCGGTGCGTTGGTGCTGTCGCTGGTACTCGCGGGTACGACAGTTATGAGCTTCATGCAGGCGCTACTCTCCCTGGCACTGATGACGGCGGTGGTAAACTGTCAGGCTGGCCCCAAGCCGACTGAAGTCGCTGCTGAGGAGCGGCGGTTCGCTGAGGCGCGACATCAACTTGCTATCTCCATTCGCGACTATGCCGGTCCAATTCGGGAGCGGCCTGAGCCGCGCATCATACGATTGATCGGTGAAGTGCCCCGCCACCTGTTCGTCCCGAGGTCGCAGCGGTCGTTCGCCTATCAGGATGAAGCGCTGCCGATCGGCGAGGACCAGACCATTTCGCAGCCTTCGCTGGTCGCGCTCATGACCCATCTGCTCCGGCCGAAAGAGAATGATGTGATGCTCGAAGTTGGGACCGGGTCTGGCTACCAGGCGGCGCTCCTGTCGAGACTGGTTCGCCATGTCTACACGATCGAAATCGTCGAGCCGCTGGCGCGGCAGGCAGCGCGGCGGCTACCCGACCTCGGCTATGCCAATGTCACTGTCCGGCACGGCGACGGCTATGCCGGCTGGCCCGAGCATGCTCCATTTGACGGCATCATTGTCACGGCGGGAGCGGCCCACGTGCCCAAACCGCTGCTGGATCAGCTGAAGCCCGGGGGGCGAATGGTGATTCCCGTCGGGCCGACCAATTCTATCCAGCAGTTGAAGCTGATCAGAAAAGACTCCCGCGGGAGGGCGATGGAGGAGGCCATCATTCCGGTCCGCTTCGTCCCGCTCACTCGGAGTTGAGCCCCGCTGTAAACATTGACGCTTACCTCAATGTATTTCTGCGCGATGCGGCATTCGGGGGCCCTCCTAGACCTCCTACTTCGAGCGATCGCCGTCGCAATAAGTTCCGGTAAGCCCACGCAAATGGAGAAAATACCCCGTCCCAGAACTGGTCCTTGATTGCGAGACTTGTGTCAGGGGTGTTTGGCGGAGAGGGTGGGATTCGAACCCACGGTACCGTTGCCGGCACGCCGCATTTCGAGTGCGGTGCTTTCGACCTCTCAGCCACCTCTCCGCAAGATAAGGATTTCGCTGGCCAGCGGGCTTGCCGGCTCGGGTCGCGGGCGGCCTCTAGCAGCCACTTCAGCCAATGCAAAGGGTTTAACCGCTTGCTTGGCCGGCAACCTCAACTACATTGGTCAAATGTCCACAGTACCGGTTTCCGACCAGATCCCCACCGCGCGCTACTCCATTGGCGACATGGTACGCCATCGCTTGCTGGATTTCCGCGGCGTGATCTTCGACGTCGACCCCGAGTTCGCCAACAGCGACGAATGGTACGAGGCGATCCCCGAAGCGATGCGCCCGGCGAAGGACCAGCCCTTCTATCACTTGCTCGCGGAGAATGCGGAGTCGAGCTACGTCGCTTATGTCAGCCAGCAGAACCTGATCCGCGACGAGGAGGGCGAACCGATCGACCACCCGGCGATCGGCACGCTGTTCGCTGGGTTCGACGGCGAGCGCTACAAGCTGAAGCCCGAGCATCGCCATTGACGGTGCTTGGCGGCCGCGCATGGTGGGCGGCCGTCCATGCTGAGGACTACCAGGCGACGCTGATCCGGCCGTACAGGAACCGGCCGTTAAAGCCGAACGGCGAGAAATTGCTGAACGGCGTGGCGTAGCGCGTGTTGGGAAGGTTTACCGTCGCGAAGGACGCAGGGTCGACAGCCTGCCCGCGCGGCGTGTTGGTGGGGTACACGTCGAAGATGTTGTTGCCGCCAAGCGCCAACGTGACAAGATCGCCTATCGGCTTGAAGCGGAACTCCAGATCGGTGATCCACTTGGCCTGGAGTTCGATGTCCTGCACACCGCTGGCGGGAGCGCCGGCATCAAGCGCCTTGCCATAGCGGGTTGTGCGCAGCGTTACGCCGAGCCAGTCGCGATCATAATCTGCGGAAAAGTTGATCTTGTTGCGCGGCTGGCCTTTGACCAGCCTGAGCAACTCCTGCCGCCCGAACAGCACCAGGTTCGGCACCTCCGACAAAGCGCCCGGCGCGGCCAGTACTTCTCGAATCTTCGTCTTGTTGAGATTGAGTCCGCCAGTCAGGTTCAATCGGCCGGTAAACACGTCCGGTACTCGGTAGGTTGCGACGAGATCCAAGCCGCGGGTCCGGGTGTCGACGCCGTTCACGAAAAAGCGGGCCGCATTGACCGTCGGGAAGCCGGCGGCATTAAGGATCGTCGCGATAGCCCCGCCGGTCGCGTTGCATCCGGTCGGCGGAGCGACGAAGCAGGGATTGCCAAGGGCATCGCGCGTGGCCTGCAAATTGTCCGTCACCACGATGCGATCGTCGATGTCGACCTGATAGACATCCAGGGTGACGTTGAGCCTCGGCACGGCACTGATCACCAGACCGGCCGAGAAGCTCTGCGAGCTTTCCAACTCCAGTGGCGTTGCGCCCAGTGCAATCGCCACCGGATTGTCGACCGGCAGGGTCACGGTGTCGAGCAGAACGCCGGCGACATTGTTGGTCGCCTGGGCCGCGTAAAATTGCTGCTGCAGCGATGGCGCCCGGAACCCGGTCGAAGCCGATGCGCGAATGGCCACGCCGTCGATCGGCTCGGCACGCGCAGCGAGCTTCCAGTTCAGGTCCGAACCGAAGTCGCTGTAGTCCTCGTAGCGGAGCGCCGCCTGGAGGCTGATCCAGTCCGTAATGTCCGCTATCGATTTCAGCATAGGCCGACCAGTTGTGCCGCTTGTTCTTCTCATCCACTCGAACGCCGCCGATGGTTGGCCGGAAGCCCGGGAAGACCTGCGCGCCCGGAGCGCCGCCAGCCGGGCCGTTCTCATAGCTGGCCGGCTCGCCCGGCCGAATGTCGAATGATTCTTGGCGGTATTCGCGCACCGAGTGCCAGGGTCGTCCTTTCCGCGAAGCCGAACGCCAGGTCCCGGCCGACGTCGAGGTTGAAGAGGCTTTGGCTATAGGTCAGTCCGCCGGAATCGAATTCGGTCTGCGAGGCTTCACCGAATGAGCGGTTGAGGCTGTTCTCAATGCGGAAATCGACCCTGTCGCGCCCATATTGGCCCGACAGGTCCCAGCGCCAGCCCGACAGCTCGCCGCGAACGCCCGCCGTGCCGGCATAGTCATCGGTGTCGGTGGTAATCAGCGGCAGGAAGCCGTCGGGATAGATGGCCGGAACGTTGCGCGCGTCATTGGCCAGCCGGTAGAAGCCGGCGCTCTCGCCCTGCCGGTCATTGTAGCTGGCGAAGGCGTAAACTTCGGTCTCCGAACCGCCGATCGGCAACTCGCCGTTGAGGAATAGCTTGGTATCCCGCGTTTCCGGATCCCCATAACGATGGCTGAACCGGTTGAACGTCAGCTCCCGCGGATCAAGTGCGCCGGCAATCAGGTTATATTGCTGCCGCGGGTCGGCTCCGGTACGGTTCGTATCGTTCCGATCCTGGAACTCGGCCGCCAGATTGACGTTCCCCTCCGCCCCGACGGGCAGACCGATCACACCGGCAATGGTGATCGTCTCTCCATCCCGGCGCTTACGATCGTTACCGGTATAATTCAGCGCGAGCGTGCCGTCAGGCGCCAGCACCCGCGCATTTCCCGGACCGACTTCGACCGAGTCAACGGTTTCGACATCGTCGACATGGGTGAAATATTTGCCGAAGGTGACAAATGCCTTGCCGCCATCCCGGCGCATTTCTCAGCTGGAAATTGATGACGCCGGCGATGGCGTCGGAGCCATATTGGGCCGCCGCTCCGTCGCGCAGCACTTCGACGCGCGAAAGGGCGATCGTGGGGATCAAGTTGACGTCGACTGCCGATGTGCCCCGGCCGACCGAACCGTTGATATTCAGCAGCGCCGAAGTGTGGCGCCGCTTGCCGTTGACCAGCACCAGGGTCTGGTCGGGACCTAGCCCGCGAAGCGTGGCCGGCCGGATGACGTCGGTACCGTCGGTGATCGAGGGTTGCGGGAAATTGAAGCTGGGGACTTCCTGGGTGAGCGCGCGGTTGATCTCGGTGTGGCCGGTGTTGCTGAGGCTTTCGGCCGAGATGACGTCGACCGGAACCGGCAAGTCCGCCACGGTACGGTCGAGGCGGCGGGTGCCGGTAACGACGATGGTGTCGGCGTCGGAGGGCGTCGCGCTTGCCTCAGCGCTATCTTCGGGAGCCGGATCCTGCTGAGCCGCAGCGGCAGTGGCGGTAAAAGCGCAAGTGCTGAGTGCAACGCACAGAAGCGAGCGGTACCGGATGGCGGTCATCATGAACTCCCTGTTACTGCCTGTTGCTGCGCAAGGCCCCCGCTCCTTGACCAACACGTGGCGACCGAGAAGATGCAGCATCAGCTTCGCCAGGCAAGCGAAACGCCTTGCAGGCGGCGCGAATGATGCGGATTGTTGTGGCTGCGCAACAGCCTCTTCAGCCCAGTCCGCGGTTGACAAAATCGCGAGCACCCCATAGGCGGCACGCTTTCCCGCGCGGGGCCCATGCCACGCGGCGTTGTCTTGCGCGGTCAATATGTGACGGAAAGTGAAGAGGCCCATGTTCGCTATCGTGCGCACGGGTGGCAAGCAGTATCGCGTTGCCCCCGGAGACAAGATCGTCGTCGAAAAGCTGATCGGCAATGCCGGTGACAGCGTCGACCTCACCGATGTGCTCCTCGCCGGCGAGGGCTCGGACCTCAAGTCGACCGACGGGCTGATCGTCAATGCCGAGATCGTCGCCCAGGCAAAGGCCGACAAGGTCACCGTCTTCAAGAAGCGCCGTCGGCACAATTATCGCCGCAAGCGTGGCCACCGCCAGCAGCACACGATCCTGAAGATCGTGGCGATCGGCGGCAAGAAGGCGGAGAAGAAGGCCGCTCCGAAGGCGGAGACCGCCGAGAAGCCGGCTGCTGCACCTGCGAAGGCTGAGGCCAAACCGGCCGCCGCCGAAAAGGCTGCCCGCCAAGGCCGAAAAGGCTCCCGTTAACAAGGAAGCTGCGGCCAAGGCGTCGACAAAGGATGCTGCACCTGCTAAGGCGCCAGCGAAGAAGGCTGCTCCCAAGGCGGCCGCCACACCTAAGAAGAAGTAAGTCATGGCACATAAGAAAGCTGGCGGCTCCTCGCGTAACGGCCGCGATTCGGAAGCAAAGCGCCTTGGCGTGAAGAAGTTCGGCGGCGAAGTGGTTCGCGGCGGAAACATCATCGTGCGTCAGCGCGGCACGCGCTGGTACCCGGGGACGAACGTCGGCCTGGGCAAAGACCATACGCTTTTTGCACTCACCGACGGTCGCGTGTGTTTCCGCGATGGCAAGCTTGGTCGCAAATACGTCCACGTCGAAGCCATTATGCCGGAAGCCGCGCAATAAGCGGGATCGGTCGATAAAGGGCCGCTCCCGGAGGGGGCAGCCCAGACGAGACCCGAATAGGGACTTGAAAAGGGAGAAGAGGGAAGCCCCCTCCTCTCCCTTTTTCGTTTTTCACGAAGGGGACCAAATCTTCTCCCGAAACTGCAACAGAGCGGGCCTAGCGGTCCGCTCGAGAGGAGAAGGAAGTGGTCATGTTCGCCCGTACCGAGCGACTGTTGCTGAGACCCGGCTGGGCCGAGGACGCCCCCGCACTGGCGCGCGCCATCGCCGACGAGCAGGTGGTGCGCAACCTGGCGACGGCGCCCTGGCCCTATGCGCTGCAGGATGCCGAAGCGTTTCTTGCCAGCCCGCGCGATCCGGCGATGCCGAGCTTCCTGATCCTCGAGCGAACCGATGGGGATCCAAGGCTCGTCGGAGCCTGCGGTCTCGGCCGGCGGCCCTCGGGTGCGGTCGAGCTTGGATACTGGATCGCCCGCGCCCATTGGGGCCAGGGCTTCGCCACCGAGGCGGGCTTGGCGCTGATCGATATCGCTCGGGCGCTGAACCTGCCGCGGCTGGAGGCCTCGCACTTTCTCGACAATCCCGCGTCGGGCAGAGTGCTGGAAAAGCTGGGCTTCCAGCCAACCGGGCTGAGCACTGCCCGCTACAGCTGCGCTCGGGGCGGCGAGGCGATGTCGAAGCTCTATCGGCTCTCATTGGTAGACCGCGGAGCAGTGCGAGGCTTCGTTGGCCGCCTAGGCCGCATCGTGAAGGATGATGCCGAGCGAATGGCGTTGTCCTTCGCGAAGCGGGCTGACGCCGTGGCGCATGGTGACACGATAGGTGCCGCGGGTGCCTTCGACGGGGCGGTGATTGACCGCGAAGATCGACCGCCTCGCCTGCCTGCAGCGGCACGACCGCAACCTTCGACTGCATGCGCGGACGCTGCTCGGTCAGCACCAGCTCGCCGCCGCTGAAATCCGCGCCTGGTTCCGACAGCAGGAAGGCGACCTGCAGTGGAAAATTGAGTTCGCCGTACAAATCCTGGTGCAGGCAATTATAATCGCCGGGCCCGTAGCGCAGGAGCAGCGGCGTCGGGCGCATCTGCCCGGCCGCATGACAGCGCAGAATATATTCCTCGAACGTGGACGGAAACGGCTCCGCAATTCCAAGTGCCTCCCTCCAGCGGTTCGCCGAGCGGGACCAGCCGTTCGTAGAGGCTCTGCCGAAGCTGCTGGATCAGCGGAGGCAACGGATAGGCGAAATAACGATATTCTCCCTGCCCGAAGCCGTGGCGGGACATGACGATCGTGCTGCGATAGAGCCGATCTTCGCCATACCCCGCGATTAACGCCTGGCGTTCGTCAGGCGCGAGCAGCGGGCCGGTAGTAACCCAGCCTTGTCGGTCAATCGTATCGGTCAAGCCGGCCCCACTCGAGCCCCGCGATGCGTGTTTCAATAGACATTTGCCAAGCATGATCGGGCGCAGGGTGCACGCGCATCCCGCAGCTTGCCCTGAAACTAGGCCGTCGCTCGCCGAACCTTCCTGGCGCTCTCGGTCCCGATAGCCGCCTCCGCCTCATATTGGCGCGATGAGGCGGCGGTCGTCCTGGTTCCAGGGATGGAAGCCCGGGCATGAAGAAGGCGGCCCAGGCGCCGAAGATCTTGCGCATCATGCCCGGCCGCACCCACATGAACCACAGCAGCCCGAACCAGGCGCGCGGGCCGGTGATGCCGTCCTGGCGCAGCAGCTCGAGCGCGCCCGCGTGCGGTCGACGATGAAGTTGCGGGTGACGAGCAGCATCACCTTGGCCTTGACCTTCCAGCGCTTGAGCCGCGGCCAGTGGCGGGTCGCGTGCAGCCAGGTGTCGTAGGCGACGCCCTTATGCTCGATCTCCTCGGTCGCGTGCCAGCGCCACATCGCCGCGGCCTCCGGCTCGGCGCCGGCCGAGATGGCGCGGATCGGCGAGCAGCTCGTGGGCGAGGATGGCGGTGAAATGCTCCAGCGCCATGGTCGCGGCGAGGCTGAGGCGATCGGCGGCTTCGCCCGGATCAGCGAGCGCCACTGCGACCCGGTCCTCGAGCGGCGTCAGGTCATAGCCGGCGTCGACGGCGCGCGCTTGTTGAACGCGACATGCTCGCGGCTGTGGATCACTTCCTGCGTGGTGAACGCCTTGATTTCCTCGGCCAGCTTGGGCGGCGCGCCGTCGCGGAATGCGCGGACGCTTTCGACGAAGAAGGCCTCGCCCTTGGGAAAGGTCGCCGACAGCGCATTGTAGAAGGCGGTCGCGAACGGATCGCCGCCATGCCACCAGCGGCCGGCGTCGCCTCGCGCGCCGAAGCGGCGGTCGCGCGGCGTGATGGTCAGGTCGGCGGACGGAGTACGCTTGCGGCAGTCATGGATTCACTCCAAGCCAATGCCGTGATAGATGACATTACTGACATAAATGTCAATAAGTTGCGATGCGCAACGCCTGTCGCCCGGAGAAAGCCGGGCCGCCGCGCTCGACGGCGGCGCGCGAGCTGCTGCTCGAAGAGGGGCCGCAGGCGGTGACGCTGAAGGCGGTCGCGGCGCGCATCGGCCGGACCCACGCCAATCTGCTCCACCATTTCGGCATCGGCCGCCGGCCTGCAGCGGCGCTGGCCGAGGACGATCGCGCGACCAGTCACGGCCGCGATCGCCGAGGCGGTCGGCGCGCGCGCGCCGCGGCGAGGCGATCCGCGCGAGTCGTCGACGTGACCTTCGACGCCTTCGCACGCGAGGGCGCCGGCGCGCTGGTCGGCTGGATGATCCTGACGGGCAAGCGCGATGCGCTCGACCGATGCTCGACAGCGATCCGCGACTCGTCGTCGAGCTTCCGCGCCGCCGGCGATGACCGGCCGATGGACCGAGGTGACGCTGTGGCTGGTGCTGATGGCGCTCGGCGACGCCTGCTCGGCGACGAGATCGCAGCGCGCCTCGGCCTGCCGCGCGAGGCCGCGCGCGAGATCGCGGTCGAAGCACTGCGCGCGGCATGATCGGCGCACCATCCGGCGCTGAGCCGTGCCATTGCGCCGCATCCGTCGCTAAGCGCGCGCCATGCATTTTCTCGACCAGGCCAAGATCTTCGTCCGCTCCGGCGCGGGCGGGCCCGGCGCGGTCAGCTTCCGGCGCGAGAAGTTCATCGAATATGGCGGGCCCGACGGCGGCGACGGCGGCAAGGGCGGCGACATCGTGTTCGAAGCGGTGCCCGGCCTCAATACGCTGATCGACTTCCGCTACACCCAGCATTTCCGCGCGCCGCGCGGCAAGGGCGGCGCCGGGTCGCAACCGCACCGGCGCCGGCGGCAACGACCTGGTCATCAAGGTTCCGGTCGGCACCCAGATCCTGGCCGACGACGAGGAGCGCACGCCTGCTCGCCGACTTCACCGAGGTCGGGCAGCGCATGCATCTTCCTCAAGGGCGGCGACGGCGGGCGCGGCAACGCCAGCTACAAGACCTCGACCAACCGCGCCCCGCGCCAGCACGGCACCGGCTGGCCGGGCGAGGAGATGTGGGTCTGGCTGCGGCTGAAGCTGCTCGCCGACGTCGGCCTGGTCGGGCTTCCCAACGCCGGCAAGTCGACCTTCATCAACGCCGTCACCAACGCCCAGGCCAAGGTCGGCGCCTATGCCTTCACCACGCTCCGGCCGCAGCTCGGCGTGGTCAGCCACAAGCGGCCGCGAGTTCGTGGTCGCCGACATCCCCGGCCTGATCGAGGGCGCGGCGGAGGGCGCCGGGGATCGGCGACCGCTTCCTCGGCCATATCGAGCGCTGCCAGGTGCTGCTGCACCTGGTCGACGCCAATGACGAGGATGTCGCCACCAGCTATCGCGTCGTCCGCGACGAGCTCGATGCCTATGGCGCGGGCCTTGCCGACAAGCCGGTGGTGGTGGCGCTCAACAAGATCGACACGCTCGACGACGAACTGACGTCGCCGCTTTGCCGCCGAACTGGAGGAGGCGAGCGGCACGGAGGTGTTTCCGATCAGCGCCGCCGGCGGGGTCGGGATCGAGCCCGTGCTCGACGCCTTGCTCGAACGCCTGGATCAGCGGCCGAGAGATGTCGAGCGACGAGGGCCCGGCCGAGCCGATCGAATGGTCGCCGATTTGAAGCTGGCCGTCACCGGCGGGACCGGTTTCGTCGGCGGGCGACCTGCTCGAGCTGGCGCTGGCCGCGGGCCATCGACGTCCGCGCCCTGACCCGGCGGCCGCAGCCGGTGCGCGACGGCGTGAACTGGGTCGAGGGCGCGCTCGACGAACCGGACAGCCTCGACGCCTGGTCGAGGGCGCCGACGCGGTGATCCATGTCGCCGGGGTGATCAATGCGCCGACGCCGCCGGGTTCGAGGCCGGCAATGTCACCGGCACCGCGGCGATCATCGCCGCGGCCGAAAGGCCGGCGTCGAGCGCTTCGTCCATGTCTCGTCGCTGGCCGCGCGCGAGCCGAAGCTGTCGATCTACGGCGCGACCAAGGCCGCGCTCCGAGGCGCTGGTCGCGCGCATCGGCGCTGTCGACTGCGCGATCGTCCGCCCGCCCGCGGTCTATGGCCCCGGCGACCGGGAAACGCTGGAGCTGTTCCGGATGGCCAAGCGGGGGTTCGTGCTGCTGCCGCCGGACGGCCGGCTGTCGCTGATCCACGCCGACGACCTCGCCCGCCTGCTGCTGGCACTGGCCGAGCCGCGGCGCCCAAGGGCCTGCTGGTCGAGCCCGACGACGGCCGCCATGGCGGCTGGGGCCATCGACGAGTTCGGCCGGGCGCTCGGCAAGGCGCTCGGCCGCCGGGTCGCTGACCTTGTCGATGCCGCGGCCGATCCTCAACCTCTGCGCGCATGTCGACCGGCTGGTCGCGGCGCGACAAGGCCAAGCTGACCGCCGACCGCGTCGCCTATTTCTGCCATCCCGACTGGATGGTCGATCCCGGCCGCGGCGCTGCCCGGAACGCTGTGGCGGCCGCGAGGTCGACACCGAGCAGGGCCTGGCCGACACCGCGGACTGGTATCGCGCAGCCGGCTGGCTCTAGAATTTCACGACGCCGGTCAGGTCGAGCACGACGGCGAGCGCCGTGACCAGCATACCGACCAGGAACATGGTGAAGCTCCAGTAGAGCCAGCTGAACTTGTCGTCGCGCAGCACCTTGCCATGGTCGTAGAGGTCGGCGGTCAGCCGGCGGTAGGTCTCCTCCTCCGACGACAGGACCTTGATCATCTCGTCGATATAATCCTCGCGCCGGGCGTTGGTGTAGCTGCCGAAGAACAGGATATTGATCTTTTCGGCCGGGATCGGAGCCTTGGTAACCGGCAGCCGGTTGGGCCGGACGGTCAGCACGCCGAACACCGTGGCGACGAACGAGAACAGGGTCAGCACCAGCAGGGCAGGCTCGCCTTGCCTTCCGCGATATCGCCGATCGAAATCGAGAAGACGACGAAGCTGGCGCCCATCAGGATCGATGCCTTGGTGTCCGCCATGCCCGACAGGGTGATATTGGTCGCATTGGCCGCGACCAGCAGGTTGTGAACTTCCTTCGGGAAGACCGGATCGTCCGGGCTTAGAAGCTTCGGCTCGCTCATCGCTACCCCCTGGGTGCCTTGCCCTCATGCAAGCTTGGATTGGATCGGGACGCAAGCTCGATTTTCAGCGGGCGGCCAATGCCTGTCCGCTCGGTTGCGGCCATCGGACTTTTCGGGCTGTTGTCGCCCAGCCCGTGGAAATTGCCGATTTCATCGACGATGCCGATTACCACGCTTTTTCAAACGCCTGTCCCAACCATCTCCCGTCATCGGGCGGCGGCGGACGGGAACGGGCTGTCCGCACAACCAGGGGAGCCATGATGATTTTTACTCCGGCTGGCGGCCATTCGGCGCCGCTTGGTGCAGTCATGAACCGGTTGCGGATCGCTTTCGCCGTCCTCGCCGTCGTCTTCGGCAGCCTCGGCAGCGCCGGCGCACTGGCCGCTCCGATCGAGCAGGCAAACTGGACAGCGCTGAAAAAGCAGGTGCGACTGCCGAACGGCGTTCGGCTCAACTATGTCGAACTTGGCGATCCCGAAGGGGAGCCGCTGCTCCTGCTTCATGGGTACACCGACAGCAGCCGCAGCTGGTCCCTTATGGTGCCGTACCTTAGCGAATATCGGCTGTTGATTCCCGACCAGCGCGGCCACGGCGGCTCGGATGCTCCGGAGTGCTGCTTCAGCTCGAGCCAATATGCGCACGACGCGCGGCTGTTGCTCGATGCGCTCGGCATCGGGCAGGCGGCGGTCGCAGGCCATTCGCTCGGCTCGATGGTGGCGATCAGTCTCGCCGCCGAACAGCCGCAACGCGTTTCCCGGCTCATCCTGATCGGCTCGACAGCCCTGGCGCCGGTCAAGCGAGGCGACTGGCTGTTCGACAATGCCATGGCCTTGACCGCCCCGCTCGATCCGTCTTCGCCGTTCCTGCGCGAGTGGCATCCGTCAAACCAGCCGACGCCGATCGATCCCGAGTTCGCAAAGGCCGTCGAGGCGGAATATCTGCGATTCCGTTGCACGTGTGGCGCGGGGTGATGCGCGAACTTACCCTGGTTCCGGTCGGCCGCCATGCCCCGGACGTCAAAGTGCCAGTCCTGGTGCTATCAGGCGGCAAGGACCCGCTGTTCCCGGCAGAGCACCACCAATCGCTGCTGAAGGCCTTTCCACATGCAAAGGCGCAGGTCTTTCCGGAACTTGGCCACAATCTGAACTGGGAACGACCCGAGGCCGTAGCATCGACGATGAAGCAATTTCTTCGCTCGACCCGCTAGATCGCAACCCGATGCCGGCATGGAAACCGGCAATGGGCGTGGCTGGAGAAAAGGGCGATGAGACCAAGCGGCGGTTCGCGCGTTTCAGTGCTTCAGGCGGTATCGAGCCGTCAGAGCGGGCACGAAGGAGAGTTTACCGTGCTTGCGATCTTTGCCGCGGCCTTGGCAGCATCAACCTCTTCACCCGTCCTCGAATCCTCCCTGCCGTGGTGGGAGAGGATAACCGTCACGGTCGACGACAAAGGCAAGCAGCAGGCCTGTCAATATGAAGTCAGCCTGTCGCCCGCGGGAGCGAAGGCTTGCGACCAGCGCATGGCGGCCAGCGTAGCGGAAGGCGGCCAAGGCCGGTCCGGACTCTATTCGAAGGTGACCTTCGAGCGGCGGTTCAGTCCAGGCAGCCAACTGGACTCCGGACGACTGCAACCGGGGGATCAGCTGCTCGGCCGCCAGGTGATGTTCCTGACGATCGATGCCGAGGGCTCGATCAAGTCGTGCGACGTGGTGGCGACTTCCGGCGAGATGGCCTTTCAATATGATTGCGGCGAGGCGCGCAAGGAGCAGTTCCGGGTGCCGACCAGTGCCGCGCCGGGCGCGCGCCAAGCGTTCATGACCGTGCTGGCGTACGGCCACACCGAGCATATTGCGTAACGAATTCCTGAGGCTTTTCCAGGCGTTGCTCCGCTTTGGGACGGCGCTTCGGACGCTCTTGCCCGGTGGCCCGGATTCATGGTCACTGTCGGCATCGTCGTCTTGCCGAAGGCGGCGAAGGGGGCGAGGCCAACTGGACCTCCCCCCGACCATTTGTCCTTATTCCGACCCTGCCCATTGCGGGACGTCCGGCGACGATGGATCAGGATCCGCTTCGGCCGCGTTATATGTGCATGGCAGCAATTGGTTTCGGCAGGGCGGTCAGCCTTGCACTGTTAAGCGTTCTCCTCGCCGGCTGCGGCAACAGCCTTGGCGCCAGCAATCCAGCAGACGTGGATGTCGGCTCACTCAGGTCCGGGGCCGGAGGGGCGCAAGCCCGGGCTTTCTATGAAGCTCGCGGCTGGACCGCGGCCTGGGACGGAGACTCGGCCGACCAGTTGCAGGAGGCAGTCGCGAACGCCCCGGCACATGGCCTCAACAGTCGGATGTTCCTGCCGTCACCCCTGCCGGCCGACGCGGCGAAGCGCGAGCTTGCACTGACGCGCGCGGCGCTGCTCTACGCATCGGCGCTTGCCAGCGGTCACGTCGATCCCAAGTCGCTCGGCAACGTCTACACTATCCCGCGCCCGAAGCCGGATCTCGCCGCCGGACTCCATCAAGCGTTGGCCAAGGACGAGGTCCGGAACTGGCTGGAATCGCTTGCCCCCCAGACCGACGAATATCGCGCGCTGTCGAAGGCCTTTCTCCAGTACCGGCAGCTTTCCACCCAGTTCAAAGCCGCGGCGGTTGCCGAAGGGCGGCTAATCCATCCGGGGCGGCGCGATCCGCGGATGCCGGCAATTGCCGCAGCGCTCGCCACCAATGGCTATCTCGATCCCAAGCGAGCCGAGCCGCGGGACCCACAGCGTTACGAGGCGCAACTGGTCGACGCCGTCAGGCAAATGCAGGCCGATTATGGCCTGAGGCCCGACGGGGTCATCGGCGCCGACAGCCTCGACGCGCTCAACCGCGGGCCCGCTGACCGCGCCCGGCGACTGGCCGTCGGGCTGGAGCGGCTGCGCTGGACCGAGCGCGCCCCGCCGGCAACGCGGATCGACGTCAATACCGCCGCCGCCTTCCTCGATTACGGCGCGGCGGCCGGCACGCAGATCGCCGGCGAGTGGTCACCGGCGAGCCCGGCTGGGAGACGCCGCAGCTTCAGTCGCCGATGATGCAACTGGTCGCCAATCCGCTCTGGCGGGTGCCGGATTCAATTTACCAGGATGAGCTCGCCGATAAGGGAGCCGGCTATTTCGCGACCAACCACATGGAGTTCCGAGACGGCAAGCTGGTGCAGCTGCCGGGCCCCAAAAACTCGCTCGGCGAGGTCAAGTTCGACATGGAGAACGGCGAGCATATCTACCTCCACGACACGCAGGCCAAAACCTCTGTTTGCGGCCGCCGAGCGCCACCGGAGCCATGGCTGCGTGCGGGTCGATGGAGCGGTCGATTTCGCCATGCAGCTGGCCTCCGAACATGGCGTGCTGCCCGATTTCCAGGAAGGACTGGCGAAAGGCGACGAGAGTTTCGTCAAGCTGAACCGCGAGATTCCGGTTCGATTGCTTTACCGCACCGCCTATTATGACGGATCCATGGTCCGGCTGGTACCGGACATCTACGGCTGGGACGATCCGATCGCCGCCAGGCTGGGATTTGGAGCGGTTCCTCCGCGCCGGCGCCCTCCGGGGGGTTGGGCGTGGACATCGGGCCGTAGCGAGCCAGGTGCCCAGGGCCCGGTCCGGCGCCGGGCCTGGTCGCGGGCGTCCCGCCCTCTTTGCGCCCCATTCGATTGCGAAAGCCCGGCTCACCTCTAGGACGCGACGCATGACCGACCGAGCCGAAACCGACGCCAGGGTGAAGGCCCTGATCGAGCCGTTCAACAAGAAGGGCATCGAGGTCACCGACGAGCACCCGTTTCGCCCAGGACCTCGAGTGGGACAGCCTGACCGTGCTCGATTTCGTCGCCAACGTCGAGGACGAGTTCGACATCGTCATCACCATGAACCAGCAGGCCGAGATCGAGACGGTCGGCCAGCTGGTCGACGCGGTCGGCAGAACCAGCTGCGCAGGCGCGCAGCTGAGTCGACCGACGCTGACCTTTTCCGAAGTTCGATCCGCTGATCGAACAGCGCGAGACAACTGCTGTCGACCGGCCTCACCGATCCGTTCAACCTGGTGATGGAGGAAGTGGTCTCAGCCCGACCGTCGCCGATCTGCAACGGCCGCCAGACGATCCTGCTCGGCACCTACAATTACATGGGCATGACGTTCGACCCCGACGTCATCGCCGCGGGCAAGCAGGCGCTCGACGAATTCGGTTCGGGCACGACCGGCAGCCGGGTGCTCAACGGCACCTATGCCGGGCACAAGGCGGTGCGAGGAAGCGCTCAAGGACTTCTACGCCATGGACCATGCCATGGTGTTCTCGACCGGCTACCAGGCCAACCTCGGCATCATTTCGACCATCGCCGGCAAGGACGATTACATCATCCTCGACATCGACAGCCATGCGTCGATCTACGACGGCTGCGCGCTCGGCAATGCCCAGATCGTGCCGTTCCGCCACAACGACGTCGACGCGCTGGAGAAGCGGCTGAGGCGGCTGCCCGAGGGCGCCGGCAAGCTGGTGGTGCTGGAAGGCGTCTATTCGATGCTCGGCGACATCGCGCCGCTGAAGGAAATGGTCGCGGTGTCGAAGGCGGCCGGCGCGATGGTGCTGGTCGACGAGGCGCATTCGATGGGCTTCATCGGCGAGCATGGCCGCGGCGTCGCCGAGGCCCAGGGCGTGATCGACGACGTCGACTTCATCATCGGCACCTTCTCCAAGTCGGTCGGCACGGTCGGCGGCTTCTGCGTCTCCAACCATCCCAAGTTCGAAATCCTGCGGCTGGTCTGCCGGCCCTATGTCTTCACCGCCTCGCTGCCGCCGAGCGTCGTCGCCACCGCCGCGACCTCGATCCGCAAGCTGATGCACGGCGCGGACAAGCGCGCCCATCTGTGGGAGAACAGCCGGAAGCTGCATGCCGGGCTGAAGGCGCTCGGCTTCACGCTCGGCACCGACGAGCCGCAGTCGGCGATCATCGCCGTCATCATGCCCGATCTCGAGAAGGGCGCGGCGATGTGGGAGGCGCTGCTCCACGAGGGGCTTTACGTCAACCTCGCGCGTCCGCCGGCGACGCCCGGCCAACATGACGCTGCTGCGCTGCTCGCTGTGCGCCGAGCATTCGGCCGAGCAGGTCGGCGAGATCCTCGGCATGTTCGAAGCGGCGGGACGGCCACCGGCTGCATCGGCTGAGCCGTTCAAGGCTTTCGCTCGGCGCGAGCGGCGGTTAGACTGGCGTCATGACGCCGGCGAGACGAAGACGGCGTTCGATTGGCGCGGCGGAGGAGCAGCCGCGGGGGCACTGTTCGCGGCCTTGGTCCTGCTCGGCATGGTGTTCCTCGTCGCGATCTCCAACAACGCCCGCGACGAGGCGCTCGCGGCGAGCGCCACGCCTATGACGTCACGCTGCTGACCCGGACGCTCGATGCCAGCATCGCCCGCGCGGAAGCCGCGCTTGGCCGCTTCGTCCTCGACGAGAAGGCCCAGACCAGCGGCAATATCTATTATTCGCAGTGGCGGCTGGCCGGCCAGCAACTGAACCAGCTCGACGGTCGGTCCCGCAGCGATCCGGCGCAGCGCGCGCGGGTCGACGAGCTTCGCGGCCTGTATCAACGAACGGGGCCAGCAGTTCAGCGACGTCGGCGCGCTACATCGCCGGCCGTCAGAAAGACGTATGGCATCAGCTACTATTACTCGATCTCGCTGCCATCTCCCGAAGGCGGGGACGATGTCGGCACGAAACTGAGGCGCAAACTGGCCGAGATCGCCGATGCCGAGCGGACCGCACTGTCGGGAAAAAATCCAGGAATCCCAATTCTTCTCGGCCGAGGCCAGCCGGCTGACGGATTACCTGAGCTGGCTCGGGCGTGATCGTCGGCCTGTTCGCGATATTCATGGGCTATATCGCCGTCCAGGCTCTTCGCCAGAACGTCGCGATGAGGAGGAAGCGGAAAGCGAGGCCGACGGGCCCTGCAGCTGGAGGAAGCCGTGCGCGATCGCACGCAGGAGCTGTGGGAGGCGAACCAGGCGCTGAAGGCCGAGGCCATCGAGCGCCAGGCGGCGGAAGCCCAGCTGCGCCAGGTCCAGAAGATGGAGGCGGTAGGACAGTTGACCGGCGGCATCGCCCACGACTTCAACAATATGCTGGCGGTGGTGGTTGGCGGCATCGACCTTGCCCGGCGCCGGCTCAACGGCCCGCGGCGTGAAGTGATGGCCCATCTCACCAATGCCATGGAGGGTGCGACCCGCGCCGCCGCCCTGACCCGCCGTCTCCTGTCCTTCGCTCGCTCCGAACCGCTGATGCCCGAGCGGGTCGACAGCGCCGGGTCTGGTCGGCGGCATGAGCGAGCTGCTGGACCGGACGCTCGGCGAGCGGGTCAAGGTCGTCACCGATCTCGCCGACGACGCCTGGCCGGTGTTCGTCGATCCGCATCAGCTTGAAAATG
>CAWJNY010000009.1:0-178710 GCA_963844355.1 uncultured Alphaproteobacteria bacterium
GCTGATCGCGCAGCGCCTGTGGCCGGACGCGGTCAATTTCGCGGCCGTCGGTGCGATGATCGGCCACCTTTACCCCGTCTGGCTCCGCTTCAAGGGCGGGAAGGGCGTTGCAACCATGCTTGGCGTCCTTGCGCCACTGTTATGGCCGGCCGCAGTGGTCTACGCGGTGCTGTGGCTTGGCCTGCTCGTGATCGTGCGCATCAGCTCGGTTGCGGGCATGGCCGCTGCCGCCAGCGCTCCCGTCTCCGCCGCCGTGCTTGGCGAAGTGGCGCTATTCCCGATGTTGCTCGGCTGCTCGCTGCTGGTAATCTGGAAGCATCGCGAGAACATCCGGCGACTGTCCCGCGGCGAGGAGCCGCGCGTGGGTCAGAAGGGTTGAGTGCTATTCCGGACCTGGTGGATCGACTGCGGCTGATCCGCACGCCGGGCATCGGCCCCGTCGCCTTCCGCCAGCTGTTCATGCGCTTCGGCAGCGCCGCGGCCGCCCTTGCGGCGATCCCGGAACTCGCACGGCGTGGTGGCGGAAAAACGCCCGCGGTCTGTCCGACGGACAAGGCCGAGCGCGAAGTCGCCGCAGTCGAACAGGCCGGGGCGCGCTATTTGATTGCGGGCCAAGGTCTCTATCCACGCGCCCTGGCGACGTTGGAGGATGCGCCGCCGCTGCTCATTGCGAAGGGCAATCTTGCGCTGTTCGACCGACCGATGGTGGCAATTGTCGGCGCGCGCAATGCCAGCGCCGCCGCCTGTCGCTTCGCCCGCGGGCTGGCGCACGATCTCGGCCTGGAGGGAGTGTCGATCGTGTCCGGCCTCGCCAGAGGCGTCGACAGTGCCGCTCATGACGGTTCGCTGGAAAGCGGCACAATTGCCGTCATCGCCGGCGGCATCGACATATTCTATCCGCCCGAGAATGAGGCTCGGCAGAAGGACATTGCGTCCCGCGGCCTGCTCATCGCCGAAATGCCGCCTGGCACCGAGCCGAGGGCGCGGCATTTTCCGTATAGAAACAGGATCATCGCCGGATTGGCTGCCGGAACAGTCGTGGTGGAAGCGGCTCCGCGATCGGGGTCGCTGATCACCGCCCGGCTAGCGGCCGAAGCGGGGCGGGAGGTGATGGCAGTGCCCGGATCGCCGCTCGATCCGCGCGCGCAGGGTTGCAACCAGCTGATCCGCGATGGCGCGACGCTGATCCAGACTGCCGCGGACGTGATGGAGAGCATCACCCATCTCAACGGGAAGGTCGCCAGTCCGTGGCGCGGCTTCGACCACAGTCCCTCGGCCGGGCCGGTCGACGCCGAGCAGGACATCCGCCTCCGCATCGAGGAACTGCTTGGCCCGTCGCCGGTGCCGGTCGACGAAATCGTGCGGCTGTCGGGAGCACAGCCCGGGGTCGTGCAGCTTGTGCTGCTCGAGCTCGACCTCGCCGGCCGGCTCGATCGTCATGCCGGGAACAAGGTCAGCATGGCGAACGCTTGACGCGGCGGAATCCGCCAACCGACAATCGCGCGTACGTACGTAGGGAGTGGGGCAGCGTTGAAGCTAGTCGTCGTTGAATCGCCAGCCAAGGCGAAGACCATCGAGAAATATCTGGGACCCGGCCATAAGGTGCTGGCGAGCTATGGTCACGTCCGCGACCTGCCGGCCAAGGATGGATCGGTTGATCCGGACGCCGGCTTCGCGATGGAATGGGAAAGCTACCCAGACAAGGCGAAGCAGCTCAAGGCCATTACCGACGCGGCCAAGAATGCCGATGCGCTAATCCTCGCTACCGACCCCGATCGCGAGGGCGAGGCAATCAGCTGGCACGTCCAGGAGGTCCTGAAGAAGAGGAAGGCGTTGCCGGCAAAGGTCGACCGCGTGACCTTCAACGCCATCACCAAGTCGGCCGTGACCGAGGCGATGGGGAAGCCGCGCGGTCTCGATGAGGATTTGATCGACGCTTACAAGGCTCGGCGAGCCCTCGATTATCTGGTCGGATTTACCCTGTCGCCGATTCTGTGGCGCAAGCTGCCGGGCGCCAAATCCGCTGGACGGGTGCAATCGGTGGCGCTGCGGCTGATCGTCGACCGTGAGCGCGAGATCGAGCTGTTCAAAACGCAGGAATATTGGCAGGTTTCGGCACGGTTCGAGGCCGACGGCACGCCCTTCACGGCGCGTCTTGTCGCACTGGACGACAAGAAGCTCGATCGGCTGAGCATCGGCGACAAGGGTTCGGCGGACGCCGCCAAGAAAGTTGTCGAGGACGGCCGATTCACGGTCGCCTCGGTCGAAACCAAGCCACTGTCGAAGAATCCGCCTCCGCCGTTCACCACCTCGACGTTGCAGCAAGAGGCGGCGCGCAAGCTCGGCTTCTCGGCCAGCCACACCATGCGGCTCGCCCAGTCGCTGTACGAGGACGGGCTGATCACCTACATGCGGACCGACGGCGTGCAGATGGCGGGTGAGGCGATCAGCGCCGCTCGTCGCGCCGTCGCCGACCGCTACGATGCCGGCTACCTGCCGGACAAGCCGCGCCAATATTCGAGCAAGGCCAAGAATGCGCAGGAAGCGCACGAGGCGATCCGGCCGACCGATTTTTCCAAGGATCGCGCCGGGGCGGGCGACCATGCCCGGCTTTATCAGCTGATCTTCAACCGCGCCCTGGCGAGCCAGATGGCCTCGGCAAGATTGGAGCGGACTACTGTCGAGCTGACCGACGGAGCTGGCCGCGCCATCCTTCGTGCCACCGGGCAAGTGGTGCTGTTCCCTGGCTTTATGGCGCTCTACGACGAGGGTCGCGACGACCGGAGCGAGGAGGAGGATGCGGCGCGGATGCCGCAGCTTCGTGCCGGCGATGCGCCGGTCAAGACCGGAGTCGAAGCAACCCAGCATTTCACCCAGCCGCCGCCGCGCTATTCCGAAGCGAGCCTGGTCAAGCGGCTCGAGGAGCTCGGCATCGGCCGGCCTTCGACTTACGCGGCGACATTGCAAACGCTGAAAGATCGCGAATATGTCCAGCTCGACAAGAACCGCTTCATCCCCGAGGAGAGCGGTCGCCTGGTGACGGCCTTCCTCGAGCGCTTCTTCGAGCGCTACGTCAGCTTCGATTACACCGCCGAGCTGGAAGAGGAGCTGGACGATGTCTCGGGCGGGCGGCTGAACTGGCAAAAATTGCTCGAGGCCTTTTGGCGAGACTTCAAGCCAAAGGCCGGCGAGGTGATGGACCAGAAGCCGTCGGATGTGACGGCGGCCCTCGACGATTTCCTGTCGCCCTATCTCTTTCCGGACAAGGGCGACGGGTCGGACCCGCGGTTGTGCCCATTGTGCGGCACCGGCAAGCTTGGACTGCGCGGAGGAAAGTTCGGCGCATTCGTCGCTTGCTCCAACTATCCAGAATGCAAATATACCCGCCGCTTCGGCCAGGGGGAGGAAGCGGCGAGCGAGGGTCCGGCCGAAATCGGAAACGGGGTTGTGCTCAAGAGCGGCCGATTCGGCCCCTATCTGGAGCGAGATGGCGCTCGGGCCTCGCTGCCCAAGGATGTGCCTCAGGATGGCCTTACGCTGGAGATGGCAGAGAAATTGCTGTCACTGCCGCGCGAGATCGGCCCGCATCCAGAGACGGGCAAGCCGATCGTCGCGTCGATCGGGCGCTATGGTCCCTATTTGCAGCACGACGGCAAATATGCACGGCTCGGTTCGACCGCCGAGGTGTTCGACACCGGGATGAATGCGGCGGTGGTCAAGCTGGCCGAAGCCGCGGCGGCCAAGGGCGAGCGAGGCGGCTCGCGCGAACCGATTGCGGTCCTGGGCCCGCATCCGGAGAGCGGCAAGGAAGTGAAAGTGCTGGAGGGCCGGTTCGGTCCCTATGTCAGTGACGGCACCACCCATGCAACCCTGCCGAAATCGGCCGATCCCAAGGCGGTGACGCTGGATGAAGCGGTAGCGCTGATCGGAGCCAAGGCCGCCAAGGGCCCGTCAAAGGGCAAGCGGAAGGCGCCGGCTAGGAAGAAGAAGTAGCGCCGCAAGCCTTGCAGCCTGGATCGGCGGCAATGCGGATCTGCCGCCAGCTTAGGCTCAGTCCGTCGAACAAGTGCAGGGTTCCGGCCGGTTCGGGACCGATGCCGACGATCATGCGTATCGCCAGCAGAGCCGCGAAACTGCCGATGGTGCCGGTCAAGGCGCCCAGCACCCCCAGTTCGGCGCAAGTGTCGCAGTCGTCGGCGTCGAACGCGTCGCCTACAAAACAGCGATAGCAGGGGCGGCCGCGAAACAGGGCGACCTGACCCTGGAACTGCTGCGCCGCCGCAGAGATTAGTGGCACGCTGAGCCGGACCGCGGCGTCGCTGACCGTGAGACGAGTGGCGAAATTGTCGGTACCGTCGATGATCAAGTCGTGGCCTGAGAGAATGGCGTCGACATTGTCGCGCTCGATCCGGTCGGCAACCGTGCGACATTCAATGTGCGGGTTGCGCTTGCCGATGAAACGAGCGGCGAGATCGACTTTGCGCTCTCCGATTTGATCGCTTGCGTAGAGAGGCTGGCGATGAAGGTTCGAAAGCTCGACCCGGTCGTCATCGATGATGGTCAGATGGCCCGCGCCGGCGCCGGTCAGCGCCGGGATCGCGCCCGCGCCTATCCCGCCGGCGCCGACAATCGCGACCTTGGCGGCCTTCAATCTAAGTTGGCCCGCCCCGCCGATCTGGGGAAGGACGATGTGCCGCGCATAGCGGTCGAGTTCCTCGTCAGAGAGCGCCATGGCCGCCGGTCGAGCCGAAGCCGCCCGCGCCGCGCGCAGTTTCGCACAGCTCCTCGACTTCATCCCAGTCGGCCAGCGTCACTGCCGCCGGCACGAGCTGGGCGATGCGCTCACCGCGCCGGATCGGGAAGGGTTCGCTGCCATGGTTGATCATGATGACCTTGAGTTCGCCGCGATAATCGCTGTCGATCGTGCCGGGGGTGTTCGGGACGGTGATGCCGTGCTTGAGCGCCAGCCCCGAGCGCGGCCGCACCTGGATCTCATAGCCTTCCGGGATGGCGACCTTGAAACCGGTTGCCACGGCGTGACGCTGGCCGGGTATCAGGTCAAGGTCCTCGGCAGCCACCACGTCCATCCCCGCTGCGCCATGCGTGGCATAGCTGGGCAAGGGCAATCCCTCACCATGAGGCAAGCGCGAGATGCGGATGCGTAGGGTCACTTGAGCTCCTGTGCGATGCGGGAAATGAGGTGGCGGGCGACATCTTCCTTGGCCGCTTCCGGCCAATCCTCGACGCCCCCGGAAGCGACCAGATGAATGCGATTGTGGCTGCCGCCCATGACGTTGCCGGACACATCGTTGGCGACGATCCAGTCTGCCTTTTTGGAAGCCAGCTTGCCCTTTGCGTTATTCACCACGTCATGCGTTTCGGCAGCGAAACCGATCAACAGGCGAGGGCGGTCGGGGTGCTCGCCCAGCATGGCGAGGATATCGGGGTTGGGCGCGAATTTGAGTTGCGGCGGCCCGTCACCCTTCTTGAGCTTGGCCGGCGCGGCCTCGACCTTCCAATCGGCCACTGCCGCAACCAGGATGGCGACGTCTGCCGGAAGCGCTTCGACGACCGCATCGGCCATCTGCTGGGCCGTTTCGACGTCGATCCGCGCCACGCCGCCGGGGGTGCTAAGCGAAACGGGCCCGGCAACCAGGGTCACGCGAGCGCCCGCCTGTGCGGCTGCTGCGGCGATGGCGAACCCCTGCTTGCCGGAGGAGCGGTTGGCGATCACTCGTACCGGGTCGATTGGCTCGTGCGTGGGGCCGGCAGTCACCAGCACATGCTTGCCAGCAAGTGCTCCCGGCACGCTTGTGCCCAGAGCTGACATCGCCCAGCATTGGCTTGATCTGCTCGTAAATCTGTAGCGGTTCCGGCAGCCGGCCCGGGCCAAATTCGCCGCAGGCCATCGGCCCTTCGTCGGGCTCCAGCACGGTGATGCCGTCTGCCTTGAGTTGCTCGATGTTCCGCTGTGTTGCGGCATGCCGCCACATCCGCACGTTCATCGCCGGGGCGACGACCACTGGCTTGTCGGTCGCCAAGCAGTAAGGTGGTCGCGAGGCTGTCGGCGATGCCTGCGACCATTTTGGCCAGCAAATCAGCCGTTGCCGGTGCGACCAGTACGAGGTCCGCAGCGCGGCTGAGCTGGATATGGCCCATTTCCGCCTCGTCCTTGAGATCCCACAGCGATGTGTAGACCGGGCTTTCCGCCAGCGCCGCGAGGCTCATCGGGGTGACGAAATGGGCGCCGCCTTCGGTCAACACCGGCGTCACCGAATGGCCCTCCTTGCGGAGCAGCCGGATCAGTTCGGCCGCCTTGTAGGCGGCGATCCCTCCGCCGACGATCAACAAGATGCGGCTCATGGCGAAGGATATGGCGCTTGGCGCACCGCCTTCGCAAGGTCGGACAGCGCCTTGGGCAGGAAGACCAGACCGACGAAGGCGAGCGGAGCAGCGATCAGCGCCCAGTAAAAAGTGTCGGCGCGCGCAAGTAGCGCCAGCATTGAGGTGTAGCCGGCGATGAGTAGCGTCGACCGCAGCGCCCAGCCGGTTTTGACCGAAGCCCACCCGAACAGGGACAGGATCAACAGACCCGCGGCGATGGCATCGGGCAGCCGGATGCCGAAGGTCACTTTGGCAATGCTTTTGAGGGCAAACCGCAGCCCATGCATGTTCGACCAGCCGGGCGAGGGCGGGTCGCTCGGCAACACGACTTGCGACACCCAATGCGCGTGAAGCGTCAGATAAATTCCGAACAGCGAAACGGCGAGCGCCCAGGCAGCAGCTTCGCGCCAGCGCTTCTCGATTAGCGCCAGACCGCCCATGGCAAGGATCATCGGCAGCGCCAGCTCGCGGACCATCAAGGCCGCGCCTCCGATAATGACCGCCGGCCAGAAGCGATCCGGCCGGTGGACCGCAACCATCAGCGCCAATAGCAGCGCCGCCCAGCTTTCGTGGAACAGGCCGGTCTGCGGTTGCAACATGCCGCCCAGTCCGCCTGCCAGCAGAAACATGGCTAGTCCGACCAAGGGCATGGGCAGGTGGGAACGAAGCTTCGATCCACCAGGCGAAGATCAGCGCCAGGCACAGGATCCAGACAATCAGCACCATCGGCCGTTCGCCGACCAGGGCATAGGCAGTGGCATGGGTCGGCAGGCGGAACGTGAAGAAAGGCTTCAGCGGGTAATTGCCCTTGCGCAGCTCCTCAGCCGCCACCTCATAATAGTCGCGACCGCCGGCGACGCCCGCGATGATGTCGCGGTAAAGCTGCAGATCGCTCTGCTCGGCCGACGAAGCTCGAAGCTTGGGCGCGGGGGCAGTGGCAGGCGACCAGGTGGCGACTGCAAGCAGGGCCAGCAGCGCGGCGATAAGCGCCAGTGCCGGCCCCCGCGACCAACCTTCGAACCGTGTCGGGAAAGCGCCCCAACGCACCCTCAGCCGACCATCAAATATGTCAGCGCGGCCGCGGCCGCGGCCGACCCAAGCCCGATTGCCAGCGGCGCCATCCAGCTTTTGCGTTCGATCACGGCCACCTCGGCCAGCGGCGGCGGAGGCGGCGCTCCACCGGGCCTGGGATAGGATTGCGTCTATCCGCTTGATCAGATCAGGAATGAGCTTGAAGGCACGGACGGCGTCAATGATCCGGTCGGCATAATAGGCTTCCGGCCCAAGCTCGGTCCTGATCCAATCCTTGAGGAAGGGCTCCGCCGTCTCCCACATGTTGATGTCGGGATCGAGCGCGGTCGCCACGCCTTCCTCCATCACCATGGTCTTCTGCAGCAGCAGGAGGTGCGGCTGCGTCGGCATGTCGAAATCGCGGGTGATGGAAAACAGGCCTTCCAGCATCCGGCCGACGCTGATCTCCTTGACCGGAAGCCCACGGATCGGTTCTCCGACGGCGCGCAGCGCGGTGGCGAATTCGGCGACGTCGTGGTGCGGCGGGACATATTGCGCTTCGAAATGGATCTCGGCGACCCGCATGTAATTGCCGGTGATCAGGCCGTAGAGGATTTCGGCCAGCCACAGCCGCGCCTGACGGTCGATTCGGCCCATGATCCCGAAATCCACGGCGGCTACTCGGCCGTCCTTCAGCGCGAACAAATTTCCCTGGTGCAGGTCGGCGTGGAAATAGCCGTCGACCACCGCCTGGCGAAGAAAGGCGCGGACCAGGGTCGCGGCTAGCGCCTTGGGATCGTGACCCGAAGCGATCAGCTCGTCGCGGTTGGAAAGCTTGATACCGTCGAGCCATTCGAGCGTCAGCACTCGTCGGGCAGTGCGGGTCCAATCGATTTCGGGAACGTGGAAGCCGGGCTCGGCGACCATATTGTCCTTAAGCTCGGAGGCGGAGGCTGCCTCGCGCTGCAAGATCAAGCTCTCGCCTCACCCATTGCTTGAAATAGGCGATCACCATCCGCGGCCGGAGCCGCTCCGCCTCGCCACCGAGCAACTCGACATGGGCGGCCGCCCATTCATAGGTCTCGATCGCCCGGGCAAATTCTTCCTCAATGCCGGGCCGAAGCACCTTGACCGCAACCTCGCGCCCTTCTGTCGTCACCGCATGGTGGACCTGGGCGATCGATGCGGCGCCGACCGGCTCTTCGTCGAACCGGCTGAAAAGCGCTTCGAGCGGCGCCTCCAACGCCTGTTCGACCGAGCCCCGAATGGCGGCAAAGGGTGCAGGCGGCAGCGAATCGGTCAGTTGAAGCAAGTTCTCCGCAGCGGCCGGACCGACCAGGTCGGGCCGGGTTGCCAGCGCCTGGCCCAGCTTGATCGCGGCCGGGCCGATTTCCTGCAGGGCCGCGGCATAGTCCGGGATCGCCGGTTGAGCAGCGCCGAAGCGCGCGACCCGGCATAGCCGCCGGACATTGGGCGGGGTCAGCGGATCGCGTTCAATGCCTTGGAGGGCGCCGTGCCGCGCCAGCGTCCTGCCCCATTTGAGGAGGCGCCAGAGATGGACGACTGCGACGGTCAAATTTTCCAGCCGCCGTGGATCGCGACCAGGCCGCCCAGGATCGGCTCGACGCTGGTCGATTTGAACCCAGCCTCGCCGATCATCGCGCTTGAAAGGCATCCATCTTCGGGAAGCGGCGGATCGATTCGACCAGATAGCGATAGCTGTCCTCGTCCTTGGCGACGGCCTTGCCGATGCGTGGGATAAGATGCTGCGGAATAGCGATCGTAGAGTTCCCCGAAGCCCGGGCCACTCGCTGGTCGAAAATTCGAGACAGTAGAAGCGGCCGCCGCGCTTCAGTACGCGGTGCGCCTCCCGAAGCGCGGCCGGGATGTCCGTCACGTTCCGGATGCCGAAGGCGATCGTGTAGGCGTCGAAGCTGGCGTCAGCGAAGCTCAGCTTCTCGGCATTTTCGACCTGCCAGATCAGGCCGGAAGCCGCGCGCTTCCCGGCGCGTTCCATGCCCACTGCCAGCATGTCGGGATTGATGTCGCCGACCGTGACCTGCGGCGCCCTTGTCGGCCATGCGAAAGGCGATGTCGCCCGTGCCGCCGGCCATGTCCAGGATGCGCTCGCCCGGCCTTGGCTTCACCTTGGCGACGAAGCGGTCCTTCCACAGCCGATGCATGCCGCCCGACATTAGGTCATTCATCAGGTCATAGTTTCGGGCGACCGAGGTGAAGACCCCGCCGACGCGGCGGGTCTTCTCCGCGGGGCTGACGAGCTCGTCGCCGAAATTGACCTTATCCATGGATGGAGCCTCTAGCGGCGGTTTCGCGTCATTGCGAGGGCGAAGCAGTCGCGAAGCGAAATGGATTGCTTCGTCACTTCCCTGCGCAATGACAGCGAATGCCCGAATTACCCGAAGTCGAAACCACCGTGCGAGGGCTCGAGCATGTGCTCAAGGGCCGGCGCATCAGCCGGGTCGAGGTCCGTCGCGCGGACCTGCGTCGAGCCTTCCCGCCCGACCTTGGGCAGCGGCTGACCGGCGCGCGGGTCACCTCGCTCGGGCGGCGCGCCAAATATGGACTGGTTCACACCGACCGCGGCGACACGATGGTGTTTCACCTCGGCATGTCGGGTGCCTGGCGGATCGACCCGGACGACCTTGGCAAGCACGACCATCTGCTGCTCGAGACCGACGAGGGCAGGCGGCTCCACCTTCGCGATCCGCGGCGGTTCGGGTCGGTCGACCTGGTTCCCACCGAGGCAGCTTGAGCGATGGCCTGCGTTCAAGGCGCTCGGACCCGAGCCGCTTGGACGGAACGATCGACGGCAATTGGCTCAAACGGAAATTCGCCGGGCGGACGGCGGCGGTGAAGCTGTTGCTGCTCGACCAGCGGGTGGTGGCCGGCCTTGGCAACATCTACGCCTGCGAGGCTCTGTTTCGGGCCCGGATCGATCCGCGCAAGCCGGCGGGTAAGGTCAGCCGAGCCAAAGCTCGACGAGCTGGCCGGTGCCATCCCGGCCGTTCTGGAGGACGCGATCAGGGCCGGAGGCTCGACGCCTGAGGGACTTTGCCGCGCCCGATGGCGAGCTCGGCTATTTTTCCAAGCAGTTCGACGTCTACGACCGCGAGGGCGAACCCTGCCGCGGCTGTGCTGGGAAGGTGAAGCGCATCGTCCAAGGCGGGCGTTCGACCTTCTACTGCCCGTCCTGCCAGCGCTAGATCCGGCGCGCTGTTCGCCGCCTCATCGCCGAAAGGCAGCGGTTGACGATTCGCCGCCCTCGCTAGGGGGAGCGCCACGCCGGTGCGGCCCCATGGGTTCGCGCCGCTTTTCATTTGAAAACAGAATTTGAAGGTCGATCGATGGCGAACACGCCGCAAGCCAAGAAGCGCATCCGCCGCAACGCCAACCGTGCGGCGATCAATGGCGCCCGCGTCAGCCGCATCCGCACGTTCATCAAAGCGATCGAAACCGCCATCGCCGCCGGCAAGAAGGATGATGCCGCAGCCGCGCTCAAGAAGGCCCAGCCGGAGCTCGCCCGCGGAGTTGCACGGGGCGTGATGCACAAGAACACCGCGTCGCGGAAGTTTTCGCGGCTGACCAAGCGGGTCGCCGCGCTCGGTTAAATTTTGATTTACGTCTATGTTTCGGGACGGGCCGTCGGAAATGCCGGCGGCCCGTTTCATTTTGATGACTTAAAAAAGTCGAGGGATTCCGGCGATTCGCACGCCGACATAAATGCCACAGTTGCGAAAAACCGGCGGAAACCGCCATATTCGGCCGCATCTGGCGGCTTCCCTCTGTCAAGCGCATTTATTTCATGTTGATGAAATTTGCTGCTTGAATCGCGGGCCGCAGCGCTCTCAGAAAACACTTTCCGGCGGCGAATCTGTCGCGGGGGGCTAGAGACTGAAGGGGTTATCGGTGACGCGACTCGCGGCGTGCGTGACAGCTTACCATGTGTCGGCAATGTGAGAGTAAGGGAGGCGCGCGCCAGTGCAGGGCAGTCGGGAAAATTTGTGTGAATCCGATGCCGGCCCAATGGCGCTCGACCACGGCGTTCCTGCGCCCCTCGAGGCCGCGTGGGACACAATTCGCCTGGGCCTTCGACGCGATTGCGGCGCACGCACCTTCGACGGTTGGCTGAAGCCCGCCGAGCTCGGTGCGTTCGACGGTGAAACCGGCGAGCTCGAGATCGTCATGCCCAGCCAGTTCATGGCGGATTGGGTGCAAAGCCATTTTGGTGACCGACTGGCGCCTCGCGTGGCGCGCGGTCGCTTCCGATCGTCCAGACGTGAAGATCGTCGCCTCGCCCGACGGCCCGAAGCCGGCTCCGCTGCTGGTGCTCGAGGAAATTCCGCAGCCGCTCCGGCCGCGGCTGCGGAACGCGATCCGTCGGCGCCCAATTTCGACCAGCGCTACCGGTTCGAGACCTTCGTCGTCGGCAAGGCCAACGAGGTTGCGGCAACCGCCGCCCGGACGTTGGCGACCGCCGAGACGGTCGCGTTCAATCCGCTGTTCATCCATGGCGGAACCGGCCGGGGCAAGACCCACCTGCTGCACGCCATCGGCCAGGCATTCCTGGAGCGCCGCCCATCGCGCGCGTGTCGTTTCGATGTCGGCCGAAAAGTTCATGGTCGAGTTCATCCGCGCGCTGAAGGAGAACGACACGATCGGCTTCAAGAGCCGGCTGCGCTCGGCGGACCTGCTGCTGATCGACGACGTCCAGTTCATCGCCGGCAAGGATTTCCACGCAGGAAGAATTCTTCCACACGATGAACGAGATCATCACCGCCGAACCGGCGGCTGGTGATCACCTCCGACCGCGCGCCGCAGGACCTCGACGGGATCGCGCCGCGGATCCTGTCGCGCCTCAGCTGGGGCCTGGTCGCCGACATCAACCCGGCCGACTATGAGCTTCGCCTCAACATCATCGATGCCAAGCTGGCGGCGCTGCCAGGCGTCGAGATGCCGCGGCGGCGTGGTCGAGTTTCTGGCTCGCCGCATCACCAGTTCGATCCGCGAGCTGGAAGGCGCGCTCAACCGGATCGCCGCCTATGCGATGATGACCGGCCGCGCGATCGACGTTGCCTTCGTCGAAGAAGTGCTGGCCAATGTGCTGCGCGCCAACCAGCGCCGCATCTCGATCGACGAGATCCAGACCCAGGTTGCCGAGCATTATCGTATCCGCAAGGCCGAGATGACCTCTGCTCGCCGCGCTCGCGAGGTCGCCAGGCCGCGCCAGGTCGCCATGTATCTGTCGAAGCAGCTGACCCCAAGTCGCTGCCGGACATCGGCCGCCGCTTCGGCGGTCGCGACCACACCACCGTGATCCACGCCGTCAAGCAGATCGAGCGGCTGCGCGCCGCGGATTCCGAGCTCGATGCCGACATCCGGCTGCTGACGCGCCAGCTGGAGGGCTGAGGCGCGCCGGGTGTCCGCTGACACCTGGGCATCGTCAGGGCGCCATCGGCGCCCGGGTACGAGGGGTGAGGCACCCGGTGTCTGGGAGAGGTCCAGTCCCCAACTGGTCGGGGGTCCGTCCAGGCAACGAGGCGGACCCCCTTACTTCTTTGCGCAAAGAAGCCCGCCAGGCGCTGGGCCGGACGGGCTAAATCATCGCTGGGTGAGACGATCAGTAGGCGCGGGCCTGCTTTGGCTCCGGCGGGATGGTGATCTTGACGGTCTCGCCGGAATTGCCCGGGAAGCCGGTGAACATCGCCTGGACCAGGCTCGGCACCGTCTTCTGCGAGGTCGTCGGTCCGCGACCGCGCCTTGGCCCTGCCCTCGAACAGCGAGGCATTGTCGACCTTGCGCCGGATGTCATGTCCAACTCGCTCACATAATAAGTGTAGGTGCGGAATGCCGTCATAGCCGCCATACCAGAAGGGATCGTTCCACCCCCAAAGGAAAGCGCTGTGCCGGCGGCCGTAATAGAAGGGATAGCCGCCCAGCCATAGCCATAGCCATAGCCATAGTGCGGAACGGGATCGCTGACGATTTCGGTATGGCCGATCGTCGACGCCGTAGCCGAGCTGGACCACCATCGTCGCCTGATTGATCGATGGCGCGCGGGCAAAGCCCTGCGCCTGCATCCGCTGCGCGACCAGTTCGGCGTAGTCGGGAGAATTCCAGGCCGCCCATGTCGGCGGGATTGGCCGGAACGATGATGGAAGCTCTGGCCTTGCGGCGCCGGCATTGCCTGAAAGCGGGAAACCTGGGTCCTGAGACCCGTCGCGCAAGCCGAAAGGGCCAGCGCGGAAATGCCGAGCAAAGCCGCCGCGGCGACTTGTTTGATACGCATCGGTTGACGCCTTCGAGTCGGAAAATTCCGCTGTGCCGCGGAATATAGCATAAGTGTGCACTCGATAAGCGATGAAATGCGGAAGTGCGCCGGGTCAGGCCCTGTAGGCCGACCGCCCGATAGGCTTCGGCCAGCGTCGGCGCGGCCATCGACCTTGCTTTTTCCGCGCCGGCAGCAAGGATTGCATCGAGTGCCGCATCGTCGCGGCGAAGCTCTATCAGCCGCTCGCGCAACGGTTCGAGCAGCGCGATTGCGGCATCCGACAGCGCGGGCTTGAACGCGCCGAATCCCTGGCCGGCGAAGCGGCCGAGCACCTGTTCCGGCGTCTCGCCGACGATCGCGGCGTATATTCCAACCAGGTTCTTCGCCTCCGGTCGGCTGTTCAGCAGCGCCGGATCGTCCGGTAGCGGATCCGGGTCGGTCTTGGCCTTGCGGATCTTGAGCGCAATCGCGTCATTGTCGTCGGTCAGATGGATTCGGCTCTGTTCCGACGGGTCCGACTTGGACATCTTCATCGATCCGTCGCGCAGGCTCATCACCCGCGCCGCAGTACCGCCACCAACGAACGGTTCGGGCGGCGTGAACAGCTCAACGTCGAAATCTGCGTTGAACTTGAGTGCGATGTCCCGAGTGAGCTCGATATGCTGCTTCTGGTCCTCGCCGACGGGAACATGGGTCGCCTGATAGAGCAGGATATCTGCCGCCTGGAGAACCGGATAGTCGAACAATGCAACCGACGAGCCTTCGCGGTTCTTGCCGGCCTTGTCCTTCCACTGGGTCATGCGATTGAGCCACCCCATGCGGGCAGTGCCGTTCAGGATCCAGCATAGCTCGGAATGGGCGGGAATGGCGCTTTGCGCGAACAGGACCGACTTCTCCGGGTCAATGCCGCTAGCAATCAGCCCGGCCGCCATTTCGCGGACACTCGCGCGACGGACTTCCGGTTCGATATGTTCGGAGAGCGAATGGAGGTCGGCCAGGAAAAACAGGCATTCCGCCTCGTCCTGCATTCGAACCCAGCGAAGAATGGCACCCAGCAGGTTGCCAAGATGGAGATCGCCCGTCGGCTGAATGCCCGAAACGACACGCATGGTCTGAACTTTGCTCATTTACGATGCTTCTTCATTCTTGGCCCGGCGCCGGAGCGCTGCGATTGCTTCCCTGTCCATTCCGCCAATCATCCATGCCACCGCAAAATAGACGATGGCACCGACGCCGACCAAGGCACCGAGGCCAATGACGCGCTCCAGCACACCGCCGAAGAACAGTCCCTCGGTGGCGATCTTCACCGCGTAGAGCGAGGCAGCCATCGCCACTGCGGCGATCATCTGTTTGGCGACCCTCGCGAGGAGCCAGGCAGGCATGCGAAACTGGTCGCGCAAGTAGAGGATGACGAACAGCAAGCCGAAGTTGATCCACGCGCCGACGGACGTGACCGTCGCAAGGCTGTAAATGCCGATGATCGGGATCAGCGCGAAGTTGGCAGCGATCCCGCCGAGCAGGACGCCCATGGCGATCCAGACCGGAGTCTTGACGTCCTTGCGCGCATAAAATGCGGGGGTCAGCACCTTCACCAGCACATAGGCCGGCAGGCCGGTGACAAGTATGGCGAGGATGTTGCCGGTGACCGCCGCGTCCTCGACGCTGAATTCGCCGCCCTGGTAGAGCGCACCGATGATCGGTCCGGATGCGACCACCAGTGCCAGCGTGGCCGGTATGGTCAGCAACATCGACAGGTCGAAGGCGCGGGCCTGGACGTCCGCCGCCGCGGCATCCTCGCCTCGCGCAATCGCCTGGCTGATGGCCGGCAAGATGGCGACACCCAGCGCCGTGCCGATGATCGACAGGGGCAGCTGGTTCAGCCGATCGGCGTAGCTCAACATCGTCAGGGCGCCTTCGCCGAGGCCGGCAGAGAAATAGGCATAGAACAGCTGGCTGATCTGGTAGACCCCGGCAGCAGCAGTCGCCGGCAGGATCAGGACGACCAGTTCCCTGACCGCCGGGGTCATGCGTGGCCTGCCGAACCGAAGCCTGACACCGGCCTTGCTCACCGCGACCCAGCACAACGCAAATTGCAGGATACCGCCGACCAGCACGGCAATAGCCATGTAGCGGACCACCTCCTCTTTGTTGCCGCTTGGCGCGACCAGCAGCGCGACGATCAGCGCGACGTTGAGCAGTGCAGGAGCGAAGGCCGCCACCGCAAACCGCATCAGCGAATTGAGGACGCCGGAAAGGAGGGCGACCAGGCTGATGAACAGCAGATAAGGGAAGGTCCATCGAGTCAGTTCGACGGCCAGCGGCATCTTGCCCGGGACGTTCGCGTAATCCGGCACGACCAACAGCAATATGGCCGGTGTCAAAATTACGAAGATCGCGGTGACCAGCAACAGCGCCGGCATGAACACCGACAAAATTTCGTTCGAAAAAGCCTCGGCATCCTCATGTCCGCCGGCCGCAAGGCGGCGGCTGAAGAGGGGAACGAACCCTGAGGAAAATGCGCCTTCCGCGAACAGCCGCCGGAATATGTTTGGTAGCAGGAAGGCCAGGTTGAACGCGTCGTTGGCGTGGCTCGCGCCAAGCACGCGCGAGCCGATCATGTCGCGCGCGAAGCCCAGCACGCGGCTGACCATGGTCAGGCCGCCGATCGAGCCGATCGCCCGGTAAAGATTCTACCTGGCCGTCGCCGCGTTAAGCGTGGCCGACCGGCGGCTCGCCATTGCCGCCTGGCTGGCCCTGGGTCGCCTGTTGCCCCTCGACTTGAGCGACATAGGCGGCGGCGAAGTCGATCGGGTCGAGCAGGACTGGCGGGAAACCCAGATTCTGCACGGTTTCGGCAATGATTTGCCGTGCGAATGGGAACAGCAGGCGGGGGGCCTCGACCAGCAGGAAAGGGGCCAGCGCGTCTTCCGGAAAATTGCGGAAGGCGAACAGCCCGCCGTAGCTCAGGTCGATGATGAAATGGGTGCCATTGTCCGACTTGGCGGTGACGTCGATCTTCAGCACCACTTCCTGAACGTCGTCCCCGACCTTGGTCCCGTTGATGCCGAACTGAACGTCAAGGGTCGGTTGACCCTGCCACTGAAAGACCTGCGGCGTCGACGGGCTCTCAGCGGAAAAATCCTTGATGTACTGGGCGATCGTCGCCGCCTGCGGCACCGCCTGGCCCTCGTCATTGCCTTCGGGAGTCGGGGTGATCGGGTCCTGGTCGGCCATGGAAAATCCTTAAGAGAATCGGGTTAGAAAATGATGGTGGAGGAAGGCCGGTTGCGGCATGCCCCGCTCGGGCGGTGCGACTAGCAGCCGCGCTCTCGCGGCGCAATGGATGGAGCGCCCTTTGAATATGAGCGTTGACAGGACTATGTTGGGATCGAATTGGTTCGCTTTGAAACGGAAACTTCGTTGACTGCCATTATCATTCTTGCCCTGGTTGCCCTGTTCATCGGCCTGCGCCTCTACAGCGTGCTAGGGGAGCGGACTGGTCATGAGCAGCCGATCCTGAAACCCGCGGACCCCGAGGCCGACGCGCGAATGGAGCCGCAGCCTCATCCACGGGCGACGCACAGCTTGAGCCCGGCCGAACCGGATGAACTCGCCTACCTGCCAATGGCGGGGCCGGGGGTTCGCGCCTTGCTGGCGGCGGATCCGAGCTTCGATGTCGGCCGGTTCCTCGAGGGATCCAAAGCAGCCTACCGCATGATCCTTGAATCATTCTGGAAGGGCGACGTCGAGGCGATGAAGCCCTTTGTCGATGCCCATGTGTTCGACACCTTTGCCACGGCGGTCGAGCAACGGAAAAAGGACGGGCTGGTGTTGGACAACCGGCTGGTGGCGATCGAACAGGCGGTTATTGCAGGCGCGGAGATCGAGCGCGATCTGGCCTTGGTCACGGTCCGGTTCGAGGCCGACATCGCCGCCATCACGCGCAATTCCGCGGGAGAAGCGATTGCCGGTTCGCTGTCAGACGCGGTCCAGACCCGCGATCGCTGGACCTTCCGCCGCAATATCGCGTCGCGCGATCCCAACTGGCTGCTAGTCGAAACCGACGAGGAAGAGTGAGGGCCGCCCTTCGCGCCCTGGCGCTGTCGGCAACCCTGGTTCTTGCGGCCTGCGCGACGCGCAGACCGGAACCGCCGGTGACGCCTTCGCCGGCACCAGCGCCCGCGCCAGCCCCAACGCCTGCTCCCCCGCCCCTGCCGCCGCCGCCTGCTACCGCGCGTGAGGCGGGAATCGTCCTCGCTTCGCCGGTATCGCTCGACGCGGCCGAAGCGCGGCGGGCGCTGGAAGCGTTCAAGCTGAGTTGCCCGCGTCCTGATGCGGCGACAAGACCAGAGCGGGCTGACCAACGCAACAGACTGGCAGATGCCATGCAGCGAAGCGCGGCACGGTATCGGATCCGGCTGCATTCTTCCGCGACCGCTTCGATTGGGTACGGGTAGGCATCAGGAGAGGCTTTCGCCACCGGCTATTTCGAGCCGGAAATCCGCGGATCCCGCACGCGGCAGCCGGGCTATGAAGTACCGATCTATCGCCAAACCCGACGATCTCGTCCGCTGTTACGGCCCCCAAAAAACTGGTCGCGGCCGAGTCGACCAGGAGGGCAGCTGCGTCCTTTATTTCGACAGGGCCGAGATAGAAGATGGCGCTTTGGAAGGCCGCAATCTCGAGCTCGGCTGGGCGGCCGATCCGATCGAGGTTTTCGTCCTCCAGATCCAAGGCTCGGGCCGGCTGCTGTTGCCGGACGGCCAGGTAATGCGGATCGGCTATGCCGACCAGAACGGCCGCGAATATGTCGCGATCGGTCGCCTGCTGAGGGAGCGGGGCATCCTGCCGCCGGGTGGCGCCAGCATGGGGTCGATCGTGGCCTGGATGCGTGGCCAGCCGGACGGCGGCCGATCGCTCATGCGGGAGAATCCTAGCTATATTTTCTTCAAGGAGCTGACCCGGACCCGGGCCGCTCGGCGCACTCGATATTCCGGTCACCGGCAGAGCCTCTGTGGCAGCGGACCCAAAGTTCGTTCCGCTCGGAGCGCCGGTGTTCCTCATCCTCGATCGGCAGGAGGCCTCGGGCTTGTGGGTGGCGCAAGACACCGGCGGCGCCATCAAGGGCGCCAACCGGTTCGACACTTTCTGGGGCGCAGGCGAGGCGGCACGTCTGACGGCGGGCGACATGGCGGCCAAGGGACAGGCGTTGCTGCTATTGCCCAAGGGGGTGGTCGGCCGTGCGCAGCCTATCCCCTGAGGAAGCCGAGCTCTGGGCGAAAGTCACCGCATCGATCCGGCCACTGTCTCGCAATCCCGCGGACGCACCTCAAGTCGCAGCGGCCCAGCCGACGCAAACCAAGGTCAAAGGCAGGCTCCCGCCGTTAAGGCCGACAGAACCAACTCCAAGACGAGCCGAAAATTTGCGATCGGCAACGCTCGACGGCGGCTGGGACCGCCGATTGCGCTCGGGACGGGTAGAACCGGACAGAATCCTTGATCTGCATGGCTACACCCTGGATCGTGCATGGGGCGCGATCGACCACTCGCTGGAGCGCGCAATTGCCTCAGGCGAAAGGATTTTGCTGCTGATAACCGGCCATGAGCGGACAGGCGATCCGCCGCTCGAACGCGGCCGGATCCGAGCAGCCGTTCATGACTGGCTCGCGGTTTCTCGGCACGCCCCCAGGATTGCTGCGGTGAGAGGAGCGCATCGCCGTCATGGCGGCGGCGGGCAGCCTCTATATTGTCCTTCGAAAATCTTAGCGATTTCCACCCTTTCTTAACCCCGTCTGTTTAAGCCTGACGATCACTCCGGCTGGCATTGGGCGAGTGGCAAGGGGCAAGCGCGATTTCGAGGATCCAGGACGGGACGGCTCAGAAGATCAGCAACGCCCTGCTGTCGGGCGCGGCTGGCATCGCCTCGTTCATCTTTTCCCTGACCGCATTCCTCTACATCACCAGCTTCAATGAGCAGGTAGTGGCGTCGCTCGTGGCCGGCGCCTTCTGCCTGATGGTGAGTTATATTGCATCCGAGCGTCCGAACAGCGAAAGCGCGCGGGCCCTGACCGCACTCGGCGATCGGCTGCTCGCCGTGGAGCAAGGCGATCTTATCAGCCCCACGCCGCGCATCGTGCGCGAGACCATGCCCAAGCTTGCGACGGCAGTGGATAGTCTGTTCGCCGAAGTCCGGGCGTCGATCGAAAATGCCCACGCGCTCGGCATGTACGACCCCGTCACTTCGCTTCCCAATCGGCTTCATTTCCGCGCCGAGGCCGACAAGATGCTTGCGGCGCGCAATTCGGACGCCAAGGCGGCCATGCTGTTCGTCGACCTCGACCGCTTCAAGAAGGTCAATGATAGCCTTGGCCATGCCCGCGGCGACCAGCTGCTGATCATGGTCGCCAACCGCCTTCGGGTGGTGGTCACGGCCGAGCTCGGAGAGGGTCCGGTCGCGCGCCCATTGCTGGCTCGCCTGGCGGGCGACGAATTCACTATTTTCTTTCCCCAGATCGAGGACGCTGCCGACGCCGAGCGAGTAGCCCGCCGCATAGCGCTGGCCATCTCCGAGCCGTTCGAGCTCCACGGCCATAGCATCGACATCGGCGCTTCGGTCGGTGTCGCCGTCTGTCCGGATCATGGCGTGGCGATCGAAGGGCTGATGCGGTCCGCGGATATCGCCATGTACGACGCCAAGCAGCAAGGCGGTGGCCGGTACTGCCTGTTCAGCGAAGAACTTGCGGCCGAGCATCAGCGCAAGATCGATACCGAAGCAGCGCTCGGCGAAGCTCTTCAGCGCGGCGAATTCCTCCTCGCACTGCAGCCGCAGCTGAGCTTCACGACCGGCGAAGTCAGTGGCGCCGAGGCGCTGCTTCGCTGGAATCATCCGCGCGACGGGTTGCGCCTGCCAGGCACCTTCATTCCCGTTGCCGAGCAGACCGGGATCATCGCCGACCTCGGCGACTGGGTCGTTGCCGAAGTCGCTTCGATGTTGGCCGAATGGCAAGCCCAGGGCAGCAAGCGGCGGATCTCATTCAATGTCAGCCCGCGGCAACTGGACCGTGCCGACTTCCTGCCCCGAATGCGCGCCACATTCGCCGATGCCGGCGTGCCATTGTCGCTGGTCGAACTGGAATTCACCGAAACGGCGGCCATGGAATGCTCCCAGGCCGCGCTCGACGAAGTCGCGTCGCTGCGAAGCGAAGGCCTGTCCATTGCCATCGACGATTTCGGCACCGGCTATTCCAACATCGCGCGCCTGCGGGCGATGCCGCTCGACCGGGTCAAGCTCGATCAGTCGCTGATCGCCGACATCGAGACCAGCGAGAAGGCACGGGTGGTCGTCCAGGCCGTGATCCAGTTGATCAAGGGCGTCGGCGCCGAGATCGTGGCCGAGGCGGTTGAAAACGTGGCGCAGGCCGACATACTTCGAGCCATGGGCTGCGATACGGTCCAGGGCTTCGTCTTCGCCGGACCGATGTACGAAGAGGAATTCCTCAACTGGACCCGCAACGCCGATCGCGGGTCGAAGAGCATCGTCGCCTAGGCGAACAGCTTTTCGAGCACGCGGCGGTAGATCCTGCTCAACGCGTGAATCTCGTCGATCGCAGCATGCTCCCCGACCTTGTGCATGCTGGCGTTCGGCAGGCCGAAATCGACCACCGGGCAAAGCTTGATGAGGAACCGACCATCGGAGGTGCCGCCGCTGGTCGACAGCTCCGGATCGATGCCGGTTTCCTCGCGGATCGCCGAGACGACCACATCGTAAAGCTGACCCGGCAGGGGTGAGGAAAGCTTCGCCGGAAATGCGGGCGCGAACCGTTGCGCCGGGGGCCTCGCGCCGGGCGATCTGTTCGACCATTTCGACCAGCTTCTGACCCTGCTGCAGGTTGTTGAACCTTATGTTGAGCTGCGCCGTGGCGGAGGCGGGAATGACGTTGCTTGCATGGGTCGGTGTCGAAATGCCGGTGAACTCCAGGTTCGATGGCGGGAACTGCTCGGTTCCGTCGTCGAGATGAAGCTCGTCCAGCGCAGCCATGATCCGGGCCAGTCTTGGGATCGGATTGTCGGCGCGATGCGGATAGGCGACATGGCCCTGGGTGCCGGGCACGTCGATCCACATGTTGACCGAGCCGCGCCGGCCGATCTTGACCGTGTCGCCCAGTCGTTCGACCGAGGTCGGCTCGCCAATCAGGATCATGTCGGGCCGGATCCCGCGCTCGTTGAGCCAGTCGATGATGCGCGGCGTGCCATAGGTGGCATAGCCCTCTTCATCGCCGGTGATCAGCAGGGAGATGGTTCCAGCCTGGTTTTCGAAATCCGCGACGGCCGCGACAAAGGCGGCAATGGCGCTTTTCATGTCGTTGGCGCCGCGTCCGGTCAGCACGCCATCGGCGATCACTGGTTCGAACGGGTCGCTGTCCCAGCCATCGCCGGGCGGAACGACATCGAGATGCCCGGCAAAGCCGAAATGCGGCGAGCCGGTTCCGCGCGTTGCAACCATATTCTCGGTCGGACCGTCGGGGGCCTCGCCCATCACCCAGCGGTGCACATCGAACCCGTTGTCGCGTAGCGCGCTCTCCAGGACATCGAATACCTCGCCCCTGGCGGGCGTGATGCTGGGGCAGGAGATGAGCGCCAGCGCAAGCTCAACAGGATCGATCGACGATGTCATGGGCGGTTGCCTAGCAATCATGCAGCCGCGCCTAAAGTCACTAAGTTCACGGAGAGAGGCGCCAAATCGGGGGTCCGGTGTGAGCTTAAGCGGTCGGGAGGGCCGGCGCTCGGAAGTGCGGTCGCATTCATTGCGGCTTACCTAGCCATGCGGTGCCTTGTAGGACAGCGACAAAGGAGATGGCAGCCATGCCGAAAGTCGATCTCGAGCCGATCTCTCCGTCCAATGCCACCGGATACCCCGACCCATTTCACAAGGAGGTACAGGGCCGATGGTGGAAGCGCATCGCGCCGCTGGCGGGTCTCACCGAACTCGGCGCGAGCCATGTGACCCTGGAGCCCGGTGCATGGTCGAGCCAGCGGCATTGGCACGATGGCGAGGATGAAATGGTCGTCATGCTCTCGGGAAAGGCGATGCTGGTCGAGGACGGTGGCGAAACCGAGGTCGGGCCGGGTGACATCCTGGCGTGGGCCAAGGGCAGCACCAATGGCCACCATCTCATCAACCGGTTCGACGAACCTTGCACGTTCGTCGCAATCAGCGCCGGACCCCGAACCGGCGGCGGCTACAGCGACATCGATATGGTATTTACCGACGACAGCCGGTTTTGCCGGCGCGACGGGAGCGAATATCCAAAGCGCGACTAGGCGACCGGCGCGGTTTCATATTCTTCGATGACCCAGGGTTCGTCCTGGGCAAGCTCGATCCATTCGACCACGTCGGCGCGGTGAAGGACGGCCTCCATATAGGCGGCGGCGAAGGGCGGGACCCTGACGCCGTAGGTCACGAAGCGCGTGACGACGGGCGCGAACATGATGTCCACAGCGCTCCAGTTGCAGAACAGATATTCGCAGGTCCCGCCGAAGCGGGCCCGGGCCTGTGCCCAAAGATTGAGGATTCGATCGATATCGGCCTCAACCTCGCTCGACAGCTCGACCGATCCGAAGTTTCGGCGAACGTTCATCGGCAGCTCGCGGCGCAGGGCGGAAAAACCGCTGTGCATTTCCGCAGCCATCGATCGGGCCATTCCGCGCGCCGCTTCGTCTTCCGGCCAGAACCGTTCGCGTCCGACCCGGTCGGCGCAATATTCGATGATCGCCAGGCTGTCCCAGATGACCGTGTCGCCGTCCCACAGGATCGGCACCTTGCCGAGCGAGGGTGCGAACTCGTCGCCTTCGCGGCGCTGTTCCCATGCCTCGTCGAACATCGGTACGACCAGTTCTTCGAACTCCAGGCCGGCATGTTTCAGCGCCAGCCAGCCGCGCATGGACCAACTGGAATAGGCGCGGTTGCCGATGATCAGTTTCATGACGCCGTCTGTTTCAACTTTGGGCCGCCTCCAGGATCGCGGTTCTTAACTCGGCAATCCCGGCGCCGGTTTCGCTGGACGTCGGCAGGATCAGCGGGTGGGCCGCCGGATGCTTGGCCGCTTCGACTCGAATCGCCTCGATCGTTTGGGCCAATTCGGTCGGTTTGATCTTGTCGGCCTTGGTCAGCACCAGATGATAGCTGACTGCTGCGTCATCGAGCATTCGCATCACGTCGCGGTCGACGTCCTTGAGGCCATGGCGGGCGTCAACCAGCACCAGCGCCCGCTTCAGCACTTGCCGGCCGCGAAGATAGTCGTTGATCAGGAAGCGCCAGCGCTTGACCATGTCCTTTGGGGCTTCGGCAAAGCCATAGCCCGGCATGTCCACCAACCGAAACGCCAGTGGCTGCCCGACATCGAAATAGTTGAGCTCCTGGGTCCGGCCCGGAGTATTCGAGGCGCGGGCCAGTTTGTCGCGGTTGGTGACCGCATTGATCAGCGAGCTTTTGCCGACGTTGGAGCGGCCGGCAAAGGCGATCTCCGGCACCGAAGGGTCGGGCAGATGCTCGAGCTTCGGGGCCGACTTCAAAAAGTCGATCGGTCCCGAGAAGAGCTTGCGCGCGAGTTCGCGAGATCCTCTGTCACCCCGGCTGTTCGTATCGAGCGAGGCGCGCAGGTCCCTCGACTACGCTCTGGAGGAATGGAGAGGGGAGCATCGTCAGGTCTTGATCGGGTGGGTGTCGGACAGGTGCATGTCGTAGCGCTTGTAGAGCCAGGCCTGCTGGCCGATCGACAGGATGTTGTTGGTCACCCAGTAGAGCTGCAGGCCCGCCGCGAATGGGGCCATGACGAACATCAGCACCCACGGCATGATCGAGAAGATCTGCTGCCTGGACCGGGTCGGGCTGCTGCGGGTTCAGTTTGAACTGGATCCACATGGTGATGCCGAGCAGGATCGGCAGGACACCGATCGCGATGAACGCGGGCGGGGTGAAGTCGAGCAGTCCGAACAGGTTGAGGGGCGTCAGCGGATCGGGTGCCGAAAGGTCCTTGATCCACAGATAGAAGGGCTGGTGGCGCATTTCGACGCTGACCATCAGCACCTTGTAGAGCGCGTAGAAGATCGGGATCTGCAGCAGGATCGGAAGGCAGCCCGCGGCCGGGTTGATCTTCTCTTCCTTGTAAAGCTTCAGCATCTCCTGCTGCAGCTTGCGGCTTGTCGTCCTTGTAGCGCTCCTGCAGCGCCTTCATCTTCGGCTGGACCTTGCGCATGCCGGCCATCGACCGGAACTGCTTGTCGGCAATCGGGAACAGGATCACGCGGACGATGATGGTGAGGGCGATGATCGCCAAGCCAAAATTGCCCAGCACGCCGAACAGCCAGTTGAGCAGGTTGAAGATCGGCCGCATGAACCATTCGAACCAGCCCCAGTCGATCGACTTGGACAGGCTGGTGATGCCTTCATTCTCGTAGCGGTCGAGGAACTGTTTTTTCCTTGGCGCCGGAGAACAGCCGAGCTTCGGCGGTGACAGCCTGGCCCGGTCCGACCAGGAACGGAGTGCCGACATAATCGGCCTGGTAGGCGCCGCTGGCGCTCTTGCGGAAGCTCGCCTCGACCGGAGCTGCACCGGCCGGGATCAGGGCCGTCAGCCAATATTTGTCGGTAAAGCCGAGCCATCCGCCGCGGCTGTCGACGGTGACGCCCGCCTTGTTTTCGTCGAGCGTCTCCCAATCGACGTCGTAGTTGGCCTTGCCGCCAAGGAAGCCGTTGGGACCGACATGCTGCGTCCAGCTCGACGGATCGGGAGATTTGCTGGCGCGGCTTGCAAGCCCGTAGGCGCGCAGTCCGATGGCCTCGCCGGCGCCGTTCACCACGCGCTGCTTGACGGTAAACAAATAGCCGTCGTCGACCGAGACGATCAGTTCGAACCGCTGACCGGAAGGGTTATCCCAGCGGAGAGTGACCGGCTTGCCCGGCTCCAGCACCGGAGCACTGGCGGTCCACACGCTGTTGGCGTCGGGAGTTGCAACGCCCTGGCCGCTCCAGCCGAACTGGGCGAAATAGCTGTCCGTGGAGCCGACCGGCGACAACAGACGCACCGGCGGCGAATTGGGATCGATCGACTCGCGCTGGCGAACCAGCACGAGGTCGTCGAACCTCGCTCCCTTGAGGTTGATCGAGCCCTGCAGGCGCGGCGTGTCGATCTTCACCCGCGGTGTCTCGGCCAGCACCACCTCACGGGCCCGGATCTGCCGAGGCGCGTCGGCGGAGGGCGCGGCCGGCGGTGTCGGAGCCGGCCGCACCTTGCCATTTTCGACCTGCTGGGTCTGCGGTCCGGCCGTCGGGAAGAATTGGTCGGACAGGAAGCTCCAGCCGATCAGCACGAGCGCGCTGAGCACAATGGCGAGGAGCATGTTGCGGTTATCGTTCACTCTACTGTCCTTGAAATCTCAGGGGACCGGGTCCGGAACCCTGGCCGCCCCAGGGATGGCAACGCATGATTCGCTTGAGGGCCAGCCAGCCGCCCTTGGCCGCGCCATAGCGTCGAAGTGCGGTGATCGCATAGGCCGAACAGCTAGGCTGGTAACGGCAGCTCGGCGGGAGGATGCGGCTGGGGCCTAATTGCCAGCCGCGCGTCACCAGGATGAGGAAGCGGGCAAGCATCAGATCATCATTGCGAGCGAAGCGAGGCAATCCAGTCTGGATTGCCTCGTCGCTGCGCTCCTCGCAATGACGGAAATGGATCTCACCCTTGCACCTTCTTCAGCGCCCGTTTCAACTCGGTCGCAAGGCTTGCATAGTCCCGCTCGATCCCGCCGGCGCGGCCGATCAGGACATGGTCGGCGCCGGGGATGCCATGTTCGGTCAAGCGTTTCCCGGGCGAGGGCGCGGAAGCGTCGTTTCATCCGGTTGCGGACCACCGCCTTGCCGATCTTCTTGGTGACGGTGAAGCCGACGCGCATCGTCGGGTCGCCGTCCTCGCGGAGGCGGACCAACAGGACGAAGCCGGGCATGGGCGCGCGTTTGCCGCGGTTGGCGGCGAGGAAATCCGAGCGCTTGGTAAGGGTAACTAGGCGCTGAGCTTCTTGCGGCCGCGGGCGCGGCGCGCATTCAGCACCTTGCGGCCGCCGACCGTCGCCATGCGGCTGCGGAACCCGTGCCGCCGCTTGCGGACCAGATTGCTCGGCTGGAAAGTGCGCTTCATCGCTCATGCCTCAAATTCGAATGAAAAAGGGCCGCCAAAGCGGCCGTGGTTGCGGGCGCCGATAGTCCGCGAGCCTGCCAAAGTCAACGCCGATCGGGGTCCTCGGGATCGCCCGGCATCTCCGGCTGGTGGACCGGTGGACCAGGAATCGCCGAAGCGATCGGCCCCTCTTCCAACTCTTCGATGGGGGGCGGGCAGCCCATTGCCTCCCGTTCCTTGCGAATTTCCTCGCGCCGCGCGCGCACTGCGCCTGCGCAGGCCCCAATCGGCCCAACGGCCGAACTTGGGCTGCCAGCGCTTGAAATGGACATAGCGGCGCTTGGCCCACATGCTGGTCTTCAGGACCAATGCAAGGCCGATCGCGAACACGAATATTCCGCCCGGGCCGGGAATCACGCCGGCCACGCGGCGACAGAATGCATCAGGATGACGCCCAGACTGAACATCGTCCATTCGACCCAGGGCAGGTCGATAAAGGCACTCCATTGTTCACGCTTCCACATCGCGCGACATGTGGGCAACCGATCCGGCGAGACAAGGGTGCCCTTGCCTGTTGTTACGGATGCGATAGGGTCGCGGCGCCGAGCTAGGGGGAAATTTGCGCCAATGCTGTGCGCGTGATGCGGAAGGCGGCCGCTGATGGCCGCCACGGTCTCCACCGTCGCCTTCCTTGGGCTCGAGGCCCGCGCCGTCGAGGTGCAGGTGCAGATGTCGGTTGGCCTCAATGCCTTCGTCATCGTCGGCCTGCCTGACAAGGCGGTTGCGGAAAGCCGCGAGCGGGTGCAGGGCGGCGCTCAGTGCGATCGGCCTTGCGCTTCCGCCGAAGCGAATCACCGTCAACCTGTCGCCGGCCGACCTGCCCAAGGAAGGCTCGCACTACGACCTGCCGATCGCGCTTTGCCTGCTGGCGGCGATCGGCGCGATCGATGCGGAGAGCCTGTCGCATTATGTCGCGGTGGGCGAGCTCAGCCTCGATGGCCGGATCGCGCCGACGCCAGGCGTGTTGCTGGCCGCGCTCCACGCCAGTAGCCAGGGGCAGGGGCTGATCTGTCCGGCGGTGCAGGGCAGCGAGGCGGCCTGGGCGGGCAATGTCGAGGTTTTGGCCGCGCCCGACCTGCTCGCGCTTTTGGCCCACATCAAGGGTACCCAGCTGCTTCGTCCACCGGCACCGGGTGAGGCGGAGCCGGTCGTCGGCGGCCCGGACCTGAAGCAGGTCAAGGGGCAGGAGGTCGCCAAGCGGGCCCTGGAGATTGCCGCGGCCGGCGGTCACAACCTGCTGATGAGCGGCCCGCCCGGTGCGGGAAAGTCGCTGCTCGCTTCCTGCCTGCCGGGGATATTGCCGCCGCTCGAACCGACCGAGGCGCTCGAAGTGTCGATGGTCGCCAGCGTCGCCGGGGAATTGGAAGGAGGGCGCCTGAGGCGACGCCGCCCGTTTCGTGCACCGCACCACAGCGCTTCGATGCCGGCGCTGGTCGGCGGCGGCCTCAAGGTCCGGCCCGGCGAGATCAGTCTGGCGCACCTGGGCGTGCTGTTCCTCGACGAGCTGCCGGAATTCCAGCGCGCCGTGCTCGATTCGCTGCGCCAGCCGCTGGAGACCGGCACCGTCAGCGTCGCGCGGGCCAATATGCACGTTACCTTCCCGGCGCGGGTGCAGATGGTGGCGGCGATGAATCCATGTCGTTGCGGGCATCTGGGCGATCCGGCGCTGGCCTGCGCCCGAGCGCCGCGCTGCGCCGCCGATTACCAGGCCAGGGTGTCGGGCCCGCTGCTCGACCGGATCGACCTGCATGTCGAAGTCCAGGGGGTCAGCGCTGCCGACCTCACCCTGCCGCCGCCGGCCGAGGGAAGCGCGGAGGTGTCGAGACGGGTGGCCGCCGCGCGGTCGATCCAGACCCTGCGCTACAATGGGAATGGCCCTTCGTCAGGCTCAGGACAGGTCGTGCGAACCAATGCCGAGGCCGACGGCGAATTGCTCGACGCGGTCGCGACGCCTGATGAGCGCTGGCCGCAAGCTGCTGGCCGATGCCGCCGCGGCAATGCGCCTGTCCGGCCCGCGGATTCCATCGGGTGCTGCGTGTCGCGCGGACAATCGCCGATCTCGCCGGTGCCGACCAGGTCGGGCGGATCCATGTCGCCGAGGCGCTGAGCTATCGCCGCCAGGCGCCGCGGAACTGATGCTTGCGGAGCGGGCAGGGCAAGCGGGCAGGTTGCTTTTCTTGCCGATCGGAGCGCTTGCGGGCGCGCGGTCGATCGTTTAGCCAGCGCGCTCGCTTACGGGCCCCCGTGGCGGAATTGGTAGACGCGCTCGAACTCAAAATCGAGTTCCGCAAGGAGTGTCCGTTCGACTCGGACCGGGGGCACCAGCAAGCTGATCAAGCACCCTCCTTCGACAATCTGGCGGGCGCCCGCTCGATGGCTAAGATGCGCCCATGGACGCGCGCAACAGGCAAGACGGGCGATTCGCACGCCCATGACATAGAGGCGCTGCAGGTTAAGCGCGTCCGGCTGCTCGCTTCGCTGACGCTGATGGGAGGCATCGGCCTGCTCATCTCGCTGCCGTTCGCGCTTCGCGCCGGCGCCGAATTCTTCCTTCCGGTGACCGCCGCGCTGGTGGTCGCGATCGCCCTGGTGCCGATGCTCGAATGGTTCGAGCGGCGCGGCGTGCCGTCGAAATTCGCCGCGCTGTCTGTGCGTCCTGGTATTCCTGGCGATCGCGATTTTCGCGCTGGCGGCGATCGTCTATTCCGGCGATCGACTGGGTCGCCCTGATCCCGCAGCGGATCGACCGGGTGACCGAGGCGCTGGCGCCGCTGCTCGATCTCTATTCCAACCTCGAGAAATTCATCGACAAGACCGCCGCGCGAATCTCGATCGAGGCGAGCCGAGGCGCGGACGGTGCGGGTCGAAACGCCCAATTCGATGCTGGGGATCATCACCGCCTCGGCGCCGCACGCGGCGATCCAGCTCTTCTTCGCGCTGCTGGTGATCTATTTCTTCCTCGCCGGCTGGACCGGCATGCGCAAGCGCACGATCGTCAGCCGCGGCAGCTTCGAAGGCGCGCTGACCACCGCCCGGGTCATCCAGCAGACCGTCGACGCGACCTCGACCTACATCGGCACGATCACCGTCATCAACGTCTGCCTGGGCGCGCTGACCGCGGCGATCCTGTGGGCGCTGGGAATGGATTCGCCGGTGATGTGGGGCGGGATCGTCGCGGTGCTGAACTACATCCCCTACCTCGGCCCGATCGTCGGCCGCGCTGCTGCTGGCGCTGGGCGGGTTGATGACCTTCGTCGATCCCTGGGCGGCCATGCTTCCGCCGCTGGTCTTCGTCGGCCTGCACCTCATCGAGGCGAACATCATCACGCCGTTGGTGGTCGGCCACCGGCTGACCATCAATCCGCTGCTGATCCTGGTTTCGCTGTCATTCTGGGCCTGGGTGTGGGGCACGACCGGCGCGTTGCTGGCGGTGCCGCTGCTGATCATCTTCAAGACGGTGTTCGCCGCGGCCGGCACGCCCGACATCGCCGGCTTCCTGTTCGAGGACGGGACGCTGACCCACGTCGGCGAGGAAGAAGAAAAAGACGGCTGAAGCTGTGTTGACAGGTAGGGCGGCTCTCCTAGTTGCGCCGCCCAGCCAAAGCGCGGGTGTAGCTCAGTTGGTTAGAGCGCCGGCCTGTCACGCCGGAGGTCGCGGGTTCGAGCCCCGTCACTCGCGCCATTCCATTCATCTGGAAATTCGAAGTGACTCGGCTCTCGCCGCGCGTTACTGCGCCGATGGACCGGCGCTGGTCTGATCCGGCTTCGGCTCTTCGTGCGCCCAAAAGGGCGTTCGGTCTCTTCGGGACTGCCGCCGTCCAGCGCGAAGCGAAGATTGTCCGAGGCGGCGGACGCGCTCGACATAGGGCGTGACCTTGACCTTCTCGACCGCCTCGCGCGCCTCGGGCGTGAACAGCAGGCCGGCACCCGGCCGTCCTTGCTCTCGTGACCTTGGCGCCGGCTTCCTCGAGCTTCTCCACGGTGGCCTCGGCGGTTTTCACCGGAGCGCATCCGGCGTGGGCGCGCTGAGGGCCGCAAGGCGAAGCGCCGCCGGGCTGCCTTCAGCCCGACCAGCGGTCGCTGAAGGCCGCCGGACGGCCCCAGCCGCCTGCCCAGCGGTAGAAGATGTGCGCGCCCTCGACGTCGGTCTTGACCAGGCTCGACGCCCAGTAGGGCACGACATAATTGGCGTGATAATGGGTCGCGTGGCCGACCGGCGCATAGACTGCCCCGACAGCGCTGCCTCGGCGACCTTGCGCGCGCGGTTCCACAGCGCGGGTATCGGCGCGTGGGCCATCGAACCGTCGCAGGTGAAGGTGAACTGGCAGCCGGTGGCGCGGGTCGAACCTTCAAAGACCACGCCGCAGACGCTGTTGGGAAAGGCCGGATGGCGAACGCGGTTCAGGACGACCTGCGCGACGGCGCGCTGGCCGTCCGTCGCTTTCCTGCGCGGCCTCATAATAAATGGCGCTGGTCAGGCATTCGAGCGCGCGGGCGCGGCATTTCGGGCGAGGCTTTGCCGAACGCGAACGGCTGCGCAGCGGGATTGGGCCACCGGCGATCGGGATCCTGGCATTGACCTCAAGCGCAGTTTCCGGCGCCAGATCGCGGATCTGGTCGGCAGCGGCTTCGGCGGGCGGGAGCCGCTCGAGTGCTTCCGCCTGCGTCGCGAACTGCGGCAGCAGGTGGGCGTGGCACCGCTCGACGCCGGCAAGCACGACAAGCCCGATCGCCACCGAGCATCGCCGCAGCAAGCGTCTCGCGCGGATGCGTGCGCCAGGGCCTCAAGGGCTGGAAGGTCAGTGCGAGCTGCATATGGGAGGCGGTGATCTGGTTGCTCCAATACAGCAATTTCAATGAACCTTCGACGAACAGGATTCAGACCTTGAACGGTCCGAAACGACCGGTTTCCATCCAGCGAAGCAGCGGCTTCAGCGGCAGAATCCACGCAATTCCGGCAACAAGGTAGAAGATTGCCTGCAACAGGATCGGCCACTCGCCCAACCTGTCCGAGAGCGAGGCGACCAGCGCCGCCCAGACAGCGATGAGCGCAAGGATGGCGAAAATTCCGGCCGGCTTGCGCCAGGAGGCTGCGGCTGCGATCATCGGAACATCTCCAGGCCAGCTCGGGCGACGCAAAACCGTCGAGCGGCGACGTCCCATGGCTCGGCCGGAATGGTCTCGCTCGAGCCTCTGAACCTCCCAGCCGACGCCGATCAACAGGGCGCCATGCTCGCGCAAGCTGGCCAGCACGCGGTCATAATGGCCCTTGCCCTGGCCCAAGCCGCGTGCCCTTTCCGTCGATCGCGACCAGCGGCACCAGCACCAGGTCGGGGAAGACCTCGGGCGAGTCGAGCGGCGGCTGGAAGCAGGCCCAGGGGCCGGCTTTCGCTGGGATCGCCGGCAAGGAAGCGGAACATGGCCTGATGATCGGCGAAGGCGGGATAGGCGACGAGCGTGCCATTGGCCGCGGCCGCATCCAGCGCCGGCAGGGGCTGATCTCGATCGGCAACGGGCAATAGCCGCCGACGACGCGGCTGTTGGCCAGGACCGGGTCGAGTGCCGCGGCGAGCTCGGCTTCGATCGACTCGCGACTCGCTCGCCAGCTCAGGGCTTCGACGAAGGTCCTGCGCCGCTCGCGCGCGACGCGCCGAAGCGCGACCTTGTCAGCCGAAGTAGGGGTATGTGACGGGACCACCATGGCCGTTTGCCCTGAAATCCTCTGACGCCACAAACGTCAGGTGGGAACCATGTGCACCGGACCCCAATGGAAACGAGTGGCCCGGACAGGGACAGTCCCCTAGGATATTTAATCGCCTCAGGGATTTTCGTTAAGGCTCGTACGAGGCAGTACCCGTCGCTCCTATCTAGGCGTCCATGCCGTTTTGCTCAAGGGCGTCGGCGAGCGAATTCGAGCCGCTCGGCGAGCCGCTGGGTCCGCTCGAGCGAGCTCGGCGTCGGGCGCCTGTGGGCATTTCGAACTCACGCCCGTCGATGATCTGGTCGGCGAGCAACAGCGCGGCAAACAGCAGCTGGCGCGATTCGGACAAGGTGCCGAGGCCCGATAGCGCTTCCCGGCTCTTCGCGTCGACCAGGGCGCCGGCGGCGCGCAATGTCTCCTCCTCGCCGTTGCGGCAGGCGACCTTGTAGGGGCGCCCGGCGATCGTGAGTTCGACCTCCGCCATCAGCGGCCCGCCTCGCTGGATGATGTCGTCGAGCTCCGCCAAGCGCGCTCGCGCACCTATGCGCGCGAAGCCGTCGTCGCGGCGCCGTCGTGCATGGCCCCGCGCTCGACGGCGCGCTCGATCCGCAGCAGGGCCCGCTCGGCGCGATCCATGGCTTCTTCCAATGGCTTATTGCTCATGGTTCACAAGGCGTAGCAGAATGGGAGGCGTCCGCAAGCGGGGCCGCTAAGGTTGACGCTCACGCTGCGGCGCGACAATAGGCACCAAACCATCGGCCAGCCGAATCCGCTCGACCCGGCCGACCCATGGAGATTTGATGGCAACCCAACGCCAACTCGCCAACGCCATTCGCGCCCTGGCGATGGATGCGGTCGAGGCCGCCAACAGCGGCCATCCCGGCATGCCGATGGGCATGGCCGACGCCGCGACCGCGCTGTTCACCAAGCATCTGAAGTATGATCCGGCCGATCCGCACTGGCCCGACCGCGACCGCTTCGTGCTTTCGGCGGGCCATGGATCGATGCTGATCTATGCGTTGCTGCACCTCACCGGCTATGCGCGTCCGACGATCGAGGAAATCCGCAACTTCCGCCAGCTCTCCAGCCCCTGCGCGGGCCATCCTGAGAATTTCATGCTGGCCGGGGTCGAAACGACCACCGGGCCGCTAGGCCAGGGGCTGGCCACCGCGGTCGGAATGGCGATCGCCGAGCGGCATCTCAACGCCGTCTATGGCGACGAACTGGTCGACCACCGCACCTACGTCATCGCCGGCGACGGCTGCCTGATGGAAGGCCTCAACCATGAGGCGGCTGGGCCTGGCCGGGCATTTGAAGCTCGGCCGGCTGATCGTGCTGTGGGACGACAACAAGATCACCATCGACGGCTCGACCGACCTCAGCCGCAAGGAGGATGTGCATGGCCCGCCACGACGGCGATGGGCTGGCACACCGTCGAATGCGACGGAATGGACTTGGCCAAGGTTTCGAAGGCGATCGACGAGGCGATCGCCGATCCGCGGCCCTCGCTGATCCGCTGCAAGACGATCATCGGCTATGGCGCGCCCAACAAGCAGGGCACCGCCGCGACCCATGGCTCGCCGCTGGGCGCCGACGAGGTCGCTGCCGCGCGCAAGGAATTGGGCTGGGACCTGCCGCCGTTCGAAATTCCCGACGATGTCGCCAAGGCGTGGCGCGAGGCCGGGGCGCGGGGCGGCAAGGCGCGAGCCGAATGGCACTGGCGGCTTGAGGCGAGCGGCAAGGCCCAGGAATTTCGCGACCGGCTGGCCGGCAGGATCGACGACCGATGGCTCAAGCCCTATCTCGACGCGCTGATCGCCAATCCGCCCAAGGTCGCGACGCGCAAGGCGTCGGAAATGGCGCTGGAGGTGATCAACACCGCATGCCCCTGGACGATCGGCGGATCGGCCGACCTGACCGGATCCAACAACACCAAGACCAAGGAGCTGCAGCCGCTCGACCCACGAGAACTACGCCGGCCGTTACATCTATTACGGCATCCGCGAGTTCGGCATGGCCGCGGCGATGAACGGCATGGCGCTGCATGGCGGCGTACTGCCCTATGGCGGCACCTTCCTGGTCTTTTCCGATTATAGCCGCCCCGCGATCCGCCTCGGCGCACTAATGGGTGCCAAGGTCGTCCATGTCATGACCCATGATTCGATCGGGCTTGGCGAGGATGGTCCGACCCACCAGCCGATCGAGCACCTCCAGTCGCTGCGCGCCATCCCCGGCCTGCACGTCTATCGGCCCGCCGACGCGGTCGAGACCGCCGAATGCTGGGCAGCGGCGCTGGCCGATCGATGGGCCGAGCCTGCTTGCCCTGTCTCGGCAGAATCTGGCGCCGGTGCGGACCGAGGTTGCCGAGCGAGAATCTCTCGGCCAAGGGCGCTTATCGTCTCAAGGCTGCGCGGGCGCCGCGCAAGGTCATCCTGATCGCCACCGGCTCGGAGGTCGAGATCGCGCTCGCAGGTCGCGGCCGACCTGGAGGGCCAGGGGATCGGCGCCGACGTCGTCTCGATGCCGTGCACGGAGTTGTTCGACCTGCAGCCGGCCGATCTACCGCGAGGAAATTCTGCCCGACGTCTCGAACCGCGAGATTTTGCGCGTGTCGATCGAGGCTGGGACGACCTTCGGCTGGGAGCGCTACACCGGGCTTCATGGCCTGCGCATCGGCATCGACCGGTTCGGCGCGTCGGCGCCGGCCACCGACCTTTACGACCATTTCGGGCTTACCGCGCCCAAGATCACGGAGCGCGTCCTCGCGCACATGAAAATAAGGGAATATTGCATGACCAAAGTCGCCATCAATGGTTTCGGCCGTATCGGCCGCCTCGTCGCCCGCGCCATCCTGGAGCGCAACGATCACGACCTGGAGCTGGTCGCGATCAACGACCTGGCCGACGCCAAGGCCAATGCCATGCTGTTCAAGCGCGACAGCGTCCATGGGCCGTTCCCGGGCGACGTCAGCGCCGAGGGCGACGCGATGGTCGTCAATGGCAAGCGGATCAAGGTCACCGCCGAGCGCGACCCGGCCAAGTTGCCGCACGCCGAGCTGGGCGTCGACATCGCGCTGGAGTGCACCGGCTTCTTCGCCGACCGCGAGGGCGGGCAGAAGCATCTCGATGCCGGCGCCAAGCGGGTGCTGATCTCGGCCCCGGCCAAGGGCGCCGACCTGACCGTCGTCTACGGCGTCAATCACGACAAGCTGACAGGCCGAACATGACGATCGTGTCCAACGCCAGCTGCACGACCAACTGCCTGGCGCCGGTGGCCAAGGTGCATGAACGACCTGGTCGGCATCGAGCGCGGGCTGATGACGACCATCCACGCCTACACCAACGACCAGAAGATCCTCGACCAGATCCATCCCGACATGCGCCGCGCCCGCGCCGCCGGCATGTCGATCATCCCGACCACCACCGGCGCTGCTCGCGCGGTCGGCGAGGTGCTGCCGGAGCTGAAGGGCAAGCTCGACGGCTCGGCAGTGCGCGTGCCGACGCCGAACGTCAGCCTGGTCGACCTGACCTTCACGCCGGGCCGCGAGACCAGCAAGGAAGAGATCAACGCCGCGCTCAAGTCCGCGTCGGAAAGCGGACCGCTCGCCGGAATCCTCGATTATACCGACGAGCCGCTGGTCTCGATCGACCTCAATCACAACCCGGCCAGCTCGACCGTCGACAGCCTCGAAACCGCGGTGATCGAGGGCAAGCTGGTCCGCGTGGTCAGCTGGTACGACAATGAATGGGGCTTCTCGAACCGCATGGTCGACACTGCAGGCGCGATCGCGAAGCTCATCTAAGGGGCCGGGCGCCCACATCCGAACGGAATTTGTGACGATGCCTAGCTTCAAGACCCTCGACGATCTGCCGGCTGACCTGACCGGCAAGCGGGTGCTGGTCCGCGTCGATCTGAACGTGCCGATGAGGGACGGCGCGATCAGCCGACGACACGCGGCTTCGCGCGGCCGTGCCGACCATCGCGGAGCTGAGCGACAAGGGCGCGATCGTGTTGCTGCTGTCCCATTTCGGCCGGCCCAAGGGACAGAGCCGTCCGGACATGTCGACCGCGCTGTTGGTCAAGCCGCTGGCCGAGCTGACCGGCCGGTCGGTGCGGTTCGTCGAGGATTGCCAGGGCCCCGAGGCGGCGCGCGCGATCTCGATCATGCTGCCGGGAGGTATCGGGATCCTCGAGAACACCCGCTTTCATGCCGGCGAGGAACAGAATGACCCGGCGCTTGCCGAGGGAATGGCGGCGCTCGGCGACTATTACGTCAATGACGCCTTCTCGGTGTCTCACCGAGCCCATGCCTCGACCGAGGGAGTAGCGCATCTGCTCCCATCGTTCGCCGGACGGGCGATGGAAGCTGAGCTGACAGCGCTGGAGCAGGCGCTGGGCAGGCCGGAGCGGCCAGTCGCGGCGGTTGTCGGTGGAGCGAAGGTTTCCACCAAGCTTGCCGTGCTGGGGAATTTGGTCGGCAAGGTCGATCACCTGATCATCGGTGGCGGCATGGCCAATACCTTTCTCGCCGCGCGCGGGGATCGATGTCGGCAAGTCCCTCGCCGAGCACGACCTGGTGGGCGAGGCAGAGAGCATCTTCGATCGCGCCGAGGCCGCCGGCTGCACGATCCACCTTCCGTACGATGTGGTGGTGGCCAAGGAATTCGCGCCCGATCCGCCCAGCCTGCGCATATGCAACGTCCATGAGGTGGCGGCGGACGAGATGATCCTCGATGTCGGACCGGCCGCGGTCGAGGCCCTGGCGGACGCGCTAAAGACCTGCCGCACCTTGGTGTGGAACGGGCCGCTGGGTGCCTTCGAGACGCCGCCGTTCGACGAGGCGACGGTGGCGCTGGCCAAGACTGCCGCGGCGTTGACCCAGGACGGCAGCCTGGTTTCGGTCGCCGGCGGCGGCGATACCGTCGCGGCCCTCAACCACGCGGGCGTCGCTGGCGACTTCAGTTTCGTCTCGACCGCCGGCGGCGCCTTCCTCGAATGGATGGAAGGCAAAAACTTGCCTGGCGTGGCCGCGCTACAGGGGTAGCCCGATTGCGAACTCGAATCCGGGGGGTCTAGAGGCCGAAGCTCACCCATGCACCTATCGCGTAAGGGACCGACATGAACGCCACCACGACCGCCATCCGCCATCCTGAAATGCTCGAGAAAATGGAGAAGGGACAAGGCTTCATCGCCGCCCTGGACCAAAGCGGCGGTTCGACCCCCGGCGCGCTCAAGGCTTATGGCGTTGGCGAGGACGCATATTCGAGTGAAGACGAGATGTTCGGCCTGGTCCATCAGATGCGCAGCCGCATCATCACCGCGCCGTCGTTCGGCAGCGGCAAGGTGATCGGCGCGATCCTGTTCGAAAAGACGATGGACGGCACGGCCGACGGCAAGCCGGTACCGGAGCTGTTGTGGGAGCGGGGCGTGGTGCCGTTCCTGAAGGTCGACAAGGGACTGGCCGACGAAGCCGACGGCGTCCAGATGATGAAGCCAAATCCCGACCTGGAGGCGCTGCTCGACCGGGCCAATGCCAGGGGTATCTTCGGGACCAAGATGCGCTCGGTCATCAAGCTGGCGAACTCGGCCGGGATCGCGGCGGCCGTCGCGCAGCAGTTCGACGAAGCCAAGCGCATCCTGGCCAAGGGGCTAATGCCGATCATCGAGCCGGAAGTGTCGATCAAGAGCCCGCAGCGCGACGCCGCCGACCGCATCGTGCTGGCGGAAATCCTGAAGCAGCTCGACGCGCTGCCCGAAGGCGAGCGGGTCATGCTCAAGCTGACCATCCCCGCCGAGCCGGGCCTGTTCCAGCCCCTGATCGATCACCCCAAGGTGCTGCGCGTCGTCGCCCTGTCCGGCGGATTCACGCGTGAGGAAGCCTGCCGCGAGCTGGCCCGGAACCCGGGCATGATCGCCAGCTTCAGCCGTGCTTTGCTGTCGGACCTCCGCGCCGATCAGAGCGACGAGGAGTTCGACCGCACGCTTGGGACGGCAATCGACGAGATCCACGCTGCGTCGGTGGCGGCATAGGCCAACCTCGACACTGGCCGTGACCACGATCGGGGTCTTCGCCGGCGTCTTCGACAGCGATCGCAAGATGCTTTGCGTGCGTCACGCCTATGGAGCACGCGACTGGGGCATGCCTGGCGGCCAGCTCGAGACCGGAGAGGACCCCATCAGCTGTCTCAGGCGCGAGGTGCTGGAAGAAACGGGCTGCCATATCAGGGTGCGCCATCTCGTCGGCATATATTCGGCTGCCTACCGCGACGATCTCGTCATCCTGTTTGCAGCCGACCTGACCGGCCAGGAAACATGGCTGGCAAATGACGAGATAGCCGAAATCGGCTGGTTCGAACTCGATAAGCTGCCGGAACCAATGGCACCCAATCCGCGGCTGAGGTCCGGTGACCTGGCCAGCGAGGTACGGGGGATCATGCGGGTGTTGTCGGAACCCGGAGTGGTGGCGGAATCGGCTTAAAGCCCGCCTTGGAACATAAAGGTGAAACGGTACGCGCCCGGTTCGATCGACCCGCCTGCGATCTTCGATGGCACGGCGGCGGTGAGGGTCAGCGTCCCGTCGGCGATCGGCGCAGGCTTTCCCAACTCGAGATCGAGCGTCCGGCGCCACGACCCGCCGCGCACTTCACTTCGAACGACGAGCCGGCCTGCCCAGACGCACAGGGCATCGATCGGGCACCGGCTGTCCTCGATCACCGCGATCGGTCGGACATGGAGGCCATTGCTGTGAGCAACCTCGCCGAGTGCCGCGGTTGGCCCGGCGTCGGCGGGCGGAGTCGTCGCGCATCCGGCGATCGCCAGGCCGATCAAGGCAAGAACGGCTTTCATTGGACGAAACTTCCCCTTTCGCTAATGCACGGCAGATGAATGAACACGAAGCCGACCTGTCAGTCTTCCCTGCGCCGACTCGGACCGAGCCCTGCCAGCTATATTTGATCAGCCCGCAGGATGTCGGCGGGGACTTCCCCGACCGGCTCAAGGCGGCTCTCGCCGGCGGGCCGGTGGCTGCTTTCCAACTTCGGGTAAAGGACGTCGACCAGCACGAGCTGGCACGGCTGGCCGAGCCGCTGCAGCGGATCTGCGCCGATGCCGACGTCGCGTTCATCGTCAACGACAGCATCAGCCTGGCGAAGCGGCTTGATGCGGACGGGGTTCATCTCGGCCAGTCCGACGGCGACCCGCGCGAAGCGCGCGCCGCCCTGGGCCCCTCGAAGCAGATCGGCGTCACTTGCCACGCTAGCCGCCACCTGGCGATGGAGGCAGGGGAAGCGGGGGCGGACTATGTCGCCTTCGGTGCTTTCTACCCCACCCTTACAAAGCCGAGCGAGCATCGGCCCGAACTGGCCATCCTCAGCTGGTGGGCTTCGCTGTTCGAGATCCCCTGCGTGGCAATCGGCGGGATTACGCCCGACAATGCAGCCCCGCTCGTGCATGCCGGGGCGGACTTCGTCGCGGTTTGCAACGCCATATGGGGCAGGGACGATCCGGCGGGCGAAGTCGCCAAGTTCGCCGCCCTGTTTGCCGACACCTAGGCGCCATCAGGGAAACTCCTGCTCGCTTCCACGTTCATGGCGGGAACAGCCGAGGAGTTAGCTTGTGTCCCGTAATCGATTGGCCGCGCTCAGTGTCGCTGCCCTGTGCCTATTCCCCTTGTTCGCGTGCAGCGTCCGGGAGGTAGGAGAGGAAGTAGGAGAGAATGAGACTAGCGAGGTCGCCGAGCCGGCGGCCGATACGTTGGCGTCCAACGACGATCCGGCCGCCAAGCTGCCGCCGGAAGACAAGCCACGGCCGCTGATGCAGGCCCAGGTCGTGCTTGACCGAATCGGCTTCACGCCAGGCGTGGTCGACGGAAAAATGGGCATGTCGACCGTCAACGCGCTCAAGGGTTTCCAGGAGGCGCGCGGGCTACCGGTCACTGGCGAGCTCGATCAGGCGACGCAGAATGCCCTGGCGCAATGGAAGCATATTCCCGCCACTCGCGTAGTTACGATCCCCGCCGACTTCGCCAACGATCAGTTCGTGCAGATCCCGAAAGAACGGGAGGACCAGGCGAAGCTTCCGGCAATGGGCTATCAGTCCCTCGGAGAGAAGATCGCCGAACGCTTTCACACCACCGAGGAGGTGCTGGCGGAATTGAATCCGCAACTGGCCGGCGGTTCAGCGGCTGCGCCCGCGACAGCCGGCGTCGAAGCCGCTCCCGGCAATCAGCCCCCGGCCGCCGCCGACAACGCCGCGCCCAAGCCGGCGCTGGCGTTCCAGGCGGGGATGCAATTGCGGGTACCCAACATCGGCGCGGATCAGTTCGACCCTGCGGCAGTCAAGGATGCGAATTGGGCGGACACGCTGCGCCTGCTCGGTGTCGGCACCAATCAGCCGAAAGCGGCGAAGATCGAGGTCGACAAGTCCGACCAGGTGCTGCGCGTTCTGGACGGGCAGGGCAAGCTGCTGGCGCAATTCACTGCGACCATGGGATCGAGCCAGTTCCCGCTGCCGCTCGGCACCTGGAAGGTCCGGGGCGCGGGTTACAATCCGCCATGGCAGTATGACCCGGCGTTGCTCGCAACGGCCGACAAGAGCGATCCCAAACTGGAAATTCCGCCGGGGCCGAACAATCCGATCGGCGTGGTCTGGATCGACCTTTCGAAGGAGCATTACGGGATACACGGTACCGACGAACCCAATCGCATTGGCCGCGCGGAATCCAACGGCTGTATCCGGCTGACGAACTGGGACGCGGCGCGCCTGGCCCAAATGGTCAGCTCCGGCGTTGAAGCGGTGTTCAAGGCGTAGGACCCAAACCCACTACCAACGAGGCCGTAATGGCGACGAAAAAGCGTCCTGGGAGTGAGCGAGTGCAGCCAGATAGTGGACACTATCTGGCAATCGAGCGAGCGCGCCAGGGCGCTTTTTCGTCCCACCCGAAGGGCATGGCCCTCCCGGCGCTGCACGTCGTCGAAGCGTTCGACCGGGGCTTCAGCCCCGCTCTTCACACTTCTCCTAGCGCAGCATCCGGCAGGAGCCATGTGACGGCTCTCGCTGGTAGTGGGTTTGGGTCCTGACATGGGCAGTTCATCAACCGGCTGGGGTGGGTTATCGTCACGGCCGTGCTGGTGAGCGTTTTCTGGGTCTTTTATTTCGGCATCATGGGAGCTCCCAAGCCGGGCGAGCCGGAAGTCACCGTCGCGGGCGAGAAGATAACCGTCGATCCCGGCGCGCAGCCGCCCGTCACGCTCGCCGAGGGTGTTACGGTCGGCCCCGCCGGTCTCGCCATCCCCGTGCAGGGATTAAAGCCCGCCAACCTTTCCGATACTTACACCCAGGCGCGTGCGGGCGGCGCCCGCACCCACGATGCGATCGACATCATGGCCGCCGAGGGAACGCCGGTGGTCAGCTCGTCCGACGGAACGGTCGAAAAGCTGTTCTTCTCGCAGGGCGGCGGTGGGATCACGGTGTATGTGCGTTCGCCCGACCAGCGGTGGATTTATTATTACGCGCACCTCCAGGGCTATGCCCCGGGACTGGCCGAGGGCCAGCGAGTCAAACGCGGCCAGCTGCTCGGCCGGGTGGGCCATACCGGCAATGCCAATCCTGCCGGCCCGCATCTCCATTTCGCCATCAACCGAATGAACCCGGGCGAGAAATGGTGGCAGGGAAGTCCCATCAATCCCTATCCGCTGCTTGCCGGAAAGTCCGTAAAGAGCTAGGGCGCGCGCCGACTGGGCGGTTTGCCGCCTGCGGCTCTTTAACATCTCTCTGGCATATAGGCGGATCACCATGAAGATCAGCGGCGTCGACATTCGTCCCGGCAACATCATCGAATATGAAGGCGGCATCTGGCGCGCCGTGAAGATCCAGCACACCCAGCCCGGCAAGGGCGGCGCCTATATGCAGGTCGAGATGAAGAACCTCATCGACGGCCGCAAGACCAACGTCCGCTTTCGCTCGGCCGAGACGGTGGAGCGCGTCCGCCTCGACACCAAGGACTTCCAGTTCCTCTATCATGACGGCGACATGCTCGTGTTCATGGACAAGGATAATTACGAGCAGGTGTCGCTGCCCGAAGACCTGATCGGCGAGCCGGCCGCCTTCCTCCAGGACGGCATGGACGTTGTGATGGAGCTGTACAATGAGCGGCCGATCAGCGTGCAGCTGCCCGATACGATCGAGGCGACCATCGTCGAGGCCGACGCAGTGGTGAAGGGCCAGACCGCCAGCTCCAGCTACAAGCCCGCGATGCTCGACAATGGCGTGCGCGTGATGGTGCCGCCACACATCAGCTCGGGCACCCGGATCGTCGTCGACGTTTACGAACAGACCTACGTCCGGCGCGCGGACTGACGATAACCCCTCCCTTGAAAGGGAGGGAGGAGAGAAAATGGTTTCGCATTCCGGACTGATCACGGTCATGACTCGTGCCGCCCGCAAGGCGGCGCCGCGCCTCCGCCGCGACTTCGGCGAGGTCGAACAACTGCAGGTGTCGAAGAAGGGGCCCGCCGACTTCGTCTCGATGGCCGACAAGCGGGCCGAACAGACGATCGTCGAGGAGCTGCGCAATGCCCGGCCAGATTGGGGCATCGAGTGCGAGGAAAGCGGGTGCATCGAGGGCAATCCCGACAAGCCGCGCTGGATCGTCGATCCGCTCGACGGGACCACCAACTTCCTCCATGGCGTACCGCATTTCGCCATCTCGATCGCGGTCGAGGACAAGACCCCGGCGGGCAAGCCGGAAATCACCCACGGGCTGATCTACCAGCCGCTGACCGACGAAAGCTTCTGGGCCGAAAAAGGCAGGGGTGCCTGGCTGGCCGACCGCCGGCTGCGAGTGTCGGCCCGCCGCAGCCTCGACGAGGCGCTGATCGGCACCGGCGTGCCCCATTTCGGCCGTGGGAATGTCGGGGCCTGGTCGCGCATTTTCGGAGCCATCGCGCCCGAAGTATGCGGGATTCGCCGCCTCGGCTCGGCCGCGCTCGATTTCGCCTGGGTCGCCGCCGGCCGGTTCGACGGCTTTTGGGAGGACGATCTCGACATCTGGGATACCGCCGCGGGCCTGCTGCTGGTCAAGGAGGCGGGCGGTTTCGTCACCGACTACCGCGGCCAGGACCGGATGTTCGAGCGCCGGGAATATCTTGCGGCAAGCGGCGAGTTGCACAGCAAACTGCACAAGCTGCTGGCCGGAGCGCTGCGATAAGTCCTCCAACCATCTAGGGCGAGGATGCGGAGCGCAGCGAGGCGGGCGAGGGCATGTACCATTCCCTCACCCTCCAACGCTTCGCGCTCCCTCCCTTTCTCTCGAGAGAGAAGCCCTATTGAGAATCACTCTCACTGTTTCAGAAGCTTGCCCCCTGTAGGACGCCGTCCTAAAGCGCCGCCATCTTAGTAACCCTCGGGAGTCCTCCTTTGGCCAGCGTTGCTGCCGGATATCTGCCGATCCTCCTGTTTCTCGCCGTCGCCCTGGCGATGTCGGCGGCGTTCGTCGTTTTGCCGATGCTGGTCAGCCGGCTGACCGGAACGCACCGGCCGGACGCCGAGAAGCTTAGCGAATATGAGTGCGGCTTCCCGGCCTTCGACGACAGTCGCGCCCAGTTCGACGTGCGGTTCTATCTGGTGGCGATCCTGTTCATCGTGTTCGATCTGGAAGCCGCCTTCCTCTATCCGTGGGCGGTCAGCCTGATGGGCACCGGCTGGACCAGCTGGATCGCGATGATGATCTTCCTCGTCGAGCTTGGCCTGGGCCTCGCCTACGCCTGGAAGAAGGGAGCGCTCGAATGGGAGTGATGCTGAGCCCGGGTAGCAACCCGAACCCCACCGAGCAGGAAATTGCCCGCGCCGCCGGCCTCGAGCCGGGCAGCGCGGAGATGAAGCGCTTCGAGGAGATGCGCGCCGAGCTGGACGAGAAGGGCTTCCTCGTCACCACCACCGAGGATCTGTTCACCTGGGCGCGCACCGGCTCGCTATGGTGGATGACGTTCGGCCTTGCCTGCTGCGCCGTCGAGATGATCCACGTAAACATGCCGCGCTATGACCTGGAGAGGTTCGGCGCGGCTCCCCGAGCTTCTCCGCGCCAGTCCGACGTGATGATCGTCGCCGGAACGCTGTGCAACAAGATGGCGAGCGCGCTGCGCAAGGTCTACGACCAGATGTCGGAACCCCGCTACGTCATCTCGATGGGCAGCTGCGCCAACGGCGGCGGCTATTACCATTACAGCTATTCGGTGGTCCGCGGCTGCGACCGGATCGTGCCCGTAGACATCTATGTCCCGGGCTGCCCGCCGACCGCCGAGGCATTGCTCTACGGGATCATGCAGCTGCAACGGAAGATCCGGCGGGAAGGGACGATCGAGCGGTGAACGCGCCTTATCCCGTCATCAAACCGCGCAAGGGCTTCGCCGACACCTACAAAGCGGCGATCGGCTCGGCCCACGTCGCGACCAAGGACGAGATCGACGAGCTGACTTTCACGGTCAGGCGCGACGAGCTGGTGGACGCGTGCCGCGTCGCCCGGGACGAGTTCGGCTATCAGCAGCTGATGGAGATCGCGGGCGTCGACTATCCCGAGCGGCCCGAGCGGTTCGAGGTCAATTATCACCTGCTGTCGGTGACCCATAATCACCGTATCCGGCTTAAGGTCACGACCGATGAGGACATGCCGGTGCCGAGCGTCACTTCGCTATGGCCGGTCGCCGGCTGGCTCGAGCGCGAAGTGTTCGACATGTACGGGGTGACCTTCGCGGGCAATCCCGACCTCCGCCGAATCCTCACCGATTACGGCTTCGAGGGTTATCCGCTGAGGAAGGATTTCCCGCAGACCGGCTATGTGGAGCTGCGCTATTCGGAGGCCGAGAAGCGGGTGATCTACGAGCCCGTCCAGCTGCCGCAGGACTTCCGCAACTTCGACTTCCTGATGCCGTGGGAAGGGCCGGAATATCGCCTGCCCGGCGACGAGAAGGCAACGCCGCAGGCCCCGGGTGCGCCAAGTCCGGCGCCCGCCGGCGCTGGCCAGGGGAAGCCCAATCCGGACACCCCGGCGAAAACCGCGAAAACCACCGATACGCCCGCCAAAACCGGGGCCGGTGAAGCCGCGAACAACGCTGCGGCCAAGAAGAGCCGCGCGGCCCCCAAGGCCAAGGGCGAGGGCCAGCCGAAGGGGAAGAAGGGATGAATATGAAGGGCGTGAGGCAGCTTCCTCTCCCCGGCGGGGAGAGGATTGAGGTGAGGGGGCTCGACCGTGTCGAGAACTTGCCGACGCCGCACACCCTCACCCTGCCCTCTCCCTCGAGGGAGAGGGTACAATGACCCAGCAAGTCGACCTTCTCGTTGGCGCGCCCGGGGACAAGCCCACCGCCGGGGACCAGACGGTCAGCAACTACACCATCAACTTCGGCCCGCAGCATCCGGCCGCGCACGGCGTGCTGCGCCTGATCATGGAGCTGGACGGGGAGATCGTCGAGCGGGTCGACCCGCATATCGGGCTGCTCCACCGCGGCACCGAGAAGCTGATCGAATACCGCACCTATCAGCAGAACATCCCCTACTTCGACCGGCTCGATTACTGCTCGCCGATGTGCATGGAGCATAGCTTCGTGCTGGCGATCGAGAAGCTGATGGGCCTCGAGGTGCCGCTTCGCGCCCAGTACATCCGCGTGCTGATGGCGGAGCTGACCCGCATCTCCAACCATATGCTGAACCTCGGCAGCCACATCATGGACGTGGGCGCGATGACGCCCAACCTGTGGCTGTTCGAAGTCCGCGAGGACACGCTGCAGCTGTACGAGGCGGTGTCGGGCGCGCGGATGCACGCCAATTATTTCCGCGCCGGCGGGGTCCACCAGGATATTCCGGAAAAGGTGCTGGCCGACATGGCGACCTTCCTCGACAAGCGACTGCCGCTGTTCGAGGACGCGATTGCGCTGGTCGCCGACAACCGCATCTTCAAGCAGCGCAACGTCGACATCGGCACGGTCAGCAAGGAGGATTCGCTGGCCTGGGGCTTCTCCGGCCCGATGATCCGCGCCGCCGGCATCCCCTGGGACCTCAGGAAATCGCAGCCCTACGAAGTCTATGACCGGATGGAGTTCGACATTCCGGTCGGCACCCGGGGCGATTGCTACGACCGCTTCATGGTCCGGGTCGAGGAAGTGCGGCAGTCGGCGCGGATCATGCGCCAGTGCCTGAAGGAGATGCCGTCAGGCCCGGTCGGAAGCCTCGACCGCAAGGTGTTCCCGCCCAAGCGCGCCGAGATGAAGCAGTCGATGGAAGCGCTGATCCATCACTTCAAGCTCTACACCGAGGGCTATCACGTGCCCGCGGGCGAGGTGTACCTCGCGACCGAAAGCCCCAAGGGCGAGTTCGGCGTCTACCTGGTCGCGGACGGCACCAACAAACCCTATCGCTGCAAGATCCGGCCGACCGGCTTCTCGCACCTCCAGGCGATGGATTTCATGATGAAGGGCCACATGCTCGCCGACACCACCGCGGTGCTGAGCGCCATCGACGTCGTCTTCGGGGAGGTCGACCGCTAATGGCCGAGCGCGCTTTCGCCCCTGACACGCCCGAGCTGCGCCAGCAGTGGGGCGACTTCGCCTGGACCGAGGCCAATACCAAGGCCGCGGCGGAGATCGTCGCCCGCTATCCAGCCGGCCGCCAGGCGTCGGCCTCGATCGCTTTCCTCGACCTCGCTCAACGCCAGGTCGGCGCAATGACGGGCACGCAGGGCTGGCTGCCGATCCCGGTGATCGAGTTCGTCGCGCGTGAGCTCGACATGCCGCCGGTGCGGGTGATGGAGGTCGCCAGCTTCTACACCATGTTCAACCTCGCCCCGGTCGGCAAATTCCACGTCCAGGTATGCGGCACCACGCCGTGCATGCTGCGCGGGTCGGACGACGGTGCTTTCGGCTTGCTTCAAGCGCGGCCTGCGCAAGGGTCACACCACCGCTGACGGCCTGTTCACCCTGACCGAGGTCGAATGCCTCGGCGCCTGCACCAACGCGCCGATGGTCCAGATCAACGACGACAATTACGAGGACCTGACCGAGGCGAGCATGAAGGCGATCCTCGACGCGCTGGCGATGGGACAGGCGCCCAAGCCCGGCCCGCAAATCGACCGCCAGACCAGCTGCCCCGAGGGCGGCCCGACCACGCTCAAGAAGATGGCCGAGCGCAATTACGACTATCGGGGGCAGTGGTGATGAGACATCGTCAGTTATCGTTCTGTCGTCATTGTGATGCGTTCAAGTCGATCACCGGCAACCTCGGTCTGTGATCGGCTCGCGTCGCTGCGCTCCTCGCAATGACGGGCTGAGGGGGTTCGCTGATGACCGGCATCACCTCGCTCGCCGACAAGGACCGGATCTTCACCAACGTCTACGGCTTCCAGGGCGCGGACCTGAAGTCGGCCCAGGCGCGCGGCGACTGGGACAAGACCGCTGACCTGATGAAGCTCGGGCAGGACCAGATCATCGAGATCGTCAAGGCCTCGGGCCTGCGCGGCCGCGGCGGCGCGGGCTTCCCGACCGGCATGAAGTGGAGCTTCATGCCCAAGGAGCCGACCCCGGGCCGGCCCAACTTCCTGGTGGTCAACGCCGACGAGTCCGAGCCGGGAAGCTGCAAGGACCGGGAGATATTGCGCCACGATCCGCACAAGCTGGTCGAGGGCACGTTGCTGGCCGGTTTCGCGATGCGTTGCCGCGCCGCCTATATCTATGTTCGCGGCGAGTTCATTCGCGAGACCGAGGCTCTGCGCAAGGCAGTGGCGGAGGCCTATGGCGCCGGCCTGCTGGGCAAGAACGCGTGCGGATCGGGCTACGACTTCGACATCTTCGTCGCCCGCGGAGCCGGCGCCTATATTTGCGGCGAAGAGACGGCGATGCTCGAAAGCCTGGAAGGCAAGATGGGCAAGCCGCGGATGAAGCCGCCGTTCCCGGCCGGCGCCGGCCTTTACGGCTGCCCGACCACCGTCAACAATGTCGAGAGCATCGCGGTCGTGCCCGACATCCTTCGCCGCGGCGCGGAATGGTTCAAAGGCTTCGGGCGCGAGAATAATTCCGGCACCAAGCTGTTCCAGATCAGCGGCCATGTGAACAATCCGTGCGTGGTCGAGGAGGCCATGTCGATCCCGTTCAAGCGAGCTGATCGACAAACATGCCGGCGGCATCCGCGGCGGTTGGGACAACCTCCTCGCCGTCATCCCCGGCGGCGCGTCGGTCCCGTTGGTCCCGGCCGAACAGATCATGGACGCGCCGATGGACTTCGACGGCTTGAAGGCGCTCGGCTCCGGGCTCGGCACCGCGGCGGTGATCGTCATGGACAAGTCGACCGACATCGTCCGGGCGATCAGCCGCATCAGCTATTTCTTCAAGCATGAGAGCTGCGGCCAGTGCACGCCGTGCCGCGAGGGCACCGGCTGGATGTGGCGGGTGATGGAGAAGCTGCGGGAGGGCGACGCGCACGTATCGACCATCGACCAGCTCTACGATGTCACCAAGCAGGTCGAGGGCCACACCATCTGCGCGCTGGGCGATGCCGCCGCCTGGCCGATCCAGGGCCTGATCCGCCACTTCCGTCCCGAGCTGGAGCGGCGGATTGCGGAGAAGCATGGGCATATTCAGGAGGCGGCGGAGTGAGCCGGGCGATCACACTCATTCTGCAGATTGGTCTGCTTCTGAGCGCCGCTGCCGGAATCCTGTTCGCGGTGCGGATCATCGTTCAGCAGACGATCGGCGGGTCGTGGTTCTGGGGCGGGGCTATGGCTGCGTTCGCCGGTCCCGCATTTTTCGCGCTCGCCCTCCATCTGTTTGAGCGCCGCGAGGGCGCGGGGAAGTCGGATGCCTAAAGTCACCGTCGATGGCGTCGAGATCGAGGTTCCGCAGGGCGCGACCGTGCTGCAGGCGTGCGAGCTGGCCGGCAAGGAGATCCCGCGCTTCTGCTATCATGAGCGGCTGAGCATTGCCGGCAATTGCCGCATGTGCCTGGTCGAGGTCGCGCCGGGCCCGCCCAAGCCTCAGGCGAGCTGCGCGCTGCCCGCTGCCGACGGCCAGACGATCAAGACCGACACGGCGATGGTCAAGAAGGCGCGCGAAGGGGTGATGGAGTTTTTGCTCATCAACCACCCGCTCGACTGCCCGATTTGCGACCAGGGCGGCGAATGCGACCTGCAGGACCAGGCGATCGCCTACGGCCGTGGCCATTCGCGCTATGACGAGAACAAGCGGGCAGTCGACGACAAATATTTCGGACCGATCGTCAAGACGTCGATGACCCGCTGCATTCAGTGCACGCGCTGCGTCCGCTTTGCCGAGGAGGTGGCGGGGACGCCGACCATCGGCCTGATGTTCCGCGGTGAAGACGAGCAGATCACCACCTATCTCGAAGGCGCGTTCAATTCCGAGCTTGCCGGCAACCTGGTCGACCTCTGCCCGGTCGGGGCGCTCCTGTCGAAGCCCTACAGCTTCGAGGCGCGGCCGTGGGAGCTCAGGAAAGTCCCCGGCATCGACGTGATGGATGCGGTCGGAACCAACATCCGCATGGATGTCCGCCAGCGCCAGGTGATGCGCATCCTGCCGCGCATCAACGATGCGGTGAACGAGGAATGGGCGCACGACAAGACGCGCCACCATGTCGACGCGCTGGTCCGGGGCCGGCTCGACCGGCCGTGGGTGCGCGAGAAGGGCAAGCTGCGCGAAGCGATCGTGGGCCGAGGCGCTCGAGGTCTTCGCCAAGCAGTTCAAGAAAGCCGGCAGCAAGGTCGCGGCGATCGCCGGAGACCTGCTCGACGCCGAGACAATGTATGCGGCCAAGGCGCTGCTGGCTGGAGCGGGGTCGACCCTGCTGGAAGGGCGGCAGACGGGGCTCGATTATGACGTCTCGTCGCTGAGCGCCGTACGGTTCAACACGCCGATCGCCGAGCTGGAGAGTGCCGACGTCATCCTGCTGGTCGGGTCGAACGTTCGGTGGGAAGCGCCACTGGTCAACACCCGCCTGCGCAAGGCGGTGCGTCGCGGCGCCAAGGTGTTCGCGATCGGGCCGGAAGTCGACCTCACCTACAAGGTCGAGTGGCTCGGCGACGACCTGTCGCTGCTCGGCAAGCTGCCCAAGGCCGCGACGGATGCGATCAACAGGGCCGGCAAGCCGGTGATGATCGTTGGTCCAGGCGCACTCGGGGCGGGGGCGTTGGGCGCCGCTCTGGCGGCTTCGGCCCCGTTCATCAAAAAGGCTGGCTGGAACGGCTTCAACGTGCTGCATACGGCGGCGGCCCGGATGGCGGGCCTACTGCTCGGCTATGCGCAGAAGGGCGGAATTGTCGACATCGAGAAGGGCAAGCCGGAGCTGGTCATCCTGCTCGGCGCCGACGAGGTGCCGGCCGCCAATTTCAGCAAGGCGTTCAAGGTCTATGTCGGCCATCATGGCGACAAGGGCGCGGCACAGGCCGACCTGGTGCTGCCAGGCGCGGCCTATGCCGAAAAGCATGGCACCTATGTCAACATCGAGGGTCGGGTGCAGCGCAGCGAGCGCGCCGCCTTCGCGCCGGGTGACGCGCGCGAGGACTGGACCATCTTCCGCGCTGTGAGCGACCTCATCGGCACGCCGTTGCCGTTCGACCGCTTCGACCAGCTGCGCGCGGCGATGATCGCCGACGTGCCGGAGCTGGGCCAGGATGGGATCATCGACCTGCCATGGTCGCCGCCGAAGCTGAAGGCCGCCGCGTCAGGGCCGGTCAGCTATCCGATCAAGGATTTCTACCTGACCAACGCCATCTGCCGCGCCAGCCCGACCATGCGTCGCTGCTCGGAAGAGCTGGTCCATGGCCAGCAATATCTGGAGGCGGCGGAGTGATGTTCGACGTCCGCAACATGACTCCCTCTCCCCGGCAGGGGGAGGGCTCATGACCGCCACCTTCCAGCACTGGGGCATGACATCCGACTGGTCGTGGTTCCTCGCGACGATGATCGGCATCCTCCTCATTGCCCTGCCGCTGCTGCTGGCGGTGGCGATGATCATCTACGCCGAGCGCAAGATCTGGGCGGCGATCGCGCTTCGCCGCGGGCCGAACGTAGTCGGGCCCTGGGGCCTGCTGCAAAGCTTCGCCGACGGCCTCAAGGTATTCCTGAAAGAGACGATCATTCCGACCAGCGCCAACAAGGGGCTGTTCCTGATCGCGCCGATCATCACCTTCACCGTGGCGCTGATCGTCTGGGCGGTGGTGCCGTTCGATGTCGGCGTGGTGCTGACCGACATCAACGTCGGCCTGCTCTACATCCTCGCGGCGAGCTCGCTCGGCGTTTACGGCGTGATCATCGCCGGCTGGGCATCCAACTCCAAATATCCCTTCTTCTCCGCGCTCCGCGCCGCGGCGCAGATGGTGTCCTACGAAGTGTCGATCGGCTTCGTTCTGATCTGCGTCGTGCTCTACGCCGGCACCTTCAACCTGACCGAGATCGTGCTCGCTCAGAAGGGCAATATCTTCGGCATCGTCAGCGCCTATGGCCTCAACCCGCTGCTGTTCCCGATGGCGGTGGTGTTCCTGATCAGCTCGATGGCCGAGACCTTCCGCACCCCGTTCGACCTGGTCGAGGCGGAGAGCGAGCTGGTCGCCGGCCACCAGACCGAATATTCGTCGATGAGCTTCGCGCTGTTCTGGCTCGGCGAATATGCCAACGTCATCCTGATGTGCGCATTGAACGCGATCCTGTTCTGGGGCGGGTTCCTGCCGCCGATCGACTGGGCGCCGCTCTATTACATTCCCGGCATCCTCTGGCTGTTCGCCAAGATGGGCTTCTTCTTCTTCGTCTTCGGCTGGGTGAAGGCGACCGTGCCGAGGTACCGCTACGACCAGCTGATGCGGCTGGGCTGGAAGATCTTCCTGCCGCTGTCGCTGCTGTTCGTCGTGCTGATCTCGGGATGGCTGATGTGGACCCGTTACGGAGTTCCCGCATGATCGCGCGCACCATCAAGGCCTTTACGCTGTGGGAGTTCGTCAAGGCGCATGCCCTGACGCTGAAATATTTCTTCAAGCCCAAGGCGACCATCAACTATCCCTATGAGAAGGCGCCGCAGTCGCCCCGTTTCCGCGGCGAGCATGCGCTGCGCCGCTATCCCAACGGGGAAGAGCGCTGCATCGCCTGCAAGCTGTGTGAAGCGATCTGCCCGGCGCAGGCGATCACCATCGAGGCCGAGCCGCGCGAGGACGGCAGCCGCCGCACCACCCGCTACGACATCGACATGGTGAAGTGCATCTATTGCGGGCTGTGCGCCGAGGCCTGCCCGGTCGACGCCATCGTAGAAGGGCCGAACCTCGAATTTTCAACCGAAACGCGCGAGGAACTGCTTTACGACAAGGCCAAGCTGCTGGCCAACGGCGACCGCTGGGAACAGGCGATCGCCGCCAACCTTGCCGCCGACGCGCCCTATCGTTAAGCGCGCCGCCAACCGGGGAACCCAGTGATCGCAATCTTCGCCTTTTACCTGTTCGCGACGCTGACCATCGCCTCTGCGGTGGCGGTGATCTTTGCGCGCAACCCGGTGCACAGCGTGCTGTGGCTGATCCTCGCCTTCTTCAACGCGGCGGGGCTGATGCTGATTCTGGGCGCCGAATTCATCGCGATGCTGCTGGTGATCGTCTATGTCGGGGCGGTGGCGGTGCTGTTCCTGTTCATCGTCATGATGCTCAACATCGATTTCGCCGCGCTGCGGTCCGGCTTCACCAAAAACCTGCCGTTCGGTCTGATTGTGGCGCTGGTGCTGCTGGCGGAGATCATCGTCGCGGTGTCGGCGTGGCAGGCGGGGCCGGTCACGGGCAACGTCCAGCCCGCCGCGACCACGCAACCGAACATCGAGGCGATCGGCGAGCTGCTCTACAGCCGCTTCCTGTTCCCGTTCGAAATCGCCGGCCTGATCCTGCTGGTGGCGATGATCGGCGCGATCGTCCTGACCCACCGCAGCCGCGGCGACGTGCGCGGTCAGAATGTCGCTCGCCAGGTCGACCGGCGACCCGATGAGGCGGTCGTGCTCGCGCAGCCCAAGGTGGGCGAAGGGGTGAAGCTGTGATCGGGCTGACCCATTACCTCGCCGTCGCGGCGATCCTGTTTACGCTGGGCGTGCTCGGCATCTTCCTTAATCGCCGCAACATCATCCTGATGCTGATGGCGATCGAGCTGATCCTGCTCGCGGTGAACATCAACCTGGTCGCGTTCAGCGCCTTCCTGGGCGACCTGGTCGGACAGGTGTTCGCGATGTTCGTGCTGACCGTCGCCGCGGCCGAAGCCGCGATCGGCCTCGCCATCCTCGTTATCTTTTTCCGCCGCCGCGGCTCGATCGCGGTCGACGACGTCAACCGGATGCGCGGCTGATGCACCCAGTTCTTCTCATCGTCTTCCTGCCGCTGATCGCCGCGATCGTCGCCGGTCTCGGCGGCCGCCTGATCGGCAAGACTGCCTCGAAGGTGGTCACCACCGGCGCGCTGATGATCGGTGCGGTGCTGAGCTGGCCGATCTTCCTGCAGTACCTTGGTGGGCACGCCACGGAACAGGTCGTGCCAGTGCTGAAATTCATCGAGAGCGGCGCGCTCGACGTCGACTGGGCGCTCCGTGTCGATACGCTGACCGCGGTGATGCTGGTGGTGGTGACGACCGTCTCGAGCCTCGTCCACCTCTACAGCTGGGGCTATATGGAGGAGGATCCCGGCCAGCCGCGCTTCTTCGCCTATCTGTCGCTGTTCAGCTTCGCCATGCTGATGCTGGTCACCGCCGACAGCCTGGTTCAGATGTTCTTCGGCTGGGAAGGCGTCGGTCTCGCCTCCTACCTCCTCATCGGCTTCTGGTACCACAAGCCGTCGGCCAATGCGGCCGCGCTGAAGGCGTTCGTCGTCAACCGGGTCGGCGACTTCGGCTTCTCGCTCGGCATCTTCGGCACCTTCCTGGTGTTCGGCACCGTATCGATCCCGGCGATCCTCGAGGCCGCGCCGGGAATGGCCGGGTCGACCATCGGCTTTGCCGGCATGCGCGTCGATACCATGACGCTGCTCTGCCTGCTGCTGTTCGTGGGGGCGATGGGCAAGTCGGCGCAGCTCGGCCTGCATACATGGTTGCCGGACGCGATGGAGGGCCCGACCCCGGTCAGCGCGCTGATCCACGCCGCGACCATGGTCACCGCCGGCGTGTTCATGGTCTGCCGCCTGTCGCCGATGTTCGAGACCAGCGAGGTCGCGCTCAACACCGTCACCTATGTCGGCGCCGCCACCGCGATCTTCGCCGCGACGGTCGGCACGGTCCAGAACGACATCAAGCGGGTCATCGCCTATTCGACCTGCTCGCAGCTCGGCTACATGTTCTTTGCCGCCGGCGTCGGCGCCTATGGCGCAGCGATGTTCCACCTGTTCACGCACGCTTTCTTCAAGGCGCTGCTGTTCCTCGGCGCGGGTTCGGTCATCCACGCCATGCACCATGAGCAGGACATGCGCTTCTACGGCGCTTTGCGAAAAGAGATCCCGCTGACCTTCTGGGCGATGATCGCCGGCACGCTGGCGATCACGGGGGTCGGCATCTTCGGGATCGGCTTTGCCGGCTATTTCTCCAAGGATGCGATCCTGGAGAGCGCCTTCGCCAGTGGGTCGGTGTCCGGCACGGTCGCATTCTTCATCGGCGCCTTTGCCGCGCTGCTGACCAGTTTCTACAGCTGGCGCCTGATCTTCCTCACCTTCTTCGGCAAGCCGCGCTGGGCGGGCAGCGAACATATCCAGCACGCCGTTCATCACGTCCATGAGGACGCCGGCGAAATTGCCGCCGACCATGACAGCGCGACCGATCATGAGGTGAAGGTCAACCAAGGGACGGCGGGGTATCACCCGCACGAAAGCCCCTGGACGATCCTGGTGCCGCTGGCGCTGCTGTCGCTCGGCGCGATCGCCGCGGGTCAGCTGTTCCACGGCGCCTTCGTCGAGAGCGAGCATGGGCCGGCCTTCTGGGCGGGAAGCGTGTCGTTCGACGCGCATCTCGCGCATGAGATGCATCTTGTCCCGGGCTGGGTGAAATATACCCCCTTTGCGGTGATGCTGATCGGCCTTGCGATCGCTTACCGCAACTATATCGCCAAGCCCGGAGCGCCGGCGGCGTTCGTCGCGATGTTCCCGGGAATCCACAAGTTCCTGATGCACAAATGGTATTTCGACGAGCTCTACGATCTCGTCTTCGTCCGTCCGGCAATGAAGCTTGGCCATTTCTTCTGGAAGCGCGGCGACGAGCAGACGATCGACCGCTTCGGTCCGCACGGCGCCGCCTATGCGGTCGCAGTCGGCAACCGCATCACCACTCGGTTCCAGTCGGGATATGTCTATAGCTACGCCCTTGTCATGCTGCTCGGACTGATCGGCGCTGCGACCTGGGTCTTCTGGTGGGTGCAATGAGCGGTTTGCCGATCCTTTCCATCCTGGTCGGCCTGCCGCTGATTGCCGGGATCATCGCGCTGTTCCAGTCGGCCGAGGGCGCGCGCTGGAACGCGCTGATCACCACTCTGATCAGCCTTGCGCTCGGCGTCTGGCTATGGACCGCCTACGATCCCGACGGCGCGCAGTGGCAATTCGTCGAATATTACAAGCTGGGCGGCGGCATCGCCTGGGCAATGGGCATCGATGGCATCGCCCTGATGCTGATCATGCTGACCCTGTTCCTGATGCCGATCTGCATCCTTGCCAGCTGGCGGGCCATCGAGAAGCGCGTGCCTGAATATATGGCGGCATTCCTGCTGATGCAGTCGCTGATGATCGGCGTGTTCACCGCGCAGGACCTGCTGCTGTTCTACATCTTCTTCGAAGGCGGCCTTATTCCGATGTACCTGATCATCGGCATCTGGGGAGGGGGCGAGCGGATCAAGGCCAGCTACAAATTCTTCCTCTACACGCTGCTTGGCTCGGTGCTGATGCTGATCGCCATGCTGACGATGATCTGGACGGCGGGCACGAGCTCGATCCCCGAGCTGATGGCCCATGATTTCGATCCATCGCTGCAATGGTGGCTATGGCTGGCTTTCTTTGCGTCGTTTGCGGTCAAGATGCCGATGTGGCCGGTCCATACCTGGCTGCCGGACGCGCACGTCCAGGCGCCGACCGCCGGTTCGGTGATCCTTGCCGGAGTGCTGCTGAAGATGGGCGGCTATGGCTTCATCCGCTTCAGCCTGCCGATGTTCCCCGAGGCGTCGAACGAATTCATCCCGTTCGTCTACGTGCTTAGCGGCATCGCGGTGGTGGTCACCTCCCTGATCGCGCTGGCCCAGCACGACATGAAGAAGCTGATCGCCTACTCCTCCGTTGCGCACATGGCGTTCGTCACCTTCGGCCTGTTCGCGTTCAACCGGCAGGGCATTGAAGGCGCCATGATCGTGATGCTGAGCCACGGCCTGGTGTCGGGTGCCTTGTTCCTGTGCGTCGGGGTGATCTACGACCGGCTGCATACCCGAGAAATTTCGCGCTACGGCGGGCTGGCCGACAACATGCCGAAATATGCCCTGCTGTTCATGGTTTTCACCATGGCCAGCGTCGGACTGCCGGGGACCAGCGGCTTCGTCGGCGAATTCCTGTCGCTGGTCGGGCTATATGAAGTATCGAGCTGGGCGGCGATCGTCGCGACCACCGGCATCATACTCGGCGCGGCCTATATGCTCTATCTCTACTGGCGCATCTGCTATGGCCGGCTGGTCCATGCCGACGCGGCGGCGATGAAGGATTTGAGCGGCCGCGAGATGTGGTTGCTGGCGCCGATCGCGGCGGCGGTCATGTGGATGGGCGTCTACCCGGAAACCTTCCTGCGCCCGATGCGGGCCGACATCGGCCGGCTGCTCGAGCGGGTTGAGCGCGCCAAACCCGCGGGCGACGCGCATCTCGCCGTCAGCAAGCCGGTCGCAGCTCCAGCTCAGGCGGAAGCGCACTGATGAACCTCGCTCCGATCCTTCCCGAGCTGATCCTGACCGTCGGCGGCATCGTGCTGATGATGGTCGCCGCCTTCATGGGGAGGCGGGGCAGCACGCTTTGCACATGGTCGGCCGTCGCGCTGCTGATCGGCTCGGCCGTCGCACTGATCGGCCAACCGCAGAGCGCCGGCGTGCTGTTCGGCGGCCAGCTGACCGCGGACGCATTCGGCGCATTCGGCAAGCTGGTCATCTACCTCAGCGCTGCGGTGGCGCTCATCATGGCCCACAACTGGTTCGAACGCGATTTCGAGCATGGTGCTGAATATCCGGTGCTGATCCTCTTCTCCGCGGTCGGCATGTCGGTGATGGTGTCGGCGACCAGCCTGGTCTCGCTCTACGTCGGCCTGGAGCTGCAAAGCCTGTCGGCCTACGTCCTTGCGTCCTATCGGCGGACCGATGACCGTTCGGCCGAAGCGGGCCTCAAATATTTCGTGCTGGGCGCGCTTGCCTCAGGCATCCTGCTCTACGGCATCTCGCTGCTTTACGGCTTCACCGGAACGACCCAGTTCGAAGGTGTCGCCGCGGCCTTCGCCCGTGAAGGCACTCAGTCGATCGGCCTCTTGTTCGGTCTCGTGTTCCTGCTCGCTGGTATCGCCTTCAAGATCAGCGCGGTGCCCTTTCACATGTGGACCCCGGATGTCTACGAGGGGGCGCCAACGCCAGTGACGGCCTTCTTCGCTTCGGCCCCCAAGGTGGCGGCGGTACTGCTCGGCGTACGCGTCTGCCTCGACGCGCTGGGCCCGGCCATCGACGCCTGGCGACAGATCATGACCTTCGCCGCACTGGCCTCGATCCTCCTCGGTGCGGTTGCGGCCTATGGCCAGTCCAATATCAAGCGGCTGCTGGCCTATTCGTCGATCAACAATGTCGGCTTCGCGCTGATCGGCCTGGTCGCGGGCGGGCCGAAAGGCGCCGCCTCGGTACTATTCTACATGACCGTCTATGTGGTCATGACGCTCGGTGCATTCCTGTGCGTGCAGCGGATGAAGGGCGAAGATGGAGAATATATCGAGGCGATCGACAGCCTGTCCGGTCTGTCGCAGACGCGCCCGGCGCTGGCGGCCGGCCTTGCCATCTTCATGTTCAGCCTGGCCGGCATCCCGCCAATGTTCGGCTTCTGGCCCAAGCTGATGGTGTTCGATGTCGCGGTGCAGGAGGGTCTCTATGCGCTCGCCGTGGCCGGTATCCTGGGCACCGTGGTTGGCGCCTATTATTACCTGCGCATCGTCAAGGTGATGTACTTCGACGCGCCGGGCAAGCCCTTCGCCAAGGGGCAGAGCGGGCTTGAGGGCCTGCTGATTGCGCTTGCGGCGCTGTTCGTCTCACCACTCGGCTATTTGCTGATCGGGCCGCTGGGCGATCTGACTGGCCGCGCTGCGGGAAGTTTGTTCTGACGCGAATCCGCATCGTTGAACGGCTGGGATCGACCAACGTCGCGCTGCTGTCTGACGCGCTCGCAGTGGAAGGCGACTGGCTGGTCGCGCTCAAGCAGGAGGGCGGCAAGGGCCGCCATGGCCGCACGTGGGAGTCGATCGAGGGCAATTTCAGCGGATCGACGCTGATCGAGGCTCGTCCCGGCGATCCGCCGGCGCCATCGCTGGCGCTGGTCGCTGGACTGGCGCTGATCGAAGCGGTGGAAATCGAGGCGCCGGAAGCGGCATTGTCCTTGAAATGGCCCAACGACCTGATGCTGGGCGATGCCAAGCTCGCTGGAATCCTGCTCGAACGGTCCGGCGACCGGATTGTCGCGGGGTTCGGAGTGAACCTGGCCGTTGCGCCCGCGATTTCGCACCGCAAGACGGCATCGCTGGAGGGCTTCCGGGATATCGCGCCCCAGGCTTTCGCACCAATCCTGGCCGGCAAGTTCGCGCAGATGCTTGCCGCCTGGCGGATCTTCGGAGCCGGCGCAATTCGCCCAGGCCTGGCTGGCCCGCGCGCACCCCGTCGGGACCACGCTGGAGGTGCACGGCGGGCCGGGCGAGCGGGTTCGCGGAACGTTCGATGGGATCGAACCTGACGGAGCGATGCGCCTGCGGCACCCCGATGGGACTGTCGATCTGGTCCGGGCGGGTGACGTCTACCTGACCTAGACATTGCGAGCGACATTCTCGCACTCGTCACAGACTGCTATTAACCCAGTCCTCGTTTCGCCAACGAGTTCGAGCGTCTATGCGGTGCCGCCGTGCTGTGCACCGCGGGCCCGCTTGTCGAGACCCGGCGCCGGTCCTGTCGGCCGGTTCTCCCCTGCTGGAGCAACCTCTCATGAGCTTTATCACCACCAAGGATGGCACCCGGATCTTTTACAAGGACTGGGGCCCGAAGGACGCGCAAGCGATCGTCTTTCACCACGGCTGGCCACTGAGTGCGGACGATTGGGACAACCAGATGCTGTTCTTTCTGAACGAAGGATATCGAGTCATCGCCCATGACCGCCGTGGCCACGGCCGGTCGGACCAGACCGATGGCGGCAATGAGATGGACACCTACGCGTCAGACGTCGAGGACCTGGTTACGGCACTGGACCTGCGAGATGCGATCCATGTCGGCCATTCCACCGGCGGCGGTGAAGTCGCCCACTATGTCGCCCGCGCGCAACCGGGACGGGTCGCCAAGGCGGTCCTGCTGGACGCAGTGCCCCCGGTAATGGTCAAGAAGGAGTCGAACCCGGGCGGAACGCCGATCGAAGCATTCGACGGCTATCGTGCGGCACTCATGGCAAATCGCGCCCAGCTCTACCTCGATATTCCGTCGGGCCCCTTCTACGGCTTCAACCGCCCGGGCGCGAAGGTCAGCCAGGGCCTCATCGACAATTGGTGGCGCCAGGCCATGATGGGCAGCGCCAAGGCGGGCTATGAGTGCATCAAGGCCTTTTCCGAGACCGACTTTACCGAGGATCTCAAGAAGATCGACGTGCCGGTGCTGGTGATCCACAGCGAGGACGATCAGATCGTGCCCTATGAGGATTTCGGCACCGCTTTCGGCCAAATTGCTCAAGAACGGCACGCTGAAGACTTACAAGGACTTGCCGCACGGTTGCGCACAGACCCATCCGGAGATCGTCAATGCCGATCTGTTGGCCTTTATCCGCGGCGAGGAAATCGCCGAGGAGGCGAAGATCGACTTGCATCTGGAGGCGCCAACTCCGGCATGAGCAGGCTCGACAGCTGGAGGGAGGCCGGGCGCAAGTCCGGCCTCCGCTGGCCGCCGAGGCCGAGCCGGGCGAACGGATCATGCGTGCCCTCGCCCTCCGCCGCCTTGGCCTGATCGAGCGGGTCGTCGCGGCGGTCGGAGACGGCGCGTAGGTGGTGGGCTCGATCCATTTTGTACCTTGCGTCGATGGACCAGGGACAAGTCGTGGCCGCGCAGCAGATGCGTGCCGCAGTCTGACGCTTTTCGATCCTTCGTTGATGCCCTAAGGGCGCATGCATGCTGCTCGCGATCGATGCCGGGAATACCAACCTCGTCTTTGCCCTGGTCGACGATCAGGAAATCAAGGCGCGTTGGCGGATCGCTACCGATCCACGCCGGACCGCGGACGAATATGCGGTCTGGCTTCACCAGCTGCTCGAGCTGGAGGGATATGGCCGCGACGATGTTGACGCGGTGATCATCGGCACGGTTGTCCCGCGCGCGCTGCACAATCTCGAGGTGCTCAGCAGCAAATATTTCGGCGTGCAGCCGCTGGTCGCGGGGCAGGGCGAGGCGACGTGGCCGATCGCGTTCGACGTCGAGGAACCGCAGAGCGTCGGCGCCGATCGAGCGCTCAATTCGATCGCGGCCCATGCCAAGCATCAGGGTGACCTGATCGTCATCGACTTCGGCACGGCCACCACCTTCGACGTGGTCGACTTTTCGGGCGCTTACAAGGGCGGCATCATCGCGCCGGGCATCAATCTCAGCCTCGATGCGCTGGTGTCGGCGGCGGCCAAGCTGCCGCGCGTCGCCATTGCCGCGCCGCAGGACAGCAGCGTGGTTGGCCGGACCACGGAAACGCAGATGCTGATCGGCGTATATTGGGGATATGTGGCGATGATCGAGGGGCTGGTGGCCAGGCTGAAGTCGGAGATCGGACGGCCGGTGAAAGTCGTCGCCACAGGCGGGCTGGCGATTTTGTTCGACAAGAATACCGCTGCGTTTGATGTGATCGAGCCGGATCTTACCATTCAGGGTCTTGCGCTGCTCGCGGCCGGGTCGGCTCAATGACCCCGGGCGAAGAACTGCTGTTCCTCGCTCTTGGCGGATCGGGCGAGATTGGCATGAACGTCAATCTCTACGGATGCCGCGGTAAATGGTTGATGGCCGACCTCGGGCTGACCTTCGCCGATCCTGATTATCCCGGGATCGATTTGATCCTTCCGGAACTGGAGTTCATCGAGAAACGGATGGACGATCTGGTCGGGATCGTCCTCACCCACGGTCATGAGGATCACATCGGTGCGCTGCCCTATCTCGCCGCCGACCTCAAAGTACCGCTGTACGCGACGCCCTTCACCGCCGGCCTGATCGCCGGCAAATTGGAAGAAGAAGGCCTGACGGGCCAGGTTTCGTTGAGGGTGATCGAGCGCGGCGGGTCAATCGACCTCGATCCGTTCCGCGTCACCTATGTGCCGCTCGCCCACTCGATTCCGGAGGGCAATGGGCTGCTGATCGAAACGCCATTCGGCAAGATCTTCCACACCGGGGACTGGAAGATCGACGAGACGCCGGTGCTCGGCCATCCGAGCTCGGCAGAAACTCTGACCGAGATCGGCGACAGCGGCGTGCTGGCCCTGGTTTGCGACTCCACCAATGCCTTTTTGAACGACGCGTCCGGAAGCAAGTCTTCGGTGCACGAAGCTCTTCGCAACGAGGTTCTGAAGGCGCGCGGCCGGGTGCTGATCACCACCTTCGCCTCGAACGCTGCGCGGCTGGAAACCATCGGCCGGGTTGCCATCGAGACCAACCGCCGTGTCGTAGTGGCCGGGCGCAGCCTCGACCGTATCCTGAAAGTCGCCAAGTCCACCGGCTACCTGCTCGATTTCCCGGAGCCGTTGCGCTTCGACGAGGGGATGCTGCTGCCGAAGGATGAGGTGCTGATTATCGCCACCGGCGGACAGGGCGAGCCACGAGCAGCGCTCGCCCGCATCGCATTCGGGCAGCACGAGCTGAAGATCGGCGAGGGCGACACGGTGATCTTCTCGTCAAAGCAGATTCCGGGCAACGAGATGGCGATAGGCCGGATCATGAACGCCCTTTCGGACCTGGGCGTGCTCACGGTGACGGAGCGCCAGGCGCACATCCATGTTTCCGGCCATCCCGGGCGGCCCGAGCTTGCCGCCATGTATCGCTGGATCCGGCCGCAAATCCTGGTTCCGGTCCATGGCGAGATGCGCCACATGCGCGAGCAGGCGCGCTTCGCCATATCCGAAGGCGTTCCAGCCGCCATCGTCCAGCGCAACGGCGACCTTATCCGGCTGGCGCCGGCGGGCCCGGAGAAGATTGCCGAGGAGCGGGTCGGGCGGCTGGTCCTGGACGGCGACGTCATCCTGCCCGCCGACGGCGCGACCCTCAACGAGCGTCGCAAGGTAGCCAGCAATGGTCTGATCGCGGTGGCCCTGCCGGTGGACGGTAACGGGCGGCTGGTGGGCAAGGCGCTGGTCAGACCGTTTGGCGTGCCGGTCGAGGAAGACCGGGAGGATTTTCTCGCCGACGCGGCCGATGCCGCCGAAAAGGCCTATGAACCGACGCGCGATGTTGAACGGGTGCGTGAGGCGGTCCGGCTTGCAGTCCGCCGCTGCGCCACGCTTTGGACGGGCAAGAAGCCGGTCGTCGAGGTAATGCTGGTGGAGGCCGCTGTCGCATGACGTGGACCTCGGTCCTCGCCATCTATTTCCTGATCTTCTGCTTCTCCGCCTTCCTCCTGCTGCCGTTTGGAGTGAGGACGCATGAGGAGATTGGGGCGGAACGGATTCCCGGGCAGGCCGACAGCGCGCCTTACCGGTTCGACTTGCCGCGGCACCTGGTGCGCGCAGCAGTCCTCGCGGCGCTGTTAACGGCGCTCTATGTCGCCAATTACGAGTTCGGCTGGATTACCGTCGACGACGTGGATTTTTATAACTGACCGGTTCTTCGTAATTCGTCGTCGACCGCTCAGTCGGTAGCAATGGCGTATCGCAACACCCTCTAGCGACGCTTCTCGACCGCCTGTGCCAGCGCTGCGTAAAGCTTGCCCATGTCGCTCGACATCAGCGTAACAGCGATCATCCCGCCGTCCCGTTCGGCCAACACCCGGCGGAGCATCGCCTCAAAGTCATGGACATAATGGTTGACCGCGTTCTGGAACTCGGGGTCGCTTTCATATTGCGCGAGGATGGGGCGGCTTTCGGTTCCGCCCAGCAGGCGCACCGCACGGCGGGTGAACACCCCGCGGTTGCCCTTGAGGTAATGATTCCACGCCTTGTCGTCGATTTCGTCGCTGAGGATCTTCTGCACGTCGATCGCCGCCGAATGCATCGCATCCATCAGCAGCGAGACGCGGCGCGCGAATTCTTCGCCGCTGTCCTTATCTGTGCTTCGCGGCTGCGCTCGATATGGGACTTCCAGCGCGACCGCGCTCTGGCCGATCGACAGCATTTGCGCGGTGAGACGATCCGATGCTTCGCGAGCCGTCTCGACGGCATGGGTAGCGACGCGGTCCAGTTCGGAAAGTTTCGCCTCGACGGTTTCGCGCACGGCCTTTTCCAGCGCCTGCGCGGGTCGCCTCGCTCATGTTGCTGGCGCTCTCCGGGATAACCTTGGCGATCGCTTCTCGGGCGCGTTCGGCGGCATGGGCCGCCGTCTCGCGCACCTGCACCAGCGCCGCGACCAGCGCCGGGCCGGTTTCGTTCGACAGCCGTCCGGCGTCGTCGCTCGCGGCGGCGATGGCGGCGCTGAGTTCGGTCAGGCGCTGCTCGGCCTGGCCGACTCCGAGGTCGACCGAGGTCATCAACGCCGCCAACCGCTCCTGCTGCGTTTCGACATTGGACGCGCCGGATTCGATCCGGTTTTCCGCTTCGATCGCCGCGTCGCGCATCTGCTCGATGTGCGGCCGTGCGGCCTCTGCCGAGGCCAGTAGCCTCGCGGCGCCGGCTTCGGCCTCGCCGAGGCTCGCGCTCATTTGGCCGGCCATGGCAATCCCGAGTTCGTCCAGGCCGTCGCGCAGCCGCTGGGTTCGATCGGCAAGTCCAGTAAGGCCGGAATCCTGGGCGGAAGTCGTGGCCGACAACTCCTCCAGTTCGCTGCGCAGCCGGTTGAGAGCCGTCTGAACATGGCCGGCTCGCTCGTCGCCGGAGCGGGCAAGGTCCATGAACCTTTCGTCGAGCGCGGCGAGGCCGAAGTCGAGATCGGCCATCAGCCGTTGCGAGCTACGCTCCTGCTCGGCGATGCGCGCGGTAAGTCCGTCGAGCGCTGCGCCGGCGCTGGCGAGCCGTTCGCCAAGCATTTCTGACGCGTCGATCCCGGCCCGGCCGATGCCGGCCTGGCTTTGCGCGATCAAAGCGGAGACCGCTGCCGCCTGGGCATCGATGCCCGTGCGGATCTCGGTCAGTGCTTCGGCCGAACGCGTCAAGCAGTTGGTCGACCATCGAGCGGGTTGCTCCGCCGGCTTCGGACACGCTTGCGGCTGCCGCGATCCCCGGCGCATTCGATTTGCGTAAGGTTGGCGAGCAGTCGCTGCGATGCCTCATGCACGATGGAATCCGCTTGTTCGGTCCGGGCCGAGAGCTGACCGACCTGGGATTCGAATTGTCCGGCGTGCTCGATCGCGGTGCGGCCGGCTTCGCGCAACGTCTCGGCCATCCGTCGGGCGCTATCCTCCGCCTGGGGCAGGTCCGACAGCAGGATGCCAATGTCGGTTCGAGCCGACTCCGCAGCACGATCCAGCGCCGCGCCGTGCTCGGCCAGCGTGCGCGATCCCTCGTTGAGCTGCGCGGTGATATGCCCAGTCGGCTCGCCGCCTGGTCGCCGAGGCCCATCAGGTCGCCGGCCATTACGCCGAGCGAGCGGTGATTTTCGGCAATCTGCGGTCTGGAGTGCCGCCAGCACGTCCTGCAGCGCGCGCGCCTCGGTGCGCATGGCGATCACCGACCGGGTGAATTTTTCCGCTTCCTTGCGCCGGGTTCGGCCGAACATGAGCCATAGCAAGCCGACCAGCGCCAAGCGGGCCGGCCATAATCGCGATCCATTGCGCAACTTGCGGGCTGGTCAGTGGCTCCGTCGCCAGCGACCGTCCAGCGGACCAGGCCGCGTAGGCGGTCCAGAACAGTGCCAGTATCGACAAACCCCAACCAAGGACCTGCCTGCCGCCCTCCGTTGCAACGCCGTGGACGTCGCGAACTTCGGCCCAGCTCATCCGGTCGAAGTTCGGCTCGGAATGCACCTCCTGGCCTTCGAATGTGGGGACTTCCTCCTCATATCCGCGGTTGGGATCATATTGGGCGCGATGCGGGCTGGTGCTCATAACGGACAGTTTACCACCTTTGTTGGTGGGCGAAAGCGACAAATGGGCACAGTCCAGGGTAGAAATGCCTTGCGGGACTGTCTTATGATTGCCGCTCAGGGGGAATTCCAGCTACTCGGAGCATGCCATGGCGCTCGGCGCCTTGATCGGTGCCTATCAGGAGGATGACGCGGGCGGCCTCCGTGCGCTGCTGCCGCTCGCCGGCCGTACGCTGATCGAATATCAGGCGCGCTGCCTTGCCGCTTCCGGCGCTGCGCCGCTGGTCGTGCTCGTCGAACGGGTGCCGGTTGCCCTCAACGACGCGTTCGAGCGGCTACGAGCCGAAGGAATTGCAGTCGTGGCGGTCAGTGGCGGCGATGAGGCGGCCAGTCGGTTCGAGGCTGGAAGTCAACTGATTCTCCTCGGCGACGGCGTTGCACCCGACATGGGGGATCTGGAGCGGCTGATCGGCGAGAGCGACGGTGCGCATCCTGACGGTGCCCGACGACGAGGCGCACGCCGAATTCGAGCGGATCGACGGGCTGCAGCGCTGGGCGGGGCTGGCGCGGGTCGATTCCGGCATGCTCGGCGCCACTGCCGCGATGGTCGGGGACTGGGACCTGCAGTCGACTTTGCTCAGGCGCGTCATTCAGTCCGGTGCGCGGTTCGTTCCGTCGGCGGCGGGCGACACTCTTGGGCCGTTCCTGGCTACCAGCGAGGAGGCCGCTTCCGGCTATGAGCGCCGGCTGTTGGTCGCCTCCCGCACAACGCGTGAGGATGCGGTCAGCCGTTACCTCCTGCCGGTGGTGGAGGAAGTGGCAACCGAAAAGCTCATGGAAACGAGCGTCCGGCCCGGCCTGGCTCGTCCAGTTGGCCCTCGTCATGATGGTCGCGGCCGCTTTCTGCTTTACCCGCGGCTGGCACTGGGGAGCACTGGCGCTGCTGTTGCTGTCCACCCCGCTCGACCTGGTCGCACAGCGCCTGGCGATGCTGCGCCTCCAGCCCCTGAGTTCATCGATGCTTTCGCGGCGCCTGTTGTGGCCTGCCGCGGGCCTCGCCCTGCTGGCGCTTGGCTGGTTCGAGGCGCGGCACGGTTCGGGTTGGGGCGCGATCATGGCGGCGCTGGCGGGCGCTGCCTTCGCGGAAGCCGGCAGGGTCGAGCGGCAGGGCAGGATGTTGCCCGGTGGCGAATGGCATTTTTCTCGGCGAACCGCGATTTGGCTGGCGATTCCGTTCGCGATCGGCGGCTGGTGGAGCCTCTACCTTGGTCTGCTCGCCTTTTACGCGGCAACCAGCTTCTTCATCGCCCAGCACTTTCGGCACGGCGTCGAACGCGATTGACTGCGCGTTAACCCCATCTGTTCTATGACGGCCGGATGATGCCCGTGGAATGGCCGCTTGCTGCATCGGCAGCCGACCGCCCGGTCGATCCCGCGCGCCCCCGCTCGGGTCTCGACCGGCTGCCCGTGGCCATGGCCGATTTCTTTCTTAACGAGGGCAGCCGTCTGACCGATGAAGAGCGCGCGCTGATGGCGGCGATGCTCCGCGGCCTGGTAGCCGACATCGCCGACGAATTGATCGGAGCCTTGCCGCCGATCCTCAGCGCCAAGGCAGAACATCTGCGCGATAGCGTCTACCGGCGCCTGCGGGACGCGGCGCTTCTGACCAGAGAAGGCGTGGTGGCCCTGCTGTTGCGTCGAGCCGACGAGCAACAATTGTCGGGCCATGCCAACCGCAGCGACGACACGCTTGCAGCCCTCGTCGCCGATCAGGATGCGGCGGTGGCTGAAGCGGCGATGGCGCTGACCCTCGCCCGGGGACGCCGGCGGGATCGATTCGGCCGGCTTGGGGCCGAGTTTAACGATCTGGCGGCGGAAGACGCGGTCGCTTTGGTCCACGCAGTCGCCGCGGCGCTCAGCCAGGTCGGCGAGAATGTCGACCAGCCGATCATCGTCGCCGCGCAGTTGCTGGTGGCACGCCACGACGAGGGACGGCGGCTGGAGTCACATGTTGCGGCATTGGCGCGCGCCCTGGAGGCCTCGGGCCGCGCTGAGGATGAGATGCTCCGCCAATTGGCACAGGACGGCGATGCCGCACTGCTTGTCGGGTTGCTGGCCCGGCGGGCCGGGATCGACCAGGATGATGCCTGGCGGTTGTTCAGCAGCGGCGAGGCCATGCTCCTGGCCCGGCTGGCCGGCTGCGAGCGTGCAACAGCCGCTCAAGTTCTCGCCGCCTTTGAGCCCATGTCCGGTGCGGTCGATCGATTTATCGATCGCTTCGACGGGATGGACGACGCGGCGGTCGAACGTCAGCGTCAATGGCTGCGGCTCGACATCCATTATCGGACGGCCCGCCAGGCCCTGGAGCGCGCCGGTGGCTAGCGCACCCTCGGATATGGGGCCGATCACCGGCAGGGTCGATCGGGAAGGGCGCTTGACGGTTGCTGATCCCCCGTTGCTGCGGCTGCAGCAGGAGGCGGGGTCCAAGCTGGGCGCTCCGCTGGCCCTGCCGCAATTGGCCGCGGTTGCGCGCTCGGCGATGAAGCTGGGTGTGCCACTGTCGCGGGCCGTGATCGCTGCTTCCGCCGATCAGGACCTGGATCTGTGGGTTCGGGCGGAGCCGGATACGGACGGCGTGTCCCTGACCATCGAAGGTTGGAAGGCCCGGCCTCCGTCGCCACCGCGGCTGACGTTGGTCGGCAGCGAACCCAAACCGGGCGAGGACGAGCTCGCCGCCGCCGTTGGCTTCACGACCGATGCCGAGCTCAAATTAACTCGAATGGACGAGCGCATGGCATCGCGCCTGGGGCTGGAAGGTGCGGAAATCATCGGCCAGCCGCTGACGCGTCACTTACTGCTGACGGACAATGGGGACGGCATCATGCCGCTGCTGACCGCACTGGTCAGTCGGCAGGACTTTAGTGGCCAGCGTGCGCGGATTCGCGGCAACGGCGACACCGAACTCATTCTCAATGGCGTCGCGCTCAATTCACCTCATGGGGTTTTCGCGGGCTATGAGGTCGAAGTCGAACTTGAAGGCGAGCCGGCAAACCAGAGCGGGGCAATATTCGACCCGGCGCTCGACGAAGCGCTTCGATCCCCGCTGGATCGGATCATTTCGGCGGCGGAGCGGATCGTGGATCGCAGCGAAGGGCCGCTGCGGAGCGACTACGCCGCTTATGCCGGCGATATTGCTGCAGCCGGCCGGCATCTCCTGTCGGTCATCAAGTCGATGACCGAGCAGGAGGCGGCCAAGGCAGAAGACCAGGTCGACCTGGCCGAGGCGGCGCGCGAGGCAATCCAGCTGGTCGAGACTCCAGCCGAACAACGCTCTCTTCGATTTGAGGCGGTTGGAACCACCGAGCCGCTGCCGGCGAAGGGCGAGTTTCGAGGGATCGTGCAGATCCTGGTCAACCTGTTGGGAAATGCGGTGCGCCATTCGCCGGAACATGGAACGATCGCGGTCATCGGCGAGCGACGCGAGGGCCAGGTCGCCGTGAGCATTGCCGACGAAGGCCCTGGAATTGCCCCGGCCGATCACGAACGGATCTTCGAACGCTATGAGCGGGTCGGCGATGCGCCGGACGGCATCGGCCTCGGCCTCGCCATTTCCCGGCGCCTGGCCCGCTCGATGGGCGGCGATATTGAATTGCAAAGCGCGCCCGGCGAGGGGGCGCGCTTCACCTTGATCCTGCCCGCGGTCTGATCAGGCCGAAGCGTCCTGGTCTTTCCCAGTCTGCTCCTTTGACCGCTTCTCCTGGCTGGACCGGGTGCCGGATTGATCCATCCACTCCTTGCCGATCGCCTGCTCATTGGTCCCCTGCGCCTCGATCGTCCTGCCGCTGCCGCCGATCGAGATGCGCTTGCTCTTGTCCTGAATCGCGCTCTTGGGGAGCTTGATGGTCAGCACGCCGCGGTCGCAATCGGCTGTGATCTTGTCCGGATCAGGAGCGAACGGCAGTTGGAAAGAGCGCGTGAAGCTTCCATAGCTGCGCTCGACGAAGCGGTTCTTGTCATCCTTGCGCTCGTCACGCTTCTCGCCGGTGATGGTCAGCGTGTCGCCTTCCAGGCGCAGATCGATGTCCTCCTGATCAACGCCGGGCAGCTCGGCGGTTATTTCCCATCCTTCGTCGGTTTGGCAAATGTCCACCTTGGGGCTCAGCATGAAGCCGGTTCCGCTACTGCCGCTATCCTCCCGCATGGTGCGCAAACGGTCGTCGAACAGCCGGTTGACCTCGCGGTGGAGGTCCAGGAAGGGGTCGCGGCCAAGCAGCCCGCGACCGCCAAAGGGCGTTAGAAAGCGCGATGCCATATCCTCCTCCTTCGTTAATGGAATTGACGCTAAATCAACCCCTTAGCAGAGGGCGAGGTTCCCGAACTGGTAGTGGTTTTGGAGCTGCTCAGCGCTTCGCGCAGGGCACATAATCTCGTTGCGTTGCACCGACGTAAAGCTGGCGCGGACGCCCGATTTTCTGTTCGGGGTCGGAGATCATTTCGTTCCATTGCGCGACCCAACCGACGGTGCGTGCCAGCGCGAACAGGGCGGTGAACATCTCGGTCGGAAAGCCGATCGCATTGAGGATGATGCCCGAATAGAAATCGACATTCGGATACAGCTTCTTCTCAATGAAATAATCGTCGTGGAGCGCGATATGCTCAAGCTCCTTGGCAACGTCGAGCACCGGATCCGAGAGGTTGAGTTCCTTCAGCACCGCTTCCGCGGTTTGCTGCATGACCTTCGCCCGCGGGTCGTAATTCTTGTAGACGCGGTGGCCGAAGCCCATCAGCCGGAACGGATCGTTCTTGTCCTTGGCGCGCGCGACATATTCCTTGATCCGCTTCACGTCGCCGATCTCGCGCAACATGTTCAAGGCCGCCTCGTTGGCGCCGCCGTGTGCCGGTCCCCACAGGCAGGCGATGCCGGCGGCAATACAGGCGAAAGGGTTGGCGCCCGACGAGCCGGCCAGGCGCACGGTCGAGGTCGAGGCGTTCTGCTCATGGTCGGCGTGGAGGATGAAGATCCGGTCCATCGCCTTCTCGACGATCGGGTTTACCTCATAGGGTTCGGCGGGGACGCCGAAGGTCATCTTGAGGAAGTTGCCGGTGTAGCTGAGGTCGTTCTGCGGGTAGAGGAACGGCTGGCCGATCGAATATTTGAAGGCCATCGCGGCGATCGTCGGCATCTTGGCGATCAGCCGGTGCGAGGCGATCAGCCGCTGCTGCGGATCGGTGATGTCGGTGCTGTCGTGGTAGAAGGCGGAGAGGGCGCCGACCACGCCGCACATGATCGCCATCGGATGCGCGTCCCGGCGGAATCCGCGATAAAAGGTCGCGAGTTGCTCGTGCACCATGGTGTGGCGGGTGATGGTGTAGGCAAACTCGTCCAGCTCCTTCTGCTTGGGCAGATCGCCGTGCAGCAGCAGATACGCCACTTCCATGAAGCTCGACTGCTCGGCCAGCTGGTCGATCGGGTAGCCGCGGTGGAGCAGGATGCCCTTGTCGCCGTCGATATAGGTGATCGCGCTCTGGCAGCTGGCGGTCGACGTGAAGCCCGGGTCGTAGGTGAACTTGCCGGTTTCGGCATAGAATTTGCGGATATCGACGACGTCCGGGCCGACCGATCCCTCCAGCAGAGGCAACGAGAGTTCGCCGCCGTCGGTGGCGAGGGTCACGTTCTTGGTCATGCGTTCGGCTCCAGCATTATTCGGCACTTGGCATTTGGTCGGCGATCCGAGCGAGGCTCTCTTCTTTGCCTAGTAGAACCAGCACGTCGAAGATGCCCGGCGAGGTCGTCTTGCCCGTCAGCGCCGCGCGCAGCGGCTGGGCGAGCTTGCCTAGCTTAAGTGCGTTCCGTTCCGCAACATCCCGCACCGCAGCATCGAGCGTATCATGCTCCCATTTCGGCGCTGCAGCGAGTGCGGCATGTGCAAGTGCGAGATGGGATCGCGCGTCCTCGGTCATCAGAGCCGCCGCCTTCTCGTCCATCGCGAGCGGCCGCTGCGCAAACAGGAATTCCGCGCCTTCGGCTAGTTCGTTGAGATTGTGCGCCCGGGCCTTCAATTCCGGCATAGCGCGGATCAGCAGCGGAAGTTCCTCATAGCTGAGCCCGAACTTCGGCGAGACCAGCGTCGCCAGCCGGGGGTCCTCGGCCTCGCGCATGTAATGGCCGTTGAGGTTTTCCAGCTTCTTGAGGTCGAAGCGCGATGGGCTTTTGCCGACATGGTCGATGTCGAACCATTCGATCGGCCTGGTCCCGACTGATGATCTCGTCGTCGCCATGGCCCCAGCCCAGGCGGAGGAGATAGTTGAACAGCGCCTCGGGCAGGATGCCGAGCTCGTCGCGATAGGCATCGACGCCCAGCGCTCCGTGCCGCTTGCTGAGCTTGGCGCCGTCGAACCCGTGGATCAGCGGCACATGGGCGTAGTTTGGGCTCGGGCCAGCCCATGGCCCGGATGATCGCCAGCTGGCGGAAGGCGTTGTTGAGATGATCGTCGCCGCGGATGACGTGGGTGACGCCCATGTCGAAATCGTCGACCACGACCGCCAGCATGTACGTCGGCGTTCCGTCGGAGCGGAGCAGGATGAAGTCGTCGATCTCCTGGTTGGCGACCGTGACCCGCCCCTGGACCAGGTCGTCGATCACCGTGTCGCCTTGCTGCGAAGCCTTGATGCGGATCACATAGGGCTGGTCTTCCGGCCAGTCCGTGCGGTCGCGCCAGTAACTATTGATGCGGAACGGCTTGCGCTCCGCCTGGGCCGTCTCGCGCGCCGCCGCCAGCTCCTCCTGGGTCATGTAGCAGCGATAGGCGGCGCCCATGTCCAGCAATTGATGGGCGACCTCGGCATGGCGCTGCTCGAACTGCGACTGGAAATAGGGTTCGCCGTCGCCGCTGATGCCGAGCCACTCCAGCCCATCGAGGATTGCGTCGATCGCTTCCTTGGTCGAGCGAACCTTGTCCGTATCCTCGATCCTCAAGCAGATATTTGCCGCCGTGATGCCGGGCGAACAGCCAGTTGAACAACGCTGTGCGGGCGCCGCCGATATGGAGATAGCCGGTCGGTGAAGGCGCGAACCGCGTCACCGACGCCCGTCGATTTTGCCGCTTGCGCTCAAGCACGCTTTCCTTTTGTCTGGTGGGGCCGATGGACTGGACGAGCGCCCCTATCATAGAGGACGCGCCGCTGGAACCGGCGCATCGACGCTTTTTGCCTGCGTGGATTTCTGCCGTTTCCGGCCGAATCGAGGAGTTTCTCGAAGGCGAGCGGGCGCAGCTGCCCCTGTGGTTGGCGGTCGCCTTCGGCGCGGGGATCGCGGCATGGCTGTGGCTGGCAGGGACGGCGCAATGGGCCGCCTTCATCGTCCTCTGGCTGGGCATTGGCGCTGACGGGTATTTCCGTCGGCCGAAGTCGGACCGGTCGAGCGCTGTTGCTCGGCGGGCTGGCGCATGGCGGCGGGCTGCGCGCTGATCTGGTGGCGCAGCGAGCGCGTTGCCGCGCCAAGACTTGATCGGCCGCTGGTCGTCAGCTTCGAGGCAGAAGTCGAAAAGCTCGAAACGCGCGCGGCCAAGGGCGACCTGCGGCTGACCTTGGCGCCGTCCGACCCCGGGATTGCCGCCGAGGGTCAGGGTATCCCTGCCCGAAGCGGATGCACCGAAGGGCATGGGAATGGCGCCATCGTCCGACTCAAGGCGCGGCTTGCAACCCCCGCCGCCGATGGCGCTGCCCGGCAGCCACGATTTCGCGCGCGACGCCTGGTTCGCCGGGATCGGCGGCGTCGGCCGTGCGATCGGGCCGGTCGAGGTGGTTCGAGCCGTCGACTGCGCGGCGGACTGGACGTGATGCGCGACCGGCTGGGACGCCACATTCGCAGCCAGTTGCCGGGCAGCGAGCGGCGGGATCGCAACCGCGCTCGCGACCGGCGACCAGGCAGCCGTCGGCGAGGAGGATGCCGAGGCGATGCGTCGCTCCGGGCTCGCCCATCTGCTTTCGGTCAGCGGGCTGCACATCGCCGCCGCGGTCGGCGCGGCGATGCTGCTGGCGTTGAAGTTGCTGGCGCTGTCCGAACGGCTGGCGCTGCGGTTCAACCTGGTGCTGGTCGCGGCAGGTTTCGGGGCGCTGGCCGGCGTTGCCTACACACTGCTCACCGGGATGCAGGTGCCGACGGTCCGGGCCTGCATCGCCGCGCTGCTGGTGCTCGGCGGAATTGCGCTTGGCCGCGACGCGATCAGCCTGAGGCTCGTTGCGGTCGGCGCGCTGGTCGTCCTGCTGATCGGCCGGAGGCGCTGGCCGGCGCCAGCTTCCAGATGAGCTTCGCGGCGGTGACCGTCGATCATCGCGCTGCATCACTGGCAGCCGGTGCGGCACTGGCTCGCGCCGCGCGAGGAAGTTTGGCCGTTGCGTTCGCTGCGCGGGCTCTCGGGCCTGTTGCTGACCGGACTGGTCGTCGAGATCGCGCTGATCCCCTTCGCGCTTTACCATTTCCACAAGGCCGGGCTTTACGGGGTCGCTCGCCAACCTGGTCGCCATTCCGCTGACGACCTTCGTCATCATGCCGCTGGAGGCGCTGGCGCTGATGCTCGATGCCGTCGGCCTGGGCGCGCCGCTATGGGTCGCGACCGGCTGGGCGATCGAGCTGATCCTCGCCCTGGCGCATCGCGTCGCCTCGGCGGAAGGCGCGGTCGCCATGCTGCCGACCATGCCGCGCTGGGCGTTTGCACTGATGGTCATCGGCGGACTGTGGCTGTGCCTGTGGCACGGCAGGACAGGCGCCTGGGGCTTGATTCCCTTCGCGATCGGCGCGACGGGCGCAGCCCTGTCGCCGGTGCCCGACCTGCTGGTCACGGGAGACGGCCAGCACCTGGCGCTGGTCCGCGACGACGGGGTGCCGGTGTTGCTGAGAGAGCCGGAGCGGCGACTTCGTGCGCGACCTGATGAGCGAGGCGTCGGCCTATGACGGCGATCCGGCCAACCTCGACGAACAGCGTTTCGCGCGCTGCAGCCGGGATGCCTGCATTGCCGATATCGTCGCGGGACGACCGCGCCTGGCGCCTGCTGGCGATCCGCAGCCGCAACCGGATCGAATGGTCCAAGCTGACGAAGGCCTGCGCGGACGCCGATATCGTCGTCGCCGAGCGCTGGTTGCCGCGCGGCTGCACGCCACGCTGGCTCAAGCTCGACCGCCAGGCGCTGGAGCAGACCGGCGGCGTGGCAATCTATCTGACCGGTCAGCCCCGGGTCGAAACGGTGCGGCACGTGTCGCGCAGCATCCCTGGGGGCGTAGGCCAGGCGCCATCAATCCGTTAGGCTGTCTGCCAGACCGCCAATTCGCTGCCCGACGGGTCGATGAAGTGAAAGCGGCGGCCGCCGGGGAAAGAGAAGATCGGCTTGGCGATCATGCCGCCGGCCTTCATCACCGCCTCGAACGCGGCTTCCAGGTCGGGGACCCGGATGACCGGCAGCGGTGCCGCCAGCGCCTCGCTCGGTTGGCCGTTGAGGCCCAGGTCGACATCGCCGCTGGTGGTCGCCGCATAATCCGGGCCGTAATCGGTGAACGTCCATCCAAACGCCTTGGCATAGAAGGCGCGGGTCAGCTCATGCGCGGTCGCGCTCGGCAGCTCGACATAATCTATCCGGGCCATGGCGTGCGTCTCAATAACGCCGGATCAGGCCGGCCAGCCGTCCCTGGATGGTCACCCGGCCTTCGTCGTAGCGCTGCGGTTCATAGGATCGGTTGGCCGGATCGAGGCGGATCATCTGGCCCTCGCGCCGATAAGTTTTCAGAGTCGCTTCTTCATTGTCGATCAGCGCCACCACGATCTCGCCGTCGCGGGCCGAATTCGACCTTGCGGATGAGCGCATAATCGCCGTCGAGGATACCTTCCTCGACCATCGAATCGCCCGAAACCTCCAGCGCATAATGTTCGCCCGGGCCGAGCAATGCCGCCGGAACCGCAAATCCTTCCGTCCCCTGCAGCGCCTCGATCGGCGTGCCGGCGGCGATCGGCCGTGCAGCGGAATTTCGACCGTGTCGTTGGCTGGGGCAGGCCCGGCGGGCTTCAAAGCCACCGGCGCGGCGGCAATGGCCGGCGTCGCGATTTCCGGCACTTTCAGAACTTCGAGCGCGCGCGCCCGGTTGGGCAGGCGGCGGATGAACTGCCGCTCCTCGAGCGCCGAGATCAGTCGGTGGACGCCGGACTTCGACTTGAGGTCCAGGGCCTCGCGCATTTCGTCGAAGCTCGGCGACACGCCGGTTGCGGACAGCCGCTCGTGGATGAAATTCAACAGCTCATGCTGTTTCGCGGTCAGCATCGGCGCCTCCATTGTTCCCAACAGTGGGAACGAATAGAGAACGTGTATGAAACGAAAAGGATTTCGTCAAGCGGGCGCGTGACAGATCGCGAGGAACCTGGACAGGATCGCCTTGCCCTGCTCGGAAGCGACGCTTTCCGGGTGGAACTGGATTCCGTGGACCGGGGCCTGGCTGTGCCGCATCGCCATTACCGTCCCGTCGTCGCTCCACGCGTTGGCGACCAGCGGCGGGCGAGGGTCGGGTACCGCCAGCGAATGGTATCGCGTTGCGGCAAATGGCGAGGGGAGGCCGTCGAACAGGCCGCTGCCGTCATGGCGGATGCTGGCGACCTTGCCATGCACCGGGTAAGTCCGCTCGACCACCGAGCCGCAGGCCAGGGCAATCGCCTGGTGACCCAGGCACACGCCGAGCAGCGGGTGGCTTTGTTCGATGCAGGTCTTGGCCAGTTCGACCGATATGCCGGCCTGCTCCGGCTTGCCCGGTCCGGGCGAAATCAGAATTCCGTCGCTTCCCGAGCCGAACGCCTCGTCTGCGGTCAACGCGTCGTTGCGCTTGACGCCACTTCGGCGCCCAGCGCGACCAGATAGTCGACCAGCATGAAGGTGAAGCTGTCGACATTGTCGATCACCAGGATGCGCGGCCCGGTCATCGGCCGCGGCCGTCATTGCCCCGAGCCGCTGATCCGCTGCTTGGTCGCGGCGATCGCCTTGTCGTTACGATCCACGCCCTGGTCGATCTTCATCGCCGCCGCCATCTGCTCCGCCAGCTCGCTGCCGACCGCCCGCTGGAACTCCGATCTGGGTCTGGGCGATCAGCATCGGATTGCTCAGCGCATTGCCCGGCGTGATCTTGTTGGTCTTGACGATAAAGAAACCGCGGCCCCGCGGGTCGGCGACCATCCGGCTGCGGCCCTGGGCCAGCGAGAACAGCATGCGCAGCGGCGCGGCGGCATCGGCGTTGGCCTGGCTGATCTGTATTCGCCGCGCGTTGATCGGCTGGACCGGCGGAAGGCTCACGCCCGCTTCGGACAGCGCCCGTTCCATGGCCGTGCCGCGCGCAACCTTGTTGGCGATTTCGGTCGCGACCGCGCGCGCCCGGTCGTTGGCCTTGCGCTGGATCCAGTCGGCACGAACCCGTTCGCTGATCTGGGCCAGTGGTGCGGGGGACGTTTCGATTACCTGGTCGACGGCAACGAGCGCGTACCCGGCTTCGTTGGGCAGGGTGACGACTTCGGCATCCGCGTCGGCTTCCATCGCGAAGGCCGCCTGGAGCGCCGGCTGCAGTTCTGCCGGGAAACGGTATTCGGCATCGGTCGCCGACGCACCGGCGCTGTTGATCGGCGGGGTGGTCATGACCGGCAATTTTGCGGCGGCCACGCTCTCGGCGAAGCTCGCGCCGTCCAGAATCTGGTCTTCGACGCGGGTCACGCAGGTCGGCCAGCGCCTCCTTGCGCTTGTTGGCGGTCAGCAGCGCGGCGATCTCGCCGCGTGCCTGGGCAAGCGTTCGGCCCGCGGCGCCGCGAACATCTTCGACCTTGATCACGTGCCAGCCGAGGTCGGAACGGATGGGGCCGACGATCGCACCCTTTGCGGCCGAGAAGGCGGCATTGGCGACGGCTTCGTTGGCGACGCCCGCGAACTGGGCGCGGGACTGGGCCCCGAGGTTGACATCCTCGGCGCCAAATCCGGCAGGCGCCGCGGCTGCGGCAAAGGCTGCCCCCGACCGGGCGCGGGCGGCAATGCCGTCGGCCTGCCGCTTGTCGGCCGCCACCGCCTGGCTGAGCACCCGCGTCTCGGCCCCAGCATAATTCGCCCGATTGGCATTATAATGGGCGGAGATCTCGGCTTCGGTCGGAACCACGCTGGCCACGGCGTCGGGCCCGATCTTGGCGATTTTCAGCACCCGCTGCTCAGGCACCATATAGCGCTGGCGGTTCTGGGCGTAGAAGGACTGGAGATCGCCCGGCGTGGGGTCAAGACCGGCGCGGAAGGCGTCGACCGGAACCAGACGCCATCTGCCCCTCGCGCTGTTCGAGCAGCATCGAGGCGTAGGTGCGGGCCATGCCCAACGGCACCCGGGCATCGGATGCCGCGGGGGCGATCACCAGCCGCTCGGTCAGCGCGCCGGCGATCAGTCGACGCAGCTCGCCATCCGATAACCGCTCTTGCTGGAGGAAGGCGGCGTAGGCCTGCTCGTTGAACTTGCCGTCGAGTCCGCGGGTCTGCGGCAGGGCGGCGATTTCCGCGTCCACCAGCCGTTTGGACAGCACGAAGCCATGGTCGTCGGCAAAGGCCAGCAGGGTCGCCTGGTTGATCAACTGCTCGAGCAGCGGCTCGATCTGTCCCGCAAGCGTCGCGTAGGTCGCACCGGGATTTTGCTGCTGGGCCTGCTGCAGCAAACGCTGCATCGCGCGATCGAGATCGCGATCGGTGACCTCCTCGTCACCGACCTCCGCCAGAGCCCCGCTGCGCGACCCGATCGTGCCGGATCCGACACTGGACATGTCGGCCAGCGCGAACGACGCCAGGATGGCAAGCAGGAACAGGACCATGATGATGGTCCCGACTGCGGACTTGGACAGGCGGCGAAAGGCAGCGAACATTTGAATTCCGTGCTTTGAAAAATTCCGATGGCCGCTTTAGGGGCGACCTCCAAGGACGGCAAGCAAGCTGAAGGGGAGATTTATGGCGGGGCGCAAGCTGGTGGCGGGCAACTGGAAAATGCACGGGACTGCGGCCGACCTTGCCGAGGTTGTTGCCATCTCGATCGCCGCCGAGACCGCCGAGGCGGACGTCGCGCTCTGCCTTCCGGCAACTTTGATCGAGCGCGCAGTGCGTGCCGCGCCGGGCTTCGCTATCGGCGGGCAGGACGTCCACCAGGCCGACAAAGGCGCGCACACCGGCTGCATATCGGCGGCGATGCTGCTCGATGCCGGCGGACAGCTGACCATCGCCGGGCACAGCGAGCGGCGCGAAGCGCAGGGCGAAACCGATTCGGACGTGAAAGCCAAGGCGGAAGCTGCGCTGGCGGCGGGATTGGACGTCATCCTGTGCGTTGGCGAAAGCGATTCGATCCGCGAAGGCGGGGGTGCGGTCGAAACCGTTTCGGCGCAGCTCGACTCATCTTTGCCTGGCTCGATCCCGGCCGCCGGCCGATTCTCGGTCGCCTACGAGCCGATTTGGGCGATCGGCACCGGAAAGGTTCCGTCGATGGCCGACATCGGCGAAATGCATGCAGCACTTCGGGCGCGGCTGAAAGCTGCCTATGGCGAAGCCGGCGAGGGGGTGCGGATCCTGTACGGCGGATCGGTCAAGCCATCGAACGCCGCCGAGATTTTCGCGGTTTCCGACGTCGACGGCGCGTTGGTCGGAGGCGCCAGCCTCAAGTCGGCCGACTTCCTGCCGATCGTCGAAGCGGCGGCCAACTGCTCGAAATAGCAATTGTTCACTTGCCGATCAGGCAAAGCTCGCTAAGCAATATCGCTTCATTTTCAAAGGGAAAGGGTCACCATGCGACTTCTCGCTGCTTTCGCTTCCATTTCACTGGCGCTGGCCAATCCGGCCATTGCCCAGGCGGATCCCTTCGCTGTCGGCACCCAGGTTGTCGATGCCAATGGAGGCGCGGTTGGCACCGTGACCGCGGTCAATGGCGATGTGGTCACGGTAAAGACCGACAAGCTTGACGCCAATCTGCCCAAGGCGAGCTTCGCTCCGAACGAGGGCAAGCTGCTGATCGGAAACACCCAGGCAGAGCTCAATGCGCTCGTCGAAAAGGAAAAGGCCGCCGCGGATGCCGCGCTGGCCGTCGGCGCCCCGGTCAAGGACAGCGCGGGTGCATCCGTCGGCACGATCGAGGCGATCGACGCCGAGTTCGTCACGCTCAAGCTGGCATCCGGCAAGTCGGTGCGCCTGCCGCGCACCGGCATCGCCGGTAGCGCCAACGGCGCCGTGATCGGCACCACATTGGCGGAACTCGAAGCCTCGGCCCAATAAGCCACATATCGAACGCCGGCGCGCGTTGAGTTTTCGGCGCGCGCTGGCTAAGGGCCGGCCAGACATTCATTTCGACAAGGCCCCACCTCGATGTTCACCTTCCTGCTGATTGTTCAGACACTGGTTGCCACGGCGCTCGTCGCGGTGATCCTGATGCAGCGCTCCGAGGGAGGCGGGCTTGGCGTCGGCGGGTCGTCGGCGGGCTTGATGACCGCTCGCGGCGCGGCGGACTTCCTGACTCGAGCGACCGCGATTCTCGGGAGCCATCTTCATTTTCCTGTCGATCGTGCTTGCCGCCATCGCCGGGGTGACCGGCGACGCCCAGACGGTCGACACCTCGCTCGCCCGGCCGCCGGAACAGCAGGCGCCGGTCGCGCCGGCGCAGCAGGCTCCGGCCGCACCAGCCGGCAACGAGACCGCGCCGGCCGTTCCATTGGCTCAATAGCCTTTTTCCGCTTTATTTGATTCGGGCGCTTGCCTTAGGCGCCCGCTCGCCCGTAAGGCCCGACTCCCATGGCGCGGTATATTTTCATCACCGGCGGCGTGGTCTCATCGCTCGGCAAAGGTCTTCTTGCGGCTTCCTTGGGAGCGCTTCTCCAGGCGCGCGGCTATTCGGCCCGAATCCGGAAGTTCGATCCCTATCTCAACATCGATCCGGGCACGATGTCGCCCTATCAGCATGGCGAAGTCTATGTGACCGACGACGGGGCCGAGACCGACCTCGATCTCGGCCATTATGAGCGGTTCACCGGCGTCGCCTCCCGGCAGTCGGACAATATCACCTCCGGCCGGATCTACCGCGACATCATCGCCCGCGAACGGCGCGGCGATTATCTGGGCGCGACCGTGCAGGTCATTCCGCACGTCACCAACGCCATCAAGGAATTTGCCCAAGCCGACACCGAAGGGCTCGACTTCGTCATCTGCGAGATCGGCGGGACGGTCGGCGATATCGAGAGCCTGCCGTTTGTCGAGGCGATCCGCCAGCTGAAGAACGACCTCGGCCGCGGCCAAAGCTGCTTCGTGCACACCACCCTGGTGCCCTATCTCGCCGCGGCGGGAGAACTGAAGACCAAGCCGACCCAGCATTCGGTCCGCGAGATGACCAGCTATGGAATTCAGCCCGACGTCCTGCTGTGCCGGGCCGAGCGGCCGATCCCGGAGGGTGAGCGCGCCAAGATCGCACTCTTCTGCAACGTTCCCAAGGAAGCCGTGATCCAGGCCCTGGACGCGCGGTCAATCTACGATGTCCCGCTGCAATATCACTCGGAGGGACTCGATGAAGAAGTCCTGAAAGTGTTCGGCATCACCGATGCGCCCGACCCCGATCTGGTGCGCTGGTCGGACATCATGGACCGCGTCGATCATCCCGAAGGAGAGGTGACGATCGGCGTGGTCGGCAAATATGTCGGTTTGCAGGACGCCTACAAGTCGCTGCGCGAGGCGCTGGTCCACGGCGGTCTCGCCAACCGAGTCAAGGTCAATATCCGCTGGCTCGATGCCGAGATTTTCGAGCATGAGGACACCGATCTGGCGGGCGAGCTGGAGCCGCTGCACGGCATCCTCGTCCCCGGCGGATTCGGCGAGCGCGGCAGCGAGGGAAAGATTGCCAGCGTCCGCTTCGCCCGCGAACGCGAAGTGCCTTTCCTGGGCATTTGCCTCGGCATGCAGATGGCCTGCATCGAAGGCGCGCGAAACACGGCTGGGATCGAAGCGGCCTCGACCACCGAGTTCGGCGAAACCAGCGAGCCGGTGGTCGGCCTGATCACCGAATGGATGAGCGAAGAGGGGCTGCAGAAACGGTCGGCCGAGACCGACCTCGGCGGCACCATGCGGCTCGGCGCCTACAAGGCCTTGCTCCGCGGCAACAGCCACGCCGCTTCCATCTATGGCATGACCGAGATCAGCGAGCGGCACCGCCACCGCTACGAGGTCAATGTGCATTACCGCGATGCCCTGGAGAAGGGCGGGCTGGTCTTCTCGGGCATGTCGCCGGACGGCGAGCTGCCCGAGATCGTCGAACGGCCCGACCATCCCTGGTTCATCGGCGTCCAGTTCCACCCCGAGCTGAAGAGCCGCCCGTTCGAGCCGCACCCGCTGTTCGCCGGCTTCATCGGCGCCGCGGTCAAGCAGTCTCGCCTCGTGTGACCGGTTGGGTGACGGGTAATTCGGCGAGACCGTCTGGTCTTGACCTGCCGGAAGGTCCCACGCTCGTGATGGCTGGTAAAAGCCGCAATTATCGGCCGCTTGCTGCAATTCATTTGCCGTTCAGGTGCGGAGTTGCTACTTCGGTGAAATGCAGGGGCGTACGGTCTTCTATTCGATTCTGATCGCCGGGCTCAGCCCGTCGGCAGCGCTCGCAGCAGAGAATATCAAGCGCCTGCCTTGTTCCAAGGACCAGGCCCAGCAAGCCCCGCAGCGCCAGCAGGCAAAAGAGCAGCAGCAGCGTTCCAGGCGCAATAGCTGTCCGGTCGTGCGTACCATCCCGCCGGTCGTCGACCCGACGCCGATGTTCCTGCTTTAGACGCCTTCACCGCCCCATTGCCGCCGCGCCCATGCGCCCCTAATTGACGGCGATGAGCAACGTCATTTCCAGCCGCCTGATCGTCCTTGGGTCCGGTCCCGCCGGCTACACCGCCGCAATCTATGCCGCACGCGCCGGCCTAAACCCGATCGTGGTCCAGGGCATTCAGCCCGGTGGGCAGCTGACGACCACCACCGATGTCGAGAATTATCCGGGCTTCCGCAACGTCATCCAGGGCCCGTGGCTGATGGAGGAAATGCAGGCCCAGGCCGAGCATGTCGGCACCAAGGTCGTCTGGGACCATGTTTCGGCAGTGGATCTCTCGCGCCGTCCGTTCGTGCTGAAGGGCGACGGGGGCAGCGAATATCATGCCGACGCACTGGTCATCGCCACCGGTGCCCAGGCCAAATGGCTCGGCCTTCCGTCCGAAGAGCATATGAAGGGCAGGGGCGCGTCGGCCTGCGCCACCTGCGACGGCTTTTTCTATCGTGGGAAGAAGGTGGCGGTGATCGGCGGCGGCAACACTGCGGTCGAGGAAGCGCTCTACCTGACCAACCATAGCCACGACGTGACCCTGATCCACCGCCGCGACAGCCTTCGCGCCGAAAAGATCCTGCAGGACCGGCTGTTCGCCCATCCCAACATCAAGGTCATATGGGACAGTGAGGTGGCGGAATTTGTCGGCGGCGGGATGCCCGAGGCGCTGGTCGGGCTCGACGTCCGCAACGTGAAGAGCGGCTCGATCAGCCGGATCGACGTCGATGGTGCGTTTGTCGCCATCGGCCACAAGCCGGCGACCGAATTGTTCGAAGGCAAGCTCAAGCTCGACAGCGACGGCTATATCGAGGTGGAGGTGGGCACGACCCGCACTTCGGTGGCGGGCGTGTTCGCTTGCGGCGATGTGATGGACAAGATCTATCGGCAGGCGGTCACCGCCGCCGGCACCGGCTGCATGGCCGCGCTCGATGCGGAAAAGTTCCTGGCCACCCAGGAATTCGGCGCGCTGCAGGCGGCGGAGTAATTGTTCCCCTGCGAAGGCAGGGCCTGGTCGCCCGAAGGGCGCACTTCCTGTTAAATCGCCGCGCCTGGCTTGCGATGTCCGGGCCCCTGCCTTCGCAGGAGAACCTCACGTCAGCGACAGCCGTTCCGCCAGGGCCACCAGACGGCCGAACGTCATCAGGTCCTCGGCCTCGACATCATCATCCTCGATCAGGATGCCAAGCCGCTCTTCCATTTCGGTGAGCAGGGTGGCGACCGCCATGGAATCGAATTCCGGCAAGGCGCCGAACAGCTCGGTTTCGTCATCGAACCTGGCGACGCGGGCGGAATCGAGCCCAAGCACGTCGACCAGCAGCGAACGCACCGTCGCCTCGACTTCCTCGCGATCGTCCAGTGTCACGCTGATCACCCCCTTGCTAATCATCGCGCGCCCCTAGGGAATGCCTGGACGCGAGGCAAGCTTGGCAGTGCAGCATGTGCCGGGCTAGGCGAGTAGTGTGACCGGCCCCGATCCGACGCCCTATCCGCTTGACCACCTGGCGCTGCGCGGCGCGCCGGAGGCCGAGGCGCTGGTCGTCGGCGGCGAAATGTTGACCTACCAGCGGCTCGATGAGGCGGTTGGGCGCGCCGCCAACGCCTTGCCGGAGCTGGGCCTCAAGCCCGGCGACCGGGTCGCGACCTGGATGGGCAAGACCGGGCTGGCCTGCATCATGCCGTTGGCGGCGGCTCGGGCGGGGATGGTCCATGTCCCGATCAACCCGGTGCTGAAACATGCCCAGGCGGCGCATATCCTGGCCGATAGCGGCGCGACGCTGCTGATCGCCAATCAAGCGCGGCTCGAGAGCCTGCAGGACGGCGATCTCGCCGACTCACAGGCGATTGCTCTGGAAGCTTGGCGCGATGGCGATGCGGCGCTCCCACCATCCGGCCGCGATCCCCAGGAGCTGGCGGCGCTGCTCTACACCTCCGGTTCGACCGGCCGGCCGAAGGGGGTGATGCTGAGCCATGCCAATCTCTGGCTCGGCGCAATCGGCGTGGCTCACTATCTCAGGCTGCGGCCCGACGACCGTACGCTGGCGATTCTGCCGCTGGCTTTCGATTACGGCCAGAACCAGCTGTTCTCGACCTGGGCGGCGGGGGGCTGTGCTGTAGGGTTCGACTATCTCCTGCCGCGCGACGTGGTCCGTGCGGTCGGGCGTCATGGCGTCACCGTTCTGGCCGGCGTGCCGCCCCTGTGGCTGCAGCTGGCGGAGCAGGACTGGGGCGATGTTGGCGAGAGCCTCCGTACCCTGACCAACAGCGGCGGCCATTTGCCCGAGCCTCTGGTCCGTCGCTTGCGCGCGCTCTTTCCGCAGGCGAAGCTGCACCTCATGTACGGCCTCACCGAAGCCTTCCGCTCGTCGAGCCTCGATCCGGCCCTGGTCGACGCGCACCCCGATAGCGTCGGCAGCGCCATTCCATTCGCCGAGCTGATGGTCGTCCGGCCGGACGGCAACGAGGCTGCAGCGGGCGAGGAAGGCGAGCTGGTCCATGCCGGGCCGCTGGTGGCTCAGGGCTATTGGAACGATCCTGCCCGCACCGCCGATCGGTTCAAGCCGGCGCCGGCATTCAGCAAGTTCGGCGGCACGGCGGTCTGGTCAGGGGACACGGTAACCAAGGGCGAGGACGGGCTGCTCCGTTTCCGCGGCCGCGACGACGCAATGATCAAGGTCAGCGGCAATCGCATCAGCCCGACCGAAATCGAGGAGGCCGCATTGGCCAGCGGCTCGGTCAGCGACGCCGCTGCCTTCGGCGTGCCGGACTCGAGGCTGGGCCAGGCGATCATATTGGTGGCGGTTTCGAAGGGGGAAGGAGCGGAGGAACAGCTTCGCTCCTATTTGCGGCGAGAGCTGCCGCCGCACATGCAGCCACGGGATGTGGTGTGGAAGGACCGGCTCCCGGTTGGGCCCAACGGCAAGCTCGACCGCACCGCGCTCAAGGCGCAACTGGCATGAAAGCGCTGGGGCCAGTCCCGCCAGGATACAATGCGGATGGGCAGGGCCGGCTGTTGATCTCTGGGCGAGATGCCGAACAGCTGGTTTCGCGAGGCCGGCGGAACCCCGCTTTTCGTTTACGACAGCGGCCGCGTCGCGCAGCAGGTAGCCCGCTTTCGCAATGCTTTCCCGCCTTCGGTCGCGCTCCATTATGCCGTCAAGGCAAATCCTTACGCGCCCCTGCTCGAAGCCATGGCAAGCCTGGTGGACGGATTCGACATCGCGTCGGCAGGCGAACTGGGCCGGGTGGCTCATCTCGGCCTGCCGATCAGTTTCGCAGGGCCGGGCAAGCGCGACCAGGAACTGGAGACGGCGATTCGCGCCGGCATCACCATCAATGTCGAAAGCGAGGGCGAGGCCGAGCGCGTACTGGCGATCAGCAAGCGCGCAAGGCTGGTCGCCAAATTGGCGGTCCGAATCAATCCGCCGTTCGGGCTGAAAGGTTCGGGTCAGAAGATGGGCGGGCTCCCGAGCCAGTTCGGCGTCGATCATGACCGGGCGTCCGCTCTGGTCCGTCGGATCGTCGATGCGGGGGCCGATTGGCGCGGTCTGCACATCTTCGCCGGCAGCCAGGCACTGCACGCTGAGGCGCTGATCGAGCTGCAGTCCGCCACGGTGGCGCTGGCGGCATCCATTTGTGACGAGGCCGGCCGCGTCCCGCCGCACGTCAATCTGGGCGGCGGCTTCGGCATTCCCTACTTCGCCAAGGACGAGCCGCTCGACCTCGAAGCGGTAGGAGCTAGCGCTGGCCAAGACCTTGGCGGAGCGTCCAAAAATCCTGGTCGAGACCGAGTTCGCGATCGAGCTAGGCCGCTGGCTGGTCGGGGGAGGCGGGGGTCTATCTGACGAGGATCGTCGACCGCAAGGAGAGCCGCGGCAAGACGTTCCTGGTGACCGACGGCGGCCTTCACCACCAGCTTGCCGCCTCGGGCAATTTCGGCCAGCTGCTGCGCCGCAACTATCCCGTGGCCATTGCCGGCCGCTTCGGCGCCCAGCCGAACGAGGAGGTGACGATCACCGGCTGCCTCTGCACCCCGCTCGACCTGCTTGCCGAAGAGGCGATGCTGCCTCGCGCCGAGGTTGGCGAGCTGGTCGCAATCTTCTGCGCCGGCGCCTACGGCCTGACGGCCAGCCCGCAGGAGTTTCTCAGCCAGCCAAGGGCGAGGGAGATGTTGGTGTAGTTCCCCTGCGAAGGCAGGGGCCCAGTCCGCTGCCGAAGGCAGCGCGTGCGGCGCTGGTCTGGGCTCCTGCCTTCGCCGGAGAACTAAGGGTACACCGCCTCGACGAAATACAGCCCCTCGCGGCGGCGCATTCAGGCCCAGCGCCTGGCGGTCTTTCGCTTCGAGCGCCGTCTTTATGTCTCCGGGCTCCCACCGCCCCCGCCCGACCAATGCCAGGCATCCAACCATCGAGCGAACCTGGTGGTGGAGGAAGCTGCGCGCCGCGGCGCGGATGTGGATTTCCTCGCCCACGCGTTCGACACTCAAATCGTCGAGCGTTTTCAACGGGCTTTTCGACTGGCAGGCGACCGAACGGAAGGTCGTGAAGTCGTGGTGGCCGATCAGATGCTTGGCGCCCTCGGCCATCGTTTCGGCGTCCAGCGCAACCGGCACGTGCCACACCTTTCCACTGTCGAGCGCCGGCGGCGCCCGGCGATTGAGGATTCGGTAGAGGTAGCGCCGGCCGGTGCAACTGAACCGCGCATGCCAGTCGTCGGCTACCGGTTCGACCGCGGTCACGCTGACGGGTGCGGGACGCACGAGCGCATTCAATCCCTCGCGCAGGCGGTGCTCGGTCAGATGCTTCACCACGTCGACATGCGCCGTCATCGCCAGCGCATGAACGCCGGCATCGGTGCGGCCAGCGGCATGCAGCGTCGCCAGTTCGCCGGTCATCCGGAACAGCGCCTGCTCGAGCGTTTCCTGGACCGACGGCCCGTGGTCCTGCCGCTGCCAGCCCATGAACGGCCCGCCGTCATACTCGACCGTCAGGCGCCAGCGGGTCATTTGAGAATGGTACCCGAGGGAATGGCGAAGCCGCGCAGCAGCTCTTCGGCGCTCATCGCACCCTTGCCGGCGCGCTGAACCAGGGTCGGGCGAAGCGCCCCCGATCCGCAACGGATGGTCAGCCGATCATCCAGAACCTCTCCCGGCTCGCCCGATCCCCTGGCCTTTGCCGCCGCCAGCAGCTTGATCCGCTCGCCGTTGACCTCGAACCAGGCGCCGGGAAATGGCGCCAGCCCCTGCACATGGCGCGCTAGCTCCTCGGCGGGCCGCGACCAGTCGATCCGCGCCTCCTGCTTGCTGATCTTCGCGGCATAGGTGACATCGTCCTCGGGCTGGGGAATCGGCTCGAAATTCGGCAGGTCGGCGAGTACCTCGATCATCATGGTCGCGCCGAGTTTCGCTAACTTTTCCGTAAGTTGCGCGCCGTTCCTGTCTTCGATTTCAACTGCCCGCTTGAGCAGCATCGGGCCGGTGTCGAGGCCTGCTTCCATCTGCATGATGGTGACTCCCGTCATCTCGTCACCGGCCATGATCGCCCGCTGCACCGGCGCCGCCCCCCGCCAGCGCGGCAGCAGCGAACCATGGACGTTGAGGCAGCCGAGCATCGGCGCGTCGAGGATCGGCTGCGGCAGGATCAGCCCATAGGCCGCAACCACGGCAACATCCGCCTCAAGCTCTGCGAATGCCTGCTGTTCGGCCTCGCCGCGCAGCGACTTGGGACTGCGGACTTCGATCCCCAGCTCGCTCGCACGTTCCTCGACCGGCGTCGGCCGCTCCCCCTTGCCGCGGCCGGCGGGCCGAGGCGGCTGGGTGTAGGCGGCGATCACCTCATGGCCCGCCACGACCAGCGCATCGAGCGTCGGCACCGCGAAGTCCGGGCTGCCCATGAAGATGATCCGCATGCGCCGCCTATGGCCGAGCATTGGGGAAAATGCGAGATTCTGGATTGCTTCGTCGTTTCACTCCTCGCAATGACGGTTCTCCACCGTCATTGCGAGCGAAGCGAAGCAATCCAGTCATGGCCAGCCAACAAATCGAGGCGTTGACGCAGGCGCTCGCAAGGCTCCCCGGCCTCGGCCCGCGTTCGGCGCGGCGGGCGGTGCTGCATCTGATGAAAAGACGCGAGGCGGCGCTGGAGCCGTTGTTGGCCGCGCTGCGGGCCGTCGCCGACGCGCTGTCGACCTGTTCCACCTGCGGCAATGTCGACACCGCCGACCCCTGCAGCATCTGTCGCGACCCCCGGCGCGACGACCGCCTGCTCTGCGTGGTGGAGGAGGTTGCTGACCTGTGGGCGCTCGACCGATCGCGGCTGTTCCCGGGCCGCTACCATGTGCTTGGCGGCCGCTTGTCGGCGCTGGAGGGAGTGCGGCCGGAAGATCTTAGCATCGATCAACTCGTCGGCCGCGTGTCAGCGGGCGGGATCGACGAAGTAGTGCTGGCCATGAACGCGACGCTGGAGGGCCAGACCACCGCCCATTATTTGGCCGAGCGGTTGGAGAAATTTCCCATTCGCCTCACCCAGTTGGCGCACGGCCTTCCGGTCGGCGGTGAGCTCGATTACCTCGACGAAGGAACGCTGGCGCAGGCCCTTCGAGCGCGGAGACCGGTGGCCTAGGCCGGTTCCGGCTGCCGCTTGGGTTCGAGGATCGTCTCGGTGTGCAGCGCCACCTTCCAATTGTCGCCGTCGCGGGCCCAGACCGTCGAAATCCGCCGCGACCATGTCCATCGGCTTGCCTTCCATCTGGCCGGTCTCATGCACCTTGTAGGTGATCACTGCGACGTCATCGCTTGGGAAAATGACGTCGACGTCGGTCATTTCGAACCGGTCGAGCGTCCATGGCGCTTCACGCATCAGCTGGCCGAATTTGGCGGGGTTCACCCGCATTGTTCCGTGCGGCCCGGTAACCAGCAATTCGTCGGCCACCATGGATTGCGCGGCGGCGACGTCCTTGTCCTTCATTGACTGCCAGAATCGGGTTTCCAGATCGATGATCTGCTGCTTGCTCATCTCGTCCTCCGTGATGGCGGTGTGCACTTAGAACGAGTATAGGCTGGGCGCGTTGCAACGTTGACCGAGCAAGCTGCACTACCTACCTGACGCCCATGGCCATTTTGCGCATCTACGAGACGCCCGAACCCATCCTCCGCGAGATCTCGAGCCCGGTCGAGAAAGTGGATGATGAACTGCGTGCGCTGATCAGCGACATGTTCGAAACCATGTACGCTGCGCCGGGCATCGGCCTTGCCGCGGTGCAGGTCGGAATCCCCAGGCGCCTGCTGGTCATGGATCTGCAGGAACCAGAGGAAGAGGGCGGCGAGCCGATCCGGGAGCCGCGCGTCTTCATCAATCCCGAAATCCTCAAATCATCCGACCATGAGGTGCCCTATACGGAGGGCTGCCTGTCCGTGCCCGACCAATATGCCGAGGTGATGCGGCCGGACCGGATCCGGGCCCGGTGGCTGGACGAACATGGCGAGCGCCACGAACAATGGCTCGACGGGCTGCTCGCGATCTGCCTGCAGCATGAGATGGACCATCTCGAAGGCGTGCTGTTCATCGATCACCTGTCGAAGCTGAAGCGCGACATGGTGCTGAAGAAGCTCGCCAAGGTCCGCCGCGAGCGCTCCCTCCGGGCTGCTTAGGTCAGGCTCGCCGCCGCATTAGCGCAATCGGCCGCACACTCCCGGCAGATCTGCGCGCACAGCCTGCAATGCTCATGATCGTGCCGCTCGCATTCGGCGGCGCACTGCTCGCACATCCGGCCGCATAGCTCCAGCAGCTCGCGCAGGATCGGCTGGTCGTCGCCCGTTCGCCTGAGGCCGAGCCGTGCGGTTGCCTCGCAGATGTCGGAGCAATCGAAGCACAGGCGGATGCACTGCGTCATGTCCATCGGCTCCGCCATGCAGGCGTCGGCGCAGCTCAGGCACATTTTGGCGCAGTACATCAGGTGATGCACCGCATCGCCCAGCGGTTGGTTGACGTGGGTTCCCGACGCCGGGTGCAGCGCGATCATCTTGCGGATGGACATGGACTCTCCTCTTGCTCGGCAGCAGCGAAGCACCGCGGCAATGGTTCCGCAACCCCGCCGGGCCGCCGGAAAGCCGTGCATCGTCGGCAACGCTGTGCTTTACCGCCGCCGAAATGGTCAACTCGTTCGAGTTTCTCGGCACGGAAGGACGGCGCCTGGTCGGCCGTTTGGAGTCGCCATCGGGCCAGGTGCGCGGATGGGCGCTGTTCGCCCATTGCTTCACCTGCGGGAAGGACAATCTCGCGGCGGTGCGGATCGCCCGGACCTTGGCCGGCCGCGGGATTGGAGTCCTCCGGTTCGATTTCGCCGGGATCGGCGAAAGCGAGGGGCCATTCGCCGAAACCAGCTTCGCATCCAATGTCGAGGATATTGTCGCCGGCTGCGGCGCCATGGCCGAGCACGGCTGGCCGGCGAGCCTGCTGATCGGTCACAGCCTCGGCGGTGCGGCGGTGCTGGCCGCTGCCGGTCAATGCAAGACGGTGCGCGCCGTGGCGACGATCAATGCGCCGTTCGACGTCGCCCATGCGCTGGCGCAATTCTCAACCGACGATCTCGCCGCCATCGAGCGTGACGGCAGCGCCGAGGTTCGGCTTGCCGAGCGGCCGTTTCGGGTCGGCCGCAAGCTGATCGACAGCCTGCGCATGAATGACCAGGGCAAGCGGATCGCGGCGCTTCACCGCCCGTTGTTGGTGCTCCACGCGCCGACCGACAACACGCGTATCGATCGACCATGCGACGCAAATCTATTCGGCGGCGCGCCATCCCAAGAGCTTCCTGTCCCTGGACAAGTCGGACCATCTGCTGACCCGCAAGGAGGATGCGGCACGCGCGGCAAGCCTGATCGCCGCCTGGGCCGACGCCTATGTCGAGGCGGCTCCCGCCGAGCAGCCGCCGGCCGACGTCGAGGCCGTCGAGACCGGCAGTGGCAAGTTTCAGCTTCGGCTCAGGACCGGCCGGCACCAGCTGCTCGCCGACGAGCCGGCCGATTTCGGCGGGCTCGAATTCAGGGCCATCTCCGTTCCAGTTGCTTGCCGCCGCACTGGCTTCCTGCATGACCATGACCGTCCGGCTCTATGCGGACCGCAAGGGCTGGCTGGTCAAGCGGATCCGGACCGGCGTCGGCCACAGCCGCGAGCCCGACCAGATTCCGCGAGACCGGTTCGACCTCCGCCTGACATTCGATGGGGATCTCGATGCCGAGCAGCGCCAACGGCTGGTCGAAATCGCCGGCAAATGCCCGGTGCACCGCGTGCTGACCGATGGCGCCCGCTTCACCGTGGTGGAAAGCCCCGAGCCGGCGCCATGCGAACCGCCTGAGGCTCATGAGCGAGCGATGGAGGAGGTGGCGGAGCGCAACCCGTGATGCGTGTCAGGGCTTGCGGATTGTCCCTTCGGAACGGCCGACCGTCATCCCAAGCTTGCGGATCGTCGTCCTGGTGCGCGCCGACTTGCCTCCCGGAAGCGGCGTGACCCATTGTTCGATCGAGACATTGCCCTTCATCTTGAAGCGGAAGCGATAGCGGCCGCCGATCTGTTCGGCGGTCACCGGTCCCCTCGCTTCGGTCATCGTCCCGCTGAAAAGCCCAGGACCTACCTGGCGCATCCGCCAGCGGCGGCTATAGGGCTCTCGCCCCTCCTCATGCACCCGCTGGACCAGGTTGAGCACACCGTCGGCACTGATCTGGCCGTCACCAATGGTCCGCGATCGATAGGGCTTCTTGGTGATCACCTTGACGGTGCTGATGCTTTCGGTCCGACCCTCGAAGAAGCGCATCGGATCGGTGGGCTGGTTGGACTCCGCCGCTCCGGCCGCCGCCGAGGCGCCGACCAGTGCCACCGGCACCAGGGCAAGCATCATTCGGCCGGCCAACATTGCGCGAATTCTCCTTACGTTACGGCATTAAACGCAGATTTCGCCTGTCGTTTCCAGTCCGACACCATCGATCTCCGGGGGGCTCAACGGTCAAAGTCCGGGCGGACGTGGAAAGCCCCCGGTGCGGGGAATGGCACCGAGGGCTCCATTGTCGGAACGCATTGTAAGATGCGCCGACCGCAATATGCCGGATTTCAGGGGGCGAGCGCCATGGTCTTGTTGCGCCTGTGCCGGGACGGCACAGCGGTGGCGCCCAGGCGGATCAGATGATCGACCCCGCCATGGCCGCCAGCGTGATCGCCGGCAGGGAACCAGCCAGGGTGGCCGCGGCGAACGCCGGCGCGCGAATGGGCATCATCGCGCTTCCGACCGTCACCAGCATATGCGGCGTGCCGACGACCCTCAGGCCGATGACGTACCAAATGCCGTGCGCGGCAAAGCGTTGCTCGAACAATTCCAGGCGGTTACCGAAACGCGCAGCCATCCACGGAGCGCCCCAGCGCCTCGCGAGGGCAAACAGGACCAGGCTGCCGACCATTGCCCCCATGGAAACGGTAGCGGTTGCCGCCACCGGACCGGCCACCGCTTCGGTGGCAAGGGTAGCGGGGATCAGGACGCCCGGAATGCCGGCAGCCACCAGGGAGGTGGTGATGAACCACAAGGCGGCGATCATGACCGCGGTCAACAGCGCGCCATCGAACGCGATGACCTGCTCGATCGAGGCAAACAGCGCTTCCATCAAGGGTTGAGTGCGCGGATCGCATGTTCGTTCCACAAACATATGTGGTTCGGCGCTGCCACTTACCATTTCACCGGCTTTGTTCAGGGGCTCTCAGAAACGCATCGAGCCCGTCAGGCCAGTTCGTCTGACGGGAACGCCAGGTTATGTGCCGATGGGTTGGCGGCCCGACATGTGCAAAAAAGGGCCGCCCGCAGGCGAGCGGCCCCAGTTGGTCGCACTCAAAAGACGAACGGAATACCGTCGATGATCAAATCATCGTTCGTCGCCTCGAAGTCCGAGATTTGGATGGTCGTCCCGGATCCTCCGACTATGGTCAGGTGGCCGCTGCCGTTGTCGACGACGGAGACCACGTCGTTGCCGTTGATGAAGATCGTATCGGTCGCTGCGTCTCCTGCTCCGGCGACACCCAGGTTGATGTCGATTTGGGTGATGTCGGTGCCGCTCGCATCGTTGACGGTGATCGTATCGGCGCCGCCCAGCGCATTGACCGTGACCTTCTCGACGTTGTCCATGTCCATGACGATATTGCCTTGGACGCGGGTAAAGGATGACCGCTCGCCATTGGCCGATAGAGCGAACTGCTCGTCGCCGGCTGCGCCGTTGAACAGCATCTCGTCGAAGCCGCTTGCGCCCTCGACGATGTCGCTGCCGTCGCCCGGATCCCACCGGAACACATCGTTTCCTGCGCCGAGAAACCCAATGTCGGTGCCCTGATCGCCGTCGAGGAAATCGTTGCCGCCTCCCCCGACGAGCGTGTCGTTGCCCGCGCCTCCGGCGATGAAATCATTGCCACCGCCGCCGGAGAGCGAGTCGTTGCCGGCGCGGCCGGACAATAAGTCTTCGCCGTCCTGCCCGGAGATCACGTCATTGCCGCTGCCGCCGGTCAGCGTATCGTTCCCGTCCCCGCCGAACAGCCGAGCCGCGGGCAGCGGGCCGTTGGTTTCATCGAGTGTGATGACGTCATTGCCGTCGCCTCCGTTGATGCGGATCAGGTCGGTGTTGACGACGGTCGGGTCGCCGGCAATCGCGTCGCCATTGGCGAACAGGTTGCCGGCCAAATCGCGACTGGCCGTAATGTTGTTGTTGCCATCATTGCCTGTAACGAAGAGGCGATGCAGGTTCGATTGAAATTTACCGAGAATGCTCATCTTGCAAGACTTTCATGATCATAATAATTCTATTTTCGAATTGAGTGTCGTCATGGCCAAGTTACTTGCATAGACTTGAAATGAATCTGGCCCACGATCTGCTCCTTGTCTGATTGTTGCATCGAAACACTGGATGAAATCTTCGGACGCCAGTTCACCCGCCTGCCTCGTCTGGCGGGTGTTCGTGTGAGCATGCGTGGGAGAAAGCGTTGAAACGGCCCTTGCGACCCGTGCGCGACATTTCCACGATTTCGATCAAACCCTAGACTATGATCGATTTTACCGATCACAGATATCGAGCCTGCGGGTCATGGATCGGCCTCTTCTCGGGCCACTTGAGCGTCGGCCGGAATCCTCGTAGGTTCTTATTTCGTTCCGCGTATTGGAGGGGCCGATGGATGCCAGCTTGATCATCGTCGCAGTCGTCGCGCTGGCGCTCGGTGCGCTGATCGGCTGGCTGCTCGGATCCCGCGGCGGGGAACAGGGCCGGGCGGTCGCGGAAATCGCTGCGGATGCAGTTGGATGAAGTCGCGAAGGAACGGGACGAAGCCCGCGACCAGATCGGCCCCCTGAATGCCGAGTTGGCCCGGCTCCGTGCCGAATCCGAGCATTTCGATCAACGGATGAAGGATCTCGCCGCCAACCGCGACGCGCTGGTCACGCAGTTCCGCGAGATCGGCGACCAGCTGCTGGAAAGGGCCCATAAGGATTTCCTCGCCAAGGCCGGGGAGCGTTTTACCGAGGCCGACAAGGCGACCCAGGCCAAGCTCCAGAACCTGCTGCAGCCGGTCGAGGCGACCCTCAAGCGCTACGAGGAAGGACTGCAGCGGGTCGAGAAGGAGCGCGTCGACCATTATGCCGGCCTGCGCGAGGCGGTCGAGCTGGTCCGGGCAGGGCAGGGGCAGGTCCGCGACGAGACCCGCAACCTGGTCAATGCGCTCCGCTCCTCCCCCAAGGCGCGCGGCCGCTGGGGCGAGCAATCCTTGCGCAACGTCCTGGTCCAGGCGGGCCTGACCGAGGGTATCGACTTCCGCATGGAGGTATCGGTCGAAGCCGAAGAGGGCCGGCTGCGTCCGGACGTGATCGTCAACCTGCCCTCGGACCGCAAGCTGGTGATCGATGCCAAATGCTCGCTCAACGCCTATCTCGAAGCCTGCGAGGAGGTGGACGAGGACAAGCGCGACGCCTGTTTTCGGGCGCACGTCGCCTCGATCCGCAACCATGCGCAGCAGCTCGGATCCAAGTCCTACTGGGCACAGTTCGGCGACGCGGCCGACTATGTCATCATGTATATCCCAGGCGAGCATTTCCTGACCGCCGCGCTCGACCAGGATCCGGCGCTATGGGAGTGGGCGTTCGAGCGTCGCGTGCTGCTGGCCACCCCGACCAACCTGGTCGCCATCGCCCGCACCGTGGCCAGCGTCTGGCGGCAGGAGAAATTGAACGAGGCGGCCGAGGAAATCGCCAGCCTCGGCAAGGAGCTGCATTCCCGTCTTGCGACAATGGCGCAGCATATGGAGCGGGTCGGCAAGAATCTGTCAACCGCCAATGCCGCCTACAATCAGATGGTCGGCAGCTTCGAAAGCCAGGTCTTCAGCCAGGCCCGGCGCTTCGAGGCGCTTGGCGCGGGCAGCGCCAAGGAACTGCCCGAGCCGCCGATGGTCGAGGCCGCGCCGCGGCCGATGACCAAGATTGCCGCGCCCCGGCCGGCGGTGAACGAAGACGACGCCGCTGCCTGAAAAATGGCTGGCCATGTAGGAATTGATTTGCCAGCGATTCCGGCGGCTCTTTGAAATGTCGGCGAATTGGGCGGTCCGCCGATTGTCCTTGGTCATCGTGAACATTTGTGAACATTCGCGGTCGCCATAAGGTCACACGAGGGGCGCAAAAAGGCGCCTCTCTCCGTGAACTTTGTGAGCTTTAGCGCGCCCGAACCAGCTCTATTGTCCCCTGGTCGTTGGACAAGGTGATGCGCTCGCCGAGGCCGCTGACGGTCAGCGGCTGCTGCAGGATCCGCGAGCCCTGGTTCTCGAACGACATGTCGGGGCAGGCCATCCTGGTCGCGGCGACCGCTCCGACCGACAGGGTGCTGCCGGCCTGGGTGTAGCCGGCGCTCATCGAGTTGCAGCCGAACTTGGCGCCCATCTGGCCCGGCATGAAGTTCACGTAGAAATTGCTCGCCGGGGTGCGCGTGCCGTTGATCGACAGCACTCGCCAGTTGGTTCCGGTCAGGTCGACTACGGGCATTCCTTGCGGCGCTCCCGGGGCGGTATAGCCGGGCTGAGCGTAAGGTCCGCCGGGTTGCGGATAATTCGGCTGCGCGGGCGGAACGCTGCCCCCTGGGTAGGGCTGTCCGTACGGCGTGCCGGGTGCGGGATAGCCGGGTTGCGGCGCACTTTGCTGCGGATATCTGGGCTGGCCGGTTTCGTCGGTCTGATTGAAATATTCGATCGGCGCCCCGCACCCTCGATAGCGTTGCCGGCCGTCAACCCGGACGTCGACGGTATCGGGATAGCTGCGATCGCTCATCCCGTCGCTGCACTGCCGATGGACGATGTTCACTTCCAGCCTGTCGGTGCGGTAGGTTGGGCCCGCGGTACCTTGGGCCGGCGCCGGCGCCGGTTGCGACACGCTGATATTGTTGCCGCGGTCGGTGAAAATCAGGTCGCGGCCGATCTCCAGGTCCCAGAAGGGCTCGGTGCCGATCGCTCGATAGGTCAACTCGCCGGCAGGATAGCCGGGCGCCGGACTGGTTGGCTGGCCCGGTCCCGGATAGACCGGCCCGCCTGGCGGCATCGGCGGACCGCCTTGCGGATATCCCGTATCCGGGTAGGGCGGATAGCCCTGCTGCGGGTAACCCTGCGGCCCTTGCGGATAAGGCTCAGTGCCCGTGTTGTAGTATGGATCGCAGGCGGTGAGAGCGAGCGCGAGCAGCGGCAACGCAACTATCGTTTTCATGGCGGAACAACCTCCCGAACGGTTTATGAGTTCCGCCAGCTTGCTCTAACCTGAAAGGCGATCACCGCCGCCGCGACCGCCGCGTTGAGGCTGTCGGCCCGGCCCAGCATGGGCATCTTCACCAGCAGGTCGCACTGCGCCTCATATTCGGCCGGGAGACCCTGGCTTTCGTTCCCGATCAGCAGGAAGCATGGCTGCTCGTAGATCGCGTCGAGATAGTCGCAATCCGTCTTGAGGCTGGTCCCGACCAGCTGCCCCGGCGCTCGGCGCGTAGCCAGGCGACGAACTCGTCCCATCGCGCCGTCGCAACCTGCTGCGTGAAGATCGCCCCCATCGAGGCGCGGCACCGCCTCGACCGAATAGGGATCGGCACTGTCGTCGATCAGGATCAGGCCGCCCGCCGCGGTGGCGTCGCCGGTGCGCAGGATGGTGCCGATGTTGCCCGGATCGCGCAGCGCCTGGGCGACGATCCATAGCGGCGAGGCGCTGCGGTCGATCGCCGCAAGTGACGTGTCGGGCTGGCGATAGGCGCCGAGGATCGCCTGCGGATTGTCCTTGCCCGACATCTTGGAAAGAATGTCCGGCGTGGTCTCGATCACGTCGGCACCCTTGGCCTCGGCCGCGGCGATGATCTCGGCGGCGAGCGGATGGACTTCCGCTGCCGGCGAATAGGCGATGATCTCGGGCAGGCTGCCGCTGTCCCGCGCCTCGGCCAGGATGCGCAGCCCCTCGGCCAGGAACAGGCCTTCGGCCTTTCGCGCCTTCTTGTCGCGCAGCGCTCTCATGCGCTTCACCGTTTCGTTGGAAAAGCTGGTGATCTGACGAGGCATCACTCCTCGCCGAAGCGCCCCTCGACCAGCGCGGCAAGCTCCGCCATGGCCTGGTCGCAGCCGTCGCCGTGGCAATGGATGGTGATGCTGTCGCCCATTCCCGCGCCGAGCATCATCAGGCCCATGATCGAGGTGCCGACGACCTTGTTGCCATCCTTCTCGACTTCGACCTTCGCGCTGAGCCCGGAGGCGACGTTGACGAACTTCGCGCTGGCCCGGGCATGCAGCCCGCGCTTGTTGGTGATTTCGATCGTCCGGGAAAGGGCGTTCAAGCAGCCGCCTCGCCCAGGATCTCGGACGCGACCGAGATATATTTGCGGCCCGCCTCGCGAGCCGCCGCCACCGCGGCCCGGACGGTCATTGCCTTGCGCGCTCCTTCGAGGCGGATCAGCATCGGCAGGTTCACGCCGGCAATCACCTCGACATTCTCGCTCTTCATCAGGCTGATGGCGAGGTTGGACGGGGTCCCGCCGAACAGGTCGGTGAGGATGATGACGCCGTTGCCCTGGTCGCAGCGCTGGATCGCGTCGGCGATCTCCTTGCGGCGCATTTCCATGTCGTCATCCGCGTCGATGCAGATGCCCTCGACCGCCTGTTGGGGGCCGACCACATGTTCCATGGCGGTGATGAACTCGGCCGCTAGCCGGCCGTGGGTCACCAACACTAATCCGATCATTCACTCACCCGCATCATCACTGGCCCGCGCCCCTGGATACCGCGGGTGCTTCCTCAATCGTGTCGCTCGACGGCGCAGCGAGGTCACGGTGGCGGACAATCGGGGAAAATCCCGCGCCGCGCAACCGCTTCGCCATTTCGACCGCCGCCGCCACCGACCGGTGGCGACCGCCCGTGCAGCCGAAAGCCACCGTCAGATAGCTTTTTCCGGCGGCCCAATAGCGGGGAATGAGGCCGATTAACAGCGATTCGATCTGATCAAGCGACGGCGTCCAGGCGACGTCTTTCGCGCAATAGTCCTGGACTGCCTGTTCCTGACCGGTGAGCGGGCGCAGTTCGTCGACCCAGTAGGGATTGTCGGCAAAGCGCATGTCGAACACCAGGTCCGCCGTGCGCGAGATGCCGCGGGCAAAGCCGAACGACACGACGGTGATCACCGGTTGATCGACGTCTCCGCCATAGCGGCGGCGCAACTCGTCACGCAGCTCTGCCGGCGTCAGGTCGGTGGTATCGATCAGCGTGTCGGCCATTTGACGCAAGGGCGCGGTCGCCGCCCGTTCCTTGGCAATCCCGTCCTCGGCCGGCCGATCGGGCGCCAGCGGATGCCGACGCCGCGTCTCGTCATAGCGGCGGATCAGTTCGGATCCGGCACAGTCCAGATAGAGAATTTCGGGCGTAACACCCTCGATGGAGCGAAGCAGGCCGGGCAGAGCGCGCGGGTCGAACCCGCGGCTGCGGACGTCCATGCCGACAGCGATGGGCATTTGCTGCCGTGCCTCGCGCTCGCCTTGGGCGAAATCCTTGAGCAGGGCCGTTGGAAGATTATCAACGCAGTCCCAGCCCATATCCTCGAGCGCATCGAGTACCGTGGATTTGCCGGCGCCGGACATGCCGGTGACGAGCAGCAGGCGCGGCAAGGATTTGGCGCCGGCAGGCACCGTCAGAACTTGAGGCCGAGCCGGTCGAGCGCGACCGCGACCTTGGAAGCTGCCGAGGCAGTCATGGCGTCAACACTGACCAGGGGAATTTCGGCGCCTAGGATCAGGCGTTCGCGGCTGTCATCCGGAAGGCGCTGGATGTCGCTGGTCAACTCCACGACCAGTGCCACCGGCACGTCCGATACCGTCGCCATTTCGACGATGCCGACACCGCGGATCTCCAGCTTGCCCTTGATCGTCTCGGGAGCCGAGGCGATCAGCCGCTCGCCCTCTTTGCGGACGATCGTGCGGTCGTCACTGACCAGGCTGAAGCCGCGATCCAACAGGCGCAGCGCAAGGTCGGACTTGCCGGAGCCCGATGGCCCGGCGATCAACACCGCTCGGCCTTCCGTCGCGACGCAGGATGCGTGCAAATTTTCGGAGCTGAGACGCGAGCCGTTCATGTCCGGTCCGCTGCCTTGAGGGTGATGGTGAATCGGGCGCCGGATGGCGCGTCGTCGCGGTCGGTCACGTTAATTACTCCGTCGTGGCCCTCGACGATCGCACGAGCGATTGCCAGGCCAAGTCCCGAATGCCGGCCGAAGCTTTCGGCTTTCGGCCTTACTGAATGGAAGCGGTTAAAAATAGCCTCGCGAAGTTCCTCGGGGACGCCGGGTCCCTCGTCCTCGATGCGGATGCGTATTTCATCGTCGACATGGGTTGCCGCAACCTCGACCAGTCCGCCGGGCGGGGAGAAGCTGACGGCATTGTCGATGACATTGTCGATTGCCCGTGCCAGGCGGCCGGGCTCGCCCATGACGATCGCGCTGGCGCGGCGCGGCCGGGCAAATGCGATCCTGACATTGCCGGTCTCGCGGCGCGACTCCCAGGAGGTCACCATATTGCCGATCAGGTCGCCGAGGTCGACCGGCTCAAATCGTGCCCGGGCGAGTTCCGCGTCGGTCCTGGCCGCTTCGCCCACATCGCTGATGAGCCGATCCAGCCGGACAACATCCTGGCGGATGACGTCGATCAGTTGCTTGCGCAGCCCCGGATCCTCGATTGTCTCGAGACCATCGATCGCGGAACGCAGCGAGGCCAGCGGGTTCTTGAGTTCGTGGGTGACGTCCGCTGCGAAGGCTTCGATATTGTCGATCCGCTGGCGCAGCGACTGGCTCATGTCGCTGATCGAACGGGCGAGCAGGCCGATCTCGTCGGTGCGCGAGGGCAGGCGGGGCACTTTTACTTCGCGCGCGCGGCCGAGGCGGACCCGATGCGCCGCGAGCGCGATCCTCCGCAACGGCCGGACGATGGTGCGGGCCAGGAACAAGGACAGCAGGACCGAAAGTGCGGCGACCACCGTCAGTGCGATCAGCAGCGAGCCGCGCTGCTTGCGTACGGTCTTTGTGAATGCGCGGTCATTGTCGGTGACCAGCAGGGTCGAGCCGCCGGCAACAGGCGCGGCCGCGGAAAAAACCGGCGTCAGTTCGGGCGCCTGGCGAATTTCCGTCTCGGTTGCGCCGGAACGGCGCGCAGCGACGACCTCCGGCCAGGCCTGCGCACGGTCTATCGGGGGTTCGACAAAATCTTCGTCGGGTTCCTCGCCGACGAGCGCGTTGAACCCCCGATCGAGTGCCCGCGCGACGTCCTTGTTCCATTTTTGTGTGGCGGGATCTCGCAACCGATAGGTCGGTCCGGTCTGCCGCCAGCTGTCGAGCTGAAGCCGTCCATCGGGGCCGTAGAGCCGTATGCGGCTTTCATTCTGCTTCGCGAGGTTGGCGAGAAGCGATTGCTGGCCCTCCGGACGAACCGACTGCAGCGCGGTCGCCGCCATGCTCGCCTCGGCCGCGACCTTGCGTACCCGCTCTTTCTCGAGCCGGTTACGGTAGCTGTCGAGGTAAAAGATCGCGAGCAGCACGAGGACAAGCGTCAACACGTTCACCGCCAAGATGCGATGCGCCAGCGTCCATCGTCCTGACCAGGTCAGGGCGAAGTCGGCATCCTCATTCTTCGCCGAATTTGTAACCGACGCCATAAAGGGTCTCGATCGCATCGAATTGAGGGTCGACGCCGCGGAACTTGCGGCGGATGCGTTTGATGTGGCTGTCGATCGTTCGATCATCGACATAGACGTCGTCCTGATAGGCGATGTCGAGCAGCTGGTTGCGGGACTTTACCACCCCTGGACGTTGGGCCAGTGCCTCCAGGATCAGGAATTCGGTAACGGTCAGGATCACATCCTTGCCATCCCACAGGACCTTGTGCCGCGCCGGATCCATCACCAGCCTGCCTCGCTCGATCAGCGGCAATTCTTCCTCGCCAGCATCGCGGGCAGCCGAATTGTCTCCGCGGGCAAGATCCTGCCGCCGCAGCAGCGCACGGATTCGGGCAATCAGCAATCGTTGCGAGAATGGCTTGGAAATATAGTCGTCCGCGCCCATGGCCAGGCCAAGCGCCTCGTCCAGCTCGTCATCCTTCGATGTGAGGAAGATGACCGGCATCGATCCGGTCATGCCGCCCATCTCACGCACCCGTCGGAGCAGTTCCATCCCGTCCATCTGCGGCATCTTGATGTCGAACACGCCAAGGTCCGGCGGATTGTCGGCAAAAGCCTTCAATGCCGTATGGCCCTCGGTGTAGACGCGAGTGAGGAAGCCCTCGGCCTGGAGCGCGATCGAAACCGAGGTCAGGATGTTGCGATCGTCATCGACGAGCGCGATTACATGGTTCATTCGGGCTCCTTCGGCACGGGCAGGGCTTAGCCAGCGCGCTCCAGCGAAACAAGGGTCGGTTGGGTCGCTTTGACCCGACCCACTGTGATATGTATAGGCGCCCCGCATACGTGGCGGCGGCGCCCAACTAGGGTGTCGCCCTTCATATTTCAGGGAGACAATGGACGTGAGCGAGCGCACCCCCGCGCACCGGCTGGCAGCCCAGGGAATTGAAACCGAGGCGACCATCCACTGGAACCTGACGACGGCGCCGCTAGTCGAGCATGCTGTTTCGCGGGGTGAAGGCCTGCTTGCAAAGGACGGGCCGCTGGTGGTCAAGACTGGCAAGCACACCGGCCGCTCAGCCCAGGACCGGTTCGTCGTCCGCAACGGCACCAGCAATGACACCGTGTGGTGGGGCAAGTCCAACCGGCCGATGGAGGCCGATGCGTTCGATCGGCTCCACTCCGACTTCCTTGATGCCTTGAAGGCCAAGGAAACGCTGTTCGTTTCCGACCTCTATGGCGGATCGCAGCCCGAGCATCGCGTGAAGGTGCGCGTGATCAACGAGCTCGCCTGGCACAACCACTTCATCCGGACCATGCTGGTGCGGCCGGAGCCCCATGAGCTTGCGGGATTCGTGCCCGAGTACACGATCATCGACCTGCCAAGCTTCCGCGCTGACCCGGCGCGCCACGGCTGCCGCAGCGAGACGGTGATCGCGGTCAACCTGGAAAAGAAGCTGATCCTGATCGGCGGGACCGCCTACGCCGGCGAAATGAAGAAGTCGGTGTTCGGGCTCTTGAATTTCCTGCTTCCCGCGAAGGGCATCATGCCCATGCACTGTTCGGCCAATATTGGGCCGAAGGGCGACACGGCTATTTTCTTCGGACTGTCGGGGACCGGCAAGACAACCCTGTCCGCCGATCCCAAACGCACGCTGATCGGCGATGATGAGCATGGCTGGTCGGACACCGCCGTCTTCAACTTCGAGGGCGGCTGCTACGCCAAGATGATCCGGCTGTCGGCCGAGGCCGAGCCGGAGATCTACGCCACTACCAAGCGCTTCGGCACGGTGCTCGAGAACGTCGTGATGGATCCGGTCACGCGCGAACTCGACCTCGACGATGCAACCCTCGCCGAGAACAGCCGCGGCGCCTATCCGATCGATTTCATTCCCAATTCGTCGGTCGAGAATATGGGTCCGGTTCCGAAGAACGTCGTCATGCTGACCGCCGACGCATTCGGCGTGCTGCCTCCGATCGCCAAGCTGACCCCCGACCAGGCGATGTATCACTTCCTGTCCGGCTACACCGCCAAGGTTGCGGGCACGGAGATCGGCGTGACCGAGCCGGAAGCGACTTTCTCGACCTGCTTCGGGGCGCCTTTCATGCCGCGTCATCCGTCCGTCTATGGCAATCTGCTCAAGGAGCGGATCGCCAAGGGTGGAAGTCGACTGCTGGCTGGTCAACACGGGCTGGACCGGCGGCAAGTACGGCACCGGAAAGCGCATGCCGATCAAGGAAACCCGTGCGTTGCTCAATGCCGCGCTGGACGGGTCGCTGAAGAACGTCGAGTTCCGCAAGGATCCGAACTTCGGCTTCGACGTGCCGATCGCCGTGCCGGGCGTCGACAATTCAATTCTCGACCCGCGTTCAACCTGGGCCGACAAGGACGCTTACGATCGCACGGCGGCCAAGCTGGTCGACCTGTTCATCGAGAATTTCGCCGAGTTTGCGGAGCATGTCGACGAAGGTGTGCGACAATCGGGACCGAAAGTTTCCGCTGCCGCCTGACGTCCACTAGATTAGGTCATTGCGAGAGTAGCGAAGCAATCCACCCCCATGGGTGGGTTGCTTCGTTGCTTTTTCCTCCTCGCAATGACGAGGAGCAGGTTCACATGACCGAATATCCCGTACGCCATTTCCTATCGGACGAAGCCGTCGCACATGTAGGTGAGGGGCTGTTGGCGCGCGCTCTGCCGCGTGAGGACTGGACTCACGAGGCCCACCTTGCGGCGACGACCTATCTGGTTTTGAGGCATCCCGAGATCGACCTGGATGCCGAGCTGCCGGGGATCATCTCGCGCTATAACGAGAGCGTTGGCGGCAGGAACACCGAGACCGAAGGCTATCACGACACCATCACCCGCGCTTACCTGCGCGGCATCCGCCTGTTCCTCGAAGAGGCGGATGACGAAACGGCCCGTTCACGAGCTGGTCAACGAACTGCTGATGTCCCCGATGGGCCGCCGCAACTGGCCGCTTAACTTCTGGTCGAAAGAACGATTGATGACCGTCGAGGCCCGGCGTGGGTGGGTAGAACCCGATCGGGCCGCGATGCCCTGACATGGATACCGGGAATTTGGCTAAGCCTCACATTTGTTAGGATATTTTCGCGGCACATGCCCGGTCGAGATACGTTGAGCCGGGGCGAGTTAACACTCGCCATGTGCCAAGGAGAGTATCATGCCCAATAGCAAAAATGACGGTCGCGGCCAGGTCAAGGATCCGGAGAATGATGGCCGCTTGAAGGAAAACCAGGGTAGCGGCGGCCGGGGAGGTTCAGGCGGCTCGGGTGGCGGCTCGCGCAGCGGGTCGGGAGGCTCGGGCGGCGGTTCGAGAGGTTCGCGCTAACCCGTCATCGGCGTCGCCTTCGGGCGGCGCCGATCCTTCCGGTTTTCATTTCGCGCCGCTGTTCAGGAGGAGATATTGGGGATCGAACTCGGCGATCGCACGAAGACGATTCACGTCAGTGGTCTGCACCTTGAACCCTTCCATGTTCACCACGTCCGCGGCCCGGAGAGCCTGTAGGGACCGGTTCAGGTGAACTGCCGTCAGGCCCAGCACATCGGCCAATTGCGCCTGAGTAGTCCTCAGACGAAAACAATCGCGGCTTCCCAGACCTGCTTGCTCCATCCTCACGCCCATCTCGCAGATTAAATGGGCGAGCCTCTCCTTGGCAGCGCGACGGCCGAGCGCACTGATCCATTTGGCCAGGATCGAGGAATCGACGACGGTATCTCTCCAGAAGGCGAAGGCTATCGCTGGATAGGAGACCGTCAATTCCCTCAGTTGACGGTGCGGAATTCGCAGGATCACGGTCGGGGCCAATGCTTCGATGCCCCACCCCGTATGCGGGACCGCGACCGAATGAAGGTCGCACATGTCTCCCGGAATATGCAGCGCTGTGATCTGCCGATGTCCGTTTGCAAGCTGGTCGAACCTGCCTGCCAGGCCTTCCGCCACGAGGCAGGCAAAGTCGTTGGTTTGCCCGGGCCTAACGATATCGCGGTGGGCATCGAAGCGGGTTTCTCGACCTTCCAGCGCCAGGATGGCTTCCTGTTCTTCCTGATTCAAGGGAGAGCGCAGAAGGAGCCTGGCCAGGAATTTCGATATTGGCGGCGACTGGCGTGGATCCACGGGCGTGCCTCGATCGGTCATGCGAATAAGCTATTTTGCGATTTGACCGAGTCCCACTAACTTTTGTGAGCGCTTCGATGTTCCTGATCCGCCATGGACTTTCTAACAGGATGGGAGGCATGATGAACGGAAGCGACGACACTGAATATTATTTGGAACGGGCCGCAGAGGAGCGGCGCATCGCCTCCGAATTGCCGGAAGGCCCCGCCGCTCGCGCCCATCAGAAGCTCGCCGAACTGTATGAAATGGCCAGCCGTAATTCGCTCAACGGCCGACAAATTCTGCATATCCCCACTGCGAACGCGCCTGGCCTTCGAAAAAGTAGGCGCCGGCCGGGCGCTGACATTCACGGATAGCTTGCTCAGCCCATAATCGCAGTCATTGTGCCTGGATTTCGTTCACGCAGTGCTTTTTGCCGTCGCGATGTACCCATCGATATTCCTGGCGAGCACGTCGAGCGGGACATTGCCACCCTTGACCACCGTGTCGTTGAAATCGCGCAGGTCGTAACGAGCGCCGAGCGCCGCTTGGGCGCGGCCGCGCTGCCGGACGATCTCGCTATGGCCGATCTTATAGCCACAGGCTTGACCGACCCAGCTGCAGTAGCGGTCGACCTCGCTCGCCACTTCGTCGGGCTTCGAGCCATTGGTCTCGACAAAATAGCGGACGCCCTGGTCGCGGGTCCAGCGCTTGTGGTGCAGGCCGGTGTCCACCACCAGGCGGATCGCGCGGAACGCGAGGCTCTGGAGATAACCGAGCCGCCCGACCGGAAAGTCGTCATAGATCCCCAGTTCGTCGGCCAGCTGCTCGGCATAAAGCGCCCAGCCTTCCGAATAGGCGTTGAACGCCAGCATGGTGCGAATGAGCGGCAGCTGGTTCGAATATTCGCCCTGCCAGACATGCCCTGGAATCGCCTCATGATGGGTGAGGTCCGGCAGATCGTACTTGCGGTGCAGGTCGGTGGTGCGGAGGTTGATCCAGAACTTGCCCGGGATCGAGCCGTCGATCGATCCGGCGCCGCCATAGGCGCCTGGCGCGCCCGGCTCCTCTTCGGGCGGGAGGCGCTTCACCTCGAGGTTGCCGCGGACCAGCGTTCGGAACGCTCGCGGCATCTGGGCGCGGATGATGCGCAACCGTTCCTGGATGAACGCCATGATCTCGGCGCGGCCCGGGTCGCCCTCGGCGAACTTGTAGCGCGGATCGTCGGACAGAGCGGTCATGCGCGCACCAACCGAACCCTGGGTATAGCCGAGGCTCTTGAGAATGGGGTCCATCCGGGCATGCAGTTCGGCGACCTGGTCCAAACCCATCTGATGGATCTCGTCCGGGGTCATGTCGGTGGTCGTCGAGGCTCTGAGGGCCCAACGATAGAATTCGGGGCCGTGCGGGCGCGCCCACATACCCGCATCCATTGTCGCGCGCGGGCGCTGGGACTGAAGCTCCGCCAATCTGGCGCTCCAGAGCAGGCGCAACCTTTTGCCGGGCGATCGAACGCGCACGCTCGGCCCAATTGCCCGGGATGTCCTTGGTTCGGCGATCGAGCGATTCGACCAGGCCGCCGCCTTCGCGCGTGCCTTTGACGCTCATCGTCATCTGGTCGATTGCCTTGTCGATGAGAAAGGCGGGAGCGATCAGGCCTTGCGCCGATGCGGCTTTCAGGCGGCCAAGCTCGCCGTCGAGCTGGGTCGCGATAGCTTTCAAGGCGGGCGAGATAGGCTTCCGCGTCGGCGGCATCGCGCACGGGATGTTCGCTATCGAGGAAGCGCGGCAGGTCGAGATAGGCGCCGACATTCTGGATCACGACGTAGGGCGTGTTGCGCCAGCTGTTATAGCCGATCGGGACATCGCCATAGGGCAGCGCCAAGCCCGTCAAGCGCCACTCGATATGCGGATCGACCACCTCGACCGTTGGTTCGTGGCGGTGCTAAGGCGACTTATGTCGACGGCCTCGGACGCGGGCCAGGTCGTCGCGCAGCAAGTCGCCGCAATCCTGTCTTGGCCGGCTGCGCTGACGATCGATCAGCCGCGAGCGGAGATCCGACCTGGGGCCAGTGTCGATGCCCAGGTTGGTCGCATTTTCCGGTGAGAGGGCGAGCAGATTCTCGCCGATCGAATCGAGCAGCGCTATGACCTCGGCCTCGCTTGCTGGAGCGGGGCCGTGGGCAAGCGTGCGGCGCATCCCGGGAGGGCGACAGTGGCCACTCCGGCCGATAGTGCAGCGATCGCCTGACGGCGCGAAAAGCTCAACTCGTTCAATATGTTAACTCCGGCTCCTGTCACGCAGGCGGAAGGGTTCGCAAGGGCTCCACGAGCAGGCAATTGCCATCGACCCCGGTGACGGTAACCCGTTCGCCTGCAGCCGCTGGGCCGCCGCGGGCATTCCACTCCCCATCGCCGACTCGCACCCGACCCGCATGCTCGTCGACGTCGGCGACGACGGTCACGGCCTTGCCGATCATCCGCCGCCCAGGCTCGTTGAGCCGCAAATTTTCATCGATCTGAGGCAGTTCGCCGTACCAGCGCTTGCCGACCATCACCGCAAGCACGGAATAGAGGGCGAATAGTGCCAGCTGCGGTGCAAAGCCCAGATCGAACAGCAGCGTGAAAAGGCCAGTGGCAATCGCCGCGGCGCCGACGAATACCAGGAAAAATCCGGGCGCGATGATCTCGGCGATCAACAGCAGGATGCCGGCGATCGCCCAGATCCAGCCGGGCTCGAGATTATCAAGCATCAGCCCTCATTCCTGTCGACGGCGGGCACCGATGGGGTCGTCCCGCGGCCCCCTCGAACAAGTGGTGCGCGCGGCTGGGTGGGAGGAGTTCCACCCGACCCGCCACCGAGCACTTCCTTGGCCAATTCGCCAATGCCACCGAGCGTTCCCATCAGCTGCGTCGCCTCGACCGGGAACAGGATCGTCTTCGCATTGGGCGAGGTGGCGAACATACCGATCGCTTCGACATATTTCTGGGCGATGAAATAATTGATCGCCTGGGCGCTGCCGGTTTCAATTGCGTCACTGACCGACTTGGTCGCGTTGGCTTCCGCCTGTGCAGAACGCTCGCGCGCCTCCGCTTCGCGGAATGCGGCTTCCTTCAGGCCCTCGGCCTGCAGGATCTTGGCGGCCTTCTCGCCCTCGGCCCGAAGGATTTCAGAAGCGCGCATTCCCTCGCTTTCGAGGATTGCAGCGCGCTTCTCGCGCTCGGCCTTCATCTGACGGGTCATGGCGTTGACGATGTCGGCAGGCGGCCGGATATCCTTCAGTTCGACCCGAGTAATCTTGACCCCCCAGGATTCCGTCGCCTGATCGACCACCGCCAGCAGCCGGGCATTGATCTCGTCGCGCTTCGACAAGGTCTCGTCGAGGTCCATCGAACCCATCACAGTTCTCAGGTTGGTAGTCGAAAGCGCGAGGATGGCGACGTATAGCTCGCTGACTTCATAGGCGGCCTTGGCGGCGTCGAGCACCTGGAAGAACACCACGCCGTCGACCGACACCATGGCGTTGTCCTTGGTGATGATCTCCTGCCCCGGGATGTCGAGCACTTGCTCCATCATGTTGATCTTGTGGCCGACGCGATAGACGAACGGGTCACGAGATTGAGGCCCGGCTCCGCGACGCGAACGAACCGGCCGAAGCGCTCGATCGTGTAGCGATATCCCTGGCTGACGATCTTGACGCTCATCATGATGACGAGCAGCACCAGCACTGCGAGCGCGATCAGGAAATACTCTATCATGTCCATCCCCCTTGTGGGGCCGCATGATGGAACGGCTTTTGAGCTTCGTGAAGGAAAATCGGCATGAGCATCGACCTGTTCGACAAAAGGGCGCTTCTGTTCCTGCCGGCCAGCAATCCTCGGGCGATTGCGAAGGCGCGGGAAAGCGATGCCGACCTGGTCATCCTCGACCTCGAGGATGCCGTGAAGCCGGAAGACAAGGACATGGCTCGCCATGCCGCTGTCGAGGCGGTCGCGGAGCCCTGGCCGATGCCGGTCGCAATCCGCATCAATGGGGTAGGCAATCAATGGCATGGGCCCGACCTGGTCGCGATCGCTCACGCACGGGTCGATCTGGTGGTCATGCCCAGGGTCGAGGACAAAGAAGAACTGGCCTTCGTTCGCAAACAGTCCGGCAAGACAGTTGCGGCCATGATCGAAACGGCGAAGGGCGTGCTGGCGGCGCATCATGTGGCTCATGATGCCGCCGCGCTGATCGCCGGAACCAATGATTTGGCGGCCGACCTCCGACTGCCGCGGCAAGCGGGGCGTAAGCCGCTGCAGACGGCACTGCAGTCCATCATCCTGGCGGCTCGGTCGCAATCAATCGCGGCGTTCGACGGAGTGTACAACCAACTCGACGATCCCGACGGTTTTGCCGCGGAGGCTGCCGAGGGCCGAATGCTGGGCTTCGACGGCAAGTCGCTGATCCATCCTAGCCAGATCGCGCCATGCCATGCAGCGTTTGCCCCGACCGACGAGGAGCTTGGCCGCGCCCGACGGTTGGTCGCCGCCTCCACCGGAGGCGCGGAGCGGTTTGAAGGCGAAATGATCGAGCGGATGCACGTTGAGTCCGCCGAACGGCTGCTCGCCCGATACCGCTCGTCATGACGGGTTGGCGAATCGTGTCCCGTCTGCCAAAGGCGCGCATGGCCGACCTCCTCCACGACGAAATCCCGCTCGGACTGACGTTCGATGATGTTTTGTTGCAGCCGCTGGAATCCAGCGTGCTGCCATCGGCTGCCGACACACGAACCTTCCTGACCCGCGAAATCCCGCTCAATATCCCGATCCTGTCCTCGGCAATGGACACGGTGACCGAAGCCGACATGGCGATCGCCATGGCGCATCTTGGCGGCATCGGGGTGCTGCATCGCAACCTGGAAATCGAGGATCAGGTGGCGGCGGTCCGCGCGGTCAAACGATTCGAGAGCGGGATGGTGGTCAACCCGATCACGATGACCCCCGAACAGACCCTGTCCGAGGCACTGGAGCTGATGAAGGCCAATCGGATCAGCGGCATTCCGATCGTCGAAAAGTCCGGCAAGCTGGCGGGCATCCTGACCAACCGCGACGTTCGCTTTGCCGAACATGCAAGCCAGCCGGTCAGCGAGCTAATGACCAGGGACAATCTCGCCACCGTAGGCCTGGGTACCAGTCAGGATGTTGCGCGGCGCATCCTGCATCAGCGGCGGATCGAGAAACTGCTGGTGGTCGACGATCAGGATCATTGCGTCGGCCTGATCACCGTCAAGGATATCGAAAAGGCGGTCGCTTCTCCACTGGCGACCAAGGATGCTCAAGGCCGTCTTCGCGTCGCCGCGGCAACCACTGTGGGCGACAAGGGCTTCGAACGATCCGAGGCGCTGATTGACGCTGGGGTAGACTGCATCGTCATCGATACGGCGCATGGTCATAACCGCGATGTCGGCGCCGCGGTTGAGCGCGTCAAAGCATTGTCGAACAGCGTCCAGGTCGTGGCCGGCAATGTCGCTACGGCCGATGCCGCGAAGGCGCTGGCCGACGCCGGAGCCGATGCGATCAAGGTCGGCATCGGGCCAGGCTCGATCTGCACTACCCGCATCGTCGCCGGCGTGGGGGTGCCCCAGCTGTCGGCAATCATGGCCGCGGCTTCGGAAGCTCGGGCCAGGAATGTTCCGGTGATCGCCGACGGCGGCATCCGCACTTCGGGCGACATTGCGAAGGCGCTGGCGGCCGGCGCCTCGACGGTGATGGTCGGTTCGCTTCTCGCCGGCACCGAGGAGGCGCCGGGCGAAACATTCCTCTATCAGGGACGTGCCTACAAGGCGTACCGAGGTATGGGCTCGGTCGGCGCAATGGCCCGCGGCTCCGCCGATCGCTATTTCCAGCAGGATATCAAGGATCAGCTCAAGCTGGTGCCGGAAGGCATCGAGGGCCAGGTGCCGTACAAGGGTCCGGTGCGCGACGTCATCCACCAGATGGTTGGCGGCGTGAAGGCGGCAATGGGCTATACTGGCTCGAATACGATCCCCGAACTGCAGCAGCGCGCAAAGTTCGTCCGGATCACCAATGCCGGACTTAGCGAGAGTCATGTCCATGACGTTGCAATCACTCGCGAGGCGCCCAATTACCCCACCCGGTAGGCAATGACGCCCGCAGCGCGCATCCAGGCAGCGATCGAGATCCTCGATGAGGTGATCGCCTCGGTCCGCGACAACGGGCCGCCTGCCGATGCGATCGTCGCCCGCTATTTCAAGAACAGGCGCTATGCCGGTTCAAAAGATCGGCGAGCGGTCCGAGAACTGGTGTTTCGAGCAATCCGACGAAGTGGGGAGCGGCCCATTTCCGGCCGGGCGGCGATGCTCGGGCTGGCGAACGACGAACCCAGTCTGGCCGAGCTGTTCGACGGATCGGCCCATGGTCCTTCGCCGCCAACAACTGACGAACCGGCAGCGACCGCTTCTTTGATTCCCGCTTGGCTACAATCTCGGCTGTCCGACCTTGTCACCCCGGCGAATGGCCGGCGGCACTGGACAGGGCTCCGCTGGACCTGCGCGTCAATGTTGCCCGAACCAACCGTGATACGATTATCCAGGAGTTCGAGGAGGCCGAGCCAACTCCGCTAAGCCCCTGGGGTGTTCGCCTGGCACCCGACACGCGGGTTGACGCCCATCCGGCCTTTTCCGATGGGCTGGTTGAAGTGCAGGACGAAGGCAGCCAGCTGATCGCGCTTGCCTGCCAGGCGGCCAGCGGCATGCGCGTCCTTGATCTCTGCGCGGGGGCGGGAGGCAAGTCTCTTGCCCTCGCCGCGGTGGCGCCGAAGGCGGAAATCATCGCTTCGGATACAAACCGCGCTCGACTCGGCCAGCTGCCGAAACGGGCCGAACGGGCCGGGGCTGCGATCACCGCCCGTCTGCTCGATGGCGGGCGAGAGGTCGGTCAGCTCGAAGACTTAAATGAGCAATGCGACGTTGTTCTGGTCGATGCCCCGTGCAGCGGGTCGGGCACCTGGCGCCGCAATCCGGAAGGTCGCTGGCGGCTGACAACAGACCGGCTTGAACAGTTGGTCGGGCTGCAAGCGCGGTTGCTCGACATTGCTGAGCCGCTGGTCAAGCCCGGCGGTGCATTGGTCTACGCCACTTGCTCGATCATCCGAGCGGAAGGTGCTGATCAGGCGAGGAACTTCTTAGGGCGCCATTCATCTTGGATAGTGCAGGACGTGCCGTTCGATGGCGGTCGTGCCGACGGGCCGGGACGGCTCCTGACACCGGCGCACGATGCCACCGACGGCTTTTTCGTCGCGCGTTTCGTCAAGCCATGATAGGCGTGCGCGACTGGTTGGAGATTATGATGCGCCTCACGCCGTTCATTTTGTGCCTTGGACTTGTGGCTTCGACCGTTCCGGTAGCGGTCGTGGGCCAGCGTCCTGATGATCAGATCGCCCCCAAATCGACTGTGCTGCTGAAGCAGGGCGAGACACTGCTGGCGCAGGGCAAGCTGGTCGAAGCTGACGATGTCCTGGAAACGGCGCTGGTCGTGGACCCCAAGAACCGCGCCGCCTTTACGGCAATGGCCAAGGTGGCGATCAAGCAGAAACTCTACGGTCAGGCAATCAAGCTGACCAATAAGGCGCTTGCACTAGAGCCGACCGACCGCGATGCGATCGCCGTCCAGGGCGAGGCGATGGTCGAACTCGGAGCCTTGCCGAGAGCCCGCGAAAATCTGGCCAGGCTCCAGAAGCTGTGCGGCACTGCCGGCTGTCCGCAGGTAGCGGTGCTGTCGACCGCGATTGCCAAGGGACCCGCCCTGGCCGCGGCCAAAGCGCCGGAAGTCCCCAAGAAAAACTAGCTGAGGGCGCGGGCCAGGGCGACGAATTCGTCGACGCTGACCGTCTCGGCGCGGCGTTGCTCGTCTATACGAAGATCGGCAAGGGCATCGAGCGCGCCGGAAACCGACTTCAGACTTGAACGAAGCATCTTGCGTCGCTGTCCAAACGCTGCGGCGGTCAGGCGCTCAAGCACATTCGGATCTACTCCTTCCGGCTGCAATTCCCGGGACAATATGCACGACCGCCGAGGCCACTTTTGGCGGCGGCACGAAGGCAGATCGATGCACCTGCATCGCGATCCTCGGCATGGTGCGCCACTGAGCAGCGACCGACAGCCGTCCATAATGCTCGGTGTCGGGCCTGGCGACGATCCGCTCTGCGACCTCGCGCTGGAACATCAGGGTAAGCGAGGACCACCACGGTGGCCAGGACCCCTCCAGCCAGCGCAGCAACAGTGCGGTGCCGACATTGTAGGGCAGGTTGGCGACGATATGGGCGCCACTACCCGCTTCCGACCGCTCATCGACCTTCAGCGCATCCCCAGAGATGATCCGCAAGCAACCGGGAAATTCGGCTTCGAGCTCCGCCAGCGCAGGCAAGCACCGTCGATCGCGTTCGACCGCGACGACATTTGCTCCCGTCTCCAGCAGCGCCCGCGTTAGCCCGCCGGGTCCGGGGCCAACCTCGTAAACCGTGGAATCCTCCAATCGTCCGGGAATGGCAGCAATTCGCGCCAACAGTTGGCGGTCGAGGATGAAATTCTGGCCCAGCGCCTTGGTTGCCTGCAGCCCATGCCGGGCAATGACGTCGCGCAGCGGTTCGGCCATCAGGCAGCGATGGTCGAGCGGTTAACGGCGCACTCGGCCGCCAGACGGATCGCCGCCGCCATTGCTCGAGGATCGGCGCGATCCTGGCCGGCGATGTCGAAGGCCGTGCCGTGATCGGGCGCGGTACGAACGATCGGCAGGCCCAGCGTGATGTTGACGCCTTCTTCAAAGTGCAGCGCCTTCAGCGGGATCAGCGCCTGGTCGTGGTACATGCAAAGCGCGGCATCATAATTGCCCCGGGCAGAGGCGTGGAACATGGTGTCGGCGGGATGCGGTCCGGTTACTCGCCAGCCTTCGGCCCTAAGAGCGTCGATTGCCGGAATGATGAGCTCTATTTCCTCACGTCCAAGCGAGCCGCCTTCACCGGCATGTGGATTGAGCCCGGCCACCGCCAGCCTGGGGTCGGCGATATTGAAATTGCGTTGCAGCCCGCGCAAGGCCGATCGACCGCGCGCCTCGATCAGGCCCGGGTTCAGCGCCTGTGCGACTTCGCTCAAGGGCAGATGGGTCGTAACCGGCACCGTCTTCAGGGTTGGGCCAGCAAGCATCATCGCCACGTTGGATGGCGAAATGCCGCACCGCTCGGCGACAAACTCGGTTTGGCCGGGGTGGGAAAAGCCGATGGTGTAGAGCTGGTGCTTTGAAACCGGTCCAGTGACGACAGCTGCTGCCGAACCCGACCTTGCCAAGCCAACGGCGAGCTCAAGCGCGTCCAGCGAGCAATGGGCTCCGCCAACCGTCGGATGGCCCGGGATGTCTCCGCCAGCGGATGCGATCTGCAAAATAGGCAGGCCGACATCGAAGGCGCTGTCGGCTTCGCGGGGGTCGTCGATCGTGGCGATCGGTCCATCCCAGACGCTCGCTAAACTGCGTGGATCACCGATCGCAACGAAGGGCGGCAGTCCGAATCGGTCGCGATGGTCCCAGCATTTGCCGACGACTTCCGGCCCTATTCCGGCAGGATCGCCGAGCGATACCGCCAGCGGACGATAATTGTTCGCCATCGCCTCCGCGCTTAGCGGAAGTCGATGATTGCGTCACGCCTCAGGTCGCGCAGGTAACGGCGCGAGCGCAGGTTGATGCGCTCTTCGTTGAGCTGGGCATAGACCTGATCGAAGCTCGGCATCGTCGGATCGGCGATATCACGGCCGCACAGGACCAGAACGCGCACGCCTTCCTCGATCGACCCGAACGGGCGGGTCGCCTGGCCGACCTGCATCTGGATCATCATTTCCTGCAGGGCCGGCGGCAGATCGCGCATCTTGACCTGATCTGATTCGACCACTTCGGCGTTGAGATCGCTGGCGATCTTCTCGGCCCCTCCGCAGCCGCCGATATCCTGCGCGGCCTTGGCAAATCGAGCGACGATCGGCTCTGCCTGGGCGCGGCTCGTACCGGCCGGGAAAGCCACCGTCACCTGTTTCAAGTTCAGGACGGAATTGCGCGGATCTGCAGTCAGGATCTTGCGGCTATCCTGGACCGCGACGATCGAATAGCCGCCGGCAACCTTGATCGGTGCGGACACCATGCCCGGCCGCATCTGGCGGACGGCGTTGCCCAGTTCCTCGGGCAGCTGTTCCGGCCGGACCCAGCCAAGGTCGCCACCGACCGCGGCGGTCGAGGCTTCCGACATCTGGCGGGCATAGCCCACGAAAGAGCCGCCCTGCTGAAGGGCCTGGAAGACTTGCTGGGCCTTGGCCTGCGATTGCGCGTCGTTGGCGCTGGAGGCCGAGATGAAGATCTCGCCGACCCGGAACTCCTCGGTACCTTTCGACTTGGTGAGCTTGTCGATGACCGCCTGGACTTCATCGTCGCCGACGCTGACGGTGCTCTCGATCTTCTTCGACTGAAGCCGGCGCCAGGCCATCTCGCCCATGATCTGGCGGCGAATTGATCTGATCGAAGAGCCGCGCGTCTTGAGATATGCCGCCATCTGATCCGGGGTCTGCTTCACATTGCCCGCGACGCGTGCGACCGTTTTGTCGATATCGGCGTCGGTGATTTCGATCTCCTCGGCCTTGGCAGCCTGGATCTGAAGCGTTTCGTCGATGAGGTTGCTGAGAATTTGTTGCCGCAAGCGCTCGATCTGATCGGTGGGGATCGGCGCGTTGTTGGAGATCGACATCAACGCCAGCCGCTGGTCGATATCCGTCTGGGTAATCACCTCGCCGTTGACGATCGCGGTGGCCTTGACGACAGAGGGCAGGGGGGCGCCGAATATCTGCGGGTTCTGGGGCAGATTGAGCGGAGCCGTGGTGTTGGCCTGGGGTGCCCCCTGCTGGGCAATGGCGGCCGTCGCAAGAGCCAGCCCGAGGGCGATCGGAACGGCGCGCACCAGGCGCCTCGAAAACATCGTTTGATTCACTGCCACCCTCGAAAATCCCTTTGCCGCCAACGCTATAGTGATTTGCCCTTGAGCCGGGCGGGCTGAACCGCAGCTTAGCGGCCGATGCCCTTCAGCGAGAAGTTGATGGAAAAAGTACTGCCCTTACGGAACTCCCCGATCCGCTCATAGTCGCGCTTCCACGCTACGCCAAGCTCCAGACATTCATCTTCATAACTGACGCCCAGCCGGTGGCGGACCGGTTCATAGCCATCCGCCAGGCTGAGCGGATCTTCTTCGCTGTCGCTGAGGTCGAGCACGGTCGAGCCGAACACCGACCAATAGCGGTGGAGTTGCCAGCGTCCGGCAAGGCGCAATTCCTCTTTGTCACGAAGATCCTCGATCGCCGTGGAAATGTCCCGGTTGAGCCTGAAGATAGCCGACCTGGACGTAGGTCAGGTCCGTTCCGACCGTCAGGTCCAGCTCGTTTCGGCGCACCTGGAGGTTGTCCTTGTCGACCCGATAGCGATGGGTAACGTCGACCAGCCGCCCGAAGCGGACGCGCGTTCGGCCCACAATGTCCGAAAATCGATCGGTTAGCCCGGTCCCGTCGGGAAATATGCTGGGCTCGCGCGTCAGCCGGTAGCTTTGCCCAACCACCGCGTCGATCGACCACCTTGGTCGGTCGAAGGCCCATTCCACCCCATAGGTGACGCGTGAGCCGTCTTCCCACCGGTCGTAACCGGGGAAACGGTTCAGCGCGAAAAGATTACTGTCCTCCAGGTCGACGGCGCGTGCGTCCTCATTGGGGATGTCGAGATTTTCCGTCGGGGGTGTCAGGACCAGCTGCATTCGCGGCGTCAGCCGCTGCGTGCCTCCCCACAGGTTGCCGATCAACGGCCATTTCAGATCAGCGGCCAAGGCGCCAATGCCGCGAAACTGCCATCCATCCTTGCCGCGGTAGATGTCGACCGCAGTCTCTTCCGATTCCCGGCTGTGATAGGCATCTGCCCGGGCGAAGGCCGTCAGGGCCAGCTCCTGGCCCATTCGAGTTAGCCGGCGCAGGTCCCATCGGGCGCTGGCAAAGGCGCGCTGCGTGTCCTGGCCATCCATACGAAGGATCGCAAGGCTGTTGGCCTGCAGCTCGACCCTGCCACCCAGTACCGGCTGATCGAGGCGCAGCCGGGCATCGATCGCCGGCAGCGCTATCGGGATCCGATCCTGTTGGTCGGTGCTCCTCAGGCCTTGGAATGCCCATCCCTCGATCGCGACGTAGCTGTCCAAGTCGATCCGTTCGGCGCTGATGAAGCTCCGCAAGCGATCGTCACGCGTGATATCGTAATGTCGAGCGACCGTCTTGTCGGTCGCTGCCCGGAAAGATCCGGTGAGGGTCCAGTTGGGATCAAGCTGGAAGCGTCCGTTGCCTTCGAAATAGCCGCGGAATCCGTCGCGATCTTCAGGGGTAAGGTCGATTGCGTCGGGGTCGGGAATGTCGCCGTAGGTGACGAATCCGCTAAGCTGATAGGCGCCGACTGAAGTCAGGTGCCGCCAGCGGGCCTCCAGCGCCGGGAGCGCGCTGGTGTAGATGTGGGGCGTGATGGTGAGGTCGCGGTTACGGTCGATCCGCCAGTAATAGGGAAAATCAAGCTCGAGCCCGTTGTTGCTGTCAACGCGGATGCCCGGCACCAGGGCGCCGCCGAACCCACCTTTTTGCGAACCATCGCCAATGCTGAATACCGGCAACAGCGGGAGGGTCACGCCGAGGACGGTGAGCCGGCCGCCCTTGAACCGGATGCGCCCGCTCCTGCTGTCGTGGGATATTCGCGCGGCGCTGATCTTCCAGCTCGGATTGCGCGGGCAACCACTCGCGGTCTCTACCGGGCAAGCTGAATAGACGGCATTTTCAAGCGAAGTCAGGTCGCCCGCACGCGCGCCTCGCGTAGCTACGATCCGGCCTCCGCTTTCCAGCACGATCAGCAAATTGTCTATCGTTCCATCGCGTAGTGAATCGGTGAGGTCGACCCGCTCGCCGACCAGCCTATCGCCCTGCGGGGTGACGACCACCACATTGCCTTCGGCCACTACCCGGCCGCTCCTGCGGTCCCAGCTGACGCGGTCGGACGCAAGAAAGTTGCCTTCGCGTGACATCCGAACCCGACCCTGGGCGGTCACAGTGTCGGCGCCGCTTTGGTAGACTACTTCATCGGCGCTGAATTCGATCACCGGTTCGGTTACCGCCGCTTCAGGCGGTTGTGCCGAAACATCCTGCGCCATCGCCGCGGTGGGGAGGGCCAGGATCAACGGCAGTGCAGTCAAACATAGGCTGATCGATCGCACTGCCAACAGGTCCCGCCCGGTCTGCTACTCGTGAAAGGCTGCCTATTGCACCTTGAGCTGAAGGCGGCAATCCGCCTTCCGACGAGACGCCCTTTGCCTTGGGGCGGGTGAAGCCTTAAAGGGCCGCAGATTTCATTCATTTCGCGTCTCGAGGAAACTCCATGCAGATCCGTTTCGCCGATAGCCGTCCGACCGGCGATTTCGCCCTGGTGTTGCCCACTGCCGGCAATCTCCGGCCGGGGATTGATGAGCTTGGCCAGGCCAAAGCTGGAGTTGAGGCCGCACTGAAGCGGAGCCGGTTCGAGAGCGATGGCAACGGCGTTGTGGAATATTTCCTCGAGGGCGATGGCGGCCGGCGATTGCTGGTAGTCGGCGCAGGCGGGCAAGCCGGCGGCAGCGCGGAGGCGGAAAAGCTGGGCGGCGCCGCCGTTGCTCGCCTCCTGACCTCCGGCGAGACCCACGCGGTTATTGACCTCAGCGGCTTGAAATTTGATGCCGACGGGGCGGCGCGGGTCGGCTTGGCGGCTGCCCTTCGCGCCTGGCGTTACGACCGCTACCGGACACGCCTCAAGGACAAGCAAAAGCCGACGCTGACCACCGTCACCATCGTCGGCGCCGGGGCGGAAGCCGAGCAGCGCTTCGCCAATCGCTATGCGCCCTTGATCGAAGGCGTCGCGCTAACCCGGGAGCTGGTCACCGAACCGGCCAACATCATTTACCCGGAGAGCTTCGTCGAACGCGTCACGAAAAGCGTGGAGGGGCTCGGCCTCGAACTTCAGGTTCTCGGCCGCGACGACATGGCGAAACTCGGCATGGGTGCGTTGCTCGGTGTCGCCCAGGGCTCGGTTCGCGAACCTAAACTATTGGTGCTGAAGTGGAACGGCGGCCGGGCAGGCGAGGCCCCGGTGGCCTTCATCGGCAAGGGCGTCACCTTCGACACTGGCGGCATTTCGATCAAACCGGCCCAGAACATGGAAGCGATGAAATGGGACATGGGCGGTGCCGGCGCCGTGGTAGGGGCGATGAAGGCGCTCGCCGGGCGCAAGGCCAAGGCCAATGTCGTCGGCGTTTGCGGCCTGGTCGAGAATATGCCCGACGGCAATGCTCAGCGACCCGGTGACGTTGTCACAACCATGTCGGGCCAGACGGTCGAGGTGATCAACACCGACGCCGAAGGGCGACTGGTGTTGTGCGACGCGATGACCTGGACCCAGAAGACGTTCAAGCCGAAGGCGATGATCGACCTCGCCACGCTGACCGGCGCGATGGTTATATCGCTTGGCCACGAATATGCCGGCATGTTTGCCAACGACGACCCATTGGCGGCCGACCTTATCAAGGCTGCCGAGGAAAGCGGCGACAAGCTTTGGCGCCAGCCGCTGGGCGAGGCCTATGATCGCCTGATTGATTCTCCGATAGCGGACATGAAGAATGTCGGTCCGCGCGAGGCCGGCTCGATCACCGCGGCGCAGTTTCTGAAGCGCTTCGTCGACGAAGGGGTGGCCTGGGCGCATCTCGACATCGCCGGCATGGCCTGGTCGGACAAGGCCAAGCCGACTTACGACAAGGGCGCGACCGGTTTCGGCGTCCGCTTGCTCGATCGATATATCGCGGACGCGGTCGAGGCCTGATCGGAAGCAAGGATGCGCGTCGACTTCTATCAGCTCGGCGCGGCGCAGCCGGACGGCATTATCGCGTCGATCGCCGGCAAGCTGCTCGATGAGGGGCACCGGCTGTTGGTTGTGGCAGCGGATGAAGCGTTGCTCGCCCGCCTCGACCGGCTGTTATGGGATCAGGGCGCAACCAGCTTTCTCCCGCATGGACTGGCCGGCGGTTCGGACGATGCGGCCCAACCGGTCCTCCTGTCTACCGGGACCGATGCGCCAAACCTCGCCCGCAACATCCTGATCGCTGACGGCGAGTGGCGCGAGGCGGCGCTGACGTATGATCGCGCCTTCTATCTGTTCGAAGAAACCACTCTCGAGGGGGCGAGGTTGGCGTGGAAGCTGCTGGTGGGCAGGGAAGGGGTCGAACGCAATTATTGGGCCCTCGAAGAAGGCAAGTGGGTGAAGAAGGGCTGAGCCTTGCCCTTCATGCGCGCTCCGGCTAGGGGCGCGGCCAATCCCAACCCCACACAATCCGGAGCATCAAAATGGCGGTCACCCGCACCTTTTCGATCATCAAGCCCGACGCCACCCGCCGAAACCTGACCGGCGCGGTCACCAAGGTGCTCGAGGACGCGGGTTTGCGCGTCATCGCTTCGAAGCGGATCCGGATGACCCGTGAGCAGGCCGAAGGATTTTACGCGGTCCACAAGGAGCGGCCCTTCTACAACGACCTGTGCAACTTCATGACCTCCGGTCCAGTAGTGGTGCAGGTCCTCGAAGGCGAGGATGCCGTGAAGCTCAACCGCGACGTGATGGGCGCGACCAACCCTGCGGACGCGGCCGGGGGTACGATCCGCAAGCTCTACGCAGAATTGATCGAGGCCAATTCGGTCCATGGTTCGGACAGCGATGAGAATGCCGCGATTGAGATCGCCTTCTTCTTCAACGACGAAGAGATCGTCGGCTGATTGTGCCCCGGCGCGGGCCGGGACCCAGGAGTTACGAAACGCGGCAGCGCCCTGAACCCCGGGCCGCGCCGGGGTTTAACAGAGGCCGTTGGGGAAACTCGGCGGCCTTTTGATTTTCCGATGCTCGACAACCTCCGGTTGGCTTGCCACAAGTTCGCCAACCAAATTCCGGGGGAGCCGTCCGTTGGACTTCATCTCGATCCTGTCGATCTTCGTGCTGGCCTGCTTCGTAGGCTATTATGTCGTCTGGTCGGTCACTCCGGCGCTCCACACGCCGCTGATGAGCGTGACCAACGCCATCTCCTCGGTGATCGTCGTCGGCGCGCTCATCGCCGCGGCGGCGGCAGGAAGCATCCAGTCGAAATGGCTTGGGCTGATCGCGGTAGCGCTGGCCAGCGTCAACATCTTCGGAGGGTTCGCGGTAACCGCACGAATGCTGGCGATGTACAAGAAGAAGGAGCGTAAGCGCGATGCATGAAGCCGCAACGGCCGGATCGCCAGCATTGGGTGCTTCTCGACCTATCTTGATCTGTCGCCGGAGTCTGCTTCATCCTCGCGCTTCGCGGCCTGTCGAGCCCGGCGAGCAGCCAACGCGGTAACCGGCTCGGCATGATCGGCATGGCGATTGCCGTCGTGACGACCCTCGCTGACACACGAGATTGCGTCGATCGCCGAGATCGCCGTGGCAATCGCAGTTGGCGGCGCGATCGGTCTGGTCACGGCGCGGAGGATCCAGATGACGGCGATGCCGCAACTGGTGGCGGCATTTCCACAGCCTGGTCGGCATGGCCGCGGTGCTGGTCGGCGCTGCGGCTTTTCTCAATCCCGAGGCGTTCGGCATCCTGGGCTGCCCCGCCAGCGGCGATCCAATGCCATGGTCAGCCGGATCGAAATGGGACTGGGCGTCGCCATCGGTGCGATCACCTTTTCCGGATCGGTCATCGCCTTCCTCAAGCTGAACGGCAATATGGGCGGCAAGCCGATCCTGCTGCCGGCCCGCCATGTCATCAACCTCGGGACTGCTGGCCGCGATCCTTGGGCTGATCGCCTACTTCACCAGAACCAGTCACCGTGGGTGTTCTGGACGCATCGCCGCGCTGAGCTTCGCCATCGGCTTTCTGCTGATCATCCCGATCGGGGGCGCCGACATGCCGGTCGTGATCTCGATGCTCAACAGCTATTCGGGCTGGGCGGCGGCGGCGATGGGTTTCACGCTGCACAACACGGCGATGATCATCACCGGCGCGCTGGTCGGCAGCTCGGGCGCGATCCTCAGCTACATCATGTGCCGGGCGATGAACCGCAGCTTCATCTCGGTCATCGCCGGAGGGTTCGGCGCGGTCGAATCGAACGGGCGAGGCCGCCGCCATCGACCGGCCGTACAAGCGCGGTTCGGCCGAGGACGCCGCCTTCCTGATGAAGCAGGCGGACAAGGTGATCATCGTTCCCGGCTACGGCATGGCCGTGTCCCAGGCGCAGCACATCCTGCGCGAAATGACCGACGTGCTGAAGGAGGAAGGGGTGGAGGTGAAGTTCGCCATCCATCCGGTCGCCGGCCGAATGCCGGGCCACATGAACGTGCTGCTGGCCGAGGCGAACGTTCCCTATGACGAGGTGTTCGAGCTGGAGGACATCAACAGCGAGTTCGCCACGGCCGACGTCGCATTCGTCATCGGCGCCAACGACGTCACCAATCCGGCGGCCAAGACCGACAAGGGCTCGCCAATCTATGGCATGCCGGTCCTCGACGTGGAAAAGGCCCGCACCGTCCTGTTCGTCAAGCGGTCGATGGGCGGCGTGGGATACGCCGGCGTCGACAATGAATTATTCTATCGCGACAACACGATGATGCTTCTCGCCGACGCCAAAAAGATGGTCGAGGAGATCGTGAAGTCGCTTGGCTGATCGCTAAGCGTCGTTCGGCTGCATGGTCCTGCGCTTCCGCAAGCCCGCATAGATTTTAGGCCGCCAGCGAAACAGCTAATCGCATTAGCGCCCACGCGCCGCACCTGTGCGACGAATGCCGCTCGCCGCTTCTGGAAATTGCAGCCGAGGCGCGGGACTCTGGTCTATGCGAGCGCGCGCCAAATTCATCTCGGAAGCCCGCGCATCATCTCCCCGAAGGACCACGGGGAAAGGGGAAGCATTGAAGAAACTGGGCATCATCGGAGGCACCAGCTGGGTCTCCACCGCGCTTTACTATGAGCAGATCAACAAGGGGGTCGCGCATCGCCTCGGCGGGCTTCACAGCGCCACGCTGTGCGATCGAAAGCCTCGATCTTGCCCCGTTCGCTGCAATGCAGCAGGCGGAGGACTGGGCGGGTGTCGCCCGAATGGCGATCCTGGCCGCATCCCGGTTGAAGGGCAGTGGCGCCGAAGGTCTGCTGCTCGCGTCCAACACCATGCACAAAGTGGCCGACGAGGTCGCTGAGGAAACCGGGCTGCCGATCCTGCACATCGGCGATGCCGCGGCAGAGCGGATCGTCGCCGACGGCCGCGACCCGAGTGGCCCTACTCGGCACCCGCTTCGTCCAGTCCGAGCCATTTCTCCGCCAGCGCTACGAGAGCCGCGGGATCCAGCTGGTCGATCTCAATCCGCTGTGGAAGGCGGAGGTCGATCGCATCATCTTCGAGGAGCTCGCGGCGGGTCGCGTGGTCCGCGACAGCCAGCGCAGGCTGAAGACGCTGATCACCGAGCTGGGCAAGCAGAAGGTGCAGGCGATCGTGCTGGCCTGCACCGAACTGGTGCTGGCGGTCGATACTCGCGCCAATGTCCTGCCGGTCTACGATACCACTGCGATCCACGCCCGCGTGGCGGTCGACTGGATGCTCGACGATGACGAGGAGGCGAGGGCGGCCGCCTGACTGCCGGCTCGCTCGTCGTTATCAGCTCCGGGTTGCTGAACATCAGCGCTGCCGGGAGGGCGTAGGCACAGCACCGTATAGGAGATTTTGAGTGCGATCGGCGCGCCCAGCAGCCACGAGCGGCGCAACGACGCGTCGTCGCCAGGATCAGCAACAGCGACAAAGGCTCGTGCTTCGACCGCCTCGCTTTCGACGGCGTCGATCCTGCTGCGGTCCTCGAGCAGCTGCCCGAGATAGCGGACGATCCGGCTAGCGGTATGGGTGCACATGCGCTGGCGACAAAGGCATGGATGATCGCCGCCAATCCGGCAGCCACCGCCAATAGGCCGAAGGTCGTGGCGAAACGGAAGTGCTGCCAATAGGTTTCGCCTGCCTGCCGCAAATGGGCTCTGGTCCGGCTGATCATTATCATCCCCCGTCGCTGCCGAGCTGCAAGGCAGCCAGAGGAAGCTTGTTCCGTCAATCTGCGCGAACGGCCGGCGGCGGCAAAGCGAGGCGTCTGGCGCGCCAAGTTGACGGCTGGCCTCGTCCCTTCGTCGCTCCTACATGGGGAAAATGGACCGAACGCCAGCCGGCCGGCCCGATCTTCCGGGCTCAGGCGACCGCTTCAACGAGGAGAAGGCGACCTACACCGTGCGCGGGGCCGACGCGCCCGACCTCGAGGCGGGGGTCGCGGCGATCCGCAATGTGCTGAAGACGCTGCCGGCGCGGCCGGGCGTCTACCGGATGCAGGATGCCAGCGGCGACGTGCTCTACGTCGGCAAGGCGCGCGCGCTGAAGAACCGGGTGACCAGCTACACCCAGGTCGCGCGGCTGCCGAAGCGGCTGCAGCGGATGGTCGCGCAGACGCGGTCGATGACCATCGTCACCACCCGGACAGAGGCCGAGGCGCTGCTGCTCGAGGCGCAGCTGATCAAGCGCTTCCGCCCGCCCTACAACGTGCTGCTGCGCGACGACAAAAGCTTCCCCTTCATCCTGCTGCGCGAGGATCATGCCTTCCCGCGGATCCAGAAGCATCGCGGCGCGCGGCGGGCCAAGGGGCAATATTACGGCCCGTTCGCCAGCGCCGGATCGGTCACCAGCACGCTCAACGCGCTGCAGAAGCTGTTCCTGCTCCGCAGCTGTTCCGACAGCTTTTTCGCCAACCGGACGCGGCCCTGCCTGCTGTACCAGATCAAGCGTTGCTCGGCGCCTTGCGTCGGGCGGATCGGCGAGGCGGACTATGCCGAGCTGGTCGAGGACGCGAAGCTGTTCCTGGCCGGCAAGTCGACCGGAGTTCAGGCGCGGCTCGGCAAGCTGATGGCCGAGGCAGCTTCGAGAAGCAGGATTATGAGCTGGCTGCAGTCTATCGTGACCGGTTGCGCGCTCTGACCTATATTCAGGGAAGCCAGACCGTCCATTCCGAAGGGCTTGGCGACGGTGACATCTTCGCGCTCGCCTGCAAGGCCGGGCAGATGTGCATCCAGGCGTTCTTCATCCGCGGCGGGCAGAATTGGGGGCATCGCAGCTTTTTCCCCGCCCACACCAATGATGTGCCGGAAGAGGAAGTGCTGTCGAGCTTCCTGATGCAATTTTATGAGGAAGTCCCGCCGCCCAAGCGGATCCTGATCGACCGCGACCTCAAGGAAGCCGGCCTGATCGGCGAGGCGCTGTGCGAGCGCGCGGGCTACAAAGTCGAGATTAGTCAGCCGCAGCGAGGCGGCCGGCGCCGAAGCTGATCGAGCAGGCGCGCCGCAACGCCGAAGAAGCGCTCGATCGGCGGATGGCGGAGACGACCACCCAAGGAAAATTGCTGCGAGAGCTGACCGAGGTGTTCGAATTGCCAGAGCCGCCCAAGCGGATCGAGGTTTACGACAACAGTCACATCATGGGCACCAATGCCACCGGCGCGATGATCGTCGCCGGCCCGGAGGGTTTCCGGAAAAACGCCTACCGCAAATTCAACATCAAGTCGGGGGTCACGCCGGGTGACGATTTCGGCATGATGCGCGAAGTGCTGGAGCGACGCTTCGCCCGGCTGGAGAAGGAAGATCCTGACCGGACCGGCGGCGAGTGGCCCGATCTACTGTTGATCGACGGCGGAAAGGGGCAGCTGTCGGCGGTACTGGAGGTGATGGAGGAACTCGGCGTTCACGACGTACCCGTGATCAGTGTCGCCAAAGGTCCCGACCGCAACGCCGGCCGCGAGGTGTTCCATCTTCCTGGTGGCCGCGAGGTGACCTTCCCTCCAAATGCGCCGCTGCTCTTCTATCTCCAGCGGCTGCGCGACGAGGCACATCGCTTCGCCATCGGCACGCACCGCCAGAAGCGGGCCAAAAGCCTGACTACGTCGACGCTCGACGAGGTACCGGGCATAGGCCCCAATCGAAAGCGCGCACTGCTGATGCATTTCGGCACAGCGCGGGCGGTCAAGGGAGCGGCGCTCGAGGATCTGGAACGCGCACCGGGCATCAGCAAGGCCATGGCGATACAGATCTACGATTTTTTCCATTCGCGCGGCTGATGCGGCACACCACGCCCGCCATCGTCGTCGCTCTTCGCCCACACGGCGAACACGGCGCCGTCATCAGGCTGATGACCCCAGAGCATGGTTTGCAGGCCGCCTATGTGCGGGGGGCGCGGGGGCGGAAGTTGCGGCCAGTCCTGGTGCCGGGCAATCAGGTAGAGGCGAGCCTGTCGGCTCGGACCGATGTGCAACTCGCCCAGGCGACCGTCGAACTGGTTCACAGCCGGGGGCCGCTGCTGCAGGAGCCTCTGCCAGCGGCAGCGATCGACTGGGCCTGCGCGCTGACTGCGACTGCTTTGCCCGAAGGGCAGCCTTATCAACGGCTTTACCAGGCATTTGACGGCTTGCTGTCGGCGATCGAGGCGGCGCCTTCCGCGAGCGGCTGGGGAACGGCTTTGGTACGCTACGAACTGCTGTTGCTGGCCGAGCTTGGCTTCGGGCTCGACCTCGAAAAATGCGCGGTATCGGGCGGCAATGACGAGCTTGTCGCCGTCAGTCCGCGCTCGGGCCGGGCGGTTAGCGCCGCCTTGGCGGAACCCTATGCGGGCAAGCTGCTGCCACTGCCGCCTTTCATCTTGGCGGGCGGAATTGGATCTTGGCCGGAAATCCTCGACGGGCTGGCGCTCAGTGGCCACTTTCTGCTGCGTGATCTGATCTCCGATCGATCCGCGCCCGTGGCCGAGGCCCGAAATCGTCTGCTTGACCGCTTGCGCCGGGCAGCCGGACAGGCCTAGCGTTAACCATGGCCGACACGCTTGCCCTGCTGTTCCCCGACGTCGCCGTCACCGGCGAACTTACGGTGCGGGTCGCGGTAAGCTTTCTGGCCGAGCAGTCGGCGCCTGAACAAGGACGTTGGTTCTGGTCCTATCACATACGAATCGAGAATGGGGGGGAGCGCACCGTCCAGCTGATGGAGCGCTACTGGCGCATCGTCGACGGCCGCGGCAACGTCCATGAGGTTCGCGGACAGGGCGTTGTCGGGGAGATGCCGGTGATCACACCGGGTGACAGCTACGACTATGTTTCGGGCTGTCCCCTTGACACCCCGGCAGGCTCAATGCGTGGGCACTATATTTTCGTCGACGAGGATGACGAGCAAATCACCGCCGAAATTCCCGAGTTTGCCCTGCTATCACCATCTGACGCCGACCGACGCGCTTAATCACCCAGGTCCCATACAAGAAAGGGCGCCGCAAAGGGCGCCCAACCTCGGTCCAATCGTAACTTAGTTCGGGCTGACAGGAGTAATTGGAAAATTCAAACCGTCGTCGTCGTCATCCTCGAGGAGGATGTACACCGCAAGCGCAATGGTGCCGAGAATCACAACCAGCGGCCCGATCGGCGGAAAGCCGAGGCCTTCATCGTCCTGCGCTGCGGCGGCTGTCGCGGCGCTGGATGAAGTTGAGGTCATTGCGCTCAGCGTTAGCCACGGATTGGCAGTCGCGGTGTTGGATGCGATGGCAGTCGGGCGCGGTGCGGGCGAAGCGGCGATCGCCGCCGTCGGCACGGCAACCAGCGAAGCAGCGATAGCAGCGGCAGTGATCCTGTGCACGATACCCGGCATTTGCACTACTCCTACAGAGGATCGGCGTTTTTAACCCGCTCCGGATTAAATTACCACCACCAAACGCGAATCTTGGCGATTAGTTGCCCCAGTTGGTCGATACAGGATAATTTTGCGGTCTGTTGCAATAACTCCAAATGACGGCGAGTTGCGATGCTATCGCACTAATCTATGATGGAAAGAGAAACGGCTCGGTCGGGCGCCGGCCAAGGCGCTGATCAGCGAGGCGGCATGGACCCGGTAAAGTTGTCGCAAAACCGAATAGAGGACGGTCGACGCCTGATCATTGTTTCGGCCAATTCCTTCTGGAACATCAAGAACTTCAGGACAGGTCTAATTGATTCCCTGATCGACCGAGGATGGGAGATCATGATCGCAGCACCCGACATTGATGAGGTCTGGGCACGGCGTCGACGCGCTAAAACAAACGACATCAAGGTCGATCGATCCGGGATGAATCCGTTCAAGGACCTCCCGCTAATTGTTCGATACTTTTGGTTAATGAAAAGTCATCAACCGAAATTCTTCCTGGGGTTCACCGCGAAACCAAATATTTATGGACCCATCGCCGCAAGATTTTCGAGGGTCATCTGTCTGCCGAATATCAGCGGGCTCGGAACGGCCTTCATCAATCCCGGTCCGCTTTCGGCCTTGGTGGGAGTGCTATATCGTCTGGCGCTCGCCCAGGTGCCCGATCGTCTTTTTCCAGAATCTCGACGACCGTGAACTGTTTGTCAGCCGCAAGATCATTCGATCAGACCAGGCTCGCTTGCTGCCAGGGTCTGGCGTCGACCTGGATCGGTTCCGGCCGGGTTCAGTCCCACTTTCAAGTGAGGTCCGCTTCCTGTTCGTTGGCCGGATCCTGGGCGACAAGGGGGTCCGTGAGTTTGTTGAGGCCGCTCGATTGCTGCGTCCTGACCATCCGGATTGGAAATTCCAGCTGTTGGGACCGATCGATGAGGATAACCGAAGTGCGATCGGCCGGGCCGAGCTGGATCGCTGGATTCAAGATGATGTGATCGAATATCTCGGCCAGGCCGACGATGTGCGTCCCTTCATCCGTGGTTCGACGGCGGTCGTGTTGCCCTCCTATCGTGAAGGGCTTCCCCGGTCTCTGCTGGAGGCGGCGGCCATGGCGCGGGCGCTGATTGCGACGGATGTTCCTGGCAACCGGAGGATTGTGGAGCATGGCGTCAACGGACTGATTTGCGAGCCGCGCGATTATAATTCCCTTGCCCGGGCGATGCGGGAGCTCGGATCGATGGATGTCGAAAAGCGGGAGGCGATGGGCAGGGCTGGCCGGGCGATCGTCGAACGAAGCTTTGGCGAACAGGAGGTGATCCGCTCCTATCTCGACGCGATCGCGCAACTGCAAGATGGCGGGCGGAGTTAGGGTCATCGGATGCTAGGGTTACGAACAAGCAAAAAGGGTCCGCCTCGAGCTCCGAAAGGATATCGAGCCTATGCCGTGGGCGACGTCCATGGGCGGCTGGACCTGCTCGATGACCTTCTGGCGCAGATTGAACAAGACGTTGAGCGCCGGCCGGCGCGACGGAACCTGCTGATCATGCTTGGCGACCTCATCGATCGCGGTGCAGAACTCGCGCGGCGTGATCGAGCGGATGCGGACCTATCGCCACGATGCAATCAAGCCCTATTTCCTCACTGGCAATCATGAGGAAGTGCTCCTCCGCATCCTTAATGGCGAGCGCGGGATAGTGGCCGACTGGCTCAAGTTCGGCGGCGCTGAATGCCTGATGAGTTATGGCTGTGATCCGGGGCAGATCGAGGCCAAGAACGAACGAACCGCGTTAGCCATCATCAGTCGTGCCATTCCGGAGGAGCATGCCCGCTTCATTGCCGGGTTTGGCGACACGCTCAGGTTCGGCGATTATCTGTTCGTCCATGCTGGGATCAGGCCCGGGGTCGATCTTTCGTTGCAGGCCCAGGCCGACCTCCGCTGGATCCGGTCGCCATTCCTCGAAAGCGACAACAACCACGGGGTCGTGGTGGTCCATGGTCATAGCATCAACCCCATTGTCGAAGAGCGCAGCAATCGTATTGGCATCGACACTGGCGCCTATCGCACCGGAGTGCTGACCGCGCTCGTGGTCGAGGGGGAGGCCGTCGGATTCTAGATACCTCGCAGTCGTTTGGAACCGGAACGAGCGCGAATTGATTTTGACCATTTTGAGGGATAGGGACGCCATGCCGGGGATGCTTCAAGGGGCGATCGCGCGTGGCAGCGAGGAGGCATCGTTTAAAATGACTGGCAGGCAGGGAAGCGCGGCTCTTCTCATTATATCCTCAACAATTTTGTTGCTGGCCGCCTGCGCAGACAAGCCGGGCGGGCCCATTCCCTACAATGTATCCAGCTTCGGGACGCCGGATGCACCCGAACTCGCGCCGCTCGAGGCTGGCTACCGCATCGCGCCGATGGACATGCTGACGGTCAAGGTGTTCAAGATGCCGGACCTTTCCGGCGAATATGAAGTCGATCTGGCCGGCCACATTTCGATGCCGCTGATCGGCGAAATCTGCTGCCTACGATCTAACTACTGCGCAGCTTGACGACGCACTGACTCGCAAATTGGGTGAGAAGTATCTTGAAAACCCGGACGTCAGCGTCGGGATCAAGGCATCGACCCGACGAAGTGTCACGGTCGACGGGGCCGTCACCCGTTCCGGCTCTTTCCCGGTACAACGGGCCGATGACGTTGATGCAGGCCGTTGCCGCCGCCGGCGGAGCGCGTGAGGATGCAAATGTCCGACGCGTCGCAATCTTCCGGACGATCGGCGGCCGGCGCCAGGCCGCGGCGTTCGACCTGCAGGCGATCAGGCGGGGCGAAGTGCAGGATCCGCACGGTCTATCGCGGGAGACATCGTGATCGTCGACGGTTCGGCGATCAAGGCGCTGCAGAAGCAGATCTTCCAAACGGTCCCGATGCTGTCCGATCTTCAGGCCGATTTGATGCCGAGCGGGCACGAGCAACAGCGGGAGCGTCGGTGTGAACACTAATCTCGCCGTTCCGGATGGCGGCGCCTGGCCGGTGGAGCGCTATGACCCGAAACAGGCGGGCTTGCGGCCCGCTGGGGGGAAGCATCGGACAGGGTCTGGTCTCGATCTCGCGGCACTACTGCGGATTGTTTCCAACTGGCGGTGGCTGATCCTCGGCGCAGTCGGCCCTGGGCGTCGTCGTGGCAATCATCGTCACCTTGCTGACCACTCCAACCTATCGTTCCTCGGTGACGCTCGAGGTCAATCCGCCCGACGGTCGAGATCATGGACGAACAACAGCGCGATCGCTCCTCCAGCGGTGTCAACAATTGGGATTTCATCGCGACCCAGGTCGGCCTGCTCTCGCAGCCGCAGCATCGCCGAGCGAGCGGCCCAGGACCTCAATCTGGCCGACAATGAGGAATATGTCGGAACGGAGGGCGATGCTGCGACACGGCTCAAGGTCGCGACCGACAGGGTCGTCGCCGGGCTCGATGTCGAGGCCCCCGAAGAAGGACAACTGATCCGCTTCAGCTTCGATTGCGAAATCGCCGCAGCTGGCGGCCGCGATCGCCAACCAGGTCGCCGAAAGCTTCATCAATTCGAACCTGCAGCGTCGCTACGAGGCTCGGCTTATGCGCGCAACTTTCTTGAGCGGCAGATCGCCAAGACGCGCGCCGATCTTGAGCGGTCGGAACGGCAGCTGGTGGCCTATGCCCAGGCGCAGGGTATCATCAACACCAGCGGTCGGCGCAGGATGGCAAACCGGTTGGTGATGCCGGGTCGCTTCAGGGTGAATCGCTCATCGCGCTCAACAAGGCACTGGCCGAGGCAACCGCCCGGCGAGTTGCCGCCGAAGGCGCGTATCGATCAGGCGTCGCAGTGGGGGCCACCGCCGAAGTCAATGCCAGCACGCAGGAGTTGCGGCAGTCGCGTGCCGCGCTCGAAGCGGAATATCAGGACAAGCGCACGCTGATGAAGCCGGATCATCCGGACATGTTGAGCCTGCGTTCGCAGGATCAACGAGCTTGATCGGCAGATTGGCCGCGAAGCGTCGCAAGCTTCGTCAGGGCGCGCCAACACCCTGCTCGCCGAATATCGGGGCGCCCTGGCGGCCGAACGAGCGCTGCAGGGACGGGTCGCTTCGCTCAAGGGCTCGGTGCTCGACCTGCGCGGCCGAAGCATCCAATATACGATCCTGCAGCGCGAGGTGGACACCAACCGCAGCCTCTATGACGCGCTTCTGCAGCGGTACAAGGAAGTCGGCGTGGCCGGCGGCATTGGCACCGTCGCCGGTGTCGATCGTCGACCGGGCCGAGGTTCCGGGTGGCCCTTACAAGCCGAATCTGCTGTTCAACTTGCTGCTTGGTCTGGGCGCTGGGCTTGCTGCTGGCCTCGCTGCCGCGGTCGCGCTCGAATATCTCTACGACACGATCAAGACGCGAGACGACGTGCGTCACAAGCTCGGGCCTGGCCTGCCTCGGCGCGATTCCCAAGACGAGCCGGACAGGAGAGCTTCATCGAGGAGCTGAAGGATCCCAGCTCGATCGTCTCGGAGGCCTATTCCGCGGTGGTAGCCTCGCTTCGTTTCAGCACCGAGGAGGGACTTCCCAAGGCGCTGGTGGTGACCAGCACGCGCTCCGGTGAGGGCAAATCGTCGACTGCGCTCGCCGTTGCCCAAAATTTTGCCCGGCGCGGCGCGTCGGTGCTGCTGATCGACAGCGACCTCGAAAGCCGGCCTTCAAGGCGGCGTCCGACAAGGTCGGCCTGACGCGACTCTTGACCGGCGACGAAGAGGCCGCGCGCAGCCATATCGTGCCGACCCAGTTCAGCGACCTGTGGCTGATGCCAAGCGGTCCGCTACCGCCCAATCCCGCGGACCTGCTTGTCGACCGGCCGGTTCCAGGAAATCCTGGCCGAGGTCAGATCGCATTTCGACATCGTCATTATCGACGCTCCGCCGGTGATCGGCCTGGCGGACTCCTTGTTGCTGGCTTCGATTACGGGGCACGTGATGTTCGTCGTAGAGAGCGGCAAGACGCGCACCAAGGCAGCGGTGGAAGCATTGCGCATGATCGGTGGTACCGGCGCTCATATCGTTGGCGCGACGCTGACCAAGTCGGCCGAAGACATGGGCGGCTACGGCTACAAGGCCTACGGCTATGGATCGCTTGACCGCAAGAGAACCGAGATACTGATGATTCCGCACGAGGCGGAGCACTGAGCGACCGACCCTTCCCGATAAACTGGGCTCGCGCGGCGATCGTCGTGCCGGCCGCGCTGCTTGTTGCGCTGATCGTAGTCGGGGCCGCGTTCGTCCAGGCGTACGCCACCAGGGATCCCGGCAAGGCAGCATCGGTATGGCCGGGTCATCCGACGGTTATGTTGGAATCAGGGCTGTCCCAAGTCGGTGAAACGGCTGCTGCGGGCAGGCCGGTCGACAAGGCCCTTGTCGATCGTCTCGTGTCCGCTTTCGCAAAGGCCCCGCTGGCACCTCAGCCATTCCTGGTCCGCGGAGTCGAGGCGCAGGTGGCGGGCGATCAGGCGCTTGCCCTGCGCGCCTACCTTGCCGCCCGGCAGCGCGATCCGCGGGCCATCGCGCCTCGATATTTCCTGGCCGATCTTCATCTTAAAGCCGGACAGACGGCCGCCGGCTTGACCGAAATTTCGGCGCTGGCCCGGCTCGTACCCAGAGCTTGCCCAACGTAGCGCCATACCTGGCCGCCTACGCCCGGACGCCGAGCGCTGCGCCGAAGGTAAAGCGGATGCTCGAAACCCACCCGCAGCTGGAACTGGTGCTTTTGAACGAGCTGGCGAACGATCCAGACAATGCGGAGCTGGTTGTCTCTTTGTGGAGCGGCAGGGGCGGGGAAGATGCCAAATCGTGGCAGGGGCGGCTGCTCAACAAGCTCGTCGAAGCGGGCCGTTTCAACGAGGCGCGCGTGGTCTGGGCGAGGTTCAGCGGCATTTCGGCCGAGCGGGACCGGCTCTTCGACACTGAGTTCATGGCGCAGACACTGCCGCCGTTTGGCTGGAAGTTGACGTCGGGCCCGTCCGGAATCGCGGAGGCCCAAGACGGCGGGCGGCTGCACGCCTTATATTATGGGCGAGATGATCTGGTGCTGGCCAGCCAGCTGCTGACCCTTCCGCCTGGGCGATACAGATTGTCGATGGAGGTCGACAAGGCTACGCCGGCGTCGAAATCCTTGTCTTGGACGGTACATTGTCTTCCGGGCTCTAACCTGATTGCATCAGTTCGGTTGGATCGATCGGGCGCGGTCACAGCGCCTGTTGCCGTCCCTGCCGGTGGATGCCCAGCCCAGCGGCTGGAGCTGATCGGTAAGGCGCCCGAGTTACCGGAGAGGGCAGAGGTTAGGATCGGCCGATTGAGGCTGCAACGGGACGCCGCGCCATGATGGACAGATTGCGGCCGGCGGTGGCCCCTTCATATTTGTTCCTGTGCCTGATGTTGGGCGGAAGTCCACAGGGCGTCTGGAGAACTGCCATCCTTCAGTTGCTGGCGGTCGTCATCATCGCGTGGGCTCTTCTCGAGCCGAGCGAAGGAAGGCTGGCGCGGCCAGCCAAGCAGTTGCTGGTTCTCGTTGGCGTGGCGGTACTGCTGATACTCATGCAGTTCGTCCCGTTGCCTACCGGCATTTGGACGGCACTGCCCGGCCGCGGTTTTGTATTCGACGGATTTAAGCTGCTCGGCATTGCCCCGGCAGCGATGCCGATTTCTTTGTCTCCCTATGACAGCCTGTCGGCATTGCTGGCGATTTTCCCGCCGATAGGCATGCTCGCCGCAATCCTCATCCTGCGCGCTTATTCCGCCTTCTGGCTCGCAGCGGCCCTGATCGCCGGCGCAATTGCCGGTGTGCTTCTTGGCATCCTGCAGGTCAGCAGCCCGATCCCCGAACAATCTCCCTGGTATCTCTACAAGATCAGCAACTTTGGGGCTGCGACGGGCTTCTTCGCCAACAGCAATCACATGGCCAGCCTCATGCTGGCCGCCATTCCATTCATTGCCGCGGTCGGATCAACCTTGCGCGGCGAGACCAAGGATGTGCGGGCTCGTTCGGCCGGTGTGGCAGTGGCGGCCAGCGGCCTGGTAATCGTCATCCTCGGCATCATTCTCAACCAATCGCTGGCAGGATATGGATTAGGCATTCCTGTAGTCCTTGCCAGCCTCGTGATCCTGTTCGGCTTGCCGGCAAGGTGGACCGCACGAGCGCTGGCCGGGATCGGTCTGGCCGCAATTGCGGCGATCGCTTTGCTTTGGACGAGCCCGATCAGTCCACGGCTCGACGACTTTGGAGCGTCAGGTTCGTTTACGTCCCGTCGGCAGATCGCGACAATGAGCCTGGCCCTGGCGCAGGAGGTCGCACCGGTTGGGTCGGGCTTGGGCACCTTCCCGAAGATATACCAGTTGAAAGAAGATCCGACAGCAGTGGACCGATACTACGTCAACCACGCTCACAATGACTACCTGGAGTTGGCGATTGAAACCGGCTTGCCGGGGATTGTGCTGATCCTGATCTTCCTTGTGTGGTGGTGGAGGGCGATTTGGAGCATGCTTCGATCGCCTGCCGCGGACCAATTTGCCCTCGCCGGAGCCATCGCGTCGGCCGCCATCCTATTGCACAGCATCGTCGATTATCCGCTCCGGACCTCGGCGATCAGTGCGGTTTTCGCCATGTCGCTGGCCCTCATCCTGCAATCCCGCCGAAGTGCCCACAGCGACAAGGACTTCCGTCCGGTCCGCCACCTGGTCGTCGGCTAGCCGTCGCTGCGCCGTGTTCGCTCCAAGCAGCCGTGGCCGCCATCGGGCGATCAGATTGAGCAGGGTGGGCAAGGCCATGGTCAGAAGGATGTCCTTTGCGCCTTCCCCCAACTGGCTCCCGGCATCCGGCCAAAGCTCGACGGTTAAGTCGTGGGCCTCATTGCCGATCTCAAGCAGCAAAGTGGCGAGCCACGGGAGCGGGCTGGCGACGCTTCGCTTGAGCGTCAGCGCGGCGAGCAGGAAGATCGCAAAGCCGACCAGGATATGCAGAGCGTCCATGCTGATGCCCGAGGCGTGCTCGATGAAGATCTTGAACTGGTACCAGCCAGGAAAGCTCATGCCTCTTTCTTATGCCCCCGCGGTATCCAGGGCCAACGGCATTATTGGACCGGGCCGTGGTCGACTATTCGATCAAATCCTGCGCGGCCGACCGCTGGACGCTCATCGGCTGGCTTCCTACAACGGCCGGCCGGCCCGGCCGCGTGAAGGATAGCGCCGCTTGCTAGTCTATTGGCTGTTGCTTGGATATTTCGCCCTCGGGGCAATGCTCGTTCGACCACAACCGGGAAGACGGCCGGGCCCGGTGATGCTGACCTTGGGATCTCTGCTGATCGCCCTGGCGATCGGGTTCCGGTACGAAGTCGGGGCGGACTGGGAAACCTACGGCTTCCTGTTCTCCTATGCGCGCTATGCCGACCTGGCGAGGGTGCTCACGATCGGCGATCCCGGATATCAGATCCTGAACTGGGCTGTGCAGCGAATTGGCGGCGATATCTGGGTCGTCAACCTGGTTTGTGGGATCGCCTTTTCCTATGGCCTTTTCCGGTTTGCTCGGGCGCAGCCGGACCCATGGCTGACAATTGCCGTCGCTGTTCCTTACCTGGTGGTGGTCGTCGCCATGGGCTACTCGCGTCAGGCGGTGGCCATCGGCATCCTGATGGCGGGCCTGGCGTCGCTCAAGCGCGGCGCTTCGATCCTGCGGTTCGCAATTTACATCGCCGCGGCCGCGCTTTTTCACAAAACGGTCGTGGTGGTCCTGCCGCTCGTCATTTTCGCAAGCCAGCGCAGCAGGTTGCTGAACGTCGTGACCGGCATCGCGGGGTTCATCCTCCTCTACGACATATTTCTGTCATCCTCGGTGGAAGGCTTTGTGCGCAATTACATCGACACCGCATACAGCTCGCAGGGCGCGGCGATCCGTGTCGTGATAAATCTCATTCCGGCGATTGCCTTGCTGATGTTCCGAGCGCGTCTGCAACTCGAGCCGGTCGAGATGAAAATCTGGACCTATTTCTCGATTGCGGCACTGATCATGCCGCTGGCGCTGGTGATCCTGCCGTCGACCACCGTCGTAGACCGGCTGTCGCTCTATCTGATCCCCCTGCAGCTTGCCGTGCTTCCGCGCCTGGCTTACCTGCTGAAGAGCCGAAATTGGGGCCGCTTTTTGATCATTTGCTATTCTGCCCTGGTGTTGTTCGTCTGGCTCAATTTCGCCGTCCATGCGGAATATTGGGTGCCCTATCAATTTTATCCCGCCTTTGACTGAGGGACGTACGGATGCTGCCCAAAGACACGCCGGTGATCATCTTGTGTGGAGGCGAGGGCAGCCGCATTGCCGACGTGTCCCGCGACGCTGTGCCCAAACCCCTGATCCGCATCGGCGACAAGCCGATCCTGTGGCACATCATGAAGATTTACGAAGCCCACGGCTTTTCAAACTTCATCCTGGCGCTTGGTCACCTCGGTTGGGAGATCAAGGACTATTTCCTCAACGAGCGGCTGATGGATTGCGACTTTCGGCTCGATGTCGATGGCGATAGCAGCAGGTCCAAATATTGTGCGAGCCTACCCACGCCAAACGCTCGATCATATTCGCGGAAACCGGCGAGAAGACTCAGACCGGAGAGCGGATCGCCCGCTGCCGCCAATATGTGACCACCGACCATTTCATGGCGACCTACGGGGACGGCGTGGGCGACATTGACGTGACGGCGCTGGGCGACTTCGCCCTTGAACAAGGAAAGGTGGGGACCGTGACCAGCGTCACGCCCGCGGGGCGGTTCGGCAATGTCGAGGTGAGGGACGGGACTGTCACCGCCTTCAACGAAAAGCCGGATGCTGGTGGGGGCTCGATCAACGGTGGCTTTTTCATATTCAAGCGCGAATTCTTCGAGGTTCTCGACCGATATGGGGATGTGATGCTCGAGCGTGAGCCGATGGATGATCTGGTCGATCGCGGAGAGCTCGCCGCCTACCGCCATCCCGGCTTTTGGGAACCGATGGACACGATGCGAGAGTATCGACTGCTCAACCGCATGTGGGAGAGCGGCGAAGCCCCATGGAAAATATGGTGAGCCCGGCTGACGCGCTGAAGACCTTCGCCGACCGCCGGGTGCTCGTTACTGGGCACACCGGATTCAAGGGCAGCTGGCTGAGTCTGTGGCTGACGAGGCTAGGGGCGCAGGTGACGGGATATTCCGACACCGTGCCGACCGACCCGAGCCACTTTTCCACGCTTCAGCTCGATCTCGACGATCGCCGGGGTGATATCCGCGATGCCGCCGCAATCGATGCGGTCATCGCCGAAACGAGACCGGAAATCGTCTTTCATTTTGCCGCCCAGTCGCTGGTCCGGAAGGCTTACGCGGACCCGCTCCAAACCTATCACGCCAATGTCCTTGGAACCCTTGCCGTCCTCGACGCCGCCCGGCGCAACGGCGTTCGGGCATTGATCGTTGCCACCACCGACAAGGTCTACCGAAATGACGAGAGTGGCAGGCGTTACACCGAGACGGACGAGCTCGGCGGATCGGATCCGTACAGCGGATCCAAGTCATGTGTTGAGCTGATGGTCCGGTCCTATCGCGAAAGCTTCGTTGGGGAGGGATCGATGCTTGTCGCAACCGTTCGGGCCGGCAACGTGATTGGTGGCGGCGATTGGGCAGAGGACCGGCTGTTGCCCGATCTCATGCGCGCCGCCTTTGGCGGGGATACGGTCCTGATCCGAAACCCGGAATCGACCCGCCCATGGCAGCATGTCCTTGATGTCCTTGCCGGCTATCTGATGATCGGTGCGCGCATGATGGCAGGACATTCGGAGGCCGCGGGCCCGTGGAATCTCGGTCCCGTGTCGGACACCGGCATTCGCGTGTCGGACATGGTCAACGCCGTCCAGGCCCAACTGCCGCAGCTTAAGGTCGAAGTTCGCACGGATGAAAGCGGCCGGCACAAATCCGGCCTGTTGCAACTGGATTCAGCCAAGGCCATCCATGGTCTCGGCTGGCGGCCGCGTTGGGAAGGCGAGATGCTGGAACGGACTATCGCCTGGTACCGCCAATTCCATGAAAGCGGCCGGCCTATTTCGACCGATCAGCTCGCCGCTTATGAAGCGGCACTTGCCTGATCATGGAATTCATCCCGACCGCAATCCCGGGCGCCTTTGAAATCCGCCATGACGTGCGCTCAGACGCCCGGGGTCGCTTCAAGCGCCAATATTGCCAACGCGAGTTTGCCGCCGCCGGCCTCTGCACGCGATGGGTCCAGGTCAATCATTCAGTGACGCTGGGCAAAGGCTCGGTGCGGGGTTTGCACTTTCAGCGGCAGCCCGCGGCCGAAGCCAAGCTGGTTAGTTGCCCGTCGGGCCGGGCGTTCGACGTCGTCGTCGATTTGCGTGCGGGTTCGACGACATTCCTGAAATGGGCCGCAATTTATATCGATGAAACGGCCAGCCTCTATATCCCCGAGGGCTGCGCACATGGCTTCCAGGCGCTGACCGACGAGATGCATCTGATCTACCAGCACAGCGCACCCTACGCGCCCGACGCGGAGGGCGGAGTGCGGTTTGACGACCCTGCGATTGCGGTCGAGTGGCCGTTGCCGGTCGGTGCGATCTCCGATCGCGACCGTTCGTTCGCCCTCATCGGCGACGACTTTGAAGGCATCGCGCTGTGAAGTGTCGTCATTGCGGCAATGAGCGCTTCATCCCGTTCGCCGATCTGCAGAACTGCCCGCCATCCAACGCGATGCTAACGAAGGAGTGCCTTTACGAACCGGAGATTTATTATCCCCTGGTCGTCGAGGTTTGTGACCGCTGCTACCTGGCCCAGGTCGACGAGCATAAGAGTGCCAGGGAAATCTTTGATTCCGATTACACTTATTTCTCGTCCTTCTCGCGATCGTGGCTGGAGCACGCCGCGCGGTATGCGGCAATGGCGACGGAACGGTTTGGTCTGAACAGCCAGTCTCAGGTGGTCGAGATCGCTTCGAACGACGGCTATTTGCTGCAATATTTCCAGCAGCGGGACATTCCGGTCCTGGGCGTCGAGCCGACCGCGAACACGGCGGAGGTGGCCACTGCCAAGGGAATTACGACGATTGTCGACTTCTTCGGCAAACGGCTCGCCGAGGAACGGCTCACGGGTGCCGCCGATCTGATCGTCGGCAACAACGTCTTCGCCCATGTGCCCGATATCAACGATTTTGCAGCGGTTGAATGCAGCGCTGAAGCCCGAGGGTGTAATCACCCTCGAGTTTCCGCATCTGCTGCGGCTGATAGAGAAGGAATCAGTTCGATACGATCTACCACGAGCATTTCTCTTACCTGTCGCTTTATACAGCTGAGCGGATTTTCGCGCACACGGCCTGAACATGTTTGACGTGGAGGAGCTTTCGACCCATGGCGGCTCGCTGCGCATCTTTGCCGCGACATGCCGAGGACCAGATCAAACAACGGTCGCCGAACGTTGACGCGGTTCTCGCCGAGGAAAAGCGGGCCGGAATGGATCGCCGCGAGGTCTATGACAGATTTCAGCCGCGCATCGACTCCATTCGAGCCGACTTCCTTCGCTTTCTGCTGGACCAGCAGGCGGCGGGAGCGAAGGTTGCGGGCTATGGGGCGGCTGCCAAGGGCAATACTTTGCTCAACTATTGCGGCATCAAGGGCAATGAGTTGATCCGGTTCGTCGCCGACTTGAGCCCGCACAAGCAGGGTCGCTTTCTGCCCGGCAGCCACATTCCCGTCGTTTCCCCGGAGCAGATCGGCCTGGAAAAGCCCGACGTCATCGTGATCTTTCCCTGGAATCTGCGCGACGAAATCATCGAGCAACTCGTGCATGCCCGGTCGTGGGGCGCGCGGTTCGTGACCGCCATTCCAGAGCTTCAATTCCTGTGACTCGCCTACTCGTTACCGGTGCAACGGGGTTCATCGGCAGCTCCATCGTCCGGCACTTGGTGCGGCATGGGCATGAGGTTGTGGCTTTCCGGGGTAATCTGCTCGCGGCTACCGCGACCGACCTGACATCGCCCGGCGCCAGCCACTGTATTCATGCTGCCTGGTACACGAACCATGCCGACTATCTGACGAATGACATCAATCGCGAGTGGGCCGCGGCAAGCCTGCGACTTGCGGACGCCTTTTTCAGCGCCGGGGGGCAGCGGTTCGTCGGGATCGGCACCTGCCTTGAATATGACGTCGCGAATGCTGCCGGGCCCTGTTCCGAGAAGCGCACGCCACTGGGCCCCAAAACGCTGTATGCTCGGTGCAAACTCGACCTGTTTGAGGCTCTTGAGCAGCGCAGCGGCAGCCTCGCCTGGGCGCGCGTCTTCTTCGTTTACGGGCCCGGCGATCGAGCCGGCCGGCTGATCCCGAACATGATCGAGCGTTTCTCACGCCAGGAGATGGCAGGCCCGGCTTATGGCGGCCTGCGCCGGGACTATGTCCATGTCGACGATTTGGCGGGGCAGTTGGTTCGAATCGCGCTGTCTGACGTTCGCGGGGCGATCAATACCGGCACCGGCCTGGCACCGAACCTGTCGGAGATATTCGCCGCCGGCGCGAATGCAATTGATCGGCCCGAGCTTGCGCTCGCCAATGCTGAGACCGGTGGCCAGCCTCCGCTGATCCAGGCCGACATGAGTCGATTTCGCAGCCAGGTCGGTGATCCCCTTGCCCGAGACTTCGCGACCGGGATCAAGGACATGTTTGCATGAAGCTGAGCGAGGCGCGGATCGGCTACGCTGGCTACAGTCCAGACTGCAGCGCCCCCGGGGATCGCCGCCGATTTTCAGCTTATGCCGCCGAGCGAGGTATTTCGTTCGAGCGCGCCGACCTCAGGAATGATTATGATTTGGTGCTGGTCACGCACAATGGCGACATTGCCGGCTGGACGGCACGAAAACGCCGCGAGAGGTCGCGCTTCAGGTTCATATTCGAGCTAGCCGACTCCTATCTGGCCCAGACCGGGATTCTCCGTCGCCACCTGAAGGGTGCCGCACGCTATGCACTCGGAATCGATAGCTGTCTGTCGGTCGATTTCCTGCGCACGTTGATTGATGCATGCGAGGTCGCCGATGCGGTCGTCTGCTCGACGGAAGAGCAGGCCGCCATGATCCGCCGTTTCAATCCCAATGTTTTCATAAGCTTTGACTATTTTGGTGATGATAACGGCCAACCGAAGACCGATTACCGCAGTGAAGGAAAGCTCCGGCTGGTTTGGGAAGGCCAGTCGACGACGCTCGACAATCTTCTCACCCTGACAGAGGTGCTCAACGATTTTCGCGATCGGATTGAGCTGCACGTCGTGACCGATCCGCTGATCTATCGTCACTTCGGCCGTTACCTGCCGCGCCGTTCCGAGGATGCGCTGAGCGGCATTAAGTGCGAGGTCCGTTTCCACCGATGGGACCGGGCCAGCTTTTCGAGCCATATTACCTCGTCGGACCTGGCGATCATCCCGATAGACACTTCGAATGCCTTCGCCTGCGGCAAGCCCGAGAACAAGCTCGTGATGTTGTGGCAACTGGGCATGCCGGTGCTGACGAGCGACACTCCAGCGTATCGCCGTGCGATGAACTCGGCTGGATTGGATCAATTATGCAGGGATTCGGCTTGCTGGCGCAGGCGGCTTGAGGAAATGATCGAAGCGTCCGCTGAAGAGCGTGCGAAAGCGGCACATACAGGGCGCTCATTCGCCGCACGCGCTTACTCCAAGGACGAGTTTCTTGCGCGATTCGACGCAGCATTCGAAGCAGCTGGTTTCTCGACGGAAAGCCGGCGGTAGATCCGGTCGTAACGATCGATACCAAGTCCAACGTCAAACAATCGGAATGCACGATTGCGTCGTTCCTCGGGGCCGATTGGAAGCGACTCAATGCTGTCCAGCGCTTGCCCGTAGCTTGCGGAGGCGAGCTCTTGGACCACAACCCCGCACGCCATGTCTTCGACCATCGCTGCCACGTCACCGATCCCGGCGTTGGTGACGATCGGTAGGCCGACCGCAAGCATCTCGCCCATTTTCGTTGGTGAACTCGCGGTTTTCGAGAACACGGGTTTGATGAAGAATATGCCCAGATCCGCAGCTGCCATCAGCGGCGGCACCTCCTCGCGGCTAGCGGGACAGATGATAAGCATTCGGGGATCGACTCCGTGAGCTTTGGCAGCCCGCCGGATTGTTTGCGGATTCTCCAAGCTCACGAACAGGAAACGAGCCTTGCCCAGCCGCGATGTATAGACTTTGAAGAAGTCGAGCATTTCCTCGAGCATGTACCAGGAGCCGAGCGAACCGAGGTAGGCCAGGACCGCCTCACTGCCCTTGATACCAAGCTGCCGGCGGGCCGCCGTGCGCGCGTCCGTCGTCGCGAGCTGGAAATGGTCGAAGTCGACGCAGCAAGGGATCACGCTGATCTCAGTGGCATTCGAAGCGAGTTCCGGCCGGGTCAACAGCTGGTCCTTGCCGGCCTGCGTCAGACTGACAATGTGATCGGCTTCTCTCAGAAGCCGGGATTCCAGCCATTTGAAGTAGCGGTAGACTGCGGCGTACAGCGGATTGGCCAGGTCCCAATTGTTGCCCTCGACCTTCTCGTCCGGCCAGAAGCCGCGCATGTCGAAGAGGAAGCGGACGCCGAACCGACGCTTCAGCGCCAGCCCGGCGCGGGCCGGAATGTAGCTTCGGCAATGAACGACGTCGAACCGTTCTTTTCGATGAATCCTGACCGCGGCGCGCCTCAGCGCCGCGGCGTCGAGCATGGATGACAGAATCGGCGGATTTTTATGATATCGAAGCGGTTGCCAGTTGATCCCGGCTTCGGCGCAGAGCTGCTGAATCCGTTCACCTTCGCTGGCCATTCGGACCGGCTTTTCGCAGCTCAAAATGGTGATGCGGTGACCGCGCTCGGACAAGCCGGTCAGATATGGCAGGACCTGCGACCGGCCGAGCGGATCGGTTAGGCCATCATAGGTGATGTAGAGGACTTTCGCGTCCCACCGCTCTCCGACCGCCCTGGTTTCCGCCACTCGGATTGCTCCCACTCGCGAAGGCTAGCCTTAGCGTCGTATGGAATGGACTGCCAAGCGGCCCAGTTCGGCGCATCTGGTCAACGGAGTGGAAGCGGCGCGTCGGTGACAGGAACTGGCAACGGGTAATGGCCGGCCTTTTAGGTTGCCGCGATTTGAGCCGCCATGGCATGCAGATCGCCAATGGCCCGCCTCGCGATTCTCATCCCAGACATGCGGGGCGGCGGAGCGGAACGGGTCGCTCTGACGCTGGTCGAAGGTTTCCTCGACCGCGGGCATGAGGTTGACCTGATTCTGTTGCGGGCCCGGGGCGAGCTGCTCGAGCTATTGCCTCCAGGGGTTCGGATCGTTGACCTGAAGGCGAACCGCATCCGCCAGGCGATGGGTCCATTGGCGCGCTATTTGCGTGACCATTGCCCGGCCGGGCTGGTTGCGATGATGTGGCCGATGCCGGTCGTCGCGGTCATCTCCCGCATCCTGGCACGATCCAAGACCCGCCTTGTCGCCAGCGATCACGCCATCTTGTCCGAGCATTACCGAAATGCGCCGTCCAAGCTGGCTGCCCTACGGCTCACGACCAAGTTCTTCTATCCTTTCGCCGACCGCCGGGTTGCAGCCTCGGCCGGCATTGCCGACGACCTTGCCGAGATCTCCGGACTACGTAGAGACCGGGTCGAGGTCATTGCAAACCCCATCGGCATGCCCCCGGATCAGATTCAGGTGGAGAGCAAGATTGAGGGGTTTTGGGGCAAAAGCGGCGGCCGAATTCTCAGTGTCGGCAGCCTTAAGCCGGAGAAGAATCACGAATTGCTGCTGAATGCTTTCGCCCTTTTGGCCCGGCGCCGCGAAGCTTCGCTGATTATCCTTGGCGAAGGCGAGCAGCGGGCAGGCCTGGAGGCACTGGTTCGCCAATTGGGTATCGCCGATCGAGTCGCCCTGCCGGGGTTTCGAACCGATCCATGGCCCTTCTATGCGAGTGCCGACCTGTTTGTCCTTTCGTCCGCCACTGAAGGCTTTGGCAATGTCCTGGTCGAGGCAATGGCAGTCGGCGTGCCAGTGGTTAGTACGGATTGCGCCGGGCCGCGCGAAATCCTGTGCGATGGCCAATTCGGTAGGCTGGTGCCGCTAGGCGATGTCGAGGCATTCTGCCAATCGATGTTGGAGCAGCTGGCCTCGGAACCGGACCGCGACCGGCTCAAGCAGCGCGCGCAAGAATTCCGTCCCCAATCGGCAGTCGATGCCTATTTGAGCGCCCTCATCGGCGATCAGTGCTGGTCTCCGGCACCATAGTAAAATTGGATTGGGTGCCGTAGGCGCGCTGGTCGCGAAGCACTTTGTAACCAAAGCGCTGCATTGTGCCAAAAAACGCTTCGCGATTGCTATCGCTGACTTCGATATACAATGCGGGCCGCTGGCGGCTTAGGGTAGCGGACAGGCCCGACAACACATCGATCTCCATACCCTCGACGTCAATCTTGATCAGGTCCACCGGCAGGTCCTGCACGACTGCATCCCCGGTCAACACTTCAACTTTCCCCGGCGTGCTCGAATCCACGCTGGTCAAGCCAATGTTGAACGCGGTTGGTGCAATGATCGAGGCAGAGCCAGTGTGAGCACCAACCGCTTTGCCCAGGAAGCCTAGCTGGAAAGCCTGCGAATAATTGAGGGCCAGATTGGCGAGGAGATGGTTGATCGCCGGTTCGTATGGCTCAACAAGAACAATCCGGTCGCTATTGAAATGCCTGGAAAAATACACGGCATGGTTGCCGATGTTGGCGCCAATATCGACGATGGTGCGCCGTTCTCCGAGGTCGCTCTTGAGTTGGTCAAGCTCGGCCCGCTCATAATAGCCAGCGGCTATCTGTCGAGACTGGATCTCGTCGTTGCGATTTGTGATCAACCAGCGAACCGGGCTTTCCCCGTCGTCGATCGCCTCCACTCGTCCCTTGGCCATGGCCGTCGCAACATCGAACACGCCATTTTTGCGGACGGGTTCCAGCAGCCGCTTAAGCGCCAAGGGTATCAAGGTTCAATTCCACTTATGGTCGGAGGTTGGAGCCGCTCGGTTCTAAGGTACCGCCAGGCGGAAGCTAGCGACAGGGGCGCGTCGATATGCCGACGGTAAACGCGAAACACGTAAGCGTGCCACAGGCTGACCATCACGAAATTTCCGAACGCTGCACCGCTGATGCCGAATTTTGCGGCCAGGGGCACGGAAATTCCAAGGCCAAGCGGGACCGAGATCATGAAAGCCTTGACCACAAGCCGTTCCCGACCGGTCAAGTTCAAATAGGTTCCGGTTATCCCGAAAGCCGCAACGATCAGTTGCGCGGCGCCCAAGATCATCAACGGAACATGGGCCTCCGCATATTGAGGCCCAAACAAAAAAATGATCAGCGGACGTCCTGCCACGGCGACGATCAGGAGACCAAGCGCAGTCACACCAAAAGCGGACACTGTTGTGTGCGCGACATTATGCGCCAGCTGGGCGCGATCGCCATCACGATAAAGCCGCGCGACGATCGGACCCAGGGAAATATTGGCGATCGACGCAGGCAGCGCGATCAAGGCGGCGCAGGATAGTGCGACGCGAAAGACGCCCAAGTCTGCGGCACTGACGAAGGGGCTGGCTACCAGCAGCGGGTAGTTGGCATTGATCGCCAGCAAGATTGCCGTCAGCAACAAGGATGTTGCAGCAGCCTTCCAATGCTCCGGCGCATAATTTTCCTGCTTTGGGCGGTGGCTGATATGTCTGGCGAGCTTCACCGTCACCCAGGCCAGCGCCAGGAGGGCGACCACCACCTGTACTGATAGCGCCTGACCGACGCTCAACCCGCCGCTGGACAGGCTGACTGCGAAGAGGCCCGCAACGATTAGGGCAGGGCGGAGCAGCAACTCGACGGCCTGGCCTTCCAGGTTGCGCCCTAGGCCACGCATCAGTCCGACCATGGACGACAGGATCGAGAAGAGGAAAATTGCCACACCGGCGTAGAGCAGGATTTCAACCTGCCCGGTGGGCCCGCGAGGTGGCCGCAACAGAAATGCCCCCACGAGCAGGCTCGAAACGAAAAGACCGAGCAAAGTTGCCACTGCCGCGAACCAAAGGATGACCGTACCTGGACCCGCTTGTGGCCGTGCAGAAATGGCGGCCGCGGCCTCCCGAACGGCCAATTGCGGCAATCCAAATTGCGCTGCAACCGACGCGACCGAGACGAGTGCCATTACCAGGCCGTAGATTCCGTAGTTGGTCGGGCCAAGATAGCGAGCAAGCTGGATGCCGATAAGCATGGTAAGCGCCATGCCCGTGCCCTGGATAGCCGCACTGGATGCAAGCAGTTTATGCGGTCCGCTCGCTGGCCGCTGGTTCCTGAGCCTCATCCGGTCTCTGCTCGATGGCGGCCAATCGCCGACTTGATCACTTCGGCCAAACGCTCAAGCCAATATGGTGGCATCACCCGGTACGCGAGCCGAATTGCCACAGGTCCGTTGTATGCGGTTGGTCCTGCCATTAGTTGGGCGAGCGAGAAAAGCCGTGCGCATTCCGGCTTAAATCGCTCCCGCGCCGCCGCCCGCCCAAGGCCCCATACGTATTTCCCGATAGCTTCACATTCATCCGGCGCGAGCGGCTCGACGCGTTTCTCAAGCGCCGCCCAAATCGTCTCGAACGTATCCAACAGCGCGCGATAGCCCTCCTGCCCATACTGCCGGGACAACCGGACCCCTTGGTGCTCTCGCACCTCATAGGTCACCCGCGGGAGACGATAGAAACGATGACCTTGCAGGGCTATGCGAACTGCCAACTCATGGTCCTCACCAATTCTCAGCCGCTCATCGAAGCCGCCGGCTGTGACAATCGCCGAGCGGGGATAGAGGGGGGACCAGGCCGGCATGGGGCGTGAAAGCAATGTGGCGGTTGAAATGAGACCTTCCGCAGCATCCGCAAAACCATATGTCATTCCGTCCGCTGGCAAGCCGTTCTGGTCGATAAGCTGGGCATCGCCGAATGCGATTCCTCCGGCGGGCAATGGTCTCGATGCCTCTAGCAACATGGTCGTGGAGCCCGCTGTTAGGCGATCGTCAGAATCCAGAAAGCGGAGGTGACGGCCGCGGCTATGCCGCACACCTTCGTTCCTTGCCGCGCTCGGGCCAGCATTGGGAATTCGAACGGCGCGTATGTCGGAGTAGGACGATACGACAGCCGATGTGCCGTCGGTCGAGCCGTCGTCCACGACGATCACCTCGACGTTGGCGCCCTGCGCAAGCGCGCTTTCAATCGCTTCCCCAATCCATCGCTCGCGATTGAAGCAGGGGATGACTATCGAGACTTCAGGCTCATCCGCTGATCCGCTCATGAGCGTTCCGCAATCCAATTGTTGCCGTCGAGCCGCCGCAGCTGGAAGCCTGCGCACTGCAACAGGGTGCGGACTTTGTGGCTGTCTTCCAGCGCCTCGTAGATCACGGCCTTGGTTCGCTTGAGCGTCTCGGTGGCGCCCTCTAGCGCGGCAAGTTCCGCACCTTCCAGATCAAGCTTCATCAACGCAACGGTCCGTCTTTCCCCGTCCAATAATTGGTCCAGGGTGATCGTCCCCACCTTAACGCGGACCAGTTCATTGTCCGCACTTGCGCTTCGCGCGATGCTTGCCTGCCCAAATTTGCCGGTCGGCACGACGGCTTCAACCCGCTGGCCGGACCGATCGCTAAGCGCCTTCTCGACGACCTCGACATTACCGCATTCGTTCAATTCCAGGTGCCCGCGCAGGACTGCCGCAGTGGCCGGTAACATTTCGATGGCGATTACCCGGCCCGCCCGGCCGACCTTCTTCGCGGCAGCAATGCTGTAAAATCCGATATTGGCGCCAGCATCCACGAACAGATCGCCTGCTTTAAGGTCAAGCACGGCGTTAAGGATCGCTGGCTCGCGGGATGGCAGGACGTGATAAAGGTCGTCCGTTGCAGCCCGTATATCAAACCGCCCAACATTGCGTACTTCCACCCTGGCATCGTCGACCAGCACGGGGTCCATCCACTGGTCGAGGTCGGAAAACGACGCCCTGATGCCGTGTCGTGCCGAGCGGTGGACCACCTCCTCGTCGCGAGGAGAGAAGCCCGAGACATGTTTTAGCACCGATCGCCATGCCCGGATCCTGTTGACGCAGGACTTCGCCCGCCGCGCACCGACCCATAGCAAATTCGGGATGAACGGCTTGAGATGCCTAAGCGCCACGCGACGGCCTTTCGAGGGGAAACCTTGGTTGTCATATCGCGGGTTTGCCGGTTGGCAATCGATGATGGTTTGGTTGTAATTTTGTCCAGACCGGCCATTAATAACCGAGGGCTTCCTGGTGCGACCCAGAGGGTAAATTGATGTGCGGCATTGCCGGCATATTTTCGACGGAACGCGTTGAACCTGCATTGCTGATGCGCATGGCGGGCGCCATCGCACATCGCGGGCCCGACGACCAAGGCATTGGTCGGACGAGGGGGCAGGGATCGGGCTCGGCCATCGGCGGCTGGCGATCGTCGATCTGTCGCCGGCCGGCCATCAGCCGATGCATTCCGCCGACGGCCGCTTCGTGCTCAGCTACAACGGCGAAATCTACAATCACGCCGAGCTTCGCGCGCGAGCTGGAGGCAGCGAGGGCGGGTGCCCGAGGGCGGCTGGCGCGGCCATTCGCGACACCGAGATCCTCGCTCGAGGCCATCGCCGCCTGGGGGCTGGAAGCGGCGCTCGCGCAGGCCGTCGGCATGTTCGCCTTCGCGCTGTGGGACCGCAAGGAGCGCCTGCTCAGCCTGGTCCGCGACCGGTTCGGCGAAAAGCCGCTTTATTACGGCTGGGCGGGCCGCGATTTCGTGTTCGGCTCGGAGCTGAAGGCGCTCCGCTGCGCACCCGCGGTTCGACGGCGCGATCGACCGCCGCGCGCTCAGGCTGTTCGCGGCGCGGACCTACATTCCGGCGCCGCTGTCGATCTACCGCGCGGATCTTCAAGCTGCCACCCGGCTGCGATCCTCAGCCTTTCGACGCCGACGCGCCGGCACGGCCGCTCGTCAGCCCCGCCGGAGGAGGGCAGAGCGACGGCGTCTGCGCTTGCATCGCTACTGGTCGTATCGCGACGTGGTGCGGCGCGGGCTTGGCCGATCCGATCGCGCGACGAGGCCGAGGCGCTCGAGGCTCGAGCAGGCGCTTGCCAGCCGCGATCCAGGGCCAGTCGGTGGCCGACGTGCCGGTCGGCGCATTCCTGTCGGGCGGGATCGACAGCTCGACGATCGTCGCGCTCTACCAGAAATATTCGTCGATCCCGGTGCGCACCTTCTCGATCGGCTTCGAGGAGGCCGGGTTCAACGAGGCCGAGCACGCCAAGGGGTCGCGGCGCATTTCGGGACCGGTCCACCACGAGCATTATGTGACGGTGCAGCGAGGCGCGCGACGTCATTCCGCTGCTGCCGGCGATGTACGACGAGCCGTTCGCCGATTCCTCGCAAATCCCGACCTACCTGGTCAGCCGCTTCGCGCGCGAGCAGGTGACGGTGGCGCTGACCGGCGACGGCGGCGACGAATTGTTCGCCGGCTACAACCGCCATTTCGCCGCGCCGCGGCTGTGGCGGCAGCTGCGCCAGCGTGCCGCGGCCGCTGCGCGCCGCGATCGCGGCCGCGCCGCTGTCGCCGGTGCCGCCGCGCGTTCTGGAGCGGCGCTGGGCATGCTGCCTGGGCGCGCAGCAGCCGCACCTCGGCGCGCAAGGTCCAGAAAGGCCTGCGGCTCGCCGGCGCGGCGCGGCAGCTTCGACGACGTCTATGCCAGCTTCCTCGACGAATGGAGCCAGGAGCAGCTCGCCGGTGCTCGGCGCGAGGGCGGCGAGCGTCGCCGTTCGACCTGGACGTTGGGGCCGAGCGCGCCCGACGCGGTGCGGATGATGTATTGCGACGCGGTCAGCTATTTGCCCGACGACATCTTGTGCAAGGTCGACCGCGCCTCGATGGCGGTCAGCCTGGAGACGCGCGTGCCGTTCCTCGACCACCGCGTCGCCGAGCTCGCCGCGCGCATCCCGCTCGACATGAAAATCAGCGGCGGCGCAGGGCAAGCAGATCCTCCGCAAGCTGCTCTACGGCCAAGTGCCCGCGCGAGCTGTTCGAGCGGCCCAAGGCCGGCTTCGCGATTCCGGTCGGCGAATGGATCAAGGGACCGCTGCGGCCCTGGGCCGAGGATCTGCTCGATCCCGGCGCGATGGCGCGCCGAGGGCTGGTTCGATCCCGACGATCGTCCAGCGCCGCTGGCGCGACCATCTCAGCGGCCGCCGCGATTCCACGCCCGCGTTGTGGGCAATGCTGATGTTCCAGGCGTGGCTTCGCGAAGAAAAAGAGGCGGTGGCGCTGGCGGCATAGGACCTACGTGGCCCTGTCGAAGCTCCTCTGCTCACCAAACGATTCGGAAAAGCTGCCCGACATCACCAGCCGACCGTCATCAAGAACAAAAACGGGATTGCACCTGGCCATTGTCGACATGCGATGGGCGACAATGACGATCGTCACACCGGAAGACTGCAGATCGTCCAGCGTATCGATGATGGCCATTTCGGTCTGATCATCGAGTGCGCTGGTCGGCTCGTCCAGCACGAGGATTGGCGCTTGCTTGTAGAGGGCGCGGGCAAGGGCGAGACGTTGCCTCTGACCGCCTGACAGGCGCACGCCCCGCTCGCCGACCCGCGTGTCGTAGCCGTCGGGCAAGCTTTCGATGAAATCGCGCAACTGGGCATGTTCAGCGGCCATTCTGATCCGGTCGTGGTCTGCCTCGCCACCATGGAAGGAGAAGGCGATGTTGGCTGCGATGCTGTCATCCGCGAGGAAGATATGCTGGGGGACATGCGCAATCGACCGCCGCCAGCCGGGCAGCTGGGCCGGGAAAGCGGCTCGCCATCGATCAGGATGGCGCCTTTGCTGGGCAAGATAAGCCCCATCAGCAGATCGGCGAGCGTGCTCTTGCCGCTGCCGGTCCTGCCGGTAATGGCAACCCGCGCGCCCTTGGGGATGGTCAGCCCAATGTCCTGGACGGCCCGATGCTCTCGATCCGGATAGTTGAACGACACCTCTTTCAATTCGATGGCTCGATGAAATTCGACGGCTCGGGGTCCGTCGGATCATCGAGCAGTGGAAGTCGCAGCGCGATCGCGACGTCGATCAGGATTGGTCCCGCGACGGCCAGATTGGCCCATGCTCCGTATAGCTGGCTCATCAACGGCAGCAGCCGAAGCGCGCCGAGAGCGAGGGCGCCGAGAAAGGGCAATGCGGCGCTAATGTCCCCGGTGCGGCCCGCAATCATGATCGCCACCAGAGCGATTACCATCAGGCCCGCGGCCTCGATCAGGAATCGGGGCGCGGAAGCCAGGAATGCCGTTCGGGTGCGGGCCCGGGCAAACTCGGCGTCAATGGCGCGGAACCGGTCAATTGCGGCCTCCTGCGCGTGATCCAGAATGAGGTCGCGGACCCCGCCGATGCTTTCCTGCACGAATTTGGCGCGTTGTTCATATGAGGAGTTTATGATGGCGCCGTGCTGCCAGAGCCGCTTGCGGGTCGTCGCCAACGCGATCGCGTAGAAGCCCCCGACAAGCAGGACGGCGATTACTGCATTGAGGGGATCGATGGCGATCAGCAATGCCAGGATGAAGGCGCCGATAAGGAGTGCGCTGATGGCCTGGATGCCCTGGATGACGAGGTCGAATACCAGCAGGTCGACCTTGTCCAGCGCCGCCAGATGCTCGCTGGAATGCCGTCGCAAGTGATAGGAATAGGGCTGACCAAGCAGGCGTCGCTGAATCTCTACGGCGACCTCATGTCCAAGCGCGAATGCGAAATGCCTGCCGGTCCATGACTGGACGAGGCGGAGGGCGGCCGTCAGTGACACCACGATCGCGAAGAGCACTGCTGCCACCAACAGCGGGTTGCCGGATCCTGGCCGGCCAAGGAAACCCATGAAAGGTTCGAGCGATGGCTGGGCCGGTTGCCTCGAAAGCAAGGCAATGAAGGGCACGATCGCGGCGACGGTGAGCGCTTCTGCAAGCGCAGTCGCCGGCATCAGCAGTGCGAGCAGGCCGAATTCACGCCGGCGGCCAGGCGACAGGCAGGCGAATATGGTCCGCAAGTCGGAGCGGACGCCGGGCATTAGTCAGCCGTCCCGAAGCGCTCGGCCAAGGGTTCGAGGCCCGCCTCATGGGTTAGATCGAGGAACAGCGGAGTCACGGCCACATAGCCGTCCGCCACCACCTCAAGGTCGGTGACATGGCCCGGCGTCTCAACGGTCGGGGCGAGACCAAACCAATAATATCGATAGCCGCGCGGATCGGTCCGTTCGATGATCCGCAGCCGACCATAGTCGCGAATGCCCTGCCGGCAGACGCGGATGCCCTTGACCGCGTCCGGCGCCAGCGCCGGGAAGTTTACGTTGACCAATGTGCCCGGTGTCAACGGCGCGTCGATCAAGGGCTGCAGCACCCGCTCGGCCCAGGCTTCCGCCGCGGCGAACGGGACCTGGTCGCCCAAGCCCTTCCTTCGCATAGACCTGGCTGAGCGCGATCGACCGGACGCCGGCCAGCGCGCCCTCCATCGCGGCCGAGACCGTGCCCGAATAGGTCACGTCCTCGGCGAGATTGGCGCCGCGGTTGATGCCGGACAGGATCAGGTCGGGCGGCGATGTCCTTCATGATGTGGGCGATCGCCATCATCACGGCATCGGTCGGGGTTCCGCTCACGGAGAAGCGCCGCTCGCGGTGTTTCCTGAGACGGATCGGGCGCGAGAGCGTCAGCGAATGGCCGGCGCCGGACTGCTCTTCGGCCGGTGCGACCACCCAGACGTCGTCGGACAGCTTCGCCGCGATCGACTTCGAGCACGGCAAGGCCGGGAGCGTGGATTCCGTCGTCGTTGGTCAGCAGCATGCGCATCGGACGTTTTATGCGGATTGTGCGGCACTGGGACAACCACCTGCGGTTTCCCTGCAACAATCCCCGGTAAAGTTGCCAAGTCGGCTGTCAGTCCTTGTTAAGGATGGAGGCTTAACTATGAGCGCGTTGGGGATACCGACATGTCCGAGCTAAGTGTCGGGAATGTCTAGTGTATTTGCCTCCGGCCGTTACCGGTGGCCCGGTCGCGGCGGCGGCAGGCGCTTGTGTCGGGGAGGGAGATTGATGGCTACCGCTCTTGTGGACCTGTATGGATCGGGTTCTCAACAATTCGACCAGATCGTCTTGTCGGACAACTATCGTCCATCGCGACGACGAAGAGTTCATGTGCGCCGAGCAGCGCGCCTACTTCCTCCGGAAACTCAGGGACTGGAAAGAATTCGATCATCGAGGAAAGCCGGGCGACCATGGCTCAGCTGCAGGTCGACTCGATGAGGGAGCCCGACATTGCCGACCGCGCGTCGAGCGAGACCGATTGGTCGATCGAGCTGCGTACCCGCGATCGCCAGCGTAAGCTGATTGCCAAGATCGATGCCGCCATTCGCCGGCTTTACGAGGGCGAATATGGCTATTGCGAAGTAACGGGCGATCCGATTTCGCTGGCCCGGCTGGAGGCCCGGCCGATCGCCACCATGACGCTCGAGGCGCAGGAAAAACACGAGCGGATCGAACGCGTTTCGCGCGACGACTGACCCTGTTTTGATAGAAAAAGGCCGGCTGCTCGATCGAGCGGCCGACCTTTATTCTGGCCTACGAGAGCTAGTGTCCGACTAGCTCATCCTTCAGCCTAAGCTTTTCCTTCTTCAGTCGCGTCAGCAGGTCCACGTCCGGGTGAGGCCGGTGCTCTTCGGCGTCGATGATTGCGTGAAGAGCAGCATGTTTGGATGCGAGTGCCTCGGTATGGGCCTTGTCCATCGGTCAATTTCCTTTCGTTGGCTGACGCGTGACAACCCCGTAAATAAATCACGATTTCGACCGTTTGTCCCTACCGAAATCGCACCGTCTGCCGAGCGTTGCGAGCGGCTCACCGATGACGCGGCGAAGGTGACGGCAAACCGCGGTTCCTGTAAGACGAATGCATGAATGATGATGATCCGCGGGAGTTGCTGGCTCTTCTCAAGACCGAGCATCGGCGCCTCGACCAGGAAATCGAGCTGTTTCGCACAACGGGCAATTGCGACCAGCTGGAGCTGGCACGGATGAAGAAGAAGAAGCTGGCCCTCAAGGATGAAATCCAGCTGATCTCCGACCGGATCGTTCCGGACATTATTGCCTGAATTTGCTGTTCGACAGTGGGACAGCATATTCGCGGCCATTGCCGCATTGCCAAGTCAGGCGTTTCATCCACCTTGGACTGATGGCAAACCCGTGGTGAGATGACCGAATTGAACGAAAATGAAGGCATGGAAGCGCGCATCACGCCGCGGCTGATCGACTCGCTTTACACCGAGGCGATGCTGCTTGCTGACGAGGCGCGCGCCTATTTCGACGAGACCGGCAGAGACGATCGCCAGTCGCTCGAACCTTTCGCGAGGGTCGGCTTCGCCTGCGAATCGCTGAAGGTGACCACGCGCATCATGCACATCGTCGCCTGGCTGCTGACCCAGAAGGCAGTCGAGAGCAGGCGAAATAAAATCGGCGGACGGACGGCGGCCCGAGCGCCGACTCGGCCATGCCAATGACAGCGATCCCTTGGTCGTCGCCCAGCTTCCGGAGTTGGCGTCACGCCTGATCAACGCCAGCGCCGACCTCTACTCGCGGATCAAACGGCTCGACGAAGGTCAGTTGATTGATGAACCGGCCCAAAGCCCGGCGCGAGCCCTGATGGGTCGGCTTGAGCGGGACTTGATCTGGAATCGCGATCGTTGAGCCATTAGGGTCGCGCTTAGTCATGCGGCCATTTGTCTTTCACCCTGGACCGAGGCTGATTTCCGGAGACGGGAGTGCCTCACAGCTGGCGGAGCTACTGCCGGCCGGACCCTGCCTGTTCGTCACCGACCAGGACGTGGTTCGCCTGGGCCTGACCGACTCATGCCGGGCCGCTCTGGAAGAGGGCGGCCGCGAGATCATCCTGTGCGATGCGGTCGAGGCGGATCCTTCGAAAGAGACGTTGCTGGCGGCGGTCGAGCTGGGACGGCGTCATGGCGTCAGCCATGTCGTCGGCTTCGGCGGCGGCAGCCCGATGGATGTCGCGAAGCTGGCGGCCTATTTGCTCGGGTCCGGCGACGATCTCGACAGCATCTGGGGCGTCGGGCTCGCCAAGGGCCAGAAGCTGCCGCTGGCTCTGGTTCCGACTACGGCCGGTACGGGATCGGAAGCGACTCCAATCTCGGTGATCACCTGCGAAGGCGGCGTGAAGCTGGCGGTCAACGCCTGGCCGCTGATCGCCGACTGGGCGGCGCTGGACGCCAGCCTGACGCTGGGCCTGCCGGCCCATGTGACCGCGGCGACCGGCATCGACGCGATCGTCCATTGCGTCGAAGCCTATACTTCGGCACGGCTCAAGAACCCGCTGTCCGACGCGCTGGCGCGAGAGGCGTTGCGGTTACTGACCGGCAATCTCCAGAAGGCGATCGACGAGCCGCGCAACATCGAAGCGCGCTCGGCAATGTTATTGGGGGCGCATCTTGCGGGACAGGCTTTTGCCAACGCGCCGGTGGCTGGCGTCCATGCATTGGCTTATCCCCTGGGCGGCATCCATCATCTGCCGCATGGGCTTTCGAACGCGCTGATGCTGCGGGTGGTGCTGCAGCATAACAGCGAAGCGGCGCGCGAGCTTTACGCCGAACTGGCGCCGATCCTGGCGCCGGAGTGCGAAGGACAGGGTAGCCAGGCGCGCTGTGCGACGCTGATCGACCGGCTGGACCAGCTGGTGCAGGCAAGCGGCCTCGAGCCGCGGCTACGGGATCATGGCATTGCCGAGGCCGACATCCCGATGCTTGCCAAGGAAGCGATGAAGCAGACGCGGCTGCTCGTGAACAATCCTTGCCCAATCGAGGAGAATGATGCGCGGCGGCTTTACGAGGCTGCCTGGTGAGCCGGCCGGTCCCGCGCCGGCGGGAGGACTATCGCTGGTTCATGACTATCGCTTCGCGCTGGGCCGACAATGACGCCTACGGGCATGTCAACAACACCGTCTACTACCAATGGTTCGACACGGCGGTGAATGCCTGGCTGGTCGAGGCGGGATTGCTCGATATCGAACGCGGCGACCCAATCGGCCTGGTGGTCGAGACCGGCTGCTCCTATTTCGCGCCGCTGAGCTTCCCCGGCGATGTCGACGTCGGAATTGCAGTCGAACGGCTCGGCACATCGAGTGTCTGCTACCGCATCGGCGTGTTCGGCGCAGGGTCGGAAGAGCCGTCGCCGAGGGGAATTTCACCCATGTCTATGTCAGCCGGGAAAGCCGCAGGCCGGTGCCGCTGCCGGCGCCTTCGCGGGCGAAGCTCGAAAAGCTCGCCTAACTGCAGAGTTTGCGCCTTCGCCTCGGCATATTCCCTGGCCAATCGGGCGATCAGCTCCGCAGCGGGCGTGACCTTGTCGACCACGCCGATGCCCTGGCCCGACCCCCAAATGTCGCGCCAGGCCTTGGCGCCGGTAGCGGACTGGAAATTCATCACATCGGGCCCCGGTTGCGGCAGGTCATCAGGGTCCAGTCCGGCAGCGAGGACCGACTTGCGAAGATAGTTGCCGCTAACGCCGGTGAATAGCGCCGAGGTAACGATGTCGGCGGCACCCGCTTCGGTAATCGCCTGCTTATACTCTTCGGTTGCTCGCGCTTCGGGTGTGGCGATGAATGGTGAGCCGATATAGGCGAAATCCGCCCCTATCGCCTCCGCCGCCAGGACTGCGCCGCCCGTGGCGATGGCGCCGGATAGCGCGAGGGGACCGTCGAACCATTTGCGAATTTCCTGGACCAGGGCGAACGGCGACCAGCGGCCCGCGTGGCCGCCGGCACCGGCCGCGACCGCGATCAGCCCATCGGCGCCTTTCTCGATCGCCTTGCGGGCGTAGCGGTCGTCGATAATGTCGTGAAGCGTCATGCCGCCCCAGCCGTGGACCGCGTCATTGAGCTCGGTGCGCGCGCCCAGCGAAGTAATCACGATGGGCACCTTCCACTTGGCGCAGCTGACCATGTCCTCCTCGAACCGATCGTTGGAACGGTGGACGATCTGGTTGACCGCAAACGGCGCCGCCGGAGTTTCGGGATGGTCTCGATCATATGCGGCCAGTTCCTCGGTGATCTGGTGGATCCACTCGTCAAGCTGGCTTTGCGGACGCGCATTCAGTGCCGGGAAACTGCCAACAATTCCGGCCTTGCACTGGGCGATCACCAGGTCGGGGTTGGAAACGATGAACAGCGGCGCTCCGATAACCGGGATCCGAAGACGGTCGAAAATGGCGGGCACGGGCATTCGAGCTCCTCAATCGATCTGATGATAGGCTTTGAACCATTCGACGAAGCGGGGAATGCCGACGTCGATGGAGGTACTGGGCTCGAAGCCATGATCACGCTGGATGGCGCTGATGTCGGCGAAAGTGTCCTTCACGTCGCCCGGCTGCATCGGTTGGTACTCGAGCTCGGCCTTTCGCCCGGTCGCTTGCTCAAGCAGGGCGACCATCCGCATGAGCTCCTCGGACCGATTGTTGCCGATATTGTAGACGGCATGGGGGCTTTTGCTTCCGCCCGCTTTGGCCTCGCCGTCGTCGGCCGGCGGGCCGTCGCTGCAGGCAAGGACGCCGCGGACGATGTCATCGATGTACGTGAAATCGCGGCGCATCTCGCCATGGTTGAAGATGCTGAGCGGCTGCCCCTCGAGAAGCGCCTTGGTGAAAATCCACATCGCCATGTCAGGCCGCCCCCATGGTCCGTAGACGGTGAAGAAGCGCAGGCCCGTCATGGGGATGCGAAAGAGGTGCGCATAGCTCTCGCTGATCAGCTCGTCGGCCTTCTTGGTCGCGGCATAAAGCGAAACCGGATGGTCAACCCGGTCCTCGACGCGGAACGGCAACTTGTCGTTGCCGCCATAAACCGACGACGAACTGGCGTAGACGAAATGCTCTACCTCGAGGCGACGCGCCAGCTCGAGCATATTGACCTGTCCCATCAGGTTCGACCGGACGTAGGCCTGCGGGTTGACCAGCGAATAGCGGACACCGGCCTGCGCGCCCAGGTGCACGATCCGATCGAAGCGGTGGAGCCCGGCAAATTCTTCCAGTGCTTCCTGGTCGCCGAAATCCACCTGCTCGAAGGTGAAGGCATTGCCATGCGCGGCCTTGAGCCGTTCGAGACGAGCGCGTTTCAGGGCCGGATCATAATAGTCGTTGAGACTGTCGATCCCGACGACTTGCTCGCCGCGGTCGAGCAGCGCCATTGCAACAGCCGATCCGATGAAGCCGGCAGCGCCGGTGACAAGCAAGGTCATGATCATTTGCTAGCCGACCGCAACTGCCGCAGGCGAGGGGCTTTGCACGGACGCTACGGCGGCCTAGTTCAACTTTGACAAGAGGAGAGGCTGGCATGACCGACGCCCTGTATCCCGTCCCTGCAGAATGGGCTCAAAATGCGCTGATCGACGTCGACCGCTATGCCGAGCTGTATCGCGAGTCGGTCGAGGACCCGGAGCGTTTCTGGCGGCGCGAGGCCGAGCGGGTCGACTGGATCCGCCCTTTCGAGACGGTAAAGGAGACGAGTTTCCGCGAGGACGACTTCACCATCCGCTGGTTCGCCGACGGGACGCTCAACCTTTCCGCCAACTGCATTGACCGTCATCTCGAAGCACGCGGAGCAGCGACCGCAATCATTTGGGAGCCCGACAGCCCCGACGAGCCGGCACTCACGATCAGCTATCGTGAGCTCCACAGCATGGTCTGTCGCTTCGCCAACGCGTTGAAGGCGCAAGGGGTCAGGCGAGGCGACCGCGTCACCATCTACCTGCCGATGGTGCCGGAAGCAGCGGTTGCCATGCTGGCCTGCGCCAGGATCGGTGCGATTCACTCCGTGGTGTTCGCAGGCTTCTCGCCCGAGGCGCTGGCCGGCCGCATCCAGGATTGCGACAGCACGCTGGTTGTTACCGCCGATGAAGGGCTGCGCGGTGGCAAGGCCATCCCGCTCAAGGCCAATGTCGATGCCGCGCTTCAGCACTGCACATCGGTCGATCGCGTAATCGTCATGCGTCGCACGGGCACCGAGGTAGCGATGCAGCACGGCCGGGACCTATGGTGGGAAGAGGCGGAGGCGGAGGTCACCGCCGATTGCCCGCCGGAAGAGATGGGCGCCGAGGATCCGCTGTTTATCCTCTACACCTCAGGCTCAACCGGCCAGCCCAAGGGTGTGCTGCACACCACCGGCGGATACGCCGTATGGGCGTCGATGACCCACCAATATGTATTCGATTACCGGCCCGGGCAGGTCTATTGGTGCGCGGCCGACATCGGATGGGTCACCGGACACAGCTATATCGTCTATGGGCCCCTGGCGAACGGTGCGACGAGCATCATGTTCGAGGGCGTACCGAACTGGCCTGACCCCAGCCGCATCTGGCAGGTGGTCGACAAACATCGGGTGGAAATCCTTTATACCGCACCGACCGCGCTGCGCGCCTTGATGCGTGAAGGTGATGAATGGGTTCAAAGGACGTCGCGCGCCTCTCTCAAGCTGTTGGGTACTGTCGGCGAACCGATCAACCCGGAGGCCTGGGGGTGGTACCACAGCGTGGTGGGAGAAGGGCGCTGTCCGGTTGTGGATACCTGGTGGCAGACGGAAACGGGCGGGATCCTCATCTCGCCGCTTCCCGGCGCGACCGATCTCAAGCCGGGCAGCGCGACCAAGCCGCTGTTCGGGATCAGGCCTGCGGTGGTCGATGGCAGCGGCCGGTTCCTCGAAGGCGCCGCGGAAGGGGCATTGGTGATCGCCGATAGCTGGCCTGGGCCAGATGCGCACGGTGTGGGGCGACCACGAGCGATTCTTCCAAACCTATTTCAGCACTTATCCCGGGCTCTATTTCAGCGGGGACGGGTGCCGCCGCGATGAGGATGGCTATTATTGGATCACCGGCCGGATCGACGATGTGATCAATGTCTCTGGCCATCGGCTGGGTACAGCGGAGATCGAAAGCGCCCTGGTGGCTCATCGGCATGTTGCAGAAGCCGCAGTCGTGGGCATGCCTCACGACATCAAGGGGCAGGGCATCTATGCTTATGTCACGGTCAATGCCGGCTGCCCGACCGACGAGCCGCTTCGGTCGGAGCTGGTGAAATGGGTCAGGAAGGAGATCGGGCCGATCGCCACGCCCGACGTCATCCAGTTCGCCCCCGCGCTCCCCAAGACCCGCTCGGGCAAGATCATGCGCCGCATCCTGCGCAAGATCGCGGAAGGCGATGTGTCGAACCTTGGCGACACGTCGACGCTGGCGGATCCGGGCGTGGTCGACCAGCTGGTGGCGGATCGCCCGATGCTTAATGCGGTGCCCGGTTGAGCAGGCTTGCGGCCTGGCGCCCGAGCTCGGAAACCTTGTAGCCGATACCCGGCCCCAGCAGAAATTGCGTCCAGTGGATAGTGAGCGTGCCCAGCGGCCGTTCGGTCGGCTCGGCGGTACTTGCCGTCAACATCCGCAGAGCAGCATTGCAAAGCAGCCGCGTCGAGCGATCGGAGGCGATCTCCTGTTTCAGCGCCGGCGTGCACTCCAGCACCTGGAATAGCTCATCGGCGAGGAGCAGGGCCTGCCCAGCCGCGCGCGCTGCGCCCAGTTGCTGGGAGCGGCGATAGTGACTTTCAATCTCGGACGCGCTTTTGCCGTGGATAAGGGCCGCGAAATCCGAAATCCACTTGAGCCGGAACCAGGCGCTCGATGCGCCATGCACGGCCAGATAGGCGAACAGCTCCTCTTCGGCCAAAGTGGGCAGCGATAGCGAGGGCGCCACTTCGATCATGCGTCGCGGGGAGTGCACGTCGATCGTCGGGATGAGCAGCGGATTGTCCGCAAGCCGGGTATGCAGCTCGATGTGAAGGCTGCGCTCGCCGCTCCAGACAGATTCCTTGCTGCCCGCATGCCAGGACCGGAGATCAGAAAGACGGGGCGGGATGCGGACCGCAAAGCCGCGATCGGCAAGCAGCCCGGCAGACCGCGACAAGTCCGCCCGATCAATCAAAAGGTCGATGTCCCAACCCATTTTTAGCAAGGGAGAACGATAGGCCAAGGCGCCAACGGTCAGGCCCTTCACGAACAGCATGCGGATTCCCGCCTGCTCGAACAGTTGGCGCAACTCACGGCATTCCGCGGCGACTGCGAGGTTGGTCGCGGCGATCAATCTGGCGTCGGACGAAAGCGCCTCCGTCACCTGCTCCGGGAGCCGATCGGCATGCTGCGCCAAGGCATTCCACACCAGGCCCTGGACGCGGTGACGGCGGGCGAGGGTGGACGAGTAGCTCGGCAATCGAGCTCGGCGGGGAGTTCGAGGCTGGCGAAGCTCCGCGCGCTGCGAAATTCCAAGAACAGCATCGGACCAGCAGCAAGAATTCCGGTCCGAGCTCCGCCTGTCTCATTGCTCGTTCGTTCCTTCGAAATAATTGACGAAGCGGGCGCTCAGCAGCCCGCGAGGACGGCGAACTGCGCGGGGGGCGATGGATTTGCGGATCGGTCACCGTTTGTTCGGGCCAATCCTCAAGCGCTTCGCGCATGCGTGGCAGGTCGATCATGCGGCGAACCGATCATTCTTTGTCAACGGTCGAGCTCCGGCGAGGAAATCGGCCCGGCGACGGCCGATGCGCAAGTGCCAGTCCGCATCCCAGCGGCCGTTGAGCCGGTTGGCGCGTTGCTCCTCCGGCATCAATGCCCTTTGCGACATGCTTCGCGGGCCATCGCATCTCCCCGTCACGCATGAACATGCTGGGTGGGCAGCCCCAGCAATATTCGACCAGTGGGCGATACGCCATCGGGTCGCGCTGGGCGATGCCGTACATCTGCTCGAACGCTTGATAGATTTCGTCGACTTTCGCAGTCGTCCGTTCTGCGAGCAAAAGCTGGCGGTGCGTGCTGCGCGTTCCGGGCTGGTAGCGTTCGAACACAATCCCCGATTCAGGCGGCGCTGCTGCGCCCCCGAGGCCACCGGTATTGCTCGGTGAACGGCTGCACCATGTCGAGCACGATCGCTCGTTCGGGGAAGACGAGCTTTCTGACAAGGCGCCACAGCGGGTCGGGCAGCAGCGGCATGATGCTCCTGCGCGACAAAGCGCCACAGCCATGGATCGCTCATGGACCGGGAATTGCGCAAGTGCCAGCCATAACTGCCGCCACCGACCGTGAAGGAGATATTCGACAAATCCCCAATATCCCTTGTCACTGAACGCGTAGTTGCCCCAGTCGGAACCAGCAGCACGTCGCAGCCCTTCTCTCGCGGCGCCGGCGAACAGGCCGTGAAACACGTACATGTTGCAAAGGCCGGAGGGCGCGCCGCCCATCAGGTGGAAAAACTCGTTCCAGCGATGATCGTGGCCATAACCTTCGTTGGCCGTGAAATGCGGCTCGAGGCCGCGGATGCAGTCGCCGCGAAGGCCTCGACGAACGGCCGCTCGTCTCCGGACATCCGGCTGGACGATCCCGTCCTAGCCATCTTCCGGGATGAAAGGTGAATGTCGGCAGCCGGCGATCGCCCGGGATGGCGTCAAGGACGCGCGCGGCCACTTGGGGCTGAATCAAGGCCGCCGGACAAGGTGACCCCCGGTCGCCGGAAGCCGGCGAAGCAGGCCTTGACGCCTTCGTCCAGCAACGCGCTGGCGCGTGCCAGATCATCGGCGTCGCTGCCACCTCGACATCTGGCAGGTCCAACAGGCCATAATAGCGCCTAATGACCCGATTGCGGTCGGCGTCAAGTTCAACGATCGTTCCTTGCGGGACGCGTGAATAGCTGCTCGAACCAGAGGCTTCGGGTCGCTGAAATTGATCAGCGCGCTGTCCGCCACTCGCTCATGGTTCAGCCGCTGCGTCGACGCCGGCCGCGAAGAAGGTGCGCGGAACGGAAGCCGCAGCCGCCAACCGGTCGTCATGAAAGTGATAAAGAGGCGGTGCGCGCAGCGGGCTTCGGGCCAGGCGAAGCTGATTTCGGTTCGGGTCGGCCACGATGGAGCAATATTCGCCGACAATTTTCCGGTCGGCTTCGTCTCCCCATCGTTCGACAGCCAGGCCGTACAGCCGGGCGAGGTCCTCGCGACCCGCCCCCAGCGCGGATGCGATCTGCTCTTGATTGTCGAAGTAGCCATGGAACGCCACGATGCGCCCGTCGGCCATCGGTTGCGGGGCGCCTCGATTTGGCCGAAGCTGCCGAAGGTTGCCGTGCGCGATAGGCCCAATGTATTCCATCGAGTTCGGCAAACGCGGCATGCCCGCCAATCCCCGCACACAGCGATGCGGCAAGTCGCTTGCCGGAAACGTCGCTTTCAGAAGCCAGTGGGCCGTTCCATGGCCATGCAATGGCCAGCATCGCGGCCTAACCGCCTGCTCGCTGCTTTTGATTCAAGTTGAGCTCACCGGCAGAACCCGGCTGAAGGTCAAGAGCGATTGGCTTGGCCCTGGAACTGTGTTCCGGGCCGCCCGGCAACATCCCCGATCTTGCCTAGACGCCGCACTTCTGGCTTCGTCCAGCTCTTTGGCTTGACCCAATTAGGCTTCATTCCGAGCTCCCTGCGCAACTGGAGGCACGCGAATGTGCCTGGGCAAGCGCCATTAATGCTCAAGTAAAGCTACGGTTGCAAGCCGGCAGTAACTCGGAATTACCTTTCTCGCCGAACGGCTTACCCGAGCCGCAAGGATTTCGATCCACGGTCCGGGCAAATCGCCGATGATCCGCTCGCCGCCGACTTCCACCCAGGCGTGGAGCTGGTCGTCGGACCCGCGCCGCTCCAATGGGCGCGCCGCGAACACCAGAATATGCCCTACGCCCCTGGATCGCAGCATCCAGCTTAAAGCCATGGCACGGGGAAGGCATTTGGTTGAGAAGGGCAGCAGCCTTGCCGCCCATTCCACATGGGCCGCGAGCCGGCGCGCTTCGACGTCGGCACGGTCCGCGGTGCCCTTTAGGCCTGTCCCGCCAAGAGTTCCGCTCCACCAGTTGAACGGGATCGTCGCGACGACCAGCCGGGCAGAGCCCAAGGCGGCCATGGCTGTGGCCGTGCGCAGCCGCGATTGCCATCGTTCAGACAGCGCCAACCAGCCCAAGCTCCTCCAGCCGCGCCAGGAATTCATCGACGTCGGCAGCGATTTCGCCCTTGTCCACGCCAAACTCCGCCGCCAGCGCTTCGACCAGGCGCGAGCGATCTCGCGTTCCGTCGATAAGGCGCCAGGTCGCGGCGGCAGTGCCGGCCAGGGAAAAGAACTCGCCATTGTCCAGCCGCATCACGACGACCTCATCGTCGATGGCGGTTTCGGAGAAGCGATCGGCGCATTTGGCGAGGACGCTCATCGCCTTACCGTCCCGCGTTCCATGACGTGTCGTGCGGCCATGACCACTCCTTCCTCGAACCTTGCTGCATTGCGGGGCCGAGCAAAGCTAGTCATTTCGATCTGGCCGGCAAGGCGGGCGCGGTGAGCGAACTGCTCGCAGCGGTCGAACTGGCGAGCCGCCGCGAACAGGTAGGCGGTCTGGTGGTCGTCCTGCATCCTGACGAAACGCTCCGACCCTGAGATGCGCGTCATTGCCGGATCGGGCCCATCCTCGAGAAAGACGAGCTCGGCCAGCGGCAGCGCGGCGTTGGCGGCGCCGCCCGCGGGCGCGGCATAATATTTGGGATAGGTTTGCGACACCTTCTCCTCCCGGGCGGCCCCCGTCAGTTCGAACGCGTCGTCGCAAAGCTTCAACCTCTTGTGGCCGGGCAGGCACATGATCCGGTCGGCCGACGACAGGTCGAGCACCAGCGTGTCGTCGCAGAACATCGGCAATCCTTGCCCACCAAGCGCGGCGATAAGGGTCGACTTGCCCGCCCCGGCCGGGCCGGTGAAGGCGAATACCGATCCGTTATGGGCCACGGCGGAGGCATGGATCGGCAAGAGCCCGTTGAGGCTGGCAATGGCCGCATAGACGGTGCCGTTGAGCCACAGCTCTTCCTCGCCGATGTCCGCGTCCGCGCCGCGCCGGATGGTGATGCCTTCGCCTGGCCGGTAATGGAAATAATGGTCGCCCTCGGCCCGCAGCAGGAACTCGTCCCCCCGCATCTGCCAGCTCCGCACGGCAAGCGGATAATTGAGCAGCTGCGCGGGAACCGGGCCGTAGGAGACCCGGGTTTCACGCTCCAGCAACAACTCGGCCGACAGTTTCGCCATGGCTCCTCAATGCCGCAACCGAACAGCCCGCCAGACCAAGATCAAGCGAAAAGAATGCTGCTGGCGCAATACGGGAGGTAGCAGCGCCATTCCTAATCAGCCGCGAGTTCAGGATTTGACGTAGTTCAGCGCGCTTCTGTGAAAAATCCAATCAAGAATGTCTTAAAAATACCAACAATGGAGATAGCCGAGGTGGCTTATTAACCACCAATATTCCTTGCCATGATGGATTGTAAATGCTCCGTTTTGAGCTTGCCGAATCGAGGCAAGGAATTACTTCGAGCTATTTTCCTGCCATTCCGTAAATGCGTTGGGACACTGCTTTTGGCGCGGGACTTGCCAAGACCATGGTGGGCGCGCTCCGATAGGGAGAAGATCGCGTCAGCAATCCGCCGGTTACTTTGTTAGTGACCCGCCCCGACCCTAGCCAATGGCAGTGTCTTCATTCGACTAGCAGACCCGGCTTTGATGAGAAACTTCGCAGAATCCCCGATTGCCCGCCAACACCCTAATCCGAAACAACATGTTGCTATATCAGCGATCGGGAACCTGTTCTGGCATGGCCGACGCTCCTGTTGAGATTGTCAGCGCCGCAATCGCAGTCGCCACTCTAATTGCCTTTTTCATGTACCCCCTGTTGAGAGGGGGCAAATATTGTCACGATTGGTTTACGCGAATTAGGCTCACGTCGTTTCGGACCGTTGTGTTTGAGTGGTCTTAGATGCAAAACGACGGAGCCGAATCGCGCAGGGGAGGGACTATGCGCGTGTTCCTGTTGTTTGCTGCTTTCATGCTCATGTGGGTCATTTGGTCGGGGATCAAAACTAATCCCGCCGCAGCGCATCCCGGCGGGCTCAATTCTGAGGGCTGCCACAACAACCGCAAGACAGGCGGGTATCACTGCCACCGTGGAGCTGAGGCCAAGCCGGCGCGTGCGAAGTCCTACGCCCTCAGCAGCGGTCGCGAGTTCGCCAACTGCACGCAAGCCAGAGCGGCTGGCGCTGCGCCGGTTCGCGAGGGAGACGCTGGTTACGGCCGGCATCTCGATCGAGACGGCGACGGAGTTGGTTGCGAATGATCTTAGCCTTTCATGTGGTGGCGGCCGGGACTGCATTCATTTGCACGCCAACGGCAGTCTGGGACGGCGATGGGCCGATATGGTGCGCGGAAGGCCCTAAGGTCAGGCTCGCCGGCATTGCTGCACGAGAGATCGATAATAGTTGCCGAATTGGGCAGCCGTGCCCCTCTGTTGCCGGTCCTACCGCTCGAGATACGCTAGTACAATTGCTGGGCGGCTCCCGAGGCAGACTGTCTGAGGGCCACGTTAAGGTGTCCGCTTCCCCATTGCGGTGCTCGTCTGATGGTTCCGCAGGCGGCTCTAGAACGGCTGCCTGGTGCATGACTGCCGCCGGACAGGATCTGAATTGCGCAATGGTGAGATCAGGGGCAGCAGTACGTTGGCCGCGGTATTGGCGCCAGCATCACTGCTAACGCGCCCCGCTTCCCGCACGTGATGCGCTTGGGAGGTCCCGATGCTTCAATTGATTGGGTGGATGGGCAGTCTCTATCTGTTCGTGAAGGGGTTCGAGTTTCTCGCGAACAATGCGTATCGGGATCAGAATGGTCGCTTGAAGAACTCGGCTATGGTCGCGACTTCAATAGCCTGGCTGGGCGCAGCCGTTTTCTTCTTTGCCTTCACAATGCAGACTTCGAATTTTCCAGACGCTTCCGTGGCATCCGAACCCAGCGCCGTGGACAGCGACTATCCCGAAAAAAGTGCTGCTTGGCACGACTGCGTCACGAAGGCCAAGGACGCCGTCGAGGCTGTGGCTTGCGAAGACGTGGAGTAGCTAACCACTGAAATCACCCTCACGACGCGAAGGTGAAATAGTCTCCTGGACCGACGTCGCCTAATTAGCATTGTTGACGAAGCCATACAGGTGTTGGAAGAAATTCTCAATTTAACTATTATGAAGTCGCATCCATAATGTCTACCATACGCAACTCTTATTCAATACTGTGTCTCGAATGTTTACTCGCTGATGAGACCGATTTTATTGTCCGTTGCCGTTAGGCTTGGTTGCGTTTCCCATCGGTGTGACGGAGGAGAGATCGGATGCCCGATTTCTGATTTTGCAGGCTCCAATCCTCTCGCGGCCACCCTGGCATGGCTCCAAGGCGCCGTGCTCGGCACCGCAGCAACGAGCATTGCGGTCATCGCCGTCGCCTTCGTTGGGTTCCTGATGCTCACGGGCCGGATTGAGGTTCGTCGCGCCGTGCAGGTTAGCAATACGTAACGGTCGCTGGCCGGCGAGAGCGCGACGTATTGCTCGGCCCAGATCACGGTGCTGGTGCTGGCGGTCGGGTGGCTCCTGGCGAGTTCCGCCCCCTCCCGCTGCTGGCCGCGGCCCTGGCCACCGGGTGGGTCCAGGTGGTGGGGCTGCGCACCGAAGGCAGCTGGTCCGGTCCGATGTCGCCGCGCCGTGCGCTCCGGGGCGCCGGACGTGCCGATGCGAAACAAGCTGACCGTGCTGGTGGCGGCGGTCGCCGTCGCGTTCACCGGCTGGCAGTCCGTCCGCGCCGCGCGGGTGCCGATGTAGCTCCTGGGACTCGCCCATGTACCACCTGCCCGAGCCCAGCACGTGGGTCCTGACCGGCCGCGTCGACCGCTCGGGGCTGTCGCTGTTCGGCGCCGGCTACCCCCAGGGTCAAGAGGTCCTGCACGGCTGGACGATGGTGTTCCTCCACTCGATCCGTGGCACCGGGCTGGTGCCGTTGTGGCTCGCGGCCATCGGGGCGCTCGCCGTCTACCGCATCGCTCGCCACGTGGGAACCAGCGGTCCCAGCGTGGTGCTCGGTGCCGCCGTGTTCGTGTCGATGCCCGCCGCGGCGCTCCAGATCTCGACGGCCTACGTCGACCTCGGTGCCGCCGCCCTGGGCCTGGCCGCCCTCGCGCTCGCGCTCGAAGCCCGTCGGGCGGCACAACCGTTCGGGCTGCTCCTGGGGGCGACGTCGGCCGCCGCGCTGGCGGTGGCCATGAAGCCCTCGACCGTGCCCGTGGTGCTGGCGGTCGCGGCGATCGGCGGGGCGTCGTCCCTCCGGTCACCGTCGCGACGGTGTGCCCTTGAGCCCGGTCCTGCTCCGGTGGGCGGCGTGCGCAGCGGTCTTCGGGGTGCTCGGCGGGTTCTGGCACATCCGCAACTACGTCACCTACCGCAACCCGGTGTACCCGGTCTCGATGCTGGGGTTCCGGGGGGTGGGCTCGGTTCGACCACCTCGTCCGGAGCATCCAGGCGCCGAGGTCGCTCGCCGACCAGATCGTCCCGGTCCAGGTGTGGCGCAGCTGGACGGCCGACCTCAAACACCACGACTTCACCTACGACCAGCGCCTCGGCGGGCTCGGCGCCGTCTGGCTGCTCCTCTGCGTGCCGTCGCTCGTCTTCCTGACGGTGCGGCTGTGGTCGCGCGACCGGGGCGCGCCGGTGGTCCTGGGCGGCGCAGGCATCGCGACCACCCTGATCACCGGATCGATGTGGTGGTCCCGCTACACGCTGCTGCTCGCCGGGATCGGCTGCGTCGCCCTGGCCGTGAGCGCCGATGCCGTCCGCGGGCAGCGGCGGATCGGGCGTCACGAGAAGCCTCGGCGGACCGATCGCGTCCGGGGCCCCGCGCTGCTCGCCACCATCCTGCTGCTCGTCGGGTTCACCACCACCTCCGCGATCGCGCCGAGCAGCGAGTACGCGCTCCAGAACACCAGGCCTCTCCAACGCATGGGCGCCGGTGAGCTCGCGTCCCGGGTGCTGCACGGCGCGGACGACACCGAGCTTCCGGCCGTGGGGCGCGTTCGCCGGGCTCCGCGAGGTGCCGGAGGGCGAGGCGATCGCGTACGTCGAGCCGGCGAAGCTGACGTTCCCGCAGCTTGCGCTCGGCATCGATCTGGACCACCGGCTCATCGCGATGGACCCGCCGGCGGACCCGGCGGCGCTCGACGGTGCGCTGCGCAGCCACGCGGCCCGGTTCCTCCTGCTCCCGGACCCGCTGACCCCCGGTGCCGTGGAGACCGTGGCGGTCCGGAACCGGCTGCGCTACCGGCAGGTTCGCACGACCGGGCTGCTGACGGGGATCAGCGTCTGGGAGTTCGGGTTCTTCGACGAGTGCGCCGGGGGCCGCCTCACGGTCACGGTGACCGTGCGTGCCTCCACGGCCAGGATCTCGGGCCGCGCCACCGATCGGTGCGGGGCCTTGGACGAGGCCCCGATCGAGCTCTGGGCGGCCGGACCCGGGCGAGACATCTGGACCGGGGCGACGCGGTGCTCTCCGGCACCGGGACCGACGAGGTCGGGAACTTCCTGCGGGAGCTGCCCCGGGAGGCCGTCTCGACGAAGGTGCGCTACCTGGTCCGCTTCCCCGGCCGGGAGGACGCCGACCACTACCGGCCGCCGAGCGCCTCCAGCGTGGTGTCCGTCACGAGCTGATCGGGCGCTGGCCGCGGAGCCGGTCCAGCCGGCGCTCCCAGTCCGCACCCACCTGGGCCATCCACCCGGCGGCGTCCGCAAGCGGGGCCGGCGTCACCGAGTACCGCTGCTCACGGCCGACCTTCTCACTGCTGACGAGACCCGCCGCCGCGAGCAGCCTGCAGGTGCTTCAGGACCGCCTGGCGGCTCAGCGGCCGATCGGCAGCGAGCTCGGTCGCGGTCGCCGAGCCCGCCTGGCCGACGGCCACGAACAGCTCCCGCCGGGTGCCGTCGCCGAGCGCGTCGAAGACCGCCGCGGCGCGGTCGTCGGCGGTACGGTCGTCGGCGGACGGCGCTCGGGTCACACGGATGCGGGGACGTGGGCGAGCTCGGGCGCGCCGACCAGCGCGCGCAGGCGACGGTCCCACGCGGCCTCGACCATGGTCAGGTCGGCCACGGTGGCGTCGGCCAGCTGCGCGACGGCGCCCGCGCCCAGCAGCTGCTCGGTGACGGTGACGGTGCAGCCCTGCTCGTCGTCTGCCACCGAGATGGCGACGACCGACGCCTCGGCGGGCCGCGCCTCGTCCCACCACACGAACGCCGACGGCGCGGCCTTCGTCGACGTCCGTCACGACGACCCGGCGGGTGACGTTCCCGTCACGGGCGGTGCCGCTGGACCCGCGCGCCACAACGAGGTCGACGTCGTCCGCGAGCCACCCGGCCAGCCCGTGGCCGTCGGCGAACGACGACCACAGCGGCGGCGGCCGGCGTGGGCAGCTGGATCGAGCGGGTCACGGTGACGGGTTCCATGCGGGCCAGCTTGCCGCTGCTCCGGCGAACCCGCAACCCAATGGTTGCAAATACCGATCCGAGCTCCGTACATTCGCAACTGTTCAGTTGCACATCAGGAGCCCACCATGAGCCTGCTCATCCCCACCGTCATCGAACAGACCGCCAAGGCGAGCGCGCCTTCGACATCTGGTCCCGCCTGCTCAAGCAGCGCCTCGTCTTCTTCGGCACCGAGCTCGACGCCGACGTCGCCAACCTGATCATCGCCCAGCTCCTCCACCTCGAGGCCGAGGACCCGGGCAAGGACATCCGCCTCTACATCAACTCCCCCGGCGGCGACATGACCGCCCTGTTCGCCATCTACGACACCATGCAGGTGCTGCGCTGCGACGTCGCCACCGTTCTGCATCGGCCAGGCCGCCTCGGCGGCGGCGGTGATCCTGGCCGGCGGCGCCAAGGGCAAGCGGTTCGCCCTGCCCAACGCCCGGGTGCTGATCCACCAGCCCCACGGCGGCGCCCAGGGCCAGTCCACGCGACCTGGAGCTGGCGGTCAAGGAGATGGTGCTGCTGCGCGAGCGGATGACCCTCGCCCTCGCCGAGGACACCGGCCAGACGCCCGAGCAGATCGCGATCGACATCGACCGCGACTTCATCCTGCGCGGCGAGGACGCCGTCGCCTACGGCCTGGTCGACGAGATCCTCACCAAGCAGGACCCCCTGCCCGTCGAGGCGCTGCGCTGACCGTTCAGGCGAGGCGTTCCTGGAGCGCCTCGATGCGGGGGACCCACAGCACCGCACCGGAGCGGGCAGCCAGCTCGTGGGCGGCGGCCGCGGCGGTGCGGGCCCCGTCGCAGTCGCCCAGGACATCCCGGCCCAGCGCCACGGCGTAGTCGACCGGGCCCAGGAACGGGCCGCCGTTGCCGACCACGGCGAGGTTGCCCCCCAGCGGTTCGAGCGCCGGAAGGTGGCGGCGCAGGAACCCGGCATCGCCGATCGCCGCCGCCGCGAGCACCCCGGCGGTCAGGACGCTCAGCGTCAGCCAGTCGTCGGGGACCGGCCCGTCCCAGCGGCCGAGCGCCGCCGACGCGTCCGCGTGGCGGCCGTTGCTCGCCAGCATCCACGCGAGGAACCACTGGGAGGACTGGTCGTACGGGGGGTGGTGCAACGGCTCGAAGGCTCGCCGTGCCTCATCGATCCGCCCGAGCTCGGCGAGGACCACGGACGCGCATCACCGCGTGGGTGAACTCGGCGGTGAACCGGCGCACGCGCCAGGAGACCGTTCCGAGCTGCTCGACCTGGACGAGCGCCGCTTCGAGGTCGCCGCGCAGCATCAGGAGCGACGTCTCGGTCCACAGCAGGTGCATCCACGCGACCGGTGTGCGTCCCGGGTGACCGGTGGCGCGGGCCGCCGCGACCGCGGCGTCGACCTCGGCGATCTGCCCGCGCTGGAAGGAGGCGCAGACGCCGGCGAGGTGCGCGAGCGGCGTGAAGCTGGCCGGGAGCGCACCCGACGCGGCCAGGTCGACGAGCCGGGATCCGATCGCCGCCCGCTCCTCCCACGCACCCGGCGCCGAGATGGCCCAGTACCGGATGAGCAGGACCCGCTGGAGGAGCTCCGGGTCGCCGTGGACCTCGGCCTCGGCCACCGCCTGGCCCGAGAGCACCCGGCGCGCTCGGGCTCCACGTAGACGATCTCCGCCGAGAGGTCGGCCGTGAGCGCCGATCGCCCGCGGCGGTGGCCTCGGCGGGCTCCCGGGCCAGCACCCGCTCGATCAGGGCGACGGCAGCGCGGGTCCGACAGGGACCAGTCGATCGCTGCCCACAGGTCCGTCGGGCTGAGCCCGGCGAGCGCTTCGGCGACGGAGTCGTGGTCACCGAGCTCCTCGGCAGCGAGTGCGGCATCGACTAGGGCGTTGCGCCCGGCGAGCACATCGCCGGTGTCGCGCAGCGCCAGGCCCATCCGGATCAGCAGCTCGACCCGCTGCGCCGCTCCGCCCGGTTCCGCCGCTGGCTGCAGCGCCAGCGCGCGGCGCAGGTGCTCGGCCTCGTCGCCCGAGGCGCGCGCCTCGTGGGACGCGTCGGCCGCGGCGAGCGAGTAGCGGAACGCCTGGCGGGCCGTACCGGCCGGCGCACCCTCGCAGGCGTGGTGGGCCAGCTCCTCGAGCGCGCCGTCGAGCCGGCCGGCCCGGAGACGCTCCAAGGCGATCGTGATCTGGGCGTGCAGCTGGGCGAGGCGGCTCGGGTTCTGCTCGGCGACGAGGGTCTCCGCCACCAGCGCGTCGGAGAATCCGTAGCGCCCCGCGACGGCATCGTCGACCTCGACCAGGCCGGCGTCGAGCGCCGGGCCGAGCAGCTCCAGGACCCGGGCGGCGTCCATGTCGACCACCGCCGCAAGCACGTCGAGATCGAACCGGCGGCCGATGACCGCCGCCGACGCCATCAGCGCCTGCGTCTCCGGCGGCTGACGCGAGGTGCGCCGCCGGATGACGTCCTGGACGGCGATGGGTACCGAGGCGCCTGCGAGCCGCGCTCGCGTCCAGGCCGAGGCGTCCCTCGGTGTGCAGCAGGGCGAGCAGCTCCCGCACGTAGAACGGGTTGCCGTCCGTGGTGGCGGTCAGGAACTCGATCAGGTCGGCGGGCGGCTCGCGGTCGAGGGAGCGGCTCAGCCAGTCCCGGATGCTGTCCGCACCGAGCCCGTCCAAGACGATCTGGACCGCGCCGTCGGCCCGGGCCAGCTCGGCCAGGCAGTCGCGGACTGCGGGGCGCACATCGGTCGATCCGGAGCGCCGCACGGACAGGGCGAGCACCAGCGGCAGGTACGCCAGCTCGGTGGCCAGGAACTCCACCATCGCCAGGGTGGCGTCGTCCGCCCACTGCAGGTCATCGATCACCAGGAGGACCGGCTCGGGCGACGCCTGGAGCGCATCGACCACCGCCAGATGGGTCACCAGCCGGGCGGCCGTCGGGTCATCGGCCAGCTCGACGTCGGCGGCGCGCGAGCAGCGAGACCAGCTCCGGCGGCCCGCCGTTCGCCGCGGCCTGGCGGGCTGCCATGGTCCACGACCGGTACGGCGCATCGCTGGCCGATTCCGGGCAGCGCCCCCACCCGACGATCACACCCTCGTCCCCGGCCCGGTCGACCAGGTGGCGCAGGAGCGCGGTCTTCCCGATGCCGGCCTCTCCGGAGACCACGACCGCCCCGCCCGCAGGGAGCCTCGCCAGCGGGGCGGTCACGAGCGCGAGCTCGTGGGCCCGGCCGAAGAACGCTGGATCGGCTCGCGGGCGGGCCGGCGCTCGGCCGGACGCTCGGGCGGCCCGTCCGAGGGTCGCGGCTGACGGCGGCACCCAGGCGAGTGCGGGGTCGTGGGCGAGGATCGCCGCCTCGAGCGCCTGGAGCTCCGGTCCGGGCTCGAGGCCGATGTCGTCGGCGAGGGTGCGGCGGGCATCGGCGATCGAGCGGAGCGCGGCGACCTGGTCGCCGGAGCGGTACAGGGCCGTGGCGTGCTGGACCCGGAGCGTCTCGCGGTAGGGGTAGGCGGCGATCAGGGCCGTGAGGTCCGGGCCGATCGTGTCGTGCTCGCCCAGCGCGAGCCGCGACCTCGGCCAGCAGCTCGGCGGCCTCCGCCTCGACGCTGGTCGATGGCGGCGATGACCTGGTCGAGGTGCAGCTCGTCGGCGAGGGCGCCGAAGGGCCGCTCCGCAGACAGGTCCACCGCCTGTCCAGCCGTCCCGGGCCTCGGCAGCTGGCCGGCGCGGAGGGGCTCCCGCCCCTGGTCGACCGTCTGCTCGAACCGGTGCAGGTCGATCGACTCGGGCGGCACGTCGAGCAGGTAGCCGCGGTCGCGGAACTCGATGCGGCGTCCCGGCCATCGATCGCACCGGCCAGCGCCTTGCGGAGGTTCGAGACGTAGCCCGCGCACCGACACCTCGGCGCGAGCGGGGGCGGCGTCGCCCCAGATCGTGTCGATGATGCGGTCGACCGAGACCACGATCTGCGGCTCGACCAGCAGCAGCGCCAGGACGGCCCGCTGCGTTGGGCCCGCCGAGATCGATCTCCCCGGACGGCCCCGCGGCTGCCGACTCCGCCGAACACCCGGAGCGTCGGCGGGATGCGGGGCCGTCATGGCGTCATGCTCCCACGTCCTGCGATTGGCGATGGGTTCGAACGCCGACGATCGCTCCGACCGCCTTCCAACCGGCCGAGCGGACGATCACCCCATGAACACCACCACCAACACCCCCACCACCCCCGACCTCAGCTTCTACTTCGCCATCCACCGCCACATGCGGTCCGATCTCGTCCGCTTCGCGGACACGGTCGCCGCCCTCACCCCGGCCGACCGGGCCGACCAGGATCCCGGCCCTCGTGCGTGGGCCAAGGGCTTCCGCTTCGAGCTCGAGGAGCACCACTTCGCGGAGGACGAGTTCTTCTTCCCCGAGATGCGGAGCCCGGATCCCCGCCGTGGCGAGGTGCTCGGACCGGCTCGACGGGAGCACAAGGCCATGGACGTCCTCCTGGCCCGCTGGCCCGGCCTGATAAGCGACCTCGCCGACACCGAGCCGCCGTTCGAGCCGGCGAAGGAGGCAGCGCTGGCGCTGGCACCGAGCTGCGCGACCTGATGCAGGCCCACCTCGAGGTGGAGGACAAGGACGTCCTCCCGCTGTACTGGCGGCACTACACGGCAGAGGAGTACGACGCGTGCAGCAGCCGGCCGTCAAGAAGGGGAAGAAGAAGGGGTTCGCCTTCATCGCCCCCTGGTCGCGTCGAGTCCTGGAGGGCGCGGAGCGGGAAGCGTTCCTGGCCTCGGTGCCCGGCGTCATGCGGCTCTTCCACCGCCTGGTGAAGCCCCGCTACGACCGCATGATCGAGCCGCCTTGGCGGCGGGAGGCAGCAGCCGAGCCACCAGCCGAGCAGCTCCTCGTCGTCCGCCAGCCCGTAGGCCTCGTCCATCAGCCGCCCCACCTCGGCCAGGGGCGACCGGCCCGCAGGCCCGAGGCCGCCTCCTCCCACGCCGACTCGGCGGGAGCGGCAGCTCCGAGCACCTCCTGGGCGCCGGAGGCGCATGGACTTGGCGTTGCGGCCCGAGCCGAGGTGGCGGCGGGCCGCCTCAGCGCCACGGCCGGACAGGTGAGGACGGCGCCACCCGCCACAGGTCGGCGACCGGGGCGACGACGGAGATGACCGGCACGGACGGCAGCAGGCGACCCCGCTTCGTCGACGACCGCCTCGAGCACCCGGGTCTGCGTGGCCACCAGCACCTTGGGCACCAGCCGAGCGCCGCCCAGGCCCGCAGCTGCAGGCTCGAGCCCCGCCAGGTGCACCCGAGGGTGCAGGTAGCCGGCCTTGTTGAACCGGGTGGTCCGCCGTGCCCCAGGCCAGCCCGGCCGGATCGATCAGCCCGGTCGTCACGAGCGCCGGGCGGTGCGAACAGGTCGGCACGCCCCTCGGCCTGGTCGACACGTGGGGCGCGAGCCCGTAGTACTGGTCCCCGGAAGTCGGCCGTGGCCATGGCCAGGTCGCCGATGGTCCCGTCCGGTCTCGAGGGTCCGCCGGGGCAGCCCGCCGAGGGTCGGCCAGCAGGCAGGACCACGACCGATCGGCGGGCGCCGGCGCTGACACCTCTCGCCGGCGACGCGAGCCGACCGGTGTGGAGCCGGGTCGCGGCCGCGCACGGGACGACCGGACCAGGACCGGCGCGCACACCTCGACCGCCGCGTCGAAGACGCCGTCGCCGAGCAGCCACAGGTCGGTGAGGGCGGCACCTGGAGCACGGCCGCCCGCGGCCTCGGCGGCGCCGCTGGCGGTCAGCAACGAACCGGCTCGACCATCGCCACCACCCCGCCGTCGGGTCGGGCGCAGCCGGTGGCCCAGCACGAGGAACAGCGCAGCCGGATCGGTGTAGCTGGCGACGGCGGCACCGAAGCGGGCCCGGAGGCCGGCGCCGCCGGTCACGTCCTGGCCGTCGACGAGCACAGCTGGCTGAGGAACGGCGGGTTGCCGATCACCAGGTCGAACGCACCTCACGGGCCAACTCGGATCCAGGAGGCGTCGCCCCGGCGCACCTGGCGACCGCTGTCGACGGGTCGATCTCGCGAGCGGCCCGGCAGACGGGTCGCCGTCCGCTGGTC
>CAWJNY010000010.1:0-453384 GCA_963844355.1 uncultured Alphaproteobacteria bacterium
ACGCGAACTTCTACCTCGCCAACCGCATCGTACTCGTACCGACGTTCAACGACCGCCGCGACCGCGAGTGCGCTGGTGACGCTGGCGGGGCTGTTCCCCGACCGCGAGGTGATCGGCATTCACGCGGTTGATCTGGTGTGGGGGCTGGGGACGTTGCATTGCCTGACGCAGCAGGAGCCGGCGGGGGGCGAGCGATGACCGAGGCCAAGTGGCTGGCGACGAACAACACCACCGAAGCCCTGCGGTATCTGTGCGGCCAGGCCGCGGTGACCCGCTCGAAGGCAGGCCGCCGCAAGCTCCGCCTCTTCGCCTGTGCCTGCTGGCCGCCGGGCCTGGGACGTGGTCCCGGAGGGCGTCTCCCGGCAGGCAGTGGCTGTCGCGGAACAATGGGCCGAGGGCTGGCCGAGGAGGCTGAGGTCGGCGTGCGTGAGCAATGCTCGCCCCCGCGCAATGTACCGAGCTGGCCGCGATGGCCGCCGGCCTGACCCTGAGCAAGAAGATCCGCAAGGTGGCCCTGGACGGCACCACTACGCGAGCTTGGGGTTCGGGGTCGCGAAGGGGATGTCGGCTGACCAGGCGCAGCGGCGAGGGCTGGACGTAACCGTCCACGGCTTCAACGCGGTGGGCGTCCGCGAACGCGAGGCGCATATCTGCTGCTGCGCGACATCGTCGGCAACCCGTTCCGCCCGGTCACGATCCACCCCGTCCGGCTGCGCCGGAACGACCAACCGTCCCCGCCCTGGCGCGGGCGATCTACGAGGACGGGCATTCCACCGCCTCCCGTCCTCGCCGACTCGCTCACGGATGCCGGGTGTGACGACGAGTGACCCGCGCACTGCCGGGCCGAGGCGCGCACGTCTCGCGGGTGCTGGGTGGTCGATCTGCTCCTCGCAAAAGGCTGATGATTGCTGGTGCGGCCTTGGGTAACCCCCAGGGCGGTTTGATTCTTGGTGTTGGGTGGCCGGGGCTTGGGGTGCCGGCGGTCGGCATGTCTGAGCGCCCCAAGCCCCGGATGCTTCCACAGACAGGGCCAAGCAACCCGCACCGCCACCGGGGCTTGGACCGCTCCAAGATGCGCTGACCGCTCCACCTACCCCAGCCCCGGCCACCCGGCATTCAACAACGAACGGCCCGGGGGGGTACCCCAACTCCCCTCAACCTCCTTTGTTCCCCGTCGGCGGATTGGATATATTCCCCCCTCCTTATTCCCATGCGGGGCCGGATGGCCCTGCCCCCCGTGTCCCCCTTCACCCCGGAGCAAGGCATATGCTGGCAGGACGCCCTTCGCCTCCCCCTTCGCGCTCGTTGCCAATCACCAAAATCCTCCTCGCCGCCCTGCTCCTGGCCGGCCTCGTCTGGCTCGGGCTCAGCGCCCTGCGCGGCCCTGACCGGCGGCCCCCACGCCGACCTCCACCGGCGTGGCTCGCCGCCCAGTACGCCCGCGACGCCGCTAACCCGTACCCGCTCGCCCGCGCCCACTGGAACACGAACACGGCTCGCTCGAACAGTTCAAGCGCTCCGGCAAGGCCATCTATGCCATCCACCGCACCCGCGCTCGACCCGCAGCCCGACGTACCGGGCCGAGCGCGACGGGTTGCGCATGCTAGCCCAGCTACGGGACGCCCGAAGCGGTCTACCCGCCCTCGGCCGAAACGCTGCTCGGATTCACCCTCTCCTATCTCCCCTCCCCGGCCGCTGGCGCGCCTCGCCGCCGCGCGCTTGCGATAACCGGCCTTCCCGTTCCGGGCACCGCCGGGGCCGTCGCCCTGTTGAGTTTCGTGCTGTTGAGCGTCGCCACGACGAGCGCCGTCACCCCGGATGAAAGCTCACCGGCGCTGCGACTGCTGCTGGTGGCGCGCGGGCGCGCTGCACCGTGGCCTGCTCGGCCTGGCGGTGCGACTCGGTTGGCGGCCGCGCCGCGCGGTGGCGCGGCCCCAGGGCGGCGCGAACGGAGACCGTGATTCGGCATCGAGGTCAGTCGTCGGGCACTCCCACTCCACGCCCGCCGGCCCCGCGTTCACCACCGGTGTGGATGCGATCATCGCCCGCTCGCCCGCGCTGCCGTGGATGTGCCCGCACACCACCAGCCGCGGACGCAGCCGCTCCACCGCCGACCGTACCGCCACGCTGCCGAGGCTCTGGCCGCGTGACGATACATCGACCGCGCCTTTGGGCGGCGAATGGCTGACGAGGACGCAATCGGCCGGACAATCGCGCAACAACTTCACCGCCTGCTCCTCGGTGAAGTCGTAGCTCCACGAGCCGAACGGCGTCACCGGCACGCCGCCGCCGAGGCCGTAAAACGTCACGCCGCCCAGGTTTACGCTTGAACCGTGCAGCACATGTGCCCAGCCGCTGCACAGCTCGCTCAACTCCTCCGTCGTCTCGTTGTTGCCAGCGACGAAGACCATCGGCGTGGTGATCGCCGCGGAAGATGTCGAGGCAGCGTTTTAGTCCGTTGTGGGCGTTGCAGAAGTCGCCGGCGCCGATCAGCACGTCGAAACGCGGCGCCAGTCCCGCGAGCCGTCGGGCTGCGTCGAGGTCGTTGTGCAGGTCGCTGAACAGCAGCAGTTTCATGGCGTCAACTCAGGCTCATCTCGTACATCTGTTCGACGACCGCGACGCCACCCAGCGAATCGGGCTTTTCATGTACCAGCACGAAGCCGGCCTTCTCATACACCCGTGCCGCCGCCTTCAAGGCGCGACGGTCAGGAGCATGATGGACTTGTAGCCGCGGCTCTTGCTGAACGCGATCGACTCTTCGACCAGTCGGCCGCCCAGCCCGTGCCGGCGCGTTGGGCGTCACCAGGAACCAGCGCAGTTGGGCCGTGTCCGGGGACGCCTCGACGATGGCGATGCAGCCGACAATGCGGCCGTCCTTCTCGGCCAGCCACAGCCGTTGCGCGGCGAAGCGCGGCGGACGAAGGCGCACAGCGGCTCGGCGACGTAGACCTCGAACGTCGGCCCGAAGCCGCACTCGTCGGCGTGGATGACGCCGTGAACCGGACCACCTCGCCGATGTCGCCCGGCTGGAGGGTGGTGCGCAGGGTGATCGAATCAGGCGTTTGCATGTCGCCCCTCCATCGCTTCGAGCCGGCGCATCAACCCCTCGCGAACGGCCGGCCATTCCGCGGCGAGGATGCTGAACACGACCGTATCGCGCAGCGCGCCGGTGTGCGGTGATCTTGTCCGCGCCAGGACGCCCTCGCGGACGGCGCCCAGTTTGGCGATGGCGGCCTGCGAGCGCGTGTTCAGCGCGTCGGTGACCAGGGCGACGCGGTTGACGCCGAGGACGTCGAAGGCGTGGGCCAGCAGCAACAACTTGCACTCCGGGTTGACCGCCGTCGCCCACGGCCGGGGCGTACCACGTCGAGCCGATCTCGATCCGTTTGTGGCGAGGTGGATGTCGAGGTAGCAGGTGCTGCCGACCACCTGACCGTCGGCGAGCCGGCGGACGACGAAGGCGACCCGCCTGCCTGCGGCGTGTTCGGCGAGCGTATCGTCGAACCACGGGTCGAAACGCGGCCCGGCCCCCTGGTGAGCGTGAAGGCCCAGATACGTTCGTCCTGGGCGATGGCGCGGAGCGGCTCGCGGTGTTCTTCGCCAAGCGGCTCCAGTCGCACCCCTCGCCCCACAAGTTCCGGCACCTCCAGCATGGTCGTTCCTCCTCGCGTAGGATGTGGATGATAGCCGGGGAGCGCCGGTGGTCTCAAGACGCCCTGTCCAAGCAATGGGACACGGACGAACACGGATTGGACGGATAGGAACGGATCAAAGACAGAAGCTCTCTTCTTCATCCGTGCTGATCCGCTCGGATCCGTGTTCATCCGTGTCCCATTCCTCGAAGAGGAGATGCAACATGGCCCGTGAACCGATCCCGACGTGGTTCTTCGCCCTCGTCGTCGTCCGCGACGGCGACCGATTCCTCGTACTGCGCGAGACCGAGCACGGGCAGAACTGGTATCTGCCCGCCGGCCGCGTCGAGCCGGGCGAGACGTTCGCCGACGCCGCAATTCGTGAGACGCTGGAAGAGACCGGCGTCCCGATCACGCTGACGGGCATCCTCAAGGTGCAGCACACGCCGGGCGCGGGGGGGCGCGGATGCGACATCATCTTCCTGGGCGAACCCGCCGCCGACACGCCGCCGAAGGCCGAACCCGATGAGCATTCGCTGGAGGCGCGGTGGGTGACGCTGGAAGAGCTGGCCCGCCTGCCGTTACGCGGGCCGGAGGTGATGGGGCTGTTCCGCTGGGTGGCGGCCGGGGCGACGGTGACGCCGATGGAACTGCTCGGCTCGGAACGGTGACCCGCCGACCTGGTTCCGACTCCTACTCGGGCCGGGCAAGATTCCTGCCTGGACATAACTGCGACGAGATTCGACGCGATTCTTCTGCCCCCTGGCGGATTCGGTTGACCGAGGCCCGAAAGCAGTCAAGAGTTGAAATCGATTGTCGTCAGGACGGTTGCGAAGGGTTGGCGAAGTCCTCGGTCCAGCCATCTTAGCCAATGAGGGTCGGCCATGAAACTCGAACCAGTCCGCCAGCGCAAGAGAGGGCGCGCGGCGGCGGTCGTCGAACTCGCCCTGTTGCTTCCTTTTCTGATGCTCCTCCTGGTTCTCGCCGTGGACTATGCCCGGATGTTCTACTTCGGGGTCACGGTCGAGAATTGTGCCCGCAACGGCGCCTATTTCGCCAGCAACTACCCCAACAACTCGCATATCTACACCGACCTCTATGGCTATACCAGCCTGAATGACGCCATCCTCCGCGACGCCAGCAACCTGTCGCCACAACCCACTTACACGGTGCGGTATCGGGGCGTCGGCCAACGGCCCCTTCAATCTCACCGAGAAGCCGCCCGGCGACTGCCACCGCGACCGCACCCTTAATGGCATCCAGCAACAAGGTTGCTGCAGCCAGGCCCTTCGATCCGGTTCGAAGCACATTGGTCGCGCCGATATTGCCCGATCCGATTTCGCGAATGTCGCCCTTGCCGGCCAGTCGGGTCAGCAACAGGCCGAATGGGATCGACCCGAGCAGATAGCCCGCCACCAGAGCAAGGATCGTCGATGCGTCCATCGGCGTTGCGTAGCATATCGTTAGGGGGCTGCAATGTTGCTTGAACCGGGGCTTCGCCTTAGCGCAGCGCTCCATGTCACCAGACGCGCCAATCCTCTTCTTCAATTCGGGCGTAGGCGGGCTCAGCGTCCTCGAGCCGACGCAATCGATCCTCCCGTACGCGCCGATCGTGTACGCTGCGGACAGTGCGGGATTCCCCTATGGCACGCGCAGCGAGGCCGAGCTGGCAACCCGCGTTCCTGCCCTGCTGGGACGGCTGGTCGAACGGTTCCGCCCGCGTCTGGTTGTCATTGCTTGCAACACCGCCTCGACCATCGCGCTCGACCACGCCCGTGCCGCGCTCGACATCCCGGTGGTGGGAACGGTACCGGCCATCAAGCCGGCCGCGGAAATGTCGAAAAGCCGCGTGATCGGAGTGCTCGGCACCGAAGCGACCGTCCGCCAACCCTATGTCGACGACCTCGCGGCGCGCTTTGCTGCCGACTGTACCGTGATCCGGCACGGTAGTCCCGAGCTGGTCGAACTCGCGGAAGCCAGGCTCTCCGGCCAGGAGGTGCGGGTCGAATCCGTCCGCGACGCCATTGCCCCGATGATCGAGCAGGCGCGCGGACCAGAGCTGGACGTGATGGTCTTGGCCTGCACCCACTTCCCACTGCTCACCAAAGAGATCAGCAATGCTTTCCCGGCAATCGCGCAGGTCGACGGCGGTCCGGGGATCGCACGCCGCATCGCCTATCTGACGCAAGAACAGGAATGGCCGGACCAGCCGAAATCCGGCATCGCCCTATTCACCGGCCCGCTACCGGGCGACGGCCTGCGCCGATCGCTCGCGCGCTTCGGGCTCGATGACGTCCAATCGCTATGACGCCGGTACGACTTCGTTTCCAGGCAGCCAGCTGAGGTCCAGATCGAGCGAGCGATTCACAAAATTCGAAATCGATACCAGTCTTGATTCGTCCTCGATCGTGACGAACGGACGCTCGTAACTTATCGCTCCCTCGGCGATCAGCTCTGCCCACATCCGACTTGCATGGACCGAGGTCATTCCCGTGATCTCGCCCATCTGTTCTCGCGTCAGATGCATCTCAAATGAGCGAGTTACGTTCGGATCGGCGGCACGCAAGCGGGTCAGCACGTCCAGCAGCAGGAAGGCCACCCGGCCTTTGGCGGGAAGCCGGCTGATCGAGCACAGGCGATCGCCAGATGTGATCCGCTCCTCTTGGGCGAAAATGAACATAATGGCGGCCAGCCGCGGATGTTCTTCTAGGAGCGCTGCCACCATGCTCTTGGGAAATGATGCCACGACCACGTCGGTGATCGCCTCAATATTCTCCGCATGATGGTGCATCGCCATGCTCGGCAGGCCCAGGATGTCGCCTGCGAAGTGCAACCGTCTCGATTGCCTCGATCCATCGGCAAAGTCGCTAAACGTCATCGCCCAGCCGCTTTCGAGAAAGAAGGCGCGAGCTGCTGTTTCGCCGGCAATCTGGATCAACTCTCCGCGACGGACTCTAATCGTCCGGTCGGTTGCCTTCCCGAAGAATTCCAGGTCGTTCGGGGTCAGCGAAATGCGGCTTGCCAGCCGAGCAACCATCCGCGGAATCATACGCTGGCGCGCCTCTCGAGACTGAAATCCTCCCGTACGCCCTTTGTTCCCCGATAATAATCCAGATTATCGCGGCGGTTGCGCCCCGGAGTCATTCGCTACCGGAGCCGGATTTGGAGGGAGCTTCCAATCTCGGATGGTTTCTTCCGCCAGGGGGGCAACCGTTGGAGGTTATCGATGAGCCGAATATGCTTCCTGTTCGCCGCAGCCGCACTGGTTTCGGCTTCGCCCGCCGTTGCAGCCGAGCCAGCATCCGCCCCCAATAATGATGTGAAAGCAGTGCACATCACGGCCGGCGCGATCGCGACGACGACCGCAGCTCAAAAAAACCCGAACTCAAGCCAATGCAAGAAGGACAGCGGTCTCTTCCAACGGCTCGGCGGCTTCTTTGGCATCGCCGCGGTCGTCAATAATTTCAGCGATGCGATCCTCGTCAATCCCGTCCTGAATCAAAATCCGGCCCTCGCGGATTGGAACCAGAAAGAGGCGTCGACGCGGTTGCCGGGATTGAAGTTCCTGCGGACCATGTGGATTGCTTCGATGGTCGGCGGTCCGATCAAATATACCGGGCAGCCGCTGGAAACGGCCCACAAGCGGTTCAAAATGACGGCCGCTGAATTTGCCGAGGTCGGATCTGAAATCGTGAAGGCGTTACAGGCCGCCGGAGTTCGCCCAGGCGGACATCGACCTCGCGGTCTGTATCTATCAAACCAGCATGGACGAGGTCGTATCCAGCTAAGATACACTGGACGCGCGCAGTCCGAAACAGAATTAGTTGCGAGTCGTTCTCAATGGCCTTCCCGCGCTCGCGGCGATAATGGGCGCGAAGAGCGAGGATGTGAATCGTTGGACTACGACGGCATCTTCAAGGCGGCGATCGATCGCCTCCATGACGAGGGGCGCTATCGCGTCTTCATCGATATCTTGCGTACCAAAGGCAGTTTCCCGAACGCCCATTGCTTCCACGGACACAATGGCCCGAAGCCGATCACTGTGTGGTGCTCGAACGACTATCTCGGCATGGGTCAGCACCCCAAGGTCGTGGCGGCGATGGAGGAAGCGCTGCACAGCGTAGGCGCCGGATCGGGCGGCACCCGCAACATCGGCGGCAACACCCATTACCATATCGAACTGGAGGCCGAATTAGCGAGCCTGCACGGCAAGGAAGCCGCGCTGCTGTTCACGTCCGGCTATGTCTCGAACGAAGCCGCGCTGTCGACGCTTGGCAAATTGCTCCCGGGCTGCATCATCTTCTCCGACGAGCTCAATCATGCCTCGATGATCGCCGGAATCCGTAGCTCGGGCTGCGAGAAGCGGGTGTTCAAGCACAACGATCTCGAACATCTCGAGCAACTGCTGATGGACGCGCCGGCCGAGGCGCCCAAGCTGATCGCCTTCGAAAGCGTTTACTCGATGGACGGCGATGTCGCGCCGATCGCGGCGATCTGCGACCTTGCCGACAAATATGGCGCGATCACCTATCTCGACGAAGTCCACGCCGTCGGCATGTACGGCGAGCATGGCGGAGGCATTTCCGAGCGCGACGAGGTCGCTGACCGCGTCACCCTGATCGAAGGAACGCTGGGCAAGGCGTTCGGCGTCATGGGCGGCTATGTCGCGGCCGACAGAAACATCATCGACTGCATCCGCAGCTATGCGCCCGGCTTCATCTTCACCACCTCGCTGTCGCCGGTGCTGGTCGCCGGGGCGCTCGCCAGCGTGCGCCACCTCAAGCAATCGGGCGACGAGCGCGCAGCGCAGCAGGCGGCGCGGCCATGCTCAAGGCCAAGTTCCGCGATGCCGGCCTGCCGGTGATGGACAGCGTCACCCACATCGTCCCGCTGCTGGTCGGCTGCCCGCTCGAGGCGAAGCGGATCAGCGACATCCTGCTCGCCGAGTATGGCCTTTACGTCCAGCCGATCAATTTCCCGACCGTACCGCGCGGCACCGAGCGGCTGCGTTTCACCCCCGGCCCGACCCACAGCGCGGCGATGATGGACGAACTGACCGGCGCCCTGGTCGAAATCTGGGACCGGCTCGAACTCGAACTGCGGAAGGCGGCCTGAAGGGTGGCCAATGCCGGCCGCTTGGCCTAGGTTCAAGGTCATGCGCATCGCTCTTTCCGCCGATCATGCCGGCTACGCTCTCAAGGACGAAATCGCGACGTGGCTTCGCGAACAGGGTCACGAGGTGACTGATCTCGGGACCAACACCGCCGACAGCGTCGACTATCCCGAATATGGAGCAAAGCTGGCTCGAGCAATCGCGTCCGGCCAGGCCGAGCGGGGGATTACGGTTTGCGGATCGGGCATCGGCATTGCGATTGCCATCAACCGTTTCCCCGAATGCCGCTGCGCCCATGTCAGCGAGCCGCTATCGGCCGAACTCGCGCGCAATCATAATGACGCCAACGTTCTGGCGCTCGGCGCCCGGCTGGTCGGCCCCGATATGGCGCGAGCCTGCGTCCAGGCGTTTCTTGGCAGCGATTTCGCCGGCGGGCGCCACCAGCGTCGCGTCGACCAGCTCTCTCACCTTCTTGAGGAAAGCGATTGATTTGATGGCCACCGCGCCCGACCTGACCCACGTCCAGCCGCTCGGCTTTTTCACTCGCCGCCTCGGCGATGCCGACCCGGCGGTGGCCGAGGCGATCAAGGCTGAGCTCCACCGCGAGCAGGATCAGATCGAGCTGATCGCGTCGGAGAATATCGTTAGCCGCGCGGTGCTTGAGGCGCAGGGCTCGGTGCTTACCAACAAATATGCCGAGGGCTATCCGGGCCGCCGCTACTATCAGGGCTGCGGACCGTCGGACTCGGTCGAGAATCTGGCGATCGAGCGAGCCAAGCAGCTGTTCGGATGCGGCTTCGCCAACGTCCAGCCGCATTCGGGTGCGCAAGCCAATGGCGCGGTGATGATGGCTCTGCTGAAGCCAGGCGACACCATCCTCGGCATGAGCCTCGCCGCCGGCGGGCACCTGACCCATGGCGCACCTCCGGCCCAGTCGGGCAAATGGTTCAACGCTATCCAGTACGGTGTCCGGCCCGACGACCATCTGGTCGACTTCGACGAGGTCGAAAGCCTCGCCCGGGAACATAAACCCAAGCTGATCATCGCCGGCGGATCGGCCTATCCGCGGCACCTCGACTTCGCCCGCTTCCGCGCGATCGCGGACGAGGTCGGCGCCTATCTGATGGTCGACATGGCCCATTTCGCCGGCCTGGTCGCGGCGGGCGAGCACCCTTCCCCCTTCGGCCACGCCCATGTCGTCACAACGACCACCCACAAGACGCTGCGCGGCCCGCGCGGCGGCATGGTGCTGACCGATGACGAGGCGATCGCGAAGAAGATCAACTCGGCCGTCTTCCCCGGCCTTCAGGGCGGCCCGTTGATGCATGTCATCGCCGCCAAGGCGGTGGCATTCGCGGAGGCGCTCGAGCCGGGCTTCAAGACCTACGCCAAGGAAGTAATTCGCAACGCCCAGACGCTGGCAAACCGCCTCAAGGAACGCGGCGCCGACCTGGTCGCCGGCGGCACCGATACGCATCTCGCGCTGGTGGACTTGAGGCCGCTGGGGCTCACTGGCAAGGATGCCGACCAGAGCCTCGAGCATGCCGGCATCACCTGCAACAAGAATGGGGTCCCATTCGATCCGCTGCCGCCGGTGCAAACGAGCGGCATCCGCGTCGGCTCGCCGGCCGGGACCACACGCGGCTTCGGCGAGGCCGAGTTCCGCGACATCGCCGATATGGTCGCCGATGTCCTCGACGGCCTGCAGGAGAATGGGGCCGACGGTAATGGCGAGGTCGAGAAGGTTGTGAACGAGCGGGTCCGCGCGCTATGCGCCCGCTTCCCGATCTACGAGGGCTGAGGCTTGCGCTGTCCTTTCTGCGCGCATGAAGACAGCCAGGTGAAGGACAGCCGCCCGTCCGAGGACGGCGCGGCAATCCGCCGCCGGCGCCAGTGCGAAGGCTGCGGCGCTCGCTTCACAACGTTTGAGCGGGTCCACATCCGCGATCTCACCGTGGTCAAGAAGGATGGCAAGCGCGAGCCGTTCGACCGGGCCAAGCTCGAGCGGGCCATCAGCCACAGCTGCCGCAAACGCGACATCGATCCGGCCAAGATCGACCAGCTGATCAGCGGCGTGCAACGGCAGATGGAAACGATGGGCGACGAGGTTTCGTCAGTGAAGATCGGCGAGGCGGTGATGGCCGGTTTGAAGGCGCTCGACCACGTCGCCTACATCCGCTTTGCCAGCATCTACAAGGATTTCAGCGAGCCGGGCGACTTCGCCGAAATCGCCGAGCGGGTGGAAAAGGAATCGATCCCGCCCGGCCACAACAAGCTGTTATGAGCAATGCTCCGCCAATCATAATCCTCGTCCGCCCGCAGCTCGGCCAGAATATCGGCAAGGCGGCGCGGGCAATGCTCAACTTCGGGCTGACCGAGATGCGGCTGGTCGCCCCCCGAGACGGCTGGCCGAACCCGGAGGCGGGCCCCTCGGCCAGCGGCGCCGACGCGGTGCTCAACGACGCCAAGCTTTTCGAAACGACCGCCGACGCGATTGCCGACTGTGGCCTGGTCTACGCCTCGACCGTGCGCCGCCGCGACCTGATGGTTCCGGTCGTCGGCCCCGAGGAAATGGCGCGAGAGATCCACCGGACCGAGGGACGCACCGCCATCCTGTTCGGGCCCGAACGTTCGGGCCTCGCGACCGAGGACGTCGCGGTCGCCAGCCGAATCGTGACCGTGCCGATCAACCCCGAGTTCGGCAGCCTCAACCTCGCCCAGGCAGTGATCCTGCTGGCCTATGAATGGTCGCGCGGCGTCGACCTGGCGAAGCCGACCGAGCGCGAAGTCCGAGCCGCCGGCGGCAATGGGCGAATTGGAAGGCTTGATCGGCCAGCTGGACTCCGCGCTCGATGACGCCGGCTATTTCCATCCGCCGGAGCGGGTTCAGGCGACCAGGACCACGCTCCGAACCATCCTCACCAAGCCGCAATGGTCGAGCCGGGAAATCCAGGCGCTGCGCGGCGTAATCCGTGCGCTCGCGGGCAACCGTTCGTCGAAAAACTAAGGTGGCGCCCTTCCCATTCCGGCTTGCAGCTCGCTAGGAGGCGTTTTTTGCAATCCAGGTTAAGGGTGACTCTCAATGCTCTCGGTCTTGTTCGGCGTTTTGTTGATCGCGTCTGAAACCACTGCCACCAACGCCACCACGCCTCAGGCTCCGGCCGCACGGAAGCGGCCGCCGAACCGGAAAAGAAGATCTGCAAGCGCCAGCCGGTGACCGGCCAGCTACAGGGTACCAAGCGGGTATGCATGACGGCCGAGCAGTGGAAGCGGGTCCAGGAAGCCGATCAGCGCCGGCGCTGATCGCCGCGCTACGAACGCGTCTGATCGAACACATTCAGCTCGTATGAGATCGAGGTTTCGATCAGATCCTCGTACAGCCGCGCCATAAGCTTCCGGTCCAGGTCCAATGCCGTAGCGGCAGCGTCGACCTTGGCCAGTACGTCGGCTTTCCGCCACTCGTCCCGCACTGCCGACCGATCGGGCTTGATGCGGGCAGCCGCTTCCATGTAGCCGAACCGGCGCTTCAGCAGGGTCACGACTTGCCGGTCGATGTCGTCGACGCCGGCGCGGACCTGCTGCATCGTTTGGCATTGGTCGGGATCGACGATGTCGCTTGGAGGAATTTGCATGCGCGGCTGCTAGGGGGTGCCCGGCGCCAATGTCCAGAAATTTTGCGCTCCTCGCGGTCCGGCTAGGTCTCCGTCGCCTTGGACCCTGAGTCAGTGAAGAAAACGCCCAGGAAGGAGGCCGTCAGCCCCTGCAGCGGGCCAAGCCACAGCCCGGATTTGCGCATCGCGGCGAGCGGATCGGTCGAATTGAAAACCGACAGGATCGCCGCCGACAGCGCAATTAGATAGAAGATGCTCACAAACAGGTAATCAGGAAGATGTTGTTGCGGGCTACGCCAGTGCGATGGCGCCGATCAGGCAGTTGAAGGCGTATCGAAACGCCGAACTTGACGACTTTAGCATGCGCGTTCCCCCCACGCGCCGCAGCCCCGAGCTTGGCTTCGGCCTTGACTCCGATGCATCAGACCGCCATGGGCCCGCCTTCGCAATTGACCCTGCATGTCCGGTGAAGCGGAGGTCGCGGCAAGCAATTGGCTTGTCGGTGCGGTTCCGGACACACAGCCTCCCCCGAAAAGCGGGAACCGGTTTTCGGGGAAGGGCTGTCAACTGAAACGAACGCGAATTGGAGTGTAACAAATGTCGAAGCGCAGCAGCGCCAAGTATAAGCTCGACCGCCGCATGGGCGAGAATGTCTTCGGTCGCCCGAAGAGCCCGGTCAATCGCCGCGAATATGGCCCCGGCCAGCACGGTCAGCGCCGCAAGGGCAAGATGTCCGACTTCGGCCTGCAGCTGCGCGCCAAGCAGAAGCTGAAAGGCTATTACGGCGACGTCACGGAGAAGCAGTTCAAGCGGACCTATGTCGAGGCGAGCCGGATGAAGGGGGACGCTTCGCAGAACCTGATCGGGCTTCTCGAGCGCCGCCTGGACATGCTGGTCTATCGCGCCAAGTTCGCTCCGACGATCTGGGCCGCCCGCCAGCTCGTCAGCCACGGCCACATCCGCGTCAACGGCGTCAAGTGCAACATTGCTTCGCGCCGGATTGATATCGGTGACGTGATCGAGCTTGGCCCCAAGGCGCAGGAAATGGCGCTGGTGATGGAGGCGCAGAGCCTCGCCGAGCGCGACATCCCCGACTATGTCTCCCCCGACGGCACCGCGAAGGCCCAATTCACCCGCGTACCGACGCTGGATGAGGTACCGTACCCGGTTCGCATGGAACCGAACCTGGTCATCGAATTCTACTCGCGCTGATCCTCGGAGATTGGCCGATACGAAGAAGGGCGGTCCCTCGCGGGGCCGCCCTTCTTGTTTGTTACTTGCCAATCGTCCGGTCGAGAAGCTGGCCGATTTTCATCAACATCTCGGTCCGCGCCTTGCTGTCGTCTAGCTGATGCTCAAGCTCCTTGTAGCGAAGGAACTCGACCGGTGTATCGCCGTCCTGCAGCGCTTCGGCCATTTTGGCGCTGCGCGTAACACGCCCATTCGAGTTCTGGTCGCCGAGAACTCTCCCCAACTGGATATGTCCGATCGTGCCCGGGCAAAGGCGGGAAGCAAGGCTCGACTTGGCGCAAATTGCCGCTGCTGTTATCGGCGCGCCACATGACCCAGCCTCCCCTCCCCGAATGGGCGCCCCACGAGGCCGTTTGGATCGGCTTTCCGAGCGCCGCCGACCTGTGGCTGGAAGATCTGGCGCCGGCCCAGGCCGAAGTCGCCGCTTTCGCCGCCGCGATCCACGCCGACGGCAAGGGCGAGCAAGTTTGGCTCGTTGCAGCCGATGAGGCCGCTGCATCCGAGGCACGCCGGCTGGCCCCTTTCGCCAGGGTGATCGTGGAGCCGTTCGGCGACATCTGGCTGCGCGATACGGCGGCGATCGTGCTGGGCAGCGGTAGCGATCGCCGCTCCGTGGATTTCGACTTCAACGGCTGGGGCGGGAAGTATGACCTTCCTGGCGACGATACGATCGGCGAACGACTGGCTGCCGAAGCGTCGATCCCCTGCTCCCGCTCTGACTGGATCCTGGAAGGCGGTGCGATCGACGGCGACGGCTCGGGGGCCTTCATTACCACCGAACAGTGCCTGCTCAACCCAAACCGCAACCCTGGATTCGACAAGGATGAGGTGGCGGCACGACTTGCTCGCGACCTCGGCGCGACGCGCGTCATCTGGCTGGGCGATGGCCTTCTCAACGACCACACTGACGGCCATGTCGACAATCTGGCCCGCTTTGTTGCCCCTAACCGGGTTGCCGTGCCCGAAGCGACGACCGACGACCCCAATGCCTCGGCCTATGCCGACGCGGCCGAGGCGCTGCTCGACGCCGACCTTGAAGTCGTTGCCATCCCTTCTCCCGGACTGGTCGAGCGAGACGGCGAAATCATCCCGGCAAGCTATATGAACTTCTACATCGGCAACGCGGCAGTCGTCGTGCCGCTGTATGGAGCCTCGAATGATGGAGCGGCGGTCGAGGCGATCCGCGGGCTGTTTCCGGACCGGAAGGTCGTAGGATTGCGCGCCGACCATATATTGACCGGTGGCGGCAGCTTCCATTGCATCAGCCAGCAGGTGCCCGAATGACCCAGAAGATCACCGTTGCCGCCCTGCAGCTCGCGTTCGGCGAGGATAGCGCTGAAAATATCCGCAACGTGTCCGATCTGGTCCGCGAGGCGGCCGACAAGGACGCGCAGGTGGTGCTCCCGCCCGAGCTGTTCGAGGGCCCCTATTTCTGCCGCGTCGAGGATGAGGGATTTTTCGCCACCGCCAAGCCGGTCGCGCAACATCCGTCGGTGAAGGCGATGCGCAAGCTGGCCGAGGAGCTCCGGATCTGGATCCCGACCAGCTTCTTCGAGGCGGACGGACCGCATTATTACAATTCGCTGGCGATGATCGGACCGGACGGCAAGATCGAGGGCGTCTATCGCAAGAGCCACATCCCCGACGGGCCCGGCTATGAGGAAAAATTCTATTTCCGCCCGGGCAACACCGGATTCAAGGTGTGGCAGGGCGCCGGCACAACCTTGGGTGTCGGCGTGTGCTGGGACCAATGGTATCCTGAAACCGCCCGGGCGATGATGCTGATGGGCGCCGAGATCCTGTTCTATCCGACCGCGATCGGCAGCGAGCCGCACGATCCCGACCTCGATACCTCGCGGCTGTGGCGACGGGCGATGATCGGCCATGCGGTCAGCAACGTCGTGCCGGTGGTGGCCGCCAATCGCATCGGCAACGAGGGTGGGCAGATTTTCTATGGCAACAGCTTCATCTGCGACGAACGCGGCGACATCCTCGCCGAGTTCGGCAAGGAAGAGAGTGGCGTGCTGGTGGCATCGCTCGACATCGACCAGGCCAGGCGCCATCGCGCCGCCTTCGGCTTCTTCCGGGACCGCAGGCCGGAGCTGTACGGCCGGCTGGTGGAGGATCGGTGAGCCCCATCGATCCGTGCTACGCTGCAGTCGATTGAGCAGGCGCTGGTCGAGCGGGACATCGCCCGCGCGGCAGATCTGGCGGAAACGGCGATCGGAAATGGTCAGCGGGATCCGATGCTGCTCAACCTCGTCGCGTGGAAACGGGAGGAAGCGGGCGACTTCGAGGCATCGCTGAGGCTGCTGGGCGAAGCACTGGAGCTGGCGCCGGGGGACCCCAACATCATCGGCGCGATCGGCTCGGTCCTGCGCAAGCAGGGCAAGCTGGGCGAGGCCCTGAAGCAGCTCGATGAGGCGATACGGCTCGATCCCTTAGCCGCCGCCCCTTGGCTGGAACGGGGCATGGCGCTGGAGACGGGTGGATCGCTGGAGCCGGCGCTCGCCAGCTATCAGCGCGCGGCCGAACTCGACCCTCAATCGGCATCGGCGTTCGGTGGGGTCGCCTCGGTTGCCTCGCGGCGCGGCGATCTCGACGTTGCTATCCGTTTCGGCGAGCGGGCGCTGGCGATCGACCCGCTCGATCCCCCCGGCGCGGCCGGACTGGCACGCGCCAGGATCGAGCAGCGGCAGCCGGATCAGGCACTGGCCATCCTCGATAAGGTTCTGGCGACCGACCTGCGTGACGAGAATCTCGCCAATTTGGCATCGTTGAAAGGCGACGCCCTCGATCGCCTCGGGTGCCATGCCGATGCCTTCGCGGCCTATTCAGCGTCCAACGATGCCACCGCCCGCCGCCTCGAACGCCTTGGAACCGGAACCGAGACCCACCGCGATTTCGCCGAGCGGCTCGGGCGCGAATTTGCTCGCATCAAAGTCTGGCCGGCACTCGAGCCTGACGCGTCACCCGCCCCTGCCTTCCTGATCGGCTATCCCCGGTCGGGAACGACATTGGTCGAAAACGCCCTGGCATCGATCCCGGGGGTCGAAGCGCTTGAGGAACGGCCGACCCTGGCTGCAGGCGACGAATATCTGCAGGAAGGCGGCCTCGCCCGGCTCGCCAGGGCGAATCGAGACAGACTCGAGGAGTTGCGGAACGCTTATTGGCAAGCGGTGGCCTCAGCGGGCATCGACGCCGGTGGCAAGCTGTTCGTCGACAAGGATCCGCTGAAGGGGCTCTATCTGCCTCTCATCGCGCGGCTGTTTCCGGCCGCCCGAATCATCGTCATGCGCCGCGATCCGCGCGACGTCGTGTGGAGCTGTTTCAAGGCCAATTTCGCGCCGACGCCGGCCGCCGCCGAGTTCACCGACCTCGAGCGCGCGGCACGGCACTATGACGCTCTGATGCGCAGCCAGGAGGCGTTCCTGGAAGCCTTGCCGCTCGCCCGACATGAGTTGCACTACGAGGCGCTGGTGGCGAATTTCGACGAAGAAACACAGCGGCTGTGCGACTTTCTCGACGCCGCCTGGACCGAGGACATGCGCGACTTCGCCCGCACGGCGCGCCGCCGCGGCGTATCGACGATGAGCGCGGCCCAGGTCAGCAAGCCGCTCTACGATGGATCGCGGCAATGGCGTCGCTATGAGGAACAGCTCAAGCCTATCCTGCCGATCCTCGAGCCATGGGTGGAACGCTTCGGCTATACCCCGTAAAATGCCGGCACCACGGTTAGTCGGAGCAATTCGCGACGGATTAACCCGCCTTTGGTTTCGACGACCTAGATCCGGGACATGACCGAGTTTCAGGCCAACCTATTCGCGTATGGCGTCATCTTTTTGCTGTTGGGATTACCCTTGATCTGGGCAGTCATTGCCATGTTTCGCCAATTGGCAATTCGAAACATTTCGCGCGAAATCACGAATGGCTCCAGGCGCAATTGGCTCAGTCACTCCTCATTTCTGTGGGGATTGGTAGCGGCGTTCCTATTTGCGGCTAAGTCTGCCTTCGCGAAAAGCGAAGCCCTGCTGGGCCTCACCCTGCTCGCAGGGGCCAGTATCCCCCTATGGCAGATTTACCGGCAACAGCGGGCCAGTTCATCCGGCTAGCTTAAGGACTTTTTCGAACACCGCCTCAAACGTCGCTGCATCGAGCCTGCCGGTATTCTGGTTGTAGCGGCTGCAATGATAACTATCGAATAGCTGCCGCCCTCCGGGCAGCTCATGCTCGGCACCATGTGCAAATTTGGCGCGCTTCGCCGGAACCTTGAAGCTTCGGCAAAGGCTATCGTGGGCGACCTTACCCAGCGCAATGAAGGTACGAAGCATTGGCAGCGCCTCGATGGCGGCTATGAGGAAGGGCCGACAATTGGCTTCCTCGATCGGCAGCGTCTTGTTCTGTGGCGGCAGGCATTTGACCGCATTGAGGATTACCACTCCTTCGAGCCACAGCCCGTCATCGGGCGAGCCGCGATATTCTCCCTTTGCCAGCCCGAATTTCAGCAGCGTTGCGTAAAGCAGCCCGCCGGCATGGTCGCCGGTGAAGGGGCGGCCGGTGCGGTTGGCGCCTTGCTTGCCCGGCGCCAGCCCGACGATCGCCAGCCAGGCGTCGGGATCGCCGAACGCCGGCACCGGCGCGTTCCACCATCCTGGATGAGCAGCGCGGCATTCGTGGCGCAAGGTGACGAGCCGCGGACAGAGTGGACAGTCTCGGGGCGCCTCTACACTGGGAATGGGCGACAGGTCGGCGGGAGTGACCATCTGCCAAGGTTAGGCGCCACTGCCCGTCATTGCGAGGAGCGAAGCGACGCGGCAGTCCACAATGGATTGCTTCGCTCCGCTCGCAATGACAGTGAGCGCCGATGTCTTACCTCTACGCCGTCGCCTTGGGCTCCAACCGTCGACACATCCGTCACGGCCGGCCCGCAGGAGTGATCGCGGCGGCAATTGCGCGGCTCGATGCGGAATTCGACCTGTTCGACGCCTCGCCGATCATTCTCAACAAGGCGATCGGCGGCGCCGGCCGCGACTTCGCCAATGCGGTTGCGCTGGTCGACAGTCGGCTGGCGCCGAGCCCGATGCTGGCAGCGCTCAAAGCCATCGAACGCGACTTCGGGCGTCGGCCCGGCCGTCGGTGGGGGCAACGGGTGCTGGACCTCGACTTGGTTGCCTGGAGCGGCAGGCGGCTCCGCTCGCCCGGCCTGACCATCCCTCATGCCAGGCTTTCCGAACGGGAATTCGTGCTGGGTCCGTTGGCGGCGATCGCGCCCGATTGGCGGATCGTCGGCCAACTAACTGCCCCTCATCTCCTGTCGCGCCTTGGCAAGCGGCGGCGGGCAAGCTAACGGCAGCGCGCTGGTAAGGGCCCTTAGCTCAGTCGGTAGAGCAACTGACTTTTAAGTCAGTACTTACCCGTAACAAAGCTTAGAAAACTCAGATATTTAGCAGTTGGGCCTACGGCTTTTCTTACTGAATCGCCTGCATATTTCAGTAAAAGTTTCAGTAATTTCTTGATCCTACTGATTTTAGCGCTGCATTGCTCAGAGCTAATCCGCCGGCCGAGCTCCAACCAATCTAATGGCCGCTTTCGACCCATTGCAGACATTTGCGGAGCAGGACCCACCCCCGGCAGTGACGTTTCGGCCCGCCGTGCGTTCCGGATCGAGAACTGACCCAATGCCCCCTAAAAGGACATCCGCATGGAAAATACACCCAAGGTCGGGCGACGCGGTTTCCTCGCGACGGCGGGAGGTCTTGCTGTCGCCCCATTGGTCGGCCCCGTGTCGACGACCGCTTCCGCGCAATCGGCTCGCCGTGACAGTGTCGCCCAGTCACGCGTCAGTGGACGACGAATGCTCGGTAAGCTGGAGGTGTCCAGCATCGGCATTGGCGTGCAGAACAACAGTCGCAAATACACGACAGAACTCCTTACCGGCCGGAACAGGTTGCGCTCCTTCGGATTGCCTTTGATCAAGGCGTGACCTTCTTCGATTGCGCTGAGGCATATGGTCCACATGAGTGCGAGCGTATCCTTGGTGAAGCGGTCCAGCCGTTCCGCGACCGAGTGGTGCTCACATCGAAGTTCGGCTGGGACATCGACTTTCAGACTGGCGAGCGCCGACCCGGCCTCAATAGTCGCCCAGATCACATCAAGCAGGCCGTCGAAGGTTCGCTCAGGCGTCTCCGGACGGACCGCATCGACTTGTTCTACCAGCACCGGGTCGACCCCGCCGTGCCGATCGAAGATGTTGCCGGCGCTGTTCAGGACCTGATGCGTCAGGGAAAGGTCCGGCACTGGGGGCTGTCCGAAATGGGCCTGAACACGCTTCGCCGCGCCCATGCCGCCTTGCCCGTCACCGCGGTCCAGAACGAATATTCGATGCTGTGGCGCCGCCCTGAACGCGACGTCATTCCGCTGTGCGAGCAGCTCGGCATCGGATTCGTCCCGTGGAGTCCGCTTGGGGTGCAGTTTCTTACCGGCTGGATCGACCAAAGAACGCGCTTTGCCGAAGGTGACATCCGAAGCATCGAGGGCCGCTTCTCCCCCGAGAACAGGACGCACAATCTACAGCTTGTCGCTCTGTTGAAGCAGTGGGCTCAACGGAAACAGGCGGCTTCAGGCCAGATCGCTCTTGCATGGCTGATGGCGCAGAAACCGTGGATTGTTCCTATCCCAGGGACGACCGTCATGGCACACATGCTCCAGAACAACGGCGCATCGTCCGTGCGGTTTACGAGTGCCGAGCTGGCCGATCTTAATCGAGCCGTCCGGTCGATCGAGGTCCGCGGCCAACGTCTGCCGGACGCGGTACTCATCCACTCTGGCAGGGAAGCTCCACCCAAACGCTAGTGTCCGCTTTCCACCCAAAGCAGACACTCGGAGGCCTAATGCTGATCAGGCGTCGGCACTGACCGGTACTTTGGCAAGTGCCTCAAGCAAGGCTTTGGCCGCCGGCTCGCTCGACGGTGGGTTCTGGCCGGTGATGAGCAGTCCCTCGCGTACTACATGAGGTTTGAAGGGTTCTGCCTTGCTGAACTGCGCGCCAAGCTGCTTGAGCACGTCTTCGAGCAGGAACGGAACAACGTTAGTAAGGCCAACGGCCTCCTCCTCGTCATCCGTAAACCCAGTAACGGACTTCCCCTCAACGAGCGGTGTGCCATCTTGCGCTTTGACGTTCTTCAGCACCGCCGGGGCATGGCACACGAGCGCAACCGGCTTTCCGTCGGCAAGCGTCTGCTCAATAAGCGCTTTTGATTGCGCGATCTTCCGCGAGGTCCCAAAGCGGCCCGTGGCCGCCGGGATAGAAGACTGCGTCGAAGTCTGACGATCGCACCGACCCCAGCCGTTTCGTGGAGGCGAGCTGCGCTTGAGCTTTTGCATCCCCCTTGAAACGGCGAGTGGCATCCGTCTGCGCATCCGGGTCATCACTCTTTGGATCTACAGGAGGTTGACCGCCCTTGGGACTGGCAAGCGTAATCTCCTGTCCCGCGTCCTTCAGTACGTAATAAGGGGCAGCAAACTCTTCGAGCCAGAACCCAGTCTTCTTGCCGGTGTCACCTAGCTGATCGTGACTGGTAAGAACCATCAGGATGTTCATCGGCGCGTCTCCCATCGTTCGCCCACCCCAATAGTCAAATAGGAACAAGCTGGCCGCTTTCCACCCGTGTCGCTAGCGTAGCTAGTGGCAGCTTTCGACCCAAAGTTGCCATAAGCATAACGTCTTTTTTCGACTCGTTGCGAACTTTGGGGGTGGCTCAGCGCCTCATCCGAAGGGCTGTTGAACCGGCTGAATGGACACCGACCCATAGGTAGCGACCGATTTCCTTTACCAGCGGTTGCCCTTTGGCTAACGGGCGGCGCATGACCCATCAGCTAAGAACCGATCTTCGTCCGTTGGGCTCCAAGACCTACTCCCAGAACGACGAAGACGGCATTATTGCCGCGATTTTCGAGGACATTCCGCCAGCCTCACGTTACTTCGTCGAGTTTGGCGTCGGTCCAGCGGCAGGGGACCCTAGCTACTCCCACGGTCTTGAGGGAAACTGCGTTCTACTGCGACAGCAGGGCTGGCGTGGCCTGATGATGGACGGCGGGGATCATCCGCCGGAGTTGGAGGTCAAGCGTGAGTTTGTTTCTCCGATGAACGTCAACACGCTGTTTCGAAAACATGGCGTTCCGGAGAGCGTGGACATCATCTCGATCGACGTGGACGGTCAGGATTTTTGGATATGGATGGCCTGCCAGTATCGGCCCACGCTGTTCATTCTGGAGTATAATCGCAACTTCATCAGTCCACTCGAGGCTTTCACAGTCGATTTCAACCCGCAGCACGTGTGGGACGGAACCCGGTACTACGGCGCAAGTCTTGGAGCGTTCATGAAGCTCGGCGCAGACAAAGGCTATACGCTGGTCTGTGAAAACGGGGTCAATGCGTTCTTTGTCCGCACTGACCGGATCTCGAACGCGGCAGACTTCATGCATATCGGGTTCGTGGAGGCGGCAGAGCAACACCCCACCGACAAGCGCAACCGAACTTGGGTGGCAATCTAACCAGACGCCGCTTTTCGGCGCTACCTGGCTCAATCACCGCCGCTGGCGATCTTGATCCACTCGTCGCTTTCCACCCCCGTGACCTTCCCCAAGCACCCGCGCAGCAGTGGCGTGATCGAACTTACAAGCACGTCACTAGGTCAGCGCGGGCCCCGCAACGTCCGCTTTCCACCCATAGCGGCCATTAGCGGAGTGGCAGCTTTCGACCCATTGCGGACATCGGATGCATTGCCGAGGAGCGACAGTGGCTGAGAACGATGGATTGAGCTATTCTCCGTCGAACTGAAGGATCGCTGGGGCATGGGGGAATTCGACTTTGCCTTTACGCTCGTCGGATTAATCCTAGGGCTTGCCGTCACTGAAGTCCTTTCAGGCTTGGTTCGAACGCTGCGCAATCATGACTTCCGAACTGTCAGCTGGCTGACGCCCATGCTCGGCCTGGTCGTTATCTGCGACCTCACAACGTTCTGGGGAATGTTGTGGGGATTTCGCGGAAATATGCCGAACTTGTATCAAGCAATGGGGGCTGGGGTGATCGCGACCGGTTTTTATTATGTTGCGGCAAGTCTCGTTTTCCCCAGTGACGACACGGATCTGGACAGACACTATTTTGCCAACAATCGGAGGGTTCTGGCACTGGTTGTCGCGGTCAACCTGCCGATCATGGCTTACCAAATCCGATATTGGCCATACATCATCTATCTCGTCAGCGGCGCTTGGCTATTTCTCATGGGAGCCGCTTTTTTAGCTCGGAGCAAGCCGGCGAACTATGCAGCTCTAGGCAGCCTCATTGCACTTTACGTCTATATGTATGTCGGCCGCTGAGCTGGATGTGTGCTACTTCGGCTAATGTCCGCTTTCCACCCATTCCAGACATTGGCTGGATGGGTGGATAAGCAAGGATTTGGTGGTGAGCCCTGCTGGATTCGAACCAGCGACCTACTGATTAACTTCCCACTTCGACTTTCGCCGCCCCCGTCGCCGGAGTTCGTGGTCTGGACCTTCCCTTCACCATATCCCGTTGCCGGGATTTAGGCGGGTGCCGTCAGGCCTCTACACCTTCCCCATTGCTGGGGCTTGGCTCGGGATTGCCGTCGCCGCGACGCGGACGGGTTCCCCGACTTTGACACCATCTCATCCATCGGTTTCCCGACGGTGACTCCAAACGAAGTCAGTTGCTCTACCAACTGAGCTAAGGGCCCACGGCGCTCCCCTTACGCAGGACCACACGCACGCGCAACCAGTCAAAACTGCGCTTGATTGTGTGTAGCACTTCGCACTCGACAAAGTGACCAAACCGCAAGCTGCATGCGTGTCGTTTCTCAGGCTCAGAAAATGGGACTTATAGCGCAGACTGTTTAGCAACTGCTGTTTTGGAAGTTGCGGCGACTTCAGTAAAGTTCAGTGATTTTGGCGGCCATCCCGCCTGCAGAAGCCCTTGTGTCCCTTTACACAAGCATTGGTTTTGCTCACTTTTCTGAGAAAAGTGGCGATAATGGATCACAGGGCGACCGTCTTTTAATCAGTAGGCCGTAGCGATTTAACTTCGGCGCGGGCCGCGGATGGTGTCCCTAGCTGGCAGGCCCTCAACTTTTACCCTTCCCCCGCCCCAGCCTATTCGCGTTGCAGTTGCTCGGGGTTATACCCGACTAACCGGGATTAAGTTTTCTGCCATTCTCCCCTCATGTTTCGCGAGGGGGCAAAGATGCGGTGTTACCGGCTTTTATTCGTCGACTTGCCAACGGGACACATAAAAGACTTCCAGGAATTTGAAGCAGAGAATGACGACGCGGCCTTGGTCGTGGCGGACCGGTTGCGCGGCGATGCGCCCATGGAATTATGGTCCCAAGGTCGCAAAATAGTGAAGTGGCCCGCGCTGCTCTAATGTCCGGAATGGGTGGAAAGCGGACGTTACGCCGCCCCGTTGAGCCTGGCCGAGTGGCGAACGCAATGCCCGCCACACGTCCGCCGACCGGCGAGTGCACCTGTCCGGTCCAAGGATAGCAGCGAGAGTCTACGCGCCGCGCTCCACAGGCTTTCTAAATCGCGCTTGGCGGGTACGAATAAAGCCCCCGGCGGGGGCCGGGGGCTTCCGAGGTCGCCCACGCTGTGCATGGAAGTGGTGAACCCCGTCATGCATCTCTAGAACGGCATAACATTAATTTAATCAGGGCTTTACCCGACTTCATCCTGCGGGATTGCCCTACTCACATGGCTAATGACCGCAATGGGTGGAGGGCTGCCGTTAGAAAATGGCGCCCAACACGTCCTCCCCCCTCCCTAACCCCCGTCAGTCGACATCGGTAATAATCCGGATTTATCCTGCTTTCTCAAAACGTTAGGTAAATCACGTTGAATGGCATGACTCCCTTTCAACCCTCTCCACTGCCCCCGACTGGCCCCCGACAGCCGGGGGCTTTTTTGCGCTCCCCGCCGCCCGGGTGGCGCGTACTGCAAAAAACGTGGCGTCATTGGCAAATCATTCAATCGGAACATCGCTAGGTATTGCCTCGATATTTGACGCCCGTTGCCCCGAGGGGTCGCTCTTGCGAGCAGGGTCGGGGTGACGGCGTCAGATAGGGAGAGCGGGGCCGAGCCCCACTTCGGGAACCCCGTTCTCCCACCTTCGGGCGCACCCAGTTCGGCGCGGCGGCGAGAGTGAGTCCAACACCGCCACCGCGCCGGGAGGAATCAGTAGGTCGCTGGTTCGAATCCAGCAGGGCTCACCAGCGCCGCGCCCGGGCAATCCGGTCGGGTTGCTGTGCACCTCGCTAAGGGCGAAGCACCAGCCATCCTATCAAACCCATCCGTGGACTGCCCACCGGCAAAGGCAGTTCTTCCCCGCTCGGGCCAATTGCCGGGCGGACTAAGACCCCGAACCGGCAGCCTGGATCGCCGCGGCGGTACTTACCGGTGAGCGGGCATCCCAGCCATAGACGTCGCGGACCAGTGCCTGTTCGCCGATGTGCGGCTGGGCCGTCAGGTAAGTTACATAAACCGGCACGCCCTGCGGCAGGGAGACATGCTGCTCTGCGGCTCCTGCTGTCGCCACCGGCTCGCGACCCAGCAGCCAGCGGCCGAGCCGCTTGGCATCCTCGAGGCGGATACAGCCATTGCTGAGGGCGCGATTGCTCTGCGCGAACAACGCCTTGTTGGGGGTGTCGTGCAGGTAAATGCCTTCGGGGTTGGCGAAGTTGAACTTCATCTTGCCCATGCCGTTGGTCGGCCCCGGCAGCTGGCGGATTTTGACGCTTACGGTTCCTGCCGCAACGCCCTTCCAGTCAACGCTGGAGGCGGGCACCGCCTGGGTTCCGTTCCAGTCGGAAACCACCTCATAGCCGCCCTTCTTGAGATAGGCCTCGCCGTCCGTCAGCACGCGCTTGGCGATGATCTTCTTCGCCATGTGATCGGGGACGTGCCAATAAGGGTTGAGCGTGGCGTACCAGATGACGCTGGCGATCATCGGCGTCGGCAGGCCAAGCTTCGCCTTGTCACCGACAATGACCTTCATTGAATCGACTGGCTGGCCGTTCTCATACATCCACAGCCGCGCCGTGGCGGCATCGACGAGCACGTACCTGCCGGTCGCCGGAATGGAGCGCGCGCGCTCCAGATTGGCTGCATAGCGGGCCGAATTGCCGCCGCCTGGTAGCGCCGCTTCCTTGAGCGCCGCCTCTTTGAGCGCGCCGTAAATCGGATTGTGGTTGGACACGATCTTCAGATGATCCGGAAGCGAGGGCGCCTTCAGCGCCTTGCCCAGCACGGCAAAGGTCGTGGGCACCACCGGAGTGACCCATTTCTCTCCGTAGAGCATGCCCGGCGTCGGGGCATGGAGGGCCTGGACATAGGCGACCCATGCTGCGGACAGCACACGGTCGGCCGCAAGCAGCGCTGCCGAATCGCCGCTCTGGGCGCCGGCCAGGGCCGCCTCGACTTCCGCTGCGAGCTGCGGGCCACGCGCAAAACCTTCGATCGGCGACCGCTTCAAAATGTTCACCAGCGCCGGACCGGCCTCCGCCTGGCCCCCGCGGAACCAGATCGGACTATTTTTGCTTGCCGCATAAAAACGCGAAATATCGTCATTTGCGGCAAAAATTGCCGATTGCCCGGCCGCTGCCCCAGCGCCTGATTGGCCCATGGCAACGGCTGGCAGCGCCAGTGCCGTTAGGGCTGCAAAAACAGTTTTTCTCAGATAGTTCCGGTGCACGGCTCGCTCCTACAAGGCCATATATTAACGTAAGCTGCCCATGCCAGTACAACCCCATAAGTGGCTGGAATTGAACTCGACGTGCTTCGGTGGTGGCCTGTGGCCGCAAAGCCACAAGTCTTGGTTTCTATCAACTTAGGCGGCTTTTCAGTGAAACCTTGGCGAAGTACATTGGTTGGCGCTGTGCAATTGTGCCCAGAAACAAGGGGAATTTGCATGAGAAAGTACTTGTTGGCCGCAGTAGCGGCGATAGCGGTAGCGGCGCCTGCACAGGCCCGCGACGGCCAAGGTTATGTCGGAATTGAAGGGGGCGTGCTTTTCCCCAAGTCGCAGGACGTCAACGGGATAGTTGATTTCACAACTGTCCAGACCCCCGCCCTGCCATTGTTTGTGGGTCCCGTGGATAGAGACCGGCGACGGCGTTTTAAAAGCCGATTGGGATATGGGCTACGATGTCGGCATCATCGGCGGCTATGATTTCGGCGGTTTCCGAGTGGAAGCTGAATTCGCCTACAAGAAGGCCAAGCGGGATGGCTTCGACCTGGACGAAGATTTTTTCGACGATCCTGACTTCATCGATGCCGATATCGATTTTGAAGGCGTCGAGGACGATCTCGATGGCAAGATCGGCGTCAAATCCGCGATGATCAACGCGCTCGCCGACTTTGGCGACGAAGAAGGCTTCGCATTCTACGGCGGCATCGGCGCTGGTTATGCCTGGGCCAAGGCTCTGAACGACAAAGATAGTGCCTTTGCCTGGCAAGCCATTCTGGGCGCCCGCTATGCTATCAGTTCCAACATCGACCTTGGCCTGAAGTATCGCTACTTCCGGACAGGCAGCCTTGAGTTCCAAGGCGGCCCCCTAGGGTTCGGGGGAACGACGCGAACGGTCGGCGTTCCGGGGCCAGGTGGACAAATTAACCTGGTGAATGTGACAACGAACGCCCTGGTCGTCCCGGAGATCGACGACAAGTTCGCTTCGCACAGCCTCCTGGCCACGCTGACCTTCAACTTCGGTGAGGCAGAACCGCCGCCTCCGCCGCCTCCGCCTCCGCCGCCGCCTCCGCCGCCTCCGCCGGCGACGCAGACGTGCCCGGATGGCTCGGTGGTCCTGGCGACCGACACTTGTCCGCCGCCTCCGCCTCCGCCTCCGCCGCCTCCGCCTCCGCCGGAGCCGGAACGCGGTTAAGCACTAAGGCGAAAACAATCAGCCCGGGCGAGCCAGTCTCGTCCGGGCTATTGCTGCCATTAAGGAGGAGTATTTTTTGCTAGCGAGCGGCAGTTGGAGCGCAAGCTGCTGCCCTGCTGATTTCTGGAGAATTAGGCGGCTTTCCAGTGAGACTTAATCCAATGATACGTGTTGGCGCTGCGCATCAGTGCCAAAAAAGGGGAATTTGCATGAAGAAGTACTTGTTAGGTGCGGTCGCAGTTGCTGCGATCGCTGCGCCGGCGCATGCCCGAGATGGGCAGGTCTATGCCGGCATCGAGGGGGGCATTATGCTTCCCAGCGAACAAGATGTGAATGCTGATATTGATTTTACTACCGTTCAGACACCTGCCGCGCCCCTTTCGGCTGGCCCACCCGACGTCCTGGTCGGAGACGCCATGGAAGCCGACTGGAATCGGGGTTACGACATCGATGCCATCGTCGGCTATGACTTTGGCATGTTCCGCCTGGAAGGCGAGCTCGGCTACAAGCGGGCCAAGCGAGACGGCTTCGAGGTCGATGACGACTTCCTTGCCGGTCTGAATGCGGCTCTCAACCGGCCGTCGGCTGCACCCGATCCGGGCGCTCCTGGCCAGGCTGCGCTGACGGAAGACGACTTCGACGATTTTGACGGCAAGATCGGCATCACGTCGTTCATGATCAACGCTTTGGTTGATTTCGGCGATGAGGACGGCTTTGCCTTCTATGCCGGCGGCGGCTTCGGCCGCGCGTGGGCAAAGGCGCTGGACGACAGTGACAAGGCCTGGGCATGGCAAGTGATCGCTGGCGCCCGCTACGCGCTCAGCGACAACATCGATTTCGGTCTGAAGTATCGCTACTTCAGCACCGGCGGTCTGGAGTTCTTCGGCGGCCCGGTCGGGTTCGGCGGAAATCCGGATCTCGTGAACGCGGGCACGGTGACGGCACCGGTGCTCGTCGCTCGCCGGACCGACGCTGCGATCTTCCCGGAGATCGACGGCAAGTTCCGCTCGCACTCGTTGCTGGCGAGCTTGATCTTCAACTTCGGTGGGGCTGAACCGCCGCCTCCGCCGCCTCCGCCTCCGCCACCGCCTCCGCCGCCTCCGGCGACGCAGACGTGCCCGGACGGATCGGTGATCCTGGCGACGGACTCGTGTCCGCCTCCGCCGCCTCCTCCGCCGCCGCCGCCGCCTCCGCCGGAGCCGGAACGCGGTTAATCGCGAAGGCGAAAACAATAGCCCGGGCGAGCCAGACTCGCCCGGGCTTTTTGTTGCCAGGAGACAGTTGGAGCGAGTTAGCGAGCTAGCGAACGAAGCGGGCTAGCGAGCAGAGGCATAGCGCACGCTGCGCCGCATACTCGTGCCCGGCAGAACAAACCGAACCTTTTTGGCCGCGAAATCGATCGAAATTCGATCAAATGCCTTCATCGCATTCATGCCCAGCAGCAGCGCCGGGCTTCTCGTCGAGGTCCAGCTGACGGAAAATATGGGCATCGGCGAAGGCCACCGACAGATCCCTGAGCTTCACTCCGCCGAACTCGATCTCCGCCACTCGGGTAACCCGCGCGCTCATTTGCTCGCCGGTGACCGATTCGATCATCACGCTGTCCGGGAGCAGGGCATGACCCCGCTTGGTCAGCATCTTCTGCATCGCCATATTGGCGATCGTCACCTCGGAGCCGGTGTCGACGATCACGGAAATCTTGCGACCGTCGACTTTGGCCTGGGTGAAGATCAACCGTCCCTTGCGAGAGCGAGCGCGGACTACGATCGTATCGCCGTCCAGACGCTCGACCGGCTGGTTCGACGGCGTGATGGACATGGTCTTGGCCTTGAAGTTGAACAGCACGCGCTGCGACCGCAAGCTGTCGATACCCAGCATTCCATCGGCGCCGATGTTGGAGGCGCTGAGCGCCGGCGCATCGATCACCGAAATGACGTTGCTGCTGACCTTGAGATGCGGGATATGAACGGTGCTGACGTCATTGGCGCCCATCACACTGTGCAAGATCGCGGCCCGGCCGCTGGTCAGCCGAAGATGCCTGGCCAATTCCCGCGAGATGACGGTTCGCTCCGACCCGGTGTCGACCAGGAATTCATAGGGTCCCTTGCCGCCGACGGAGACCGGCACCGTCATTCGATCGGCATTATCGGTGCTGATCGTCACGTCTTCGGTGGTGGTAGTGCGGTCGATGAGAGGGGCTTGCTGGATTTCCACGTCAAGGTTGCTGGGGCTCGGCAGCAATCGGCGTGCTGGCCATGACCAAGCCAGCGGCAACCCAGTGAGACATCAGCATGAGCGTGGCTCCAGGAACTGCACCCCTCAGGTAGATCCAGGAGGTAAAGGCTACGCCTACCGGCGTTGCCGCGACAAGCAACATCTCCCGGTGAACGTCGAATTGCTTCGACAAACGGCTTGCGCCGAATTCGGACCGGACATCAACTGATTGGTAAGGGCTGCATCCCTAGGGTCGACAAGGATCTAGACAAGATCGTTCGGCTCCGCATCGCGGACCGGACAGTGTGTCGGTGGAGCAATCGAGTGGATATTGCAGCCGGTTGAAACGACTCTTTATTCGCTTTCCGACGCGCCGCCGGAGCCGAGCCAGCGACGCCGAGCGCCGTGATGGCGAACGGCACATGACACTCTATCGCGTCGGTTCGATACTGGTCGAGGACCGCCGCGAACTTTGCCTGATCAAGAATATCTCGGCCGGCGGAATGATGATCCGCCTATATTGCTCGATCGACGACGGAACGCCGGTTACGGTGGAATTGAAGAGCGGTCAGCCAATCAGTGGCCGGGTCGGCTGGACCCGCGACCAGAATGCCGGCATCGACGTTCGATGAGCCGATCGACGTGATCGACATATTGTCGACGTCGATGGAAGGTCCGCGACCCCGAATGCCGCGGATCGAGACCACCTCCCATGCCACGGTCCGTGAAGGTTCGAACGTCGTTCGGGTCCGAGCCTGCGACATTTCCCAGGGCGGACTGAAGATCCGGACCGACACTCTGTTTCCGCAGGGCGCAGAGGTTGTCGTCACCCTGCCCGGCCTCCAACCGCAGGCAGGGCATTGCCTGCTGGAGCGACAATGGTTTTGCCGGCATTGCCTTCAACCGGTTGCTGCCGCTTGGCGAGCTGGTCGCATGGCTCCACGAGCAGCGGGAAATGCAGCGCAGCCCCAACTAACGGTCAAAAAAGGGAATTAGTCGGTGGCGGTGGGAAAGCGCCAGTGCCAGGAGTCGCCATAGCCGCTGTCGCTTTCCGTGAATTTCTTGAGTCCCGGACGGCGGAAGCTCTGGCGTGACCCGCGGCCGAGGAGCGGGGACATGGCGCAGCAACTGCTCGGGATTGAGCTTCTGCGCAAAACTGACCCCGGCTTGCCGCCCCTTCACCCAGGCAACGATGCCCGCCATGCCGAGATCACCCTTGCGGAACAGGATTGACGTGCCTTCGACCGGCAGCTTGTCGCCCTCGACCAGCGCCCCGTCGGCGCTCAGGTTGCGCAGCTTGACCGGCAGCGCGGTGCCCGACAGCTCAAGGCTGGCGGACATCAGCACGTTGGACCGGCGCGACTTGCGATTCTGGGTTGGGCTGCTCTCGTCCATGAGGCCTAGCCTAGGACAGATCGGTAAAACTTAGTTTAACGCGCCGTATAATCGGCCTCGAAGCGCAGCATGAGGTTGTTCGAGGGCATCGGTTGCCGCTCCGCCAGCCGGAAACCGCGCCGTAGCGCCTCCGAGGCAAAATCCTCCACGAGCCTCAGGCCCCAGCGCGGATCGCGGCCGCGAAGGCTGAGGTCGAATGCCCGGTTGGAAGCTGCGGTGGGAACATCGGCCTCAACCCATGGCCCATAGAAGATCAGGGGCGCGCCATGCTCGAGCAGCCGCGCGGCGCCGTCGAGCAAGCCAAGAGATGCTTCCCACGGAGCGATGTGCACCATGTTGACGCAGAGGATCGCGTCGGCGTGGGTCGACCGGCCAATCGACGCCACAGACATCGAGACGGACTGGCGGCTTCAGGTTGGGCGGTCCCTCGTCTCCGCCAAGCGGCGATCGACGCCAGCGCTTGCGGGTCCGGATCGCTCGGCTGCCACTGGAGATCGGGAAAGCGGCGGGCAAATGCCAACGCATGCTCACCCGTCCCGCTGGCGATTTCAAGCACGAGGCCACGCGGCGGTAGCCACAGGGCAAGGACATCGCCAATCGGGCCGACATTGCGCGCCGCGGCCGGTGCCCGTCGCTTCACCCCCGTGCCGAGATCGCCGACATTATAGGGCGGGAAGCTGGGTTCGGCCATCAGCCGCCGCCGAAATGCGCGCCCAAACCGGTCGAGGAACCATCCGGCGCCGGATTATTGTAGGAAAGCACCGGCTTCCTCGCGGCCTGCGTCTCGTCGAGGCGCCGCCGCGGCGCATGGACCGGAGCTGCCTTGAGGGCTGTCGTCACCCGCCCGCGCCCGCTCGGCGATCGAACGCAACGCGGCGATGAACTGGTCGAGGTTGGCCTTGGATTCGGTTTCGGTCGGCTCGACCAGCATCGCGCCATGGACGACCAGCGGGAAATACATGGTCATCGGGTGGAAGCCCTCGTCGATCAGCGCCTTGGCGACATCGATCGTCGAGAAGCCCTCGGCGAATCCCTTATCGCTGAAAATCGCCTCGTGCATGCAGGGGCCGGAGAAGGCGAACGGCGCGTCGAGCACATCCTCCAGACTGCGCAGGACGTAATTGGCGTTGAGCACGCTGTCCTCGGCGACCTGGGCGAGGCCGTCGGCGCCGTGGCTGAGAATATAGGTCGAGCGCCCGCGTAAACATGCCCATCTGGCCGTGGAAGGCGACCATCCGGCCGAAGGTGTCGGGATGCTCCGCACCGCGCGCTTCTCCTCCTCGACCATCTTGTACGCTGCCGTCGGCATAGCCGGCCGCGAAGGGCAGCGGCCCATAGGGCGCGAGCGCCTCAGACAGGACCACCGGACCCGAGCCAGGTCCGCCGCCGCCATGCGGGGTCGAGAAGGTCTTGTGCAAATTGATGTGCATCGCATCGATGCCGAGGTCGCCCGGCCGCACCTTGCCGACGATCGCGTTGAAGTTGGCGCCGTCGCAATAGACGAAGCCGCCGGCCGCGTGGACCGCGTCGCTGATCGCCTTCATCTCGCGGCTCGAACAGGCCGCAGGTGTTGGGGTTGGTGATCATCACCGCCGCGACGTCCGGCCCGAGCCGCGCCTTCAGCGCCTCCAGGTCGACCCGCCCGGTCCTGGTCGCCGGGATATTCTCGACCCGATAGCCGCAGAAGGCAGCCGTCGCCGGGTTGGTGCCATGCGCGCTTTCCGGCACCAGCACCACCTGGCGCGCGTCGCCGCGCGCTTCGAGCGCGGCGCGGATGCACAGCAGGCCGCACAGCTCGCCATGCGCGCCGGCCTTGGGGCTCATCGCCACGCCGTGCATGCCGGTCAGCGTCGATCAGCCAGAAGGCCGAGCTGGTTGATCAGCTCGAGCGCGCCCTGCACCGTCTCCTGCGGCTGCAGCGGGTGGATGTCGGCAAAGCCCGGCAGCCGCGCCACCTTCTCGTTGAGCCGCGGATTATGCTTCATCGTGCAGGACCCGAGCGGGAACAGGCCAAGGTCGATCGCGTAATTCTGGCGCGACAGCCGGGTGTAGTGGCGCACCGCTTCCGGCTCGCTGAGGCCCGGGAGGCCGATCGGCGCGTTGCGCTCGAGGCCGCCGAGGCGCGTCGCCCTGCGTGGGCCGAGCTCGAAATCGACACCGGTCTGGTCGCGCTTGCCGATCTCGAATAGCAGCGGCTCTTCCAGCATCAGCGCCCGATTGCCGGTGACGGTAGCGCCGCGCCAGCTGCGGCTGCAGTCGGTGCGGATGGGCGCCAGCCCGAAGGATTGGGGCCGCCAGCTTGGCGCCTCGGTTTCGATGCGGCGGTCACTTGCACACCTCCTTCAGCGCCGCTTCCAGCGCGTCGATATCCGCATCGCTGACCAACTCGGTCACCGCGACGACCAGCCCATTCTGCAGCGTTCCGACACCCGGATACAGCCGCCCGAGCGACACGCCGCCGAGCACCCGCTTCTCGACCATTGCATGGACCGCAGGCCGAGCCTCGACCGGCAGCTCAAGCGTGAATTCGTTGAAGAAGCTGTCGTTGACCAGCCGAATCCCGGGATCGCCGACGAGGCGCTCGGCGGCTTCGCACGCGCGCGCGTGGTTGAACTGTAGCTAGCTGCAGTCAGCCCCTTCTCGCCGAGCAAGGTCATGTGGATCGAGAAGGCCAGCGCGCACAGGCCGGAGTTGGTGCAGATGTTCGACGTCGCCTTCTCGCGGCGGATATGCTGCTCGCGCGTCGACAGCGTCAGCACGAAGCCGCGCTTGCCCTCGGCATCGACGGTCTCGCCTGCCAAGCCGGCCGGGCATCTGCCGGACATATTTCTCGCGGCAGTTGCGAACAGCCCGACATAGGGTCCGCCGAACTGCAGGCCGACGCCGATCGACTGGCCCTCGCCGACGACGATGTCGGCGCCCATCTCGCCCGGCGACTTGATCAGCCCCAGCGCGACCGGCTCGGTCACCACCGCGATCAGCAGCGCGCCCTTGGCCTGCGCCGCCTCGGCGATCGGGGCGAGGTCGGTGATCCGGCCGAGGATGTCGGGATATTGGACGACGACGCAGCTGGTTTCCCCGTCGATGGCGGCGATCAGCCGCTCGGCGTCGGTAGCGGCGTCGAGCGTCGGCAGCGCGGTCTCCAGCGTGTCGCCGGTGAACTTGGCCATCGTCTTGCAGACCGAGACATAATGCGGGTGGAGGCCCGACGGAGAGGATCGCCTTTTTCCGGCGGGTGATCCGCCGCGCCATTCCGATCGCTTCCCAGCAGGCGGTCGAACCATCGTACATCGAGGCATTGGCGACCTCGCAGCCGAGCAACCGCGCGACCTGGGTCTGGAACTCGAACAGCACTTGCAGCGTGCCCTGCGCGATTTCCGGCTGGTAGGGCGTGTATGCGGTCAGGAATTCGCCGCGCTGGATCAAATGATCGACGCTCGCCGGGATGTGATGCTTGTAGGCGCCGCAGCCGAGGAAAAACGGCACCTCGCCCGCGACCATATTCTTGCGCGCCATGACGGTCAGTTCGCGCTCGACCGCCAACTCGCTGGCGTGCAGCGGCAGGCCCTCGATCGGCTCTTGCAGCAGAAGCCCGTCGGGCACGTCGCGGAACAGCTCGTCGACCGAGCCTGCTCCGATCGTGTCAACATGGCGGAGCGATCATCCTCGCTCAGCGGCAAATAACGCATCAGTTGGGCTTCCTCATGATGAAGCGAAGGCGGACATAGTCCGCGACATTGGTGCCGGCGCGGTCGGCGACCGCCTCGGCGATGGACTGGCGCTGCTCGTGCGGAACGCCGGCGCGATCGAGCCAGCCGGCCCGGAAGGTGGTGACCCAGGCGGCGACGCCATGCTCCAGCGGCGTCGGACGTTCGATCAGCCGGGCGTCGATGTCCTTGAACCCGGCTTGCTCATAGACCGACGTGAACTCTTCGCGCCGGGATACCAGTTGGCGGCGTAGGTCGGCGGGCCGAAGCCCCGCGCGACAAGCTCGTCGTCCAGCGCCTGGCGCAGCCGGGCGAGGTTCCCCTGCCCGCCCATCTCGCCCGCAAACCGCCCGCCAGGCCTGAGTGCGAACCAGATTGCTCGCGCCGCCCGCTCCTTGTCGAGCACCCAGTGCAAGGTAGCATTTGAAAAAACTGCGTCGAACGCCTCGCCGAACTTCAGCTGGGCCGCATCCATCAGCCGCGCGTCGAGGCCCTTGGCCTTGGCCGCGGCTATCATGGACAGGCTGCTGTCGATGCCGACGACGTCCGCACCCATTTCCTTGATCTTGAGCGTCAGCGTGCCGTCGCCGCAGCCGACGTCGAGGATATGTTCGCCCGGCTGCGGGTCGAGTAGCTCCAGCGCCGCCTGCCCCAGCGCCGGCACGAATCCGCCAATGCGGGCATAATCCGCCGCGTCCCATTGGGAAGTCGAGGCGGGAGCGTCGGCTCAGAGCGACTTCACCCATTCGCGATATTCGGCTTCGGCCATCAACCCGTCGAGCTCCGAGGGATCGCTGAGCTTCAGCTTGAAGAACCAGCCCTCGCCTTCGGGATCGCGGTTGATCAGCGCGGGATCGTCGGCGAGCGCACTATTTCCGTCGATCACCTCGCCGCCGACCGGCGCATAGACGTCGCTGGCAGCCTTGACCAATTCGACCACCGCGGCTTCCTGGCCCTTGGCCAGCGTCCGGCCCGCTTCGGGGGCCTCGGCGAAGACGATGTCGCCCAGCGCTTCCTGGGCATGGTCGGAGATGCCGACCGTCGCGACGTCGCCGTCGACGCGAATCCATTCATGTTCCTTGGTGAAATAGAGGCTCATGCGGCTGCTCCCTGTTTGCGATGGTAGCGATGGGGGACGAAGGGCATCGGCGTCGACCGTCGCCTGGAATAGCTTGCCGCGCTGCTCGAGCGTCAGCGCGGTACCCGGCGCGGCCAGCGATGTGGCGATATAGCCCATTGCGATCGGCCGTCCCAGCGAGGGCGAATGGCCGCCGCTGGTGATACGGCCGATTTCGTTGCCCTCGCCATCAAGGACCAGGGCGCCTTCGCGGACCGGCTGCTTGCCCTCCACGAGCAGTCCGACGCGCTTCTGCGGCGCGCCATTCTCCAGCTCGGCCATGATCCGCAGCGCGCCGGCGAAACCGCCCTCGGCGCGGCGCCGCTTGCCGATGGCGAAGGTCAGATCCGCCATGACCGGCGTCGTGTCGCAATCGAGGTCGTGACCGTAGAGCGGCAGACCCGCCTCGAGCCGCAGCGAATCGCGGGCGCCGAGGCCGATCGGCCTGACGCGCTCGTCAGCAGCCAGCGCCTCCGCCAGCGCCTCGACGTTGCGCCCCGAGACGGAAATCTCGAACCCATCCTCGCCGGTATATCCGGAACGGCTGATCCATAGCGGCTTGCCCTCCCAATGGAACAGGCTCGCCTGCATGAAGCTCAGCTCGCCCACACCGGGCACCAGCGCTTCCAACGCGGACGCCGCTTCCGGCCCCTGCAGCGCCAGCAGCGCCTGTTCCTTCATATGATCCATTGCGATCGTACGCGGCAGGCGCCGCTCGAACTGCTCGATGTCGCCAATTTTGGTGGCCCCATTAACGACCAGGTAGAAATGCTCGCCGCGTCGCGTCGCCATCAGATCGTCGATGATCCCGCCATCGTCGGCCAGCAGCATCGAATAGCGCAAGCGCCCGTCCTTCAGCGCGAGCAGGTCGCCCGGCAGCAATGCCTCCAGCGCGCGGTCGATATCCGGCCCGTGGAACAACAGCTGGCCCATGTGGCTGACGTCGAACAGGCCTGCGTGGCTCCGCACCCAGAGATGCTCGGCCATGATGCCTTCATACTGCACCGGCATCTCATAGCCGGCGAAGGGCACCATTCGCCCGGCCTTCGCGCGGTGCCAGCCATCGAGCGGCAGCTTGGCCAAATTATCGCTTGGTTCCGTCACGCCGCCTATCCTTCGAAGCCCGGCACGCGAGAGCATAAGCGCCCATACGCGTGGATTGATCCGAGCCCCCTTCTGTCGCTGCGGCCTGAGAGCTTTGCCCCTTCGGTGGTCCCTCTCGGAGACTCTTTCCAGACTGTCTCGGCGCACGCGGTCCCTGATGCCTGAGAGATTCCGGGGGCGGTTGCTCCTTCGGCGGCTTGGACCTCGGACCCATCAAATAATTGTTTTGAGGGAACCCATGCCCGAACACTCTCCCGTGTGCGCCTCCCGCGACCAAGGGCGCGGATGACGCCGCCGCTGCTGGCGACGCCGCGCGGCGGTCAACGCGGAGTCAACTCTCTAGCGCGTGGCGTTGTAGCGCAGCTGGGCGTCGGTCAGCTGGAAGCCGACGAGATGCTCGAAGGTCGCCCGCGCAACGGCGTCGCGCACGGTCGGATTTGACAGCGGATCGATCGCGGCGTCCGCATCGCTCGCCTTCCGCTTGCGGGTCAGTTCGCTGCGAACGTCTTCGGGCAGCGTGGCCGCGGCGCGCGAGACATGGATCGTCGCCTGGCCTGCAGTCTGAGCGCGTGCGCTACCGGCGGCGAAGTTCAGCCCGACATTGCCGACCCGCTTGGCGACCACCTGTCGTCCCAGCCTGCATCGCCACCGAGAAATAGGGCAGAACAACCTGCCGTGCCCGCGCGACGTCGCGGCGGGTGGCGACCACGTCGAACGTCACGGTCGAGACGATGTTGGCGCCGGTCTCGTCGCAGGTCGAGCGGACATTGGTGATCGCGGCCGACACGTCGATCGCCGAGGCATCGGTCCGATTCGAGCGGGTTGAACAGGGTGATGTCGCCGGTCGCGGCCGGGACGCCGACCTGCGGGCAGGCGGAGCGGGTGATGTAGATGCCGCCCTCCGCAATCTCGCCTTCGCGCGAGCAGGCCGTGGCAATGAGAACCAGGGCAAGGGCAGTAAGGCGACGCTTCACGATATGGCTTCCTTTGTCGAACGCTCCGGTGCGGCCCGTCATAGGAACCGCCTAGCATTGCTGCAAGCGACGCCTTACATGCCGCGCAATGGTGTCGACCAAGCCTCCGTTGCATGTGCTGATCGCGGCGCCGCGCGGCTTCTGCGCGGGCGTCGATCGCGCGATCAAGATCGTCGAACTGGCGATCGAGCGGTTCGGCCCGCCGGTCTATGTGCGCCATGAGATCGTCCACAACCGCTTCGTGGTCGACCGGCTGCGCGGGCTCGGCGCGGTGTTCGTCAAGGAGCTGGACGAGGTGCCGGACGGCCGCCCGGTAGTGTTCTCGGCTCACGGCGTGCCGAAGATCGTCCCGGCCGCCGCGAGGGCCCGCGGGCTCGACTATCTCGACGCCACCTGCCCGCTGGTCAGCAAGGTCCACCGCCAGGCCGAGCGGCTGATCGAGGCGGGACGCCATATCATTGTTCATCGGCCACGCCGGCCACCCGGAAGTGATCGGCACCTTCGGCCAGGTCCCGCCGGGCAGCATGACTCTCGTCGAGACGGTCGAGGACGTCGGCGCTGCTCGACCCCGCGAGCCGCGACAATCTCTCCTTCCTTACCCAGACCACGCTGTCGGTCGACGACACGGCCGAGATCGTCCAGGCGCTGCAGGCCCGTTTCCCGTCGATCCTTGCTCCGCGCAGCGAGGACATTTGCTACGCCACTTCCAACCGCCAGGCGGCGGTCAAGACGATCGCGCCGGAATGCGACCGGCTACTGGTGATCGGCGCGCCGAACAGCAGCAATTCGCTGCGCCTGGCCGAGGTCGCCGAGCGCAGCGGCGCGCCCGCCCGCCTGATCCAGCGGGCGGCCGATATCGATTGGGATTGGCTTGGCACACCGTCGACGGTCGGCATCACCGCCGGCGCCTCCGCGCCGGAGGTACTGGTGCGCGAAGTGGTCGAGGCGCTGGCCGAGCGGTTCGACGTGATCGAGGACATCGCCGAGCATGAGCCCGAGCGGATGATCTTCAAGCTGCCCCGCGAACTCGTCGCCTGAGCATGAGATCTGCCCGAGGTCGAAATCTTCACCGACGGCGCCTGCAAGGGCAATCCCGGCCCCGGCGGCTGGGGAGCGATTCTGCGCTCGAGCGGCAAGGAGCGCGAGCTGTCTGGCGGCGAAGCGCTGACCACCAACAACCGCATGGAATTGATGGCCGCGATCGAGGCGCTGAACGCGCTGAAGAAGCCCTGCCGTGTCCAACTCTGACACCGACAGCAACTATGTCCGCGACGGCATCACCAAATGGATCCACGGCTGGCGCCGCAACGGCTGGAAGACCGCAGACCGGAAGCCGGTCAAGAATGCCGAGCTGTGGCAGGCGCTGGTCGACGCTGCGGCGCCGCACCGGATCGACTGGCACTGGGTCAAGGGCCACGCCGGCCATCCGGAGAATGAACGGGCCGACGCGCTGGCCTGTGCGGAGGCCGAAGCGCGGCGCTAGGAGCGAGTCGAGCGTGGCGCGAAGTCCGCCGGATCGATTCCGGCAAGTTCGGCCGGCAGCGGTTCCCGCCTGATCAGCGCGGCACAGAGCAATGACGCGGCCGGCGCGGTCTGGATGCCCATCCCGCCCTGGCCGACGCACCAGAAAAAGCCTGTGGCATCGGGATCGAATCCGAACTTCATCCCCCGGTCGGGCGCGAAGGTCCTGAGGCCCGCCCATTTGCGTTCGACCGCCTCGACCGGCCAGTCGACCGCCTGTTCGAACCGGTCGATGGCGATGGCTACGTCCAGCTCCTCGGGCGCAGCGTCGCACGGGTCGACCGGCGATTCGTCGAGCGGGCAGACCCAGACGCTGTTGTCGCCCTCGCCCTTGAAATAGAAGCTTTGGTGCAGGTCGGTGACGAACGGCAGGTCGCGCAGGCCGCTCCTCGCCGACTCGGAGCTGCACCACCGTTCGTCGCTTCGCCGACAAGCCCAGCGGCGGCAACTCCGGCAGCGTTCGGCGACCTGGTCGCCCCACGCGCCGGCCGCATTGACCAGCACTGCCGCCTCGAATCGGCCCGGCGCTGGTCTCGACTTCCCATCCGTCCCGCTCTTGCCGCGCCGACAGCAATGAGGCGTCCGTCCGAATTTCCCCGCCCTGGCGCCGCGCCGCGGCCAGGCAGGCGTTGTGGAACGCGGCGACCTCGATGTCGGCGCAGCTCGCCTCGTACCAGGCGCCGGTCCATTGCTCGCGCATGCCCGGAATCAGCGCGATCGAGCGCCCGCACGGTCGAGGTGCACCGGCGCGAACTCGCCGCTGAGATCGCCAATCTCCTCAAATGCTTCTCCGCACGGCCCGGTCAGGTGGACCGCCCCGCGCGGTCGAAGCAGCGGCGCATCGCTCCCCGGCCAGTTGTCATCGAACATCGGCTTGGACAGTAGGCTGAGTGCCGCTCGGGCGTGTCGCCGCCCAGGCTCGCTTGCCAGAATGCGGCGGAGCGGCCGGTGGCGTGGCGACCGCACATGTCTTCCGCCTCGATCACGCAGCACGCTCATCCCACCGGCCAGGCGGGCAGCAAGGCTGGCCCCGGCGATGCCGCCACCGACAATCAGGACATCGACGCTCGTCATTTCGCTGGCTGGTTACGGTTTGGAAAGGCGCGCCGTCTAGTGGTGGCAAGATGATGAACGGCGGATTCACCCAACTCCTGGCGATGGTCTTTGCTGCCCTGCTGGTCTGGGCGGCAATCGTCGACCTTCGGACTTCGGACCATTCCCGACTGGGCTGAGCATCGTCGTCGCGGTGATGGCCCCGCTGTTTTGGTGGGCAAGCGGAATCGGCTTCTACCCCGACGGGGTCGAACGAATCTGCGGTCGCGATTCGCGTCTTTGTTGTCTTTTTCGGGCATGTTCGCGCTCGGCGGGATGGGCGGCGGTGATGTCAAGCTAGGCACCGCCATCGCTCTGTGGTTCGCGCCGCTGGCAACGCTGCTGTTCTTCGTCGTGACCAGTGTCGCGGGCGGATTCGTCAGCGTTGGGGCCTGGATTTACCATCACAAGATCCGGCGTTCGGAAGGGAAAACCGAAGTCCCTTACGGCGTCGCCATCGCGTTCGGCGGCCTATGGTTACTCGCCCAACGCTTTCTTAACCAATTTGCCGGAATGTCACCGGGCAACTGAGTGACCCTTCAGGGGAGGCGTAATCGCCATGGACGTCAAGAAAGTCGCGCTGCTCGTCGGAGCGCTGGTCATCGCGGTAGTCACCGCAATCATGGCCAAGAACATGTTCACCGGAGCCGGGGCCGAGCAGGCCAATGCGGCGCCTGTCGTTCCGGCGGGACCGAAGGTTCTGGTCGCCCGCAAGGCGCTTCCGGTCGGCACCATCATCGATGCCGAAAGCCTGGCCTTCCAGGCCTGGCCGAAGGAATTGGTCCAGAACGCCTATTACACCGAGGGTGCGCCCGGTGCCGATATCAGCAAGCTGCTCGGCACGGTCGTCCGCAACCCGATCACGGCCGGACAGCCGCTGACCAAGGGCGCCCTGGTTGGACCCAACGACCGCGGCTTCCTTGCTGCGGCGCTTGGCCCCGGCATGCGCGCCGTCACCGTTCCTGTTTCGAACACCAGCGGCGTCGCCGGCTTCATCTTCCCGGGCGATCGCGTCGACATGGTGCTGACCCAGGACGTGACCGGCGGCGGTGAGGGCCCGCCCCTCAAGGTTTCCGAGACGATCATCCGCAATCTGCGCGTGCTCGCTACCGACCAGCGCATCGACAGCAAGAATGAGGAAGGCAAGACCGAGGTCAAAACCTTCGCCACCGTCACGCTGGAGGCCACCCCGCGCATCGCGGAGAAGATCGCCGTCGCCCAAGCGATGGGTACGCTGAGTCTGTCCCTGCGCTCGATCGCCGACAATACCGCCGAGCTCGAGCGCGCGGTTGCGGCCGGCGACGTCAAGGTCCCGGTTGGCATCAACCCGGCCGACGAGCGGCGGATGCTGCTGGCTATCGCCAATCGCCCGGCCGACAGCAACACCACCTATGTCACCGGCGGCGATGTGTCGCGCTTTCAGCGACGCAGCGTCCCGGCCAAGACGCCAGGCGGCACCGAGCAGACTGGCGATGCCATGTCCAAGTTCGCGACCGCAATGGGTCGTGCGATCACCGGCAAGGATCCGGCAGCGCCTGAGGGCGCGGCGGTAACCGGCCCCGGCGTACGCGTTGCCCGTGGCAACACTGTCACTGTCGTTCCAGTGGGAGCTCGCTAAAATGACCAGTATTTCCGTTCGCCGCTCTCGCCTGGGCAGTGCCCTGGCAGCGCTGGCCCTGGGCGTTGGCACCGTCGCCATCGCCACGCCCGCCGCTGCGGCCCAGCCGTCCGGCAGCTATCGCCCGACCACCGAGGTGCTCCTGTCCGTCGGTGAAGGCCAGATGGTCCGCCTGCCGCGCAATGTGGCCGATGTGTGGACCTCGAACCCCGGCGTGGCCGATGTCTATGTCGCCAACCAGCGGCAGATCAGCCTGTTCGGCAAGGAGTCGGGAGAAGCCACGGTTATCGCTACGGCCGCCGACGGGTCGGTCGTCTATGGCGCCAAGATCCGGGTAAGCCCCAACGTCACTTCGGTCGACGCGATGATCAAGGCGGCGATGCCCGATGCGGACATCCGGGTGACGACGGTCGGGCAGATGGCCGTGCTTAACGGCACCGTCGCCGCGCCTGAGGACGCCGCCCAGGCCGAAGCCCTGGTGCGCTCGATGCTCAACCCGGGCATCGACACCTCCAGCCCCGGCGCGATGCTCAAGGTTATTCCGGTCAACCGGTTGAAGACGGCCACGCCGCTTCAGGTCAACCTCAAGGTAACCATTGCCGAGGTCAATCGCTCGCTGCTGAAGCAGATCGGCGTCAACATCTTGACCCGTGACTCGACGGACGGCTTCCAGTTCGGGATCGGTCAGGGCAGTCCCGGAACCTTTGGTACGCCGGGGTCCGGTGATGCCGCGGGGGTGCCGAAGGGCTTCAACATCGGAAGCGCCGGCACCACGCTGGGCTTCGCCGGCAAGCTGCTCGGTCTCGACGTCCTGTCGACCCTGAACCTGTCGGAAGCCGACGGACTGGTTTCGATCCTCGCGGAGCCAAACCTGACCGCACTTTCGGGCGAAACCGCCAGCTTCCTGGCCGGCGGCGAGTTCCCGATCCCCGTTTCCCAGAGCTTGGGCGCGGTAACGATCGAATATCGTCAATATGGTGTCGGCCTGGCCTTCACCCCGATCGTCCTGGCCGACGGCCGCATCTCGATGCGCGTTCGTCCAGAGGTCAGCGAACTCAGCAACGAAGGTGCGGTCAAGCTGAACGACTTCCTCGTTCCCGCCTTGACCACCCGCCGCGCGGAAACCACCGTCGAGTTGGGCTCAGGCCAGTCGTTCATGATTGCCGGCCTTCTGCGCAACACCAACACCAACAACGTCAACAAGGCGCCGTTCCTCGGCGACCTGCCGATCCTTGGCTCGCTGTTCCGCTCGACCAGCTTTCGCCGGTCGGAGACGGAATTGGTGATCATCGTGACGCCCTATCTGGTGCGGCCGACGTCGGGCAAGCTGGCCTTGCCGACGCAAGGCTATCGTGCCCCGACCGACGTCCAGCTCAACCTGGAAGGCCAGACCTTCCAGGGAGTGAGCGGCCGCGCTCCGTCGCCCGCCGCTTCGGCTCCGGGCATCGGCGGCGCTGCCAGCACCGCGGCCGCTCCGGGGTTCAAACTGTGACCCGCCGCTCTCTGAGGAAGGAAGCCATCATGGCCCGTAAATCCGCACTCATCGTCATCGCGGCGGCACTTTCGGCCTGCCAGCACGTGCCCGAGGACCTGCCGGACCGCGGCCTTGCAGCGGTCAACGTGCCGGTCGTCCAACGCTCGGACTATGCGCTGGACGTTGCCGCTCCGGACGGCTCGCTGGCCGCTTCCGAAAGGGCTCGGCTCGATGCCTGGTTCCGTTCGCTGCAGCTTGGCTATGGCGACAGCATCTACGTCGACGGCGCTTATTCCGACGCCGCTCGCAACGACGTTGCGCGGGTCGCCGGCCAATATGGCATGCTGGTCAGCAGCGGCGCCCCGGTGACCCAGGGCTCGATTCCTCCGGGATCGGTCCGGGTGGTCGTCAGCCGGACGCGCGCTGAGGTCCCGAACTGCCCCAACTGGAGCGTTCCGGCCCAGCCCAATTACAATAACCGCACCATGTCCAACTATGGATGCGCGGTGAACAGCAACTTGGCGACGATGGTCGCCAATCCCGAGGACCTGATTCACGGCCGTGAGGGCGACCCGTATGTCGACGCAGCCGCCGCCAGTCGCGGTATCGGCGTCTATTACTCGACGCCGCCGACCGGGAAAAAGGGTCTGCAGGATGTCAATACGAAGCAGGGGCAGTAGTAATGAACGCACCTTTTCAAGCGCGAGCGGGTCTGCGTGACCCATTCACCGCCTTCGTCTGCGACGATGCAACGGCGGACATGCTGCGCCCAGTAGCGGTGGAGCATGGCTGGTCGCCGGAGAAGGTTCACAAGGGCGGCCTCCGCAACGCGGTCCAGTCGCTCTCGGTTTCGGCCAGCCCGACGATCCTGTTCGTCGACCTGTCGGAATCGGCGGACCCGCTCAGCGACATCAACGCGCTGGCGGAAGTCTGCGAGCCGGGCACGGTCGTGATCGCGTCGGGTCAGGTCAACGATGTCCGCCTGTACCGCGATCTCGTCGCCAGCGGCATCCACGACTATCTGCTGAAGCCTTTCACGGTCGACCAGCTGCGCGACACGTTTGCGCACGCCCAGTCGATCCTGTCCGGACCGCGCGGCGAGGCCCAGGCCGACAAGCCGCACGTGATGGCCACCGTGATCGGTGTGCGCGGCGGGGTCGGTGCCTCGAGCATCGCCACCAGCCTCGCCTGGCTGATGGGCGAAAAGGCGCACCGCTCGACCGCGCTGCTCGACCTCGACGTGCATTTCGGCACCGGCGCCCTGGCGCTGGACCTGGAGCCGGGCCGCGGTCTCACCGACGCGATCGAGAACCCGAGCCGTATCGACGGCCTGTTCATCGAGCGTGCCATGATCCGCGCCAACGAGCGCCTCTCGGTCCTCTCGGCCGAGGCGCCGCTTCACCAGCCGCTAATCACCGACGGCACCGCCTTCTTCCAGCTCCAGGAGGAGATGAAGAATGCGTTCGAGGCGACCGTGCTCGACCTGCCGCGCCAGATGCTGATCCAGTATCCGCATATGGTCCATGACGCGCATGTCGCAGTGGTCGTCAGCGAACTGACGCTGGCGGCGACGCGCGACACGATCCGCGTGCTAGCCTGGCTCAAGTCGAACGCGCCGCAGACCAAGGTCATCGTCGCGGCCAACCGTGTGCCTTCGGGCGGCGCGCTGGAGATCAGTAAGAAGGATTTCGAGCAGTCGATCGAACGCGGCATCGACATCGTGTTTCCCGACGACCGCAAGGTCGCGGCGCAGGCAGCCAAGCTCGGCAAGCCCATTGCGGAGATCGCGACCGGCAAGATGGCCGCGCCCTTCGCCCAGCTGTCGAACATGGTGCTGAGCCACGCCAGCGAGGAAGGCGCTCCCGAGGTCAAATCGGCCGGAGCCGGCACCAAGTCGCTGGTCAATAATCTCAAGTCGATGCTGGCCAAGCCGAAAGACAAGGCAGCCTAAGGCGTAATCGTTGATGGGGAAGGCCCGGCTTTTCCCCCTCGGCCAAGGTGCAGGACGAACGGACGGATTATGATCTATATCATCATCGTGGCGATCGGCGTCTTGGGCGCTCTCCTGCTCGGCGGAAAGGCGATGGGCGGGCCAAACCCGCGCAAGTCGCTCAAGCGACGGATGGAGCTCGTCAAGGAGCGCCATGCCGACAGCATCCTGGCCGCCAATGCCCAGGCCCAGATCCGCAAGCTGATGGCGGCGCGCGCCAACAGCGTTGAAGGCATCTTCTCGACGCTGATCCCGAGACCGGCCCTGATGCGCAAGCGGCTGGAGCAGACCGGCAAGCAGATCTCGCTCGGCAAATATGCCATGGCATCGCTTGGGCTGGCGCTGTTCGTCGCCTCGCTGGCGATGCTCAAGGGCGCACCGTTCATGCTGGCCTTTTTCGTCGGCCTGTTCGCCGGCGTCGCGATCCCGCATTTCGTGGTCGGCTTCCTGATCAAGCGCCGCATCAACAAGTTCAACGTCAACTTCCCCGACGCGATCGAACTGATGGTCCGCGGTCTCCGGTCGGGTCTGCCGATCACCGAGACACTCGGCATTGTCGCGGCTGAAATCGGTGGACCGGTCGGGCTCGAATTTCGCGCGGTTTCCGACAAGATGAAGATCGGCCGAACGATGGAAGCCGCCCTTCAGGAGACGTCGGACCGGCTCGGCACCGCCGAGTTCCAGTTCTTCGTCATCACCCTGGCGATCCAGCGCGAGACCGGCGGCAACCTGGCGGAAACGCTGTCGAACCTGGCCGACGTGCTGCGCAAGCGCGCGCAAATGAAGCTCAAGATCCGGGCAATGAGCTCTGAATTGAAGGCTTCGGCGTACATCGTCGGTTCGCTGCCGTTCGTGGTGTTCACGCTCGTGTGGATGATCAATCCCGCCTACATGGGCGGTTTCTTCGAGGACCAGCGGCTGATTGTCGCAGGTCTGGGCGGCCTGTGCTGGATGGGCATCGGCGTGTTCATCATGGCCAAGATGGTCAACTTCGAGATTTAGGACCTAGCGAGATGCAAGCAGCACCAACCGGACCTACACTTCTCGGCGTCGACGTCATCTGGGTCGCGACCCTGCTCAGCGCAGTGGCGACCTTCGCGGTGATGGTCGCGCTCTATGCCGCAACCACCGTCAAGGATCCGATGGCGCGTCGCGTCAAGGCGCTGAACGAGCGCCGTGAGCAGCTCAAGGCGGGCATCGTCGCCTCGACCAACAAGCGCAAGAAGCTGACCAACCGCAACGCGGCGGCCGACCGGGTCCGCGGCATCCTGGGCAGCTTCAAGATGCTTCAGGACGACCAGATCAAGAAGACGCAGGTCCGCCTGATGCAGGCCGGTATCCGCACCAAGGATCTGGCCTTCTTCATCATCTTCGCCCGTTTCGTCCTGCCGGTGGTTCTGGGTATCGCCGCCATCGTGCTGATCTATGGCGTCGACTTCTTCCCCGACTGGTCGTGGTTCAAGAAATACGCGTCCGTCGCCGGCACTCTGGTCGGCAGCTACAAGGCGCCAGACCTGTGGCTTTCCAATAAGGTCAAGAAGCGTAGCCACGCCGTCCGCAAGGGTCTGCCCGACGCGCTCGACCTGCTGGTCATTTGCGCCGAAGCAGGCCTGACCGTTGACGCCGCGTTCAACCGCGTCGCCAAGGAATTGGGCAAGGCCTATCCGGAACTGGGTGACGAGTTCGGCCTGACCGCGATCGAGCTGGGCTTCTTGAACGAGCGCCGCAACGCCTTCGAGAACCTGGCCACCCGCGTCGACCTCGAGGCGGTCCGCGGCGTCGTCACCACCATGATCCAGACCGAAAAATACGGCACGCCGCTCGCCTCCGCGTTGCGTGTGCTGTCCGCTGAATTCCGCAACGAGCGCATGATGCGCGCCGAGGAAAAGGCGGCCCGTTTGCCGGCGATCATGACCGTTCCGCTGATCCTGTTTATCCTGCCGACCCTGTTCATCGTCATCCTTGGTCCGGCGGCCTGCTCGATCAGCGACAATTTGTTCCGCCACTAATCATCGCTCCACCGGGGTGGGGAGCGAGGCCGCCGTCGTCCCATAAGGGGCGGCGGCGGAACTCGTTTCGGCGCCAATCGGTTGAAGCCCCGACAATAGACAGGGGTTAAGCCGATGATGAATTTCTCCACCGACCAATGGATCATCCTTCTATTGGTATTCCTGCTCGGCCTGCTCGTCGGCGGTTTCATCTTCTCCGGCGGTGGCCGCAAGTGGAAGCACCGCTACAACAGCGAGGTCGATCGGCGCGCCGAACTCGAGCGCCGCCAGGCCGAGCGTGAGAAGGAATGGCGCGAGCGCGACAGCCTTCGCGCCGCGGCCATCAAGGGCGACCGCAACAACGATGGCGTGGTCGACGAGAGAGATCGGTAGCTCGGCGCATCGGACGGTCTCACCCCACCCGTTCGTCCTGAGCGAAGGCCGCCAGGCCGAAGTCGAAGGGCGTCAGCGCTGGCGCCCTTCGACTACGCGCTTCGCGCTCCGCTCAGGACGAACGAATGGAAGCCGCCCTACCCTTCGATCTTGGAGAAATCCGCCACCGCATTCACCGCATCCCGAAAGCGCGCCAGCAGGTTGAGCCGACGCTTGCGCGTTTCCGCATCGGGATCATTGACCGTCACCTTGTCGAAGAAAGCGTCGATCGGCCCGCGCAGCGTCGCCAGCGCCGCCATTGCCGCGGTGAAATCCTCGTCGGCGATCCCCTTGATCGCCTTGGGCTCGGCCGAATCCAGCGCCGCCACCAGCGCCACTTCCTCGGCCGGCGCGTCGGTAACGCGCTTCGAGGCTTGGGCTTCGGCAACCGCCTCAGCGATGGCCGGCTCCTCGACCAGCACCAGCGGGTCCTCGTCGCCGGTCTGGACAATGCCCTGCGCGCCTTTGCCGCCGTGCCAATTTTCCTTCTTCAGGATGTTGGCCGCGCGCTTGTAGGCAGCCAACAAATCAGCGCCCTCGGGCGTTTCGACAAATTGCTGCAATGCCTCCACCCGCGCCAAAAGCCTCACCGGATCATCTTCGCCACCGAGCGCGAACACCGCGTCGATCAGGTCATAACGCACGCCGGCGTCGCGTTGTTGCACCTTCAGGCGATCGGCAAAGAAGTCGAGGAATCCGGCTGTTTCCAATTCGAATTCTGCCTTTCGCGCGGCGAGGTTCTTCATGGCCGCCGCATGGGCGCGCTCCTCCTCGGCCTTTGGCAATCCTGCCCCAATGTTGCCGATCGCATGCTCGGCCGTCGCGAAGAAGCGGGCCGGAGCGTCTGCATATGCCTCACGGAGGGCATGCTCTGCGTGCAGCTGTTCGAATTGGCTGAACTGTACCCGTTGAGTCGACAACCAGGTCGCCGCAAATACCTTTCGCAGGGGAATCCGGACGCGATTTTCCAAGAACATCCCGAGGACGCCCAACGCCGCACGACGCAGGGCATAGGGATCTTTCGAGCCACTCGGCCGGAGATCGTTTGCAAAAAAAGCGGCGACACTGTCGAGCTTGTCGGCCAGGGCCACAGCGACCGTCACCGGCGCAGTCGGCACCTCATCCCCCTGCCCGACCGGCTTGTAATGATCGCGGATGGCGTCGGCGACCGCGTCCGGCTCGCCTTGGACGCGGGCGAGATAGCCGCCGATAAGGCCCTGCAGCTCGGGGAATTCGCCGACCATGCCGGTCACGAGGTCGGCCTTGGCCAGCCGCGCCGCGCGTTCGGCGAGGTCGGCCAACTTCCCCCTCTCCTCGCAGAGGGTTCCGACAATGCCCTCCTCAACCAGCCAGCGGGCTAGCTTGGCGACCCGCTCCACCTTGTCGGCGACGGTACCGAGCTTTTCGTGGAACACGATGCCCGACAGCTTCTTCGCCTGCTGCTCGAGCGGAACCTTGAGGTCCTGCTCCCAGAAGAAGCGGGCGTCGGCGAGCCGCGCGGCCAGCACCCGCTCGTTGCCGGCGACAATCGCCGAGCCGCCGTCATTCGCCTCGATATTGGCGACGCAGACGAAGTGCGGGGCCAGCTTGCCCTTCCCGTCCCGCATCACGAAATATTTCTGGTTGATGCGCGCGGTGAGCTGGATCACCTCCTCGGGCACATCGAGGAAGGCCGGGTCGAAGGAACCCAGCAACGGCGCCGGCAGTGAGGTCAAGCCGGCATTCTCGACCACCAGCCCCTCGTCCTCAACCAGCGAGAAGCCGGCCTTCTTCGCCGCTTCGGCCGAGCCATCACGAATGATCGCCTCGCGCTCCTCCTGGTCGACGATCACATGGCAGGCGCGCAGCTTTTCAAGATAGTCGCCGGCCCCGCCGATGGTAATTGGACCCGGGTGGTGGAAGCGGTGGCCGAGCGTCATCGCTCCGCACTCGACTCCTTGGATGGCGACCGGGACAATCTCCTCGCCCAGCAGCGCGACGATCGAATGCAGCGGCCGCACCCAGCGGAGCGACGCGGTCGAGCCCGATGCCGCCCCCCAGCGCATCGACTTGGGCCAGGGAAAGTCACGGACGATCGCGGCTACCGCTTCGGCCAGCACCTCGCTGGTCGCCCTGCCCGGTTTCTCGATCCGTGCGACCCAGCTGCCGTCGCGATCCTCGAGCTGGTCTTGGGTCAGGCCCGTCTTGCGCAGGAAGCCTTCCAGCGCCTGGGCCGGTGCGCTGGTCCGCGGACCCTTCAGTTCCTCGCTCAGCGCCTCGGTCGTCGTCGGCAGCTCGTCGCGCGATCAGCGCCAGCCGCCGCGGCGTCGAATAGGTCGTAATTCCGCCATGGCTCAGCCCCGCGGCGGCCAGCGCCTCGGCCATCATCCGAGCCAAATCATTGCGAGCCCGCGCCTGCATCCGCGCCGGGATCTCCTCACTCAACAACTCGAGCAGGAAGTCGGCGCTCATGCCTCGAACCCCATATGCTCCATCCACGCCCCGCAGGCGCCCTTGGCCAGGTCGCGGACGCGGCCGATATAGGCTTGCCGCTCGGCAACCGAGATCACGCCCCGCGCCTGCAGCGTGTTGAAGATGTGGCTGGCCTTGATCGCCTGCTCGTACGCCGCGATCGGGACCCCTGACCTCAGGCTGTTCTCGCTCTCGGCCGCGGCCTTCCTGAACAGGTCGAACAGCGCCTCGGTGTCGGCCACCTCGAAGTGCCACTTCGACATCTGCCGCTCATTCTCGAGGAAAACGTCGCCATAGGTCACGCCGTCATTGTTGAAGGCCAGGTCGAACACATTGTCCTTGCCCTGGATGTACATCGCCAGCCGCTCGAGCCCGTAGGTCAGTTCGCCGGACACAGGCCTGCAGTCGAAACCGCCAACCTGCTGGAAGTAGGTGAACTGGGTCACCTCCATCCCGTCGCACCACACTTCCCAGCCCAGCCCCCAGGCGCCCAGCGTCGGGCTCTCCCAATCGTCCTCGACGAAGCGGATGTCATGCTTCAGCGGATCGATGCCGATCGCATCCAGCGACCCGAGATAGAGTTGCTGCAAATTGTCCGGGCTCGGCTTCAGCATCACCTGATACTGGTAGTAAGCCCCAAGCCGGTTGGGGTTCTCGCCATAGCGGCCATCGGTCGGCCGGCGGCACGGCTGGACGTAGGCCGCCTTCCACGGATTTGGCCCCAGCGCGCGCAGGACCGTTGCCGGGTGGAAGGTCCCCGCCCCCATTTCCAGGTCATACGGCTGCAGGATGACGCAGCCCTGTTCGCCCCAATAGCGGTGCAGGGTCAGGATCAGGTCCTGGAAGCTCAAGGCCACGCGGCGGAATTCCCCAGTTGCAACTCTTTCGCGGGCTTTGGCCCATCAGCGCTCCGGCGGCAAGCGCGAGTGTGGGATGGCAGGTGTTCATGACAAAATGTCAGGACTAGTTGACAATGTCGCGAAATCACTGACATTTTGTCAGCATAACCTGACATCAGGTCGGGGAGGGATTGGACTTTGGACAACCGGCTCCGGGTATTGAGGGCGGAACGCGGCTGGAGCCAGGCGGAGCTCGGGGGCCGGATCGGCGTGTCCCGGCAGGCGGTCAATGCGATCGAGACGGGCAAGCACGACCCGTCGCTGCCGCTCGCCTTCCGGCTTGCCCGGCTGTTCGAGCTGACGATCGAGGAGATCTTCGATGATGGGGGCCATGATGGAAGGTGAAAAGCTTCACTCCGAATACCGCCGTCGGTTCTGGCGGACCCTGGCGATTGCGGGGATCGGCGGCGTGCCGATCGGCTTTGCCGTGGGATTTGGAGCCGGCTACACCGAAGGCGATCTCGACGCTTTCTGGAACTGGTCCCCGGACTGGCTGGTCATCGCGCTACTTGGCCTTGCGCTCGCCACCATCATCTATGGCTCGTGGCGCTTCTACCGGTCGATTGACGAAGTCGAGCTGCTCGACAACCTTTGGGGCAGCTCGGCCGCCTACAGCGCCTATGCCTTACTCTTTCCCACCTGGTGGGTGCTTGGCAAGGCCGGCATCACCGCGGAGCCCAACCACTGGCTGATCTTCCTGTTTGCGCTGGGCTTCGGCCTGGCACTTTATCTCGGTCGAAAGTGGCGGGCGCGCTGATCGAGTAGACGCGTCCCGCCAAAAACCCTAATCCAATCAATGACAAAGTGGAGTTGAACGACATGACGATGTTCAAGCGTTTTGGCCGCCGCCTGGCCGCGGCATCGGTGATCGCCCTTGCGGCATGCGGCACTGCGCCGGCTGCGGAACCCAAGACCGCCAGCCCGGCGATGTGGAAGGTCGCCGATGAAGATACGACCATTTATCTGTTCGGCACGATCCACCTGCTGCCCAAGGGCACGAAGTGGCGAAGCGCCGCGTTCGACAATGCTGCCGCCGGCTCCGACACTTTGATCGTGGAGACCGTGATCGACGAGAAGAATCCGGCGGCGACCATCGGGGAAGTGTTCAAGCTGGCGATTTCGCCCGGTCTTCCGCCGCTGCTAGATCGGGTCCCGGCCGACAAGAAGGCGGCGCTGGCGACCATGGTCGCCAAGTCGGGCATACCTGCGCAGGCTTTCGACAAAATGGAGACCTGGGCGGCCGCCTTCATGCTGCTGGGCGTGCAGTTTCAGGGCCTTGGCCTCGATTCCGGCTCGGGCGTGGAATCGACCCTCAAGAAGCAGTTTGAGGAAGGCGGAAAGCCTATCGGTCAGCTCGAGACCAATGCGGAGCAGCTCGGTTTCTTCGATCGGCTGTCGGAAGAGGCGCAGCGCAAGTTCCTGGTTTCCGTGCTGGACGACACTGCGGCCATGAAGGAGCAGTTCAGCGGCATGCTCGACGCCTGGGCGCGCGGGGACGTCAAAGCGATCGGCGACAGTTTCAATCGCGACCTGGCCGAGGCCGCCGAGCTGAAGGACGCGCTGCTTCTCAAGCGCAACGCCAATTGGGCAACGTGGGTCAAGGGTCGGCTGGACCAGCCGGGAACGGTGCTGGTCGCGGTCGGCGCCGGGCACCTGGCCGGCGAACAGTCGGTCCAGGCGATGCTCGAGAAACAGGGCGTCCAGGTCACACGGGTTCAATAGCCGGAGCACGTTCCTCAACTCGTCGCAAATGGTTGATATTTCACGGTAGGTTTATTGACCGTTAACCATTTGTGGCAGACTGTTGAATTCTTAACCGACCGGGGGGTCGAAGGTGGAACGGACTCGATTTGCCAATGGGCGGGTGGCGCCCTTGAAGCGATTTGCAAAAGGCTTCGCCGGCGCAATTGCAGTCCTGCTCGCCTCGACTACGGCGACGTCCCAGGCAGCGCCGATGCCGGTCATTCGAGCGCCATCCATCGTCCGTGCGACGCCGGCCTTGTGGGAAATTCGCGACGCCGACACCACAATCTACCTGTTCGGCACCTTTCATACGCTGGACGGCCGCACCGCCTGGTTCGACCGCAAGGTCAGGCAGGCGTTTGACGCCTCCGGCGAGCTGGTACTTGAAACGGTGATCCCTGCGGACATGTCGGCTGCAAAGCAACAAGTGACCGAGGTCGGGCCGGACGGGAAGCCCCGGCTGAAGCCGTTCATTGCCCAGACGCAATCGGTGATGAGCGAAAGCAAATCGATTGGCATGTCGGTCGACAATGGCGCGGATATGGTCCTTCGTCGTGTCGCCGAGGGCGCGGGCAAGCCGGTCATCGGGCTCGAGCGGTTCGAGGATCAGCTCAAGACCCTCTCCAACATCCCCGCCCCGCCGCCCGCGTCCGCCGCAGCGGCTCCGCAGGGGACGCCGGTCGCCGTCACGGTCAACGATTTGCTGGGAGCCTGGACCAAGGGCGACACGGGCGCCTTTTCGACCATGCTGGCCGGGTTCGAAGCCAAGTCTCCGGTTGCCTATCGCATGCTGATCTCCGACCGCAACGAGCGCTGGGGTCAGTGGATCGCCGATCGGCTCGACCAGCCGGGCACCGTGTTCGTGGCGGTCGGCTCGGGACATCTGGCCGGCAGGCACAGCGTCCAGTCCTGGCTGGCGGATCGGGGCATCGCTACCAACCGCGTCAGCTGAAGAGCGCAGCCAAGCCGGCAGCTTGGCGCGTACTGCAACCGCCGAACTTGCCAAAATAGGGTCGCCCCCGTATAGGCGCGCGCTTGCCCACCCATGGTCATCCCTGGAGGCGTGGCGGGGCATGAAAAACCTAGAAGGAATTGCGAAATGAGCGAACAGCTGACGCTGCCCGCCGAAGCGCGCGATCGGGCTGGCAAGGGAGCCTCCCGTGCACTGCGCCGCGAAGGCCGGGTCCCCGCCGTAGTATATGGCGACAAGAAGGAGCCGCTGTCGGTTCACGTCGAGGAGAAACTGCTCTCCAAGATGCTGAGCACCGGCCACTTCATGAATTCGGTTATCATGATCGACCTCTCCGGAAAGGCGCACCGAACCCTGCCGAAGGCGGTCGATTTCCATCCGGTAACCAGCCGGCCGATCCACGTCGACTTCCTGCGGATCGGCGAGCATAGCCAGGTCAACGTCAACGTGCCGGTGCGCTTCGACAATGAGGAAGCATCGCCTGGCCTGAAGCGCGGCGGTGTGCTCAACATCGTCGTCCATGACCTGGCGCTGGTATGCGATGCGGCCCATATTCCCGACGAAATCCACATCCCGCTCGACGGGCTGGAGATCGGCGATTCGATCCACATCAGCGACGTCAAGCTGCCCGAGGGCACCAAGGCGGCGGTCGAGGATCGCGACTTCACAGTCGCCACCATCGTCGCCCCGTCGGCGATGAAGCAGACAGAGGAAGAGGCTGAGGCGCCTGAAGGCGAAGTCCCGACCGTCGGCGAGGAAGAAGCCGAGGGCGAAGGCGAAGGCGGCGAGGCCGAGGGCGGCGAGGAAGCCTGAGCTTCGGCTTCCCACGTTAACGAACAAGGACGCCCATCCCGCTTGCGGGGTGGGCGTTTTTGCTGGCAGTGACACAGGCGATGCAGATCTGGGCGGGGCTCGGCAATCCGGGCGATAAATATGCGCTGCACCGGCACAATGTCGGCTTCATGGCGGTCGACACCATCGCGGCGGTGCATGGCTTCGGCCCCTGGCAGAAGAAATTCCGCAGCCTCGTCAGCGAAGGGCGGATCGGCCGCCACAAGGTGCTGCTGGTGAAGCCCCAAACCTATATGAACGTTAGCGGCGACGCGGTTCAGCAGGCGCTCCACTTCTACAAGCTCGACATCGATGCGCTTACCGCCTTCCACGACGAACTCGACCTGGCCCCGATGAAGGTCAAGGTGAAGGTCGGCGGCGGCACTGCCGGGCACAATGGCCTGCGCTCGATCGGCGCATCGCTAGGCCCCGATTTCCGTCGCGTGCGGATCGGGATCGGCCACCCCGGTCCCGGGCAGAAGGAAAAGGTCACCCCGCACGTGCTCGGCAATTACGCCAAGAGCGAAATGGAGCCCCTTTCGGATCTCCTGGCAGCCGTTGCCGCGGAAGCCGAATGGCTGGCCGACGGCGACGACGTGCGCTTCATGAGCGATGTGGCACTGAGGCTGCAGCAGGAACCCTGAGGGCATCCTGACGCAGGCCGAGCCGATCGGCGGCCGACGCCATCAATTGCCGGAATTGCGGATCGTCGCGGAGGCGATCAAGATTAGGGTCATTGGCGGCCAGCCTGATGGTGCTCGGCCCCGCCTTGGCAAACACGGGCCGGAGCATTTCAATCGCACCATCCCGGTCGTCGAACTTGGTCAGCAGGCCATAGGCAAGGTTGTATCGCATGAACAGATTGTCCGGGTCGAGCAGCAGCGCCCGATCGATCCATTTCCCGGCCTGATCGGCCTGCCCGAGCGCCTTGAGGCTAAGCGCCCCCAGGACCAGCGCCACGCCATTGTCCGGATCGTGCTTCAGCAGCTTTTCAACCAGTGGAATGATCTTCTCCGCGCAAGCTTTGATGCCGGCCGAGTTGCCTTGCGCCGTGTAGCACGCGGCCATCATTCCCAAGCCGTGGATGTCGACTTCCATCGCCGCGATCGCACGCTCCAAATGCCAGGCCGCGTCATCGATCCGCCGTTGCCGGTAATAGAGTCGCGCGGCTTCCTTGTTGACCTCCCAGGAATCGGGATTGAGGCCGATGGCAGTTGCAATTTCCTCGTTGGATTCGTCAATCCGGCCTAGCTCCGCGAGCGCCCAGGCCTTGGGCAAGTGAGCTTCGGCGATGCCGGCCTGCAGGGCAATTGCCCGCTCGGCCGCGACCAGCCCGTTATCCCCCTGATTGGCGCCGATCCCGTAGAACAGATGCGCCTGCGCGATCGCCATCAGCGCCCATGGCTGGGCATAGTCCGGATCGATGTCCGTCGCGCGTTGGCAGATCAGAATGGCCTTTTGCACCCGGCCCCGATCCCCAAAGCCATTGACCCAATATTGCCGGGCCATGAGGTAGTGATTGTACGCATCGGGGTTCGTCGTCCCCCGCTGCTCGATGGCTTTTTTCTCACCGGGCAGCAGCCGCAGTCTAAGCGCCGCCACAATGGCTTTCGATATTTCGTCCTGGATGGCGAAGATATCGGTTAACTCACGGTCATATCGCTCAGCCCAGAGATGGGATCCGGTTCCTCCGTCGATCAGCTGGGCCGTGATCCGGACTCGGTCGCCGGCCTTGCGTACGCTCCCTTCGAGCACATGGGTGACATGAAGTGTTCGGGCCACCTGGCAAATGTCGCAGGAGCTGCCTTTGAACGTGAAGGCCGTGTTCCGCGCGATCACAGACAGGGTCGATACCTGCGACAGGTCGGTGGTGATGTCCTCGCTGATCCCGTCGCTGAAATATTCCTGCTCCGCATCGCCGCTCATGTTCTGAAACGGCAGCACGCAGATCGACAGTGGACAAGCTGTGGCATCGGCATCTTTGCCGTGGGCATCGATCGGCGCCAAGGCCGCCACGCTTTGCTCGATCTTGCGCCAGCCTGGTTCGGCCGTGTCTCCATGCCATTGGGAAAGGTCGGCGCACTGGATCTGGTTGAAGGGAAGCGGCGGCATCGTGCCGTCCAGGCTCGCCTGCACCAGCGTGCCCGCCTGGCGCGCGACGTCTGCTTCGGCGCGCACCCACTGGGAGCGGCAGGCATCCGACGACCACAGCACGATCACCGCGCCTGCCGAGCGCAGCTTTTCCTCGATCACGTCACCGTAAGCGCGATGCGCCGGCAGCTGATCGTCACGCCACACGTCATAGCCGATCGCCGCGAGTGCGGTCGCCACTTGCTCTGCAACCTGAGCGCTCGGCCGGCAGTAGGAAACAAATACGCCGGGCATGGAAAAGCCCCCGTTCTGTCAACGGAAAGTTACCGAGCTTAAGCGCCCTAGTGCAAGCGAAACCTGTCGTTAGGTCGGTCGGCCTTTGCGCCTGCGCGTTGCGCCGCTAAGGGCACGTCATGTCTCGCAGGCTGTTCTCGACTTATCTTTACCAGGCGGAGCTTGGCGACGAGCGGCTGCTAGCAGAGCTTGCCCATTCGATCCGCTCGCTGGCCGAGGATGATGAGGCGGGCAAGCGCTGGAGCCGCGACAAGGGGTATAAGGGCTATACCAGCTATGCCTCGTTGAACGACTTGCCGCGCCGCGACCCGGCATTCCACGATCTGAAGCGGATGCTGACCCGCCATGCCGTGATCTTCGCCAGGGAACTCGCCTGGGAGGTCAAGCCCAGGCTCGACAGCCTGTGGGTCAATTTGCTGAAGCCCGGCGGGCACCACAGCGCCCACATCCACCCCCACTCGATACTGTCCGGCACCCTCTACGTCGAAGTGCCGCCGGGCAGCGGCGCGATCCGCCTCGAGGACCCTCGCCTGTCGATGATGATGGCCGCACCCGTGCGCGGCGACGATGCGCCCGAGGATCTGCGCCCCTTCGCGGCCGTCGAGCCTCGGCCCGGCCTGTTTCTCATGTGGGAAAGTTGGCTCAGGCACGAAGTTCTGGCCGGTACGGCAAGATCGGACCGCCTGAGCATCAGCTTCAATTTCGCCTGATCTGCGGTCGCCGGTCGGAGGCACCGCGCCGCCTGCTTGCCCCGCCCGCCGGGTCAAGCAGCCTGGCACTGGCCAGCGGCCGCTTGAGCCACTAAGGGGCGGCGCGAACCTTTCCCTTCAGGACGACCCATGGGCTTTAAATGCGGCATCGTCGGCCTGCCGAACGTCGGCAAGTCGACCCTTTTCAACGCGCTGACCGAAACGCAGGCGGCGCAGGCGGCCAATTATCCGTTCTGCACCATCGAGCCGAACGTGGGCCAGGTGGCGGTTCCCGATCCGCGCCTCGACAAGCTCGCCGCCATCGCCGGCTCGGCCAAGATCATCCCCACTCAGCTGGCTTTCGTCGACATTGCCGGCCTGGTGAAGGGCGCGTCGAAGGGTGAGGGTCTCGGAAATCAGTTCCTCGGCAACATCCGCGAAGTCGACGCGATCGTCCATGTCCTTCGCTGCTTCGAGAATGACGACATCCAGCATGTCGAGAGCCGCGTCGACCCGATCGCCGATGCGGAGACGGTCGAGACCGAGCTATTGCTGGCCGACCTCGAAAGCCTGGAAAAGCGCGTCCCCAACCTCTTGAAGCGCGGCCAGACCGGCGACAAGGAATCCAAGATCGCCGCTTCGGTGCTGACCCAGGCCTTGGACTTGCTCCGCGAAGGCAAGCCGGCGCGCCTGACCAGGCCGAAGGACGATGAGGAAGCGCGGTTGTTCGCCCAGGCCCAGCTGCTGACCGCCAAGCCGGTGCTGTACGTCTGCAACGTCAACGAGGACGAAGCGGCCAACGGCAACGAGCATTCGAAGCGAGTGTTCGACAAGGCTCATGCCGAAGGTGCCGAGGCGGTGGTCGTCTCGGCGGCGATCGAGGCCGATCTCGTCACCATGGACATGGATGAGCGGCTGGCTTTCCTTGAGGAAATGGGGCTGCACGAAACCGGTCTCGCCCGGGTCATCCGCGCCGGTTACGACCTCCTCCATCTGATCACCTTCTTCACGGTCGGCCCGAAGGAGGCCCGCGCGTGGACGGTCGAGAAAGGTTCAAAGGCTCCGCAGGCGGCGGGCGAGATCCACACCGATTTCGAACGGGGATTCATCCGCGCCGAGACCATCGCCTATGATGATTATATCGCCTTGGACGGCGAGGCCGGCGCCCGCGATGCCGGCAAGCTGCGCCAGGAGGGCAAGGAATATGTGGTGAAGGACGGCGACGTCCTCCATTTCAAGTTCAACGTTTAGCGCCGCGCCTCGCGAAACAGGCCGAAGCTCAAGATTGCGGCGACGATCAGCCCGACCCAGCTGATCTCCTGCGCGATCGTGTGGCTGCCGACGACCACTTGGAAATGCGTTGCGATGCGATAGGCATGGAGCAAGGCCATCAAGGCGAAGATGATTGCGGCAATGGCCGTGAATGGCTTCATGGCTCTCCCCTTTGTTGCGAGGGCGTAATCATAGCACGAGCGCGAGCCATGTAGAACCGAGGCTTGGCGAAGCAGGCATTTTGCCCCACCAAGCCACACCATGGATGCCGGAAAACCGATCAACCCGCTGGTCGAAGGCTATCGGATGCTTGAGGCCGACGCCAATCGGGCAGCGCAATATGCCCGGCAGGCGCTTGCCTCGCGGCCCGGCTCCCCTCCGGCGCTTCGGCTGATCGGGCTGGCGTTGCGCAAGTCGGGCCAGCCCGGGGAAGCCGCGGAATTTGAGCAGAGGTCGCTGAAAGCTGCGACGACAGATCCGACGCTGCTCCGCGCCGGTCACGCGCTGGTTGAAAACCTGCTGCACGAAGCAGAGCCGCTCCTGAAGGAACGGCTCAAGCGCGATCCCTATGACTATAGCGCGATCCGCATGCTGGCCGAGCTGGCGGCGCGGATCGGCCGGCTGGGCGACAGCGAGAATCTGCTTCGCCGCGCGTTGGAACTGGCGCCGTCTTTCCAATCGGCACGCGCCAATCTGGCCACCGTTCTCTATCGCCAGCATCGCGCGCCTGAAGCGCTCGAGCAACTCGACCTGATCGCTGCCGAGAGCGAATTGCCGGACGGAGTCCGCAACTTGAAGGCCGCCGCACTTGGCCGGATCGGCGGCTATCAGGAAGCGATCGGCCTTTATCGCGACGTTCTCGGCCGCCACGGCGAGCAGCCCAAGATCTGGATGAGCCTGGCGCACCTGCTCAAGACCGTTGGGGATCAGGCGGAGGCCATCGCCGCCTATCGCCGGGCGCTCGAACTTGCGCCCAGCCTGGGCGAAGTATGGTGGAGTCTGGCCAATCTCAAGACGGTCAAGTTCGGCGGTGCCGATGTCGCTGCGATGGAAGCCGCGCTGGATGATGCGGCACTCAATCCGGACGACAAGCTCCATCTGCATTTCGCCCTGGGCAAGGCGTTCGAGGATCAACATGACGCTGCGCAGGCGTGGGATCACTATGCAGCGGGCAACGGCATTCGCTCCGCTCAGCTTCGCCACGACCCCGACCGCATTACCGGCATTGTCGACCGCAGCATCGCGGTGATGACGCCGGAATTCTTCGCGGGGCGCGATGGCCAGGGCTTCGACGCGCCAGATCCGATCTTCATTCTCGGCCTGCCGCGCGCGGGCTCGACCCTGCTCGAGCAGATCCTGGCCAGTCACAGCCTGGTCGAGGGCACCATGGAGTTGCCCGATATCCACAATCTGGTGCGCCGCATCGACGGCAAGCACGACCGGGACGAGCGCGGCTCGTACCCCGAGGGCCTGCTTGAGCTGAACGCGGAAGCCTTGCACGATCTCGGTCGCGAGTATCTCGATACCACCCGCATCCAGCGCAGCGAGGGCAAGCCCTTCTTCATCGACAAAATGCCCAACAACTGGGCCTATGCCGGCTTCATCCGCCTGATCCTGCCCAAGGCGAAGATCATCGATGCGCGCCGCCATCCGCTCGATTGCGGCTTTTCCAACTTCAAGCAGCATTTCGCGCGCGGCCAGGCATTCAGCTACGACCTCGGCCACATCGGCCGCTATTACTCGGACTATGTGCGCCTGATGGCGCACCTCGACGCCGTGCAGCCGGGCAGGATCCACCGGGTCCTCCACGAGCGGCTGATCGATGATCCGGAGACGGAAATCCGCGCCCTGCTCGATTATTGCGGGTTGGAGTGGGACGACAACTGCCTCAACTTCCACGAAAACAAACGGGCAGTGCGAACCGCCAGCAGCGAGCAGGTTCGACAGCCACTGAGCCGGTCCGGCGTCGACCAGTGGAAGCCCTTCGAACAGTGGCTCGATCCGCTCAAGCAGGCGCTTGGCCCGGCCCTCGTCCGCTGGGATCTGCCCTAAGGCCGTCGATGCATGATGCATCGGTGCCATAGCCGGTGCGGAATCGTGACAGCAACGTGACGAAAGTCGATTGACGGATTCTTGGAGGCATCACAGTCTCCCTCCAATTCATTGGGGGAGTTAAGATGAGCGCACCAGCATCGTTCGCCCGCCGCGTCTGCGGACTGTTCCTCGCGTCGACTGCCTTGCTGCCGGCCATGGCCGCCGCCCAGGATACCGCGGCCGGCGAGCAGCCTGCTCCGCCACCCGTCCAGGAATTGCAGAATGAAGGCGACGAGATCGTCGTCACCGCGACCAAGCGAGCTGAAGCCCTGCAGGACGTGCCGATCGCCATCACCGCCTTCGCAACCAAGACGCTCGAGGACAACCAGGTCGCAGTCGTTCGACGACTATTCCAAGATGATCCCGAGCCTCTCGCAGCAGAACGTCGGTCCCGGCGCGACCAATGTCTATTTCCGCGGCGTCGCCAGCGGCGAGAACGCCAATCACTCGACCTCGCTGCCCAGCGTCGGCACCTATCTCGACGAGCAGCCGATCACCACCATCCAGGGCGCGCTCGACCTCCACATCTTCGACATCGCCCGGATCGAGGCGCTGGCAGGGCCGCAAGGCACGCTCTACGGCGCTTCGAGCCAGGCCGGCACCATCCGCATCATCACCAACAAGCCCGACACCAGCGGCACCTACGGCGAGGTCGGCCTCGAAGTGAACAAGATTGCGCATGGTGATTGGGGCTACACCGGCGAAGGCTTCATCAACCATGCAATTAGCGACAGCGTCGCAGCCCGCGTCGTTGCCTGGTACCGCCGCGACGGCGGCTACATCGACAACATACACGGCATTCGCAACTATACCGAGTTCACCCTTCAACAGGATCCTGAAGGCGACCCCGGCGACCTCATCCCCACCCCGACCGGCAACGTCATTCCTCGCGACAACGCAGAGTTGGCGGAGGACAATTACAACGACGTGAAGACGTACGGCGCGCGCGCCGCGCTTCGCGATCGAGCTCAACGAAAACTGGACCGTCACGCCGCAGATAATGGGTCAGATGCAGAAGGTCCGGGGCTCGTTTGCGGAGGAAAGCGGTCTGGACGACCTTGAGACGATGCAGTTCAGTCCGGAGAAGTCGCGGGACAAATGGTTCCAGGCAGCGCTGACGGTCGAGGGCAAAGTCGGCAATTTCGACATGACCTATGCCGGCGCCTACATGAAGCGGCAGATCGACGGCGAGTTCGACTACAGCGACTATAGCTATTTCTATAACGAGCTCGCCGGGTACGGCGCATACTGGTACGACAACGACTATAATCCGATCGATCCGACCCAGTATATCGTCTCGGACGACAGCTTCACCAAGCAGTCGCACGAGCTGCGGTTCACCTCGCCGGTCGACAAGCGACTGCGGGTCGTCGGCGGCCTGTTCTACCAGCGCCAGACCCACAACATCGAGCAGAACTACATCATTGATAACCTTGCCGATTTCATTGCGGTCGACGGTTACCCGGACAATATCTGGCTGACCAAGCAGCTACGCGTTGACCGCGACTATGCCGCGTTCGGCGAAGTGGCGTTCGACGTCACGCCCGAACTCACCCTTACGGGTGGTGGCCGCTACTATAAATATAAGAACTCGCTTGAGGGCTTTTTCGGCTTCAATTCGTTCGAGGATGATGGCTTCGGCTACAGTGGCAACGACAATTACAATTGCGCCCTTTTCGGCCCATCAACTGTGGACGGCGCTCCATGCAACAACGTCGACAAGGTCACCAAGGACAGCGGTTTCGTCCACCGCCTGAACGCGACGTGGAAGCCAAATGACGACCTGTTGTTCTACGCCACATGGTCGAAGGGCTTCCGGCCCGGCGGCGTCAACCGCCGCGGTACGCTGCCACCCTATGATCCGGATTTCCTGATCAACTATGAAGCGGGTGCAAAGATCAGCTTCGGCAGCGGATCCCACTTCAACGTCGCGATCTACCAGGAGGACTGGAAGGACATTCAGCTGTCATTCCTCGGAGAAAACGGCCTCACCGAGGTCCGCAACGCGGGTGACGCCCGCATCCGTGGCATCGAGGCCGATCTCTTCCTGCGGCTGTCCCCTGGCCTTACCTGGAGCACCGGGGCAAGCTACAATGATGCGGAGATCCGCAACGATTTCTGCTCGATCGCAGTCCCGGACTTCGATTGCACCGTCAATGTGGATCTGGACGACAGCGGAGTTGTTGGGGACGACGATCTGGAGATCAACGCCAAGCTCGCCGACGAGGGCACTCGCCTGCCAGTCACCGCCAAGTTCAAGATGAACAGCCGCATCCGCTACGAGTGGAATCTGACCAGCGACATCAAGTCCCACGTACAGGGCAGCGTGGCCCATGAAGGCAAGCGGCGCGTCGATCTTCGCGACATTGAAAATGCCATCATGGGCAATCTCAACTCCTATTGGCTGGTCGACACATCGGCGGGCCTAGAGAAAGGGCCCTGGGCGCTCGATTTGTACGTCAAGAACCTGTTCGATGTTCGCGGCCAGGTCACCAGGGGCGTCCAATGTCTCGAAACCGTCTGCGGCGATCCCGACGGGCTGACCGCGAGTGGCGGGAAAATCTATACGACGATCACCCGGCCGCGGACCATCGGCCTTCGCGTCGGGTATAAGTTCTAGAGAGCGGGGATGTGAAGCCGGCCTGCCCTAAGCGGCAGGCCGGTTTCATTTTGCCACTTTCCTTGCCGCGCTGAAAGCGGCAATGAAGGCGGATGATCTACTTCGACGATTTGCACGTCGGCGACGAAACCGTCTTCGGCCATTATGACGTGACGCGCGAAGAAGTGCTGGAATTCGCGCGCAAATATGACCCCCAGCCGTTTCACCTGAGCGATGAAGCTGCGGCCAAGACCCATTTCGGCCGCCTCGCGGCGTCCGGCTGGCACACCTGCGCCATGACCATGGCGGTCATCGCCCGCCATGTCGTCGAGACTGAGCAGGCGGGCCTGGGCTCGCCGGGAGTGGACGAACTGCGCTGGCTGAAGCCGGTCTATCCCGGCGACCGGCTGACGGTGACGGGTAAGGTCGTGGAGACTCGCCCGTCACGCTCCAAGCCGGAAATCGGCAGCGTCCGGTCGGACAACCGGGTGACCAATCAGGATGATGTCGAGGTGATGAAGTTCACCTCGATCGTGCTCATGCGGCGGCGGCCGCAAGGGCCGCCGCCAAGCGATTAGTCGTTCCTGTTGGCTTCCTGCGAGCGCCGGAAGTCCGAGGCGCTCTGCCGCTCGCTGCTGCTGCGGCTCGACCGGGTCGAGCTCCGGTCAGTCCGATCGGTGCGCGAGGAGCGATCGGTGCGCGAGGAGCGATTGCTGCGCTCGACGCGGGTGGAACGGCTGTCGCTCTGCCGGACCCGCTGGACCTGCGACGGAGCCTTGTCGAACCCGCTCCAGTTCTGCTGGTCGGCCTGGACCCGCTGCTCTTCCATCAGGCGACGGAATTCGCTGCTGCTCAACGCCCGTTCGCGGCGATCTTCCCAGTAATCCTGGTAACGGTCCCACGGATAGGCACGCCGGTAACGGTCGTACACATAGTATCCGCTGCCCGGATAATAATAGCCGTCATGCCAGCCCCAGTAAGGGTCGTAACCGTAGCCGGAGCCATAGCCGGAGGCATAGGCCGGGTAGCCATAGCCTGCCGTAGCCGCCATATCCATTGCCGTAGCCGAGCGAAACGCCGCTGCCATAGGGGCTCATGCACGCAGAAAGGCCAATTGAAGCCGCCACCGTCAGGGCGGCGGTACGAATCCGAAACGCAGACATAACACTTCTCCGACACTCGAAGTTATGATCGCCCTTTGAACTCAACCAGTTGAACGGCGCTCTGAACCGTTATACCCGCGTTATGATGCCTCGCCAACTCAATGCCCCTCGAAGGCAAACAGGCTGGCGGCGTCGATCCCGGCGTCGGCCAGCGCCTGGGCTCCGCCCAGTTCGGGCAGGTCGATGATGAACCGGGCACCGATCAGCTGGCCCCCTGCCCTTTTCACCAGCCGCGCCGCGGCAAGCGCCGTGCCTCCGGTCGCCAGCAAGTCGTCCACGATCAGCACTCGAGCGCCCGGCGCGCAGGCGTCGACGTGCATCGCCAGGCGGTCGGTGCCATATTCCAGCGCATAATCCTCGGCGATGGTCGCGCCGGGCAGCTTGCCGTCCTTGCGGATCAGCAGCAGCCCCGCGCCCAGTTTTACGGCCAGCGCGCCACCGATCGCGAAGCCGCGCGCCTCGATCGCCGCGACCAGGTCGACTGGTCCATCCACCGTCTCGGCAAGCGCTTCGACCGCGCGGCACAGGCCCACCCGGTTGAGCAGCAATGTCGTGACGTCGCGGAACTGAACACCCGGCTTGGGAAAATTCGCAATGGTGCGGACGAGGGCCTTGAGGTCAGCGTGATCGGTCATGGGCACTCCGCCGTCATTTCAAGGAGCGGAACGCGGCGAAGCAATTCGGGATGGTGCCCCTGAATTGCTTCGCGCAAGCCATTCTCCGGCCAGCCAGACCCGGTGTACGCAATGACCAATTACTTGGCGATACCGGCCTTCTTGCTGGCGCGTGTCCGCTTGACCACATTTTCTGGATCGAGGGCGCCCTTTGGAACCACCTTGCGCTTCGCCTCGGCCCAGATGTTGCGATAGCTGAGATAACCGAGCGTCGTGGCGATGATCAGGAAGATCAGCACCGCCCAACCGCTCTTGTGGCGGCTTTGCAGGTTGGGCTCGGCGGTCCACAGCAGGAACGCCGAAACGTCCTTCGACATCTGGTCGACCGTCGGCGGCGTGCCGTCCGCATAGGTCACCTGTCCGTCGCTGGCGATCGGCGGCGGCATGGCGATGTTGAGGTTGGCGAAATAGGGGTTGAAGTGCAGCCCGGTGCCCGGCCGGTTCGCGGCCGGCAAGGCCTCGCCCTTCTCGTTGCGATAGGTCGCAGCGTTCGCATAACCGGTCAGCAGCGAATAGATGTAGGCCGCGCCGCCCTCGCGCGCCTTGGCCATCAGCGACAGGTCGGGCGGCAGCGCGTTGTTGTTCGCCGCGCGCGCGGCGGTTTCGTTGGGATAGGGGTTCGGGAACCTGTCGGACGGGATCGCCTTGCGGGTCGCCGCCTCGCCGGTATCCGGGTTCACGCTCGGCACCTCGATCGCCCACTGGTTGGCGATCGCCTTCACCTCGGCCTCATTGTAGCCCAGCTGATGCAGGTCGCGGAACGACACGAGATTCAGGCTGTGGCAGGCCGCGCAGACTTCCTTGTAGACCTGGAAGCCGCGCTGCAGCTGCTGTCGGTCGAACTTGCCGAACAGGCCGTCCGATGCCAGCTTCAACGGCTTCGCGTGACGGTGGAACTCGTGCTCGACGCTCGGCTCCGGCGGTGCCTGGACGTAGCCGATCAGGTTTACCACCAGGCTGATCATCAGGACGCCGGCAAACCCCAGCCCGACTAGAAATCCAATTTTGCGGACCATGGTCCCTAAGCCCCCTTATTGAGCAGTCGCCGGCGTAACGCCGATCGGTGCCGCTTCCTCGGCCTCGCCGTGCAGCACCAATTCCGAGATGGAATTGGGCAGCGGCAGCGGTGTCTCGAACTTGGAGACAAGCGGCAGGATGATGAGGAAGTGCGCGAAATAATAGGCCGAAGCGATCTGGCTGATTGCCACATAGGGCTGCTCGGCCGGCATCATCCCGCAATAGCCAAGGATCAGCACATCTGCCCACAATATCCAGTTGATGCGCTTGAACATCGGCCGGTAGGCGGCCGAGCGGACCGGCGACTTGTCCAGCCACGGCAGGAAGAACAGCAGCAGGATCGAGGCGAACATCGCCAGCACGCCCCACAGCTTGGCCGGGATGATGAAGTCGACGGTAAAGGCGCGGAGAATCGCGTAGAACGGCCAGAAATACCATTCGGGAACGATGTGCGCCGGCGTCGCCAGCGGGTTGGCCGGGATATAATTGTCCGGGTGCCCCAGCGCGTTGGGCGCGAAGAACACCACCGCCGCGTAGATCGTCAGGAACAGGCCGGCGAACCAGCCGTCCTTGGCGGTGTAGAAGGGATGGAAGGGCAGCGTGTCCTTTTCGCTCTTCACCTCGACGCCGGTCGGGTTCGATGATCCCGGAATATGCAGCGCCCAGATATGGAGAATGACCACGCCGGCAATTACGAACGGCAACAGGTAGTGAAGCGAGAAGAACCGGGTCAGCGCCGCCTGGTCCGGGGCATAGCCGCCGAGCAGCCAGATGCGGATCGGCTCGCCGACCAGCGGGAAAGCGGAGAAGAAGCCGGTGATGACCTGCGCCCCCCAATAGCTCATCTGCCCCCAGGGAAGGACATAGCCCATGAAGGCGGTGGCCATCATCAGCAGGTAGATTACCAGGCCGAGCATCCACACCATCTCGCGCGGCGCCTTGTACGACCCGTAATAGAGGCCGCGGAAAATATGGATGTAGACGACGATGAAGAAGAAGCTGGCGCCGTTGGCGTGGGCGTAGCGCATCATCCAGCCGCCATTGACGTCGCGCATGATGTGCTCGATCGAATTGAACGCGCCGTCGACCGATGAATAATACCACATCGCCAGGACGATCCCGGTGATGATCTGGATCACCAGGAACACGCCGCTGAGGACGCCGAAGTTCCAGCCGTAATTAAGGTTGCGCGGCACCGGATAACCGCCGCCGACCGCATTGTAGGTCAGCCGTAGTAGCGGCAGCCGGTCGTCCATCCACCGGCCGAGTTCGGTCTTGGGTTCGTAGGGCTTGGCCCAGGCAAAGCTCATGACGATATTCCCTGTTAGCCGATGGTCACGACGGTGTCGGACGTGAAGTCATATTCCGGCACCTGGAGGTTGAGCGGCGCCGGCCCTTTGCGGATGCGCGCGGCGGTGTCGTAGTGCGACCCGTGGCAGGGGCAGAAATAGCCGCCATACTCGCCGCGGTTCTCGCCGGCCGCGACGCCCAGCGGGACGCAGCCAAGGTGGGTGCAAACGCCCAGCGTGATCAGCCAGTTCTCCTTGCCCGGCTTGGTCCGCTCGGCCAGCGTCTGCGGGTCGCGCAGTTCGCTCTTCGGCACGGCGTTGGCCTCGGCGATTTCCCTTGGGGTGAGGTTGCGGACGAACACCGGCTGCTTGCGCCAGCTGGTCTTGATCGCCTGGCCCGGCGCGATCTTGGAAATATCGACCTCGGTCGAGGCGAGCGCCAGCACGTCGGCCGGCGGGCTCATCTGGTTGATCAGCGGGATCGCCACGGCGACCGCGCCGATACCGGCGAAACTGACGGCGGCGATGTTGATGAAGTCGCGGCGGCGAAGGCTATGATCCTCCTCCACATGTGCGGCGTTGATTTCTTGCAGCGTGGCCATGCTCACCCTTAAGACCGAAATTTCGCGCGATGCCGAACGGCATTAAAACGAGCCCGCCCCGGCGGTGCCGGCGCAGTTGGCGGGCCTGATAGCGACTCCCCCCGAAGTTGCAAATGGTCAAATTGCCCTTCTTGTAAGCCGAACCGTTGGCGGACTATCGGCGGAACATGCGGCTTTGCCTTTTTGAGCCCGAAATCGCCGGCAATGTCGGTGCCGTGATGCGGCTCGGCGCCTGCTTCGGCGTACCGCTGGACCTGATCGAGCCGATGGGCTTCGAGTGGGACGACAAGCGCGTGCGGCGCACCGCCATGGACTATATCGACCATGTCGAGGTGATCCGGCATGTCGTCGTTCGACGCCTTTCGCGAAGCAACGCCGGGCCGGCTGATCCTGTTCACCACCAAGGGCGATTGCTCGCCTTATGAATTCGATTTCCTCAGCGATGACATTCTGTTGTTCGGCAAGGAAAGCGGCGGCGTCCCCGCCGACGTCGCGGCCATCAGCGACGCGAAGCTTCGCATCCCGATCAAGCCCGAAGTCCGCTCGTTCAACCTTGCCACGTCCGCCGCGCTCGCCCTCGGCGAAGCGCTTCGGCAAATCGGTCGGCTGCCTGGCTGATCAGCCGGTTTCGGCCGCCGCGAGCAATTCTTCTCGGCTCGCTCGCCGTCCGCCCCGCGCCGCGTGGAACATGACCGCCGAGGCGTAGAGGACCACCGCCGTCACCAGCCAGCGCATAACTTCCAGCGGCATTTCCTTGACGATGAATGCGGCGACGAACACGGCCGGGATGCCGCCCATCGCGATGCCGAGGGCAATTTTGAAGTCGAGGTGGCCGATCAGCACATGGCGAGTGCCCGCTCCGGCGATGGTCACTGCTCCCCCGGTTGCCATGATTGGGAACGCAAGTCTCGGGTCGAGGCCCATCAGGCTGAGCATGACAAGGAACGGCGCATAATGGCCGATTCCGAAATTGAGCAGCACGCCGAAAATGAAACTGGCGGCGATCGCGGCGGCCGTCAGTTCGAGCGGCAGGCTCGAAGCCGTTCCGCCGGCCGGGAACAGCTGCAGGTTGGTCATCGTGTAGAGCACCGCCGCGATCAGCAGCGCCACCGCCACGGCCAGCTGAATCAACCACACCTTGGCCTTGGCCACCATTGGCGCACCGGCGAGGCCGCCCAGCATCAGCGCAACTGCGCAGCCGACGATCAGGACCGGATCGACGAGGATTCCGAGCAGGATCAGGAAGATGAAGGCCTGCAGTATCGACGGCAGCGAATGACCGACGAGCAAGGTTGCTGGAATCAGCCGGTCGGGCACCAGCTTGCGGAATTTGAACCATGACATGGTCGGCGCGAAGGAACCGATCCCCAACGTGTCGAAAAAATTTGTGACCGCCCCGAGCAGCATCCCCTCGATGGTCGGCGAGTCTCGCCTGGCCATCGCCGATCGAAGAAAAACTACCGTGAACAGCAGGCTGGCAAGCGCGAGCGGAATCAAAATCGCAATCAACATGGCTGCCCCTCCGCGCCATGGACAATGACACCTTCTAGATGAAAGCTGCCGGCCCGGCTATGGGCGCGCCATGCTTCCGCTCGACGACCAACAGCAATCCGCCCGCGACTGGTTCGAGGCACTGCGCACGCGCATATGCGACGAGTTTGAGGCGATCGAGCGCGAAGCGGGCAGCGAAGCGCGGTTCGAATTCATTCCTTGGGAGCGTACTGACGAGGACGGCACGCCCGGCGGTGGCGGCGTGCGCGGCCAAATGGCAGGCGCCGTGTTCGACAAGGTCGGCGTCAACGTCTCGACCGTCGGCGGCCAATTCTCCAAGGAATTCGCCGCGCAAATCCCCGGCGCCGAAGAGGATCCGACTTTCTTCGCCACCGGCATCAGCCTGGTCGCGCACATGGCCAATCCGCACGTGCCGGCGGTCCACATGAACACGCGCTTCCTGACCACCACCCGGCGCTGGTTCGGCGGCGGCGCCGACCTCAATCCGGCGATTCCCAACCAGGAGGACACCGACGCCTTCCACGCGCGATTTCGCGCCGCCTGCGCGGCCCACGATCCGACCTTCTACCCGCGCTTCTCGAAATGGGCCGAGGAATATTTCTGGCTTCCGCACCGTGGCCTTGCGCGAGGGGTCGGCGGCATTTTCTACGACCGGCTGGAGGGCCATTTCGACGAGCATTTCGCGTTCACCCGCGACGTCGGCGAAGCCTTCCTCGACATTTTTCCGAAGATCGTCCGCAAACGGATGGAAACACCCTTCACCGACGAGGACGTCGAGACTTTGCTGGAGTTTCGCGGCCGCTACGTCGAGTTCAATCTGCTCTATGACCGCGGCACCCTGTTCGGCTTGAAGACCGGCGGCAACATCGACGCGATCCTGATGAGCCTGCCGCCGCTTGCGAAGTGGAAGTGATTTCAGGCTCGGCAGATCCTCGGCCAAACGGAACTATTGATCCTGCCGCGCAACCTCCGGCACCGTCGCGATCGGCGCGGCGAGCTGCGAGTAAATGCGCGCAAGCATCGCCGTGTAGACCATGACGAAGCCGGCCTGAACCAGCCCGCCGGCAAGAGAGATCAGCAGCAGCTGCAAGGACCATGGCTCGGGATCGCCAAGTGCCAACGTGACGCTTGCCCCGACCACCGCGCCAACCGTGATCGCCGCCACGGCAAACGCCAGCACAAGCATCACCAGGAACGCCAACAGGCGCCAGAAATGGCCGGAGGTCAGGGCAAAGCTGCGCTTGAGCGCAGCGATCGGGCCAACCGCCTCGCTGGCGACTACCGCGAGGAGCGGAAGCAGCCGGACCGAGAAATAAATCAGCGCCAGCGTGCAGGCGAGCAGGATCAGCCAGCCGGCCGTGCCGAAATTGGTCCAGTCGATCGTGCCGGATTCCGTCGTCCCGGCTCCGGCCACGCCGAGCAGGATCGAGAAGACCAGCACGACCGGCAGCAGGAAGCATAATGCAGCAAGGATGAACGTCGGAGTTCGCCGCGCGGCCTTGCCCAACGCCTCGCCAACGCTGCCTCGAAAGCCGTTGACCAGCAGCACGATCGCCAGCTCGCCGATCAGCATGACGATCACCATCGCCAGCGCGACGAGCATCCACGCGCCGGGCGGCGGCTGGTCTCCCGGAGCAACGCGCGGCTCGACCATCGATACGATCACCGCGGGGAGCAGGACCAGTCCCAGCGCAACCGGGACGATCAGCTTGCGGTTGGCCCGGAGCGCGGCCTTTGCTTCGTCCCACGCTCTGCCGATCGACAAAGAACTCATCTCGCACCCCCTCTTGCAATAGCCGCGCCCTTATGCGGAGCCGGGCCGCCGCTGGCAATCGCCCTTGCCTCGCGCGGCGTGCGGGACCATGTCGCGGCCGATGAGCGGCAAGATCGAATGGCGGGTCAGCGAGGGGCTGGTGCCCTACGGCGACGCACTGGCCGAAATGGAGACCCGCGCCGCCGCGGTTCGCGCCGGCCAGGCGGACGAGCTGGTCTGGCTGCTCGAGCACCCGCCGTTGTTCACCGCCGGAACCAGCGCCGATCCCGCCGAGCTCACCAATCCGCGTGGCTTTCCGGTATTCGAGGCCGGCCGCGGCGGCCGTTATACCTATCACGGCCCCGGCCAGCGTGTCGGCTATCTGGTGCTCGACCTCGAACGGCGGGGCAAGGACATCCGCTGCTTCGTCCATGCGCTCGAAGGCTGGATGATCGCCGCGCTGGCCGAGCTTGGCGTATCGGCCCGGCGCGAGCCCGGCCGGATCGGCATCTGGACCGGCGATGGTCCGAGCGAGGCGAAGATCGGCGCAATCGGCGTTCGCGTCCGTCGCTGGGTGACGATGCACGGCTTCGCCATCAACGTCTCACCGGACCTCTCCCACTTCGGCGGAATCGTGCCGTGCGGCATCTCTGAATATGGCGTGACCAGCCTGCAAATGCTCGGCGCGGAACCTTCAATAACGCGGCTGGATCAGGCACTAGAACGAAGTTTTCCTGCATTTCTCAATAGCTTATCCAATATATCACAAGCCGCTTGAGGCGCCCCATCCTCCCGACTATTGTTCGCCGCGATTTGCGGAGCGGGGCAGCCGCCGAAGCAGATCTATAATCAAGGGAGTTTTTGAATGCGTGCTCTGATCCTGGTCGCTGGTGCGGCCCTGGCGCTTTCGGCTTGCAGCAGCAACGAAGCGGCTGAGAATACGATGAATGTCGACGAGACCCTCACCACTGAGAACATCGTCGCCAATGACACCACCGCGATCGACGCTTCGACCGCGATGGATGCCAACATGACGACGGACGTCAACACGACCGACGCCAACGTGGCCGTCGACGTCAATGCGACCGAGACGAACGCCCAGTAATCAGGCGCACAGAGGCCGTCATCACGGCCTTTGCTATAATTGGGGCCGCCGGTCTTGCCGAGCGGCCCCTTTTCTATCTGAGCCCGACCACCTTGTGCGCCTGGAGCGTCAGCCGCCATTTCGGCCGCTCCATCGCCAGCGCGATCGCCGCGTCGTAGGATTTCTTCCGGTCGGGACAGTCCATCGGCTGGACCAGGAAATGGCGGAAGTCCCACTGCTCCAGCTCGGCCGGATCGATACCCGTCTGCGGCCAGACCAGTTTCAGTTCGTCGCCGGACCGCTGCACCAGATTCGTCCCCGCCTTGGGGCTGATGCACAGCCAGTCGATGCCCGGTGTCGCGGGCAAGGTCCCGTTGCTTTCCACCGCCACTCGAAAGCCACGCGCGTGCAGCGCATCGATCAGGTCCTGGTCGAGCTGCAGCATCGGCTCGCCGCCGGTGATCACGACCAGCCGGCGTTCCTCTTGCTCGCCCCACAAAGCTTCGACGTGAGCGGACAATGCTACCGCATCGGCGAACTTGCCGCCGCCCGGCCCGTCCGTGCCGACGAAGTCTGTATCGCAGAAGTTGCATTGCGCGGCCGCCCGGTCCTGTTCGCGGCCGCTCCACAGGTTGCATCCGGCAAAACGCAGGAACACCGCCCGGCTGCCAGCCTGCACGCCTTCGCCCTGCAGCGTCAGGAATGCCTCTTTGACCGCGTAGGTCATGCGCCCGCTTGCCTTGGCACGTAGCGGGTCGGATCCTGTAGGCCCGCTTCCTCGAAACCCCTCGCCCGCAGGCGGCAGGCATCGCACAGGCCGCACGCCGCTCCATCGGGCGCCGGGTCGTAGCAACTGTGGCTGAGCCCGGCATCGAGGCCGAGCCGCACCGCCTCCCGCGCGATATCCGCTTTGCTCATCTGCTGCAGCGGCGCGTGAAGAGTGAAGGGGCAGCCCTCGACCCCGGCCTTGGTCGCTTTGTTGGCGAGCGCTTCGAACGCGGAGATGAACTCCGGCCGGCAATCTGGATAGCCGGAATAGTCGACGGCGTTCACCCCGACGAACAGGTGGCGAGCGCCCGCTGCCTCGGCCCAGGCCAGCGCCAGGCTGAGGAACACCGTGTTGCGCGCCGGCACATAGGTGACCGGGATCCCACCCTGTCCATTGGCCCCGGCTCCCTCCTTCGGAACGGCAAGGTCGCTGGTCAGCGCCGAGCCGCCGAAGGCGGTCAGGTCGAGCGGCACGATGATGTGTCGGTCCGCCAGCTCCGCCGCGATCCGTTTGGCGGCTTCGAGCTCGACCCGGTGACGCTGCTGATAGTCGATGGTCAGCGCAAGGACCGAAAATCCCGCCTCGCGCGCGAGGGCCGCGCAGACCATTGAATCCAGCCCGCCCGACAGCAGGACAACCGCTGATCTCTTACTATCAATGTCCATGTCACGCGCCATCTAGTGGTGCCGCGGGCAAAAAAATAGGGCCGCCCAGTCGAGCGGCCCAGGTGCGGGCCTGGGCCCGACAGGGAGGAAAGCGTGCCGAAGAAGGGCACATCGCCATCAATAAACCGGACATGGTTAAAGCCGGCTTAACAGCTTCCGATGCGGCGCGCGTGAAGCTGATAATGGAACGGCAGATTGTCGGAGATGCCCTGCGTGTCGATCCGCAGCGTCCGCGGCGTGATCAGCGTCATCTTCGACTGGCCGAAGCCGCCCCCCGGGCAATTGTAGCTGATCACCGTCTCCGAGCCGCTGTCGCTGACCACGGTGCGTGCGCAGCGCTGCTGGCGGTGCTCGAACTGCGCCAGCATGTCGGGCGTTGCGACGCAGATGCGGGTCGGATTATGGCCGGTCGCGCTGCGGCTGACTTCCCACAGCCCGCCCGTCGCCGGCCCCAGCGCGCGCGGTATCGAGGCCGCAGCAAAGGCTCCGGCTCCAACCGTGATCAGGCCGAGAAGGCCGATTTGCCAAGTCCAAGTCACGACTCACCGTTTAAAAAGCTCATCTTAACGCAAAGTAACCGACTATGCAGCCTGCGCCTCGATCGGAAAGCTTGTCGCGCAAAAAGCGCAATCGACCCGGATCATCCCGTCGTCGCCGACCATTGCCGCGCGCTCGTCCGGTGGAAAGCGGGCGATGACCGAGGCGATATAGTCGGGACTGCAGCGACAGCCCTTGCTCAGCGCCACCGGACCAAGCGTGCGCACTTCCTCCTCGTCATGCAGCAGGCGCCACACCAGGTCGTCGATCGGCAGCTCCGCATCGGTCAGCTCTTCGGCGGTGACCGAACCGACCATTGTCGCCACATGCGGCCAGTCGGGATGGTCGAGCCGCGTGTGCAGCCGGTCGCGGCCCTCCTCGCCTTCGGGCAAATGCTGGAACATCAGGCCGCCGGCGACCCACCCGGCTTCGCCTTTGCGTGCCGAAAGGCGGACGATCGACGGAATTTGTTCGGACTGCGCGAAATAGCTTTGCGCCGCCTCTGCCAAACCGTCGCCTTCCAACGGCACAATGCCCTGGTAGCGCTCCTTGGTCGCCGGCTGGTCGAAGGTGATCGCCAGGTAGCCCTTGCCGAACAGGCGGAACAGCGTCGGATTGGGCCCGGCCTCGGCCAGCCGCCCCGGATCGTGGCGGACATAGCCGCGCAACTCGCCGCCCAGATAATCGCATACCAGCAGGTCGACGATGCCGTTTTCCGTCTGCGCCTGGATGGTCAGCTGTCCGCCGGGGTCCTTGAGCAACGATCCAAGCAGCGCGGTCAGCACCAATGCCTCGGCGAGCAAATTCTCGATTACCGGCGGATAGGCGTGATTGGCGAGGATAGCATCCAGCGTCGGGCCGATGCGCGCCGCGCGCCCGCGGGCGTGTCGCGAGGGCACGGTGACGCCCAGCGCGACGTCGTTCTGAAGGGAAATGGAGCTCATTGGGGGCCAAATGGGCGTGGGATGCGGAAAGCGCAACCATCTCCCCTCCCTTGGCGGGAGGGGAGTTTTTAGATTCTCCCCAGGCACCACATCAGCAGTGCCTTTTGGGCATGCAGGCGATTTTCGGCTTCGTCCCACACTGCCGACTGCGGCCCGTCGATGACCGCGTCGGTGACTTCCTCGCCGCGATGGGCCGGCAGGCAGTGGAGGAAGACGGCCTCCGGCGCGGCGCGGGCCATCATCGCCTCATCAACCTTATAGGGCGCGAACGCCTCCATCCGATATTCGTCATGCTCCTGGCCCATCGACACCCAGGTGTCGGTGACGACGACTTCCGCGCCGCTGATCGCCTCGCCCGGATCCTGGGTGAAGCCGATCCGCCCGCCGCGCGCCACGGCTGAAGATGAAACGACCATGTCCGGCTCGTACCCGTTGGGACAGGCTACCGCGAGGTCGAAGTGCATCAAGCGATGCCGCCTCGATCAGCGAATTGCAGACATTGTTGCCGTCGCCCAGCCAGGCCCAGCGCGACCCGGCCAGCTTCGATTTTTTCTCGATCACCGTCTGCATGTCCGCCAGCAGCTGGCAGGGATGAGCCAGGTCGGTCAGCCCGTTGATCACCGGCACCGTTGCATATTGCGCCAGTTCCTCGGCCTTCGTGTGATGATCGGTGCGGATCATGATGGCATCGGCGAAACGCGACAGCACCCGCGCCGTGTCGGCGATGGTTTCGCCGCGGCCGAGCTGCGACGAGGTGCTTTCCAGGATGACGGCCGATCCGCCCAGCTGGCGCATGGCCAGGTCGAAGCTGACCCGGGTGCGCGTCGAGCTTTTCTCGAAGATCATCGCCAGCACCGCCCCGTCGAGCGGCCGGTCCTCGTCGGGCCTGCCCTTGAGCCAGCCGGCCCGTCGCTGCTTCCTCTCCATCCCTTCGCCCAGAATTGCGGCAATCGCCTCGCCGCCCGCATCCGAGAGATTGAGGAAGTGGCGGATGGTCATGCCGCTTCGGGAACGTCGTAGTCGGCGGCGGCGGCCGACAGCCCCTCGACGAATTCCGCGATATGGCTTTCGTCGATGGTCAGCGGCGGCAGCACGCGGACGACATTGTCGCCGGCCGCGACCGTCAGGATGCCCTTGGTGCGAAGATAGGCGACGAACGCCCGGCTGTCGGTTTTCATCTTGACGCCCAGCATCAGGCCCAGCCCGCGCACGCTGTCGAACAGATGGTCGTGGTTCGGGATCATCTGCTCGAGCGCGGAGCGCAGCCGCTCGCCCATGGTGCGGACATGAGTCAGGAATTGATCGTTGGCGACGATGTCGAACACTGCCTGGCCCGCGGCCATGGCGAACGGGTTGCCGCCATAGGTCGAGCCGTGCGTGCCGATCACCATTCCGGCCGCCGCCTTTTCGGTGGCGAGGCAGGCACCGAGCGGGAAGCCGCCGCCGATTCCCTTGGCGGAGGCCATGATGTCGGGGGCCACGCCATAATATTCATAGGCATAGAGATAGCCGGTCCGGGCAACGCCGCATTGCACCTCGTCGAAGATGAGCATCAGGTCATTCTCGTCGCACGCCTTGCGCAGGCCGGCGATGAATTCCTTCGATGCCGGACGGATGCCGCCCTCGCCTTGGATCGGCTCGATCAGGAAGCCGGCGGTGCTCTCGTCGATTGCCCCTAGGGCCGCTTCCAGATTGTCGAAAGCGACGACCTTGAAACCGGGAAGCAACGGGGCGAAGCCCTCGATCATCTTGGTTTGGTCGGTCGCGCTGATCGTGCCCATCGACCGGCCGTGGAACGCGTTGGAGAAGGTAATCAGCGTATTCTTGTGCGGATTTCCCTTGGCATAATGGTACCGGCGAGCGGTCTTGATCGCGCATTCGATCGCTTCCACACCGGAATTTGTGAAGAACACCGTATCGGCAAAGGTCAGGTCGACCAGCCGCTGGGCGAAGGCTTCGCCCTGGGGTGATCCGTAGAGGTTGGAGACATGGATCAGCGTTGCCGCCTGCTCCTGCAGCGCCTTGGTCAGATGCGGATGGCCATGGCCTAGGAGGTTGACGGCGATCCCGGCGGCGAAATCCAGATATTTCTCGCCCTGCTCGCCATAGAGATAGACCCCCTCGCCCCTCACCGGCCGCACGGGCGAACGCGGGTAAACGGGCATAAGTGGCGTAATGGCCATGGGGGCTCCCTCTTCGGCGGTTCTAAAAGGCAAAAGGCGGTTCGTCCGAACCGCCTTCGCCAGCCTATAATCAGGACGCCAATCAAACGAAAGGGGCGACCCATAAACACGGGGCCGCCCCTTCCTTACGCCTTACCCGAGCCCGTGGGCTCAAAAGCCTAGTCGCGGTCGCGGCCGCGATCGTCCTCGTAGCGATCGTTGCGGCCGTCGCGATCCCGGTCGCTCCAGCCGTCGCTACCGCCGTAGTTATTGTAGCGGTTGTCGTCGCGGGCCTCGCGCTGGATGCGAACCTCGAGGCGCTGGATACGGCGCTCGATGCCATAGCCTTCCTGCGGATTGAGGCCATTGCGAGCCGCATGGCGAAGACGCTGTTCGATCTCGCGGGAGTCATTGCGAAGCCGGGCGGCCTCGCGCTCACTCAGGATGTTGCGGCTGTCGAGATGACGGATCTGTCGCTGCAGCAAGTCGACCCGCGCCTGCAGGCGGCGAACCTGGCCGTAGTTATTGTAGCCATAGGCATTGCCCTGCGGCTGCGGATAATATTGGGCAGCGGCGGGCGCCGCTACGGTGAGGGTGGAAGCGGCCAGTGCCGCGGCAATCACAAACTTACGCATCGTGCTCTCCTTCGAGCGGTTGATGAAGGAGTTCTGCGCCGGATGCGTTGAGACGAGGCTGAACGCCTTCGTTATCCGCGGTTCACAGACCTTAACAATTCAACTTGTTGGAAAGATTGGATGTTGTTTGGCGTTCAGCTTTGTTCCGCGATGGGCGGCAAAATTTCATCGCGAGCTAACCGCCTTGAATCGGTCTCGCTGACGACATTTGCGAGCCAATTCGCGGTTTCACGGCCAAAGCTTGCAGTCGACGGATAGTTTTCGACCGATTGAGCGCCATGGCGCTAGGTTCGAATAGCGCTGGCGCTTGGTCTTGAAGCTCGGCAAATCATCACTATCTCGTTGAAATGCTTACATTTCTTCGCGCTGCCGCAGTCGCGGCCATGCTATCGCTCGTGCCTGCAGCCAGCCTCGGCCTGCCGATGGATTCGGTTGAAGTCAGGCCCGCGGTCGTCGCCCTGCCCGAGGTGCCAAGGACAGCGCCGGAGCCGGAGTTCGGACTCGATAGTGCCCACGCGCACGAGCATGGTTCCGGCCTGGCTCCGGGCCAGACGGCCACGGACTTCCAAAGCTGGCTCACGCGCTCGCCGGCGAACCGGGCCGGGCTCGTCGCCTTCCGCGACTATCTGGCCGCCGAGGGTGTGGAATCGGTCGTCCCGATGTGGCAGCTGACCCGCACCTCTTCCTCATGGCGCACGTGCGGAGCCGAGCCGTTCGAGGTGCCGCCGGCGGACAAGTGGGAACGCATCATCAAGACGCTCAAGTTCGTGCGCGACGAGGTCGTTCCTGCTGTCGGCGAGGTCGAAACCCTCTCCGCTTACCGCAATGAAAAGCTCAATGCCTGTTCGGACGGTGCGCCCAAGAGCGCGCATCGCCAATTTTTCGCGCTCGACCTGACGCCCGCGAACGATGCCGTCGAGCGTGCCGACATGATCCGTTCCGTCTGCGCCGCCCATGCTCAGGACGGGCAGGCTTACGATGCGGGGCTCGGCTTCTACACCGGCCGGCGCTTCCACGTGGACAGCTCTGGCTTTCGCAAATGGGGCCCGAACGGAAAGGGCGCGACCAGCCCGTGCGTTACTTACGCCTGAAGTTGACGACCAGGTTTGCCGAGCCTGCTAGTTTTTGATCTTCCAGCCGCTGTTCAGCAGGGCATAGCAGATCGCGAACAGGGCGATGTTCAACGCCAGCAGCGCGATTCCGCCAGCGTAGATCGGGCGAATCGGCCTCGCTCAGGAAGCCGTGGCGGAAGCCTGAGATGACATAGAAGAAGGGGTTGGCGTGGCTGATCGCGCGGAACGTGGGCGACAGTTGCTCGACCGAATAGAAGGTGCCGCTGAGCAGGGTCAGCGGATGTGACGAAGAAATTGCTGATCGCGGCGGCATGGTCGAACTTGTCGGCCCACAGCGAGGTCAGCAGGCCGATGAAGCCCAGCATCAGCGAGCCCATCAGCCCGAACCAGAGCACCGACAGCGGGTGATGGATGGTGACATTCACCCCCGGCCAGAACAGCATGATCAGCCACACCGCGAACCCGACCAGGAAGGCGCGGGTGACGGCGCCGCCGATCAGCCCGGCGATCAGCTCGCCGGTCGACAGGGGCGGCATCAGATAATCGACGATCGTCCCCTGCATCTTGCCGACCAGCAGGGAGAAGCTGGCGTTCTGGAAGCTGTTGTTGATCATCGCCATGACGATCAGGCCGGGCGCGAGGAAATCGGCGAAGGGAACGCCCAGCACCGTCCTGCCCTCGCGCCCCATCGCGACGGTGAAAATGACCAGGTAAAGCAGGGTGGTGACCGCCGGTGCCCAGACGGTTTGCATCTGCACCTTGAAGAAGCGGCGCACCTCCTTGATATAGAGGGTCTTCAGGCCGCCCCAATTGACGCCTTCAAGGCTCGGCTTGCCGGGTTCGCTTCGAACCCAAGAGGGAGTCTGGTCGTTCACGCGACAATCGCCTATCGGCAGCCGCGCGCTTGCACAACCGGGGCACGCAACATGTTACGGAGTATTCAATTTCATGAGCTGGACCGAAGAGCGCATCGAGCGCCTCAAGGCGATGTGGACCAAGGGTTCCACCGCCAGCCAGATCGCCGAGGAGCTTGGCGGTGTCAGCCGCAATGCGGTGATCGGCAAGGCCCATCGGCTCGGCCTCGAATCGCGCCCTTCGCCGGTGAAGCCGGGCGAGGAGAAGGAAAAGAAGGCCACTGCGCCAGCGCCGGCGCTGCCCCCAGGCGGCCAAGCCCGCCGCCGCGCCGAAGGCCGCGCCGGCCGCCGCCGCTCCGCGCGAGCCGGCGGCCGATGCGCCGCAGCTGCCGCGCCCGCCGGCGCCGCCCCGGCCTGCCGCCGCCAGCTCGACCCAAGGAGATGCAGTATCGCTCGGTCGGTCCGGGCGGCTTCATCCGCCAGGGTCCGGGCGACACCCAGGCGCCGATCCCGCCCGCGCCGCCGCGCCGCCTGGTCCCGGCCAAGCCTTCGGCCGATGTCGCCGACAAGACCTCGCTGCTCGACCTCAATGACCGCGTCTGCCGCTGGCCGATGGGCCATCCGGGCGAGCCCGACTTCCACTTCTGCGGCGAGCCGGCCAACCCGGGCTATCCCTATTGCGTGCGCATTGCGGGGTCGCCTATCAGGCGCAGCTGCCGCGCCGCGACCGGCGCCCGCCGCCGCCGCTGCCCTATGGCGGGCCCAGGGTGCGCTGACCTTCCGCAAGATGGCCGGCAAGGTCCCCGGATGGTGGCGCGCCCCCTGGTGGCTGGTCCAGCTGGCCACCGGCGCCAAGAGCTTCGTCGATAATCCCATCCTCGGATCCGAGGCGCTCAATCGCCGCGGCCTTCATGCCGCGCGCCTGCGCGCCGCCCACCGCCTCGCCTGGCGGCGGCGAGGCAAGCTGGCCCGCCACCTCGGTCCAGCCGACCGCGCAGCGTTCGATCGCGACGGCTTCGTCCGTCTCCCCGGTTTCCTGCCCACCGATCGGTTCGAGCGCCTGCGCGACTTCTTGCTGAACAGCGAATGGGACGGCCGCGAGCACCGCCAGGGCGATACCGTCACCCGCCGCGTGCCGATCGACGCTGCCCTGCTCGACCGGTCGCCCGAGCTGGCCGGGCTGCTGGCCATGCCCCGCTGGCGGGCGCTGATGCGCTATGTCGCCAGCACCGGCGGCGAGCCGGTCTATTATCTCCAGTCGATCGTCACCGGGCTCGACGGCCCGCCGGATCCGCAGGTCGAGCTCCATTCGGACGCCTTCCACCCGTCGCTCAAGGCCTGGCTGTTCCTGACCGACGTCGCCGAGGATGAGGCGCCGCTGATCTACGTGCCGGGCTCGCACCGCCTGACTCCGGAACGGCTGCAATGGGAGCAGCGCAAGAGCGAGACCATCGCCGCCGGTGGCGACCGCCTGTCGCAGCGCGGCTCGCTGCGGATTTCGCCCGAAGAGCTCGCCGCGCTGGGGTTGCCGGAGCCGGTCCGCTTCGCCGTTCCCGCCAATACGCTGGTCGTCGCCGACACCTACGGCTTCCACGCCCGCGGCCTGTCGAGCCGCCCGACCGTTCGCGCCGAGATCTGGGCCTACCGCCGGCGCAGCCCATTCCTCCCGTGGACCGGCTTCGACCCGCTTTCGCTCCCCGGCCTGGCGCTTCGGCGGGCCCCATGGGCCTACCGCCTGATCGACTGGCTCGACGCGCGGGGGCTTCGGCAGCAGCACTGGAAACCGGCCGGCAGGAAGCGCGCCACCGATCGTTAGCAGCAGCGCGGGACGCATCCGTCGAACGGCGCTGGACGGCCCCCCGCGCCCGGCTAGGCTGCGGCTGTCAGCACAATGGGGGGACGACGGCCATGGCATCCTTGGTCCACAAACTGCAGTTCGACGGCGCCGCGCGCCATGAGGATCTGGCGCTGTTCGCCCTGCGCGCCGTCACCGGCCTGTTCCTGCTCTACCAGAGCCACGACAATGTGCTGAGCACTGCCCGGATGGACGAGTTCGAGGCCTTCATGGCCCAGTTCGGCTTCTGGCGCCCGGACATCCTCGCCCCCTTCGCCATCTTCTGGCAGGTCGCCGCCGGGATCGGCTTCATCCTCGGCCTGTTCGTCAGGCCCCTCGGCCTGATCACCGCCCTCCAGTTCCTCGTCGCGGTATGGATGGTGCATTGGAGCCAAACCTTCGACGGCTGGTGGCCGGCGCTGGTCCTGGTGTTCCTCGGTTTCTACTTCTTCGCCCGCGGCGGTGGGAAGTACGCCATCGACGCCCGCTTCGTCGCCCGTCGTGCGCGCTGAGCCCGTATCTACAGCACCAGGGTAATTCCTCGACTACACCCTCATCACCAGCAGCCGGATGAAACGCCGAACCGGCGGCCGGCAAGCTCACGCCGCAGGCCACCGCCGCAGGATGTAAAGCCACGCAAGCGCTGAATTCGCAAATGACCGGAATCGACCAAAGCTGCCATTAGCGGAGTGTTTGAATTCGTCGCATGGCCGATACCAGGACGGTCCCAGCCGATCCTTTCGTCATCCGGCGAAGTCCGCCAAAGCGCGGAGTGTCTTTTATCAGAGGGAGCTTGGATATGCGCGCAGCCTTTTACAAAGAACACGGAGCTGCACGGGACGTTTTGCTTATTGGCGATTTGCCAACTCCCGAGCCGGGTCCCGGCGAAGTTCGAATCCAAGTCAAGGCTTCCGGCGTCAATCCTTCCGACGTCAAATCTCGGGCCGGTTCGAGGAGGGCAGCGGGGTTCGATTTGACAATCCCTCATAGTGACGGCTCCGGCACAATTGAGGCTGTGGGAGCCGGTGTAGACTCTTCCCGCATTGGTCAGCGGGTTTGGATATGGAACGGACAGTGGCGACGTCCCTTCGGCACCGCGGCGGAATTTATCACCGTTCCCGAAGCCCAAGCCATACTCTTACCCGAGCATGTTTCGTTCGAAGTCGGCGCGTGTCTCGGTATCCCGCTGTTGACGGCGATAAGAGCAGTGCATTGGAAGCCTATCTCGCGCGACGGGGAAACGATGCTCATCGCAGGCGGAGCAGGGGCAGTGGGTCACTATGCCGTGCAGCTCGCCAAGCGGGCCGGCTACACGGTTATTTCGACCGTCAGTTCGACAACAAAAGCTGAAATCGTTAGTGCGGCAGGCGCCGACGCCGTCGTGAATTACAGGCAGGACGACGTTAGCGACGCTGTTGCCGCATTTACCGATGATCGCGGCCTAGACCGCATTGTCGAAGTCAATCTTTCAGCGAACGCGGCGCAATATGAGGCCATTCTGCGCCACGATGGTCATGTCACTGTATACGGGTCGGACGATTGGACCGCGCCACTTCCGCTTATCTCTTGGCTTGTGCACGGCATCGAGGTGGCCTTTTTCATCGTTTACGATCTTCCGCCCGAGGTCCGAAAGGACGCCATCGAACGCGTTCAGTCTTTGCTGCTCGACGCCAGTTTCGAGCACAAGGTGGCCCATAGCTTCCCGCTCGACCAGATCGTCCAGGCCCATGAAGCCGTTGAGTCTGGAACAACTATCGGCAACGTGGTGCTCGTGCTCGACTAGGGCTGATGAGTTCTATCGTCGGGAGCAATGGCGATGTCCGCTTTCCACCCAAAGCGGTCATAAAATTTATGGCCTCGGAAAGCCCGAAGCTAGTTACCCTTCCCCTTCGCCGTTTGCCCCGCATGCCATCCGGCCTGCCAGGATTGTTGCATCATGCCGCTGCCATAGGGGCAAGCGCTGAGTGGCTCATTGTGCTTTCCAGCCTTGTGGCCCTCGGACCATGCTCGATCATGCGGACTAGCCATTCAACCTCCATGCTTCGAACTAGGCATAGCACATGAAGCAGCCATCCTAATGTCCGTAATGGGTGGAAAGCGGACATTAGAGCGGGCCGTAACATTCATCACCGATCCGGCCGGACACTCTATGAAACGAAGCGGGTCGCGCATGCTTCCAGAGTCCCATTGGGGGCCAAATGGCGATTTCCCTGCCGCGCCCGAACTCGCCGACAGAACGGCTGTCATCAGCCCTGTGCCGTGCTAATCTTTTGGCTGCTCTTTCAGGAGGGAGCGGACGTGACCGAACTCCTTAATGCTCAATGCGACAATCAACGGTCCTTGGTTGGCGCAGAAAGGCAGGGGCCTGTCCTAAGGCTAGTGCTTCAAAACCCACCGGCAAACGTCCTGTCAGTGGAACTGATGGAGGCTCTACAGGCGGAGTTCGACGCGGTCATGGATGACAAGACCGTGCGGGTCATCGTCATCGCCGCTGCCGGCAAGCTGTTTTCAGCCGGGCACGACCTTAAGCAATTGACGTTGCACCGCGCCGATGCGGACCGGGGAAGAGGTTTCTTCGAACATACCTTCGAGCTTTGCTCGCGCCTGATGCAATCGATCGCGAATCTGCCCAAGCCAGTCATAGCAGAGGTCGACGGCATGGCGACGGCTGCCGGATGTCAGCTAGTGGCCACCTGCGATCTTGCGGTCGCGTCGGATCAGTCCCGATTTGGCGTCAACGGCATTGACGTAGGCCTGTTCTGCACAACACCGGCTGTGGCGTTGACGCGTACCATCAGTCGGAAACGTGCCATGGAGATGCTGCTTACCGGCGAGATGATCGATGCCGCGATGGCGCTGGAATTTGGGCTGGTGAACCGCGTCGTTCCGCGCGCGTCGCTGAACGAGGTTGTAAGCGAATATGCGAGAACCATCGCCGGCAAATCGCCCCTGGCAATCAAGATGGGCAAGCAGGCGGTCACCGAACAGGCCGGGCTGAAACTTTCCGAAGCCTACGAGCGCACATCCCGCGTGATGGTCGAGAATATGTTGGCAGCTGATGCGGACGAAGGAATCAGCGCTTTTCTCGAGAAGCGGCACCCGATCTGGCACCAAGAGTGGTGACGTTCCATTGTCCGCAATAGGTGGAATCCCGACATTGGGCGTTCCCCTCAACGGCGCCTGCGTATGAAAATCGGCGACGGAGCAAATTGCTTCATTAGCGCTGGCCGCCGCTTCCTTGGGAGCCGCTGAGTTCGATCCAGCATGTCAAATTTTTCGGTGAGCGCGATCAACTCGCCGTTGCTGACACTGTAATTGCCCATATAGGGTCGGTCGACGACCAGGATGAAAGGAACACGAGGCCAAGCGCGAGCGAGAAATTCCCGCGATCATCACGACATTGGCCAAACTATGCGGGAATGTCGCGGTATAGCCGACGATGAGCATCGATCCGGCCAAGCCGACGATCCATAGGATGATCGGCATACCGGATTCGCGATGGATGAGTTGGTCGCGCCTCAAACCGACGAGATCGTCCAAATTGGAGAATGCTTCCGAATAGATGGTGCTGTCGCGATCGTCTTTGGGTCGAATCTTGCCGACGGCGTCGAACAGTTGGAACAACTTGACATCAGTCTGGGCGCTAGCCTTCCCTTCCGAGAGGAGCGGCCATTCATCTTTTACGATGCTAACGGCATAGGCCCGCAAACTCTGCCGGGCTTCCAGCGTTTCGGGCCCGTAGGTCGCGAGGTCGCGATAGAGGGCGGCGGCGGATGCCGCTTCACGATGAACCGCATTTTCGGCGTCGGCGAAGTCCTGCCACACCTGGACCCCGGCGAAGGCGATGAGAATGCCGATATAGGCCGCGACGACCTGCATAAGGCTTACCGCATTGTCCATTTCCGCGTCGGATGAGCGGAGGCGAAGCAGCCTTCGAAGGCCGAAGCTGGTTCCCAATCCGACAACCAGCGACGTGCCCAGCACCACGATCGCGGCGAGCCCCACCGGCAGACTATAGAAGAAGTCGATCATGCCCACTCCCAGCAAAGACCGGGACGCCCGCCCGCCCAACTTCACTGCCTATGGTTGTCCCATTAGACTTTGATATCCGCAATCGGTCGAAATCCGACGCGAGGCCAATGGCCGCAATGGGTGGAAAACGAATGTTCTGAAATTCTCGACGGCGGAGATCTATTCGTTTAAATTTGGTCATTGTCGTAGGTGTTCTTGGCGGAGAAATCCAATGAACCGCTTGAGGCAGCCGGGTGACAGTGACTATGATGTTCTGGGACTATCGCCGGGGGCCACCGACGAAGAAATCGAGATCGCCTTCCGCGAGCTGATTGACGGCGAAGGCTACCGGGTCGGCGTGCCCCTCAATCGCCAGTGGTTGCGGGCACACCAGATCAAGCATGCTCATGCGTCGCTCAGCGATCCGGAGAAGCGGCGAGCCTATGACGAGTGGCTGAGCCGAGCCGACCGGGAGCCCTGGGTCACGGGAGCGGACGATCCCGCGATGGTCGAATTGGTGCTGCCGAGCCCAAAGCCGAGGCCGGCAAGACCGATCAAGAACAGGCCGGCTCCAGCTGCTCTCGTTCCGACTGATGCCGTTCGGACCATTTCCGCCGAAGAAAGAGTACCGGACAGGGCGCCAGGACCAGATGCAGAAGAGACGGCGAGGCCGCCACACGATGAGCCGCCTTCGCCAGACCTGCCTCCGCCGCTCAATGACAACGCGGAAGACCCCTTGCCTGCATCCATCGACAACAGGAAAGCTTCGGTCAGAAGCTGGGGTTTGGGCGCGGTACTGGCTATCAGCCTGGGGTTGGTGCTTCTCTTATCGGGGGTGGAGTGGGACCGCCGACCGTCAACCATTGAGGGAACACCGGAAGTCACTCCCGATGGGCGGCGAGCGAGCGTGGCCGGGCGCGGCAATGAAGTGCCGGTTCAGGAAGTGAGCGAGCTCATCCCGAAGGACATGGCGGATGCTCGATCGCCGGTGGACAAGAAGCCGGCCGGCATAGCTCCTCCCGCGCCGAAAGGCCCGTCGTTACCCGCGGCAGCAGCTGAGGCCCGAGAAATAGCGCCTATCCAGAAACCTCCAGTCGATCGATCACCGACAATCAAGGCCGCACGCATGGCTGCTGTGAAACCAATCAGCCCAATCGGCAGCGCTCCCCAATGGATTGGTGGTGGACCCACCGACGCGGACAACCGAAGGGGCCAGTATCAAGGCACCGTCGCCCTGCAGGTCAATGTCCAGCCGAGCGGGCGTGTTTCGAATTGCGCCCCGGTACGCGGCAGCGGCAATGCTGGGCTCGATAAGCTGACATGCCGTCTCGTCCAGCAAAGGGCGCGGTTCATCCCGGCGCGGGATCCGCGAGGCAAGCGGGTTGTGGGCCAAGCTTACATAACCTTCGCCTGGGTGCGCAAATGACGGAATTGAATGCCATGCGGAAGTAGCGCCTGCACGCTGGCGCTCGAATAGCTGCAATGGCCGCAGTTCCAGACCTCCACCCGCTCGAGTTGGGGCGGGCTGCGGTCCCACACGCCGCTGTGCAAGTGCCGGCTTACTGCGGAACCTCATCTCCAGGTTCGCGATGTGGCGGATCGACCTCATCGGGACGCTGCAGCGGTTGGGGTTCTTTCTCGGGCTTCGGCTCTCGTGCGGACGGCTTGGACGGTGGCTGAGCTGTTGGGTTTGGTATCGGCCATGACATTCTTCTCTGCTGGGCGGGCGGTGGGCGTGAGTTCGTTTATGGCGATGGGTTGTTCGACAGGCTCCGCCACTTCGTTCACGCCAGCCGTCTCGGCCGGTTGAACGGTCCTTGGCGCGTCGCATGCCAATAGTTGCAAACAAACGGCGATGCTGGCGATGAGCCGTCGGGCCAGGGCGCGGGTCTCGTGAGGCATCGCTCCTTGGTAAGGCCGGATGACGGCAATGCCAACCGCAGGCAGGGCCGTAGCGTTAATTCTACGGAATAGAGGAATCAATTAAGTCCCTGTAAACATTCATTTATTTGTTGACGTCAAGTCAATCCCTTCATAACGTTCGCTGGCGTCGAGAAGCCATTGATTCCATTGGTCTTTTCCGGGGGGTCAGTATGGCAGCGTATCGCCGCTCGTTCCTGAATGTTGCTGTGGCGGCGCTCGCCTGCTTTGCGGGCCTGAACGGCGTCTCAGCCCTGGCATCGACGCCGACCCTGCTCTGGACAGGGGCCAAGCGCGTCAATCTCCTTTGCAACGTCGCTGGCGGGCCGGGGATCGATCATCTCGTGCTTGCCGCCGAGCTTTGCCGCGACGTTAAGCGACTGGCGAGTGCCGGGTCGCCGCTGCCGCTCGTAATCATCGCACCGGGGGATCCCGCAGTTCTCGCCGAGGATACGGTGACGCTGCTCGTTCACGCATCCGTGACCGAGCATAAGCAGGGCTCGCTGCTCGCCCTCAGCGTGCGCCCACATCGGACTTCGTCCGCCGGCACCGAGATCCTGTTCGGCGCCGCGCCGCGCGCCGTGCTTCTGCCCGCTTCCGTTTCGGGACCAGCGCTGGACGCAGCCATCGCCGCGAGCCTGGCCGAAACGCTGCCTTGGCTGGCCCGCCCGGTGGGCCCGCGGCGGATCAGGCCCACCGACTAATCAGAGAATATCACCCAAGGAGAATGCGATCATGATCATTCAAAATGACACTTTGACCGACGTTCAAACCGACGACGATTTCCCGATGGTCGACAATTCGGCGACCAGCGTCGACGCGTCGATCGATCCGCTGGCTGGCGGAACTCTTAACGGCAAGCCCATCTTGTCAGTCGAGCAGGTCGCCGCCCACCTCAACCGCACCGGCGCGGCGTTCACCGACAAGCCGACCGACGCCAAGCAGAGCGACGCGGACAACAGCGTCATCAACTTCGGCTTCCACGCCAGCCAGGATGAGCTTGCCCAACAACGGCTATGTCTACCAGTCGGACCGACGGCCGTATTACGGCGTATGCCGAATATTTCAACTTCGCGCCGTTCTCCGAAGCGCAGAGGGCCGCCGCCCGCGAAGCGATGTCGGCTTGGGACGACGTCGTCGCGGTCTCGTTCGTCGAGACCAACTCGCACGATAGCCGACATCAATTTCGGCAACCTCGCCAGCGCGCCGACCACCCAGGCCTATGCGACGCTGCCCTTCGATCGCATCTTATGACCGCGAATTCGTCAACGAGCAGCTGAAGCGAGCGTCGCCGGCGACGTCTGGGTTTCGCTCAGCCAGGCGAGCAATTTCCGCCTCGACGAGGGCCAGTACGGCATCCACACCCTCGTTCACGAGGTCGGCCACTCGCTCGGCCTCAGCCATCCGGGCGCCTACAATGCCGCGCCGGGCCTCTCGATCACCTATCCGGTCAACGCCGAATATGCCCAGGACACCCGCGCCTACAGCGTAATGTCCTATTTCGAGGCGAGCGTGATCACCGGCACGCGCCACTTCGACTTCCACATCTCGACGACGGTCTATGCGGCGACCCCGCTGATCCACGACATCGCCGCGGCGCAGCGGATCTACGGCGCCGACATGACGACCCGCACCGGCGACACCATCTACGGCTTCAACAGCAATGCCGGCCGCGATTCCTACGACTTCACCCTCACCCCGGCGCCGATCATGGCGATCTGGGATGCCGGCGGAATCGATACGATCGACGCTTCCGGCTATGCGACCGACCAGATCATCGACCTGTCGCCGGGTTCGCTGAGCAGCATCGGCGGCGTCACCTACGACACCGCGCCGACGCTCGAGCAGGTCACGCCAACCGCGCCGCCGCCGGCATCGCCCCGTTGCTGTCGCAGCGCCACCTATGACGCGCAACATGGCGGCGCTGCTGGCCAATCCGGTCGGTCGGCCGGCTGACCGACAATGTCGGCATCGCTTATGGCGCCACCATCGAGAACGCGGTCGGCGGTTCGGGCAATGACTCGCTGCTCGGCAACAGCGTCGCCAACGTCCTGACCGGCAACGCCGGCAACGACATCATCGGCGGCGGGGCCGGCCACGACACCCTCGACGGCGGAACCGGCAATGACACGATGCTCGGCGGCATCGGCGACGATCTCTTCTTCGTCGAAGCGGCCGGCGACGTTGTCATCGAACTGACCGGCGAAGGTACCGACGTCGTGTCGAGTTCGATCAGCTACGCCCTGGGCGACCATGTCGAAAATCTCATTCTCACCGGTGCCGCGACCAATGGCACTGGCAATGGCCTCGACAATGTCATCACCGGCAACGCTCAGGGCAATCGCCTAGACGGCGGCGCCGGCAATGATCGCCTCACCGGCGGTAACGGCGTCGACTTCCTCAAGGGCGGCGCTGGCAATGACATTTTCGTTGCAGAAATCAACGCCAACCCAACCGCGTCGCGGCAAGGGCCGATCGCACTTGATGTGATCGTCGACTTCGAGCTGGGCAAGGATATGATCGACCTCAGCGGAATCGATGCGATTTCATCCATGTCAGGCGACCAGCAGTTTGCCTTCAAGGGTACATCCGCCAACCGCAATGCGGGCGACCTGACCTATAAAGCGTATGACAGCGTTGCCGGCGCCGAAAATGCACTTGGGATGGATCTTGACGGCATTGACGGACCGAGCAGTTACGCCGGCCCGGTGACGGTGCTGTTCGGCAACATCGACGGCGGTGCTCCGGACTTCGCGATCGCGCTTCTTGGCACCAATGGCGTCAGCGCGGGCGACTTGCTCGTTTAGTATCGCGCCAACAACCTACGTGGGGCGTTTCCGGGCAATCGGGAACGCCCTTCTTAGGTCCGCAATGGGTCGAAAGCTGCCATTCAGCCCCCGGCAGGAATGGGTGGAAAGCGGACGCTAGTTACTGCCTACAGGCTCGCCGAGGGCATAGGCCCATTCACCGCCAGGGCGCAGGATCAGGATGGCATAAATCCCAACAAGCACCATGGCCCCTGAAAACAGCTTGGCAATGTTAGACCGATTGTAAAGTTCACGTTCTTGCATGACGCTGGCTCCTAGAAATCCGCACGGAGCCAGGCCACCAATTCCATCGCCCCGCTACGTGCATCAAGGCTGGACCGAGCACTGATCGGATCAACGTGGCATCGACCAGGACGGCAACGGCTAGGCCGAGCCCCATCATCTGCACGATGACATCTCCTGCAAACGCGAATGCGCCGAAGACCGCGACCATGATCAAGGCCGCGCTGGTGATTACCGATCCGGTATCGACCAGTGCCTCTCGTATGCTCGCGGCGTTATCGCCGGTCTCATAGAAGATTGTCTGCACCCGGCTGAGAAGGAAAATCTCATAGTCCATGCTCAGGCCGAACACGATGCAGAAAATGGCCAGGGGCACGGTTGTGGGCACAAAGTTGGTTGGCGCTGCGACCCCGAACAATTCTGAACCGTGGCCGAGTTGAAAAACCAGGACGACGATGCCGTATCCTGCCGCGACGGAAAGGAGGTTGAGGAGAATGGCCTTGGCCGACGCGAGCGGCGCTCGGAAGAATAGCAACAGGACCAGTGCCGACATTCCAAGGCACGAGCCCGATGGTGATCGGATAGGATGCGAGCACGGCGACGTCGAAATCATTGTAATATTGCGCCTGTCCGCCGACCGCGACGGAAAGCCCTTCTGCCTTCAGCCAGGCGGGAATCTCCTTCGAGAGCTCCCTTAGCTCGAAAAGGGTCGAATCGCCCGCCGGGATGATCAGGAATAGCAATCGATTGCGATCGTGGCTCATGAAGGCGCTCCTTGCGAGCGCGCTACCCACCGTCTCTTCGACCGTTCCGGGGGCCGTTGCGGCGGACTGCACCGGGCCCTGAACGATGCGTACTCGGCGATCCTTCTCCAGGCGGGATACGAAATCCATCAGGGCTGGCACTCTTTCCGGAGTAAGCGCCCGGCCTTGCTTAGTGTCGCTCACCACGGCCACGATCGGCGAAACAAGCCCTTTGAGCTGCATGTCGGAAAGCATGTCCATGCCTCGCGAAAACTCGAGTTCGGCTGGCAGAAACTCGCTTTCGGGAAAGCCGGTACGTGTATGCAGCGCGGGGGCGGCCAAAGCCAGGAGAACACCGAGGCACGTAACAATGGCCAGTATCGGGTTTTTCTCGAGGATGTTGGCCCATTGCGCCCACCCCCAGGACAAGTTGCTCTTCCGCCGCGAAATGAACCGCGGCCATTCCAGAACGCGCGGCCGGACCAGCCGAAGGAAGGCGGGTACCAATGTCAGGGAGGCGACCAACGCAACCAGCACGGCGAAAAGGCCGCCAAGCCCGACCGAACGGGTCTGCATGATGGGAGTGGCGATAAGCGAACCGATGCCGATGGCGACGGTTGCAGCGCTATAAAAGACCGCTGTGCCCGATTGCGCCATGGCATTGCGCATCGCCAGTTCGTCGCGCGCACATCCGGCGATCGCGGGAAAGTCCGCGCCAATCCGCTCCAGTTCCTGGCGGTAGCGGTGGATAAGAAACAGGCTGTAGTCGATGGCGAGCGCAATCGACAGCATCGTCACGATGCTCAGTACCAGGTTTGAAACCTCGACAGATCCGGCAAGCACGAAGACCATGCCTAGGACAATCATTCGACTTGCAACCGCGAGCAGGATTGGAATCAGCGCCGAAACCACCGATCCGAACGCGAATATCAGGATGAATAAGGTCAAGGGCAGCGCACGGACTTCGGCGCGCGCGGTGTCGATCGCATCGAACCTCGTTAGATCGTACGTCAGCGCAGCTCGTCCAGTGAGTGCCCAGATGAGGTCGTTATGCTGTGCCTTCGCCGCCTCGAGCGTCGGAATCACGGCTGCGCGAAGTCGAGGCACTTCCTGCTCGGTCGCCAGGACGTCGGCGGTCTTGAGGGTGATGATGATGAGATGACCTGTTCCGGCCTTCGGGACCAGCCGTCGGTCCTGGATGTCCCGCTCGCTTAATGCCGCTTCCACGGACGGCTGCCGCTCCAGGCGGCGCGTCAGCCCGTCAAGCAGGCCCGAAAGCTGCGCCGGATGCTTGTCGACGCTCGCCGAGCGAAGAACCAGGATCAGCAATTGGCTGTCGCCGCGCCCGAAGTCCGAGCGCAGGGACTCGTCGACCCGCGAGGACACGCTCGCCTTGACGTCGCCCGAGCCGCTCATCAGTCGGTCGCTCAGCGTGCCGGCCAGGAAACCGGCAGCAAGGGTCGCCAGCAGCCACATCAGGACGACGAGACGGGCATGTCGCCAGCAGGCAATGCCGAGGCGGACAAGGCCCGCGCTGACAGAGCCCCCTGAGCGAACCTCAGCACTGCGCCCGGGGGCAAGCGTCACGCATCATCCCTTTGCATTGCTGGTCATGAGACTGACATGCTGCTCCGGCGTCCGCAATGGGTGGAAAGCTGACACTTCGCTAATGGCCGCAATGGGTCGAAATCAGACATTCCACTGGGCGACGCTCGACAGGGACGATCAGGGGCATGACCGCAGCGATCGTTGCTGCATACTCGCGCTCATGAGCTGCCATCGTGCATTGGGCTGGGTCTGTCATAATGAGTATCGACGCGGCTGTGCGAGGAAGCGGAAGCATGAGCCTTGGCACTGGGCGTTCGGATTGCGAGTCATATCCAACCCGCGGCGCACGGCCTGTGCCGGGGTGGCGAGGCCTGGATCAGCGGCCTGGCCGATACGGGCCTGCATGGCTCCCGAACCGGTCGGCCTTGACATCATATTCCAGTGCCATTTCGAGCAGGACCGTGATCGTCTGCTCGTCGTTGACGCCCAGCGCGAGGCGGCGACAATGTTCGGCTTCATGCCGCAGACGGGTGACCCTTTCGTCTACCATAGGCTGCCTAGACTCTGTTGCCAGTGCCCTCGAACGCGAACCAGGATCGAGGATGCTAGCCGGAAACGGTCGGAGTGCAGGGGAACGCTCCGACGCAGGCAATTATGCATCGGCTCGTCCTCGACGATAATGGGGGAGAGACCCGGATGGATTGTAAGGTTTACCCTTAATCCCCCGATGCCCTGGCTGGTAATCGGGACAGGATTCAGGAACGCAGCGGCGGGGGGGAGGGCAAAACGAAAAAAGGGGCAAACGCTCCACCCTCCCCGACGCAACACTGGATCGCTCTCCCCAGGCGATCGTCTCAGCCGCGAATTGGCGCGGCCCGAGTGCAGGTCCAATACAAGCGGCCCGTTTTCATGGTTTCGCGAATGACGACAACATCTCACCAGTTCGACCCACGGTCCTGGCGCGCGACAACGAAAGGCAAGTTCGCAACCGGGCGGAGCCGCTTATGACCGAAAGGGGTAGGAACACGAATGCCGTGTCACGATGGAAGTTTGGCGTGTTTCGGAAGATCGTCATTGATTTGGTGCCATCCGGCCTTCGAGCCGACAAAGATGTGCATCGAGGGTTTGATCGTCGGTTCGTCGATCAGTGTCCCCATCGTCACATGGACGTACGTGCCATCCCTCACGACAGAATAGAGCAATGACCCACAGCAGCCACAGTGCACGTCGTGGGGCCCAGTCTCTTCACCATGGATCATGACGGCATCACGTCCGCTAACTAACTCCAGCTTGGCTCGCTGAATTCCTGCGAACGGTTTGAACGCAGACCCAGTGGCTCGCCGACACTGGGAGCAGTGGCAATTTGCTGCATATTCGAACTCATCGGGTACGGCGTAGTTTACGGCTCCGCACAGACAGGCACCCGATAACTTGCTTGGCATGCTTCAACGATACGCTAACCGAAAACGCCCGCAATGGGTGGAAGCGGACATTCGTAAAACTAACAATCGACATAAGGTGTGACCCCTATTCCATCGGCCGGGACCGAGTGCCAATAATTACGCATGGCTCCTGCTCGCGTGATGCGGTGGATTGACGCGCCTCCGGCACCTGGTCGGTTAGCGCTTGTTTGCGGGATTTTCGCGGTTGCGATTCCGACAGCGATTCGTGCGGCCATCGACGGAATCGTGACGGGATGTGAGTTCACTCCCTACCTGCCGTTCGTCTTGGCCGCAGCCGTCATGCTGCGATGGTGGCAGGCATGCCTGGTCGCGCTAACGTCCGTCGCACTCCTTGGCGGGTTGTTCATAGGTCCACCGCAGGAATTTCTGACCTCGGGATGCTTTCTCTCCAGCGCCGGAATTTTCCTCGCCGGGTCTGCCACGATGATAGGTGCTGTACTTCTGGTCAGGCATATCTTCGCAATCAGCCAGAAATCGACATTTCGATGAAACTGCGGGCGGTATCGTCTTCAGCCTGGAAAAGAATGAGGTCTGGGCAAGTTGGTATGGATCTGGCCCGCCCTTGCGCTTGGGGTCGCAGGACCAGGTCGAGGAAATGATGGAGGATTTCCTGGCCCAAGGGGAGCTAAGCAAGCGCCTTACGAGCAAGACTAAGTAGCCAAATAATGTCTTTATTCCCTGGTGGCAGCTTTGGGTCGAAAGCGCACAATTGGCTAACGGCAGGTACGGGTCGAAAGCGGACGTTGGAACCGGGCCTAATCCGCATTGTCGAATTTTCTGACCTCGACGGTGCTTTCATCGAAATCGTCAAGCAAGCGCGCATTGATGCCCATCTTGCCGAAGTCCTCCCCAAGAGTCTGCCAGTGGGTTCCGCAGCCGCAGATTGGACAGTGGTGAATGCCGATCATTCGATCGCCCCAGACATAGGCTTTCGTCTCGCCGGAAATGCGCACCTGGTCCGGCGGAAAATATGCGACACGCCATGCGAGTCGACGACAGAGAGAGCAGTTACAGTCGGCCACCCAGGCAGGATTGCTTGGCAGTTCTATCCGAACGTTGCCGCAGTGGCAGCTTCCCTGAACGCCCATAGCGACTTGTAATGAGTAATGGGGAACGTCCGCAATGGGTCTGGCGACGCGGACGTTAGGTAACATCAAACTATCTGGCCGGGTTCATATCAGAGCCCATCGGCTCGACCGACTGCTAACTATTTGCAGTGCTGCTGAAATCCCCGATATTGTTCCCGGGGCGGGAGGGCTAGAGCGGGCGGATCGGGGCGGGCTGGGAGATTGGTAGACCATGCATCTGGGCCAGCTATTCGCGTTCAGTTCGCACGACGTTGCCATCGATCTCGGAACGGCGAACACGATAGTTTATCTCCGCGGCCAGGGCATCGTCATAGACGAGCCTTCCGTGGTCGCAGTGGAGCAGGGCGAGGGCGTCCGTCGCGTTCTCGCGGTAGGCGACGATGCCAAGCTCATGATGGGCAGGACCCCGAACCATATTTCCACCATCCGACCGCTCCGCAATGGCGTGATTGCCGACCTTGAAATCGCCGAACAGATGATCAGGCACTTCATCAGCAAGGCGCAGGACGGTCGATCCGGCTTCGCCAGGGGCCCCGAGATTGTCATCTGCGTACCCTCGGCGTCGACGCCCGTTGAGCTTCGTGCCATCCGGGCCGCTGCCTTCAATGCCGGAGCGCGGCATGTGTGGCTGATTGAAGAACCGATGGCGGCTGCCCTCGGCGCAGGCTTGCCCGTGGCTGAGCCGGTTGGCTCGATGGTCGTGGATATCGGCGGAGGAACCACGGAGGTCGGCGTGGTCGCGCTCGGAGGATTGATTTACAGCAACTCGTCGCGCGATGCCGGAGACAGGATGGACGAGGCGATCGCCGCCTATGTCCGACGGGCGCACAATTTGCTGATCGGCGAAGGGACCGCGGAGCGGATCAAGAAAGAGATCGGTTCCGCGAGGGCAACTGCCGGCAGTGATGAAGCAACTGCTTTTGTCAGCGGACGGGACGTCGCCGAGGGAGGACCGCGGGAAACGAAGTTGCATCAGGCGGAAATTGCCGCAGCGCTGAGCGAGCCTGTTTCACATATCGTCGACTTCGTCAGGGCAGCACTGGAACAGATCCCGCCCGAAATCGCTGCCGACGTCATCGACCGGGGGATAACGATGACGGGTGGCGGCTCCCTGCTGCGGAACATCGACGCGGTACTCGCGGACGAAACCGGATTGCCCGTACAGATTGCCGGCGATCCCCTGAGATGCGTTGCTCTGGGCGCTGGCCGTGCGCTTGAGGACGCTGAGTATCGGGGTGCGCTTCAGCCCGCATGAGATCGCAAGTCGGCCCCCGGTCCCCTCGGGGGAAGCGGCAATCCGGCAACAGTGCATCCTAAACTAAGTCATATTGGAAACTAACCTATTTTAAGATCGTTTGATCGGCATCGCCAGCTCGACTCGGGCATGCTGACGGCTGAGAGACAATGCGCTCCCGCTCGGTCTGGAGGGTGCATGCTGGGCAACAAATCGGTTCTGATCGTCGAGGATAATGCATTTCTCGCGCTCGATCTTGCACAGGCGATCGAGGATCTGGATGGCCAGGTCGCCGGCCCGACCAATCGGGTGGCGCACGCCCTTGAACTGCTCGACAACCAGGAGATTGTCGCGGCCGTCGTCGATTGCCATTTGCCGGACCAGGACGTGCTGATGCTGACTGGGAGGCTGGCCGTGCTGGATGTCCCATTCATTCTGCATGTCGAGGCCGATCTGCCCGACGCGATGTCCACGCTGCATCCCAATGCCCCGGTTCTACGCAAACCCGTTCAGCCTAAGTCGGTGATCGACTGTCTGCTGGCCGAACTGGGACTGAGCCAGGAAAGCCACCAAGACGATTTGAAACCAGAGTTAGGGAATTCGCCTAAACTGGTATAAGGTCCAAATATCACCTGGACCCTAATGTGGCACCTTGGTGGCTGAGAGACATGGCTTGCGCTCCCGCCTCGCGGAGTGTCGGTCAATGTCTAAAAATTCAGATCATGTGCTTGCCCCGATGGTGCAGAAGCTTTCCTTGTGGACCGATCTCGGCCCAGGTGATTGCGAGCAGATCTACCAGCTCCCCCACCAGGTGCGTCACATCGATGCAGGTCAATATCTCGTGTGGGATGGCGACAAGCCGCAGAACGCCTGCCTGTTGTTGTCCGGCTTTGCCTATCGCCACAAAAGTGCCGGCAACGGCGGCCGCCAGATCCTTTCAATTCACATGAAGGGCGACCTGGTCGACCTGCAGAATTCGCTGCTCGGCACTGCCGATCACAATGTCCAGATGCTCACCACTGGGGATGTTGCGCTAATTCCAATTCAACCGCTGCGCGAGCTCGCCTTCCGCCATCCGTTGGTCGGCATGGCGATGTGGTACGAAACACTGGTGGAAGGATCGATCTTCCGCGAATGGACGCTCAACATCGGCAGACGCGACGCGCGAACCCGGATAGCGCACCTGCTGTGCGAATTTGCGCTTCGGATGGAAGTTGCCGAGCTTGGTGGGACCGCCAGCTACGTACTGCCGATTACCCAGGAACAACTGGCGGACGCGGTCTCCCTCACACCGGTCCACGTCAATCGCACGTTAAAGAAGCTCGAGGATGATGGGCTGATCAGCCGCACCAAGCGGATGATCACGATGCTGGATTGGAAAGCACTGGTGAGCGTGGCGGATTTTGAACCTCGCTACCTGCATCTGGATCGCCAGAATTTCCAGACGCCTCGCGGAACTGCAATGGAAGCCGCCTAGCCGCGGCAGCGCGTTCGTCCGCCGCTGTCATCTGAGTTAAGGTGGTGACTAACCCAGTTTAGATTTTTCAAGCAGCATAATGTGATAAGTCGCCCCGCCTCTGTGCAGAGGACGGGCCATGAGTGATGTACAATATTACCTGTACCGCGAGCAGGAAGAGCGGGCCCTGGCCGCAGCGGCCAAGACCGCTGAAATTCGCGCAATCCATGAAACGCTAGCGCGGAAATACGCTGAGCTTGGCTGGCAGGAAACGCCGTCTCCTGCCGCTCCAATGAGTGAACGGCTCTCGGCTTAATCGGACAGTGTGAGCCAGGCCCGAATGGCCGCAATGGGCCCGGCGTGCCCGATGGCTTTGGAAGAAACGTCAGATACGGTTGCGACGGCTGGTTTTGAGAGAACATGCCAAGGGACTTGGACCCCCCGACTGGCCCCCGACAGTCGGGGGTTTTTGCACTCACCGGGCGAAGCGCGGTGATGCGAAGATGTGAAATGACGGAAACGTCTCGATGAGGAACTTTTGCTCCGGCAGAATATAGACCATTCCGCCCGCCTTACTGAACATGGGCAGGACCAAGTCGTCAAAAAAGACCGCGGGGACGTTGATGCAGCCGAAGGTAATGCGATTGTCCATCGGCGTGGGCGATTTGAGCCGCGCGAGCCGCCCCTCGCGGGTGTTGGTGGTGGTGACCCGATGAAGCGCGACCGATGTGCTGAAATCGACCCACAGCACTTTCTGTCTTCCTTTGGCCGGGCCGATCCGCGCCGCGAACCGGCCCGCGGGCGTCGTCTTCTCGGCGGGCCCAAGCTCACCCAATTCCTTGTCACCAACGCCGGGCGTCGCCTCGTCGCCTGGTGCAATTCCCACAAGGGCCGGAGTCATTCCCAATAGCAGGCCTTGCGCGTCGAAAATCAGTACCTCTGCCGCGACCTTGTCGATGACAATGAACGGTCGTTCGGCATTGTCCCTCGATGCCGTCACCCACTGGGCAAGCTGAAGCCCCTCCACAGAGTAAGGATGATGGACGCCCGATCTCGGCGCTGGCGGAGCTGCGGCGAGCGGGGTCACGCCGCCCCCGCCCAGGGTCAGCGCGATCCACGCCATGATTGCGCGATTGCGCTTAGCCACGGTCAAACTTCTCCCAAACCATTTGCGCCGAACGCGTTAGTTCGAAGACTGGTTGCCAGGGAACTCCAAGTCCGGCGTACGGGCTCAGTTGCGCGGCGCCTTTGAAGCCATGCGTTGCTCGAGGCCGTCGACACGCGAACTCAACTGATCAAGTCGCTGGCTATTGGCCTGTGCCTGAGATGCGGCGGCCTGTGCGGCCGCATTAGCCGCTTGCGCAGCTGCCGCATTTTCCTGAACTCGCGCTTCAACTGCCGAGATTCGGGTGTTCACAGTCGCGATTTGCTCATCCACATAGCTGGTCGTGGCACACGCGCTGAGGCTCAATCCGCCAAATAGCACAAGGGTGACTGTGGCAATGCTCCTTTTGGGTAAGCGCATTTTTCCACTCCTCTGATTGGCGCCCGCTCGACCACGACCGGCTCTGCGCCATGGCTCGGTGGTCTCAAAACAGGTCGAGCCCAATTCATCCTATCGGCCCTTTGCAGGCAATGTAGCTGGCGGAAATACTGAGAAAACCCACGGATTTGTTCCAGTACGGCGATTGTCGGTGTCGAGATGCGCATGACCGGGCTGGAAACGTTGCCGCTAACGTCCGGAATGGGTCGGAATGCGGTCATGTCCGGAAATGGGCGAAGAGCTGCCATTAGACATGAATTGCCCACCAGTGCCCGTTTACCAAAATGCCATCCCGGGGGTGTCGCAAAGGCGCCAATCAACGCACCTCGGTGTAAAAATACTCGTGCTGGCTGTCGCGCACGGTCAGCGTCCTCACGCCGTCTTTATTACCGATGAGTGCCTCTACTCCGATCGCCCCTGGTCCGGCCGAGACCAGTGATACGCTACCGTCCGGATTCTTTCGCGTCGCCACGGGACCCTCGACGAAGCCCGCATCAATCCATTTCGTGCCGCTCCGATCGGTCAATGTGATTGTGCCGACCGGGCTCCGGTACTTCGACGCAAGGTTGGCGAGAACGGCGGGATCGCCGGGTACCGTCAGCCGTTCCCGGCGGGATTTGGCCTGCGCCTTAATTCGTTTCGCCGCGGCTTCGACTTCTTGAGCCGCCTCGGGCTTGCCATCATATAGAACTTCGAGCAGGCGCCGGAGGAACGGGCCAAGCATAGCGGCGCCAGGATCGGCGTTGGTCAGGACGACAGCGCCGACTCCCGCCTCGGGCAGAACGTAGAAATTGCTGTGATAGCCAAGCAGTGTGCCGCCGTGGGTGACGACCGGCACGCCCCAGGCGATGCGCTCGAATAGCCCCATGCCATACCAGCTGTCCTCGCCTACCAACACGCCCCGCTTGCGGCGCTCGACGATGTTAGCTTCGCTGACTAACCGCTTGCCTTCCGGGGTCAGCCCTTTCGACAGTTCGAGCTGGACGTAGCGCGCCATATCCGCCGCAGTCGACCATGCTCCGCCTGCGGGCCGGTGTGGAAGGACCGTATAGTTGAAACCGTTTGATATTTCGGAAATCCGGCCTTCGACATCCAGACCGTGCGGCCGCGCCCAGTTGCCACGCATACCCTCATCGAAGTCGAAGGTCGTATCGCGCATGTCCAACGGCTCGAAGATCCGATCTTTCATGGCCCTGTCGAAGGCAGCGCCAAGCTCGAGATTGGGATAGGCGAGCGTACCGCCCAGGTAGCCGGCGGCTGAAGCCATCAGATTGTTATACTGGAACAGCTCGCCGAAGCCGCTGGTTGGCTGAGTTTGGGCCAATTGGGTGAAGGTGTCGGTCGCGGGGGCGACACTGTCAGCGAGGATGAAAGCATAGTCCTTGCGCGGCAGCCCGGTGCAGGCGCACACCAGGTGCCGGACCAGCGTTGCTTTCGTTGTGGCGTCGCTGCCGAGCCGGAATGACGGATAGAGCTCGGTAACCGGCCGATCCCAGCCAAGCTTGCCTTCGTCGGCGAGTACTGACAGCAGCAAGGTCGCCATTCCCTTGGTGTTGGAAGCGATCATGAACTTGGTGTTCTCCGTGACCGGTTCGGACGACCCCAGCTCTCGAACGCCGACACCGCCCTGCCACACGACCTTGCCCTGGTCGATCAAGGCAATCCCAACGCCCGGCACTTCAAGAGTCCGCGCCGCCTGGGCGACGAATTCGCGCAACGCCTGAATGCGCTCTGGCGTGAGCCGGTGAGCGGTTTTTCCGGCGAAACTCTCGCGCGCATAGCCCGCCGGCCGCAAGCTCTGCTGGATGAGCGACGTGGCTGCCGAGCGCTTGCCGAAGGTCGCTTCGGCGCCGTCCACGATCATGACTGTCCAGCTGTCGCCCTTCCGCAATGCCAGGGCCGCGACGACCGCCTTTTCTGCGGGTGAAGTGTCGTAGGCGATGCTGACCCGCTCATCCCAGCCCTCGCCGGGCGGCGCAGCGGTCACCAACCTCACCTTGCGCTTCGCGTCGGGCTTGTAGATCGCCCAGGCCTGTGCAGCCGCGGCCTCTGCCCCGGCAGCCTTGCCGGCGTCGATGATGGCGACATTCAAATTCGATTCCGGCGCAGCGAATATCGTTGCTCCGGTGCGGGTCGTCACGGTCCAGTCCTTGGGCTGCGTGTAACTTGCGCCCGACGCAGTCTTGCCGGGAGTATCGGCGGGAACGGGAACCTGAGCCGGTAGGGCAGCCGAAAGGCTCACCAGGGCAAGGGCAAGAGCAATCGTCGATTTCATTGGCTCACCTCGTTATTGGGTTCGGTCTGGATCGATCCCGGCCGTTCCTGCCTTAGCGTCCGCTCCAAATGAGGCTGTCGACCAACCATTTTCCGTCGCGTTTGACCATGGTGGACGTCACTAGCCCGCTTATCTCGAAATCGGACTCCACCAGACTGCCCTTCAGTACGCCGGGCGCGACAATATATGCCCTTTGGCTGGCCACTCGCACATCGGCATCTTCCAGGCTCAGGGACGCAAGAAGTCGCGTGCGGGTATCAGCAATGCGACCGAGCCATCGTTCCGCTTCCTGACGGCCTGTCCGGTGGAACGGGGCAACATCATCGACGATGACCACATTGTCGCTCATGCCCGTCAGGCACGCACTGTTGTCGCCGGCATTCACCGCGTAGATCACTCGACGCATTGCGTTCAGGGCAGCTTCCTTGTCCGACATCATGGCTTCCCGAAAAAGCGCTGGCATCAATGAGGCTCAACTCCGACGGCACAATCGGGGAAAGCCCCATAAGCGGCCACGAGCGTCCACTTTCCACCCCTTCCTAGCCTGAGCCTAAAGTCCGCTTTCCAACCATTCCGGCCATTGACCCCTTTCGACCCAATGCGGACAATTGCTCATCCAGACCATCTCTGACGGTGCCCCATCACTTTATTGTTCCCCTCAGGGTGTGACCCGATGTCTTTAGGGTTCTGCAGGCTTAGGTGAGCTCCAGCCGTAGCGTGGCCCAACCCCCGAAACCTGAATTTTCTCCGGAGCACGGGGCGCAACATCAGCCACACGGCATTGGAGGCAATCATGAAGTACCTGATCCCAATTCTGGTGGTGGGTTTCAGCGCAATTGCGGCGCCGGCAGCGGCACAACTGGATGCCCAGTGCAGCACGTCGGCCACGCAGGCGACAGGCTACACGCCCGGCCAGCCATCTACCTCTGGGCCCGATGGAGATCGCCTCGCAGGCGCGGCAAAGGGTGCGGCGGCCGGAGCGGTCGTCGGTGGCGCCCAGGGCAACCAATATGACAATGCGCCCGACGCGGTGCAGGACAAGCATCGGGAAAACCAGGCCAAGAGCGGAGCGGCTGCCGGAGTTGCTGTGGCAGGATCGAGAAACCGCCAGGAGCGGCGTGGAGAGAGAAGAACCTCGGACGATAAGCAGGCTGCGTGGCAAAGCAGCTATGATGCTTGCATGGCCGCTGCGAAATAGGACTGCAGCTATGAAGCCTGGCTAGCAACGCGCAAACGCCTCGACTTGATGAGAGTCTGGTTCAGCGGCGCGTTGAGCGTTCGTCATGTCTCCCTGTTTAATAAGTGGGAACACACAAGTCGCCGGCTAACTCATGATTGAAGGCGAGGTTGGACTCGGCTCAGCCGGGGAGGCCCAAGGTTCACCCGGCGAGACTAGGTGTCTCGCCGGGCAGACCGCTGGAAGATCGTCAAGCTGCCTTCAGCTTGCCGCCCATGCTGTGAACGGCGGCGGCATTGAGGCGCTGGCCTCCAATGGCCCAATCGCCCTGTTCCACCTCCATGATGCGAACCCACGTCACCGGACGCATCTCTTCGCCTTCGACCTCGATCATGGCTTCCGTGACCTTGTCGATCAGTTCCTTCTTTTTCTCGGGGCTGAATACGTCCTTGATCACATCGATTGTAACCAACGGCATTGTTCGTCTCCTCTGTGCTGGCCGTCCAAATTCGGCATGCGCAGTGCAAATGACGTCAACGGTGATCGTTGGCCAGTTCAGCAATTGAAGGAATCCACTACAGTTTCTGAAGTAGTGCTCGGGCTCGCTCCTGGCGTATAGGCCGGCACCCGGAGGCCATATGAAATACGGCCAGTTTTGCCCGATAGCGAAAGCGACGGAGATCCTCGGCGAACGCTGGACCTTCCTGATCGTGCGCGAGCTGTTGATGGGTGCTCGACGTTTCAGCGAACTTCAGCGAGGGTTGGGCGGTATCTCTCCTGCGCTCCTGACTGCCCGGTTGAAATCATTCGAATCTGACGGATTGATCGTCCGCCGCAGGATCAATGGGCAGCGGGGTTATGAGTATCATCCCACAGTGGCCTGCGAGGCTTTGCAGCCCGTCATCATGGCCGTTGGTGAATGGGGCCTGTGCTGGGCCCGCCAGACGCTCACCCAGGACGATTTCGATATCGAGTTCCTCATGTACTACCTGGAGCGGAGCGTCGATCCGGCACAGCTCCCTGGCGATTACACGGTGATCCAGTTCAAATTCGCTGACCTGGCGGAGCAGATGGACTGGTGGCTGCTCGTAGATGATGATGCGGTAGATGTGTGCATTACACCACCCGGGCGCGACATAGACGTGTTCTTCACAACAACCGTACGCACCATGCACGACGTGTGGATGGGCGACCGGACTTATCGCGAGGCAGTGCGATCGGGTGACCTGCTGGTGACCGGTGAACCTGGCCTAACCCGGCGCATTGGGACCTGGTTGCGCCCCAGCGTTTTCGCCAACTCCAACAGGGCTCCGATTCCTGGGATACAGGATCTGGCCAGGGCGTAACACCGCGCTGCCCGCAGCCCATTCAAGCTTGGGCAGCTTTCCACCCATTGCAGCCATTCCGAGTGGCGGCGTTCGACCCAGGCCGCCATTGGCGTTGACCCTCGGGCGCATCGTGTAACGCAGATGAAATATTGATGGCGCAATTGGTGTCGTGGTGGCTCTTGCTAGGAGCTGGGCATTGGACGCGGAACTGCTTCTTCTTGCGCCGGGGCTCGTTGCCTCTGTGGTCGCGATTTCTCGACCTGGCTTGGCTTGGCGGAATATCTTTCGCCCATGTCCTGCTGACTTTGCCCTACAGGTTCTCGCCCCGCTAGCTCCCCTTGCTCACCGCGAAGCCTAAAACCCGCTTCCCACCCATTCCTGCCATTAGCGGCCGAGAGCCCGCCCATGGCACGCGGGGCGTTTACTATCTGGCAGCACCGCTGTGTTACGCTACCGCCATTGGGAGATATAATGGCAAGCCCCGTTCCGACCACTGACGACTGTGATCCTTACGCCGACCGCCGCAACTATCCGCGGGTGCCGGTGGCGTTGCCGGCGTTTCTTCAAGCCAATGGAGAGCGCCACTCTGTCCACATCCTCGACTTGTCGGCCGGAGGGGCGAAGCTGGATTGCCCGACAGATCTTGTCGCGGGTACGTCGGTGATATTGGACTGCGGTACTATCGGCCGTTCTGCCGTGGTCAGATGGCAGAACGAGGGCCTTGTGGGCCTTTGCTTCGACAGTGAGCTGGATCGGCGGGATGTTTCCGATCTGATGGATCGGTCGAAAGCCCTCTCCGCAAGGATGAAGGCGCGGGTCTAGCCTCGGCTAGTTGCGCATAGCAATGGCCGCTTTCGACCCAAAGCTGCCATTACTGGAATGGCCGCTTTCGACCCAATTGCAGCCAGAATTGGAACCTCCCGAACGACGGCTCTCGTCCTCTTCAATGCTGCTGAGCTATCTGGATGAAGTTGCCGCAAGTGTCGTCGAACACAGCCGTCGTTACGGGCCCCATGGCCTTTGGCGACTGGATGAAGCTGACGCCAAGGCCAATCAATCGCTCGTGCTCGGCCGCAACATCTTCCACGCCGAACGACGTGAAGGGAATACCGTCAGCTACTAGTGCGGATTTGAATGGCTTGGCGGCGGGATGCGCATCGGGTTCGAGCAGCAGCTCGACTCCATTTGGATCGCCGGGCGAGGTTAGAGTCAGCCAGCGATACTCACCCATTGGAATGTCATGCTTCGGCTCGAAGCCAAGCACGTCACGGTAGAAACGCAGAGCCTTGTCCTGGTCGTCGACCAGCACGCTCGTTACCACGATCTTCATGGGCATCCCCTTGGCGACATGAAGCTGTTCAACGTCAGACCTCAATGTCCGGTTTCCACCCATTCCGGTCATTAGCGTAGTGACCGCTCTCGACCCAATGCGGACATTACGGTCGATATTTTCAGGCGTTCAGAACAAGAAAACGTGGCCGTTGTTGATGAGCGCGGGGGCGCGGTCGGTGTCCTTTCGCCGAAGTTGGGGACTTTCGCCACTCCCCCCGTTCGCCACCGCTATGGAGCGGTATCCGCAGCAATCGCCGCTTCAAGCCGTTCGCAATGTAAGCGGATGATATCGAGTATGATCATCGCCTCTCCATCCGCCGCGCCCATGCCTCGCAATGCGCTCATCGCGGCTTCAATCGTGCTGGTTTGGGTTCGAAGCTCAGCAAGCGCGTCACCGATCTCACTCCGATATTGTCCCGTCGCCGGCAACGGAACATCGAACCGACAACTCTGTTTCCAGTTAAGCGGGCGCTGCGCCAGTTCCGCCGCGGCCTTCCGACCATGACCTGTGCGCTCGGTGTCACGGGATTGCGGGCGGCGCGAGGACCAGTTCTGCCGCCTGACCGGATCGTGGGCGCTCAACTGGCGGTATAGATCGAGCAAGAAGCGGAAAGGCCAAGCCGACGGAAGGAAGGCCCATGTTTAACAAGAACGAAGCAACCATCACGGAGCGCGACGCGAAGTTGGCTAAGCTCCGGGAGATCGTCCGCGAGACTGCGGGGCAGTTCGACACCATCGAGCCTCTGCTCAGGAATGAGGAAGCGCTCTTGGCATTCGCGGATCGCATCGCGAGCGCGCTTCGCGGCAGGTCCGACGCGGGGATTCGGCTTCCACCGTCGAAAGATACCAGCGGACCCGCCTAGAACGCACACGGAGCCATTCGGGTCAGTCGGGTAGCGCAGTCTATCCGGCGGGGAGACCTCGTTCATCCTCATCCCCGATGGCGGGGTAAAAGGCAAATGGCCTTATGTCCGCTTTCCACCCAAAGCAGACATTGGACTTGAGTTCGCTTTCGATCCATCGCGGACATCCGGCGAGCTCCCACGCTGCTGAACGAAACCTCACGTGGGAACAGCCCGGGTGCGCTCATGTGGATCGGCTGAGATCGGGCTGGCAGCGACCGCGACGAGTTGGCAGAATGGGCGAATGCCTGTCACCACCATTGCCATGCTCACCGCGGGCGGCCTCGCGCCCTGCCTCTCCTCCGCCGTCGGCGGCCTGATCACGCGGTACACCGAGGTCGCGCCGGACGTGCGAATCATCGCCTACCGCAACGGGTACGCCGGCCTGCTCACCGGCGATTTCGTGGAGGTGACCGACGAAGTGCGGGCGGCCGCCGGACGGCTACACGCGTTCGGAGGCAGCCCGATCGGGAACAGCCGGGTGAGGCTCACCAACGTCGACGACTGCGTCAGGCGGGGCCTGGTTCCGCCCGGTCGCGACCCGCTGCATGTGGCTGCCGAGCAGCTTCGCCGCGACAATGTCGACGTCCTTCACACGATCGGCGGCGACGATACAAACCTCAACGCAGCCGAGCTTGTGGCCTACCTGCGCAGCAACGGCTATCAGTTCACCGTCGTCGGGCTCCCCAAGACCATCGACAACGACATCGTGCCGATCCGGCAGTCGCTCGGCGCGTGGACCGCCGCCGAGCAGGGCGGCGCTCTACGCCCGCAACATCATCGCAGAGAATTCGTCGAACCCGCGCATGCTCATCGTTCACGAGGTGATGGGCCGCAACTGTGGGTGGCTGACCGCAGCCACCGCGCTCGCCCACCATCAGTGGGTCCGCGGTGCGCCGTTCGCAGAGTGGCTGTATAATTCCGCCGCCCGCTGGGACGTTCATGCCGTCTTCGTGCCGGAGCGGCCGTTCGACATCGCTGAGGAGGCAAGGCGGCTGCGGGCGGTGATGGACGAGCAGGACGGCGTCAACCTCTTCATCTCCGAGGGCGCCGGCGTCCAGGAGATCGTCGCGGCGATGGAGGCGGCGGGCGAGGACGTGCCGCGCGACCCGTTCGGCCATGTCCAGCTCGACAAGATCAACCCGGGCCAGTGGTTCGGCGAGCAGTTCGCCGCCGCGCTGGCTGCGGAGAAAGTTCTGGTCCAGAAGAGCGGCTACTTCGCGCGCTCGGCCGCCGCCAACGACGCCGACCTCGCGCTGATCCGGGACTGCACGACGTTGGCGGTCGATGCGGCGCTGCGGGGAGAGTCCGGGGTGGTGGGACAGGACGAGGAGCGGGGTGACGAGCTGCGAGTGATCGAGTTCGAGCGGATCGCGGGCGGCAAGGCGTTCGACGCGTCGGTACCGTGGTTCGCCGGCCTGCTGCGCGACATAGGCCAGGCCTGACCGGCTCGGCGCCCGGGCTGGGGTCATGTCGCGCTGCCGATCGCGACGGGTCCGCCGGCCCGGGTCTACCCCATTTGCCCTGATGGCCGCTTTCCACCCATTCCTGCCATTGCCGGATGTCCGCTTTCGACCCAAAGCTGCCATTAGCTTGGCGTCTGATTTCGACCCACTGCGGACATTTCATCCCCCGGAATGGTGGCCCTTCGCCCCGTTGGAAGAGTATCTCTTGTAACGCGCTTGGCGTGAAGCCCGAGATGTCGGCAGTCATCAACACGCCCTGCTCGCGCCACGCATAGGACAAGCATTCGGCCGCGCGTTGCTGTAGCATTCCATCTGCTTGGGGGTCGCGCGCCGTAGCAAGAAGGGCTTCGCGCCCCGCCTCTAATCCCCCAATCATCTTGGCGGAATAGTCGCGCTCCCAGTCTTCCGAGGCAGGATCAAGGTAGATTGCTAAAGCGTCCTTGGCGGTCTTCGGAATCGGCTGCATTTGGCGAACTCCGTAACGGCGCAACTAACGGCTTATTGCTTCTATCACGCGAGCTTGAACGGCAAATCGTAAATGTCCGCTTTCGACCATTGATGCCATTAGGGGGTGCGCGTGCATCAATCACAATTTGAAGCGGACTTCGATCCGCGTGCCGTTGCTGCCATCGATTTCTGCTTCGCCGCCGATTGCCTTGGCGAGTGTGCGGACCAGGCGCAGGCCGAGCGCCCCCTCTCGCGATGTCGCAGCGAAGCCCACTCCGTCATCGGTGATGGCCAGCGTTGCTTCTTCCCCCTCCTGATAGCAGTCCACCCGGATCGTGCCCGAACGCCCATCGGGGAAAGCATATTTCATTGCATTGGTCAGCGCCTCGCTGGCGATTAGTGCCAGGTTGATGGCCCGCGATGTGTCCAGCGCCAGTTCGTCGGCCCTGACGATCAGCGCGATCCTCTCCCCGCCGAGTGACTGGTGGGTCTCGGTGCAGATCAGCGTCAAATAGGCGCGGAACGAGGTCCTCTCCTCGTCTGGGGACTGGCTGTTGAGCATCAAGTGCGCTGCCGCGATATTGCCCAGCCGCCGGATCGCGCTCGCAAGTTCGAGGCGCACCTCCTCGCTTTGCGTCGCGTGCATCTGCAGGCCGAGCAGCGACATCGCGATCTGGATGCTGTTCTTGGCGCGGTGGTTGACCTCGAGCAGCATCACGCCGCTGTCCAGCAAGCGGCTCTCGGCAGCGAGCAATGAAGCCGCCAGATCCACTTCGCGGTCATTGGCCCGCCCCGCCTGTCCATGGAGGCGAGTGATTTCGTCGTGGAGCAGGCGGATGGTGCGCTCGTCGGTCGTTTCCGACTGAAATCCGTTGCTGGGCTTGCTTGACATGGGTTCCCCGCAATGACGGAAGTGAAGAGCATCCGGCCCGTTGCCCGGCGGCCCGCTAGGCGGCGGCGCGGCGACCCTATCCTAGGATTAGCAGGACGACGAGTCCCGAAGTCCGGCGTGATCTGCCCGCCTGGCGGGACGCTTTGGTGCAATGGTCTAATGGCAGCTTTCCACCCAAAGCTGCCATTACGGCGCTAGTGGCAGGAATGGGTGGAAAGCGGGCGTCACGGTTGCGGCTGTTACCGCTTGCCCGTGCCCTGGCCCATGAGGATAATTAATATGGGCTCGACCGCAACGTTACGTGCTTGAAGCAGTTGTATGGTTGCTACCAGTCGCAATCGACGGTCTTGGGCGCTCAGCCGCACCTTCCTCCCAACTTTTACGTCTCTTAGCCCGACAGGCGCCTATTCTGGCTCCTGAAAACAAAGGAACTCGACATGACACCTCTGCCCTCAAATCTTGCGGAACTCTCAGAGCTGGCGAGACGCATCGACGAGGATGCCGAAGCTGTCCGCACCGAGGCGCGCGAAAAGCTCGACGACCGCCGCGAAAAGATCCGGACCAACCTCGGCGAGAGGATGGATCGGCTCGAATCCAATCTCGAAAAGGCGCAGAGCCAGACATCGGCCGACTGGACGGCTTTCCGGGAGAAGGTCAAATCCGACCGCGAGCGGTTCAAAGCGAAGCTCGGTGAACGCAAGGAAGCCTTCAAGGCCTTCTTCGCCGAGAGTAATGCGGAAGACCGTGAGCTCGGCGCGGCGATCGCAATCGACTATGCGATCAGCAGCATCCAGCAGGCCCGGCTTGCCGTGCTCGACGCCGCCTCCGCACGCGCCGAGGCGACAATGGCCGAACAGCCGACGACCGTTTCATAGTCGGGCGGTGAACCCGGGGGTGGCGGGCAGTGCCTGCCACCCTCCTCAGCTAATGTCCGCTTTCCACCCAAAGCGGACATTAGCCGGCTTTCATCCCTTTGGCTGCGGGCGGCGAAACTCCTGTTCCACGTAGCCCTTGAACGGCTCATCGAACGCTATTCGATATTCCGACCAGAATTGTCGGTATCCCGCCTTCGTCGCAACCCGTGTCAGCTGTCACCATAATTCCCGCCGCATTTACGCCGCGGTTGATCAACGAAGCGCCACATTTTCCTTCGAACACCAAGCATCATTAAGGGGGGCGTTTGATGAAAAATTGCGTGCTTGCCGGGCTTATCGTTGCCCAGTCTCTCGTCGCCGCACAGCCGGCCGCCGCCGCCCCCTTCGACGAAATCACGACCGTTCAAAATGGCACGTTCGCGGGAGCGAGGATAAGGCTCTCACTCGGAGGCCGGCAACAGGAGGGGAAGATCCACGCCGGCCTGACGATAGCGCCGATGTTGCGCAGCCAGACAATTTCGGCAGTATCTCGGATACGCATCGGAGAAGGCCTGGAACTCGGCTTCGCCGGAGAGCGCCGACTGGCCTGGTCGCTCGGGGGCCGGCCGGTTAGCCGTTTGCTACCCGGCGGCAGCAAGTCTGAAGACGACAGACGTTTGGGCACATCAACGGGGGGCTATGTGGCGATCGGCGTTGGCGTAGCTGCCCTTGTGGCGGGCGCGATCGTTGCCGGTGTTGTGATCGACCATAGCGATGATGCGCCAGACGAAAGCTAGCGTCCGCTTTCCACCCAAAGCAGACATAAGAAAGCCGTCCACTACCCACCGAAGGCGGCGAATGGGCGCTCAGGGAAGTGGTGTCCGACGGCTAGCCGCTATCCTTCAAATGCCGTTCGATATCGGCGATCAACTTTGTGGCGTCGAGCGGCAGCTGCTCACTGTCCCGGCGGACGCGTTCCTGGTGCGCGGCCATGCCGATCAACATGCCCGGTAATCGCGGATGCGAGCGGGCGGCCTGCCAGATCGCCCGATCCTCACCGGGAGATATTGTCGGCTCGGTCCCGCGGAGCCGCTGCCCGGAGGACGGGACGTGGCAAGACGCCGGCCGTCTCCGCCCAATAGTCACTCTGCTGGTCACGCAGCAGCCCATCCCATTGGCGGTTCTTGTCGAAGGTCGCATAATAGTTTGCGATCTCGGATTTGAGCTGGGAGTTGCGCAGCAGGCCCAGGTTTCCGGTGCTGACCAGCTCATCATAGGTGCCGCGTGACGTATAGGGGATATAGATGAACCCGGCATGGTGAATGGCGGTCGCCATTCGACCCGGAGAAGCCTGAGGCGGGGCTTTGCCGCTGAGCCGATCAATCACTAGCTGGGCGGCCTCGTCGTACCGATCGGCCCGCCTTTCAGCTCCGCGAGAACGTTTCCAGATCGCCCCGCAAATCGACCAGCAGCTGGCCATAATAGCGACGCTCTTCCTGGCGGTCTTGGCGCGTCTGATTCCAATTGGCGACTTCGATGCCGATGAAGACACCAATGACGACGATGAAGAAGTCGAGCGTCACCGCGAACCAGTTCTGAGTTTTCGCATGCTCGACCACGCGTCTGGGAATCATGGGTTCCCCTCCCTTTTGACCGAGCGCTAGCAGAAGCCTGAGCTGATTGAGTGTCAAGCTAGTGTCTGCCTTCCACCCAAAGCGGCCATTGGCTTAGCGTCCACTTTCGAACGAAAGCTGGCTCTTCCGGTCCAAGTCCTTTTAGCCCAAAGATGCGTTTTTGAATGGGCTCGTAAGGTATGAAGAACAGCAGATTGCTCATCGTTTCCATGGTCTTGCTTGCTGGCTGCTCAACTTCGCGGACTGGTACAGTAGTGGCGCATCGGCCCCAGGTTGATTATCACCAGCATCTGGTCAGTCCTGCTTTTGCGCCGCTCGCGAAACTGCCGGTGCGGGACAATAAGGCCCTACTCGCTGAATTGGACGCAGCCGGAGTGGCAAAAGCGGTTGTACTTTCAGTGGGCTACAGCTTCGCTGACGAGCGCAAAAAGCTGACAGATCCCGATCGCCTGACGCGCGAGGAAAACGACTGGACGTCGGCGCAAGTCATCGCCGGCGCCGGCCGACTGACAGGCTTCTGCAGTGCCAATCCCCTGCGCGATGCGGCTTTACATGAGCTGGAACGTTGTCTTGCGCTGCCGGGGATGCGAGGCATCAAGCAGCACTTCGGAAATTCAGGCTTGACCCTGCGCAATGCAGATCACGTTGCCCGAATGCAGCGGGTCTTCGATCTCGCCGAGCGGCTAAGCGCTCCCCTACTAGTGCACATGCGCTACCGCGGAGGAGCCAACTACGGCGCTGAAGACGCGCGCACATTCATTGAGCAGTTGCTTCCGCACGCGCTCGGCACCGATGTAATCGTAGCCCATTTGGCCGGCTCCGGTCCGGGTTATCCGCAGCAGAACGATGCGATAATGGGGGAATTTGCTGGCGCAGCCGAACGCCGCGACCCGCGTCTCGCCAGAGTTTATTTCGATGTTGCGACGAACGTTACCGCCGACATCACGCCCGCGGATGGCGCCCGAGTTGCCGCACGCATCCGGCAAGTTGGCCCGAAACATATTGTCTATGGCTCCGATTTATCGCCACCAGGTGGCAGCATCCGTTCGGGCTGGGACATCTTCCGCGATAAAGTACCGTTGAGGCCCTCGGAGTTTAAAGCCATCGCCGGCAATCGGCTCAAATTCATCCGGTAGGGAATCTCCCTTCGGGGTGCATTAGAAACGAACGGGAATATGGTCGTTGCGAGTGGTTCGGGCGCGAAATGATGAGCCCGGCCGAGTGTCCGCTTTCCACCCGTTCCGGTCATTCGGCTGGCAGCACGTGGCCGCATGACCTTAGCTGCCATCATCGATAATTGCCCGGGATTGGACTTTAGCGCTCAAAAAAGGGCCGGGTGCACCTAAAGGATCCGCGCGCCTTCGTGGAAGCTGTCCGCTGGCGGCGCCTTCAGGCGGAACTCGCGCAGCACGGTTTCTTGCGGTCCGCGTCCTAACCGGAAATTGCCGCTCTCAAGCAGGCCGGCACTCCACTCCAGGAACCTGCCGAGAGATTGTGCGAGCACGGTTTTCACATCTTCGTCACGCCCGAAGAGAATCACCTGACCGACGCGACCCTCGGACCAGGGGTCAAAATCGAGACCGATATGATTGCCCGGCATGTGGGAAAACTCCCTTTCCTACATCTATCCATATAGGTTAATTTGTGGAGATGCGCAAACCAATCTTTCCTGCCATCCTCCCCGCTGGTGTTCGGACGGACGCGCTCTGCGCCTCGCCCGAGCCATCCGATCTTGAACTGGAGATCGCCTTCGAACCCGTTCCTCGCCGTCGCAACCGGCGCTCCGGGTGGACGCCGGATAAGCAGCGGGCTTTCATCGCGGCACTCGCGCGCTGCGGCAGCGTCACCGCTGCCTCGCGGCATGTCGGACTGTCGGCCACGACTGTTTATCGGTTGCTCAGGATGGAGGGTGCAGAAAGCTTCGCCGCCGCTTGGGACCAGGCACAGGACATCGGCTTGGCCCGGCTCCAGGCCGACGCCCTGGAGAGATCGCTGCATGGCGCCTTTGTCCCCATCTATCGCCGGGGTCGGTTGGTCAGGGTGGAGTATCGCCAATGCGACCGGCTGGCGATTGCCGTTCTGGGCGGACGAAATCGCGACATCGCCAATACCGGTTGGGCCGTCCGCCGCGTGAAGGCACATGCCGACTGGAGGGCTCATGACGAGCGCAAGGCGGCTGAAGAACGCGAGAAAGCAGAATTCGCCGAACGCTATGAAGAGGAGCTCAAGGCAATGATCGAACGCGGCCGCGCCGCTCGGCAGCCTCGGATCAGAACCCTCTAAAGGTCACACGAACCATGCGAAAAGGCATGTTTCTCCGTGAACTTAGTGAGCTTAAGGGCCGCGGCCCTTTGAATTCTCAGGGTAATTGGCGACTGCCAGGATCCGCGATGGAGGAGCGGGCTTCCTAGCGTCCGGCCTTCGCCGGACCGAGCAGCGGCGCGGTCTCCTTCATCAGCAGGAACAGCGGCAGGACGGCCAGGCCGACCAGGGCGATCATCGCGCCGGGCGCCGCGGACCAGCCGGTGCGCTCGACCAGCAGCTGGGCGAGAAACGGCGTGAGGCCGCCGAAGATGGCGGTGGCGCCGGTGGCGCCGAGCGCCAGCCCGGTCACCCGCCCCTCCCCCGGGAATTGCTCCGCCGTGGCGACCGCCCCGACCGCGCTGACGCCGCCGGCCAGTCGCCGCCAGGACGAACGCCCCGCCAAGGGCCTGGAGGTGGGAGCCGCTGGCCATCAGCGAGAACATGGTGATCGGCAGGATGAGGTTGCCGAGGGCGAGCGCGACCAGCACCGGCCTGCGGCCCGCGCGATCGGACCACAGGCCGACGAACGGCGTCACCAGGATGACGACCACCGCGGCCGCCGTCGACAGCCACAGCGACGCCGCCTCGGTCAGCGCGCCGGCGGTGGTCAGGAAGGCCGGCACATAGGTGATGCCGACATAGTAGGTGATCGAGCCCAGCGCCGAGATGGCGAAGGCCCGGCCGATCGCCGCGCGGTGGTTGGCGAGGCAGTGCAGCAACGGGCTTGCCGGGATCGTGCCGGCGGCCCGCTGCCGATGGAACTCGGGCGATTCCTCCATGGTCGATCGGGCGATCCACACCGTCGCCGCCAGGGCCGCGCCGACCAGGAAGGGGATCCGCCAGCCCCAGCTCTGCAGGCTCGCCTCGTCCATCAGGGCAACGGTCAGCGCCGACACGCCGACCGCGAGCAGCGCGCCGATCTCGCTCGCCGCCGAAGCCAGCGATGCGATCAGGCCGCGCCGGCGCGGCGGCGCTCCCTCCAGCAGATAGGCGACGACCCCGGTATATTCGCCGCCGACCGAAAACCCCATCACGCAGCGGAGCAGGAACAACAGCCAGCCCGCCGCGGCGCCGATCTGGGAGTAGGTCGGCAGCGCCGCCGTCGCCAGCATCGCGGCGGTCATCAGCGCGACCGACATCAGCAGCATCCGGCGGCGGCCGGTCCGATCGCCGATATGGCCGAAGAAGATCGCGCCCAGCGGCCGCATCAGATAGGCCAGTGCGAAGCCGCCCAAGCGTCGTCAGCAGCGATATCTCGCCCCCGCCGAAGAAGACCCGGGACAGCACGGTGGCGAAATAGAGGTAGAGAGTGAAGTCATACCATTCGACGATGGTCGAGAAGGCGGCGATGCCGAGCGAACCGCGGGAGAGATGGCGTGCCCCGCCGACTTCCGTCACGCTTCCTCCGGGCAAGTCTGACACGTCAGGCCGGCGCGCATCCTGGCGCTACTCATCTGCCACCATATAATCCGCCAGGCTGTAGCAGTGGCTCGCCTGATAGGCGTTCCGGCCCCGGTTCATGTGGGTCAGATTGAAGGTTCGAATGGCGCGGAGCGCGCGCGGAGTGGCAAGGAATTTGCGGATCGAGGCGGAGCCGCGGACCTTGACGATGAAAATGTCCGGGCGGTTCCACAGGACATGGCTGATGTCTTCGGCCCTCGCGGCACATTGCTCGAGCATGGCTTCGTCAAGGTTGTCGGGCTCGGGCGATCCGTCCCTGGTGAAATCCGAAAGATGCAGGATAAACCTGGCGCGGAGGCCTTCGCCGTCCGACAGGAGCGTGAACAGCTCCATCCAGCTCGCATTGACCCGGGCGAGCGGCTTGTCGGAAGTCGATGGCAGACAAGAAACCGACCAGTAGTGACGCTCGGTCTTGCGCGGGATGGGAATGCAGGTTTCGCCGTAGATCCTGAGAATATCGAGAACCTGCCGGGCCTGCGGGCGACGAAGCAGCTTCTCGAACCGGGCAACATATTTGAACCGCTGCTCGAGGGATTCCGAACGCTCGTCAGCGTCTGGAAAGATCGTCCGGCCTTCCAGCCAATCGCTCTGCTGCTCGGGCGTCAGAAACTGGCCAATTCCTTTGACGGTGCGGCGATCAGGCGAGAGATCGGAGGCGGAAGCGGCGGAGGTCATAAAAAGGCTCCGGGTGGCGCTAGAGGCGATTGCTTAGCAGTCGTGCGGGAATTGGTGCACCAAAATGTCCGCTTTCCACCCCGACCGAAACTAGCTTCTACGCGTCAATTTCATCATCGCTGAGCGCCGCGGCGCGGGCTTGGATGAACTGGAAGCGGTGCTCGGGGTTCTTGCCCATCAGCCGCTCGACCAGGTCCTTGACCGGCTGGCGGTCCTGATATTCCGCGGGCAGCGTAATGCGGATCAGCGAGCGGGTCGCCGGGTCCATGGTCGTTTCCTTCAATTGCTGCGGGTTCATCTCGCCGAGGCCCTTGAAGCGGCGACTTCGACCTTCTTGCCCTTGAACTCGGTCCGCTCGAGCTCGGCGCGGTGGGCATCGTCGCGGGCGTAGGAACGACTTGCTGCCCGAGGTCAGGCGGTAGAGCGGCGGCTGGGCGAGGAACAAATGGCCGCGGCGGACCAGCTCGGGCATTTCCTGGAAGAAGAAGGTCATCAGCAACGTCGCGATATGCGCGCCGTCGACGTCGGCGTCGGTCATGATGATGATCCGCTCGTAGCGCAGCGCGCCTTCCGCGCATTTGTCGCGGATCCCGCAGCCGAGCGCCTGGCCGAGGTCGGCGATCTCCTGGTTGGCGCGGATCTTGTCGGCGGTGGCCGAGGCGACGTTGAGGATCTTGCCGCGGATCGGCAGGATCGCCTGGGTCTTGCGGTCGCGCGCCTGCTTGGCGCAGCCGCCGGCGCTGTCGCCTTCGACGATGAACAATTCGGTGCCTTCGGCACCGTCGATTGGCGCAATCGGTCAGCTTTCCCGGCAGGCGCAGCTTGCGGGCGCTGGTCGCGGTCTTGCGCTTGACCTCGCGCTCGGCGCGGCGCTTCAGCCGCTCGTCCATCCGCTCGAGGATCGCGCCGAGCAGCGCCCGGCCGCGGTCCATATTGTCGGCCAGGTAATGGTCGAAATGGTCGCGCATCGCCGCCTCGACGAAGCGCGCCGCCTCCAGGCTGGTCAGCCGGTCCTTGGTCTGGCTCTGGAAATGCGGATTGCGGATGAACACGCTGACAGCATCAGCTCGATGCCGTTGATGACATCGTCGGCGGTGATGTCCTTGGCGCGCTTCTTGCCGACCAGCTCGCCGAACGCGCGGATGCCCTTGGTCAGCGCGGCGCGAAGCCCCGCCTCATGGGTGCCGCCGTCGGGGGTCGGGATGGTGTTGCAATAGTAGCTTTCGTCGCCGCCCTCGGTCCACAGCGGCCAGGCGACCGCCCATTCGGCGCGGCCCTGGCCGTCGGGGAAGTCCTGCCGCCCGGCGAACGGCGGCGCGGTGACGCATTCGCGGCCCTCGAGCTGCTCGTTCAGATGGTCGGCGAGGCCCGCCCGGGAACTGGAACACCGCCTGCTCGGGCACGCCGTCGGACGCGAGCGACGGATCGCAGCGCCAGCGGATCTCGACCCCGGCGAACAGATAGGCCTTGGAGCGGGCCAGCTTGTACAGCCGCTCGGCGCTGAACGTCGGCGTCCTTGCCGAAGATTTCCGCATCGGGGGTGAAGGTGACGGTCGTCCCGCGGCGGTTGGGCGCGGCGCCGACTTCTTCGAGCGGCGAAGTGGCGAGCCCCTGCGAGAAGGTCTGGCGGTAGAGCTTCTTGTCGCGCGCCACCTCGACGATCGGTCTCGGTCGACGAGCGCGTTGACGACGGTGACGCCGACGCCATGCAGGCCGCCGGAGGTCGAATAGGCCTTGCCCTCGAACTTGCCGCCCGAATGGAGCGTGGTGAGGATCACCTCCAGCGCCGACTTGCCCGGATATTTGGGATGCGGGTCGACCGGGATGCCGCGGCCGTTGTCGCTGACCGTCAGGCGGTTGCCGGGGTCGAGCTGGACCTCGATCCGCGTCGCATGGCCGGCGACCGCCTCGTCCATCGAATTGTCGATCACTTCGGCGGCGAGGTGGTGCAGAGCGCGGGCGTCGGTCCCGCCGATATACATGCCGGGCCGGCGGCGCACCGGCTCGAGGCCCTCGAGGACCTCGATCGCGGAAGCATCGTAATTGTCGGCAGGCCCTGTGGAACCGGAAGCGAAGAGATCGGACATTACAGGAACGCTATAGGGGCGGGCGGCGTTCGATGCCAAGCGGCAGCGGCGCCACAGTTGCAGGGAATGTCGAGGAAGCACCCACGACAGGCGGGATCCGCGCTTGCGCCAGCCGAAAAACTTAATCTCGTTTACATCACCTTTACCCCCGTCGGCTAAGGAACCGAGACTGGGGGTGCAATGGGTAGAAGCGTAATCAATCGCAGCGGCACGTCGTATCAGTTGGCCAGCAGCCACCTGATCACCACCTGCGCTACCCTGGCCGCGCTGATCCTGTTCGTATTGGTCGGGGCCAAGGTCCTGCCGAGCGCGATCGGCCTCGCGGAGGCCGGTCAGCCAGCCCTGGGCATCGCATTCCTGCTCAACATCGCCATCATCCTGTTCGGCTGGCGCCGGGCCAACGACATTAATCAGACGCTGTCGGCGCTGAAAATCGCCGAGCAGGAGGCGCTCGACAACGCGTACACCGACCACACGACCGGGCTAGCCAACCGGCGAGCCCTGCTGCGGGAGCTGGAGCGCCATTGCCGCGAGACCCAGGGCAAGGGTGCATTGATCCTGGTCGACCTGGATCATTTCAAGAAGGTCAACGACCTCTACGGCCACGCCGCGGGAGACGAGCTGCTCAAGCTGGTCGCGGAAACCATCGTTGCCGAAATACCCTCGACGTCATTCGCCGCCCGGATCGGCGGCGACGAGTTCGGGGTCATCGTCACCGACCAGTCAAAGGCCGAAGAAGCGGCCCAAAATATCGTGACCGCCCTGGCGGCGCCGCTGGCGCTAGGGACCACCAAGGCGCAAATTTCGGCCTCAGCCGGAATTGCTCCGCTCGATCGCAGCGTGTCGCCCGGCGACATGCTGCGCCGGGCGGACGTCGCCATGTACAGCGTCAAGCGGTCGGGGCGGAACGATGTCGCCTGGTTCGACCGCGAGATGGAACGCCGGCTGCACGACCGCGTCGCGCTCGAGGAAGAAATCCGGCTGGCCATCGAGGCCGACGAATTCGTTCCTTTTTTCCAGCCCCTGATCAGCCTCGATACCGGCGAGCTCAACGGCTTCGAGGTGCTGGCCCGCTGGCGGTCGCCGGCCCGTGGCATCGTCGAGCCGGCCGAGTTCATCGAGGTCGCCGAACAGTCGGGACAGATTTCCGCCTTGTCGATGCGGGTCATGGAAAAGGCCTTCGTCGAGGCGAAGGACTGGCCGCCCGAGCTCAAGCTCGCCGTCAACATCTCGCCGATCCAGTTCCGCGACCCGCAACTGGCCGAGCGGATCGTCAAGGTGCTGACCGAAACCGGCTTCCCGGCACGACGGCTCGAGGTCGAAATCACCGAGAGTTCGCTGATGGAAGACCGTGACCAGGCGCTGACCATCGTCCAGAGCCTGCGCAATAACGGGATCACCATCGCACTGGATGACTTCGGCACCGGCTATGCATCGTTAAGCCAGCTCCACGCCCTGCCGTTCGACCGGATCAAGATCGACAAGAGTTTCATCAGCGCGCTCAGCAATGACGATCAGGGAGCGGCCATCGTCGAAACCATCACGGCGCTTGGCAAATCCCTCAAGGTCCCGATTACCGCAGAGGGCGTCGAGACCGGCGCGATCCGCGAACAACTGGCCGCCATCGGCTGTTCGGATGCGCAAGGCTGGTACTTCGGCCGGGCGGTCGCGGGACACGTCGCCAGCATGAAATTCGCGCGGCCGTCGGAACCCCTCGACCCGCCAGCGGACCGAGACCACAGAGCCGCCGGAAAGAAGTGGTAATTTCAGTCGTGGCAACCGCTCGGTTGCTATTGTCCCAACGGGCGGCGCCAACGGTACGGTGCAGCGCGGGTCACGCGCTCGCTGGTCAAGCTAACTCCCTCGGCCGCAAGGTTTGGCTTGCAGCCGAGGGAAAGCTCTTCCGAACTCAAATCACGTAGAAGTTCGCCGGAAGGAGGTCCAAACCGGCCGGCAGCTCGGCAAACTGGATCGCGTGGCCGGAACCGCTTCCGTCTGCGTCATAGGAAAGCGCGCCCGTGGTCTTGTTGTAGACGAGATGATCGCTGGAGTCCTTGGGCGTAGCTCCGGCACCGTCGATCATCTGGCCGCTGTAAATCCTCTTCGGGCTGCTCAACGTGCCACCACTCAGCTTCGTGAAGATGGCATTGTCCAGATAGAGAACGTCTTCGAGCGGATTGAAGTCCGGCAGCTCGTCGATAGTTCCGTCCAGCTTCGTGTCGAACACGAACTTGTCGCGGCCGGAACCGCCGCTCAGCAGATCGCTGCCGCCCTTGCCGAAAATCAAGTCGTCCCCGGCGTTGGCCAGGATGTGATCGGAGCCGGAGGTGCCGTACAGCTTATCGCTGCCGCTCGTGCCATTGATGCTGTCACCCGGTGTCGGAGCCGGAGCGGGCTCTGGTGTGGGTTCGGGATCCGGATCGGTCGGGGTCTGCGACGCCCCGTCATGCTCCGCAAGCCACTTGGCCTTTTCAGATGCCAGGAAATCGCGGGCTGCCTTGCCCTGAAGGATGGTGAAACCCTTAGTTGGCAGCGGATAGTTCCCAGGCAACGGCGTGTCCGACAGGTTCAGAAAATAGTTGCCAGAGGACTCGGTGAGATTGGACCACGCTTCCTTGAGCCGAGACAGGCCGTTGTGGGTGGGATCCTGGATGGCTATGATGGTGTTGACGATCTTCAGGTCCGGGTTGTTCTCGGGGTGCTCGGTGTTGAACTTGAACGGCGAGCCATGAGTGATCACCCCATCCTTGAGGTAGTTCTTCATGATGATAATGCTGTCGTCGACGGTCACGACGCCGTGGGACGACTGGTCGTTAACCGTGCCGAAGCCGCTGAACACGCCATCGAGAAGGCTGTCACGCAGGGTGCCGGTTTGAGCGAAGTCGTTCTCGATCGCGTCGTCACGGATGTTGGTCATCCGCACGTCCTCGATCAGCCAGCCATGCGAATTGCCGTTTGCGACGTTGAGCGAATCATCGGGGATGAAACGGATGCCGTCCCAGGTCCCATTGATGTGGAAGTCGCGGATCGTCGTATTGGGGCTGTTGCTGATCCGGAAACCGGTAGCCATGTGGTTGTAGATGCTCGACCATTCCGCGGTCTGGGAAATCTCTCCCCAGATCTCACCGCCATCGAAAACGATGCCCTTGGAATCGTAAATGTTGATCGCCGGAACGGTTTCATTGGCGGCTACATGCCAATCCGCGGCATCCGCGTTGTACGTTGTACCCAATATGTTCTTAACCCAATACTCTTTATAACCATAATCGCCAACTAGCGTGTAAGCCATTTAGTCCTGCTCCAAACGCGACGTCCCACGAGCAGAGACGCGACATGCGTCTTCGCCCAGGTCCTCCTGAGACGTCTGATCCAGTGCAAGCGGCAGGAATCGCCGCTGCGATGAAAGCTACTGATTTTTGGGACGGCCCCCCCGCCCACGGAAAATCGTTTGAAAGCTGACGATTGATTTAACCTTCTAACGATCGAGCTTTTGCATATTAGGATGTTGCAGCGCCGCAATGGATTAAAGGCGAAGCGCCGCAATCCGCGCGACGAACCGTTTGGGAAAAAACAGAAATTAAATCGTGGAGCGTCGACGCACCGCAGTTACGACCGATAGCCGACATTCCCGGCGGTCCGCCTTTGGGCCCTTGCGCTTTGCGGGCGAGGCCCGCTGCCAGAAAATTCCCTTAATATTCATTGATATAACCAGTTAGGCTGCAGTGCTACATCGCGCCTTTTTGCCTAATCGCCACATTTGGGCCGACGCGATCCTAAGGCTATTCTCACGGGCGCGGCGATGTAGCGTTGAAAGGGACCATGATGGACGACCTCGGCAAGCAAGAGAGTCGCTTTGAAACTCCCGCGTTGGAACTAGCGTCCTGCCAAGCTTCACTTGCGTTCGAACGCACGCTGATCAGCCTCGATCAATTGTTGATGGGCGCCGTTCGAACATCGCTGGCGCTGATAACCTTTGGCTTCGCCATGGTCCTGTTCTTCCATCAGCTCAGCGGAGAAATTGGCGTTAACCTGCGCGCCCCGGCACGCAATTTCGGGCTAGGCCTGGTGGCGATCGGCGTCGGGCTGGTGCTGGTCGGGCTGCTCGGACATCGACGGCGATTTACCAAGCTCCAACACCAGATGGATGAGCTGCATCGCCGCAAGCTACTGATCGAGGGCTGCCCTTATAAGCGGTCGAGAATTGCAGTCGTCGCGCTTCTGCTCCTGCTCGCGGGCCTGCTGGTCATGCTGGGCATCATCGTCCGGATTTTCCCCTTCGGATGAGATTGCCGCGACCCGGCCGCAGCAACTCAATAAGCGCCTTCACTGGTGAGCACATAAGCGCGGTTAGAAAGAAAGGCTGTGCGTTACGGCATTTGTCGGAGATGGAGGAGCGCTTTGGATCTGAGGGCGCTCGGCGAGCGACTTGTAAGTGTCGGCGAGCTCCAGTTGCATCTGCCGCGTGTTGTGCGAATGAGCCGTGGCTGCCGCTTCCCGCGCTTGGGCTTCCAATCGACGATAATATTCTGGCGACTGATCCAACTGATACATAGCGGAATCTACACTCTCTCTTTTCGGCCAACCTCGTTCACGCTTCCTTGTCGGCGCGCAGGATCGGCGCGGCATTGGTGCGGCGAGAAGCCTCCAGGCTTTGTTGGGCGATGATCTGCCGGCGGGCGCGATGCAGCCTGGCGAGTTCCAGGTGGGTGTAGGCAATTTCCAACGCTTCTGCCTCCACCGCTCTTTCCAGTTCCATCTCCGATCGGCGGCGGTGATAGTCTTGGTCCGCATAGGACATCATCGGGATTCCTCCTTTTCGTAAGGCGAAGTCGGTGGTTTGGCCGGCGCCGATACGCACGCCGGCCAGTTCCTGACGCTCAAGTTCGAAAGAGTTTTAGCTGTGGATTGTGGCGGCTACCGTGGCCGCCGCCGACGCTTTACCACCATGATCTTCTTCAGCCATGATTTATACGCCTCTCTAGACTGCGACGCTCATTGCCGGCCGCTCGTTATGGACTATGGCGCGATAACGTGGGTGGGCCTTTTTGGGTTTCCGCAACCTTGGTAACTTATGTGAATCAAAGGCTTTTTTTGGCCTCGGGCTTGCGATTCAGAAGTCCGGCCAAAACCCGACTTTCGCCACGACTACCTCGCCCACCGACGCCGCGGTCCTGACGTGGAGGTCAAGCCTTCCCCGACCTATGCCTAGCGCGAGCCGAACCCCGTCATCATCGTCCGGATCGTGCGAAACGTGATCAGGATGTCGAGCCAGGCCGAGAAATATTTCACATAGTAGAAGTCGTATTGCAGCTTGGCATGAACCTCGTCGACCGATGCGACATGGCCCTGGTTGACCTGGGCCCAGCCGCTGATCCCGGGCCTCACCACATGGCGGTAGCGATAGAAGGGGATTTCGCCGGTGTACCAGGCCGACAGGGCTTCCGCCTCCGGCCTCGGTCCGATCCAGCTCATCTGCCCCATGATGATGTTGAAGATCTGCGGCAGCTCGTCGAGCCGCGCCGTACGGAGCCGGGCGCCGACGCGAGTGACCCGTGGATCGCCGTCGATCGTGATCACTTCGTCGATGTCGCCGTTCGCCTCGCGGTGGGCCATGGTGCGAAATTTGAGCATGTCGAACGCGACGCCGGCGCGGCCGACGCGGCGCTGGCGGAACAGCACCGGACCGGGGCTGTCCAGCTTGACGGCCAGCGCGATCGCTCCCAGCACCGGCAGGAGCAATGGCAGCACCGCCAGCGCCAGCGCGAAATCGGCCGCCGACTTCAAGTGAAAATATGCGCGCGCCGGGACGAGGCTGCCGAAGCTGTTTTCCGACAGATGGGTGATGGACACCCGGCCGGTCAGCGATTCCTCGAGCTGCTTGACCTGATAGACCATGCGGCCCTGGACCGCGGCGTCGGCCAGCAATGCCTCCCATTCCGGCGGGATGGCGGCGCTGAAATCGGCGACCAGTCCGTCACAGCCGGCGGCATCGTCGAGCGAGGCCCGGCTCATCATGTGCCAATCGACATTTTCGATCGATTTCAGCCGCTCGCCATCGCCGAACGGAACGATGGCGATGCGATAGCGGATCAGCCGGTGGACCGAAACGTAGAGACCGTAGCTCCATAAAATATGGGCAGCGAAGCCCGCCACCAGCGCCAGGCGATCGTAAGGCAGGCGGGCGAGAAGAAATATCGTCACCATCGTCGCGTGGGCGAGCACGATCGATGGCAGGATGACATGGGTCGACCGGTTGCCGGGATAAGTCTCGATCGATAGCCGCACCCAAAAGGCGATCAGCACCGCGAGCAGGTTGCCGATCAGCGCGTTGATCGACGCCGCGTAGAATGTGTCCTGAGGCAGGATGGCGGCGCGAAGCAGGAACGGCAAAAGCGCCACGGCGACCAACGCGCCCAGCAGGTTGAAGCGCTGCCGCGCAATGAAGCGGCGCTGCGTTCTTAAGCGTGGTAGGCGGGGCGTGAAGCATGCGGTGCGAGCTAGCGCCTCATCATCAAGGTGGGGAATCGTGCAACGCCGGACCGCGCCGGAATGTCCGTCATGCGTTACGGCCGGCCGCGTCCGATGCCGCGATAGGCCAGGCCGGCCTCCTCCGCATCGCGCCGGTCGTAGATGTTGCGCAGGTCGACCAACAGCTTGCCCCGCATCCTGCTCGGCGATCCGGCCCAGATCGAGCGCGCGGAATTCATCCCACTCGGTGACGATGACCAGCGCGTCGGCGCCTTCGGCCGCCTCCTCCGCCGAGGCGGAGAACTCGATTCCGGGCAGCAGGGGTTCGGCCTGCTCGCGGCCGACCGGATCGAACGCGGCGATGGTTGCCCCGCTTTGCTGCAGTCCCTGGATCAACGGGATAGACGGCGCGTCGCGCATGTCGTCGGTGTTGGGCTTGAAGGTCAGGCCGAGCACCGCGATCCGCTTGCCCGCGACGCTTCCGCCGGCAGCCTGTTTGACGCGCTCGGCCATCGCTTCCTTCCGCCGATCGTTGACCTCGACCACGGTCGACACGATGCGTTGCTCGATTCCGGCCTCGTCGGCGGTGCGCAGCAAGGCCAGCGTGTCCTTGGGGAAGCAGCTGCCGCCGTAGCCGGGCCCGGCGTGGAGGAACTTTGCGCCCGATGCGATTGTCGAGGCCGATGCCGCGCGCCAGATCCTGGACATCGGCATCCACCGCCTCGCACAAATCGGCCATCTCGTTGATAAAGCTGATCTTCATCGCGAGGAACGCGTTGGCCGCATATTTGGTGAGCTCGGCCGTGCGCCGCGACGGTGAACAGCATTGGCGCCCGGTTGAGGAACAGCGGCCGGTAGATTTCGGCCAGGACGTCGCGGGCCTGGTCGTCCTCCGCGCCGACCAGGATGCGGTCGGGGTGCTTGAAGTCGGCGATCGCCGCGCCCTCGCGCAGGAACTCGGGGTTGGAGGCGACCGACATGCCCTGCGGCGCGCCCTTTTCCTCCAGCAGGGCCGCGATCCGGTCGCCGGTGCCAACCGGCACGGTCGATTTGGTTACGACGACGATCGGCCGTTCGAGCAGGCCCGCCAGCTCCTCGGCCGCTGCGAAGACATAGCTCAAGTCGGCATGGCCGTCGCCGCGGCGCGACGGAGTGCCGACCGCGATGAATACCGCTTCGGCGCCCTCCAGCGCGTCTGCCAAGGTCGGTGGTAAATGCCAGCCGGCCGCGCTCGACATTCGCCTTGACCAGCGATTCCAGCCCCGGCTCCCAGATCGGCATGCGGCCGGTCGAGCAGGCCCTCGATCTTGGCCTGGTCCTTGTCGACGCAGGTCACATGATGGCCGAAATCGGCGAGGCAGGTGCCCGATACCAGGCCGACATAGCCGGTGCCGATCATCGCGATACGCATGCTCGACTCCAGGGTCCAAGGTGGGCCTGACGGCATAGCGGGCGCCAGCCCAAGCGGCCAAGCGGTTTGGTCAGCGGTGAGCGCCATGGCGTCTCGCTTTCGCCACAAAAATCGTTATAGGGCCGCGGCTTCCGCTATGGCTACGAAACTCCCATCCCCGCCGCGCGTCGGCATGGTCTCGCTCGGCTGTCCCAAGGCGCTGGTCGATTCGCGAGCGCATCCTGACCAAGCTGCGCGCCGACGGCTACGACATGTCGCCCGACTATGCCGGGGCCGACGTGGTGCTGGTCAACACCTGCGGCTTCCTCGACAGCGCCAAGGAGGAGAGCCTGGAGGCGATCGGCGAGGCGATCGCCGAGAACGGCCGGGTCGTCGTCACCGGCTGCATGGGCAAGGAGGCCGACTGATCCGCGCCCGCTTTCCCGAAGTCCTCGCCGTCACCGGCCCGCAGCAATATGAGGAAGTGGTCGGCGCGGTGCACGAAGGCCGCGCCGCCGATCGCCAACGCCTATCTCGACCTGGTCCGCAGCCGAGACAGGGCCTCAAGCTCACCCCGCGCCACTACAGCTATTTGAAGATCTCCGAGGGCTGCAACCACCGCTGCGCCTTCTGCATCATCCCGTCGATCCGCGGCGACCTCGCCAGCCGCCGCCCCGACGCGATCCTGCGCGAGGCGGAAAAGCTGGTCGCCGCGGGCACCAGGGAACTGCTGGTCATCAGCCAGGACACCTCGGCCTACGGCGTCGACATCCGCCACCAGCCGCGCGCCTGGAAGGGCGGCGAGGTGCGCGCCCACATGACCGACCTTGCCCGCGAGCTGGGCAAGCTCGGCGCGCCCGGACGACCGGCCCTGGGTCCGCCTCCACTATGTCTACCCCTACCCGCACGTCGACCAGGTCATCCCGCTGATGGCCGAGGGGCTGGTGCTGCCCTACCTCGACATCCCCTTCCAGCACGCCAGCCCCAAAGGTGCTCAAGCGATGCGCCGCCCGGCCAACGAGGCCAAGGTGCTCGAGCGGCTGCAAGAACTGGCGCGCGCATGTGCCCGGACATCGCCATCCGCTCCAGCTTCGTCGTCGGCTTCCCCGGCGAGACCGAGGAGGATTTCGACTATCTTCTCGGCTGGCTGGAAGAGGCCCAGCTCGACCGCGTCGGCGCCTTCCGCTTCGAGCCGGTCGAGGGCGCCGCGGCCAACGACGCTGCCCGACCAGGTGCCGGAAGAGGTCAAGGAAGAGCGCTACCAGCGCGTCATGGAGCTCACCGCCCGCATCTCCGCCGAAAAGCTCGCCGCCAAGGTCGGCAAGCGCATCGAGGTGCTGGTCGATCGCGGTCGATGAAGAGGGCGGCGCCACCGGCCGCTCCAAGGCCGATGCGCCGGAGATCGACGGCGAAGTCCATCTGCGCGACGCCGGCGGGCTGAAGCCGGGCGACATCGCGGATGTGCTGGTTGAGGAAAGCGACGAACACGATTTGTACGGGGTTCCCGCCTAACTCCTTTCCGCTAACCAGGCGGCGCCAGCAAAGCTTGCTCCTCTTCCCCGCTCGGTTGCCAAACCGCTGCGAAAATCCGCAACGGGTTTGAAGCGGCCATCCCGAGAAGCCTGTCCTCTCCTTGGTTGCGTTCCTCCACCTGTGCTAAGTTCACGACATGCATCGGCGGTTTCCAGACAGCCATCCGATGCCGACGGGCCCGCAGTTGTTCCTTGCTAGAGCAGGAGAAACCGGATGCCACGCAACGACTTCGACGGCGACGGGCGCAGCGACGTACTATGGCGCTTCTCGAATGGCTCGGTCAGCACCTGGCTGGCGACGGATGACGGGTTTTCCGCCAACAGTGCCTTCGCCGGGTCCGACTGGAGAGTGCTGGCCACCGGTGATTTCGACGGCGACGGCCAATCCGACATCCTGTGGCGCCATGACAGCGGGCTGGTGGCAAGCTGGCTCGGACAGCTTGGCGGCGGATTTGTTCTCAACGATGATTTCGAGCGCTCGTCCAACGATTGGATCTCCTTGGGCACGGGCGACTTCAACGGTGACGGTTACGACGACATTCTTTGGAATGAGCCGGACGCCACGGGCGCAATGGCAACCTGGCTTGGGTCGGAATTGGGCGATTTCGTCGCCGGCGAGAGCTATCCTCTGGATCCGCCACACTATGTTTTCTTCAATTCCATCGGCGACTTCAACGGCGATGGCCGTGACGACCTCCTGTGGCGCGCCCCCTCGACGGGGCAGGTCGGCAAATGGTCGGCCGATGAGAACGGCGAGCTGATCCTCGACAATGCTGCAAATCCCGGCGGGGCGACCCTGGAGTGGGATAATGCCGGCATCGGTGACTTCAATGGTGACGGGCGCGACGACATTCTGTGGCGCCACGGTTCGGGAGCAATCAGCACCTGGCTGGCAACCGCGAGCGGCGGGTTCGAGGTTGATCCGGCCAATGCCTTCACAGCGGTGCCGAACGACTGGCGGGTCATAGGCGTCGGGAATTATGATGGCGAAGGGGGCGACGACATTCTGTGGCGACATACGAGCGGCATCGTCAATGAATGGCTCGGCAGTGAGGGCGGCGGGTTCGTCGGCACCGACCTTGCCGAGTTTGCGGCAGCGGGGTGGCTCGTGCAGCCGAACCCAAGCGGCGCGGGAGAATGGGACTACTACTGATCAAGCCCCGTTCGGCGACGGGATCGACCGAAAGCGGAGCGGCAAGCGGCTCAAACCGCCCATGGTACCGTTTACGGTGCCGCGATCCCGGATTTGACGCACTCGCCCACATTGCTGAAGCCGAAATCGTCCAGCAAATCGTTTGTCTCCCAAAACAGGCAGACGTGCGTATCCAATGCAGGGCCGGCCGCGATCAAGCTGGCCAGGCAACGTCCGATGGTGGTTTCCGGGCGGATCTCGATCAGCTGCTGGCAGAAGTCCACGATTTCAGGGACCGGATCCCCGGCCTGGGCCGACGCCGGGCCCGGAGCTACCAAGGGCGCGCAAGCTACAGACAGGGCGCCCAAACGCAGAAGCATGGCTTTCATCGATGCCTCCTGTTCGACTGTCGCCGCACGCAACAGGAAAGTTGGCGTAACGGAACGGCGAGTATTCGTTAACAAAACAGTGAAACAAAAGCAACGAGTTACGGACGTTAACGTTGCAGAACCTGGCGAAGAAGCCAGCCAATTTGCGTGGGCGTTATTCTCGGTCGGGCGGAAGCGGACGGTTCGGACCTAGTGTAAGGCCCAGTCCGGTGACCCACCGTCGATCCGTAACCGCGGAGCAGGGCTTTGTACCGGCGGAGGAACAATTTGAGTTTTCCGCCGTTCCTCCTGCCTCGGATCAGGAGGAAAATCATGAAGACAGCCAAGCTGATAGCATTGTCGCTGTTTGGTGCCGCATCCATGGCCGCCGGCCCGGCCTTGGCCGAGCCGGCTTCCGAGGGCGGCCGGAAATTCTCGACGCCGATGAGCGGAGCCGAGGAGTGCAATACAAACGTCACTCCGACCGTGTGCGGAGTGGGCGATACCGATGGATCCGCCACCGGCAGCATCACCGTCAATGTCGGCCAGGATCGCGTATGCTGGGAATTCACCAATGTCGCGAATGTCGAACCGGTGAACCGCGGCCATATCCACAAGGCGCCGGCGGGATCGAACGGCGGTATCGTCGTCGACTTCTTCAACGTCACCGCGGGAACGCAGGGACCGCTGACCGGCTGCACCACCACGGCGCTCGGCAAGGAATTGCTGCTGGACATCATTAAAAACCCGTCGGCATATTATTTGAACCTGCACAATGAACCGTTCCCGGGCGGTGCCATCCGGGGCCAATTAGAGAAGAAATAGCGTCTCACATTTGTCGCCCGCCCAATGCTTCGGCTAGGGCGGGCGCATGACCGACCTCGCTTCTTTTCTGCAGGCCGACCGTGGTGGTCCTGCTCACGCCATCCATCTGGTCGACAAGAACAGCTTCGCCGACTGGTCGAAGCGGCAAAGCGCCGGACGGCGCGCACTGCTGGAGGCCGCCCGGTTCGAAGGAAAGACCGCATTCCAGTTCGCCATCCTTCCGGCAGCTCATGGCCATGACTGGGAAATCGTCTCGACCGTTGCCAATGTCGCCGAGCTGTCGCCCTGGTGCCTGGCGAAGCTCGGCGAGGCTCTGCCGGAGGGGACTTACCGCCTGGCCGAGGGCGATGCCGGCCCGGCGATGCTCGGTTGGCTGCTCGGACAGCATCGCTTCACCAGCTACAAGTCGAACAATGAGGACCAGCGCGGGGCCCGCGTCCTGCTGACCAAGGAAGCGGCGGAGATCGAGCGGACCGTGCGCATCGCCCAAGCGACGACTTACGTCCGTGACCTGGTCGATACGCCCGCCGCCGATCTTGGCCCTGCCGAGCTTGAGGGCGCGGCCAGGGAACTCGGCAAGGAGTATGGCGCGAAGGTCGAAGTGACGTCCGGTGACGCGCTGGAGCAGGGGTTTCCGATGATCGCCGCGGTTGGCCAGGGCGCCGTGCGAGAGCGAGCACCGCGGCTGATCGAGTTGAACTGGGGCAAGGACAGTTCACCCAGGATCGCGATTATCGGCAAAGGCGTCTGCTTCGACAGCGGCGGTCTGGACATCAAGCCGGCCAGCGGCATGCGGCTAATGAAGAAGGATATGGGGGGTGCGGCGCACGCCCTGGCCCTGGCCCGGCTGATCATGGCGGAACGGCTCCCGGTTCGGCTTCACATGCTGGTGCCTGCCGTCGAGAACAGCGTGTCGGCCGCGGCGCTCCGCCCGGGGGACGTGATCGGCAGCCGCAAGGGGCTGCAGGTCGAGATCGACAATACCGATGCCGAAGGGCGGCTGATCCTCGGCGATGCGCTGGTCAAGGCCGGGGAAGCGGAACCGGAGCTGATCATCGATTTCGCCACGCTGACCGGCGCGGCACGCATCGCCCTGGGCCCGGATCTTCCCGCCATGTTCGCCAATGACGATGCGCTGGCCGCCGATCTCGAAGCCGCCGCAAAGGAGGTGACCGACCCCATCTGGCGCATGCCGCTGTGGGACGGATATGAGGAAATGCTGAAGTCGGACCTGGCCGATCTCAGCAATGCAGCGGATTCGCCGATGGCCGGATCCGTCACCGCAGCGCTGTTCCTGCGCCGCTTCGTTCCGGAGGGCACGCCTTGGGCCCATTTCGACACCTTCGCCTGGCGCCCGGCGGCGAAGCCGGGCCGGCCGAAGGGCGGCGAAGCGATGGGATTGCGCTCGGTCTTCGCCATGCTGCGTCGGCGCTACGCCGCGTAACGACCGCCTAGCCATCGGCCTTAAGCGACGGATATTTCGTGACTTTGGGAGATCGTTACGCAACCAATCCGCCTTTGCTCGGTTACTCCCATGCTACGCGACGATAGGAGATATCGAACCTATGGCCGATGCTTCGCTATCGAACTGGATGCAGGCGTTGATCGAGTATGTTCGGTCCGGCGAACCGGATCTGACCAATCGGCAAATGGCCCTCTTGATGCTCGTCTACCTCACGCCCGGTCCGCACACGGTTCGCGGCCTGGCAAGAATGCTGGGCGTGTCGAAGCCAGTGGTAACCCGTGCCTTGAATACATTGGGAGCCCTCGGCTATCTGCGCCGAGAGCGGGATCAGGACGACCGCCGGAACGTGTTTGTCGTCCGCACCAACAACGGGGCACAATTTCTTGAAGGGTTCAAAAAATATCTCCGCGCCGATGACGACGACCAGCGCCGGGCCGTCGAGCAGCGTGGCAAGGAGCCAGCCTTCATCGGCCGTTAACGGCTTCTCCCTGAGCGGAGTATCCAACCTTCCCGACCCTGAAACCCATGCCTATCGCAAGGACCTGGCCGACGTCGCCCTCGCCGGGCAGGTGATTGCATCGCACTATGCCGAGCCGCTGGCGAGACATCTGATCGTTCCTGCCCCGCTGCTCGCCGAGGCGGGCGATGATAGTGAGCCGATTGCTCAGCTCAGTGCAGGCGACGAAATCCGAATGCTTGATAACAGCCGCGGCTGGGCCTGGGGTTACGGGCCGAACGGCAGGGTCGGCTACGTTACTGCCGAAGCCGTCGGAACCTAGCCTACATCTCGCCGCGGCCGCGGCGGATCGCATACCATTTGGCGACATTGGCCTGATGTTCGTTCAGCGTTTCCGCGAACACGTGGCCGCCGGATCCATCGGCAACGAAGTACAATGCCTTGGTCGGCGCAGGGTCGAGCACGGCGGCAATGCTTTCCCTGCCGGGGTTGGCAATCGGTCCCGCCGGTAGCCCCGGCTCACGGTAAGTGTTGTAGCCGGTGATGGCATTGAGCTCCGACCGGCGGATTCGGCGGCCCAGCGGCTTGCCCTTGGTAATCGGGTAGATGACCGTCGGATCGGCATCCAGTTTCATGCCGATGCGCAGCCGGTTGCAGTAGACGCCCGCCACCATTCGTCGCTCGGATGGCTTGCCGGTTTCCTTTTCGACGATCGACGCGAGGGTCAGCGCTTCTTCCTTGCTGTTGACCGGGCAGTTCCACTTGCGTTTGGCCCACAGCGTGTCGAGCTCCCTGGCCATTGCGTCGGTCATGCGCTTCAGCACGACCTCCCGCGTTTCTCCCTGCTGCCAATCATAGCTGTTGGGCAGCACCGATCCCTCTGCCGGCAGGGGCGCCGGACCGGTCAACTGGGGGATTGCGGCCAGCTTCTCCTGCACCATGATCGAGGGCATTCCTTCCGGGATGGTCACCAGCCGCACCACCGGCCGTCCATGCTGCAGGATGTCGAGGACCTCAGCGCCACTGGCGCCGGCCGGGAATCTCAAACTCGCCAGCCTGAATCGGGTCGGAGGATCCGAAAATTTTTGCCATTGCCCGATAAGTCGTGGGGGTTCCCGGAATGACACCCTGGGCATCGAGCTGGCGCGCGACAGAGGCCAGCGTCGCGCCTTCCTTCACGGTCACCCGATGAGGGCCGGGTTTTGGTCCGGACGCCCCCCACAGCAGCCAGCCGCCTGCCACGCCGGCCACAAGTCCGAGCGCGATGACGACAAGGAGCAGGCGGCGCAGCATGCGCTCGCGCCTAGTTCGCAGCCTTCAAGATCAGCGAGGCGTTGGTTCCGCCAAAGCCGAAGCTGTTGTTGAGCGCGGCGCGCACTTCGCGTTTCTTGGCCTGATGCGGGACCAGGTCGACGCCGGCGGTGCCCTCGCTCGGATTGTCGAGGTTGAGCGTCGGCGGGACGATCTGGTCGCGGATGGCGAGGATGCAGAAGATGGTTTCGACCGCACCTGCGCCGCCGAGCAGGTGACCGATCGCCGACTTGGTCGAGCTCATCGAGACATTCGCGATCTCGTTGCCGAACAGGCGGCGTACAGCCCCCAGTTCCAGTTCGTCGCCCATCGGCGTGGAGGTGCCATGCGCGTTGATGTAATCGATGTCGGCCGGGCTCATGCCCGCCTTCTTCAGCGCCATTTCCATCGATCGATAGGCGCCCGAACCTTCCGGATGAGGCGCGGTGACGTGATAGGCGTCGCCCGACAGCCCGTAACCCACCACTTCCGCGTAGATCTTGGCGCCGCGCGCCTTGGCATGCTCATATTCCTCGAGCACCACCACGCCCGCGCCCTCGCCCATGACGAAACCGTCGCGATCCTTGTCATAGGGACGCGAGGCCTTTTCCGGCTGATCGTTGAAGGCTGTCGAAAGGGCGCGCGCCTGAGCGAAACCGGCAATTCCAATTGGACAAATGGTCGCTTCGGCGCCGCCGGCCAGCATAATGTCGGCATCGTCGTCCTTGATCATCCGCGCCGCGTCGCCAATCGAATGGGCTCCCGTCGAGCAGGCGGTCACCACCGCATGGTTGGGGCCCATCAACCCATATTTGATCGAGACCTGACCCGAAATGAGGTTGATCAGCCGTCCGTGGACAAAATGCGGGCTGACCCGGCTGGGGCCCTTTTCGGCGAGCACCAAGCTCTCGCTCTCGATCCCCGGCAGGCCGCCAATTCCCGAGCCGATCGAGCAGCCGGCGCGGAACCGCGTCGCCTCGTCCATCTCCAACAGGCCCGCGTCTTCGATCGCCTGTCCGGCGGCGTCAATTCCGTAAATGATGAACTGATCGACCTGCCGCTGCACCTTGTGGTCTACCCGCTTGCCGGGATCAAAGCCGTACGGATGGTCTGCCGGCTTAACCTCACACGCGATGTGGCATTTCTGATCACTGGTGTCGAACCTGGTGATCCTGCCTGCGCCGGATTTGGCGGCGATCAGGTTCGCCCAGGTGGTTTCCACGTCGCCGCCAAGCGGCGTCACTAGCCCCAGACCCGTCACCACGACACGGCGCATGCGAAACTTCCCTTCAGATTGACCTCAAACGCAAACGGCTTCCCGAAGTTTGCGGGAAGCCGTTCGTGCCGCCTGTTCGGCGGGCGGCAGCCGATCGGTTCCCGATCAGCCCTTGTTGCTGTCGATATAGTCGATTGCGTCCTTGACGGTGGCGATCTTCTCGGCCGCATCGTCCGGGATCTCGACGCCGAATTCCTCCTCGAACGCCATCACCAGCTCGACGATGTCGAGGCTATCGGCACCCAGATCATCGATGAAGCTCGCTTCCTCGGTGACCTTGTCGGCTTCGACGCCAAGATGTTCGACGACGATCTTCTTCACCCGATCGGCGGTCTCGCTCATGTGGACTTTCCTCCGTTAGATTTTGGGCTGCCCTAGCGTTAGCGCTTCGACCGGAGCAAGCGTCATTGCGAGCCCGGTATAGCCGGGCGCGGCCATCAGGGAGGTTCAATGGATTGCTTCGTCACTTCGTTCCCCGCAATGACAAGCAGATGACGGATGCACGCTTCCTGACGGCCGGCGAAATCGAACTGGCCCGATCGGTGTTCGGTGACGCGATCGATTACGGCCGGGTGAGGATAGTTCGCGGCAAGGTGGTGGCCGTTTCAGCCCAGGGGGGTAGTCATGGCCCCGACCGGAAACATCCATTTTCATCCCAAAAGCCCGCTGTGGTCGGACGATTTCTCGAAGGAACGCCTTCGCTGCAGGGGCTTTTCATCCATGAAATGACCCATGTGTGGCAGGCGCAGACCCGTGGGCGCTTCTACCTGCCGATGATGCGCCACCCCTTCTGCCGCTACAACTATCAGCTAATTCAGGGGCGGCCGTTTGCACGCTATGGCCTGGAACAACAGGCGGAGATGGTGCGGCATCGCTTCCTGGCTGACCGTGGATTGGCAATTGCGGCCCTACCGCCCGAACGGATTCTTGCCGTTCACCAACTCTGTTACACATTTCGCAACAGTCGTAACGCGAAACGCGACACCCCCCTTTTCGCAGGCGCGGAGAAGAATAGTCTGCGCGCCGACTTTGGTCGAAATAAACAGGGGAATTCCGATGACAATCCGTGGTCAAGCTGTGCGTAGCCTTCTGATCGGTGCCGCAGCCCTGGCAGTCGCAGCGCCCGCATGGGCGCAAACGGAAGAGGCGGAGCAGGCCCAGGCGGTCAATCAGGAAACCGAGGCCAGCAGGGCGACGTGATCATCGTCACCGCGACCAAGCGCGCCTCGACGGTCCAGGACGTCCCCTTCTCGATCAATGCCCAGACGCAGGAAGACATCCAGCGCGCCAACGCCTCGACGATCGAGGAAATCAGCCGCAACGTCGCCGGCCTTGCCGTGCAGAACCTCGGGCCGGGCCAGAGCCAGGTGTCGGTCCGCGGCGTGTCGGCCGGCCAGATCGTCCGCGACCAGCCGGGCGTCAAGGAACAGGTCGGCGTCTACCTCGACGAATCGGTGATCTCGCTGTCGCTGTTCACGCCCGACCTCGACCTGTTCGATTTGAACCGCGTCGAGACGCTGCGCGGCCCGCAGGGCACGCTGTTCGGTTCGGGCAGCGTCGGCGGCACCATCCGCTACATCACCAACCAGCCGCGCCTGGGCCGCACCGAGGGCAGGTCGAAGCCAATCTCAATCATGTCACCGACGGCGAGATGGGCGGCCACCTCAAGGGCGCCATCAACGTGCCGCTGGGCGACACCGCGGCGATCCGCGCTGTCGGCTATTATCAGAAGTATGCGGGCTTCATCGACGCGATTGGGCCGGCCGGCGGCGACGATGTCAACGACGGCAGTCGCGCTACGGCGGCCGCCTCTCGGTGCTGTGGCAGCCGATGGAGGAGCTGAAGATCACGCCTCGCGTGGTCTATCAGAAGGTCGAGGCCGACGGTTTCAACCGCGAGGAGGAATTCAACCTCTACGCCAACCCATTGACCGTCACCCGTCCGCCAGTGCATTTCGAGGAGCGCGAGCAGTATCTGCTGCTGCGGGAGGAGTTCAAGGACGAGACGCTTCTCGCGGACCTCACCGCCTCCTACGACTTCGGCGGCGTCGAACTGACTTCCGTCACCAGCTACATCAACCGCGAGATACTCGTCAGCCGCGACGCGTCGGCGCTGACCGGATCGGTCTCTGACGATCTCGGACTGCCGGACGCGGCGGTGTTGCTTCCGTCCAACCTCCGCGACACCACCGATCTCAAGACCTGGACCCAGGAACTTCGGCTGGCGTCGACCGGCGACGGCCCGCTGCAATGGGTGGTCGGCGGCTTCTATTCCGACATCGAGCGCGAATACGCCCAGCGTCTGCCGACGCCCGGCTATGATGCGTTCGTCGATCCGTTCTTCCTGACGCCGGGCTGTCTGACGCGGGCCCACTGCCAACGCAACAGGGACTTTGTGCGTAAGATCCGACCGCTTTGCGCGTGCCTTTGACGTCGGCAGACCTCGCCAACGGCTTCCCGCCGATTCCCCTACAACGCCGACTTGCCGTACGACATCAAGCAGAAGGCGGTGTTCGGCGAGGCCACCTATGACTTCGGCCAGTTCAAGCTGACCGCGGGCAGCGCGCTATTATGACTTCGAGGAAGAAGCGCGACTTCGTGTCAGGCGGCGTGTTCTCGAACGGCGATACACGGATCGGCGACAAGACCTCGTCAAACGGCATCAGCCCGCGGTTCATCGCGACCTGGGAGCCCAACCGCAACCTCAGCGTGAACCTGCAGGCTGCCAAGGGTTTCCGTCTGGGCGGCGTCAACGACCCGCTCAACTTGCCGCTGTGCGCCGACGCATGACGAAGCCCTGTTCGGTCCGTTCGCCGGCGCCTTCGAAGACGAGACGCTGTGGAACTATGAAGCCGGGCGTAAAATATTCAGAAGGGCCCGTCACCTTCAACGGCGGCCTTGTTCCACACCAAGATCAAGGACCTGCAGGTCACGCTCGATGCCGGAAGCTGCTCGTCCCGCATCGTGTTCAACGTCGCCAAGGCGCATACCACGGGCGTCGAAATGGAATTGGCGCTCACCGGTGCCGGGCCTCGATCTGTCCCTGGCCGGCAGCTACGTCTCGGCCGAGTTCGACTCGACAACGCTGACCGGGAGCCGGTGCCGCCACGACCGGCATCCGCGAAGGCAACCGCCTGCCGTCCGTGCCGAAGTTCCAGATGGCGGCGACGCGTGACTTATGGCCAGCGGTTCAACGACAATGCCGACTGGTACGTATCGCGAGCTATCAGCATGTCGGCAGCCGCGCTACACTCAGCCGGCGGACCAGGAGAATAATCCGCGGTCCTTCTTCTACGGCTGCCGATTTCGGCGGCATCCCCGCCAATGTTGGAACGAGCATCGACCTGAAGCTTCCGGGCTATGATCTGGTCAACCTCTCGGCCGGCCTCGAGTTCGACAGCGGGCTGGAATTCGTCCTCTACGCCAACAATCTGCTCGACGAGAATGCCAAGCTGGCGTTCGACCGCGAACGTGGCGGCCGTGCCCGGCTCGGCTTCCACGTCGGCCAGCCGCGGACGATCGGCATCACGGTCCGGCAGAAGTTCGGCAACTGACAGTGGGCGGCGGGCTGAAGGGTTCGCCGAACATGACACGCCGGTCATTGATTGGCGGGATGACGGCCGGGGCGCTCGCTCCGGCCGTTTTGCGTGCCGCCGAGCGGGGAAGTGCCGGCCATGTCGCGGTGATCGGAGCCGGCGTGTTCGGCGCCTGGACGGCCGAGCATCTGCGGCGCGGCTGGCCACCGCGTGACCCTGGTGGATATGGCCGGACCGGCGCATAGCCGCGCCAGTTCGGGCGGGGAAAGCCGGATGACCCGTGGCGGCTATGGCAAGGACGAGATCTACACCCGCATGGCCCTGGCCAGCCTGGCGGAATGGAAAACGCTGAACGCAACGGCGGGGCTGCCGATCTTCATTCCGCACGGCGTGCTCTTTTTCTCGAGCCAGCCAGGAGATTATTTCAGCGGGAGCATCGAGGTCCATCAGCGGCTGGGCCTGCCGCTTGAGCAGCTGGATGGGCCGCAGCTTCAGCGCCGCTTCCCGATGATCGATTTCGAAGGCGTGACCATCGGCTTGTTCGAAGCCGATTTCGGCGCCCTGATGGCCCGTCGCGCCGTGCAGACGCTGGTGAAGAACTTCGCGGCGGCGGGGGGCACCTACCGCCACGAAACCGCCCATGTGATCCAGCAGAAGGATGGGCCGCTCAAGTCGGTCAAGCTGGCGGGCGGCGCCAATCTCGAAGCGGACGCCTTCGTGTTCGCACTCGGTCCTTGGTTGCCCAAGCTGTTCCCGGACCTGCTCGGCAAGCGGATCTTCGCCACCAGGCAGGAAATCTTCTATTTCGCGCCGCCACGCGGCGATCGACAATTTCTTCCGGGAGCCATGCCGGGATGGGCAGACTTCAACGATGGCGACATGTTCTACGGCTTCCCCGATCTGGAGGCTCGCGGCGTCAAGTTCGCTCATGACAAGCATGGTGCCTATGTCGATCCCGACACCCAGTCACGCGAGCCGACCCGGGCGGCGTTGGACGAAGTGATCGCTTATCGTGATCGCCGCTTCCCAATGCTGAGAGGCGCTCCGCTGACGGGCGCGGAAGTCTGCCAGTATGAGAACAGCTCGAACGGCGACTTCCTGATCGACCGGCATCCGGCCTTACCCAACGTCGTGCTGGTTGGGGGCGGCTCGGGCCATGGCTTCAAGCATGGGCCGGAGGTCGGGCGGCTCGCGGCTCAACTGGTCTCAGGAAGCAGCCAGCAGGCCGAGCCCCGCTTCGCTCTGGCTTCAAAAGGCGAAACCCAACGCCGCGAAGTGCATTAATTCGGCCATGTTTCAGTTTCTGCCAGCGCCCGACGACGTCATCGCCGTCAAGATCAACGGCGCAATCAAGGGTGACGATCTCGAAGCCATCATGGACCGGCTCGAGGCCGTCATGGCCAGCCATGACAAGGTCCACGTCTTCGTCGAAACGCAGGGCATCAACAGCCTCGAGCTGGCCAGCCTGCCGCACTACATGAGCCGGGCGATGCCGCTGTTCGGCAAGCTCAACCGCTTTGGCCGCGTCGCAGTGGTTGCCGATCAGGCCTGGATCCGCCTGGGCAGCCAGATCGAAAGCGCCATCCTGCCTTTCATTTCCTATCGGGTATTCGGACCGGAGCAGAGCGAGCAGGCACTAGTCTGGGTTACCGGCGGATCGGACGGCGGGGAAGCTTAGCCCGCTCTTCGCTACCGCAACCAACGCCGGTCGGAGCAGCCGGTCCTTGAGCATATAACCCGACTGCATCTCCTCGACGATCGTGCCAGGTTCCGCCTTGTCGGTGGCGATTTCGATCATCGCCTGATGCTTGTGCGGGTCGAGGGACTGGCCGAGCGCTTCGACGCGGACAATGCCCTGCCGCGAGAACACGGCGTCAAGCTCGCGCAGCGTCGCTTCGATCCCATCGACGAAGCTTTTGACCTTCTCATCGGCCATGGCCGCTTCGGGGACGTGATTCAACGCGCGCTCCAGATGATCGCGCACAGCAAGCATGTCGCGGGCGAATCCGGTTACCGCATAAGCCGAAGCCTGCTGTTTCTCCGCCTCCAGCCGGCGGCGAACATTCTGCGTCTCGGCATGGGCATAAAGCACCTTGCCATTGGCTTCCTCGAGCAATCGCTCGAGTTCGGCAACGCGGTCATGCTCGGCCAACTCAGGCGCGTCGGCGGCGGTTTCTTCGCGAATTTCTTCGGCTTCCTGGTGAAGGTTTTTCTTGTCCATCATCTCATAAATCTCGTGAGGGCTTGCGCCGTGAAGTCCACCATGGGGACGACTCGCGCATAGTTCAATCTCGTTGGCCCGATAACGCCGACAACGCCGACAACCTGCCCTTCGCTCCCGCGATAGGGCGCCGCAATGACGCTGGAGCCGGAAAGCGCGAACATTCGGTTCTCGCTGCCGATGAAAATCCGGCACCCCTGCCCTTCGCGCGCCCCTTCCAGCAGCCGGACGATTTCCTGCCGGTCCTCCAGCTCGTCCAGCAGTCGTCGAACTCGTTCGAGGTCGGCAGCGGTCTCCTCGTCAATCAGGTTGGCCTGGCCGCGAACGATCAGCACCGGCCGCTGGGCATGGTCCTCGCTCCAGTCGGCGAGCCCGCGTGCAACCAGTTCGGCCGCGGCCACGTCGATCGCTTCGTGGCGTTCGGCGATTTCGGCGCGAAGCCGCGCTTCCGCTTCCTGGAGGGTCAGGCCACTCAACCGGGCACTGACGAAGTTGCCGATTTCCGCCAGCGCGACCGGGCTCGTTCCGGTCGGCACCGGCACGACCCGATTCTCCACGCTTCCATCCATGCCGACCAGCACGGCGAGCGCCCGATCCGGAGCAAGTGGCACGAAGTTCAACTGCCGCAGGCGCATTTCCGTCTTGGGGGCCAGGACGACCCCGGCGCAAGCCGACAGGCCCGACAAGGTGGCGGTAGCCGCTGCCAATGCTTCTTCGACCGATCTGTCCTTGAGCTGCGCCTCGATCGCCTGCGCGCTCCCGAGCCGGCGGCATGGCGCTGTGCATGATCCCGTCGACAAACAGCCGGAGGCCGGTTTCGGTGGGAATTCGCCCTGCCGACGTGTGAGGGTGGGTCAGCAGGCCAAGCTCCTCCAGCTCCTGCATCACGCCGCGGATCGACGCCGGCGACAGGCTGACGGCGCCGGCGAGCGCTTTCGACCCGACCGGTTGGCCGCGGTCGAGATAGGACTTCGACCACCAGCCGGAAAATGTTGCGCATGCGCGCCGTCAGATCGCCGATCGGCTCATTCATGCCGGCGGATTTAGGGTGAAGTCATTTGAAAGCCAACGGCAGCCGGTCTAGGGCGGCGCGAACAGGGATTTTCACGGAGAATTTCATGCGCCCCAGCGGCCGCGCCCCCGACCAGATGCGCGAAGTACGCTTCGAACCCGGCTTTACCCGCCATGCCGAAGGGAGCTGCCTGGTCAGCTTCGGCGACACGCGCGTGCTCGTCACCGCCTCGGTCGAGGACAAGGTGCCGCCGTTCCTGCGCGGCAAGGGCCAGGGCTGGGTCACCGCCGAATATGGCATGCTTCCCCGCGCCACCCATACCCGCGGCAACCGCGAGGCGGCCAAGGGCAAGCAGTCGGGCCGCACGCAGGAAATCCAGCGGCTGATCGGCCGCATCGCTGCGCGCCGTGGTCGACCTGCGCAAATTGGGCGAGCGGCAGGTGATCGTCGACTGCGACGTTATCCAGGCCGACGGCGGAACGCGCACTGCATCCATCTCCGGCGCCTGGGTCGCGCTTCGCATCGCCATCGACAAGCTGCTGGCCGCCGGAACACTGACCGAGGATCCCGATCCGCACCCAGGTGGCCGCGGTCAGCTGCGGCATTCCATAACGGCCAGGCGGTGCTCGACCTCGACTATGACGAGGACAGCCAGGCCGGCTGCGACGGCAATTTCGTGCTGACCGGCGACGGCGCGATGGTCGAGGCGCAGCTGACTGCCGAGGGCGAATGTTTCGACGAGGAAGGATTGCTACGCCTGCTCCGCCTGGCGCGGATGGGCTGCGACGAGATTTTCCGCGGGCAGTTGCAGGCGGTGGGCAAATGAAGGCCATCGGACCCAAGCTGGTCATCGCGACCCACAACGCCGGCAAGCTTCGCGAAATCCAGGACCTGCTGGCGCCCCATGGCATCGAATGCGTCGGCGCGGCCGAGCTCGGCCTGCCGGAGCCCGAGGAGATCGGCAACACGTTCGTCGACAATGCCGAGCTGAAGGCGCGCGAAGCGGCCGATCTTGTCGGCCTGCCGGCACTGGCCGACGACAGCGGCATTTCGGTCGACGCGCTGCACGGGCTGCCCGGAATTTTCTCCGCCCGTTGGGCCGAGGATGACGGAGGCAACCGCGACTTCGGCCGGGCCATGGAGCGCGTTTGGCGCGAGGTCGAAGCGGCCGGCGAGGAAGCCGGCCATGATGCGCATTTCACCTGCGCGCTGGCGCTGGCCTGGCCTGACAATGGACAAACCGAAAGCTTCGAGGGGAAGGTGTTCGGGACGCTCGACCTGGCCGCCGCGGGGCGACAAGGGCTTCGGCTATGATCCGATGTTCGTACCGGCCGGTCACGATCGGACGTTCGGTGAGTTCGACCCAGATGAAAAGCACGCCATCAGCCACCGGGCCGAGGCGTTCAGGAAACTAGTTGCCGCGCTCGGCTAGTCGCGGCGGGTGGCGATCTGCGCACTGCCGCCGGCATGGGTTTCGACGGAACCCGCGATTGGCCGCGAGATAAAAGCCGTCCTTGTTGCCGGTCGGCGCGTAGCGGCAGACGAAATAGTCGGTGGTCGCGCTGGAGGCGAGCGCGCAGCCGACTTCGGTCGTCGTCGGCCAGACGATCTGCGTGTAGTGCGCGACCGCCTGCCAATCGCCGGTGACGCTGTTGTTGGGGAAGGCGCCCGGCCGGAACAGCCGCGCCTCGTCGACCATCACCTGGACCATGACGTCGTAGGCAAAGAGCCCGCGCTGACCGCGCCAGAGATTTTCGCCCGCCTTCTTGCGGCGGCCCGGCGTCCGGTCGTGGCCGTAGATGCCCGTTGCGGCCATATATTGCGCATGCCGCATCGCGCCGGCCGCCAAGCTCGTCGTTCCACGCCAACGGCGCAACCCCGAACTCGCGGCGGCGCCTGATTGTGCAGCCTGAGCACCGGCATTGCGCAGAGCCGGCTCGCCGCGGTCCGCCGGCGCCGGCCAGTTGGGACTGGGCAGCGTCGCACTCGTCGCCGGACGCAGCGAGCAGCATGGCCAAGGCGAGCACGCGCTTCATCGCGCCGAATCTTGCCCGGCTAGTGGTTAACAAGCCGTTGGATTCGCTTGGTAAAGATCAGCGAAGCATTGTTCCGTAGACATTGCCGGCCGGAAGGTATCGGCAGACCAGATAGTCGTTCGACCGATTAGAGGCGGTTGCGCAGCCGACCCGTCGCGAAGTCGGCCAGATGATCTGCGTATAATGGCCGACATGCCAGACGCTGCCGGTCCGGCTGACGTTGGGAAACTGGCCCGGCTGGAAATATCGGCCCTCGTCGACCAGCAGTCCGATCATCTCGGCATAGCTGTAGGCATCGCGCGTACCGCGATAACAGATTTTCGCCCTGTCGGGGTGACCGCCCGGCCTGGCGGTCATGCTCGAACCGGTTGGTTCGGGCCAGCTGCGCCGCATAGACAGCGGCGTCCCGCGCCAAGCTTTCGTCCCAGGCAAGCGGCGATGCGCCATGGCGGCGCCGCGCCTCATTGTGTGCCGACGATCATCGTCGACCGCAGCAGCAGAGGGCTTCGAGGCTGCGGCCTTGTGTCGGCCCACGGCAGACGTCCCGCGCTGCGGTACGGCCCAGCTCGCGGCTGGAATCGACAAGGATAAGGACAGTAAGGAGCGCGGCTCATCATGGCCAGCCTTGCTATCCAGCCCGAACTGAACGCCGCTCGAACGGCGCGACCACCGCTGGCGCTGTACGTCCATTGGCCGTTCTGCGTCAGCAAATGCCCCTATTGCGACTTCAACAGCCATGTCCGCGCCTCGGTCGACCAGGACGAATGGCGCGAGGCGCTGCTGGCCGACCTGGCCCATGAGGCGGCGCTGCTTCCGGACCATCGACTGAACTCGATCTTCTTCGGCGGCGGGACGCCCTCGCTGATGGAGCCGGCGACGGTCGAGGCGATCATTGCGGCCGCAGCCGGTCATTGGGCGCGTGGCCGACGATCTCGAAATCACGCTGGAGGCCAATCCCAACAGCGCCGAAGCGGCGCGCTTCGCCGACCTCGCCAGCGCCGGCGTCAATCGTATCAGCCTCGGCATGCAAAGCTTCGACGACGACGCACTCGCTTTCCTCGGCCGCGCCCATTCGGCTGACGAGGGGCTGCGGGCGATCGACGCCGCCCAATCGGCAGTCGACCGCGTCAGCTTCGACCTGATCTATGCGCTGCCCACGGAGACCGAAGCTCGCTGGTCGGCGACACTCGATCGCGCGCTTGGCCTCGGGACCGAGCATCTGTCGCTCTACCAGCTGACGATCGAGCCCGGGCACGCGCTTTGCAACGATGGTCGCCAGGCATGAGTTCGAGCCGCTTGACGCCGAACGCCGCCGCGAGCCTGTTCGAACTGACCCAGGATCGGACGGCAGCGGCGGGCCTTCCGGCCTATGAAATCTCCAATCATGCCAGGCCGGGCGCCGAGAGCCGGCACAATCTCGCTTACTGGCGCTACCAGGATTATGCCGGCGTCGGCCCCGGTGCCCATGGCCGACGGCTCGGCATGCGCACCGTCCGCCACAAGAAGCCGGAGAATTTCCTCTCCGCCGTCACGCGCAATGGCCATGGCATGGCAGAGGAAGAGATTGCTGACCGCGCGAAGAGGCGGCCACGAAGCGTTGGTGATGGGTCTGCGGCTGGCCGAAGGCATCGATCCGGCCGCACTGGCAGAGCGGCTCGATGCCGAGCGGATCGTCGATGATGCCGGCCGTCGATCGGTTGATCGGTCACGGCCTGTTGGAACGCGACGGCACGGCTGTGCGGACGACTTCTGCAGGCCGGCTGCTGCTCGACTCGATACTTGCCGAAATCGCCGCTTAAAACGACGGTGCGGGCGGGCGAAACGGAGGTTGCGCCGGCCTGGCCGACTTCGCGCACCTCGAGCAGCCGCTCGGCAATGCCGTCGGGGCCGAAGCGGAAGCTGCCGTCCACCCCGGCAAATCCCTCGCTGTCGATCAAAGCCGCGAGCGGGAAAGGGCCTGCCGATCGGCCAATTGGCGTGCGGCTTCGCACCGCCAGCAGCACCGAGTCATAGCCGAGGCTTGCCAATCGATAGGGCGTTTTCCCGTACCGCCCGCGGTACCGAGTCACAAATTTTTCGAACTGGACATCGGGAGCGGCGGCGAACCAGGCACCGCGCAGCGGCCGCAACTGGCAAATGGTGCGGTCTGTCCCCCAAAGTTCCGTGCCAAGCCGTCGCGGCCCCACTTTCAGGACAGGCGCCGCCATAGCCGCCATCCTGCTGGAATCGCCAATCAGCACGGCGTCCACTGCGCCCTTGGCGTTGAGGCGCCGAGCGGCCGCGGTCAGCGAATGCCTGGCTCCGATCATAGGTTTCCATGGAAACCACTCGCCCGCCTGATTTGCGCACGGCACCGAGGAAGGCTTGACCGGCGCGCTGACCATAGAGGCCGGTCGGCACCATCGCGCCAAAGCTGCTCACTCCGCGGGAGCGGGCATAGCTCACCACACGGCTGATCGATTGATCGGGCGTGAAGCCCATGATGTAGACACCGTTCCCGGCCACGCTCTCGTCATTGGAATAGGCGATGATCGGCACACCGGCCTTGCGAGCAATTGGCGCGGCGGCGCGAACATCATCAGCCAGCAGCGGCCCGAGGATCAGCCGGTTGCCTTCGGCAATGGCGCGTTGGGCAGCGGCCGCTGCGCCGCCTGCGGCAGCGCTGTCGTAGACCGTGATCCCGATCGTCTTGTCGCGAGCGTCGAGCAAGGCCAGCCTGGCGGCATTGGAAATCGAAGTGCCGACCGGGCCGTCCGGTCCGGTCAGCGGCACGATGACGGCTACGCCGTTGTAACTCAGTCCGGTTGGCGCAGGTTGCGGCTCAAACGGGCTCGGGCCGGCCGGCCTGCGCGAGCCGATCTGACAGCCGCCGAGTGCGACCATGCTGGCCGCAACCCCAAGCATGAAAACGCGCCGCGCTTGCCGGGAACTCCGTTTCAATGCCATGCCCCTATCCAGATGGATCAATCGCTTCCGCCCGGTCTCTACATCGTCGCCACGCCAATCGGCAATCTTGGCGACATGACATCACGGGCTGCCGAAACGCTGCGGCGCGTCGATTATATCCTTGCCGAGGACAAGCGGGTCACCGCCAAGCTGCTCGCACATGTCGGCGCCAGGGCGCCGATGACCGCCTATCACGACCACAGCGATGAAAAGCTGCGCGACCGAATCCTGGGCGATCTGGGGAGCAGGGCGGTGGCGCTGGTCAGCGACGCGGGAACTCCATTGATTTCCGATCCCGGATACAAGCTGGTCCGCGCCGCGCGTAAGGCGGGTCTGGCGGTGCACACCCTGCCGGGGCCCTGCGCCGCAGTTGCCGCCCTCACTTTGGCAGGACTGCCGACCGACCGGTTTCTGTTCTTGGGATTCCTGCCCGCCAAGGCGAAGGCACGGACCGAAAGCATTGCCGAGATCGCCTCCATCCGCGCGAGCCTGGTTCTGTACGAAAGCGGCCCCCGACTGGCCGAGAGCCTGGCCGACCTGCGTGACGAGCTCGGCGAGCGCGAAGCAGCAGTCATTCGCGAAATCAGCAAGCTGCACGAGGAAACGGCAACCGGTACGCTTGCGTAGCTGGCCGAGCGATACAGCCAAATGCCGCCGAAGGGCGAGATCGTCATTGTCATCGGCCCGCCGCCGGAGCGCAAAGAGGCAAGCGACGAGGAACTGGACGAAGCCTTGCGCGGCGCTCTCCTGGAAATGAGCCCCTCACGCGCGGCAGCCGACGTCGCAACGAGCCTCGGCGTTCCTCGCAAGCGCGCCTATGCCCGCGCTCTCGAGCTGGGGCGCGGCGGCTGAACCGGCAGCTGGCCGAGGCGCGCGGACGCAAGGCGGAGACAATCGCTGCCTGGTGGCTGCGAATGCAGGGCTGGCGGATCCTGGCCCAGCGCGTCCGCGTGCCCGGCGGCGAGGTTGACCTGGTCGCACGGCGCGGCCGCGTGGTGGCTTTCATCGAGGTCAAGCAGCGCGCCACCGCCGAAGCGGCCGCCTGGTCGCTCGACGAATACCGGCTGAGACGGGTTGCGGTGGCCGCGCAGCGGCTCACGCCCCGCTATGCACGCGATGGCGATGATGTCCGCATCGACGCGCTGTTCATCGTCCCGCGCCGCCTGCCGCGGCATCTGCCGAACGTGTGGCACGGGTGACAAGGGCGGCGGGTTCGAATAGGCGGCGCTCATGAGCCTGACCGTCGCCGTGCAAATGGACCCGCTGGAGAAGATCGGCATCGCCGGCGATTCGACCTTTGCGCTGATGCTGAAGGCTCAGGAACGCGGCCATCGCCTGTTTCATTATCTGGCCGAGGACCTCGGCTATGAGGATGGCCGGGTTCGCGCCCGTGCCAGGCAGATCACTGTTCAGCGGGTCGAGGGCGACCACTTCAGTGCGGGCGATTTCGAGGTGCTCGACCTGGCGACCGATGTCGATGTCGTGCTGATGCGCCAGGACCCGCCGTTCGACATCGGCTATATCACTGCTACCTACCTGCTCGAACGGGTCGCCAGCGAGACGCTCGTGGTCAACGACCCGCGGTCGGTCCGCGATGCGCCCGAAAAGCTGTTCGTGCTCGATTTCGCGCGCTTCATGCCGCCGACCATGATCACCCGGAATCTGGCCGACGTCCGGGATTTTCATGCTCGGCATGGTGAAATCGTCGTCAAGCCGCTCCACGGGAAGGCCGGGGAAGGCGTATTTCGGATCGGCCGCGATGGCACCAACCTGACGGCGCTTGCCGAACTCTTCGGATCTATCTGGAAGGAGCCGTTCATCGCCCAAGCCTTCCTTCCGGCCGTGACCGAAGGGGATAAGCGCATCGTGCTGGTTGACGGAGAGGTGGCCGGGGCAATCAACCGCAGGCCCAAGGAAGGCGAATTCCGGTCCAATCTCGCCGCCGGAGGTACTGCGGAGCAAACCGAGCTCACCGAGCGCGAGCGCGAGATTTGCGCCGCGATCGGTCCGGAGCTGAAGCGCCGCGGCCTGCTGTTCGTCGGAATCGACGTGATTGGCGGGCTGATGACCGAGATCAACGTCACCTCGCCCACCGGCATCGTCGCGATCGACAAGTTCAACGGCAGCGACACCGCCGGGTCTTATCTGGGACGCCGTCGAGGCGAAGGCGGCCGGTCGATGAGCGACTGGATCATCCGCCTGATCGAGCAATCGGGCTATCTCGGCGTCGCCTTTCTGATGTTCCTTGAAACGGTCTTTCCGCCAATCCCGTCGGAAGTGATCATGTCGGTCGCCGGAGTTGCGGCGGGACAGGGCAAACTCGACTATTGGCTGGTCGTGGCCGCCGGTACCGCCGGGGCCATGCTGGGCAATATCCTGTGGTACCTCGCCGCCCGGGCGCTTGGCATCCAGCGACTTGAACCGATCATCCGCCGCTGGGGTCGGTGGATCACCATGAGCTGGGCCGAGGTGAAAAAGGCCGAGCACTGGTTCGCGCTCCACGGCACATTCTTCGTTTTCCTGGGAAGGCTGCTGCCGACCGTCCGCAGCCTGGTGTCGATTCCGGCGGGTTTGCTAAAGATGAGCTTCCGCCGCTTCGTCCTCGCCTCGACGCTGGGCACTGCCGGCTGGACCGCGTTGCTCGCCTACGCCGGGTTCAAGCTCGGCGAGAATTACAGCGATATCGAGAAGATCCTGGGGCCCGCGGCCAACGCGATTCTCGCCGTGCTGCTGGTGGGTTACATCTATCGGGTCTGGACGCACCGTCACATGCCCGTTGAAGATGTGTCCAAACCGGACCCGACGAGCCTTTAGGATCAACACCTCTATTCCCGCTGGATTGGTCCAAAACGGTCATTTGGCCTTCCATTAACCCGGAACCTCGAACCCTGCCCCCATCGATCGCGGACAAGGCGGGAACCCCACACCCGCAGCTGTTCGCAATCGGATCGCAGGGACGAACTGGTCAACGTCCAAGTGCTCCACCGCCTCCGTCTTTCGGGACGGAGGCGGATTTATCTTCACGCTCTTGGATGCGCGTGCCGGTAAACATCCAGCAGGCGAGCCGCGTCGACGTCAGTGTAGATTTGCGTCGAGGACAGGCTGGCGTGGCCGAGCAGCTCCTGCAGCGACCTCAAATCCGCGCCCCGAGCCAGCAAATGCGTCGCAAAGCTGTGCCGCAGTGCATGGGGAGTGAGGCTGTCGGGCAGCCCGAGACGCGTCCGGGCGGCACGTACCGCGCGCCGGACAAGGTCGGGGTTCAGCGGGCCGCCCTTGGCTCCCACAAACAAGCGGCGAGTCGCCCGCCAGTGAATAAGGGCAGAGTGCAACATAGGCGTTGATCGCTTCCCTGACCGCGGCGACCAGCGGCACGATCCGCGTTTTGCCGCGCTTGCCCGTGACCCGCATTGCCTGGCCCAGTGGCAGTGACGCGCGCCGTAAGCCCCATCGCCTCGGACACCCGCAGGCCGGCGCCATAGAGCAATAGCAGGATGGCCAGGTCGCGCGCTCCGAGCCAGTCATTGGGCGCGGCGGCACCCGCCTCCTCCGCCAGGGCGATCGCATCGGCCGGGCTGGCAGGTCGCGGCAGCGTGCGCGGCCTCTTCGGCGCACGCGTGCGGGGCAGCTGGGCTGGATTGCCCTGCCTGCTTCGGCGGCATAAATCAGGAATGCGCGAACAGCCGACATTTCGCGCGCGGCAGAGGATGCTCCCAGCCCTCCGGACCGCCGATCGGCAAGAAAAGCGCGCAAGTCCGACGCGTGCAGGTTCAGCAGCGCAAAGCGGCCAATTTCCTCACCGCGATAGCGTCCAAGAAATTCGATCAGGCGATGGGCGGTGGCGACATAGGCCCGCACCGTATGCGGACTGCGTCGCCGATCATGGGCAAGGTAGCCGCCCCAGCGCGCGGCAAGCGCCCGTGCGGGATGCCCCTCCCCCTCTAGCCGTTCATCAGCCACCGACGGAGCATAGCGCTAAGCGCGCTCCCGAGGAATCCCAGCAATTGCGCGCCATGACGATTGTCGAGACAGGCTCGATCCTTCTGGCCGAGCAGCAAAATACCATATGGCAGCGGGGCTTTCGAGTTCAGCAGGATCAATGCCTCGGAGCGAATGTCCCGCGCCACGGTGCCGAACAAGCGGATGGCCGCAATTGACGGTGCGCATCGTCACCGGGTCGAGACGCTCGATGGCACGGTCGACGATCCTGGGCTCGACGGTGCCGACGTGCCCCGCTTCGACCCGGAAGCCCCGATCGTCCGCGACCAGCGCCAGCACTGCATGGTCGAGACCAAGCAGCCGCGGCCAATCACCGGCGACAACGTCGAAAGAGCGAATCGAGACTGTCCGCCTCCATCAGCGCGAGGACGGCGCCATGGATCGCTGCGGTCGCGCCCGAATGACCGCGCGCGAACGCAATCAGGTCCTCCTTGGCGCTTTCGGCCGCGCCCAGGCGGTCCCGCAAGGTCGCGACCGCCCGCTCCTCGAAAGAAATGACCTTGGCCATGCCGCGAATCTATCGCGGCAGGGTTAACAATCCCCCTAACCCGGCGCGGAAATCAGCCGATTCGCTGTCCGGTCGCTTCCCAATCCTTGAGGAAGGCGGCGATGCCGCTGTCGGTCAGCGGATGCTTGAACAGCTGGCGGATCACCGCCGGCGGAGCCGTCATCACGTCCGCGCCGAGCTTGGCCGCATCATGGACGTGGATCGGGTTGCGGACGCTGGCGACCAGGATCTGCGTCGGGAAATCATAATTGTCATAGATGATGCGGATATCGGCGATCAGCTCCATCCCGGGATAGCCGACATCGTCGTGCCGGCCGACGAACGGCGAAATGAAGGTCGCGCCGGCCTTGGCGGCGAGCAGCGCCTGGTTGGCCGAGAAGCAAAGCGTGACGTTGACCATCGTCCCCTCGCCGGTCAGCGCCTTGCAGGTCTTGAGGCCGTCGATCGTCAGCGGGACCTTGACCGCGATATTGTCGGCGATCTTCCGAAGCGTTTCGGCCTCTTTCATCATGCCTTCATGATCCAGCGCCACGACTTCGGCTGAAATCGGACCCGGGCAGATCGAGGCATATTTCCTTCACCACCTCGATGAAGTCCCGGCCGGATTTCTTGATCAGCGAGGGATTGGTGGTGACGCCATCGAGCAGGCCGGTGTCGTGCAGTTCCTTGATGTCGGCGATCTCGGCGGTGTCGACAAAGAATTTCATGGCGGAATCGGTCCCTACGGATTGGGGGAAATTTGCTTCCCTTTAGCGCCTGGGCGCAAACAGGTCACCCGATTCGCTTGCGAAGGACTTGATATGGACGCGCACGTTCTGGTCGAACGCAGGGATAGCGTGCTGTCGATCCTGCTGGCGCGGCCGGAACGGCGCAACGCCATTACCGTCGCCATGTATGCCGCGTTGGCCGACGCGATCGAAAGCGCGGCGGACGATCGGTCGGTTCGAATCATCACCATCGAAGGCCAGGGCGAGGATTTCACCGCCGGCAACGACCTTGGCGATTTTCTTCAGGCCATGCCGCCGCCGGGCTCGGGCGGAGATCTGCCCGTATGGCGGCTGCTTCGGGCGCTCGCGCGAAATCAGGCGCCGATCGTCGCTGCGGTCCATGGCAATGCGGTCGGCATTGGAACCACCATGCTGTTTCATTGCGACTTCGTGCTGGCGGAGGAAGGCTGCCGCTTTGTCATGCCATTCGTCGATCTTGGCCTGGTCCCCGAGGCGGCCAGCTCGCTGTTGTTCCCGCGGCTCGCCGGCCGCCGGCGAGCCGCGCGCCACTTGCTGCTTGGTGAGCCATTCGGTGCAGCCGAGGCTCTCGCCATGGGCCTGGCCAGCCATGTCGTGCCGAAGGGCCAGTTGAAGCAGGCGGCCGCCGGGCTGGTCGCATCACTGTTGGCAAAGCCGCCCGAAGCGCTGCGCCAGACCCAGGCGCTGCTGCGGCGCGAGGATACGGACGAGGTGCTCGAGCGAATGGAGCTTGAGAACGGCCATTTCGCCGAGCGACTTCAGTCGGATGAAGTGAAGGCGGCGATCACCGCCTTCTTTGCTTCGCGGGCCAAGGCGCCCGCTGCCTGATCAGGTGGCTGGCGGCGGTGGCGGAGCAGGCGGCAGATAGACCGTTTTGGTCCGGCTAAGATTGACCGTCGGCCCCGGGAAGAACAGGAAATTCATCGGCTGCGAGTAGTTCACCGTCAGCGTCATCACCCGGTTGACTGTGGTCGGATCCGGAATGACGAAGGTGCCCGGCTTGGTGCCGAACACCGCCGCATTCATCTTCGCCTTGATTTGCGCGTCGGTCGAGATGTTGCAGCCGCCGGTGACCGGCTTGCACAGCACGGCGAAGCGAGCTCCTTCGCCCAGGGCATGCTGCATGCCGGCATTCGCCTGATACAGGATGCCGATCTGGAAGATGCCGTAGATGAACATGATCAGCACCGGCAGCACGATCGCCATTTCTATGACGGCGGCGCCCCGCTGATCGCGCCTCAGGTGACGAATGAGCTTCATTGCGTGCGAATCCCCGCGTCTGCCCTCACGGTGAAGGTGCCGTCGCTGTTGGCGCCCGGAAAATATTGGGTGCCGAAGTGCGGCGTGAATTTCCTCTGGATCTCCACATTGATGTAGCGTGCATAGACCTGCCCGCCGGAGCAAGGCGTGTCATAGTCGCGTCTGCCGCGCGCCGTCGCACTCCAGCCAGATAATCGATGGTGACGTTGCTGGCGTTGACTTCGGTCAAACCGCCGCCTGCGCCGCAGCTTACGGCTTCCGACCTCAGCGTATTGTAGCTGGTGCTCTGCGTCTGATTATTGAACACCTTCTCGATCGCGCGCTGCGTGGCCTGCTCCAGCTGCAGTTTTTCCGAATAAGCACGGCTCAGATCGACCATGCCCATCAAGACCGCTGCAAGGATCGGGGTGGCGAGCGCCAACTCGATCAGCGACGTGCCCCGATCGTCGGCGCTAGGCTGCGAAGTTTCTGCATCATTCGACCAACCTCACCGCTTGACCTGCGAAGCTGCTCGCGCCGGAGCCGTCGGGCAGGTGTTGGAGATCGCCGAAGTGCCGGTGAAAGTCACGCGGCAGGCGACCATTTGCACGCAGTTGGTCGTCATGCCGGTATGTCCGGTGAACTGGAACTCCTGGCTCGGAAAATAGAAGGCCCCCTGGAAGACTCGAAATGCAGTTGCCGTTGATAATGTTCGTTGAGCTCGAGCCGTCTGGCGCGGCGGTCCTGATAAATGGTAATGCCCTTATAGGTTCCGGTGCTCGGCGCGATCAGGTTGATTTCGCCGCCCGACATGTCGACGCCGCCGATCGATGCAAGGGTCCGTCGCTGCCGTGCTGCTCGTCAGGATAATGGTGCAGCCGTTGCAACTGAACTTAGCCGAGTTGGTCGACATTTTCAGGCTGGTCGCATCGAGCACATAGGTCGCCGGTCCGAGCGTAACGTCGCCTTGGATTTGGAGCGAGGCAGGCGATCCGCCATTTTCCTTGATACAATACTGCCGCCGGCAGAATGAACGCTGGACAGGTCGACCGTTGCCGCCGTTCCTGTTCTCCTGGCCAGCTGGCGTAATCATTGAACTTCTGGCAGCCGCTCGGACGTCGGCGGGTTGATGTTCGCGAACGGATCCGACTGCGGCCAAAGTGAACGGCATCAGCTGAACGTCATCGCTCCAGTTGTCGCTGGCGTCGATCCCGCCAACCGCTGCAATCGGGCTGGCCTCGACGTTGGAGTTGCCGAACGCCACGGCCGCATCCATCGAAGTGGAATTGGTGATCATCCCGCAGCCGAGATCGACCTGGCGGTACCGCCCACGGTGATGCCGGTCGTCGTCGCGGTATTCTCCAGGCTGATCACGCAATATTCGCCGCTTGGAACGATCGTCGCCGTCGCGGTGGCGGTGATGGTCGGCGCGGCAGACATGAACATCGAGCTGAAGCTCAGCTGCTCCTGGGCCTGCAGGCTCACGCGGACAGCGTTGACGTCGGTGGTGTATGCGCCCGCCGACGGCGCGCTTGTGGCGCTCGTGCTTATCGTGATGCCCGCTATGTCGTTGTTGCGGGTTAGGTCAGTGGTGACCGCATCGCTATAGTTGGCCCCCTGCACCTTGGCATAAACACCGGCAATCGCGGCGGAATCCGCTGCGCGCTGCAATTCGCGCTTCCACAGAGCCCACTGGATCGTATCGCTGGCCAGTCCGACCGCGCCCATTATCATTGGGAGAGACGCACCAAAGATGATCAGCGCGTTGCCGCGCTTGTCATTCCAGAGCTTCTTGAATGCCTTGAGCATCTACTTTCCTCGCCGGTCTGGGACGCTTTGGATCGTTCCTAGCGCCGATAGGGTAAGCGATTGGTTCCGAGGGATGGTTGACCAATCCCTAACCATGATCCGGCGGGCGGCGCTTGAAGAGCCGCGTCTTACTCCTATAATACAGTCATAGCCTCTTGCGCAGGACGGACGAGCGTTCCACCCTCGCCGCAACAGGGAAGAGAAGGACAGACCATGGCCAGCGAACCCGAATGGCGACGGCAACAACGACCGCCACCGCGACCAAGATCAAGCTGGAGCCGCCCGAGGCGCTGCAAACGATCACGGTGCAGGAGGCTTCGGGCCTCGTCCCGCTCAAGAATGACGAAGTCAGCGAGCTAGACCAGAAGGTCGCCAAATTCGTCGAGGAGCTGGCGGCCCTCGACTCCAACAGCCCGGAGTTCGGCAAGAAGGTCGATCAGCTGACGGCCATGGGTCGCAAGGAGATTTCCGAGGCGGCCGGGGCCTCGAGCCGCTTCCTCGATCGCCCGGTCAAGGCAATCGACAGCGACACCGGGATCGGCGCCGACCTCACCGAGCTTCGCCGCACGGTCGAGGAGCTCGATCCCAAGGAGAACAGCAAGTCGTTCACGTCGCGCAAGTTCCTGGGCATCATTCCCTTCGGACGTCGCATCAACAATTATTTCGACAAGTATCGCAGCTCGCAGACGCACATTTCGGCGATCCTCATGCGCCTCGGCAACGGCAAGGATGAGCTGCTGATGGACAATGCGGCGATCGACACCGAGCGCGCAGGCCTGTGGAAGACGATGCACAAGCTCGAGCAGATGATCCACATTTCGAAGGCGCTCGACAAGCAGCTCGAGGACAAGGCCAACGAGCTCGACGCAACCGAACCGGCCAAGGCCAAGGCGATTCGCGAGACGGCCCTCTTCTATACCCGCCAGCGTACCACCGACCTGCTGACCCAGATGGCGGTGACGGTCCAGGGGTATCTCGCGCTCGACCTGGTCAAGAAGAACAATGTCGAACTGGTGAAGGGCGTCGACCGGGCATCGACCACGACCGTGTCTGCGCTCCGTACCGCGGTCACGGTCGCGCAGGCGATGACCAACCAGAAACTGGTGCTGGAGCAGGTAACCGCGCTCAACACCACCACCGCCAACATGATCGATACGACCGGGCGAGATGCTGCGCACCCAGACCGGCGCGATCCACGAGCAAGCGGCCAGCTCGACCATTCCGCTGGAGACGCTGCAACGCGCCTTCCAGAACATCTATGATACGATGGACCAGATCGACCAGTTCAAGCTGGCGGCACTGACCAATATGAAGCAAACGGTTGATACGCTGGGCAAGGAAGTCGAAAAGTCGAAGGGCTATATCGCTCGGGCCGAAGGCGTCGCCCAAGGGAAGCTCGAAGCGCAACCGTCGCCGTTCGAAGCCATTGAGAGCAAATGATCCCGGACAAAACCACTCGCGCCATCGATCACGCCAACGCCATCTTCACCCGTCTCGACGAGCGGGACGGTGCGGTGCGAGAGGCGGCGCGCCGCGAACGCCAGCGGCTGAACGTCGGCCTCGGCCGCGCAATCGTGCGCGCCGGGATCGGCGTCGGGATCGTCAGCCTGGCAGCCATCGGGGTTGGGCTGATCATCCCTATCGGCATGTTCGGATTTCTCGCTGCGGTCGGTCTGGCGATCGGCGTTGCGGCGCTGCTGCTGTTTAGCGGAACCCAGCAGATCGCGGCGCCCAACGTCACGCCGGATCTGCCGAACGGACAGATGGTCCAGCGATTCAATTCCTACCTGTTCCGAGCGCGCCGCGCCCTTCCCCCTCCTGCCCAGGCGGAGATCGACCGTCTGTCGGCGCAATTGCCTTCGCTACGGCAGACCCTGGATCGCATTCCGGACCTGGATCCGAACGCGCAGGACGCACGTCGGCTGATGTCGGTGCACCTGCCCAACCTGATCGATCGCTACTTGCATGTGCCCAACAATTTCCGTGGCGCAGCTCGATGGCGAGGGCGTGAGCGTCGACGACCGGTTGGTCGAAGCGCTTGCCGCGGGCCGGGCGGCACTCGGCGACATCGGCGAAAGGTTGGCGCGGAATGACGTGGCGGCCTTCGAGACCCAGGGCCGATTCATCCAATCGCGTTATCGCGATGAGGAACTGAAATAGGCTAGCCGACAATTCCGGCGGCTTTCAATCGCTCCAGTTCCGCTGCATCGACCCATTGCCGCAACAGCTCGCCGTGCTCGCCGAGCGCCGGCGGAGGAAGGCTCGCATTGCTGCGCGACCCGTCGAGGTGGATCGGGCAGCCGACCATCGGCACTTCGCCCAACGCGCCACCGCCGGCATTGAACTGCGCACCGCGATGAATTGCCTGGGGATCCGCCAGCGCCTGGCTGATGCTGTTGATCGGTCCGGCCGGGATGCCGGCGGCCTCCAGCTGCTCCAGCCAGTCGGATGCGGACTTCGTCATGATGACCGATGCGATCATCGGCACGAGCCGCTCCCGCGCAGACACCCGCGCCGGGTTGGTTGAAAACTCCGGATCGTCGGCCCATTCCGGGTGGCCGACGATAGCCGACAGCCTGGCGAACTGCCGGTCGTTGCCGACGGCAATGATGATCGGCTGATCGGCGGCCTGAAACGGTTGGTAAGGCACGATATTGGGATGGCCAGCGCCCTGCCGCTTCGGGTCATTGCCGCTGACCAATGCGTTCGAAGCCTGGTTGGCGAGCATCGCCAGCTGCGTGTCGAACAGCGCCATGTCGATCGTCGCGCCCTCGCCCGTCCGTTCGCGCTGATACAGCGCGGCAAGGATTGCGTTGGCGGTGTACATGCCGGTGGACAGGTCGGCGACCGCGACCCCTACCCGCATCGGTCCGCCGCCGGCCTCTCCGTCGGGAAGGCCCGTCAAGCTCATCAGCCCGCCCATCGCCTGGATGATATAGTCATAGCCGGCGCGCGCGGCATATGGCCCGTCCTGGCCGAAGCCGGTGATAGAGGCGTAGATCAATCGCGGGTAAGCGCTTCGCAGAGCCGCGGCGTCGAGGCCGAATTTCTTGAGGCCACCAACCTTGAAATTCTCGACGACCACGTCGGCGTCGGCTGCCATGCGCTGGACCAGCGCAGCGCCTTCATCGGTAGCAAAATCGATTGCAACCGAGCGCTTGCCGCGATTGGCAGCGATGAAATAGGCGGCAACCCTTTGATCGCCATGTTCCAGCCAGGGCGGGCCCCAATGACGAGTATCGTCACCTGCGCCCGGCTTTTCCACCTTGATGACGTCGGCGCCAAGATCGGCCAGCAGCTGGGTCGCCCAGGGCCCGGCCAGCACCCGGCTTAAGTCGAGGACCCTGACCCCCGCTAGAGGCTTCACGCCACGCGCCGTCCGAAGAGACGCGGCTTGACGTCGGAGAGGATCGCCTGGGCCGCGTTGTGGCCCGGTGCGCCGGTCACGCCGCCGCCTGGATGGGCGCCGGAGCCGCACAGATAGAGTCCCGGCAGCGGCATCCGATAATTGGATGCCCCGATCATTGGCCGGGCGCTGAACAGCTGGTCGGAGCCCATCTTGCCGTGGAAGATATCGCCGCCGATCAGGCCAAAGCGCCGTTCGAGGTCGAGCGGCGAATGGATCTGGCGAGCAATGACGGATTTGGCGAAGCCGGGCGCGTGGGAGTCGACGGTGGCGACAATGGTGTCCGCTGCCTTCTCCCGCTCATCGTCCCACGAACGGCCATCGGGCAGCTTGAAACGGAAGTGCTGGCAGAACAGGCTCGCCACATGCTTGCCCTTGGGGGCCAGGCCGGGATCCAGCGTCGACGGGATGAGCATCTCGATCACCGGCTTAGACGACCAGCCGTTGAGCGCCGCGTCGGCATATGCGCGGTGCATGTAATCCATGCTCGGCGCCATGATGATGCCCGCGGTCAGATGGTCGCCGCGTCCCGGCAGCGAGGTGAAGTTCGGAAGCTTGTCGAGCGCGACGTTCATCCGGAAGGTCGCGCTTTCGCAGCCCCAGTGGGCAAAATGCTCTTCGACCGGCCGGCTGACCGCGCCCTTCGGCACTAGCCGGTCGAACAACAGCTTCGGATTGACACCGGCAACGACCGTTGGCGCTCGCCGGCTCTTGCCGCCCGAGACGACGCCGGCTGCCCGCCCCTTTTCGACGATGATCTCGCTGACCGGCGCGTTAAGCACGATATCGACTCCGGCCTCATGGCAGGCCTTGGCCATGGCCTGGGTGATGGCGCCCATGCCCCCGATCGCATGGCCCCAGGCGCCCGGAACTCCTGCGGCCTCTCCGAACAGGTGGTGAAGCAGGACATAGGCGGTACCCGGCGTGTAGGGCGAGGCGAAATTGCCGACGATGCCGTCGAATGCAAACAGCGCCTTGGTCAGCTCCCCCTCGAAGAATCGGTCGAGGATGTCGCCGGCGCTTTTGGTGGCGAATTCATGGACGATCCGGACTTCGTCGGTCGACAGGCCGATGAGGTCGCGACCGAGGCTTGCGAGCTGCGGCAGACCGCGGATGCCCGCCCCCGCCTCGGGCGGCGCCCTGAGCAGCCATTTGCGGATGAGCGGGACCACCGTGTCCAGCTCTTCGTGATACCGGTCGTAAGCCGCGCCATCGGACGGCACGTGGCGGGCGATTTCCGAGCGGGTCACGCCTTCCCGGCCGGCGAGCAGATAGCTGCGGTCCGGCCCAGGCAGGAAATTGTCGGTCTTGCGGAGCACGACGGTCAGGCCATGGCGCGCGAGCTCCATGTCCTTGATCACCTTGGGCTGGAGGAGCGAAACGGTGTAACTCGCCGCGCTGTTCCGGAATCCGGGATGGAACTCGTCCGTTACCGCCGCGCCACCGACTTTGTCGGCGGCCTCAAGGATTGCGACCTTGAGACCTTTCTTGGCCAGATAATAGGCGCAGGCCAGGCCGTTGTGACCGGCGCCGATGATCAGAACGTCGTGCAATTCAACTGCTCTCCGTCATTGCGAGCGAAGCGAAGCAATCCACGCCGCGCCCCAATGGATTGCTTCGTCGCTGCGCTTCTCGCAAGGACGAAGCAAGTTCTTAACGCATCAAAACAAGCTCCTCCGACATGGTCGGATGCAATGCGACCGTAGCGTCGAAGTCGGCCTTCTTGAGGCCAGCCTTCACGGCGACGGCCGCCGCCTGGAGTATTTCAGGCGCGTCGGGTCCGATCATGTGGATGCCGACCACCTGATCGGTCGCCGCGTCGACCACCAGCTTGTAGAGCGAACGCTCGTTGCGGCCGGCAAGTACATTCTTCATCGGCCGGAAGTCGCTGGTGTAGGTCTTGACCTGTCCCAGCTTGTTTCGCGCCTGGCTCTCGGTCATCCCGACGCCGGCGATCGGCGGGTGCGAAAAGACGGCGTGGGGTATGCAGTCATGGTCGACCGTCCAAGGCGTGTTGCCGAATTCGGTGTCGGCAAAGGCATGGCCCTCGCGGATGGCGACGGGGGTCAGCTGGATCCGGTCGGTGACGTCGCCGACCGCGAAGATGGATGGCACGCTGGAGCGGCTGTTGGCGTCGACCTTGACCTGGCCTTTCTCGCCTAGCTCGACCCCAACTTCCTCCAGCCCGAGCCCTTCCACGTTGGGGGTGCGGCCGACGGCGAACAGGACGGCGTCCGCCTCGATATCGTCGCAACCTTCCATGTCGACGAACAGCCCGCCGTCCGCTCGCTTCTCGATTCGGTTGAAGCTGGAGTTGAATCGGAACTCGATGCCCTTGGTCATCGAGATTTGCAGCAGGCGGTCGCGCATCTGTTCGTCATAGCCGCGCAGGATGACGTCGGACCTGTTGACGACGATCACATGGCTTCCGAACTGGTGGAAAATGCCCGCAAATTCATTGGCGATATAGCCGCCACCGGCGATGATGATACGCTTCGGTATCTGTTCCAGGTGGAACACTTCGTTCGAGCTGATGGCATGTTCGACGCCTTCGATTTCAGGCATGTTGGGCCGTGCGCCAGTAGCGATCAGGATCTTGCCGGCGGAGACCGTCCTGCCGCTGGCCAGCTTCACCTCATCAGGGCCGGCGACCGTCGCACGCTCGTGGAAAACTTCAACCTGATGGTTGGTCAGGGTTTGGGTATATAGCTCTTCGAGCCGCGAAACCTCGCGAAGCACATTATCGCGCAACACCGGCCAGCTGAAGTTGCACTTCGGCACGTCCCACCCGAACATCGCCGCATCATTCAGATCTTCGGCGAAATGGGCACCATACACCAGCAGCTTCTTAGGCACGCAGCCGCGGATGACGCACGTGCCCCCAACCTTATGCTCCTCGGCAACCGCGACCTTCGCGCCATGGGCCGCGGCAATCCGCGCCGCCCGTACCCCGCCGGAGCCGGCACCGATCACGAACAGGTCATAATCGGCCAACAAATGTCTCCCAAAAGTCCGATGTCGCTCCCCTTGACGCCAATGACCGACTGCTTGTCGACTTGAACATGATCACAACGAAGCTTTTGAAGGTCGGCGTTCCAACGTCAGGTCATAATCCCGCCCTTTCAAAGAGATCGCGGGTGGAAGGATCAAGTTGGCCCGCCGCTCGGGCTCATCAAGCGCGCCGCGATTTCCTTGCCCAGCTCGACACCGAACTGATCGAAGGGATTGATTCCCAGGAGAACAGCGTTTGCGAAAGTGCGGTGCTCGTAAAACGCGATCAATGCGCCGAGCGAACGAGCATCAAGCTGTCTGCAGCAAAATCGTCGTCGACGGGCGGTCACCGGGATAGGCTCGCGCGCCGTCCTCATGGTCGCGGCCCTTCATCAAGGCATATCCCTGCGCAAAGCAGTTGCCGAGCAGCAACTGGTGGTGACGCGGACTGACGCTGTCCTCATTTTCGACAACCGCGAGAAGCTCGACCGGCACCGGGACGCTACCCTGGTGAAGAAGCTGGAACACCGCATGCTGGGCGTCGGTACCGACGCCGCCCCAGGTGACCGGCGCGGACGGGCGGCCCAGGGGCTGACCACTGGCCGTGACCGACTTGCCGTTGGATTCCATCTCCAGCTGTTGAAGATAGTCGGGCAGCAGCCGCAGTCGCTCGTCATAAGCGAACACTGCCCGGCTCTGGGCGCCGCGGTTCTGGGTATAGAAGAGGTCGGCAAAGGCCGCGAGCAGAGCGACATTTGCCGTGCCGTCATGGAGCTTTACGTGCCGATCCATTTCCGCGGCGCCTTCGAGCAATTCCTCGAACGTACCCCAGCCGAGCGCCAGCGCAATTGACATGCCGACCGACGACCAGAGCGAATAGCGCCCGCCGACCCCCTCGCTGAACGGCAGGATGCGGGTTTCGTCGATGCCGAATTCGATCGCCTTGTCCGGCGCGGCGGTGACCGCGATCACCTGCCCATAGGGATCGGCAACCCCGGCTTCGCGAAGCCATTCGAGCGCGGCATTGAGGTTGGTCATCGTTTCGGTGGTCGTGAAGGTCTTGCTGACCGCGATGACCAGGGTCGAGGCCGGATCCAGGCCCCAGCTCGCTTCGTCGAACGCCTCGCCGTCGATATTCGACAGCACTCTCACCTCGAACCGGTCGGCATCGCGTCCCAGCGCGTCGATAATCAGGTCGGGGCCAAGTGCCGACCCGCCGATGCCGATGTGAAGGATCGAATTCGATCTCGCCAAAGGCGCCGCCTTCGATCGCGTCGATCATGCTGCGCATTCGTTGGTGGCGCTCGGCGGCGAGGCGATTATCCTCAGGCTTGCCCTCACCGCGCTCGGCGACATGAGTTGCGGGACGATTTTCGGTCTCATTGACGATGTCGCCCGCGAACAGGCAATCGCGCGCGCCGCCATAGTCGACCTCATAGGCGAGCACCGCGAATTGGCCGAGGATATCTTCGTCCAGATGAGTTCTTCGACCAATCGAAATGGATCGTGGCGACGTCTCGCGACAGATTCCGGACCCGTTCGCCATCGGCATCGAACAGCTCGGTACAGTCTGCTTGGCCTGATGGCTCTCGATCGCCTTCCAGGCGGCTTCGCAGTCCAGAATCGCCATGGCCACGCCTCATAGTCGGCGGATCGGACATTTGCCATCCCCGCTTGACCTTCGCCGCCTGAGCCTCAAAAGCGGCCGGACATGGCCTTTTCCCTGTTCCGCCGCCGCGCCACTATGCCGATCCGCCGTCCGAGCAGGCGAGGGAAACCCCCGGCAGCTTCTTCAAATCGCTTGCTGATCCTGGCGTTGCGGCCTGGGCGCTGCGGAGCCTGGTCGTCGCCCCGTTCAGCATCCCCTCCGGCTCGATGCTGCCGACGATGATGATCGGCGACTATCTGTTCGTGTCAAAATGGCCCTATGGCTATTCCAGCGCGAGCTTTCCGTTCGAATTTCCCCCGTTCGAAGGGCCGGATCCTCGGGTCGCCTACCCGAGCGCGGCGATGTGGTCGTGTTCGAAGGCCCTGAAGGACAGGATGTGGTCAAACGGGTGATCGGCGGTGCCCGGAGACACGATTGCCGTGGAAGGCGGGCGCGTGGTCCTCAATGGCCGCCAGCTTGCCCGGGAACGCCTGGCCGACTTCGAAATGCCCATTTCCCCGAACAGTCCTTGCCGGGTCGTGGCCCCGGCCGTTCCGATGACGCGACCGGACCCGGCGGACGGCCGGCCTGCATTTATCCCCGCTATCGCGAGACGCTGCCGGACGGGACGAGCTATGAAGTGCTCGACCAGACCGACACCAGCTTCGCCGACAATTTTGGCCCCGTCCGGGTTCCCGACGGCCATGTCTTCGTCATGGGCGACAACCGCGACGACAGCCTCGATAGCCGCTATCCGGTGATTGCCGGCGGCATGGGCTTCGTGCCGGTCGATCGCCTCGTCGGCCGCGCCCAACTGGCCTTTTGGTCGACCGATGGCAGCGCGTCGTGGATCAATCCCTTAAGCTGGTTCTGCGCGCTGCGCACCGAGCGGCTCGGCACCGACTATCATCCATGATCGACATCCCACCTTTCGTCGGCGAAGCGCTCGGCGGCAGAACCGAAGGAGCCGCAAGCTGTTCGAGCGGGCGCTGACCCACGGCAGCCACGGCCGCGATACCTATGAGCGGCTTGAGTTCCTCGGGGACCGTGTGCTCGGGCTGATCATCTGCGGCCTGGCTTTATCAGCGTTTCCCGAATGAACCCGAAGGCAAGCTGAGCCGCCGCTACAATGTGCTGGTGGCGCGCGAAACTTGCGCCGAGGTCGGTCGGGCGATCGATCTTCCGCGCTTCATCCGGCTGGGGAACCAGGCGCGTGAAGACCGTGCCAACCTGAGCGACAATGTCGTTGGCGACGTGGTCGAAGCAATGATCGGGGCAATTTATCTCGATGGCGGACTCGAACGGGCCGAAGGATTTCGTGCGAACCCATTGGGCGACGTTTCTCGACGGCCAGAAACGCGCGCCGGTGCATCCCAAGTCGGCGCTGCAGGAAATGGCCGCGGAGAAGAAACTGGGCGTGCCGGTCTACGAGCTTGTTGCCCGCTTCGGTCCGCACCATGCTCCGCGCTTCAGGGTCAAGGTTAGCCTGGGCCGGCATGGCGAGGCGGAGGCGGAAGGCGCCTCCAAGCAGGAAGCGGAAACGGCCGCCGCCGCCGCGCTGCTGGAGAAGATCCAATGAGCCGCGTTGCGGCCTGGTTGCGGTCCTTGGCGCCCCGAACGCCGGCAAGTCGACGCTGGTCAATGCGCTGGTCGGCCAGAAGGTGGCGATCGTCAGCCCCAAGGCGCAGACGACTCGTGCGCGACTGATGGGCATCGCGATCGACGGCGGCAGCGCAGATCCTGCTGGTCGACACGCCCGGCATCTTCACCCCCAACCGCCGGCTCGATCGGGCGATGGTCAAGGCGGCGTGGGAAGGCGCCGAAGATGCCGACCGCGTCGTGCTGGTGATCGATGCCGCCGCCAACATCGGCGCGCAAGGTCGAGCAAATGATCGAAGGGGTCGAGGACGCGCCCGGAGCCGCGAATTCTCGTCCTCAACAAGGTCGATATCGCCAAGAAGGATGAGCTGCTGGTCCTCGCCGCGACGCCTGGCCGAGCGGCTTCAAGCCCGAAGCGGTGTTCATGGTCTCGGCTACGACCGGCGACGGCGTTGCGGAGCTCAAGGCGCATCTGGCCGCGAAGATGCCGGAAGGGCCGTGGCATTTCCCGGAGGACCAGCTGACCGACGTAACCGACCGGATGGTCGCGGCCGAGTTGACCCGCGAGCAGCTGTACCACCAGCTTCATGCCGAGCTTCCCTACGCCAGCGCGGTCGCGACCGAGAAATGGGAGGACCGCAAGGACGGCTCGACCGTCATTCACCAGCAGATCTTGGTCGAGCGCGACAGCCAGAAGGCGATCGTGCTCGGCAAGGGCGGCTCCCGCCTGAAGCAGATCGGCTCAGCGGCGCGCGAGGCGATCGCCGAGCATCTCGGGCGCAAGGTCCACCTGTTCCTGCACGTCAAGGTCAATCCCCGCTGGGACGAGGACCGCGGGCTTTACGAGGATATCGGGCTGGACTGGGCGACTGATTCCGTGGGCGCGGCAAGTCGCCTGCCGCGCCGACAGGCCTACCGGCCAGTTCGACCGTTGCGAACTGCTCATCCGAGCAATTCCTCGACCCACTTCGGCACTTCGACCCCGGCCGGTCCGAACCGGCTTTCGTCGAAGAATATGCTGCCCTGGCTCGGCTCGAGGTTGATCTCCAGCGTCCTGGCGCCGCAATAACGCGCCGTCTGGACGAAACCGGCTGCTGGATAGACCGCGCCCGACGTGCCGATCGACACGAACAGGTCGCAGTTCATCAGCGCCTGGTCGATCCGCTCCATCTCGTAAGGCATCTCGCCGAACCAGACGATGTCGGGGCGCACCTGCCCGCCGATCTGGCAGGCAGGGCAGTTCGCCGCCTTCGCCCATCGGCCCCTGCCAGGCGAAGCGCTCGTCGCATGCCAGGCACCAGCCGCTGGTCAGCTCGCCATGCATGTGGAGCAGCCGCTTCGCCCCGGCGCGCTCGTGCAGGTCATCGACGTTCTGGGTGACGATCAGCAGCTCGCCCGGCCATTCGGCGTCGAGCCTGGCGAGCGCACCGATGGGCCGCATTCGGCTCGACTTCGCCGAGCCGCGCCCGGCGCGCGTCGTAGAAGCTGTGGACCAGCGCGGGGTCGCGGGCAAAAGCCTCGGGCGTCGCCACGTCCTCGACCCGGTGGCCTTCCCACAGCCCGTCGGCGCCGCGAAAGGTGGCGAGCCCGCTTTCGGCGCTGATCCCGGCGCCGGTCAGGATGACGATGTTGCGAAGTTCGTCCATGCTCCTAGCTTATAAGCCTCCCACCGTGTCCGCCATGGCTGGAAGGCTAAAACTAACGGGTTGCGAACCGTCGCTGACGCATTCGATTGACATGCGAAATCCACGGAGCCGAGGTTCGCGATTCCGCTGACCTGCATGACGAAATCGGCAACGCCATCGCCGTTCATATCGCCCATGACGAACGTATTCCCGTTGGATTGCTCATAGAGCTCAGAACGCTTGTGTAGCCGGTAGACGGCAGTGCCCGATACGAGACGATTGTCCCAAAATAGCGATATTTTTCAGCGAGTAAGGATATTGACACGATTGTCAGCGACCCTCACAATCAAACTATGATGAGCGAGGCTTATCACCACCCGATCGGCATCCATGCCGAGGACATCGACCATATGGGTCATGTCAACAACAGCGTATACCTGAAATGGGTACAAGAAGCGGTGATCGACTTTTGGGAAAAGGTCGCACCGCCCGAAGCGGTGGCCAAGCATCTGTGGATCGCGCTCAGCCACGAGATCAAATATCGCCGGCCGACCTTCCTTGAAGACCTGGTCGTCGCCGACGTGATTGCGGAGAAGGTCGAGGGGACGCGGCCTTCTTCACCACGGTGATCAAGCGCGGCGAGGAGGTGCTGGCCGAAGTCAAAAGCACCTGGTGCTGCCTCGACGCCGTGTCCCGCAAACCGGCCCGACTTGCCCGGGAAATCGCCCAGCGCTTCTGGCCGACTGAATATTGCTCGGCGGTCCGGCTGCGCCAAAATCAGGGCGTGGCCGACCCGAAAATCCGTATCGGCATCGGCGGCTGGACCTACGAGCCATGGCGCGGGACCTTCTATCCCGATGGTCTCCCGCAAAAGCGGGAGCTTGAATATGCGGCAAGAAGCTTCGGCGCGATCGAGATCAACGGGACCTTCTATGGCCGCCAAAGCCCGAAAAGCTGGGAGAAATTGGGAAAGGGCCGTGCCCGGACGGCTTCGAGTTCAGCGTCAAGGGATCGCGCTATGTCGTCACGCGGCCGAAGCTGGCCGACGCCGGTGAAGGTATTGGCAATTTTCTGGCACAGGGCCTGAGCGCGCTTGGCCGGAAGCTCGGGCCGATCCTGTGGATGCTGGCGGCGCGCCGAAAGTTCGATCGAGAGGACATCGCCGCCTTTTTGAAGTTGCTGCCCGCAAGTCACGACGGGGTACCGCTTCGCCATGTGATCGAGCCGCGGCACGAAAGCTTTCGCGACGAAGCATTTTTCCGGCTCTGCCGCGATCATGACGTGGCAATCGTCTATGGCGATGACGACGAATTTCCGCTTCTCGATGGGGACACCGCGAGCTTCCGCTACGCCCGGCTGCAACGGATGCGGGAGAATGTGCCCAACGGCTACGGTGATGCGAAATTGGAATGTCTGGCCGAGCTTGCCGCCAATTGGCGCAAGGCAGGCCGCGACAGCTACATCTTCATGATCAACGGAGCCAAGGTCCGAGCGCCGGCCGCGGCCCTCGCCCTGCAAGAACGGCTGGGCATTGCACAGGCCTGAGCGTTCGGCCATCACCCGGCACATGCGCACCGACCAGCAACCGATCCGCATCGCCCTGTTCGCCTCCGGGGGGCGCATGGGCAAAGCCATTGAGGCGGCCATTGCCGAGGATGCGAGCTTTGAGCTCGATAACGACCATGGTGACGTGCTGGTTGATTTCTCCGCCCCCGACGCCCTTCGGGCAAGTCTCGACCGAGCCATTTCAGCGGGGGTTCCGCTACTGATCGGCACTACCGGTCTGATCGATGAACATGAGGCACTTATCGCCGACGCCGCGAAGATCGTCCCGATCCTCCGCGCTCCCAACACCTCGCTCGGGGTGGCATTGCTGGCGGACCTGACCGAGCGCGCGGCGCGCGTGCTGGGGCCGGAGCAGTGGGACATCGAGATCGTCGAGGTGCACCACAACCAGAAGGCCGATGCGCCGTCGGGCACCGCGCTTGCAGCTCGGCTCGGCAGCGGACCGCGGGCGCGGCGGAAATTCGCCGGCCGAGCGCGGCCGAGACGGCACCGGCCTCAAGCGCGAGCAAGGTGCGATCGGCTACGCTGCAATTCGCGGCGGCACGGTGGCCGGCGACCATGACGTGATGTTCCTCGGGCCCGACGAGCGGCTGATCCTGTCCCATCGCGCCGAAAGCCGGGCGATCTTCGCCCGCGGCGCGCTCGCCGCCGCGCGCTTGCTCTGCGGCAAGCCGGCCGGCCTCTACGCCATGCGCGACGTCATCGACGCTGCATGAGCGGCAGCGAGCAGCTCCCACCCACGGCCTGGTCCGCCGCCTGGGCCTGTTCGACGCGACCATGCTCGTCATGGGCGGAATCATCGGCGCCGGCATCTTCGTCAATCCGGCCGAGGTTGCGCGGCACGTCGACACGCCCGGCCTGATCGTCGGCGTCTGGCTGATCGGCGGCGCTGATCGCGATGGCCGGCGCGCTCGTCTATGCCGAGCTGGCGCGCGGCGGCCCGAGGTCGGCGGCCAATATGCCTATCTGCGCGACGCCTGGGGGCCGGTCCCGGCCTTCCTCTACGGCTGGTCGCTGCTGCTGGTGATCCAGTCGGGCGGAATGGCGGCGGTGGCGATCACCTTCGCGCGCTATTTCGTCGAGCTGACGCCGCTTCCCGCTCCCCGAAGGCGCCGGTCGCGGCCGCGCGTGCTGGCGCTGCTGATGGCGATCAACTGCCTGGGCGTGCGAGCCGGCAGGCAACGTCCAGAGCGCGCTGATGGTGCTCAAGATCGTCGCGATCGCCGTGCTGGTGCTGGCGGGCTGGTGCTTGCGCCGGCCCATCCGCGCCCGCGCGCCGGCCCGCTGCCGACGTCGGCCGCGCGCCATGCCTTGCGGCCGATCGGCGCGGCCATGACCCCGGTGATGTTCGCTTATGGCGGCTGGCAGACGTCGAGCTTCGTCGCCGGCGAGATGCGCGATCCGCGCCGCGACCTCGCCCGCGGCCTGCTGCTCGGCGTCGCCGGCGTCGTCCTGCTCTACACGGCGGTCGCCTTCGTCTGCGTCTACGTGCTCGGGCCCGCCGGGCTCGCCGAATCGGCGACGCCGGCCGCCGGCGGTGATGCGCGCTCGCGCTCGGCGAGCACGGGCGCCGACCCTGATCGCGCTCGGCATCGCCATCTCGGCGCTCGGCTTCCTCAGCCAGGGCATGCTGACGACGCCGCGAGTCTATTTCGCGATGGCCGAGGACGGCCTGTTCTTCCGCCAGGTCGGCGAGGTGAATGCGACGCACCCGTGTGCCGGTCTGTCGCGATCCTGCTCCAGGGCGCCGCGGCGATCGCCATCGCCTTGTCGGGCACCTACGGCCAGATCCTGAGCTATGTCGTCTCGGTCGATTTCATCTGGTTCGGGCTGACCGGCGCGGCGCTGTTCGTCTTCCGCCGCCGCGATCGCTGGAGGCGAGGGCTTTCGAGCGCCGGGCCATCCCTTCACCACCGGCCTGTTCGTCGCTCGCCTGCATGCTCATCGTCGTGGCGACGTGGTCGGCACGTCCCGTCAACAGCGCGATCGGCTTCCTGATCCTGCTCGCCGGCATTCCGGCCTGCCGCTATTGGCAGCGCAAGAACTTGGGCAGCGCATGAGCCGGACGCGGAGCAATGCAGTCGGAATATATGCACTGGTTCAAGGACCAGCCGTCGGTGCGTTACAATCTCGCTTCGAGCGAGGTCCCGCATTTCCGCCTCGATCGCTTGCCGATCGACATCGGCGACCTCGAGCTGGATGGCGCCAGCCATCCGCGTTACCCGCCGCTGCGGCACGCGATCGGCAACCGAGGACGGCGTGGCGCCCGACCGCATCGTGATGGCCAACGGCACGTCGATGGCCAACATGCTCGCCATGGCGGCATTGATCGCGCCGGGCGACGAGGTGATTGTCGAGCGGCCGGCCTACGAGCCGATGCTCGCATCGGCGCGCTTCCTCGGCGCCGACATCAGGTGGTTCGAGCGGCGAGCCGACCAAGGTTTCCGGCTGGATCTGGAGCAATTGGATGCGATCGGCTCCGACCGCGACAAGGCTGATCGCCATCACCAACCTCCACAATCCCAGCGGAGCGCTGACCGGCGAGGAAGACTTGCGCCAGATCGGCGCATTGCGGACCGTGCGGGGCCAAGGTCCTGGTCGACGAGGTCTATCTCGACAGCGCCGTCCCGGCCCGGCTCAACCTCCGCGCTGCTCGGCGCCGCAGTTCGTCGCCACCAACAGCCTGACCAAGGTCTACGGCCTGAGCGGCCTGCGCTGCGGCTGGATCCTCGCCGAGCCGGGCTCGCCGAGCGGATGTGGCGCATGAACGAGCTGTTCGGCGTCGCCCAGCCGCACCGATCCGAGATGCTGTCCTGTTTCGCCCTCGCAGCATCTCGACGAGATCGCCGCCGGCAACGGCGGAGCGCCTCGCCGCGCAACCGGGCGCTTTGTCGACGCACTTTGTCAGCCGGCCGAGCCGGACCTCGAATGTGTGCCGGCCAAGCACGGCATCACCGCCTTTCCAGCCTGGAATGGCGGCGATGTCGAGCGCGCTGCATGCGCTGCTCCGCGGCAGATATGACACGTCGATCGTGCCGGGCCGCTGGTTCGACATGCCGGACCATTTCCGCGTCGGCCTCGGCGGCGACACAGACTTCTTGAGGAAGGTCTCGCGCGGCTTGGCGTCAGCGCTGGACGAACTGGCATGAAGAAGGCCGATATTTCCGAATTCTACCGCCGCCTGGCCGAGTCCAACCCGGAGCCGGAAACCGAGCTCGAGTATGCCAATCCCTATACGCTGCTGGTCGCGGTGGCACTGTCGGCCCAGGCGACCGATGTCGGCGTCAACAAGGCGACTCGCGAGCCTGTTCGCCAAGGTCACGACGCCGCAGCAGATGCTCGAGCTTGGCGAGGAGGGCCTCAAGCGAGCACATCAAGACGATCGGCCTGTTCAACACGAAGGCGAAGAACGTCATCGCCGCGGCGCGCATTCTGGTCGAGCAATTTGGCGGCGAGGTACCGCGCGACCGCGACGAGCTGGAGAAGCTGCCCGGCGTGGGCCGCAAGACCGCCAATGTGGTCCTCAACGTCGCGTTCGGCGCAGCCGACGATTCGCGGTCGACACCCATATCTTCCGGGTCGTCGAACCGCACCGGCCTGGCGCCCGGGCAAGAACCCGCTGGAAGTCGAGTCAAGGCTCGAGAAAGTCGACGCCGGAGCCATTCGTCACGCACGCCCACCATTGGCTGATCCTGCATGGCCGTTACATCTGCAAGGCGCGCATGCCCGAATGCTGGCATTGCCCGGTAGTTGATTTGTGTAGCTACACGCCGAAGACGCCGGCTCCCCGATCTAAAACCAACGCCTCTCCAGCCGATCGCTGAGGCCGGTGAGCAGTTCATATTGCGACAGGCCGGTTGCCGAAGCCGCGGATGGCAGATCATAATCGAGGGTGACCCAATCGCCCTCGCCGAGATCCGGCGCTGCGCTGGCATCGAGTGCAATCAAGTCCATCGATACCCGGCCGATAAGCGGCAAGGACTTGCCACCTGCGCATGGCCGAGCCTTTGCCCGCGAAGCAGCGCAGATAGCCGTCCGCGTAACCGATGTTGATGATCGCAGCTTCGGTGTCCGCATTCGCGGTCCAGGTCGCGCCATAGCCGCAGGTTTCGCCGGCCTTGATCGTTCGGCGCTGGATCACTTCCGCCTCTGGAAAAGCCACCTGCGCGATATGGCCGACAGCCTCTTCGCGCGGGATGCCGCCATAAAGCGCCAGCCCAGGGCGAACGAGATCGAACGAATATTCGCGTCCGAGGCAGATCGCGGCGCTGTTCGCCAGCGCCCGTCGCCTCGCCGGCACCGCCGCCGCCACCGCCGCGAAACGATCGCGCTGCACGGCGTTCATCGCGCTGTCTTCGTCCGCGCATGCCAAATGGCTGTGCAGCGTGTGCAGCTCGCAGCCCCTGGACCAGGTCGATCTCCTCGGTGCGCAGGCCGAGCCGGTTCATGCCGGTATCGACCATCACGTCGCATGGGCGTCCCGGTGCAGCCTCCTTCCACCGCGCGATCTGCTCCGGCGTGTTCAGCACGGGCCGCGCCTTGCTGGCGAGTGCGACTGACAGATCCTCCGGCCCGACGCCGTGCAATACGCATAGCTCCGCAGTTCTCGGGCAGCGGCCCAAGCGCCTCCGCTTCCGCCCAGGTCGAGACGAAAAAGGTCGCGGCATCCCGCCTCGGCGAGCAGGCGCGTTACTTTCCGCGCGCCAAGCCCATAACCGTCGGCCTTGACCGCGGCGCCGGCCGGTACGCCTGCGGTTCGCTGAAGCCAGCGCCAATTGTCCTGGAGGGCCTGGGGGTCGAGGCGGAGGCGCAGCGCGTGGTGAGTCACGCGCCCTGCCCTAGCCAGCGGCTTCTCACTCGTCGAGGGCCGCCTTCGCTCGCTCCCAATCTCGCCCATCGAACCGCTCAATTGCCAGTTCGACCGGCTCATCGAGGCAATTGGCATTGACGCTCCAGGCGTCGGGATGGCTTCGCGGCTGGTAGAAGCTTTTCACGCCGCAATCCGAACAGAACAGATGGTTCGCTGCGCCGGTCCCGAAGCGATAGCTGGTCAGCGCCTTGAGCCCAGTAACCAGCTCGAAATCGTTCGTGGGGGACCATGATGTGCAGGAAGCCGGTCATCGAGCAGACCGAGCAGTTGCAATCGAGCGCGGGAACGGGAGGGTCGGGCATAGCCGCCCGAAATCGCACCGCGCCGCAATGGCATCCGCCTGACACTTCGATCATGCGGTGCCTATTGCGGCGAGGCTAAGCGATAATCAACGGGCGGCAACTTTGATCGGCTGCGCTCGGAAGCGCGAGCAATTCGCTGGTCGCGCTCGCTGGCCAAGTCTGGCGAGCGTGTCGACGCGGCAGCGGCGAACATCGTTCTTGCCGGCAATGTCGACGTCCGAAGCGGTTCCGCAGACTTCCTTGACGGCCAGTTCCAGCCGGCGATCGAGCGTGCGCCGGCCTTGGCACTCGAGAGGTCGAGATCTGCAGTCTCGACCGAACTGGTGGCGACAACGGGCTCGGCCAGGGCCGGAGTTGCAGTGAAGGCCAACAGCATGGCGAGTGAAGATCTTGGTCATGTCGCATCCCCTGTTGATGGGGCCGGGAAATCCGGCGCGACCATTTCATCTATACCGATAAATCAGTTTTCATAAGCAACGATGTTGTGCTATCGTTCTGCATAATTGCAGAATGCGAGGATCCCATGCCCGCGCATAATCGCCGCTGATGCTGGACTGGAACGACCTGCGCTATTTCCTGGCCGTCGCCGACCATGGCAGCACGCTGGCGGCCGGCCGGGCGCTGCGCGTCAGCCAAACCACCGTCGCCCGCCGCATCGCCGCACTTGAAGAAGCGCTGGGCTTGACCATTTTCGAAAAACGCCAGGCCGGCTATGTGCTGACGCCAGCCGGCGAGGAGTTGATCGACCGCGCAAGGCAAGTCGAATCGGCCACCGAGGGATTCGCGGAAGCATCGGCCGCCCTCGCTCGCGACACCAGCGGGGTCGTTCGGATCACCACGCAGGAGATATACGCCAACACCTTGCTCGGCCCCATACTTCAGGGAGCTGCACGAGCTGCACCCCGAGGTGGTGATCGAGATCGACACGCAGCAGAAGCTGCTGGACCTTGGCGCGGGCGAGGCCGACATCGGCCTTCGCAGTACCGCAGGTGAAAATCCTGCGGGGGTGGTCGGCCGGAGCCTCTGCATCGACGATTGGACGCTCTACTGCAGCCGCGAATATGCCGAGCGCCATGGCGTCCCGCGCACGCGCGAAGAGCTGAAGCAGCATTCCATCATCGGTGGCGGCGGCGGGAAGATATGGCTGCATTATGAGGCGTGGCTGCGGTCGCTGGGCCTGGAGGGTCAGGTGGCGATGCACCATGCAACGTCGACCGGCTTGCTCTCGGCAGTGCGTTCCGGCTTCGGAATTGCGGTCTTGCCCTGCATCGTTGCCGATGCCGACCCGGACTTGGTTCGCTGCATTCCCCCACGTGACAATCACCCTCGTCAAATGTGGCTGCTGACCCACGAGCGCGTGCGTCATACCCCGCGAGTGCGGACGGTAATCGATTTCCTCTACGACCGGCTCAGCCGCCACGTCCGAATGCTGGAGGAAAAGCGCGCTGCGGCTTAACGACTTTGGCGCCGTTCTTCCTCGTGCTTGCGGCGGGTCACCCAGCCTTTGCGCGCCGCGGCCGACCGTTGCTCCCAGCTTCCGGACTTTTGCGCCCGGCCGCCCCGCGAGGAAGCAACATGGGTCTCCTTGCGACCGCGGCCTGATCCGGACAGCTTGCCACCACCAGATTCCAAATTGACGGTCGACCAAGCGCGACGCTCGGCTTCATCCTTGGGAACGCCGCGCTCGCGATAACCTTCCTCGATATGCTGAGCCTTGCGTTTCTGCTTGTCGGTATAGGCGCTCTTGTCTCCGCGAGGCATGACTACGGATCCTCTCTCAAAGAATGCGGGAACAACGCTCGTCCTAGGCGCCGTATCCGGTGCCGGGATGGAGAGAGGCTTACTTTCGGCGGATGCCGGGCGATTATCGAATGGCCCACCCCGCCATTCGGGCATCGGCCGGTCGCCAACGGCGACTTCGACCGCCGCAGCAGCAAGCAGGCGCGTCGAATCCAGGATCGGCAGCGGGGAAACGTCTTCGGTGATCAGCAGCGGGATTTCCGTGCAAACCAGCGCCACCGCATCGCAGCCTTCGGATTTCAGCTTTTCGATGATCTGCACATAGGCGTCGCGGGATTCTTCGGTGCAGACCCCGAGGCAGAGCTCGTCGAAAATGATGTCATCGATGATCTTGCGGTCGGCTTCGTCCGGCACTGCCCAGCCGATCCCGCGACGGCCCAGCGAGCCGGGATAGACGGGACCCGTCATCGTATATTTGGTGCCGAGGATGCCGACCTTCGGGTCGGCCATCACGTGGCCTGCTCGGCGACCACCTCGCCAATGTGAAGCGCCGGAATCGGAAACGGCTCGCCCGGCGAATTCCAGCGCGATATGCGCCGTATTGTCGGGACAAACGAAAAAGTCGCAGCCCGCTGCCGCCAGCTTCTTCGGCATCCTCCATGAAGAACAGCGCGGAGCGCTTGATTGTCGCCGCGTTCCCACGCATCCAGTACCAGCGCCATCGGGCTGCACGTCATGGTGATTTCGGGATGCATGTGCGACCCGAGCCGCTTCACGCCTTCAAGGCAGGCGGTCCGGAAGCACAGCGTCGCCCCTTCGAAGCTGTGCGCCAGGATGCCGATATGCTTCATTCGACCGTCACGCTCTTAGCCAAGATTGCGCGGCTGGTCGACATCGGTGCCCTTGGCCACCGCGACATGATAGGCGAGCAGCTGCACCGGCACGGCATAGACCAGCGGCGCGATCAGCGGGTGGACTTCCGGCATCTCGATCGTCGCGCACGCAACCCTCACCCGCTTCGCGCAAGCCCTTTCGCGTCGCTGATCAGGATGATCTTGCCGCCACGGGCGCGAACCTCCTGCATGTTGCTGACGGTCTTTTCGAATAGCGGTCCTGACGGCGCAATGACGATAACCGGGACCAGATCGTCGATCAGCGCGATCGGCCCATGCTTCATCTCGCCTGCGGCATAGCCTTCGGCGTGGATGTAGCTGATTTCCTTGAGCTTGAGCGCACCTTCCAGCGCCATCGGGATAGTCGGGGCCTCGGCCGAGGTAGAGCACGTCGCGCGCCGGGGCGACAAGATGCGCCATCGCCGCGATATCATCGTCATGGCCGAGAGCGCCTGGTTCAGCGCCTCGGGAGCCCGCTGTAAATGGTCGACCAACTCGCGCTCCTGTTCCGCCGTGAAACGACCCTTGGCGCAGGCAAGGTTGGCGGCCAGTGCAGCCAGCACCGATAGTTGGCAGGTGAAGGCCTTGGTCGATGCAACGCCGATTTCCGGTCCGGCATGGGTCGGCAGGAGAAGGTCGGCCTCCCGCGCCATGGAGCTTGTCGGGACATTGACCACCACCGCGATGGTCTGACCCTCGTCCCGCGCATGTCGCAAAGCGGCAAGAGTGTCGGCGGTCTCGCCGCTTTGCGAGATGAACAGGGCCAATCCGCCCGGTTCGAGTACCGGCTGGCGATAGCGGAACTCGCTCGCCACATCGATATCGACCGGCACGCGCGCGAACTGCTCGAACCAATATTTGGCGACCATTCCGGCATAGAAGCTGGTGCCGCAGGCGACGATGGTGACGCGGTTGACGGTGTTAAGGTCAAAGTCGAAATCCGGCAGAGCGACCTTGCCCTCGAACGGCCGCACATAGCTTTGGAGGGTCTGGGCAACCACGACCGGCTGCTCGAAAATCTCCTTCTGCATGTAATGACGGTAGTTGCCCTTCTCGATCCGCGCGGCCGAGGCGCCGGACTCGACGATCTCACGGGCCACCGGATTGTTGGCACGGTCGTAGATCTGGATCCGGTCCCTTTCGACCACCGCCCAGTCGCCTTCCTCGAGATAGGCAATCTTCTGGGTCAGAGGGGCCAGCGCCAGTGCGTCCGAGCCCAGATAATTCTCGCCGTCGCCATAACCAACCGTAAGCGGCGCTCCCATGCGAGCGCCGATGATCTGGTCGGGAAAATCCTTGAACAGGAAGGCGATGGCGAAGGCCCCATGGAGGCGCGGCAACACCGCGGCCACCGCCTCGGTCGGCGACTTGCCGCGTTCGACCTCACGCGCGACCAGATGGGCGACCACTTCGCTGTCGGTTTCGCTCAGGAATTTGCGCCCGTCGGCGAGCAGTTCGTCGCGCAGCGGTTTGAAATTCTCGATGATGCCGTTGTGCACCAGCGCGACCGGCCCGGCGATGTGCGGATGGGCGTTGTCGACGGTCGGGGCACCATGGGTCGCCCAGCGCGTATGGGCAATGCCCGTATCGCCGTGCAGCTCGGCCGCGCGGAGCTCGCGAGCCAGATTTTCGAGCTTGCCCTCCGCGCGGCGACGTTCGAACGCGCCGTTCTGCACGGTGCAAATGCCGGCCGAGTCATAACCCCGATATTCCAGACGTTTCAGACCATCGAACAGGCGCTGCGCAACTGCTTCACGGCCGACGATCCCGACAATTCCGCACATATCAATTCACCTGCCTTCAAACTTCATAGGGAACTCGAATGCCCGGCATTTGAGCAGGGAAATCCCTGGTGTTTCGAGTAACGAGAACCCGCGCGGTTGTCTGGGCCGAAGCCCATATAATAGCATCCGGTAGACGGATCTTCCGATGCTGCGCCCGAATCATCGCCGCGCGTCGGCCGATGTCTTCCGACAGCTCGATCACGGAAAAACAGCTTAGGAACTCCTCGGTCGCGCCGGCATCGTCCGCTCCGGCAGCGGCAAGAATCTCAATCCAGGTGATGCGACTGATCCAGTTGCGCTTGTTCCGCAGCAGTTCCTTCTTCGCCGGCTCAACGTCGCGCAATGCGTCGATCAGGATGACAGTATCGAAGACATGTTCAGTCACGCGGACTCACTGTCCCAATCGTGATCCCACTCACCCCTAAGCTGACGCTGGAATTCCATCCCGTCATTCAAGTCGCCGCGATCCTTCCAAAGACCGAAGTACCGCTGAATGCCCTTTTTTCCCGCAGCGGCGCGAAACTGTGCAACCGCTTCCCTTACGATCGCAGCGCGAGAGCGACCTTCTTCCGCGGCTCGCCGATCAAGCCATTTAATGTCTTCATCGGGCAGGTCTGCAAGAATGCGAGTCATGATATATAGATATCATATCATGATATCAAATCAAGATGCCTGGCGGTCTTTCCGCGCCTGCTGGCGGGCCCGGAAGCGAGCAGCCCAGCCGCCAAAGCCCTTTTGCTCACCGCGGGCAATGGCGAGTTCGTCGGCGGCGACATCCTTCGTCACCACTGATCCTGCTCCGACGATCGCGCCGTCGCCGATGCTTACCGGCGCGACCAGGGCGCTGTTGGAGCCGATGAACGCCCCGGCACCGATTTCGGTCCGGTACTTGCCGAAACCGTCGTAGTTGCAGGTTATCGTCCCCGCCCCGATGTTCGCTTTATCGCCGACAGTTGCGTCGCCGATATAGGCGAGGTGGTTGGCTTTGGCGCCCTTGCCCAGCACCGCCTTTTTCACCTCAACGAAATTGCCGACCTTGGCGCCTTCGCCCAAGACCGCGCCGGGCCTGAGTCGCGCGAACGGACCGACCTCGCAGCCGGTTGCGATCGTTGCCCCTTCGATATGAGAGAAGGCGCGGATCGTCGCGCCGTCGGCAATCTTGACGCCGGGGCCGAACACAACGTGCGGCTCGATAGTGCAATCGCGGCCGAGCTCGGTGTCGGCTGAAAACCAGACGCTTTCCGGGTCGATCAGCGTCGCGCCCTGTTCCAACGCCTGCCAGCGCCGCCGCGTCTGCCAATGCTCCTCCAGCGCGGCCAGCTCGGCACGGCTGTTGACCCCCGCGGTTTCGAAGGGCTCGCCCTCGATCGCTACCGGCGCGCGTCCCTCATCCTTGGCGATCATGACGATGTCGGGCAGATAATATTCGCCGGCCGCATTGGCATTGCCGACTTTCGTCAGCCAGCGGAACAGGTCCCTGGTGTTGACTGCCATCATGCCCGAATTGCACAGCTTGACGGCACGTTCGGCTTCGTTGGCGTCCTTGAATTCCACCATCTTGGAGATGCGGTCGCCCTCGCCGAGGATGACCCGGCCGTAGGTCTTGCCGTCGGCCGGCGAACTGGCCAGCACGACTACCCCGGGATCATCCTCCGCTGCCAAGCGATCGAGCATTCGCCTAAGGGTTGCCTCGGTGACAAACGGCGTGTCGCCGTAAAGAATCAGTACCGGTCCGTCGAAGCCGGACAGCGCGTCTTCGGCCATTTGCACGGCATGGCCGGTACCCTTCTGCTCGGCCTGCAGCGCCGTGGAAAAGTCCCCGTCCTGGAGCGCAGCTTCCAGCTGTTCGCGGCCTTTGCCGACAACCACCACGCCGCGTGCCGCGCCCATTGCCTGGACGGTCGACAGCAAGTGCATCAGCATCGGCTTGCCGGCGATAGGATGGAGCACCTTATGCGTGTCGGATCGCATGCGCGTACCCTGCCCCGCGGCCAGCACAACCACCGAGAACGTTTCGTAACTCATGAGGTCCGCCATCGCATGCCCGATTGCGCATTTCCATAGAGGAAGGGCCGCGGTTTCGAAGCCGCGGCCCTTCGCATTCGATTTAGCCCAAGCTCAGCTGGCCGGCGAGGAGCTGGGCTTGGCCGGTGCCCGCTTGCGCGCGCCGGCGCTCGATCTGCGCTTGGGTGCCGCACCTGATTTGGCCGCACGCGACTTGGCCTTTGGTTTGGACGCCGTTGTGGCCTTGGCGGCCGGCGCCTTTCGCGTTGCGCCCGCCTTGCGCGGCGCCGCGCGCTTGGCGACTGGCCTGGACGTCGCCGTCACAGCCGTGCCGCCTTCGTCATCGGCCCATTTGCCCGACAACACGCGCTGTGCGGCGTCGGCCACTGCTTCGGCGATAAGCGAACCCAGCTTGGAAGCGTTGGTCATCATGGTTGTCGCCGCCTGGCTGGCGCTATCCGCCGCTTCCAGGCCAGCATCCTTGATCGCCTTGCGCGCCTTGGGGCTGGCGGCAATCGCGGCCGCCGCAGCCGTCAAGCCGGCCGCCAGCATTTCGCGACTCATTGCCGCCTTGGCGATCTTGTCGAATGTATTCTTGTCGGAACCACCGCCCGATTTCCCGCGGCTATTCGAAGATTTGGCCATCGCTGCCTCCATTTCCACTCAACCGCCAAAAGCGGTTCAGGCCCGAAACAGTTCCGGAATAGGGCAGAAAAGAGCCAAGTAAAAGGGAGCTGCCGCACCACGCGACAGCCCCCTTCAACATGGTCAGCGACCGGACGCTCAAGCCCGGAAGGACATAGATCGGCTGGTTAGGCCATCACCTTCCGAGCGAACTGAACCGACCTCTCTGCTGAACCATGAGACATCGGATCACCTCCTTTCGCTGCTTGATTGCCGGCACAGCATGTTGTGGTTCGAGGCGATAAACAAGACTTGTAATTGTGGTCAGATTCGACAATCCTCTATCGCTCTCGCGGCCTCGGGCCAGCTCGGAACTGCCAGCACGGCAGCATTTCCCCCCGACACCAGGAACCTGCCGCGGCTGAATGCCATCGCATCGAGCAACGGGTCATACGCCGACAAACGCCCATTTGGCGCGAGAGTACGCGTTTGCATGTCCGTTACGACCGTCAAAGCGGACGCCAACGCTGCAGGACGGCTGATCGTCACCGTCCGTGTCGGCTTGTCGCAGACCAGTGAAAGATGTGACCCGAAGCGTGCTTCGCCACCGTTCGCGGTCACCACATAGTTCCAATTTCCGGCCGCCAGCGGCAGCGATTTTCCTAGCTCGAACGTCAGTGGGGTTAGCTGAGCCGACGCCGGAGTTGCGACGGCCATGAGAGCGACGGCGATTCGAATCATTTGCCGAGTTTATCGACCTTGGCTTGGAGCGCAGCCAGCTCTGCTTTCAGCTTGGCGATCTCATCGCCCGGCCCGTCATCGGAGGCGGCCGAAGGCTTCTTCTTGCCGGTCATTGCCTGGGTCGCTTCTTCGAACATCGCCATGTTGCGCTTGGCAAGGTCGGCGAACACGCCTGGTCCGAATGCCCCCGCCACGGCCTGCTGGTTTTTCTGGAACGCATCCATCGCCGCATCGAGATACTGCGGCACGGCTCCCTGCATCTGGCCCCCGTATAGGCCGATCAGCTGGCGCAGGAAATTGACCGGAAGCATGGTGGAGCCGCGCGATTCCTCGTCAACGATGATCTGGGTCAGTACCTGGTGGGTGATGTCTTCGCCGGTCTTGGCGTCAACCACTTCGAAATCGCGGCCCTCGCGGATCATGACGGCGAGCCGGTCCAGGGTAATGTAGCTGGAGCTTTCGGTGTCGTAGAGGCGCCGGTTGGCGTATTTCTTGATCGTCACCTTGTCCGCCGATTTGGCCATGCAATCTCCCCTGGGGTTTCGGTCAGCCTAGTCCCCCCTTTCCCGCGCCGCAACATTCTCTCGCGACTGCGAAATTTTCGGTCAATCAATGCGCGCGGCTATTGGGCGCTTCCGCTCTTCGAACCTTAAACTGCGTGGAGTGCAGGCGAAAAGACTGAAAACCCGTCGAACGTCGATCAGTTACTACGAATTTAATGCGACCTCCTCCTAGCGTGGCCAAAAGCCGTGCGTTCACTTTGACAGTGATTGCAATCGCTTGGACGTAAATACCCTCCAGCAGGGCTGGGCAAACCGGTCCATTCGAGTGATGTTGGTATTCGAGAAAAGCGGGAAGGGGGAATCTCGTTCTTTCAGCCTAAATCGGTCCATTCTGGGCCGGCCTAACTGCTCTCCAGTTACGGGTAAGCGAACATTTACGATCAAGGAGCAAGTCTCGGGACCTGCGCTGCTTAGACGCATGCGCAGCACCGGGGGGGATGTTAACTATGGCATATATCAATTTAACCGGTGACTACGGCTATAAAGAATATTGGGTCAGGGACGCATCCGGCACCACCGTCAACGCAACGCATGCGGACTGGCATATCGCTGGCAACGAAACCGTTCCGGCGATCAACATTTACAACTCCAGCGGTGTCGTCATCAATGGCGGTGAGATCTGGGGTGAGATTTCCCAGACCGCGGAGTGGTCGACCATCTACAACCACATGGCCACCGGTGTCCGGGTCAGCAACAGCATCAACACGACGATCCGCAACTTGCGCATCGACGGGACCTGGGACGGCATCCGATTCGTCCCGGACGATTCGCTCAATGTCGCGAACGGCAGTTCGAACGGCTGGCTGATCGAGGACGTGCGGATGACCAACATCCGTGACGACGCGATCGAGAACGACTTCGCTCACTCCGGGACCCTGCGCGACAGTCTGCTGGATGGCGTGTTCAGCGGCTTCGGCACGGTCAACAACCAGTCGGCCCACGGTGTTCTGACCGTCGACGACAGCATCATCATCATGAAGGACTATCTCCAGGACGGGAGGATGACTCATGGCTCGCCGTTCAAGTTCAACACCGACAACCCGGAGAACAACCCGGACCTGAGGATCGTCAATACCATCATCGCGGTCCAGGACCCCGAGCACAACGGCTTCGCGAGGATGAAGGAAGCGTGGTCCAATCTCACCGAGTCATCGGGCAACTATTTTCTGAACCTGTCCGACACGCCGTTCCCCGGGAACTATCCGCTGCCGCCCAAGGGCTTCACCATCCTCCAGGGCAAGGCAGCCCGCGACTTCCTGGCATCTGAAAAGGCCAAATGGCTTGCGGAGCATGACGGGGCGTCGCAGACATCAACGCCGGAGCTGTCCTTTCCGCCGCAGACTTCAACGGCGATGGGCGCGATGACGTGTTGTGGCGCCATGACAGCGGCCTTGTAACCAACTGGCTGGGCACCTCCAGCGGCAACTTTGCCAACAACTACGGCAATACCGCGATCAATGTCGCAACCAGTTGGAATGTAGCCGGCAGCGGCGACTTCAACGGCGACGGTCGCGACGACATTCTCTGGCGCCACGACGGCGGCGCCTTCACCGACTGGCTTGGCCAGGGCAACGGCGGCTTCGTAGGCAACGCAAGTGCCAACAAACAGGTCGATACCAGTTGGGACATAGCAAGCACCGGCGACTTCAATGGCGATGGCCGCGACGACGTTCTCTGGCGCCATGACAGTGGCCTTTTGACGCAGTGGTATGGCCAGGCCAATGGCAGCTTCGCGGGCAGTGCCAGCACCCAAGTCGATAGAAGCTGGCATGTGGTAGGCACTGGTGACATCAACGGCGACGGGCGAGACGACATTTTGTGGCGTCATGACTCCGGCGGTCTCACCCGATGGCTCGGCCAGTCAAATGGCAGCTTCGCGGGAGGCGCCACCACCAAAGTCGATACCGGATGGGCAGTAGTCGGCACCGGCGATTTCAATGGCGACGGTCGCGACGATATTCTGTGGCGACATGACAACGGCGCCTTGACCAACTGGCTTGGGCAAGCCGATGGCAGCTTCGCGGGCAACTCCAAAGGCAACAACCAAGTCGATACCAGTTGGGATGTAGATAGCATCGGCGACTTCAACGGCGACGGTCGCGATGACATACTCTGGCGCCACGATAGTGGCCGTGTGGCGGAATGGCTCGGTCAGTCGGGTGGCAGCTTTGCGATCGGCATCAGCACGCAAGTCGACACCAGTTGGCATGTGCCGTCGCCAGATTTCTTGATTTAGAATGGCGCACCCGACAGGATTCGAACCTGTGGCCTCCGCCTTCGGAGGGCGGCGCTCTATCCAGCTGAGCTACGGGTGCTCGCCGGTGCGAGTAACCGGCGTCGCGCCTCCGGTCAATTCGCACCTGCACATTTGCTGCAGCATTGCCGAATTCGCGAAACCCCTGTGGAGCTCGCCGGGCATCCTCCGGTGAATCTGGCGTCGGCTTGGGGAGCGAGCTTGCCACTGACTTGCTCCCGCTAATGAAAGCGCCTGGTCCCGGGGCGTAGGAACATTCGCTCAAGGCAGCCACAGGTTGAAATCCCCTTGGGGTGCCATTCCTTCTCGTGCATGAGGGAGCATGACCGGCAGGCTGATCCCGGACCACGACCTTCTACTTCCCGATGGATATATCCATCTGCAGACCGGCGGGGTCGGCGCCATGCCTCGACCGGTATTCGACGCGACCGTCGCCGCCATGTCCGCAGTCGAATTCGATCCGGCCGGTGAAACCTATGGTCCCGGCATTGGTCGCCTGGACAAGGTGCGATCGAAGTCCGCGAGCCTGTTGAATTGCGACGCCGACGACATCGTCCTGACGACCAGCGCAACCGGCGGAATGTTCCTTGTCGCCCAAGGCTTGGATTTTCGGCCGGGCGATCGGATTTTGACCACGGACCATGAACATCCGGCCGGTCGGCTAGGCTGGGAATGGGCCGCGCGGCGCTACGGCATCACCATTGACACGCTGAAAATTTCGCCTGCCGCGACCGACACGCGTGAGATCATCGAGCAATTCGCTGCGGCGATCCGGCCCGAGACCCGGGTCGTCTCCTTCTCCCACATCCTATTCACCACCGGCGTAAGGTTGCCGGCGGAGGAACTGTGCGCCCTTGCTCGCGAACGTGGGTGCTTGGCGATTGTCGACGGAGCGCAGTCTGCTGGCGCGATCCCGGTCGATGTCACCGCAATGGGCTGCCATGCCTATTCGGCAAGCGGGCATAAATGGCTGATGGGACCAAAGGGAACGGGGCTGTTCTTTCTGGATGCGGAGTTGGCCAAGCAACTCGATGCGTTACCGCTTCAAGCTGGCCGCCGCGCCAACTCGGATTCAACCGGGATCGGCAATATGGCGGGATTGCATGGCCTCGGTGCGGCCATCGACTATGTCGAGGCTCTTGGGCCTGCCGTGATTGAGGCGCACAACCTCGCGCTGCGCGGCGAACTCCACGATGCCCTCTCGCAAATGGCTGGAATCACAATTCCGTCGGCGCGCGACGGTCCGACCGTCTCGGCCAATCTTAGCTTCACGCTGCCGGATGGCGTCGACCATCACGTGATCCGCCGCAGCTTGGTGCTTCGGCACAAGATCTACCTGCGGGTCGTGGAGCTATCGGGCTTTATCGGCCTGCGCGCATCGCTACACTGTTATAATCGGTCGCAAGACATTGCGGCCCTTACTGGGGCCTTGAGCGAAGAGCTTGCAGCCTAGGCTGCGGGCCAGCCTTCGATTATCTCGACAAAGCGAGTCAGCCAGGCGTTTGTCTGGTGGCCGTCGACGACGCGATGGTCGATCGTCAGCGTCACATAGGCCATAGGCCGGATCAGGATCGCGTCCTGCCCGTTCACCTCGCGCACGACCACCCGCTTTTCCAGCTTGCCCACACCGAGTATCGCCGCCTGGCCGGCGTGGAGAATGATCGGGGCTGCGAGCAACGAGCCGGACACACCATGGTTGGAAATCGTGAAACTGCCGCCGGATACGTCGGCGGCGGTGAGATTGCCGGCTCGGGCGCGGCTGGTAAGGTCGTCGAGCTTTCGGCCGATTTCTTCCAGGCTGATCGAACCGGCATCCTTAACCACGGGCACCACTAGGCCCCTCTCGCCGAGCGCAGTGCCGACCCCGATGTTTATCGCCGGCGAAATCGCGATGCGATCTCTCTCCCACCGCCCGTTAATTGCCGGAGCGACCGCCATCGCCTCCGCGGCGGCCTTGATGAGGTAAGCGGTGTAGCTGAGCTTGGTGCCCTTGGCGGCCATGATTGCCTTGTGCGCGGCAATCGCGGAAAAATCGGCTTCGAACAGCGCGGTGACATGAGGCGCCTCGCTGACCGCACGAACCATGTTCTCGGCGATTTTGAGCCGCATCCGATCGTGCGGAATGTCGCCACCGGCAAAATGCCGGGGCTGAGCAATTGCCGGCTCGCCGACCCTTACCGCCGTGGCCGAGGCAACTGCACGATCAACGTCATCCCGTGTGATGCGGCCATCGCGCCCCGTGCCTTGGATGCGCGCTGGGTCAATATCATGCTGAAGCAGCGCGCGGCGGACGGATGGTGAAAGGCGAGTTTCTTGCCCCTCCCCAGCCTCTGCTAGTCCTGAGCTTGTCGTACGGCGCTGTTCCAACGGTCGTTCAAGCTGCCCTTCGACTACGCCCTGCGGGCCTTGCTCAGGACGAACAGACCGGTCGGTAGAAAGGCGCGCGAGCAGCGCACCCGGCTCGGCCTCGTCGTCCGTATTCAGCAAAATCTCGGCCAACACACCAGCTGCCGGCGCCGGCACTTCCTGCGTCACCTTGTCAGTTTCAAGCTCGACCAGAGGATCGTTCTCGGCAACCTCTTCGCCGACCTTCTTCAGCCAGGCGCGGACCACTGCCTTCGTGCCCTCCTGCTCCGCTGGGACCCGGACCTCGATCATCTAGAACCCCACCAGCCGGTCGATCGCGGCGCGGATCTTCTCGACGTTCGGAACGGCCCACTCGAGCAGTCTGGGATGATGCGGGCTTGGCACGTCGGGCATTGTGACGCGCGCGACCGGGGCGTCGAGGTCGAGGAAGGCTTCGTCGGCGACGACCGCGGCGATTTCCGCCCCGAAGCCGCCGGTTCGCAAATCCTCATGGACGATCAGGCAGCGTCGCGTGCGGCGCACGCTGTCGAGCACCATCTCTCGGTCCCATGGCATTAGCGTGCGCAGGTCGATGACGTCCGCCCCGACGCCTTCCGCCGCCGCCTCACAGCGCGGCACCATGGCACCCCAGGTGACGATCGTGATCCGGTCGCCCTCGCGGGTCTTCCTGGCCTTGCCGAACGGCAGCACGAACCTGTCGCCCGGCCAAGGCCGCCGGGCCCAGCTGTCGTCGAGCATGGCGCGATGCTCGAAGAATATCACCGGGTCGTGACCGCGGAGCGACGCGCGCAACAACCCGACCGCGTCCTCGGCATTGGAGGGCACCGCCACCTTCCATCCAGGATTGTGGACGAACTGCACCTCGTTCGTCTGGCTGTGCCACGGGTCGCCGCATTTGAAAAAACCACCGGGGATGCGGAGCACCATCGGCGCCGCGAAGCGATTGGCGGTGCGCCAGCGCATCGTGCCGCAGTCGTTGATCTGCTCAGTCGCCGGCTCGGCATATTTGCGGAATTGAATCTCCGGCACCGGCATCAGTCCGGCCAACGCCATGCCCACCGCGCGGCCGACGATGCCTTCCTCGTTCAGCGACGTGTCGAACACGCGCTCCACCCCGAACTTTTCCTGTAGTCCGAGTGTCACAGCGTGAACACCACCCTTGGGGCCGACATCCTCGCCGAAAACCAACAACTTAGGGTTGGCTTCAAGCTCCTGGTCGAGCACTCGGCGGATGGCGGTGACCATATTGATCCGCTGGCCGTCGGGCCGGGGTTCGTCGGTGGATTCTTCGAGGCCGAGGCCAGCACCACCGCCGACCTTGCTCGGCACGCCGTCGAAGAAGATGTGATCGGTGACACGGTCCGGGCTCGAGACGCCGCGAGCTTCGGCTTCGGCGCGCGCCGCCTCAACCTCCTGCTCGACGCCGGCTTCGATCAGGCCCCAGTCGAGGTCCGGTGCGAAGGCGCGCAGCTTGGGAAGCGGGTCGCGCGCCCATTCGGCCTTGACTGTCTCTGCCGACTTGTAGGTCTGCGTGTCCTGGTAGCTGTGGCCTTCCAGCCTTGGCACCGTGAGCCGGACCAGGGCCGGACCCTTGCGATCGCGGACATGCGCCACCGCCTCGCCGATCAACCGCTCGGCATCGGCGGGTTCGGTGCCGTCGCCATTCCAGATGGCGAGGTTCCTGAAGCTGGCAAGGTTGGCCGCAATGTCGCGTCCCGGCGTCTGATAGTCGGACGGCACCGAGATGCCGTAGCCATTGTCCTCGATATAGAATAGCAGCGGCAAAGATTGCGTCGTTGCAATTGTTAGCGCCGACCAAAATCCGCCGGTGGCGCAGCTGGCATCGCCGCCGAGAACCACGGCGATCGCGTCGCTCTTCTCGCCCAGCACATCGGCCTTATAGGCGATCGCCTGCGCCCATCCTGCTGCCGGCGTATATTGCGCGCCTACCCCGCCACACATCGGCAGGGCGTGCGCGCCACCCGGGTTAGGATAGTTGAAGACGACGCCGATATCGCGGCCGTCGGAATAGCCGCCCTCGCGGCCCATCCCCGATCCCAGCGCATCGGCCAGCGGCACGCCCAGGGCGAGCAGCATCGGCCGCGACCGGTAATAGCCGCACGCCGCGTCACCGTCCTTCAAATGCAAGCCGAGGATGGCCTGCGCCATGTCGTGGCCGCGGGCCGAGAATTGGTAGAGCACCTTCTTTTCGGGAACGAGCCGGGTCTCTTCCAGCTCGTCCATCGCCCTGCTGGTCAGGACCAGGCGTGCCACCTCGGCCCAGTCGACACCGGAATGCGCCCGAAAGTCGGACTCCGGTTCGGCCGCCATCGCCTTAGCCATTCATCGCCTCGACGACCGCGGCTATGAAGCGGTCGACCGCCGCGTCGGACATTCCGATGACGTTGAACCGGCCGGTGTCGGCCATGTAGATCGCATGGCGCTGGCGCAGGTCGCCCACCTGTTCCGGCGTGATCGGCAGCATCGAGAACATGCCGAACTGATCCTTGATATAGGCAAGGCGCGGGTCCGCTGCGGCGATTGCCCCACGGACGCGGTTGATCCGGTCGCGCATTTCGCCGACTTCAACGTCCCAGTCGGCCCGAAGCTCGGGCGTTTCCAAAACGATCCGAACCGCCGCGGCACCATGGTCAGGAGGCATCGACCACATCTCCCGCGCGATCTGGGCAAGATGGGTCAGCGCCAGTTCGGTCGAGGCGGGACGCGCGGTCTTGACGAACATCGAGCCGACGCGGTCGCGATAAACTCCGAAATTTTTGTCGCAGCTCTGGGCGATGATCACTTCGTCGCAGGCGTCGAGCAGCAGGTGCAGTCCGGCTGCGTCCTCGGCGAAGCCGCGGCCCAACCCCTGATAGGCAATGTCGACCAGCGGCAGCAGGCCCTTGCGCGCAACCAGTTCGACCACGTGCGCCCACTGGCCCGGATCGAGATCGGCGCCGGTCGGATTATGGCAGCAGCCGTGCAGCAGGACCGCGTCGCCGGCATCCGCGCCCTCGAGCGCGGCCATCATCTCATCGAACCGAATCCGCGTCTCGAGCCGGTCGTAATACTGATATTTCGACAGGCCGAGCCCGGCCGCCTCGATGACCGGGATATGGTTGGGCCAGGTCGGCGTGCCGACCAGCACCTTCGCATGGGGCCGTGCAACACCGATCAGCTTGAAACCGAGGCTGAGCGCCCCGCAGCCGCCCGGCGTCTGCAGCCCCTTGATCCGATCGTCGTCCGCATGGCGCCCGAGCAGGAACGGTCGCAACAGATCGGTGAAGCGGATGTCTCCGCGGCTGCCGATGTAGCTCTTGGTTTCCTGCCGCTCCCACAGCAGCTTCTCGGCCGCCTTCAGCGCGCGCAGGATCGGCGTGTTGCCGGCTCCGTCGCGATAGACTCCCACGCCGACGTCGATCTTGTCGGGGCGCGGGTCGGCATTCGTCATGGCGATGAGCGCGAGCAGCGAATCGCTCTGGATTTCGCCTAGCGTTTCGAGGAGTTGGGCGCCCCTGCGCGGCCCGGTCTTGGTCGGCTGGTCGAGCATGGCAGCGGGACTAGCCGAATGGCACGCAACAGTCACGCCCAAGCGTTACGCCCCCGTGCTAGGCATCGTAATCGACCGCCACTCCCTCGCCGACGGGAACCGACTGGCAAGTCAGGACATAGCCGGCGGCAATCTCCTCATCGGTAAGACCATAGCGGGCGGCCATCTCAACCTGGCCCTTGGTGACCTTGGCGCGGCAGGTGGCGCAGACTCCCGCCTTGCAAGCGAAGGGTGCCGGCAACCCCGCTTCCCGCGCGCTATCGAGGATGTTGGCTTCGGTGAACTCGACCTTGCGGGTGCGACCGTCGAGGGTGACGCTCAGGGTCAACCCGGCAGCTTTCTCCTGAAGCTGCGCCATTTGCGCGGCCAAGGCAGCTGACGGCCTTCCCGCCAGGAACCTCTCGATGTGTATTCGGTCCCGCGCCACACCCCGTTCGGTCAGCGCAGCTTCCGCCGCATCCATCATCGGGCCCGGACCGCAGATGAACCAGGCGTCAACCTGCTGGGCCTCATCGACCAGATGATCGAGCGCCTCGTCGCAGGTCTGACGATCGAGCATGCCGTTGAACAGATCGACGTCGCCTGCCTCGTCGCTGAGGAAATGATAGAGCTCGAACCGGCCGAGGTAGCGGTCCTTCACCGCCGCCAGCTGCTCGAGGAAGATAACGGAACTGGAGTCGCGGTTGCCGTAGAAAAGGGTGAAGCGGCTGGCGGGCTCGGTCTTCAGGGCCGTCTTGATCAGCGATATCACCGGCGTAATGCCCGATCCGCCCGCGAAGGCGACGTAACGCCGGTTCCCGGCTGGATCGAAATCGACCGTGAACGAGCCATGCGGGGTCATCACGTCGAGCGTGTCACCGGCCTTGAGATTGTCGCCGATCCAGTTGGAAAAAACGCCGCCGGCGATGCGCTTGACCGTGACCTTCAACTGGCCTTCGTCAGGCGCCACGCAGAGGGAGTAATTGCGTCGCACCTCCTCGCCGCCGATCTCCGCCCGGACCGACAGATGCTGGCCTGCCTTGAACCGGAAGACCTGCTCCAGCCCTTCGGGAATCTCGAAACGGATCGAATTGGCCTCATCCGTTTCGGGCACGACTTCCGCCACCCGAAGCTTGTAGAAATGCTCGGCCATCAGCCTACCACTGCGCGTCAGGATAGGTGCGCGGCAGGAATTGCATCACCGCCAGCAAATGGCCGAGATGTTCGCTGTGATGGCCGCGCCGACCGCCGAGGATTGGACGTTGGTCGGCCGGCGCCGGCAATTTCGCTTCGGCCAACACGCGGCCGATCTCGGCGCGATATTCTTCCTCGAACTCGCGCGGATCAGCGGCGATGCCACGCCCGATCAGCTCGGCCAGCACCTCGTCGACCTCGAACAACTCGGGGACAAAGCGCCAGCACCAATCGAGGCCTTCGGCCATGCGGCGCGCGCTCTCCTCGGTCCCGTCACCGAGCCGGATCGCCCAGTCAGCGGCCAGCTCCCGGTGATAGGAGACTTCCTTGGCGCTCTTGGCTGCGATCCCGGCGATGCCCCCGTGGCTGGAACTCGACAGTCGCTGGTACAGCATGTGCTGCCAGGTCGAGAACAGGAATTGGCGAGCGATGGTCTGGCGCGAAATCGCCATTGGGCTGCTCGACCAGCAGGCAATTCTTCCAGTCGAGTACGTCCCGGCGGAAGGCAAGATCGTCCGCATCGCCCGCCAGCCCGAGGAAGTTCGTCCCCTGTCCAATCAAATCGAGCGCCAGGTTGGCGAGGCTGAGGTCGACTTCCAGTGCCGGCGCATGGCCGCACCATTCGCTCAGGCGCTGGCCGAGGATCAGCGCATCGTCGCCAAGCCGCTCGCAGTAGGCGATCAACGCCGGGTCATGCTCGCCGGCGGCCGGTGCGTCGAACGCCCCATGATCGCGGCGCTCGCTTTGCCCGCTTCTCCACGTCTTTCTCGATGGCAGGGAGGCTGGGCATCAGATGTGCTTAACCTCGTCCGGAATGTCGTAGAAGGTCGGGTGGCGATAGATCTTGTCCTCAGCCGGCTCGAACAGCGGTCCGCTGTCGTCGGGGTCCGATGCGACGATCGAGGCCGACGGCACCACCCACAAGCTCACTCCCTCGAGCCGCCGCGTGTAGGTGTCTCGCGCGTGGCGGAGCGCGAGCTCCGGGTCAGGAGCATGAACGCTGCCAACGTGGCGATGGCTAAGACCACCCTTCGCACGAACGAACACCTCCCACAGCGGCCAATCGGTCATTGCTTATCCCGTCTTTGCGAGCGGAGCGAAGCAATCCAGCCTCACCTCCCCGCCTGGATTGCTTCGTCGCTGCGCTCCTCGCAATGACGAAGCGTAAAGTCAAGCCGCGGCCTTTGCCTGCCGCTTCGCTTCATAGGCTGCGGCAGCATCGCGCACCCAGGCTCCATTCTCCCAGGCGTCGATCCTCGCTTTCATCCGCTCCCTGGCGACCGGTCCTTCGCCGCGGACCACCGCGTAGAATTCTTCCCAATCGACCTCGCCGAAATCGTAGCCGCCCTTCGCCTCGTTCCAGCTCAAGCGCGGGATCGGGCACTTTGAGGCCGATGAACTCGGCTTGCGGCACGGTGATGTCGACGAACTTCTGGCGCAGCTCGTCGTTGGTCTCGCGCTTGATCCGCCAGCGCATCGACCGCTCCGTATTGGGCGAGTTTTCGTCGGGCGGGCCGAACATCATCAGGCTCGGCCACCACCAGCGGTTGAGCGCGTCCTGCGCCATCCGCTTTTGATCGGCACTGCCATTGGCCAGCGCGATCATGATTTCATAGCCCTGGCGCTGGTGGAAGCTTTCCTCCTTGCACACCCGCACCATCGCCCGTGCGTAGGGGCCGTAGCTGGTGCGCTGCAGAGGCACCTGGTTCATGATCGCCGCGCCATCGACCAGCCAGCCGATCGCGCCGATGTCGGCCCAGGTCAGGGTCGGATAGTTGAAGATGGTGGAATATTTGGCTTTCCCGGAGTGAAGCGCCTCGACCATCTCCTCGCGGCTGGTGCCGAGAGTTTCGGCGGCGCAGTAGAGATAGAGGCCGTGCCCGCCCTCGTCCTGCACCTTGGCCAGCAGGATCGCCTTCCGCCGGAGCGAGGGAGCTCGCGTGATCCAATTGCCCTCGGGCAACATGCCGACGATCTCGCTGTGCGCATGCTGCGAGATCTGCCGCACCAATGTCTTGCGATAGGCGTCCGGCATCCAGTCCTTGGGCTCGATGAACTCGTCCGCAGCGACGCGCGCTTCGAATGCGGCGACCAGTTCAGGGGGCTCGACCGTCTCGATCGGCTTGACGTTCTTCGAAAGCTCGGTGGTGTACATGACACCGATGTAGCGATTCCGGCGGCCGGCTTCAAACCTACTGATAGTTGGCAGTCACCACGACGTTGCCGCTGTAGGTTCCGTCAGCGGTCGAAGGAATGGCGATCGAGCCGGCGACGTTGAAGTCATTTCCGGGAAAGCCGGAATTGGACAGCGTAACGCTTGCCGGAGCGACCGGCGTGAACGGGATCGTGCTCCCGTCAAGTGCATTGACCAAGTTGGACGAGGCCACGGAGATAAGGACGACCTGGCCGCGCGATCCCTGGACGTTCATGATCGCCGGTCGTGCGACGCCAGAACAGGTTGCGCCGCTGGCGCAGGAAAGCTGCCCCGCCAGATCGATCGAAATCGTGTAGGTGCCCGGCGTGCCGGACAGGGTGATCGTGCCGAAATCGAGATTCTGCTTGGAGCTCAGCTCAAGCGATTTGATCACGCTGGCTCGAGCCGAGATTGTCGTCTGCGCTGCCTGCGCAACGTCGAGCGGCACCAGGCCCAGCAGGGCAAGTGCGGCAAGCGTTGAAATGTAGCGCGATGAGTAGCTCACGGGCAGCCCAGCATTTGATCCAGACTGCCCTGCTAAGCGGTCGTGGTAAAAAAGCCGTTAACCAGTAAACCCCGCGTCGGATTGCCGTCTCGAGACCGGCTGGAGTGCCGGCAACGCGGTAATGCTGCGTTTCCTTGGCCGGTGTCGCTTGCTAAGCGGCCGGTCGAGGAGAGGCGCATGACCTACGAGTGCATCGAAGTTGCGAACGACAACGGTGTCGCCCGGATCACGCTCAATCGGCCCGAGCGGCTCAACAGCTTCACCCGGGCGATGCACGCGGAGCTGCGGGACGCACTCGACCAGCTGGGCAATGCGAGGGTCCTGGTCCTGACCGGCGCGGGCCGCGGCTTTTGCGCCGGGCAGGATCTGAACGATCGAGCGGTTGCGCCCGGCGAGGCCGTCGACCTTGGCGAAACGGTCGAGGAAAGCTGGAACCCGCTGATCCGCGCACTTGCCGCCCTGCCCCAGCCGGTGATCGCCAAGGTGAACGGCGTTGCGGCGGGGGCCGGCGCCAATATCGCGCTCGCCTGCGACATCGTCATTGCCGCCAAGTCCGCCAAGTTCATCCAGAGCTTTTCCGCTCTGGGACTGGTCCCCGACAGCGGCGGCAGCTGGCATCTGCCGCGCCTGGTCGGACAGGCGCGGGCGCTGGGCCTGGCGCTGACCGGTGAGGCGCTGCCCGCCGACAAGGCCGCGGAATGGGGCCTGATCTGGAAGGCGGTCGAGGACGAGCAACTCGACGCGGAGGTCGACGGCGTGGCGACCAAGCTGGCCTCGCTGCCTCCACTCGGTCTCGCCGCGATCAAGCAGATCATTCGCAGCAGCTGGTCGCGGAGCCTTGATGAGGAGCTCGACCTGCAGCGCGACGAAATGCGCCGACTGGGCTTCACCCAGGATTATCGCGAAGGCGTGGCCGCATTCCTGGAGAAGCGGCCCGCCCAGTTCGAAGGTCGCTGATCAGGCCACCAGTTCGGCGAACTTCGCAAGGTCGATGTTGCCGCCGGAGACGATGCAGACGATCGGCTCGTCGCCTGACCTGACCGGCGAGCGCGGCAGCAAGCGACAAGGCGCCGGCCCCCTCGGATATCGTCCGGGTCTTTTCGGCGATCAGGCGCATCGCCTCGCTCGTCTGATCGAGCGAGACGGTGATCGCGCCATCGACGATCGGGCGCATCCGCTGCCACATCCGTTCGGTGACGCTTTGGCCGCCGGCGCCGTCGACGAACGATGCTTGCCAGTCCGGAAATTTGCAGGGGCGTCCCTTGCTCCAGCGAATAGGCGTAGGGCGCCGCCGTTTCCGGCTCGGCGCCGAGAATTTTCACGTCGGGACGGAGGGCCTTCACCGCGCTTCCGACGCCGGTGATCAGGCCCCCTCCGCCAATCGCCGCAATGACGGTGCTCACCTCGGGCAGCTGCTCGACGATTTCCAGCCCCATGGTGCCGTGGCCGGCGATGAAATCATGATTGTCGAACGGATGGATGAATTTACCGTCCACGCCGTCAAAGCTGTGCGTTTCCGCGGCTCGCCAGGCCTCCTCATAGGAAACCGGAATGATGGTCGCGCCCAGCGCCCGCATTCGTTCGAGCTTGGTCTGCGGCGCGGTTTCGATCGCCACCACCGAGCAGGGAATCCCGGCCGCACGCGCGGCATAAGCCACTCCTTGTCCGGCATTGCCGGCACTGATCGTCCAGACGCCGGAGTCGCGCTCCTCATCCGACAGCCGGGCCATCGCGTTGGCCGCGCCGCGGATCTTATAGGCGTTGGTCGGCTGCAGATTTTCGAGCTTCAAGTAGATTTCTGGCCGGTTCGGCCCGAGCTCGATCCTGACCAGCGGCGTCTTGAGCACCATGCCGGCCACATTCCGCCGTGCCGCCTCGATATCGCCGAGCGAAATTGGCCTTACTGGCTCGATCATCATTTCCTCCGCGTCATGACGGGTGCCGCAAGCATGCGACTTCTTCTAAGGGAGGGTCATGAAGACTCTCAAGCTGCTCAACTATGCATTCGACCGATGGGCCGCCGGCGATGGCTCGCTCACCGAAATCAACAGCGCGATCGACGGGGCGCCGGTTGCCCTGACGGGCTCCGGCGGGCTCGATTTCGGCGGGATGCTGCGCCACGCTCGCGAGGTCGGCGGACCGGCGCTGCGCAAGCTGACCTTCCACGAGCGGGCGCGGATCATCAAGGGCCTCGGCCAGGCGATCATGGCCCGCAAGGAAGAGCTTTACGAGCTCAACTACCAGACCGGCGCCACCCGCAAGGACGGCTGGATCGACATCGAGGGCGGCGCAGGGACATTGTTCAGCTTCTCCTCCAAGGGACGAAGGGAGCTGCCCGACGCCCATGTGCTGCTCGACGGACCGGTGGAACCGCTGTCGAAGGGCGGGAGCTTCATCGGCCAGCATATCTACACGCCGCTGCAGGGCGCGGCGGTGCACATCAACGCCTTCAACTTCCCGGTGTGGGGGATGCTGGAGAAGCTCGCGCCGACGCTGCTCGCCGGCATGCCCGCCATCGTCAAACCGGCCAGCGCCACCGCCTATCTGTGCGAGGCCGCGTTCCGCGTGATGATCGACAGCGGACTGCTGCCCAAGGGCGCAGTGCAGCTGATCGTCGGCGGTGTCGGCGACCTGTTCGATCATCTTACCGGGCAGGACGTGGTCAGCTTTACCGGCTCGGCCTCGACCGCGCTCAAGCTGCGATCGCATGCCGTTGTCCAGCGCGAGAGCGTCAAGTTCGTCGCCGAGCAGGACAGTTTGAATGCCTCGCTGCTCGGTCCCGACGCGGCACCCGGGACGGCTGAGTTCGACCTGTTCGTGAAGGAGGTCGTCAACGAGATGACCGTCAAGGCGGGGCAGAAGTGCACCGCCATCCGCCGCGCCATGGCCCCGGCCGAGCATCTCGACGCGGTCGAGGCCGCGATCCGCGACCGGCTGGCGGGGACCAAGGTCGGCGACCCGCGCGACAAGGAAAGCCGCATGGGTGCGCTGGTTTCGACCGGACAGCGCGACGACGTCCGCAGCCAGATCGGCAAGCTGACCGCCGCAGGCGCCCGGGTCGTTGCCGGCAATCCGGACGCTTCACCGGGAATAGCGGGCGGCGCCTTCATGGAGCCGATCCTGCTCAGGAGTGACGATCCATGGTCCAACGCCGCCGTCCACGACGTCGAGGCGTTCGGCCCGGTTTCGACCGTCATGCCTTACCGAGACCTGGCCGATGCCGTCGCGCTGGCCAATCGCGGCATGGGCAGCCTGGCGCTGTCCCTCTTCACCCATTCGCCGGACGCTGCGCGGGAGTTCGTTCAGGGCGCTGCAGCCTATCACGGCCGGATGCTGGTCTTGAACCGCGACAATGCGGCGGAATCGACCGGCCATGGCTCGCCGCTGCCGGTGCTGGTGCATGGCGGCCCCGGCCGCGCTGGCGGCAGCGAGGAGATGGGCGGCATCCGCGGCGTCAAGCATTACATGCAGCGCACAGCGATCCAGTCGACGCCGTCCATGATCGCCGCGATCAGCGAACAGTATATCCCCGGCGGACCCAAGCATGAGATCAAGGTCCATCCTTTCCGCCGGCGGATGGCGGAGCTCGAGATCGGCGACACGCTGAAGACCAAGAGCCGCACCGTGACGATCGAGGACATCGAGCATTTCGCCGAGTTCACCGGTGACAATTTCTATGCCCATATGGACGAGGAAGCGGCCAAGGCCTCGCCGATCTTCGAGGGCCGGGTGGCCCACGGCTATCTGATCCTGAGCTTCGCGGCGGGCCTGTTCGTCGACCCGGACCCAGGTCCCGTGCTGGCCAATACCGGCCTCGAGAATCTTCGCTTCCTGACGCCGCTCTATCCCGGCGATTCGATGCGGGTGGAACTGACGGTGAGGTCAAAGTCGCTGAAGAGCGACGAAACGGGCGTCGTCCGCTGGGCGGTCGAGATCTTCAACCAGAGGGATGAGCCGGTCGCAACCTATGATCTGCTGACGGAGAATGTGCCCTAGGGTCGGAACGGTGACTCCCTTCGGTTCGTTCTAGTCGGCGATGAGGGAGAGCCAGCCATGAAAATCAGCGAAGTCATGACCACCGAGGTCGAAAAGATCCGCGCCGACCAGACCGCGCGGGAAGCGGCCAGCTTCATGCTGCGTGCCGATGCCGGGTCAATCCCGGTTTGCGAAGGCGACAGGGTGATCGGCATGATCACGGACCGCGACATTGCCGTACGCGGAGTGGCCGAAGGCCGCGGCCCCGACACGCCGGTCAGCGAACTGATGAGCGACGGGATCATCTGCGCCCGCGAGGACGAGGAGATCGAGACCGTCGCCCAGCGGATGAGCGACGAACAGGTCCGCCGCATGCCGGTGCTCGATGCGGACGAGCGACTGATCGGAATCGTCAGCCTCGGCGACCTCGCTCGCGAGACGCGCGGCGAAACTGCCCATGAGGCCTTCGAAGGCGTCAGCGCCCCGGGCGGCCAGCATCAGCAGTGAATGAAAAGAGAGCAATGAAGTAAAAAGCCCCGGAAACTCCGGGGCTTTTTTTACTTGGCAAGCCGGGTGATCGCCTGATCCACCAAGGCCCTGTCGGCGCTGGCGTCGTTGCGCTCGGCAATCAGCTTGGCCGCTGCGGCGGTCGCCGCCCTGGCGGCCGTCGCGCGCAGCTCGTCGATCGCGGCGCGCTCTTCCGCTGCGATCTTGGCCTCAGCCATCGCCTTGCGGCGCTCGACCAGAGCAGCGGCATCCTCTGACGCCTTGGCGATTATCGCCTCGGCTTCATGCTTGGCGCGTTCGACCATCGCCGCAGCTTCCTCGCCTGCCGCAACCGACTTGGCTTCAATTCGGCCTTTAGCGCCTCAGCGTCCTTGCGCAGCGATTCCGCCTCGGCGAGCTGCTCGCGGATGACTTCGATCTTCTTGTCGAGGCTGCGACCGATCGCCGCCGGCACCTTCTTCCAGACGAGGAAAAGCATGACGACGAAGACGCATAGCGCGACCACCACGGGCGCAGTGGCAAAGCCGAACGCTGCCGGCTGGCCGTGCTGCTCGGCGGGGACTTCAGTGTGGGTCGTCGTCTCAGCCACGGACAAGCTCCTTGGCGACCACGGCCCGGGCCACTTGGGTATCGACTTTCAGCCCAGCCACCCGCTCAACCATGGCCTGAGCGGCCTCAGTGGCAACGCTCTCAATCTCTGCCAGCGCGGCGGCGCGAGCCTCGGCGACCTTGGCTGCCGCTTTATCAGCCTTGGTGGCGATAGACTTGTCGGCCTTGGCAATCGACTGCTCGGTTGCCCGAATGGCGTCCGCCTTGGCGTCCGCGGCCAGCTTATTGGCCTCCACACGACCCTGGTCGATGCCGGCCCGATAAACCTCCTCCAGCGCGTCGGCAGCAGCACGGGCCGCCTCCGCCGCCTTGAGGTCGGCGGCAATCTTCACGTCCCGGGCATCGATCGTCGCCTGAACCTTGGGCAGCATGCCCAGGCCGACGACGACGAAGATAGCGCCGAAGAAGATGAGCAGCCAGAACAGCTGCGACGCGTAGACGTCAGCGATTTGGCTAATTTGCGGCATGGCCGACCCCGAAAGTCGTTGTCGTCGTTATTAGGCGACGAACAGGAGGATCATGGCGACGACGAACGCCAGCAGACCGAGAAGCTCGGCGGCGGCGAAGCCGATGAACAGGCGGCCCTGCTGGCCGTCGGCGGCCGCCGGGTTGCGCAGCGCGCTCTCGAGGAACGAGCCGAAGACATTGCCCACACCCAGCGCGGCCATGCCGACGCCGATCGCGGCGAGACCGGCACCCAGAAGCTTCGCAGCATTCGCGTCCATAATCTTAACTCCCTTGGATAAATCGTTGCAAAATCAGTGAAGGTTGATCGCGTCGTTCAGGTACAGCGAGGTGAGCAGCGCGAAGACATAGGCCTGGATGGCGGCGACCAGCAACTCGAGCAGGGTCACACCGAACATCAGGATGAAGCTGGGCAGGCTTACCACCGGAGCGACCCATCCGGCATCGGCATTGATGCCGTTGATGACGAAGCCGGCGAGCACTTCCATAAGAATGTGTCCGGCCGTGATGGCCACAAACAGTCGCAAACCCAGGCTGAACGGGCGCATCAGGAAGCTGATCAGCTCGATCGGGAAGATGATCGCGGCCATCGGGCCCTTCACGCCGTGCGGAACGAACAGCGAGAAAAAGTGCAAGCCATGCTTGGCGAAGCCGACGAGCAGGACCAGCGCGAAGCTGATCAGCGCCAGCACGCCGGTGATGGTAAGCTGGCTGGTCACCGCGAACGGATGAGCGCCGAACAATGCTACCGGCAGCATGCCGATGAAATTGGCGAACAGAATGAACATGAAAAGGGAGAAGACGTAGGGAACGAACTTGCGCCCCTTGGGCCCGATGTTCGTGTCCATCATGTCGGTGATGAAGTTGGTGAAGCCTTCGACCGCCACCTGCCAGCGGCCTGGTACGAGCTGACGCTGCATTCCGAGCATCATGAAGCCCCACACCGCGAGGAAGGTGAGAGCCATCCACAGCGCGCTGTTGGTGAAGGCGATATTATAGCCCGCAATTTGCCAGTGATCCGTGCCGAACAGCGGCTGGATCATGAACTGGTGCATCGGATCGATCTTGCTCGACTTTGCCGACACGCGCCTTTGCCCTTCTAGTCCGAATGGCCGGTCGTCCTAGGGACGCCGGCTCGACAACTTTATGATGCTCCAGAAGCCGCCAACGGTGCCGAGCACCATCATGACAATCAGGAGCCAGGGCCCTGTTCCCAGCCAGCGGTCCAAAAGCCAGCCGATCAAGGTCCCGCCAAACAGTCCGCCGAGGAGGGTCGACAGGACGCGCTGGCCAAGCTGTTCATTGGCATCGGCCGGCCGCCCCTCGCCCGTCCGTTCCGCCTCCCGGGCCTGCGCGCGCTTCAGTCGCTCGTCGAGCGAATCAAGCCGTGCATCCTGCGGAGACTCAACGTCCTGCTCGGGCTCGTCTTCCATCATGCCCCACTCCTTCAAGACTGAGCATAACCGCTCATCCAAGCGGCCGCGAAAGGCAGGAACATGGCGGCCGACTAGCCCGCCAAGGCGCGGACCCTTTATGAAGGGGGATGGGCTTAGTCAACCGGGGCCACCCCCTATTCCTCGCAGCCCCGCGCCAGTCGCGACCGGAAAAGTTAAGGGCCCTGGACTTCCCGCAATCGCAGGAATGACGATATGCAAGCTCCATGCAGGCCCGCCTCCTACCATCGCTGCTCCTCCTGTCCGCGTGCGGTCAGCAGGTTGCCCCGGCCGGCAACGACGCTGCGGCGGCTCCCGAGGCCAAGCCCGCAGGCGCCGCTCCGAAGGCTTTCGCTGTCGACGAGAAGAACGACCTCATCGACTTCCACTTCGGCTGGTCGCCAGAGGCAGCTGCGGTGCCCGAGCTCGTCGATCGCTTCCGAAAGGAGATGAGGACCGCGAGAACCGAGCTTGTTGCCGGCGCCGAGGAGGACAAGGCTTTTCGCGACGACAAGGGTTTCGATTTCAACGGCTTCATGTCGACCACCGATTACAAGACCGCCGGCCAGTCGGCAGTGCTGCTAAGCCTGTCGATCGAATCCGGCACCTATACCGGCGGCGCCCATGGCAACTATGGGGTCGGCTCGCTGCTCTGGGATCGCGCTGCAGCCAGGGAGATCAAACCGGCCAACCTGTTCGCCGAACCCGCAAACATGGACCGGCTGCTGACCCAGCGCTGGTGCGACGCGCTCAACAAGGCGCGGGAGGAAAAGCGCGGCGAGCCGGTCGGCGGCGAGGGCATGTTCGATGACTGCCCGTCGCTCGGTGACATCGCGATCATCCCAAAGGACAATGATGGAAACGGCAAGTTCGACCGGCTGCTGCTGGTCGCATCGCCCTATGTCGCGGGGCCATGGGTCGAAGGGGCGTATGAAGTTGAATTGGGGGTGACGCCGGACGTGCTCGCGGCACTCAAGAATCGGCTATCGAACTGGCTTCGAAGCGGCTCAGACACAATAGTTCGGCACGGGCGACTGGTCAGGCGCCATCCGCCGCCAGCCACCCTGATCGCCGAGGTAATATTCGCCAGCGCCAATGCGCCGCAGCAAGCTGCAGGCCGCGGTGACACCGACTTCCTGAGGACTGACCCCGCGCCGCGCCGCGAGGTTGGAATAAAGCGTGCGACGGCGGATATTGACCGCGTCGACCTGCCGCCGGAGGGCCGGGGATGGCGCGGTAACATAACCGAGATAGCCGTCGTAACGCTCGCCGATCTGCCCAGCGCGCCGAGCCTGCAGGATGGTTGCCGGGTCTTGCGCCAGGGCCGGTGAGGCCAACGCCACGCTGGCGAAAGCCGCCAGCGAGAGAAACGGCTTGGTCATTGCTTCCTCGGCGGCTGCTGCGGCTGCGGCTGCGGCGGCTGCGGCTGGGGGAAGGCCTCCGGATTCTGCTGAATGAGCTGCTCGACGTCGCGCTGCAGCCTGACCAGCACTTCCTGCTGAATGGTGACGTTCAGGTTGATCTCGATCGGCTTGTCGGGCGGCGAGACCGAGATGCAGCCGGCGAGCGGCAGCGCCATGGCCACGCCGCAGGCGGCATGTAGCGTTCGTTTGCGGGTCATGAACTGATCCTCATGGTTGCTCCTTGGGGGTTGGGGTGACCTTTTCTTCGACCGGCGTCTGGCTCTGCTGCTGGTTTTCTTCGCGGCGCCTGGTCTCGACGACGATTCCCGGCACCTCGTCGAGCGGTCGCGGAAGGGCGGGCTCGATCAGCTGAGTTGGGTCGCGGAAGCCCTTCGCGGTGGCGATCAGCGCGCGGAACGGGCCCTTGATGGTCACGTTGAACTTGAACGGGATCTTGTTGATCGCCTTGATCAGCTGTTGGGTGCTGGTGTTGCCCAGCCCCACGCCCTCAATCGTCATCCTGGTCGCGAACTCGCCGTCAAGGTAGCCGTCGAGGCGGATGATCATCGACTTGTAGCGCAGGTCGCGGAGCGCATCGAAGGCAAAGCCGCCCATCATCCCGAGGTTGGCCCGGTTCACGACCCCGTTGTAGGCAACCGTTCCGCCACCCGGCCGGCTGTCGAGACGACCGCCGACGATCCTGCCTCCTTCATCGTCGAAGATCATCGGCAGGACGCCGTCGAAGGTGCCGGTTGCCGCCAACTCCTTGAAGCCCATCGAGTCGACAAAGGTCTTGGCGTCGAGGCCGACCACCTCGAACGTCAGCCGCTTCGGGCTGGGCCGGCCAAAGTTGAGAATGGTTTCCTGGAGGATCAGCCGCCCGCCCATGAACGGCCATTCGCCGCGCTCGACCTTGACCAGGCGGTCGGGGAGCAGCTGGTAGCGGATCACTCCATTCTCGACGAGGATGCCGGGGTTGACGCTCTCCAGCGTAACCGTCTGACCAGGCGCGGTTTGCAGGCCGAGCAGGTCGGTGAAGACGATCGTGCCGTTCATGCCGGTGATCGGACCGAAGGTGGCGGCGAGATCCATGTCGCGAGCGGTGAACTCGCCGGTGGAGGTGACGTTACCCGCGCCGCTCCAGTTGATCCGGCCCCGCCCGCTCAACCCACCATTGACCAACGCCACCACGCCTTGCGTCATCGGGCTGAGCTCCTCGGGCTGCAGGTTTGAGCCGAAGGTGATGCCGGGGACGTCGAGCACGGCGTTGCCGTCGCCATTCGTCAGATTGTGGGCGATGGTGACGTCGCTGATCCTGGTGCCGCTGTCCGGATGGTTGAGCGTGCCGGTCGCGCGGATCATGCCGTCCGCCAGGGCGAAGCGAACATTGTCGCTGCGCATCGGATAAAAAGTGGGTGAATCCGAGCGCGAGGAGAGGAGCAAGCCTCCCGTCAAGGCCATGTCGCCATCGCGCACTCGCCAGTCGCCGGAAGCTTCGCTCACGCGCAGCGGAACATTGCCCATGATCGCATCGCCGCCGGCGAAGGAGCCGCTCATCGTCGACAGGCTGCCCTGCAACCGTTCGGCATTGATCAGCACGGGCGTTTCGGGCCGTCCCATACGCGTGCGAAGGTTGGCCGCCAGAAACAGATTGTCGTCGAATCGAATCGACGCTGCATCGAGTCCGAACGGCGACTGGCCCATCCGGCCGCGCAGTCGCAGGTTCCGGGTTACGGCATTGACGGCCATGTCGCCGCCAGGCCGCCGCAACAGCATCGCGCCGTCGGCGGGGCACAGCGGCAAGCGGGTCGCGCCGAGCCTCAGCGAGCCTGCCGTCAAGTTCGAGAAGCCGGTCACCAGGCAGCGCTCGCCGAAGCGTAGCGCGCCGCCGGTCCCGAACCGTCCGGAGATGGGGATTCGAAGTCCGGCAACCCGCCCGCCGGAAAAGGGTCCGTCGAGCAGCGCAACCGTATTCACCTCGGTCCAGCCGCCCGGCCGGGCCGCGAAGCGGACGGTGCTAAGGGCCAGCCGCGAGCCGCCATAAGCCATCGGGCCGACGTCGGCCTGGCCGCTCATCGGGCCGCCGCTTCGTGGCTGGCGAAGCGCAATGCGGGCGTCGGGCAGGCCGCCGCCGCCGGTGGCGATATCGCCATCGATCCGAAGGCGTCCCGAAGGCCAGTAATAGGTGACCCCGTCCCCGCCGCTGACTTCAACTCGTGCCCCGGAGGAGGACCGAACCTGGGCGGTCTCGATCCGGACGCCGCCATCGCCGGGGCGATTGAGCAGTCGCAGCGAGCCGACTACGTCAAAATTGCTGCCCGCGCGGCGCACGGCGCCGGCCAGCGCCGTGGCGATCGGGCCGATCGGAGTTCCCTGGGCCGAGGCCAGCGGTTCGGTCAACATGGCCATCATCGACGGCGCGAGCGAAACGCTGCTGGCGCCATAGTCACCCAGGACCGTCAGCGTTCCATATTCGGTATCGAGCCGGTATCGCCCGTCGAACCGAGTTCGGTCAGCCATGATCTCGGCTAGCCGCGCCCTTTGCGCGGCGAGGTCGATCCGGCCGACCGCTCTCTCCGGCGTCCCTTCGAACGTCAGGTCGCTGACAATGTTGGCCATGCCGTTGGCGCCCGCCTCGAAGCCGGCCATGGTCAGACGCCCGCCGCCCCTGAACCGGTCGAAGCCTTCGGCGAAGCTGGCATCGATGGCCATATGCGGCTGCAGCAGGCGCAAGTCGCTCGCCGGGCAATCGAGGGCCTGTGCGTGAACCGGCCCTTCGACATTTGGCCGGCGCCCCCTGACGCCAATATCGACGAACGCTCGGAACCGGTTGACCTGGCAAGTCCCAAGATCGAGGCCGGGCGAAGAGGCGGCCAGCTTGCCGGCGAAGCCGCCCGACAAATTGCCCCGGCCGGTCACCGAAAAACCCATCGGCCCATATGGGGTGGCCAGCGAAACGGTCGTATCGGCCACGTCGACCGTCAGGTTCGGGAGCCGGAACGGCCGGCCGCTCGGCGGCGGCAGGAGCTTGTCGACCTGCCCCCAGCTGACCCGGCCCGAGGGCAGCAGCCGACCCTTCAGCTTCACCCCGCGGGCAACGACGCGATAGACCTGGACGCTGCCGTTCCACTGGATCCGAAGCTGGATCGTCGCATTTCGGACGGCCAGGTCGGGGTTCGCCGGATCGCCGATGATGAGGTTGCTTATCCTCTGGGTGCGAAAGCCAATCCGGTCGAGCCGGTAACTTGACTGGACGCCCCGCCGCTCTAGCTCATCGCGAATATAGTCGTCGGCGATCGGCTTGCGCCAAATCCACAGGATCGCCGCGGCCAGGACCAGCAGCCCGAGGATGATCAGCAGGCCAAGCCGGGTGAAACGCCAGGCCCGGTGCCACCCTCGCCGGTCATGCACGACCACCGTTTCGACCAGCGCTCCCTGGTGCGGCGCTACTCTGACTTTGTCGGGCTGGGCCTGGTCGTTATCCGCACTCATGCCGGGCTTAAAACCTCTCCAACCGCCGACCGTTCCGTATCCGCACCGAAGTGCCGTTGCATGGGAAACGCGCTTTGCCTAGCTTCGGCTCCGCTCGGTCGCTGCAATGGGGAAGTGGGTGGCCAATTCTGCCGACAATTCAGCCGGGCACCGCTCCCGGCTCCGCCAGCGGCTGTTCGAGCGCGGCGGAAAGGGACTGCTCGATCATGAGCTGGTCGAATATCTGCTCGCCCTGGCAATTCCGCGCCGCGACACGAAGCCGCTCGCCAAGACGCTTATCGCCCGCTTCGGCGGGATCGGGCCACTGCTGTCGGCCGACGCCGCCACGCTGCGCCGCGAAGGCCTCAGCGACGGGGTGATCGGTGCGGTGAAGATCGCGGAGGCATGCGCGCTCCGACTGCTCGAAACGAGGATCGAAGGCCGGCCGATCCTGTCGAGCTGGGACGCGCTCGGCGATTATCTCCAGGCGGCCATGGCCCATTCGCCGGTCGAGGAGGTGCGGGTCCTGTTCCTCAACGCCAAGAACATGCTGCTGGCCAACGAAGCGATGTGGCGCGGCAGCGTCGACGAGGCGTCCGTGCATGTCCGGGAAGTGATCAGCCGCGCGATCGCGTTGGGAGCGACCGCCATCATCATCATCCACAACCACCCCTCCGGCGATCCGTCGCCGAGCCAGCAGGACATCCGCCTGACCAAGGACCTGATCGACGCCGGCCGCCACATGCGCGTTACCGTCCACGACCATGTGATCATCGGCAGCCAGGGCCGCAGCAGCATGAAGGCGCTGGGTCTGATCTAGGTTCGGAATGTCGGCAGCGAGCCGCTCGCTTTGAGCTCTGCCAGTCAGGTGAATTCCCGATGTCTCGCTACTTCGATGCCGCGTAGCCACTACAGCCATGTCGCAGAACCAAGATCCCCGCCTTACCGGACAGCATCCCGTGCGGGCTGAATGTCGAACAACTCGACGTCGGTTTACGCATTCTGGCCGATGATCTGGTCGACGTGAACGCCTTCTGGGACGACAACATCACCGCCTTTCGGCAGACTTTGCTGTCGGCAATCCGCGAAACCTCGGACGCGCTGCTATCTCCCACGATTTCGCTCAGCTGGCGGATCGAGCTGGACGGCCAGCTCGAATCCTTGATCCAGTATGTGGAACTTGCCGACCGCTATATTGAGCGACGCTCGGTCAGCCTTAAACGTTACCCACAGGGGCTTCCATTGCCAGAGGGGCGCGTTCGCTGGATGAAGCGAGCCCGAGCAAAGCGCTGGTATGCCGGGCAATGACGCGTTCCTCGTCGGTCGGTAGGACCCAGATCGGGATGCGCGAAGACGAGTGATCGATCCGGTCCGCGCCGGTCGAGTTGGCCTGTTCGTCGATCGCAGCACCAAGCCAGGAGCAGCCGGCAACTACCTCTTGCCGGGTTCTCGCATCCCTTTGTCCGATGCCCCCGGTGAATACGAGCCCGTCGAGCCCGCCAAGCGCTGCTGCGAGGGACCCAATTTCGCGAATGATGCGGTACGTAAACAGATCGATCGCTTCACGGGCGCGCGGATCGCCCAACTCTCGTAAAGTCCGCATGTCGGACGAAATGCCGGAAACGCCCAGCAGGCCGCTCTCCTTATAGACGAGGCGCTCCACCGCGCGCGCATCCATCTTGCGCTCGTCCATCAGGTAGATGAGCACACCCGGATCGATCGACCCGCATCTGGTTCCCATCATCAGGCCATCGACGGCCGTAAATCCCATTGTCGTCGCGACGCTTCGGCCGTCTCGGATCGCACAAAGGCTGGCCCCATTGCCGAGGTGCGCGACGATCAGCCGTTTATCGGCATAGGTCGGTGCCAGGTCGCGTAGACGGCCGGCAATGAATTCATATGACAGCCCGTGAAAACCGTACCGCCTGATACCAGAACTCCGTGAGCTCGCGCGGAACAGCGAATGTCTGTGCGAGCTCGGGCTGCGATTGATGAAACGCGGTGTCGAAGCAGGCGACCTGCGGAATATGTGGTGCGGCCGAGGCAATAGCCTGGATCGGCGCCAGATTGTGCGGTTGATGCAGTGGGGCAAGGGGGGAAAGCTTGTTGAGCGCCACGAGGACGTCCTGTCGACACCCGGGTTGCCTGGGTGAACTCGACGCCACCATGGACGACCCGGTGGCCGACCCCGCCGACCGACTTGCCGCCCAGAAGGGCGATCGCCGTTTGGAGAATGACTTTCGTGCCGGATTCATGGTCCAGTTTCTTGGGGTCCCATGAGTCTTCGGCCACCTGTTTTCCGAGATCATCCTCGACGCTCAAGCGGGGAGCCACTCCAATGTTTTCGATCTGGCCCCGGAAAAGCAGTCGTTCGCTGAGTCCGCCTTCGAAGAGAGCAAACTTGATGCTGGACGAGCCAGCGTTCAACACTGCGACGCAATCGGCCATGCCCTAACTCCCGCTGCGCTCCTGATCTATTTGATCGCGGCTCCGGCGTCCGCGCGGCGCGCGGCGACCAGCAATTGGGCCACGGCGCACGAAGCCAGTCGCGCCGTTTCCTCATCCGCACGGCTCGTCAGGATGATCGGAACCTTCGCCCCCAGGACAATGCCCGCGGCGTCTGCATCGGCGAGGAAGGACAAGCTCTTGGCGAGCATGTTGCCGGCTTCCAGATCCGGAACGACCAGAACATTGGCGCGGCCTGCCACGGGCGAGGCAATCTTCTTGATCGTGGCGGCGTGAAGATTGATCGCATTGTCGAGGGCCAGCGGGCCGTCCAGCTGCCCGCCGGTAATCTGGCCTCGGTCAGCCATCTTGCATAGCGCGGCGGCTTCCAAGGTCGACGGGACGTCCGGATTGACCGTCTCCATGGCGCTCAGGATCGCAACGCGAACGTCGCTCGCACCCAGCGCATGAGCAAGGTCGATGGCGTTCTGGGTGATGTCGACCTTTGCCTTCAGGTCGGGCGCAATGTTGACCGCCGCGTCGGTGATGATCAGCGGCTGGTCGTGACCAGGCACGTCCATGACGAAGCAATGGCTGATCCGGCGTGAGGTCCTTATACCCGTCTCGCGCTTGACCACGGCGCCCATCAGTTCGTCGGTATGAAGGCTGCCCTTCATCAAGGCCTCGGCCCTGCCTTGGCGGACCAGCTCGACCGCTTTGTTGGCTGAGTCCTGACTGTAAGCGGCGTCGACGATCTCAAATTCGTCGATGTCGATACCATGTTCGGATGCGACGGCACGGATCCGCAGTTCGGGCCCGACCAGGATCGGATCGACAAGCTTGAGCTTGCTGGCCTGGGCCACTGCTTTCAACGATACCTCGTCGCACGGATGGGCCACGGCGACCTTGATTGGTGGTTGCTTTTGGGCCCTCGCGATCAGCGCATGAAACTTCTCGTGCCCATTGCGCGTGACAGGAGCCTCTGCCTCTAGAACCGTCATCGGCATCCTCCTCCGATCGAGCGAGGCATTGACCATAGAGACATGGCAATGCCGTTGAATCGGGGTATTCCCCGACGCATGAGGCTATGGCTCTGAGCCGTAAGCCGATTCATCAGTAATTGTTGCGAGCGCCATTGGGGTTCACCCCAATTCCGCGCCATCTGGCCCACTCCTAGCCTTAGCCCGGAGCGAATCCCCAGGAAGGCGTCGCGCGACAAGTCCGGCGCCCTCCTGCGCAACGCGGGAGCAGGGCGATGTTCGACGAAGAAACCCAGGAAAATTTCGCATTACCGGAACTCGATCATTCCGTGCCGCCTACCGGCTCGGATCGTCGCTCCTTCATGATGCGCAGCGCGATGGCGTCGGCGATTGTGGCGTTGGGCGGAACCGTGAACCCATTGTGGGCGCAGGCTCCGGCCGGCAAGCCGCTGGGCTCCGGCGGCGTCGACCCGAATCTCGAAGTGGTCAAGAAGTCGAAGGGCCCGGTGATGACCCTGGTCGACGAGTTCTACAAAGTCGGGCCGGGCCCGTCATCGTCCCACACCATCGGCCCGATGCGGATCACTTACGACTTCTATCAGCGCGCTTCCAAGCTCCCGGCCGACCAGCTGGCGCAGGCGACCGCGCTGAAGGTCCATCTGTTCGGCAGCCTCAGCGCGACGGGCAAGGGCCATGGTACCGAGCGCGCCGCACTTGCCGGCCTGGCGGGCTATGAGCCCGCGACGATCGACCCGGCTATCCTGGACGATCTGGTGGTCAATCCGGGCAAGTCCTTCCCGGTAAAGCTCGGCTCGAAGACGATCAATGTGTCGCTGAAGGACATCATCTATGATGCCGAGAAAGGTGATTTCCATCATCCCAACACGATGACCGCCAAGCTTATGGCCGGCGACAAGGTCTTGCTGGAACAGGAATATTATTCAGTCGGTGGCGGCTTCATCGAGTGGAAAGGCTATCAGCCGCCCAAGAAGAATCCGCCGAAATATCCTTATTCGACGATGGCCGAAGTGCTTGCGCACACCAAGCGCGACAACATCACCCTGGCCCAGCTCGCCTATGCCAACGAGCTTGCGATCTCGGGTCGGGACAAGGCGGAAATCGACGCCTTCCTCGACAAGATCATCGGCGCAATGAACGCGACGGTGAAGACCGGCCTCAATGCGCCGCAGGGGGTGCTGCCCGGGCCGATCAAGCTCAAGACCAAGGCCGGCGACGTTTACAAAAACGCCTCGAAGGAAGCGAACCCGGCCAGGCGCGGCATCGGAATCGTTTCCGCCGCCGCACTTGCCGGTTCCGAGGAAAATGCCCGCGGCCACTTGGTTATCACCGCACCCACGGGGGGATCGGCGGGTGTGATGCCGGCGGTTATCTACTCGCTGGGGCCTGAAGGGGCGAAGAAGTCCGACCAGAAGCTGCGGGAGGCGCTGCTTGCGGGAGCCATTATCGGCTACCTTTGCAAGCATAACGCCACCCTGTCGGCGGCCGAAGGCGGATGCCAGGCGGAGATTGGGGTCGCTTCGGGAATGGGCGGTGCGGCGATCGCCGCGGCCCACGACGATCCTCCGCAGATTTCGGCCAACGCGGCGGGTGCCGCGCTCGAGCATCATCTTGGCATGACCTGCGATCCGGTTGCCGGGTTCGTGCAAGTGCCCTGTATCGAGCGCTGCGCCTTCGGCGCGGTAAAAGCCTGGACCGGCTATCTGATCGCCAAGAACGAAATCTCGGCGAACCGGCGAGTCGACATCGATGCGGTGATCACCGCCTTGGCGCAGACGGCCAAGGACATGAACCCGAAGTACAAGGAGACGTCGGAAGCGGGCCTGGCACAGTCGCTAGTCCTCTGCTGAATGGCGAAGTCATTCGCTCGAGTCGCCGAGTACCCTGAAGCAGAAGCGGACAGTAGCATCGTGACGTTCAGGCTGAAACTTCTCGCTGTCGATCGTCGGAGCATATTTGCGCCGCGGTAGCCAGTGGGGGGATTCCGCGGTCAGGTTCAAAGGGAGCGGGGCAGGCGTACCCCAGGAGCCTTGCCGGAGAACCTCGCCCACAAAGTTGGACCGCCGGTCCTCCAATCGAAACTGGGAAGGCGATCGTGGAATTCATCCGGGCCATGCTGGAACAGCAGCCGCTGATGGCGCTCTTCCTGACGATCGCCATCGGCTATCTGGTCGGCGAGATCAACGTCAAGGGCTTCTCCCTCGGCGTCGGCGCGGTGCTGTTCGTCGCCCTTGGAGTGGGCTGGTTCGCGCCGAAGGCAGTGCCGGCACCGATGGTCGGAACCCTCGGCCTCGCGCTGTTCCTATATGCCGTCGGCGTCCAGTACGGAAAGCAGTTCGTCCTCGGCCTGACTAGCGCGGCCGGGCGGAGGGCCAATTCGATTGCACTGGTCGGCGTGCTGCTAGCGGGCGCCGTGAGCTTGATAATCGCTAAAACAATGGGGCTTAATCTCGGTTATGCGCTCGGCCTGTTCGCGGGGTCGGGAACCAGCACCCCGACGCTGCAGGCCGCTATTGCGACGCTCGGCAATGACGACCCGGCGGTCGGTTACTCGGTCTCCTACCCGTTTGGCGTCGCCGGCCCGATCCTGTTTCTCTATTTCACGTTCATGATGCTCAAGCCGAAAGTCGAAGCGAGCGGGGCCGGCAACATGGAGATGCTCGAGATAGAGCTTCGCAACCATGACTATTTCGGCAAGTCATTGGGCGAGGTCATGAGCGAACTACCTCCGCAGGTGAAGATCGTCGCGTTGCGGACGGGTCACCACAACCAGCCGGCCTCCCACGGACACATCGTCGCCGAGAACGACGTCTTGCTTGTCGTCGGACCCGACAAGAAAGTGCTTGAAGAGGTGCGCCATAGCCTCGGCGTCGCGGCACCCGGTCGAGTATTCAAGGATCGCAGCGATCTCGACTATTTGCGTGTCCATGCTTCGCGGCCGAGTATTGTCGGCAGGTCCATCGACGATCTCGAGTTGCCGGGGTAAAAGCCGTGGTCATTGCCGAGGTGCGCCGCGGCGACGCCAACATCCTGCCGCGCCCCGACCTCGTGCTCGAGTTTGGCGACCGCGTCGGCATGCTTGCGCATCGTGACGACTTTGCTGCTCTGAAACAGTTCTTCGGCGACTCGATCAAGGGCACCGCTGAATTCAGCTACGTCTCCATCGGCATCGGTATGGCTGTCGGCTTCCTTGTCGGCGCTATCCAACTTCCGCTGCCGGGGATTGGCATGCTCTCCATCGGTCTGGCCGGCGTGCTGGTTGTGGCTCTGGCCCTCGGCTACCAGCGGCGTACGGGCCCCATGAACTGGACCATTCCATTGTCAGCCAACCTCGTGCTGCGCAACCTCGGGCTGACGCTTTTTCTCGCGCAGGTCGGCATGGCGTCGGGGCCAAAGTTCGCCGCGACCGTCACGGACACCGGCCTGCAGATGCTCGCCCTGGGTGCGATCGTGTTGGTCGCGCTAGTGCTCCCGATCCTGATCCTCGGCCTGCTGGTGTTCCGGATGCCATATGACGAAGTTGCGGGCATCGTCTCGGGCGCCTGCGGTAATCCGGCCGTCCTAGCTTACTCGAATAAGCTTATGCCGACCGACAGGCCGGATATCGGTTATGCAATGATTTTTCCGGGGATGACCATCGTGAAAATCCTTTTCGTGGATATTGTCCCAGGGCTGTTCGGATAGGCAATGGCCGATCGGACGCGAATGGGATGCCGCGACATATTGCTTCCGTGACGATCTGCAATCTTTCTCCCTTGGATTAGGAATAGGGAATTCACCTGATGTCGGTGCCGTGCATCGGGGCATACTGCAAAACACTAAGCAGTAACGTTCGAAAATGGGGACCCTCTGCTGTCGATCGTCAGGCGGTTCTTGCACCAGGTATCCCGTGCAGGGTCTCTGCGGCCAGGTCCAACGGGATCCACACGACCTCAGCACGGAGATCTACATGTCCACAACGGTGCTGGAACCAAAAGCCAAGGCGAAGACGGAGAGCGGCTCGCGCGCTGCTTTCAAGCCCGGCCTGTGGACGAAGGAAATCAACGTCCGCAACTTCATCCAGCACAATTACGAGCCCTATTATGGCGACGAGAGCTTCCTCGCCGGCCCGACCAAGCGGACCCCGGCGATCTGGAAGAAGCTGACCGACCTGTTCGTCGAGGAGCGCAAGAAGGGCGTGCTCGACGTCTCGCAGATCCCGAGCACGATCACGGCGCACGATGCCGGCTATATCGACAAGGAGAACGAGGTGATCGTCGGCCTTCAGACCGATGCGCCGCTGAAGCGCGCGATCATGCCCAACGGCGGGCTGAAGATGGTGCATGAACGGCGCTCGAGGCGTACGGCTACAAGCCCGATCCGCAGGTCGTCGAGACCTTCACCAAATATCGCAAGACCCACAATGCCGGCGTGTTCGACGCCTACACCGCGGACGTCCGCCGCTGCCGCAGCTCGCACATCCTGACCGGCCTGCCCGACGCCTATGGCCGCGGGCGGATCATCGGCGATTATCGCCGGGTCGCGCTCTACGGCGTCGACCGGCTGATCGAGCGCAAGAAGCAAGAGAAAGTCGGCGCTCGACGGCAATGGTCGACCGATGACGATCATCCGCGATCGCGAGGAGCTGAGCGAGCAGATCCGCGCGCTCGGCGAGCTCAAGGAAATGGCGGCCAAATATGGCTTCGACATTTCCGGGCCGGCGAACACCGCGAAGGAAGCCGTGCAGTGGCTCTATTTCGGCTATCTCGCCGGCGTGAAGGAACAGAACGGCGCGGCCATGTCGCTGGGCCGCGTCTCGACCTTCCTCGACATCTATTTCGAACGCGACCTCGCGGCCGGGACTGCTGACCGAAGAGCAGGCGCAGGAGATCGTCGACGATTTCGTCATCAAGCTGCGCATCGTCCGCTTCCTGCGCACGCCGGAATATGACGATCTGTTCGCGGGCGATCCGACCTGGGTGACGGAATCGATCGCCGGCATGGGCGACGACGGCCGGCCGCTGGTGACCAAGACCAGCTTCCGCTTCCTGCAGACGCTCTACAATCTCGGCCCGGCGCCGGAGCCGAACCTGACCATCTGGTACACGCCGCATCTGCCGGAGGGCTTCCGCCGCTTCGCGGCGAAGGTCGCGATCGACACCAGCTCGATCCAGTTCGAAAGCGACGAGATCATGCGCATGGCCTGGGGCGACGACGGCGCCATCGCCTGCTGCGTCTCGCCGATGGCGATGGGCAAGCAGATGCAGTTCTTCGGCGCGCGCGCGAATCTCGCCAAGACGCTGCTCTACGCGATCAACGGCGGCCGCGACGAAGTCAGCGGCAAGCAGGTCGCTCCGCCGACCGAGCCGGTGCAGGGCGACTATCTCGACTTCGACGATGTCGTCGATCGGTTCGACAAGATGATGGACTGGCTGGCCGGCACCTACGTCAGCGCCATGAACGTCATCCACTACATGCACGACAAATATGCCTATGAGCGGATCGAGATGGCGCTCCACGATTATGCGCCGCTCCGGACCATGGCGTTCGGCATCGCCGGCATGTCGGTGGTCGCCGACAGCCTGTCGGCGATCAAATATGCCAAGGTGAAGGTGATGCGCGACGAGACCGGGCTGATCACCGATTACGAAACCGAAGGCGAGTTCCCGCTGTTCGGCAACAACGACAATCGCGTCGACGGCATGGCCGCCTGGCTGGTCACGCACCTTCATGGGCAAGCTGCGCAAGTTCCCGACCTACCGGAACGCGCTGCATACGCAGTCGGTGCTGACGATCACGTCGAACGTCGTCTACGGCAAGGCGACCGGCAACACGCCCGACGGGCGCCGCAAGGGCGAGCCCTTCGCGCCGGGCGCCAATCCGATGCACGGCCGCGACAGCCATGGCATCCACGCCTCGGCCGCGTCGGTCGCCAAGATCCCGTATCGCGACGCGCAGGACGGAATTTCGCTGACGACGACGCTGGTGCCGACCGGCCTCGGCCGCACCGAGGACGACCGGATCACCAACCTGACCTCGATCCTCGACGGCTTCTTCGGATCGACCGGCTTTCACATGAACATCAATGTGCTGAACCGCGAGACCTTGATGGACGCGATGGACCATCCGGAAAAATATCCGAGCCTGACGATCCGCGTGTCCGGTTATGCGGTCAATTTCGTGCGGCTGACCCGCGAGCAGCAGATGGACGTCATCAACCGCACCTTCCACGGAGAATGACATGGACAGCGTCGCGGCGCCAGCGCCGGACAAGGTGTCGCTCGAGGCCAAAGTCGCCGTTCGAGATGCGCGTGCATCTCGGCGAGGACGTCCCCGACACGGATGTGCGCACCGCGCTCAAGACCGGCGACATGGGCTTCCTGCATTCGCTTCACGACCGGCTCGGCGGTCGACGGCCCAGGCATTCGCCTGGTCGCCTGGACGACGGCCTGCATGTTCCGCTGCCAATATTGCCACAACCCGGACACCTGGACGCTCAGCGAACGGAATTCCGGTGACGCTCGAGCAGGCCGATCGAGGAGGTCCGCAAATATGCCAACGGCCTGAAGGCGATGAAGGGCGGCTTCACGCTGTCGGGCGGCGAGCCGCTGATGCAGGACCGCTTCGCCGCGCGGCTGTTCGCCGCGGTCAAGGAGATGGGCGTCCACACCGCGATCGAGACCAACGGCTATTACGGCGACCAGCTGTCGCGACGATGAAGCTCCGCAACATCGACCTCGTCATCCTCGACATGAAGGCCTTCACGCGCGACGCAGCACGAGCGCGTCACGGCGGCATGCGACAATGAGGACGTGCTGGAATTCTGCCAGCCGGCTTGAGCGCGCTCAAGCGGCCGATGTGGCTGCGCTACGTGCTCGTGCCCGGGCTGACCGACATTCCCGAAGAGATGGAAGCTGTCGCCGAATTCGGCGCGTCGCTCGGCGTGGTCGAGCGGGTCGAGATCCTGCCGTTCCACCAGATGGGCCGGTACAAATGGGAGCGGCTTGGACCTGGACTATCAGCTGGAGGACACTCGGGCCCGCCGACTCGAAGTCCGTTGCGAAGCGCTGTTGCGATCTTCCGAGCCGCAGGCCTGGACGCCTCCTAAGCGACCCTGGAACATCGGAATTTTCTCCAGCCGTCATCGGGACTTTCCCTGAGTTCCTGCCCAAGGGGCTTTGCACATACTGCCTCCATGCTCGCGATCTTGAGCATGGAGGATGGGGGCAATGCTCAGTAAAAACCTGATGGCCGCATCGGCGGTATTGATTGGCACGCCGTGTGTGGCGACGGAAGCTCCAGCGGCTGCACAAACGGCCGCTCAAGGGCACGGCCGCTCCCGCTGACCGAAGCCGAGCGCGCGCAGGCCATCCAGGAACTCCAGGACCTGAGGGCCCGCATGACCGCACTGGAGACGCGCCTTGGGGTGGCACCGCCGCCGCCGATGCAATAACGCCCGCACGTCCCAAAGACGGCGCGAAGGATCACAATCTCGAGCTCTACGGCTTCGTCCAGCTCGACGCGATCCAGGACTTCAAGCGGGTTAACCCGGACTGGGACGCGACCCTCCGGCCGTCGCGCATCCCGACTCAGGAAGGCCAGTTCGGCGGCGACGGCCAATCCATATTCAGCGTTCGCCAGTCGCGGCTCGGCGCCAAGGCGACCGGAATGCTCGCGGGCAGGCCGTACGAGGCGAAGTTCGAGTTCGACCTGTTCGGCACCGGCGTCGACGCAGGGCAGACGACGTTCCGCGTGCGCCACATGTACGCGCAAATGGGGCCCGTTCCTGGCCGGCCAGACCAACACCTGTTCATGGACGGCGACATCTTCCCCAACGTCCTCGATTATTGGGGCCCGACCGGCATGGTGTTCGTCCGCAACGCCGCAGATCCGCTGGACCTTCCTCAGCGACAACCATTGGGAAGTGCAGCCGTCGCGCTCGAGCATCCCAGCGACGACATCGACCCGGGCAACATTCGCCTGATCGACGAGAACATCGCCGCGAACATCCAGTCGAACGAGGAACTGCCCGACCTGACCGCGGCGGTCCGCTACGGCGGCGATTGGGGGCATGTCCGGCTCGCCGGCATCCTCCGCAAGATCGGCTACGAAACCCGCGACACCGAGGATAACGAACCCGTCGGGCACGAGACCGGCTGGGGCATCAACGCCACGACTGCGATCAAGCTCGGCTTGGCGACGCCTCGCCTGGGCGTCGTCTATGGCCGCGGCATCGCGACCTACATGAACGACGGCGGCATGGACCTGGCGCCCGGCCGTTTCGACGATCTTCCAGCCGCCGAGCGTCATCCTCGTGCCGCGGGCGGAAGCGGTGAAGCTGCTCGGCGTTTCCGCCTATGTGGACTTGCAATGGTCGAAGACGTTGAGCTCCGCGATCGGCTACAGCTTCACCAAGGTCGAGAATACGAACTTCCAGGATGCGGAGGCTTTCCACAAGGGCGAATATGCTTCGGCCAACCTGCTGTGGGCGCCGGCCGACAACGTCCTGGCGGGCGCGGAACTGCTGTGGGGCAAGCGGACCGACAATGACGGCGACAGCGGCACCGACACGCGGCTTCAGGCCAGCTTCAAATGGTCCTTCTCGAGCAAGAACATCTGGGAGCGTGTTCGAATAAGCCGCCGGCTGCGTGGCTCAGCCGCGACCCGGAGCGTGTTGCGTGATCGCATCGAGCGTCGAAGCCTCGGCTGCCTGAGACGCCGTCGCCGAGGCCGAGTAGCCTGCCGAGGCCGGCCGAGGCTTCGGCGACCTCGTGGCAGGCGTGGACGAGCTCCTTGATGCGCTCCTCCGTTCTCGGCCGCCGGAAGGACGGCAAAGCCGAACTTGATGACCTCTGACGGCGGTGTCGAAGAAAGCATCGTCCGGGCGGACCCTGAGCCACTGCCGCAGCTGGGCATAAGCGGGCGAGACCTCCTCCATTCCGCGACCGCGCGCAAGGCGCAGCACGGCTTCGTGCTCCGCTTTGGTCACGGAACCGTCGGCCCAGGCGACCTGCACCATCGGCGCAAGGAAGGAAAGCCGGCGCCGTGTCGGCGGTCACGCCTAGCTCCCGCACCCGAGCCAGCAGTTCGGGATTATCGACCTGCAGCTTCTCGCGCGAGGGCGACGGCGATCTCATCAAGATCGGCTTTTTCGCGCAATTTCGCGAGAAGCTTCGCATCCTGTTCGCGGAAGTAGCTTTCCTCCATCGCTTTTTCGCGGTCTCCGAAAATACGGTCCTGCATGGGCTTGCCTCGCTGTTCGCCGACGGGCCTTGCTCACTCTACCATCAGCTGCGCCGCACAGTAAGCGGCAACAAACGATGCTGTCTGAACCGATTAAGGTCAATGGCGGACCTCCAATATCGGGATTAGTCAGTATTCGCCTCGGCTCACCGAGCTCCGCCGACAAGCGCTGACTGCAATATTCTCCAATTGCGGTTGCTCCTGATTGAACAGGCTCATCCTACTGCGGCATCAGCAGGACAAGGAGACAGCGGATGCACAACTTCGGGTTGGTAGCCACCTGCGCCGCGATCGTCGCAGCCACTGCAGGTCACGCCCAGGAGATTGTCGAAGTTCCGGTCAGCAAGGCCGGCGTCGTGCTGCCGGACGACATTTTCGGATTGCCGCCCGGTCAGTGGTTCGTGGCGAAGCAGGTCACACAGGGAAGTGATCCATGCACTGCGGAGGCCTGCGAAGCCGGCTTCCACTCGGGCGACCTGGTCGTCAGCGTGGAGCATGCCAAAGAATATGTTCGCGTCATCGCGGGTTTCCGCGGCTGCCAGGGCGTTGCCTTCCAGGAAGCCGAGACGGGCCTGACGCCGGGCGGCAACAAACGGAGGCAGGTATCGGATTTGATCAAGGACGTGATCAAAGGCGCGGAGAAGAGCTGCAAGCTCAAGGCGCCGGAGGTACCGAAGCTTGATGTCAGCTCACTGTTTCCGCGGCAATCGAATTGAGCGGGGCGAAAATTCATATCGAAGGGTCCATGGGTCAATGACGGTCGAGAACCAAAAGTCCCAGTCGATCTCTGACGCGGATATAGAACGCGAAATCCGCCACAATCGGACTTTCAGTGCAAAGGACGCAATCGGGCGCATGGCAGGCCCAGGAGCGATGAAAGGGGCTTCGGCGATCCCCCCTCAGCAACAGGCAGAGAACGCGGTAGGCGCCTGGCTGATGGTCAACCTCATCGATCCATTTGGCTCGCTGAGGGAGGTCCTGCACCGGCAAATCAAGTCCAGCAAGCTGCTCCTCGACAATGTCGATGAGCCGTTGGCCGCGACGGAGGCGCATTTGCGCCAGCTCCTCGCGTCAGAGTGCTGGCTGGGCGAACTCGTGCGGGAGGCCGACGTCGAATGGGGCCGAACAATGGGAGAGCGGCCCCATTTCGAGCGGGCAGGCAGCCGGGCCGATCCCGACGACCCCTACACCGCCGAGTCCGTTCGCCGGACATTGGAGGAGGCGCTGCGGCATTTGTCGCCTTGACGTCAAGGCATATCATCGTCGCCATGGCTGCCCTCGGCCTCGTTTTCCACGGCGTCATCATCATCATCATCATCATCATCGCCTTGGTCGAGCTGGCGCTGACCCCTACACCGTGTTGCTGTGGCCAGTGACTTGCTCAATACTCGGCCTCCTGGCGATTGCGTTGATCGACAGATTTTCTGAATTCCTCTGGCCGCGCAGCGAAGGGCCGGCTTGATTTGCCCCGGGCGGGCGCAGTTGCTAGGCGCCGCGCGAGACTCCTTCCGTCCGAGAAAGCGCTGCATGGTCCCCCGCTATTCCCGTCCCGAGATGACCGCCATCTGGTCAGCGGAGAACCGTTACCGCATCTGGTGGGCGATCGAGGTATTCGCGGCCGAGGCCATGGGCGGAATCGGCATGATCCCGGCCGATGACGCAGCAACGATCCGCAAGGCGTACGACACCAATGTGCTGGGCGAGATCGACGTTCCGGCGATCGACGCGATCGAGGCAGTAACCAAGCATGACGTCATCGCCTTTCTCACATGGGCCGGCGAAAAACTTGGGCCCGAGCGCCGCTGGCTGCACCAGGGGATGACGAGCAGCGACGTACTGGACACCAGCCTGGCGGTGCAATTGAAACAGTCGGCCGACCTGCTGCTGGACGATCTCGGCCAATTGCTCGAGGTACTGAAACGCCGCGCGCTGGAGCACAAGTTGACCCCGACCATCGGGCGCAGCCATGGCATCCACGCGGAACCGGTGACCTTCGGTCTCAAGTTAGCCCAGGCCTATGCCGAGTTCGACCGCAACCGGACTCGCCTCCAGGCCGCGAGGGACGATATCGCCACCTGCGCCATCTCCGGCGCGGTCGGCACCTTCGCCAACATCGACCCGGCCGTCGAGGAGCATGTGGCGAGGGAATTGGGGCTCAAGCCCGAGCCGACGTCGACTTAGGTCATCCCGCGCGACCGCCACGCCATGTTCTTCGCCACGCTGGGTGTCATCGCCTCGTCGATCGAGCGGCTGGCAATCGAGGTCCGACACCTGCAGCGCACCGAGGTGCTTGAGGCCGAAGAATATTTCTCGCCCGGCCAGAAGGGCTCATCGGCCATGCCGCACAAGCGCAATCCCGTGCTTACCGAGAATCTCACCGGCCTTGCTCGCGTGGTCCGCTCGGCCGTGGTCCCGGCGATGGAGAATGTCGCCCTGTGGCACGAACGGGACATATCGCACTCCAGCGTCGAGCGGTTCATCGGACCGGACGCCTGCATCACGCTCGATTTCGCACTCTCTCGCCTGACGAGCGTGATCGACAAGCTGCTGGTCTATCCCGAGCGAATGCAGAGGAACCTCGATAAGATGGGCGGGCTGGTCCACTCCCAGCGCGTGCTGCTCGCCCTGACCCAAGCCGGCCTCAGCCGCGAAGACAGCTATGCGCTGGTCCAGCGCAGCGCGATGAAAGTCTGGGAATCCGACGGTCAGTTGTCGCTGCTGGATCTGCTCAAGGCCGATCCGGAGGTGTCCGCCAAACTCGGCGACCAGCAACTCGAAGAGCTGTTCGACCTCGGCTATCACCTGAAGCGCGTTAATGCGATCTTCGATCGCGTGTTCGGTTCCGAACTGACGGGAGACGAACGATGACCATGCGACTGAACTATGGAGTGGCAGCGCCGGAGGCCGTCAAGGCGCTGATGGCGCTGGAGGACACGGTGAAGAGCATGGGACTGGAGCCCAAGCTGATCCATCTGATCAAGCTTCGCGCGTCCCAGATCAACGGCTGCGCCTATTGCATCAACATGCACAATCAAGAAGCCCGCGCGGATGGCGAGACCCAGCAGCGGCTCGACCTATTGTCCGTCTGGCGCGAAACCAATTTCTTCGACGAGCGGGAAAAGGCCGCGCTGGCCTGGACTGAAGCGGTGACATTGATAGCCGAAACCAACGCGCCGGATGCCGAATATGATGCGCTGGCAGCAGTGTTCGACGAGTCGCGAACAGGCTGCGATCATGCTGGCGATTGCGGCGATCAACGGCTGGAACCGTTTTTCGGTCGGGTTCCGCACGCCGGTGCCGAGGGCCCGGGCATGAGTAGTTCCGGCTTCGCGGATCGTCGATGACCGCGATCCAGCCCTGTGCGCTGTTGCTTCTCGTCGGACCCGATTGGCGCGTCGTGGCCGTCAGCGCGAATGTCGCCATGCTCGGCGATTTCCGTGCCGCCTCCGTCGTCGGCCAGCCGCTCGCCGACCTGATCGGCAGCAAGGCGATCCATACGCTGCGCAACCGCTTGTCATGGCTGTCCACCGACGAGAGCGAAGTACAGGACTTCGGCGTCCAGTGGGGCGACGTCACGCTCGATGTGCGCGCCACGCGCGCGCAAGAATGTTACCTGGTGGAAGCGGAATTGGCGGTGGAGCCCCGGCTGCCCGACGGGATTGGCATGGTAAGGTCGATGAGCGATCGCTTGTCGGGCAACGACCCGGTCAAGCTTGCCGCCCATGCCATGCAGCAGATCGCTGCCATTTCGGGCTTCGAGCGGATCATGCTGAGCGACCGCAAGGGAAATCTTGTCGCGGCCAACAAGAACCGCGCCACCGAAACTCGTTGTGAAGCTGTCGACCTAGCCAGCCTGATTGCGGACCGAGATGCCGAACCGGTACCGCTGGTCGGAGAGGAAGCGAATCCACTGCTGGCTCGTGCCGTCTACCTTGCCCCTGGAAAGGACCAGCTGCGAGCAGCTGCGCGGCAATGGCGTTGCTGCCACGATGGTGCTGCCGCTGGGAATCGACGGAGAACTGGTCGGGGCGATCCATGCCGAGCACGGCAGCCCACGCCGATGCGGCGCGGAGCGGCGGTCGGTCATTCACCTGTTCGCGGAGCGGCTGATTGCCCGAATGGCCCGCCGCGGCTGGAAGCCCTAGCCCCCCAGCGCGTCCTTGATCCGCCGGAAGAAGCCCTTGCTTGCCGGGCATTCGTCACCGGTCTCCGTGTCGCGGAATTGCTCGAGTATCGCGCGCTGTTCCTTCGACAGCCTGGTCGGGGTCTCGACCAGGATGCGGGTCATCAGGTCGCCGCGCCCGCGGCCATTGAGAATGCTCATCCCCGCGCCGCGGTGACGAAGCGTCTCGCCTGACTGGATTCCGGCAGGAATCTTCAGCTCGATCTTCTCGCCATCGATGCCCGGTATGGTGATGCAGCCGCCAAGCGAGGCCGTGGTGAAGCTGATCGGCGCCTCGGCGACCAGCGTGGTGCCTTCGCGCGCGAAAATGGCGTGCCGTTTCATATGGACGAACAGATAGAGATCGCCAGCCGCCGCACCGCGCACGCCCGCCTCACCCTCTCCAGCAACGCGGATGCGCGTGCCTTCGTCCACGCCCGACGGAATGTTGACGTTCAACCTGCGCGTCTTGAGCGCGCGCCCTTCGCCATCGCAGCTGTGGCACGGGTCGGCGATGGTCTGACCCGATCCCATGCAGCCGGGACAGGTCCTCTCCACAACGAAGAAACCCTGCTGCGCCCGAACCTTGCCGGCGCCATGGCAGGTCGGGCAGGTTTGGGCTGCGGCATGACCGCGCGAGCCGGAGGCGTTGCAGGCCTCGCAGCTTGCCAGGGCCTGGACGCCAATTGTCTTTTCCGTTCCGGTGAACGCTTCTTCGAGAGTCAGTTCAAGGTCGTAGCGAAGATCGGAGCCGCGCGCCGCCGCAGCGCGCTGCGCACGAGGATCCATGAACTCGCCGAAGATCGACGAGAATATGTCGGAGAAACCTTCAAACCCGCCGCCGGCGCCGCCGAATGGCCCCTGGCCGTTCATGCCGTTCTGGAAGGCGGCATGGCCGAAGCGATCGTAGGCCGAACGCTTTTGCGGATCCTTGAGCACGTCATAGGCCTCATTGATGGCCTTGAACTTCGCCTCATGCTCCTTGCAGCCGCCTTTGCGGTCGGGATGGCACTCCTTGGCCAGCCGGCGATACGCAGACTTGATCGTCGCTTCGTCGGCGCCCCTGGGAACGCCGAGCAGGTCGTAATAATCCGTGGCCATCAATCCCCACCCATGGGGAGCGGCCCCAGCTCAACTTCAGCTGGCGCCGCTCCCATGTTCCTTAGGCCTTCTTGTCTTCGTCGACTTCCGAGAATTCGGCGTCGACCACTTCTTCGTCCGCAGGAGCTTCCTCGGCGGTCGCCTCGGCCGACTGGGCCGTCGCGTCCGCACCGCCCGAGGCCTGAGCCTTCTCGTAGATCGCCTGACCGAGCTTCATCGCCGCCTGGGCAAGTCCCTCGGTCTTCGCCTTCATCGCCTCGGCGTCGCCGCCTTCGACGGCGGTCTTGGCTTCGGCGATGGCCGTCTCGATCTCGCCCTTGAGCGATTCATCGACCTTGTCGCCATGCTCCTTGAGCTGCTGCTCGGTCGAATGGATCAGGCTCTCGGCCTGGTTCTTCGATTCCGCAGCCTCGCGGCGCTTCTTGTCCTCGTCGGCGAACTGCTCGGCTTCCTTGACCATCTTGTCGATGTCGGAGTCATTGAGACCGCCCGAGGCCTGGATCCGAATCTGCTGTTCCTTGCCGGTGCCCTTGTCCTTGGCGGTAACGTGGACGATGCCGTTGGCGTCGATATCGAAGGTCACCTCGATCTGCGGCACCCCGCGCGGCGCAGGCGGGATTCCGACCAGGTCGAACTGACCGAGCAGCTTGTTGTCGCCCGCCATCTCACGCTCGCCCTGGAAGACGCGGATGGTAACCGCATTCTGATTGTCGTCGGCGGTGGAGAAAGTCTGGCTCTTCTTGGTGGGAATGGTCGTGTTGCGGTCGATCATCCGCGTGAACACGCCGCCCAGCGTCTCGATACCCAGCGACAGCGGGGTCACGTCGAGCAGCAGCACGTCCTTGACGTCGCCCTGCAGCACGCCGGCCTGGATCGCCGCGCCCATCGCGACCACTTCGTCCGGGTTGACGCCGACGTGCGGCTCGCGCCCGAAGAATTCCTTCACCACGTCACGCACACGCGGCATGCGGGTCATGCCGCCGACCAGCACGACGTCGGCCACATCCTTGGCCTCGATTCCGGCGTCCTTCAGCGCCTTGCGGCACGGCTCGAGCGTCCGGTTGATGAGGTCGGCGACCAGCTTCTCCAGGTCCGCGCGGCTGATCGTCTCGACCAAGTGCAGCGGCGTGGTGGTGCCGCCTTCCATGCGGGCGGTGATAAACGGCTGGTTGATCTCGGTCGTCTGCGCCGAGGAGAGCTCGATCTTGGCCTTTTCCGCCGCTTCCTTCAGCCGCTGCAGGGCCAGGCGGTCGGTGCGCAGGTCGATATTTTCCTTCGCTTTGAACTTGTCGGCCAGGAATTCGACAATCTTCGCGTCGAAATCTTCGCCGCCGAGGAAGGTATCGCCGTTGGTCGACTTTACCTCGAACACGCCGTCGCCGATTTCCAGGATCGAAATGTCGAAGGTGCCGCCGCCAAGGTCATAGACCGCGATCGTCTTCCCTTCTTCCTTCTCCATGCCATAGGAGAGCGCGGCCGCCGTCGGCTCGTTGATGATCCGCAGCACTTCAAGACCCGCGATCTGGCCGGCGTCCTTGGTCGCCTGGCGCTGGGCGTCGTTGAAGTAGGCCGGAACGGTGATCACCGCCTGGGTGACCGTCTCGCCAAGATAGGCCTCGGCGGTTTCCTTCATCTTCTGGAGGATGAAGGCCGAGATCTGCGACGGGCTGTAGTCCTTGCCGCCCGCGTTGACCCAGGCGTCGCCGTTCGGACCCTTGACGATCTTGTAGGGCACCAGCTCGGTGTCCTTCTTGGTGATCGGATCGTCGAAGCGGCGGCCGATCAGGCGCTTCACCGCGAAGATGGTGTTGTCGGGGTTGGTCACCGCCTGGCGCTTGGCCGGCTGACCGATCAGGCGCTCGCCGTCCTTGGTGAAGGCGACCACCGACGGCGTGGTCCGCGCGCCTTCCGCATTCTCGATGACCTTCGGCTTGCCGCCCTCCATCACCGCAACGCAGCTGTTGGTCGTCCCCAGATCGATCCCGATCACTTTCGCCATATTCTATACCCTCTTGCTGGCCCCTCGCAGGCGCGCTGCCGAGCGCCCACGAAATTGATTTCGAGGGCGATATAGGTCTGTGTTTTCAAGCGACAAGAGCGGCGCGATCGGCCGCCTGTGGCATTATGGCATCGCCATGCCGCCGTTGACGTGAAGTGTCTGCCCGGTCACATAGCCGGCTTCCCTCGACGCCAGGTAAACCACGGCCGCGCCAATGTCCTCGCCAACGCCCATGGCACCGGTCGGTATCTTCGACAAAATCCCTGCCTTTTGCGTGTCGTTCAAGGCTTCGGTCATCGCCGAAGTCATGAATCCCGGCGCGACGCAGTTTACGGTGATCCCCCGGCTGGCGACTTCCTGCGCAATTGCCTTGGACATGCCGATCAGGCCGGCTTTGGAGGCGACATAGTTGGCCTGGCCGGGGTTACCGGTGACCCCGACGACCGAGGTGATGTTGACGATGCGGCCATGGCGCGCCTTCATCATCGGCTTCATTGCCGCCCGCATCAGGCGGAACGACGCTTCCAGGTTGACCTTGATCACCTGATCCCATTCGTCATCCTTCATCCGCATGGTGAGGTTGTCGCGGGTTACGCCGGCGTTGTTGACGAGGATGTCCAGCTTGCCGCCCAGAGCCTCGACCGCGCGCGGTACCAGCTGATCGACCTGCTCGGCGTTGGAAAGATCGCAGACCAGGGTCACATGATCGCCACCCAAATCCTTGGCGAAGCCTTCAAGCCTGGTCTGGTTGGAGCCCGACAGCGCCAGCCGTGCGCCCTGCGCTGCCAGCGACTTGGCGATCGCGCTGCCAAGTCCGCCGCTGGCGCCCGTCACCAGCGCCGTCATACCCGACAAATCAAACATCATGCGAGCTCCTTGGCGACGGCTTCGATATCCTCGATCGTGACCACGCTGATGACCTTGGCGTCCGGGGCGATGCGCTTGACCATCGGGCCGAGCACCTTGCCGCCCAGTTCAACGAACTCCTCGACGCCGGACGCAACCATGTTGGCGATGCTCTCGCGCCAGCGGACCATGCCCGTGACCTGCTCGACCAGCTGGTTGCGGATGGCGACCGGATCGGCGACCGGCTGCGCGGTGACATTGGCGTAGAGCGGCACCACCGGAGCCACGATTGCCGTCTGGCCCAGCGCGTCGTTCATCGCGTCGGCGGCGGGCTGCATCAGGGGGCAGTGGAACGGCGCCGACACTGGCAGCGGCACGGCACGCTTGGCGCCCATGTCCCTGGCCATTCCGATGGCTCGCTCGATTGCGCCCTTGTGGCCGGACAGCACGACTTGCGATGGGTCATTGTCGTTGGCCACCGCGCACACCTCTCCCTCGGCCGCGGCATCGGCGATCTTCTGCGCGAGCTCCAGGTCCGCGCCGAGCAGAGCGGCCATCGCCCCCTCCCCGACCGGCACCGCCGCCTGCATCGCCTGCCCGCGAAGCTTAAGGAGTTTTGCTGTCGTCGCCAGGTCGAACGAACCGGCCGCCGCAAGCGCCGAATATTCGCCCAGGCTGTGGCCGGCGACAAAATGCGCCGCCTTCTCCAGCGACACACCACCTTCGCGGGTCAGCGAGCGAAACACCCCCAGCGCGTGCGCCATGATCGCCGGCTGGGCGTTTTCGGTGAGCCGCAGTTCCTCATCCGGTCCTTCACTCATCAGCTTGAACAAATGCTGTTCCAAAGCCTCGTCGACTTCGCCGAAAACGTCCCTGGCTGCCCGGCTCGCTGCGGCAAGGGCGGCCCCCATGCCGACCGACTGGCTGCCCTGCCCGGGAAAAAGGAATGCGCGCATCGAAATCCCTGTATTTCTGTGCTTAGCTCGGGGGCGGACTAAGCCGGTCGGCCAAGAATGCCAAGTGCGCAACTGGGGAGGGAGCGGGATGAACGAGTCAGAGGGAGGTCGGCAGCTCGGCTTCTGGATGTGCCTGGCGCTGGTCGTTGGAAACATGATCGGCTCGGGCATTTTTCTGTTGCCCGCCAACCTTGCTCCCCTTGGCCTCAACGCGATCTGGGGCTGGGTACTTACGATCGGCGGCGCGATGTGCCTGGCAGGGGTATTCGCCGCACTGGCCAAGGCTATTCCGGAGGCGACGGGCCCGTACGACTATGTCGCCAAGGCGTTGGGTGCGCCGCCGGCGTTCCTGGTCATGTGGGCCTACTGGATCTCGATATGGGTGACCAATTCCGCCATCGCCATTGCAGCCGTCAGCTATCTTAGCACTCTCGCACCGGGCTTCTTTGCCACGACGGCGGTTGCGCCCGTTTTCGCGATTGGCTTTGTCGCCCTGTTCACGGTCGTGGCCTGCACCGGCGCCCGTGTCGCCGGCGGGGTCCAGATCTTTACCAGCGTGCTCAAGATCATGCCGCTGATCGCAGCCATGGTTATTGCGCTGATCTTTCTCGGCCAGGGCGACCAACCGGCAGAGTTTGCCCCAACCCCGGTCGGGCCGAACAATGTCGCGGCCGCCGCGGCCCTGACCTTGTGGGCGATGCTCGGCTTCGAATGTGCCGCGGTTCCGGCCGCGCGCGTCAAGGATCCGGCACGAACCATTCCGCGCGCCACCCTGATCGGCACGTTTGCGGTTGGCCTCATATATCTCGCTGCGTCGAGCGCGGTGTTCCTGTTGCTGCCGGCCGAGGTGGCGGCAAGATCACCGGCGCCCTTCGCCGACCTCGTCGGCAGCTTTTGGGGCTCGACCGCTGCTACGTTCGTCGTCTTCTTCGCCGCCATATCCTGCCTTGGCGCACTAAACGGCTGGGTCCTCCTGCAAGGCGAAGTCCCGCTGTCCCTCGCCCGCCGCGGCGTATTCCCGCAATGGTTCGGCAAGGTGAACTCGCGCGGCATGCCGGTTCGCGCGCAAATCCTTGGTTCAACCCTGTCGGCCCTTCTCGTTGCCGCCAATTACACCAAGGGATTGACCGAATTGTTCGCCTTCATGGCCCTGCTCGCCACCGTGGCAACTCTCGTGCTTTACCTGTTCGCCGCCATCTCGGCGCTGCGCTTCATGGTCACCGGTGAACTTCGCCCCGGGCTGCTGCTGATCGTCACGCTGGTCGGCGGAGCCTATGCTATGTGGACCTTCTACGGGGCCGGAGCAGAGGCGACGCTGTGGGGTCTGCTGCTGCTGATGACCGCCATCCCGGTCTGGTTCGGAATGCGGCTCAGTTCCCTCTGGTCCAGCCCGGCGCCGGAGGCCGCTCCAGCCGCGCCTCGGGAATGAGCCGTCGGAGCTTCTGGGCAAAGCTCCTTAGCGAAACCTCGCTCTTGCCGAGCGGTCCCGGCCGGTAAGTCGGAGCTGGCCATCCCCCGCTGGACCCGGCTGATAAGCTCGGTATCCTCGGCATTGACCCGGCGGTTGATGCGCCAGTTCAGGTAACGCGCCGCCTTCATCTCGCGCCGGTCATCGGGCAGCGCATAGCTGATCTCGCGGATCACGCTGGTCGTCGCCGTGACCGGCAGCCACTGCATGAAATCCACCTGGTCGGGGTAGATATCGAACGCAACGCAGGGAAACAGCTTGTAATAGAGCCACTTGCGACGGTGCGTTGCGGGCAGGTGATCAGCCTGCGGCAGGTAGCGTTGATAGGCTCGCTCGGACGGATTGGCGAAGTCGTCATCGCGCAACTCGCCCTCCATCCGGTCAACCCAGTCCGTGGCTTCGACGCCATAGCTTTTGCCGAACAGGCGGGTCAGGCCTGGATGACCGACCGGGATGTGCAGGTGATCTGAATAATTGTCGGCGATCGTCTTCCAATTCAGGTCGCGGTGGCGAAGCGTGACCCGCCCGATCGCGCGCAAATCCTCGAACCGGTAAGGCGCCACTTCCGGCTCATAGGGCGCCATCATCTCGTGAACCGAGGGCAGTCCTTGTTCGAGCCGAATGAACAGGAAGCCGCGCCATTTTTCCAGCGCGACCGGGCACAAGGCCCAGGTTCTCGGTGTCCAGCCCCGGATATTCATGTCGGTGCATCACCCCGACCAGCCGTCCGTCGCGAGCATAGCTCCAGGCATGATATGGGCAGGTCAACAACTTGGCGCAGCCGCCTTCGCCGTCGACCAGCCTTGAGCCACGATGGCGACAAACATTGATGAACGCGCGCACTTCGCCGTCATCGCCGCGGATGACGATTACGCTTTCGCCCAAATAGTCGATCGTCCGCCACTCCCCTGGAACGGCAATCTCGCTCTCATGGCAGACCACCTGTGGGGCGGCGCGGAGGAAGGCGCGCTTCTCCGCCTCGAAAAATTCCGGATCATAGTAGAGCCAGCCGGGCAGGCTGACGTCGTCAAGCGGATCTGGATTGGGCTGGATGGTCTTGAACTGCGTCGCCATATCCGGCTTCTGCCATTTCGGTAGCTCTCCCGGCAATCTGCGGCACCGATCAAGCGATGCCGCGTTAGCAGCGGCGATGAGCAATCCACCGGCAGATATTGCGACCGTCCCGTGGTGGGAGCGCGGGGTGGTCTATCAAATCTATCCGCGTTCCTTCCAGGACAGCGACGGGGACGGTGTCGGAGATCTCAACGGCATCGAGCAGCGGCTCGACTATCTGGCGGACCTGGGCATCGACGCCATCTGGCTGTCGCCGATCTTTCCATCGCCAATGGCCGATTTCGGTTACGACGTTTCCGACTACATCGGGATTGATCCCGTTTTCGGCTCACTCGACGATTTCGACCGGCTGCTCGGTGCGGCGCATGAGCGCGGGATAAAGCTGATGCTGGACTTCGTCCCCAACCACAGCAGCGACCGGCATCCCTGGTTCATCGAGAGCCGTTCGTCGCGCGAAAGCCCCAAGCGCGATTGGTATATCTGGCGCGATCCGGCGCCGAATGGCGGACCTCCAAATAACTGGATCAGCGATTTCGGCGGCTCTGCGTGGGAATGGGATGAGGCCACCCGTCAATATTATCTGCATGCCTTCTTGAAGGAACAACCCGACCTCAACTGGCGCAATCCGGAAATGCGACGGGCGATGCTCGACGTCATGCGCTTTTGGTTCGACCGCGGCGTCGACGGTTTCCGCATCGATGTGCTGTGGCACTGTATCAAGGCAGAAGGATTTCCCGACAATCCGGTCAATCCGGATTACCGGCCCGAGATGGGCGAGAAGCTGAAGCTTCTCCAGACCCATTCGACCCATCAGCCCGAGGTGCACGATCTTGCCGCCGAATTCCGCGAGTTGGCGGACGAGTACGGCGAACGACTGCTTGTCGGGGAAATCGTGCTGCCGCTGGATGAACTGATGACCTATTACGGGACCGAACATCCCGGCGTGCATCTCCCGTTCAATTTCCAGCTGGTCGAGGCACCTTGGGACGCAGCCGTGCTAAACCGGATGATTGCCGGTTATGAAGCTGCCTTGCCGGCCGGCGGCTGGCCGAACTGGGTCATCGCCAGTCATGACTATCCTCGAATTGCCGCCAAGCTTGGCGAGGCCCAGGCCCGCGTCGCGGCGATGCTGCTGCTGACCCTGCGCGGCACCCCAACGCTTTATCAGGGCGACGAGCTCGGCATTGGCAAAGTCCATATTCCGCCCGACCGGGTGAGCGACCCGAAGGAACTGCGCGAACCGGGCATTGGCCTTGGGCGCGATCCTTCGCGGACGCCAATGGCCTGGGATCCATCACCGCATGCCGGGTTCAGCACGGGCGAGCCCTGGTTACCGCTCCACGACGATTGGTCCGACACGCAACGTTGCCGCACAATATGGCGAGCCATCTTCGATGCTATCGCTCTATCGCGACCTGCTGCGCCTGCGTCGCGCCGAGCCGGCCCTGTCGATCGGATCGCTGGAGTTGGCTCCGGCAAGCGAGCACGTGCTCGCCTACCGGCGGGAGCACGGCAACTCGCGCATCCAGATCCTGCTCAACCTATCGGGAGTGGAACGCCGGTGGCCCGACGGCTCCGAAGCCGGACATTTCCTGCTGTCGACGCTGGGCAGTACGCCGGCCGAAGGCTGGCTTGCGCCCGGACGAGGGGCTGATCCTTCGCCTGAGCGGAGGCTTGACGATGCGCGTCGCCATGCTCGGCTCGATCAGCTGGCGCACGCCGCCGCGGGCCTACGGTCCATGGGAACTGGTCACCAGCCTGCTCACCGAAGCACTGATCGATCGCGGCATCGACGTAACGCTGTTCGCTACGCTCGACAGCATCACCGCCGGCAAGCTCGATGGCGTGGTGCCTCAGGGCTATTCGGAAGACCAATCGCTCAATCCGAAGGTGTGGGAAGCCCTGCATATCGCCCGCTGCTTCGAGCGAGCGGGGGAATTCGATTTGATCCACAACCAGGCCGACTTCATGCCGCTCATTTTTTCGGAATTGGTCGACGCGCCGATCGTGACCACCATCCACGGCTTCTCCTCGCCGAGCATCCTCCCGATCTTTCAGCGTTACAATGAACGCTCGGCCTATGTTGCGATCAGCGACGCCGACCGCGACCCGTCGCTCCGTTATGCCGCGACCATCCATCACGGCATCCCGATCGAGGAATTTCCATTCGACCCTGTCGGAAGCGACGATCTGCTCTTCTTCGGTCGCATCCACGCCGACAAAGGCGCCGGCGAGGCAATCCGCGCGGCCAAAGCTGTCGGCCGGCGGCTGGTCATGGCCGGCATCATCCAGGACCCCGAATATCATGCTCGAGAGGTTGCGCCGTTCATCGACGGTGACATGGTCGATTTCCGCGGCGTCCTCGGCGGCATCGACCGGGTCCGTGCGCTTGGCCAGGCGCGCGCCATGCTCCATCTAATCGGCTTCGATGAGCCGTTCGGCCTGTCCGTCGTCGAATCCTTGGCTTGCGGCACCCCGGTTATCGCCTACCGCCGCGGTTCGATGCCGGAGCTGATCGAGGACGGGGTGACCGGCTTCCTGGTCGACACGCTCGACCAGGCGATCGAGGCTATCGACCGGATCGGCGAGATCGACCGCGCTGCTTGCCGCCGCCATGTGCAGCAGCATTTCACCGTGGACCGCATGGCTGACCAATATCTGGATTTGTACCGCAGGCTCCTTTCCTGATCGCCTCCAACCGCATGTTCCGTCACGCTTTTCGAGCACAGGGTGAGCGTTGATGTCTGTCGAATCCATTGCGCAAAAATGGCACGACCAGTTGTTAAGAACTGACCCGGTGAACCATGACGAGGCCGATGAGGCCGTGCGGGCCGTATATCGCCTGGCTGGAATGGCAGAGCCGCAGTGCTGGTTATGGTGCGCCTCGCCCCCCGACGTCTGGGCCGTCGAACGTCCCGAGGCGGTGAACCAGCCGGGCCCAATCCGATTGAGCTGGCCCACGGTTCAATCTGATTGCCGGCCAGGCGGCTGCATCAGAAAATTATGTATGCGTGGGTATCAGGGGAGCTCCCGAATGCCGCTTTACATGGATATTCACACCGTCGACGGGGTCACCGCCGAGGACGTTGCCCAAGCGCATTTCAAGGACGTCGATATTCAGGGAAAGTATCACGTCGAATATCTGAAATATTGGCTGAACGATGATTGCAACAAGCTGTTCTGCCTGGTCGACGCACCCGACGCCGAGTCCGCCCGCTGCGTGCATCAGGAAGCCCATGGCCTGGTCGCCGAGAAACTGATCGAGGTCGATCCCGACCTGGTCGACGTGTTCATGGGGGCCGCACCTCCGAACGAGGCCGGCGCTGCCTTGAGGCTCGGCAGCGACCGGCGCGATTCCGGCGTTAGGACGGTGATGTTCACCGATATCGTCGGATCGACCGAGATGGCCGCCCGCTATGGCGATGATGCCGCGATCGCGATGCTAAGAACGCATGATGCAATCGTGCGCGGTGCGCTGAAAGACAATAGCGGCAGGGAGGTGAAGCATACCGGCGACGGCATCATGGCGGCGTTCATGTCGCCTGCCTGTGCGGTCCGTGCGGCTTGCCAGATGCAGGCCGAGCTTCGCGCGCACACCGACGGCGGGTCGGGGCTTCCGGTCGTGATCCGCATCGGCATCAGCGCGGGAGAGCCGGTCGAAGACCATGACGATCTGTTCGGCTGCAGCGTCCAACTTGCTGCGCGCCTATGTGGGAAGGCCGACCCGGGACAGATTCTGGTATCGGACGTCGTCGCCGGCCTGTGCATCGGCAAAGGACTGAAGTTCACCGGAATCGGCCAATGCGAGCTGAAGGGGTTCGACCGTCCGATCGAGACCCACGCCGTCGAAATGACCTGCTGACTTGCCTTTCTGAAGGACTTCCGCCATAGGCCCGCCAGCCGCCGGAGCCTGCTCCGCGCGGCCCATTAATTTTGACGACAGCCGGAGGGGCGTGCGCACGGTGCTCACGCCAGCGATCGGCCAACATAGGTGCATTTGAACATGCCGCTTTACGAGCATGTTTTCCTCGCGCGCCAGGACCTAGCCCAGGCTCAGGTCGATGCGCTCGCGGAAAACGCCACCAAGATCATCGCCGACAACGGCGGCAAGGTGGTCAAGACCGAAACCTGGGGCCTGCGCGGCCTCGCTTACCGCATCGCCAAGAACCGCAAGGCGCATTATGTCATGCTCGACATTGATGCCCCCGCGCCGGCGCTGGCCGAGCTGGAGCGCCAGACCGGCATCAACGAAGACATCATTCGCTTCATGACGATCCGCGTCGACGACCACGAACAGGGTCCGTCGGCAATGATGCGCAAGCAGGATCGCGAGCGCACCCGCGGCCCGCGCCGCGAAGAGCTGGAGGCTTAATCCATGGCCCGTGCATTCTTCCGCCGCCGCAAGTCCTGCCCTTTCTCCGGCAAGGACGCCCCGCGCATCGATTACAAGGACGTCCGCCTGCTCCAGGGTTTCGTCTCGGAGCGGGGCAAGATCGTCCCCAGCCGCATCACCGCGGTTTCGGCCAAGAAGCAGCGCGAGCTGGCTAAGGCGATCAAGCGCGCCCGCCACATCGGCCTTCTTCCCTACGTCGTGAAGTAAGGAGAGCGAGCGATGGAAGTCATCCTGCTCGAACGCGTCGAGAAGCTCGGCCAGATCGGTGACGTCGTCACCGTCAAGAACGGCTTCGCGCGCAACTATTTGCTGCCGAACAAGAAGGCGCTGCGCGCCAACGAGGCCAACAAGAAGGTCTTCGAGGCCAACCGCGCCAAGATCGAAGCCGAGAATGCCGAGCGCAAGGTCGAAGCCGAAAAGGCTTCGAAGGGCGTCGACGGCAAGTCGGTCCAGCTGATCCGCCAGGCGTCCAACGTCGGTGCGCTTTACGGCTCGGTTTCGGCCCGCGACATCGTCGAGGCGCTCGAGGGTCAAGGCGCCAAGGTCAGCAAGAGCCAGATCGTGCTCGACCGCCCGATCAAGGCGATCGGCGTGCACGAGGTGAAGGTGGCGCTGCACCCCGAGGTCAGCGTGACGGTCAAGGTCAACGTCGCTCGGTCGCCCGAAGAGGCCGAGCTTCAGGCGCAAGGCATCGACGTCATGGCGTCGATGTTCGATCGCGAGCCCGCCGGTTTCACTGAAGAATTCGTCGAAGGCGCCGAGCCGGGCGAGCTTCCGGAAGAGCCGGCAGCCGAGGCACCGGCCGAGGCCGAAACCGGAGAAGGCGAAGAAGCCTAGCCTCCGAAGACTCGAAAGCATTTCAAGCCGCTGGGTTCGCCCGGCGGCTTTTTTTTCTGCCAACAACCATTCGTCGCATCCCGCAGGATCGTCTCGCACTCGGAGTGGCAGATTCTCGCTGCTCGTCATGTCGTGTTTCCGACTCTGACATCGGTTCGTCGCATCCGGTCCAACCGCCGTGGAACGCAGCCTGCCCGGCCCTGTTATCGCCTGAGGAGCGAGGGTCAGTTTTGGAAGGGACAAGAATGGCAAACGAACAGGACAAAACCCCAACCACGGGCTCTGAATCGGACATCAGCAAAGCGCAATTCCAGCAGCAGCCGCCGAACCAGGCGAGCCAGCGGCAGGGTGAAACCGGACAGCGGCAAGGCCAGTTCGAAACTGGCCAGCAAGACAATGCCGAGCGGTCCGGCGACCAGGCCTCGACCGGGCAGGCTCAAAGCGGCTCACGCCCGGATGAGGGGCTACAGGGCGATACGCTCGCTCAGCAGCGCAGCGATGTCGAGGGCAGCTCGCTCGGGTCGCAAGATAGCGGTGAGGCTGGTAGCGGCTTCGTTGGCTCCCAAGGTCGAGCAAGATACCAGCAGCCAGCTGATCGACGAGGAAGACGAGGACTTCGGCAAGGACGGCCAGGGCGCACCCGAAGGCAAATAATCCGAACTCCAAACTGGGCCGCGTTCCAATCCCCGGACGCGGCCCTTTTTGTTAAGCGGGTTTCCTGGCGAGGAAAGCCGCTTCCCGTTTCGACCACGACCTTGAAGCTTTCGCGGTCCAGCATCCGAGCAACATACGCCCCCGTCTTCGGATGGCTATGCTCGAACTCAATTCCGAGATGGCGGAAATTGGCGAAGGGACTCGCAACCGCGATATCGGCCAAGCGTCAGCTTGTCGCCAACCAGGTAGCCGCCATCTGACGGTACCACCGTTTCCAGATAGTCGAGGATCGGCGGCCATTCGTCGCGCAGCGCCGCTTCTGCGACCGCCTCATCGCCGGGCCGGCCGAGAAAACGCGGCGCCACCACCCGGTTGAAGAATATTTTCTGGCCGCAGCCGAACAGGATCGTATCGGCAAACTCGTCGAACCAGATGACGCGGCCTCGAGCGCGCGGCTCGGCCGGAATCAGCTGCGGTTCCGGATACTTCGCCTCAAGGTAATGGATGATGGCGGTCGAGTTCGACAGCGCAAAATCGCCGTCGGAAAGTGCCGGCATTTTCCGGAATGGGCTGGCGGCGCAGAATTCCGGGGTGGGATTGGGACTGCCGGTCGGCTGCAGCTCAAGCTCGATGTCCTTTTCCGCGGCATAGGCCGCGACCTTGCGAACAAAGGGCGAAAGGGTGGAACCGTAGAGGATCATCGTTGCTTTGCCTCCGCTGGGCGGCGGCGGACGGAGACTATGGCCGCCGGGTTCGTTGAACGGTGTGAAGGAGTGGAATCATGCGCAGCAATAGCGGCAAGGGCAAGAGCAACAACAACCTGCTCGACCCGACGATGAAGGAACATGAGGAGCAGCGGCGAAAGGATGTCGGAAAAGGCCCGGCTCAGGCTCACCGCGGCGATTTGGAACCGGCCAACAGCGATGAGGCGGGACGCCCGCAACAGCCGGCGGCCGGGCCGATCGACCGGCACTGATCATTTGACACGGTAATAATCCGCAATCCGGTCGAGGGCGATGCCGAGCACCAGCTTGCCCGCCCTTGCCGGCCAGCCAAGGGCCGTCTCGGCTTGGCGCATCCCCTCACCCGCGCAGACGATCCGCCACAAGATGTCAGCAAGGCCCGGCCCAGCGTCGGCAACGGCCGCCTCGAAGCGCCGCTTGGCGTCCAGCTGCGCGCCGCTGAGGTCGATCGTTTCCGCCGAACCGCCGCGGCCGCGAGAGACCGGTGCGGCGTCCCACGCCATCGTGACCCGTTGGCCGAGTTGACCGCGTTCCCAGTCACTTCGGAGGCGCTCGCCGGCGTCGAATTGGCGCTGGCTCACATGCCCTCTCGCCAGCAGCCAGCCGAGCGGACTTTCAGCCAGGTTGACGGTCACCGACCGTGCCGGTCGGCCACCTCGGGATGGCGACGACAAGTCGCTCCGGACGGCTCTCTCCGCCAGTAGGCGCGACGATCGGTCGTGGGTCCGTGTCATGACAGCTCCTCCATAGTGCGAGTCGCTTTTTTTCTTGCCACAGAGGCGAATTTGTAGGACAGTCCAAAACCACATTGGTTAGTATGCGTTTAGGGATCTGGCATGATTACGCGCATCAGAGAAGTTCGCCGCGCTCGCGGGATGACCCTGGACGATGTCGCCAGGGCTTGCGTCCCGCCGACCACACCTCAAACCATCGGCCGGCTGGAAACGGGCACTCGCACCGTTTCAGTCGGCTGGCTCAATCGTATTGCCCCCGCCTTGGGCGTAGATGCCTCCGATCTCGTCGATCATCCCGACCGCGGCGAATTGCCGGTCGTGGCAATACTCGGCGCCAATGGTGCGATCGCGCCAAGAAAACAGGCATTGGTCGTTCCGCCTCGTCCTGCGCCCGGCTCATTGCCATGACCGTATCCGCCAGCAGCGGCGACTATCGTGCCGGTGACGAGATCTGGTGCGAGCGTCTTGGCCCGCAGGATTATGGACGGGCGCTCAACCGCGACGTGCTGGTTCCCAGGCCGGCAGGGCGCTTTTTGTTCGGCCGGCTGATCGGCCGCGAGGAGGGAAAGCTTCACTTGCTCCCGCCCGGCGCCGGCGGCCGGCAGAGCGTGGTCGCCGACCCGCCCTGGGTAGCGGTCGCGGTCCGGCTGGTGCGGGCGCTTTAGACGCAACCTCCCTTGCCCTGGCAGGCTCGGCATGGCAGGGGCGCGTTGATCCTCGCATCGGGCGCTTAGCTCAGTTGGTAGAGCATCTCGTTTACACCGAGAGGGTCGGCGGTTCGAGCCCGTCAGCGCCCACCATACGGGACAACAGCCTGTGTCCGGACAGCGACGGCCAGCATCGGCGCAGCCATACCTGGGTCATGGCCGAGCAGACGATCAGAACAATTCTCCCACGACCTTATGCACCGCACTGACAATGGCGGCGGAAACCTGGAACTCTGTGGCCGGATTGAACTGCCGCAGGACGAACGCGTCAAAGGTCTGCGATTGAAGTTCGCCGATCAGCGCAGCCGCGACCGTCGGCACAGCCTTACCAGTACGTCATCGCCGATGCCGACTTGTTCGAAAGGCGAAACGGCGAGCCGCCTTCCCCGTCGGAATCGGGGCCACATGAATTCGCCCACCATGTCTAAGGCGTAGGCATTGCGATCGGCCGCCAGAGTGGCGGGCCGGGGTAATCGGTCGACGACGATGTCATAGTCGATGGCGATGAGCTCGATGCCGTCATGGCGATGCCCCACGCCCCGCCTCTTGCGGTCGACAGCAGCGGAAGCGGCGTAAGCGGCGCGTGGCCCCAACGTCGGCTGGACTTCCGCCAATCGCCCGGCGGGCTCCGTCGCCACCGGCTGGGCGCGCCGCACGGAGCGCCTCGAACTCCGCCAGCGATGATCCTGCCGCCTCAAGCAGCTTCGCCAGCGTCCGGCGCGATGGATTCCCGTGCCGCCGTAGATCGGACCAGATCGTCCGGCTGACGCCGGCCTTAACCGCCCAGGCGTTGGCGGTCAGGCCTTCCGGCCTGAATCTCATCAATTCTTCGAGGAGCTGGGTGCCGTCGTCCGCCATCCGACCATCGTTCCACATCCTCCAAAATGGAGCAATATCCATTTTGATCCCCGCTCAGCCTTGCCAATATGTCCGATATATCGAACACGCGGACGGAGCGAAGTGGACGCACCAATCACACCACGGCCAGCTTGCCGATCTCGGTGAAGTATCGGCGCAGCGCATCGCTGGCCGACGGCGCAAGTTCGACGAACACGCGGCGGCCGTCGTGCGGATCGGCGCGGCGCCGGAACAGGCCGGCGTCGGTCATCGTCTTGATCCAGCGGAGCGCGGTGGTCGCGGGGACCGCAGCGGCGATGCACAGGCGACGATACCGGCACGCGATGCTGCGCGATTTCCGCCTGAAGCAGGTCGAGCAGCATGTCCCAGGCAGGATCGGCGAACAGCTCTTCATCGAAATATCGGGCGCGCAACCGTCGCGCGCGGATGACCTGCCGCACCGATTCGAGCGAAACCGGCGGCGCGTCTCCTGCCGCCGGCTCCGGCTTCTCGGCGGGCAGCGCTGCCGGGCCGGTCGACAGCCGGGCAAGCGTTGCAGCGATCCGGCTGATCTCGTCGCGACAATTGGCGCAGCCGGGCGTCGCTGGGATCCCGCGCGACGTCATCGGACCGCTCGGTTCGGCGCTCGGTCCAGCTGCCAGCATGGCGAGCGCCGCGGCCCGGTCGGCAGGAGTGGCATCGATCAGCAACTGGACGCCGGATCGCGGATCCGCGCCTCGAACTGATCGATCAGCGATCGAGGGGCGCCGAGATGATCGGCGGGGCATCGTTCGGCGCCGGCTTCCGCTTCAACCTGATCGATCAGCCGGTCGACCAGAGCGCCGCGTCACCGTCCAGTTCGAGCCCAGAGCCGCTGGCGGCGGCTGCAGGTCGATCCGGCCGATGCCTGGTCCAAGCCGACCAGCGCCAAACGGAATCCGCCAGCCTCGATTGCCTCGATGCCCGTCTGCGCGCGCGGTCGGACGTCGCGACGACCAGCGATCAGGATGGCGATCCGGCATATTCGCCGAAGTTCGAGGAATTTGGAAAAAGGCTCGCATTCATCGTCCACCACCTTTGCGACGAATTGAACCGAGCAGGAGGCTTTTAATTCGAAAGCGGAGCAATGTCAGCCGATATTTTCTCCGAAACGGATCCGGTCCGATACGGGACGCTAATGGATGACCACTATCGCCGGCCGCATCATGCAACGACGCATCACTCCGCGCTCATTGGGCCGCGCCCAGTGGTTTTCCGATCTGCTTTCGGCGCTCGATGAGGCCGAACGACTGCTTGTGTTGCTCGAAGCGGAGCGGAGGCTTCGCCGACGAGACGCTTCGGCTGAAGCGACGGATCCGGACAGTATCCGGCGGAGCTTGAACTGCTCAACCGGGTCGCGCCGCGGCGAAACAAGGGTCGATCAGCAGCAATTGGCCTGAGCCGGCAGCAGTCGGGACGGCGGAAGCCTAAACTCCACCGGCAATTCGCCGCCCCCTGCAAACGGTTCCATGAACGGCCCGATCGGCGGCGTGCTTCCCAGCCTGCCGTGGCGCAAAAGCCGCGGTTGAGGAAGGCCTTCTTGCCATAGCGGAGCGGGCCGCCGTCGGGCCCATCGACCCGCCCGCCGGCCGCGAGCAGCACCGCATGGCCCGCCGCAGTGTCCCACTCGCTGGTCGGCGACAGGCGCGGGTAGATGTCGGCCTTGCCCTTCAGCGACGATGCAGAATTTGAGGGAAGAGCCGACCGACACATGGTCGCACAGGCCCATGACCTCGGCCAGATAGTCGACCGTTGATTGGGTGAGATGCGATTTGGACGCGACCGCGGCGCGCTGCTCGCCCAGCGGGCGGCAGTTGATGCAATGGCGCTCGCCGCCTTCTTCGACAAAGGCGCCCTCGCCGACCAATCCGGCCCACAGCCTGTCGACCGCCGGCTGATAGACCACGCCAAGCTGCGGCACGCCGTCGGCGATCAGGCCGATGTTGACCGTATAATCATCGCCGCCGCGGATGAACTCCTTGGTCCCGTCGAGCGGATCGACCAGGAAATAGGTGTCGCCATGCGCCGGGATGCGGCCCGCCGCGACTTCCTCCTCGGCGATCACCGGAACGCCCGGTGCCGCCCTGCCGAGAGACTCGAGGATGATCTCCTCCGCCGCCCGGTCGCAGATCGGTAACCGGAGATTCATCGCTCTTGGTCTCGATCTCGAACCCGGCCTCGACCAGCTTCAATATCTCCGCCCCGGCCGCGCGCGCGCGCGACGACCAGGGCTTCGGAGGTCGTCCAACTCATATCCGCTCATCCTGATGCGGAACTGTCGTCGGTCCCTCTCAGGGAGCGGCATTCGATCAACGCGGCGCCATCCGGATCCCGCCGTCCAGGCGGATGCTTCTCGGCATTCAGGTAGGTGTTCTCGACAATGAACACGGCGAGCTTGCCATATTCCTCGGCGGTGCCGAGCCGCTTCGGGAAGGGCACCTGCGCGGCCAGCGCTTCCTGCACATTGGGCGGCATCATCGCCATCATCGGCGTCTTGAAGATGCCGGGAAGGATGGTGTTGACCCGGACCCCGTCGTTCATCAGGTCGCGGGCGATCGGCAGCGCCATGGCCAGCACGCCGCCCTTCGACGCCGAATAGGCCGCCTGGCCGATCTGCCCGTCCTCGCGCGGCGACCCAGGCGGTGTTGATGATCACCCCGCGCTCGCCATCCTCCAGCGGATCGGCCTGGACCATGCCGTAGGCCGAGTGAGCGATGCAGCGGAAGGTGCCGACCAGGTTGATGCCGATCGCCAGCTCGAACTGGTGCATCGGGTAGCGCTTGAGCTCGCCGGTCGCCTTGTCCTTGCCGACGGTCTTGGCGGCGTTGGCGACGCCGGCGCAGTTGACCAGGATCCGCTCCTGCCCATGGGCGGCGCGGGCCTTGTCGAACGCGGCCGCGACCTTCTCGTCGCTCGTCACATCGACCTCGCAGAAGATGCCGCCGATCTCGGCCGCGACTTTCTCGCCCTTGTCGGCGTCGCGGTCGAAGATCGCGACCTTGGCGCCCTTGGCGGCCAGCGCCCGCGCGGTCGCCTCGCCGAGGCCCGATGCGCCGCCGGTGACGACTGCTGCTGTTCCGTCGATTTTCATTCTATCTCTCCTCGTCATCCCGGCTGAAGGCCGGGATCCAGCTTGCTTCGGGGCGGCCGTAAAACGGAAGCGCTGCGCCTGGATCAATCCGGGGCCTGACGGTCTACGCCGGCGAACTGTCGGCTTCAATCACGCGCCAACACCGCATCGACCTGCACCTGCGCGCCGGCCTTGGCGTTCAATTCCGCCACCACGCCGTCGAACGGCGCGACCAGCCCATGCTCCATTTTCATCGCTTCTAGAGTTAGCAACCGTTGCCCTTTGCAACCTTTTCACCCTCCGACACCTCAACGCTGGTCACCTTGCCCGGCATCGGCGCCAGGATCGCGCCGTCGCCTGCGGCCGCTCCGACGCTGCCGCGTGACGAGCGGTCGAATTCATAGGCCTGGCCTTCATAGAAGACAACCACCCGCTCCTCGTCGCGGAAACCCGACGACGGCAGCCATGGCTCGCCATCGTCCGGCGAGACGCGACGGAACTCGCCGGCCGCGGCCCGAGCACGATGCCAGGTCGGGCGCGGTGCGTTAAGCCGGAAGCCAGCCAGGTCGCCAAGCGATCCTCGTCGCTCTCTGCCAGTGGCGACGGCATCGCCGCGCCGCGCCAGATACATTCGTCCGGCTCCGGATCGGGGACCAGCTCGTCCATCTTGCGCTCGATGAAACCGGTGTCGATCCGCGCCGGTGCCGAAATCCTCGTCGAGCAGCGCGTTGAACAGGAAGCCGGCGTTGGTCCTGACCGGCCAAACCTCGACCTCGTCGAGGATGCCGGCCAGCTCGCGCGATCGCGTCGGCGCGGTCGTCGCCCCGGGCGACCAGCTTGGCGATCATCGGGTCGTAGAAAGGCGAGATCGCATCGCCTTCCTCGACGCCGGTTTCGATCCGGCCGTCGCTCGCCAAGATCGAAATGCTCCAGCCGCCCGACGCTCGGCAGAAAGCCCTTCGCCGGATCTTCGGCATAAAGCCGCGCCTCGATCGCCCAGCCGTTGATCGCTCAGCTCCTCCTGCTTCTTCGGCAGCTTCTCGCCGCTGGCCACGCGCAGCTGCCATTCGACCAGGTCCTGCCCGGTGATCTCCTCGGTCACCGGATGCTCGACCTGCAGCCGCGTGTTCATTTCCATGAACCAGATGCGGTCGGCCTTGAGGCCCTTGGACGCGTCGGCGATGAACTCGATCGTCCCCGCGCCTTCGTAATTGACCGCCTTGGCCGCGCGCACCGCCGCGCCGCACACCGCCTCGCGCGTCGCTTCGTCCATGCCCGGCGCAGGCGCTTCCTCGATCACCTTCTGGTGCCGCCGCTGCAGCGAGCAGTCGCGCTCGAACAGGTGGACGACATTGCCGTGGCTGTCGCCGAACACCTGCACCTCGATGTGGCGCGGCGAGAGGATGTATTTCTCGATCAGCACGCGGTCGTCGCCGAAGCGATGAGGCCGCCTCGCGCTTGCAGCTCTCCAGCGCGTCCTGGAAATCCTGCGCGCGCATCGACCCGCCGCATGCCCTTGCCGCCGCCGCCCGCAACCGCCTTGATCAGCACCGGATAGCCGATCGCGTCGGCTTCCTTCTTGAGGCGCTTCGGGCGACTGGTCCTCGCCGAGATAGCCCGGCGTCACCGGCACTCCGGCATCGGCCATCAGCTTCTTGGCCGCGTCCTTGAGCCCCATTGCGCGGATGCTGTCCGGCTTCGGCCCGACCCAGATCAGGCCTGCATCGATCACCGCCTGCGCGAAGTCTGCGTTCTCGCTGAGGAAGCCATAGCCCGGGTGGATCGCCTGCGCCCGGTCGCCTTGGCCGCGGCGATGATCTTGTCGCCGACCAGATAGCTTTCGCGCGCCGGCGACGGCCCGATATGCACCGCCTCGTCGGCCATGCCGCACATGCAGCGCCTTGGCGTCGGCATCGGAATAGACCGCGACCGTGCGGATCCCGAGCTGCCGCGCGGTGCGGATAATGCGGCAGGCAATCTCGCCGCGATTGGCGATGAGGAGGGATTTGATCATGCCAGCCCTCTAGCGAAAGGCCGATCGAGTTGCCATATTGCAGCAGATCGGCAGCAGCACGTCCCTGTCCGCTCTCGCAGCCAGACCAGGATCAGTGCCGGAAGGCCGGTCATCAGGAAAGTCATCGGATCGAACGAGAGCCATTTTCATAACCGAAGGCATGGGTAGGCCGAACAGGCGACGACAGCAGGCACCAGCCCACTCGACCCCCAATGCGCGAACGCGCCCCCAAACGCCTCGTTCAACGTCAGCGCAGCACGCCGCGGTAGAAGGGTTCTTCCTCCAGCCCGGGCATGGTCAGCTGGAACGCATAGGTTTCGGCCGGCGCAGCGCCATCGTCGCTGCCGAGGGCAAGCAGGTGAACAGGCCGATCAGAATGGCGCTGACGACGAGCGCCGACGCCATCCCTCGCGATCCTGCCTGACCGTCAGGCCGGATCGCCTCCAGCCGATGGCCGGATGGCTCGCAACAGCCAGGGTGATGATCAGCGCCAAGCCCTTGCCTTGCCAGTTCCAGTCGCCACCGACGAAATCGGGCAACAAACCGTAAAGTCGGGTGAGCGCCGCGTCGTTGACGAAAACGAGGGCCGCGGCGGCAATCAGCCAATGCAGTTTGAAGTTCCGCTGGTCCGCCAGACCCAGTAACGCGCCGATGCCCAGCAGCCCTCCGGTCACGGCCAGGATCGAAATCAACCCTTCGCTCATTCGCCCCCCATTTACACAGGCTAGGCCGCCTTGGTTGCCCGCATCGGCACCTCGGCCTCCATGGTCATGCTTGGTTCGGGCATCATCACATCCTGAACACGCCGAACTGCGGTTTGTCGGGGATCGGCGCATTGAGGCAGGCGCGAACGCCAGGCCCAGCACGTCCCTTGTCTGCACCGGATCGATGATGCCATCGTCCCACAGCCGCGCGGTGGCGTGCCAGGGGTTGCCCTGCGCTTCATAATCGTCGCGGATCGGCTGTTTGAACGCCTCGGCCTCCTCCGCCGTCCATTTGGCGGCGTCGGCGTGGACGGTGGCCAGCACGCTCGCCGCCTGCTCGCCGCCCATCACGCTGATCCGGCTGTTGGGCCAGGTGAACAGGAAGCGGGGCGAATAGGCGCGGCCGCACATGCCGTAATTGCCGGCGCCGAAGCTGCCGCCGATCAGGATGGTGACCTTGGGCACCGTGCGCGGTGGCGACGGCGGTAACCAGCTTGGCGCCATGCTTGGCGATGCCCTCCGCCTCATATTTGCCGCCGACCATGAAGCCGGAGATGTTCTGCAGGAACAGCAGGGGAATGCGCCGCTGGCAGGCGAGCTCGATGAAATGCGCGCCCTTGACCGCGCTCTCGCTGAACAGCACGCCGTTGTTGGCGAGGATCGCGACCGGCATCCCCCAGATATGGGCAAAGCCGCATACCAGCGATGGTGCCGAACAGCGGCTTGAACTCGTGAAACTCGCTGCCCGTCGACGATCCGCGCGATCACCTCATGCACGTCATAGGGCGCGCGGACATCCTCGGGGATGATCGAGTAAAGCTCCTCGGCGTCGTAAAGCGGCGGTCGCGGCTCGCGCAGCTCGATCCCCGCCCCCGCCTCGCTGCCCAGGTGCGAAACAATGTCGCGGACGATCGTCAGCGCATGCTCGTCATTTTCGGCAAGGTGATCGACCACGCCGGACTTGCGCGCATGAAGGTCGCCGCCGCCCAAATCCTCGGCGCTGATTTCCTCGCCGGTCGCCGCCTTCACCAGCGGCGGGCCGGCGAGGAAGATGGTGCCCTGGTTGCGAACGATGATGCTCTCGTCGCTCATCGCCGGGACATAGGCGCCGCCAGCGGTGCAGCTGCCCATGACGCAGGCGATCTGCGCGATGCCCTTCGCCGACATGTTGGCCTGGTTGTAGAAGATGCGGCCGAAATGGTCGCGGTCTGGGAAGACTTCCGCCTGGTGCGGCAGGTTGGCGCCGCCGCTATCGACCAGATAGACGCACGGCAGCCGGTTGGCTTCGGCGATCTCCTGCGCGCGCAGATGCTTCTTGACCGTCATCGGATAATAGGTGCCGCCCTTCACCGTCGCGTCATTGGCGACGATCATCACCTGACGTCCGGACACGCGGCCGATGCCGGCGATCATCCCGGCGCCAGGCACCTCGCGATGATAGAGGTCGCATGCGGCGAGCTGGCCGATTTCGAGGAAGGGCGAGCCGGGATCGAGCAGCCGCTCGACCCGGTCGCGGGGCAGCAGCTTGCCGCGCGATACGTGGCGCTCGCGATGCTTCTCGGGTCCGCCCCTGGCGGCCTTGGCGACATCCTTGCGTAGCTTATCGGCCAGCGCGCGGTTGTGCGCGGCTCGGGCGCGCAATTCCTCGCGATGACAGGTCGATCTTCGTATCGAGCCGCGGTGCGCTCATGCCTGCCACATCCCCGTTTGTCGAAACCTTCTGGAACTCCGCGCGTAGCGTCCCCGATGCGACTTGCAAAGCGGCGGCGTCAGACATCCGCAGCTCAACAGGAGTGAAAATGCGCACGAAGAGCCTCGCCCTGCTGCTCGGCAGCGTCAGCCTTGCCCTGGCACTGCCCGCATGCCGCGGCGCAACCGAAAACCAGGTCGAGGCCGCCGCCGAGAAGGAGTCGGGCATCAACCTTGCGGCGATGGACAAGAGCGTGAAGCCGGGCGACGACTTCTTCCTCTACGCCAACGGCACTTGGTTCAAGGACAGCGAGATCCCTGCCGACCGCAGTTCGATCGGCGCATTCTTCATCACCCAGCAGGAGTTGGAGAAGCGCAAGGATTCGCTGATCGCCGAGATCGCCAAGTCGAACGCGGCGGCCGGTTCCAACGAAGCCAAGCTGAAGGACTATCGCACCGCGTTCCTCGATCAGGCTGCAATCGATCAGCGCAGCCTGCCCTCGCTCAAGGCCGACATCGAACGCTTCATGACCATCGCCGACAAGAAGGCGCTGGCCTCGGCGATCGGCACGACAATCCGCGCCGACATCGACCCACTGAACGCCACCGACCTCCATTCGGAAAATCTGTTTGGAATTTTCGTCACGCAGTCGATGTCCGAGCCGGGAAGGAACGTCCCTTACCTGCTTCAGGGCGGCATCGGCCTGCCTGAACGCGACTATTATCTTTCCTCCGATGCGGAGATGGCCAAGATCCGCGCTGCCTATCGACCGTTCATCGTCAAGATGCTGGCCGCTGCCGGGCTCGGCGATGCCGAGGCGCGCGCCAAGCGGGTCTATGATCTGGAAGCCAAGATCGCCGCGGCGCATGCGACAATCGTCGAAGACAGAGGACAGCAACAAGGCGAACAATCCCTGGTCGCAGGCGGACTTTGCGAAAAAGGCGCCTGGGATGGATTGGAACGCTTTCTTCCAGGGCGCCCAACTATCGACCGTTCCGACGATGGTCGTCTGGCATCCCGAACCGACGCGCAAACTCAGCGCGCTGGTCGCGTCCGAGCCGCTCGAGGCGTGGAAGGACTGGCTGGCCTTCCACCAGATCATCCAGTCCGGACCCGTCCTCCCGACCCCGATGCACAAGGATGATTTCGCCTTTTTCGGGACGACCCTGAACGGCACGCCTCAGGAGCGGCCGCGCGACAAGCAGCTGCAGGACAATCTCAACTCGCTCATGGGCGACGCGGTCGGCCAGCTTTACGTCGCGAGATATTTTCCGAAGGAATCGAAGGAAGATATCGACCGGATGGTGTCGGGCATCAAGGCGGCGTTCGACAGGCGGATCGAGACGCTGCCGTGGATGGACCCGGCGACCAAGAAGGAAGCGCGCGCCAAGGTCACCTCGATGCGGGTCGGGATCGGCTACCCCGACAAATGGCGCGACTATTCGAGCCTCGAGATCCGCCCCGACGACGCCTACGGCAATTACCACCGGGCCCAGCAGTTCGAATATCGCCACCAGCTGGCCAAGCTCGGCCAGGCGCCTGACAAGGGCGAGTGGTGGATGGTTCCGCAGATCGTCAACGCGCTCAACCTCCCGTTGCAGAATGCGCTTAACTTCCCCGCTGGCATCCTCGAGCCGCCATTCTATCATCCGGGCGCCGACCCAGCGGCCAATTATGGCGCGATCGGCGCGGTTATCGGCCACGAGGTCAGCCACAGCTTCGATAACCTGGGCTCGACATTCAATTCGGCCGGCCGCTTGCGGAACTGGTGGACACCGGCGGACTTGCAGAAATTCAACCAGGCGGGCCAGGCGCTGGCCGCGCAATATGACGAATATGAACCGCTGCCCGGACTGCGACTGAAGGGCCGCCAGACGCTGGCCGAGAATATCGCCGACGTCGCCGGCCTCGCGGCCGCTTACGACGCCTACCGGGCTTCGCTGGGCGGCAAGGAGGCGCCGGTGATCGACGGCTTCACCGGCGACCAGCGCTTCTTCATCGCCTATGCGCAGACCTGGGCATCTAAGATGCGCGAGGCGGCGCTCCGCGGGCGCATCGCCACCGATGGCCATGCGCCGGGCCAGTACCGCGCCCTCACCGTCCGCAACATCGACGCCTGGTACGCGGCATTCAACATCCAGCCCGGCGACAAGCTTTATTTGGCGCCTGAGCAGCGAGTGAAGGTGTGGTGAATTAGTTCGCGCCGGCTGGCTGCGCCCCGTCTGCGCGGGCCTTCACATAGGCAATAATGGCGCTTCGTTCGCCTGGAGTAAGCTTGGCGAAGCGCTCCTTGGCCGACAGCGACATCAGTCCCAGGTCAGACTTCGCTTTGCCTTTGCCCGTGGTCAGCAGGGTTTCGAGATCGGCCGCGTCGTACGTCCCGGCGATGTCCAGGTTCGGTGTGAAGCCCTCGAAACCCTGGAGCGAGCTGTTATGGCATTCGGCGCAGACGATCTGTGACAGGTGACGGCCATAGGCATGCGACTGTCCAAGATCGGGCGGCGCCTGGTCGCGGAAGCGTGTCATCATACCCGGCGCGCTAACGAGGATGCCCTTTGCCGCCTGATCGCGCAGGCCCGGCCCAATCCGGATCGGTGGCAGTTGTGTTCCCTGTGGTTTGTAGGTTCGAAGGTGGGCGACTAGCGCGGTCAGGTCGGCGTCACTCAGGAACTGATAGGATTCGACCGGCATGAACCACAGCTCGCGCCCGTCCTTCGGCTTGCCCTCGCGAATTAGCCGGTCGAGCTCCGCGTCGCTGTAGCTGGCCAGCAGCAGGGTGATGTTCGGCGCGTTCATGTCGCCGAAGTTGGGATCGTCTTTGGTGACGTTTCCGCCCTGGAGATTCTGCCCGTGGCAGCCCTTGCAGCCAAGCACCCAGCTCAGCCGGTCACCGTGAATTACCTTGGCGACCTCGTCCTTGTAATCCGCTCCGTCAAAGCTGATCTGCGCCGGCTTGGGCGGCACCGCCACCTTTTCGGTTTCGGCCTGCTTGCGATCGCACGCCATAAGTCCCGCCGCAGCAAGCAGCAATAGGAATATTCGCATGACAACTCACCCCCTGGCAAAGAAGGTGATTAACGCAAATTAAATCAAGCGCCAATCAACTCGCGCCCGATCAGCATGCGGCGGATTTCGTTGGTGCCCGCGCCGATGTCGAGCAGCTTCGCGTCCCGCATGTAGCGCTCGACTGGCCAATCCTTGGTATAGCCGGCACCGCCCAGAGCCTGCACTGCTTCGCCCGCGACCTTGAACGCGCTTTCGCTCGCCAGCAGGATCGCGCCGGCCGCGTCGAACCGGGTGGTTCGCCCGGCGTCGCAATTCTTGGCCACCTGGTAGACGTAGGAGCGTGCCGAATTCAGAGCGACATACATGTCGGCGACCTTGGCCTGCATCAACTGGAAGGCGCCGATCGGTTTGCCGAATTGCTTGCGTTCGCGAACGTAGGGGATGACCACGTCGAGGCAGGCCTGCATGATGCCCAACTGGATGCCGGCGAGTACCGTCCGCTCATAGTCGAGCCCGCTCATCAGCACGCCGACGCCGCCATTTTCCGGGCCCATGATGTTCTCTGCCGGAACGAAACAGTCCTGGAACACCAGCTCGGCCGTGGGTGAGCCCCGCATGCCGACCTTGTCGACCTTCTGGCCGATGGAAAAGCCTTCCATGCCCTTTTCGACAATGAAGGTGGTGATTCCCCGGCTGCCGTCCTCGGGCGAAGTCTTGGCATATACTACCAGCGTGTCGGCGTCAGAGCCGTTGGTAATCCAGAATTTGGTGCCGTTGAGGCGGTAGCCATTGCCCGATTTCTCGGCCTTGAGCCTCATGCCCACCACGTCGCTGCCCGCGCCGGCCTCGCTCATCGCCAGCGCGCCGACATGTTCTCCGCTGATCAGCTTGGGAAGATATTTGCGCTTTTGGTCCTCGTTGGCCCAGCGCCGGATCTGGTTGACGCACAGGTTGGAGTGCGCCCCGTAGCTGAGGCCCACCGAACCCGAGGCGCGAGCCACTTCCTCCTGGGCAACGACATGCTCAAGGTAGCCGAGCCCCAGGCCGCCCCACTCCTCTTCGACCGTAATGCCGTGCAGCCCAAGCTCGCCCATCTTCGGCCACAACTGCTTGGGAAATTCGTCCTTCTCGTCGATCTCAGCGGCAATTGGCGCGATTTGCTCTCGGGCGAAGCGCTCGGTCGTCTCGCGGATGGTGTCCGCCATTTCACCAAGTCCGAAATCCAAGCCGGGCATGTCGCTCATTTATCTCTCCTGTCGGTGGCGCGCCTAGCATTGTGCCCCGCAACGGGCAATTGAACCTGCGAGACTGCCCGCCTATGTGCACCTGCAAGATCGTCATTGCGAGCGAAGCGAAGCAATCGAGTCCGGATTGCCACGTCGCCTTCGGCTCCTCGCAATGACAGCTAAGGAGTGCCTCAATGTCCACCGATCCCGTCGTCATCCTTTCGACCGCCCGAACCCCGATGGGCTCAATGCAGGGCGCCCTTGCCGATGTCTCAGCGACCGACCTAGGCGCCACCGTGGTCAAGGCGGCGGTGGAGCGTGCCGGGATCAAAGGCGACGAGATCGACCGGATCTACATGGGCTGCGTGCTTCCTGCCGGTCTCGGCCAGGCGCCTGCGCGCCAGGCCGCGATCAAGGCGGGCCTGCCCAAGTCGGTCCAGGCGACCACAGTCAACAAGGTCTGCGGATCCGGCATGCAGACGGTCATCATGGCCGAGGAAGCGCTCAAGGCCGGCAACGCCGACCTGATCGTCGCCGGTGGCATGGAATTCGATGACCAATGCGCCATACCTGCTCAAGAAGCACCGCTCGGGCGCCCGCATCGGACACGATACCGCCTACGATCATATGTTCCTTGACGGGCTGGAAGACGCCTATGAGGCCGGCCGCGCAATGGGCACCTTCGCCCAGTGCACCGCCGACGAATATCAGCTCACGCGGGAGGAGATGGACAATTATTCCATCGAGAGCCTGTCGCGGGCCAAGTCGGCGATCGACAGCGGAGCGTTCAGGGACGAAATCGTGCCGGTGGTAATCCAGGGGCGCGGCGGCGAGACGGTGGTGGATACCGACGAGGCACCCGGCCGCGGCCGCCCCGACAAGATCCCGACACTGAAACCCGCCTTCGCCAAGGAAGGCACCATCACTGCCGCGACCAGTTCGTCGATCTCGGACGGCGCCGCTGCGCTGATTTTAACTCGACAATCCGAAGCGGAGGCCAAAGGCCTCAAGCCAGTTGCTCGCATCGTTGCCTCGGCAGCCCATGCCCGCGAGCCGTCCGAGTTCACCATCGCCCCAGCCGGCGCCATGGAAAAGGTACTGAAAAAGGCCGGTTGGAGCGTTGAAGACGTCGATCTGTTCGAGGTCAACGAAGCCTTCGCCTGCGTCGCCATGTTCGCGATGCGCGACCTCGGCATCCCGCACGACAAGATCAATGTCCACGGCGGCGCCACCGCGCTCGGTCATCCGATCGGCGCTAGCGGCGCCCGCCTGATTGTCACCCTGATCGGCGCGCTCAAGGCAAAGGGCAAGAAGCGCGGCGTCGCAAGCCTGTGCATCGGCGGCGGTGAAGCGACGGCGGTTGCGGTCGAGCTGGTCGATTGATGAAGGGTTCGGGCCCGCTCCCCGCGAGCCCGGACGAATATATCCAGTCGATCAGCGGCTGGAGGCGCGACCGCGTGGAGATGCTGCGGGGGATCGCAGCAAAGGTCGGCGACGCAGAAGAAACGGTAAAGTGGGGCCACCTGGTTTATGTGGCCAACGGCCCCGCCTTCCTAATCCGCGCCGAGGAGCAGCGCGTCCTGTTCGGCTTCTGGCGCGGCAAGCGCCTGCTCGACATCGAACCGCGCATGACCGGCACCGGCAAATATGAAATGAAGTCACTCGACCTCCGCCAGGAGACGGTCATAGATCCGGCCGTTGCCGAAGCGCTAATTCGCGAATCTATTCGCCTCAACCGATCGATCGGCAATCCGACGGAGCGCGAATGACCTCGGAACAAATTGCACTAACCGCCGCCTCGTTGCTGTTGGTGGCAACGATGGCAGTTCATTCGATTCTGGGTCAGAAGCGCCTGATCCGGCCGATCCTCAAGCAGGGCGCCGGAGTCATGCAATATCCTCTCGCGCGGTTCATCCTGCCGTTCGGCTGGCATCTGATGAGCTTCTTCGGGTTGATCGTTGCAGCAATCCTGCTCGCTTGGGCCTGGGCGCCGGATCAGGCGCGCTTGATCGGCCTTGCGACGACCGGGGTGGTGTTCACGGCCAGCGGGCTCATCGATGTCGTCGGCAGCAAGGGCAAGCACGTCGGCTGGCCGCCGTTGACGCTCATCGGGCTTTTGTCGTTCGCTGCGCTGCTCTTTGCTTAGCGCGTTCCTGCGTAGGCGATGCATTCCACTTCGACCAGCGCGCCAAGGGCCAGGCCGTCGGCACCGAACGCGCTGCGGGCAGGATATTTGCCGTCCGGGAAATAGGTTAAATAGACTTTGTTGAAGGCCGGCCAGTCGGCCATATCGTCCAGCATCACCGTGCATTTGGTGACGTCGCCCCAGCCGAGCCCAGCCGACTTGAGCGCCGCGCCCAAATTGTCCATCGCCAGCCTGGCCTGAGACTCCATGCCGCCGGGCAGCTTGCCGTCCGCTCCGATGCCGATTGCGCCCGACAAATAAACGGTATCACCAGCTCTCACGGCAGTGGAGAATGGCAGTCTCTGGCCGCCCAGCATCGGCTCACCGATGCGCTCGATTGGCGGCCTTGGTTCAGCTGCATTTGCCATTCCGAAAACTCCCAACAGCGCGAATGCTAACCGGAACATGAGGTGCCCTCCACTTGGCTCATCCTAGCGTCGTGGCTGGCATAAGGAAACGGCGACCCGATCTCGAGCCGCCGCTTCTTTCCGGACGATGAGTGCTGCGCGCTAAATCAGACTTTCGGGCTGCACCGACCAGCTGGTATCCACGCTAGCGAAGAAGTTCGCATGGTTGCTGGTGAACCCGCCGTTCGCACTGCCGAGCCAGTTGGTGACTTGCCCATTCTCGTTACGCCACAGAATATCGTCGTAACTGTCGCCGTTGTAGTTGCCGGTCGCGGCCACCGACCAGCCGGCTCCTGCCTGGGCCAGCACGCTGCCGTTGGCGGCGAAGCCGCCATCCGCTTCACCCAGCCAGTTGGTGATGAGGCCGCTGTCGTGCTGCCACAATATGTCATCCCGGCCATCGCCGTTGAAGTCGCCGGTGCCGACGATATGCCAGCTGGTCGAGACATTGGCGGCGGCATTGGCGAAGTTGTCGGCAAAGCCGCCATCGTCCTCGCCCAGCCAGTCGGTGATCAGACCGCTGTCGTGGCGCCACAGTATGTCGTCGTTGCCGTCGCCGTCGAAGTCGCCGGTGGCGGCAACATGCCAGCTGGTGGGGACGTTGGCCGCCGAATTGGCGAAATTGGCGGCAAAGCCGCCGTCGTCCTCACCCAGCCAGTCGGTGATCGAGGCCGCTGTCATGGCGCCACAGGATATCGTCATTGCCGTCGCCGTCGAAGTCGCCGGTGCCGACGACCTGCCAGCTGGTCGCGACATTGGCGGCCGCATTGGCGAAATTGTCGGCAAAGCCGCCATCGTCCTCGCCCAGCCAGTCGGTGATCAGACCGCTGTCGTGGCGCCACAGGATGTCGTCGTTGCCGTCGCCGTCGAAGTCGCCGGTGGCGGCAACATGCCAGCTGGTCGCGACATTCGCCGCCGAATTGGCGAAATTCTGCGTGAACCCGCCGCTAGCGGTTCCAAGCCAGTCGGTCAAAAGACCACTGTCATGGCGCCACAATATGTCGCTCCGGCCGTCGCCGTTGAAGTCGTCGCGGACGTCGTTGATCGGGGCGCCCACCACCGTCAGCTGGACGCCCCCTCCGGCAGCCGCCGAGGCCACCAGCTGACCCGAAAATCCGGTCAGGGTGATCGACCCGCCGGTGAAGGTCAGCGTATTGCCCGACTGGCTGAAGGTGAACCCCGCGCCAGCGTCGGTGATGACAATGCGGTCGCCGGCCGCAAGGTCGGTGATCGTGTCGCCATTGAGGCCGGCGGCTTGGCCGCGGAAGGTGTCGCCATCGGCGCCACCGGTCAGCGTATCCGACCCGCCGTTGCCTTCCAGTGTATCGGCGCCAATGCCACCAGACAGGGTCTCGGCCGCCGCGCCACCGCGCAGCGTGTCGCTGCCGGCATTGCCATTGACAGTCCCGCTGATGCTGCCGTTGCGGCCGTCATAGAGATCGTCGCCCGTTCCCAGGCTCAACGTTCCGGCAATCGTTCCGGCGTTGGTGACTGTGTCATTTACATCCGACAGGGTAATGCCGCCGTTGATCGTCCCGCCGGCTAAGTTGTTGAGGGTCGTCGCGGAGGTCGAGCTGCGGATCGCGACTGTGGAGCCCGTGACCGTGCCGCTATTGTTGATGGTCGTGGCGCCCGTGCCGGTCGATGCGATACCCAGATCACCGCCTGACAGCGTCCGGCCTGCCGCAACGGTTACGCTCTTCGCATCGTTGCTGGACACCTCAACCGCATCATCGACGCCGGTTACGTTGGCACCGTTTACGTTGACGGTAACCGTGCCCGACGTCGACACGGCATGAACGCCGTCGAATCCGCCCCCATTGATCGCCGCATTGACTGTGATGGCCTGGTTGCCCGTAGTCGAAATGGTTTCGATCCCGTCGCCACCCACCGCATTTATGGCACCGCCGTTGGAAATGGTGATCGATCCGCTGGTGGTTGCGACATCAATTCCGTCCCCAGCCGTGGTGTCGATCGCGCCGCTGTAAAGGACGGAGGCCGACCCGGTCCCATCGGTCTCGATACTGATGCCGTCACCAACCGAGAAAATGGCGCCATTGCCAACAATGGACGTGGTTCCGGCCGAAGCTTCATTGATGATCGCGCCATTAAGGCCAGTCAGCTGGGCACGATCGCCGGCAGTTCCGATGGTCCCGCTATTGTTGATGCTGATGCTGCCGGTGCCGGTGACATGGACGTCGACACCATGCTCAAAGCTGTTGGCAGTCGCACCGCTGTTGACGGCAGCGGCGTTGGTGACACTGACGTTGCCCGAGCCGGCCTGGTTGATGTCGATGCCACTGCCGCTGGCGCTCAGCACCTTGCCAGCAGTCGTCGTGACGCCGATTGTGCCGCCTGACGGGTTGCTGATAACAAGAATCGCATCACCCGCAGTACCCGTGACGTTACCCTTGGCGTTGACCGTTATCGACCCCGTACCGGCATCCTGTACTCTGATGCCGCGGAGGCCGGAGACGTCACCGTTGGCCGTGACAGAGATCGCGCCAGAAGCTGACGCGTCCGTTTGTGTCGCGTCAATACCCTCTCCGGAAGTGGAGGTAACATTGCCCGCCGTCAGCGTAATGGCGCCGCCGGAAGTGATGGCGGAAATACCGTCGTCATCCGTGGAGATGTTTCCAACGGCAGTGACCGTGATCGAACCGGTGCCGGAATTCCTGGCATCGACGCCATTATTGCCGGCATTGATGGTGCTGTTGGCCGTGACGCTGATATTCCCAGTCGCCGCCGGGTCCAGGATTTCTACAAGGACACCATCGTCGACAGAACTGACCGCGCCGTCGGCCGTGATTGCGACATCCGCCGTTGTGCTCAGGCTTAGGACGTTGATCGCATCCTCGCCCGCGGTAAGCGCCGACACGGCGGCCGTAGTGATGGAAATATCGCCGCCTCTTACGGTGTTATGGACTTCGATGCCGTGCCCGCCGGTAGCTGAAACCAAGTCGTTAAGATCGACCGTGATGGTGCCAGAACCTTCGGCCAGGATGGTGACCGCGCTGCCGTCGCCCGAGGTGATGGTATTTCCGGCCGTGGACGTCAGGACCACGTTGCCGGTCGCGGCGTCGTCGTTTTGGTCGAGGACGATCGCGCGCCCGGCCGATGACAGGATGTCCCCGTTCACAGTGACGTTGATCCCGCCCGAGCCCGCGCCGCCGGTGGCGGTGACGTCCAGCGCCCTCGATCCGGCGCCGAGCGCTGTCAGCGTTCCGGTCGTCATGGTCACGCTTCGAGCGTTGATGAAAAGCGTATCCGCGTTGGTGGCGGAGGTCCCGCTGACCAGCGTCGATCCCGTTCCCGTGTAGGTGAAGGCCTGGTTCGTCGTAATGCTGATGACACCGCGTCCGGCCGTGGCCGACTGGATGTAGCCGGTAGTCAGGGCGGAATCGCCGTTGCCGGTGTATCTTACCACGGCAGTGGGATCGGTGAGCGAAATGGTGACAGTACCGCTGTCCCCATCGACCTCGGAATGGCCGTTCCCATTGGGGCTGGTGAAGTCGGCCGCCTTGCCAATTGGGGAAGGCGGTGTCCCGACCACCCCGGTCGAATCCGCCTCAGGTTCCGCCATAATAACGTCGTCACCAAGGAGTGCACCGGCCAGAACATGGCCGCGCCCATCGTCGTTACGCATGATTGAATCCCCTATGCTACTACGTTTACCCGCGCCTCCACTCGAACTCTGGCTGCAACGTCAAAGGGGAACGACCCGTTCCGTTACTATTTCGGATTAACGAAAATAGTTACCAGAAAATCACGCTATTGGAAGGGGTGTTGCAATTTTTCGAAGGTTTTGTCGTCACTTAGACAACATTGTGCGATCTGATCCTTGGCGTCCCATATCCGGACGGGTCGACAATTCGTCGAAGGCACTCAAAGTCACTTTTGGGCTTCGAATATTTGGTCGGTCACCATCGCTGTGCTTGCAACACCGAGTACAGGAACGCCGAATAAGGGCGCTAGGCGGGCACAGCCAGGGTTCGGCATATGCGATTGCGCAAATCCTGCGTAACCTCTTCAAAGTCCCTCGATGCATCGATCGTAATGATGCTGGGATCCATCGCGCGCATCTTCTGCATAAGTGCCAGACGCTGATCGAAGTCATCACGCGTCCGATCACCGGGTTTGCGGGCATTGGAGGTATTGAAATCGCTGACGAGGTGAATTGTTAGATCGGGCCTGTACGTTTCCATTCTGCGGAAAACACTGCGCTCCAGCTGAGACATCAGTCTGACGGTCCAGGAAGCTTCAGGATCCAATCGGAGCGGCCCGTCGAAAAATCCGGGCTGGATATTCTGCGGCCATCGATCACAGATCACCAGCGATCCCGAACGAGCAAGTCGGATGGCGCGACGTAGCGACACATACCGTTCAAGCGCGGCGGCCAGTCCCGACATGCCAGTCCACACCGAGTGGTTGGTACCATACTCCTTGGGTGTTGGACCCTTCGCTCCTGAACCTGATTTCAGCGACCTTACCGCGCCATTTGCGAAATTGTCGCTTTGCGGCCCGCCGCAGTCTCCATCCGCCCTCGCCAGAGCCGAGATAAATGGCGGTGCATTTCAAATTTTGCTTTTGAAAAATGGACGTGAGCTGCGCCGTCTGGGAGGATTTGCCGACCCCATCCGGGCCAATCAAGGCAACGATAATTCCGTGCGAAAGAGGCTTCAAGTCTGGTGAACTGAGATGGGGATCATCGTCGGGTTCAATGATTGGGCTCATTCGAAGGCCTCGCCGTCGCTGACGCCCCATAGATCGCCCTGTGCGATCCATCCCTGACGCTGGCCGATCTGGATGCGGCACCAGGTGCCGTTGCATTTCTCCAGCCGGCCGACGACGCCATGTTCGGCGCGATAGCGAACCGGCGAATTGGCGTCGGGCTTGCTGTGGATGCTGCGCGGCTGGCCAGGTCTGACGATCCCGGTACGCCGGTCGCTTAGCAGCGTCACAAGCATCCAGCCTTGTTCGCCGTCCGGGTCTTCGATCTTGCGCCAGTTGGGATAGATCTGGATGACGCGGATCGGCAGGTCCCGGCGCTTGTAGAGCCAGATGCCCGGATAGTTGCGACCCGGGCCGGTGCGCATCATCGCCTCGCCCGAGGCGATCGACGCCCAATAGGGCGGTTTCTTGTCCTGCGCGCTGGCACCGGTTGCACCAAATGCCGTGGCGAGGGACAGCAACAACGCGGCACACAACCCCCGCTTGAGCATCAGGCCCCCGTCAGGATGCGATCGACGAGTTGCTTCACGGTCGGAACAAACCCGTTCGAATAGAAAGGGTCGCTCTTGAAGCGGAAGGCGGCGTGACCGGCGAACATGAGGTTCTCTTCAACCGGCCCGCCATGGGCGATGTCCTGCAGCGTTTTCTGGATGCAGAAGCTGCGGGGGTCGGCCAGCCGGCCCGTCGAATTCTTTTCATTGTCGGCCCAGCTCGAAAAACTGCATTGCGACAGGCAGCCCATGCAGGCCGCCTGGTCGGCCCGGATCATCTTTTCTTCCTCGGGCGTGACAAAGATCAGCGTGTCGTCCGGCGACTTCATCGCATTGGTGAAGCCGGCGCCATACCATTCGCGGGCGTGCTGAAGGTCGCCCTTGGTGACCCAATAGTGCCGCTTGGTCCCAATCCCGACGTCGAGCTCAAACGCATGATCGCCGACCGCCTCCTTGGTATAGGCGATCTGCCGTTCGCTGCGCTCCTCGAGACTGCGCAGGAACGGATTGCGCACCGCTGAGGAATAGAAGCCGGTCGGGCTGAAGCGGTGGAGCAGCACGTCGCCCTCCTCCAGCGTCATCAACCGAGCTTTCCACGCCGGCGGGATCGGGCTTTCCTGCGTCAACAGCGGGCGCGTGCCGAACTGGAACATGATCTGGCCAAGCTCGGGATTGTCGATCCAGTCGTTCCATTCGTCGAGGCGCCATACGCCACCGGCCATGACGATCGGAACGCTGTCGGCAATCCCGCCCTCGCGCATCGTTTCGCGCAACGCCTTGACCCGTGGGTATGGGTCCTGTGGCTGGCGCGGGTCTTCGGCGTTGGACAGGCCATTGTGCCCGCCGGCCAGCCAGGGATCCTCATAGACCACCGCCGCAAGCCATTCGGCGGCCTTTGAATAGGCCCTCTTCCATAGCGCGCTGAAGGCACGGCCCGACGAGATGATCGGCAAATAATTGACGCCGTACGACGCGGCGATTTCGCTGAGCTTATAGGGCATGCCTGCGCCGCAGGTAACGCCGGTCACCATGCCCTTGGTACGCTCCAGCACGCCGTGCAGCACTCGCTGCGCGCCGCCCATCTCCCACAGGACGTTGATGTTTATCGCGCCCCTGCCCCCGGCAATCTCATAGGCTCGCTTGACCTGGGCCACCGCGCCGTCGATCGCGTACTGGATCAGTTCTTCATGACGCTCGCGGCGGGTCAGCGCCCGATAGACCTGGGGGATGATCCGACCTTCGGGATCGTAACTGTCGGCGTTGACCGCGGAGACGGTGCCGATGCCGCCGGCAGCCGCCCATGCGCCGGAGCTGGCATGATTGGTCGCCGAAACGCCCTTGCCGCCCTCGACCAACGGCCAGACTTCGCGACCGCCGTACAGGATCGGCTTCAAGCCCTTGAACAACTTAATCTCCCTAACCGCTTCGCGGCTCCTATAAGCCGGGGCGCGCAGCTTGGCGCGCAAAAAATATCGGTCAGTCCTTTAGCACATAGTCGAGGCCGATATCGACCGCCGGCGCCGACTGGGTAATCCGCCCGACCGAGATGTAATCGACCCCGGTATCGGCGATCCCGCGGATCGTCTCCAAGCTGACGCCACCGGAAGCTTCCAAGGGCACCCGGCCCGCCACCAACGCCGTGGCCTGCCGCAGGGTTTCCGGTTTCATATTGTCGAGCAGTAGCCGATCCGCGCCCGCCGCCAGGGCAGGCTCGATCTGGTCGATCCGGTCGACCTCGACCTGGATCAGCAAGCCGCTGCCATAGTCGCGTGCCGCGCGCACCGCATTGGCTACGCCGCCGCAAACTCCGACATGATTGTCCTTGATCAGCAGGCCGTCGTCGAGCCGCATGCGGTGGTTTTGAGCTCCGCCCATTCGCGCAGCATATTTTTCCAGAGTGCGCAGGCCCGGGATCGTCTTGCGCGTGTCGAGCAAGGTAGCGCCCGTGCCAGCAATCGCATCGACATAGCGCCGCGTCAGCGTGGCAATGCCCGACAAATGCTGAAGCGTATTGAGTGCCGACCGCTCGGCAGTCAGCATGGCTCGGGCTTCCCCGTCCAAACGAAGCAGAATGGTCCTCGCTTCGACCCGGTCGCCGTCGCTTACCAGCCGCTCAACCTCGATCCGGGGATCGAGTGCCCGGAAGAAGGCGATCGCAATGTCGAGCCCGGCGACCACGATTGGCTCGCGGCAGTTCATCTCGGCAGTGAAGCAAGCATCTTCCGCGATGGTTGCCTTGGACGTGACGTCCCCGCCGGCACCGAGGTCCTCAGCCAGCACCCGCTGCACGAAATCGTCGAGATCGAAGCCCGGGGTAATCGTCATACGCTGCCCTAAGCGCGGGTTTGACGCGGGCGCAAGCCAGCTTACACCGTGCGACATGGACCGCACCGAGGCCAACACCGGTACGCGCGAGGTAAGCGAGCGCCTCCGCTTCGACGTGGTTTCCCTTGAGCAATGGATGGCGGACCATGTCGAAAACTTCTCCGGTCCGCTGACCGTCAGCCAGTTCAAGGGCGGCCAATCCAATCCGACCTATCGTCTCGACACTCCGTCCGGCCGAGCCTTCGTGCTCCGCCGCAAGCCCCCCGGAAAGCTGCTTCCCGGGGCGCATGCGGTTGATCGCGAAGCGCGGGTGATGAGCGCACTTGGCGCGAAAGGCTTTCCCGTACCGCGCATCCACGGCCTGTGCGAAAAGGAGGACGTAATCGGTACGCCCTTCTTCGTGATGGACCTGGTCGAAGGGCGGATCGTGTGGGATGCCACCTTTCCCGGCCTCACTCCGGCCGAGCGCACTGAGCACTTCGATGCAATGAACGCGACCATCGCGCGGCTGCACAGTTTCGACCCGGAATCGATCGGCCTCGGCGATTATGGCCGCGCGACCGGCTTCGTCGAGCGCCAGGTATCGCGCTGGTCCAAGCAGTATGAGAGCGATGTCGAGGCCGGCCGCTCTCCGGCAATGGACCGCCTGGTGCCCTGGCTGAAGGACAATCTTCCGCCCGATAGCGGCGAGAGCCGCGTCGTCCACGGCGACTTTCGCTGCGACAATATGATATTCGCGCCGAGCGAGCCGCGCATTGCTGCCGTGCTCGATTGGGAACTGTCAACGCTCGGCGATCCGGTCGCCGACTTCGTCTATCATCTGCTGATGTATCGCATGCCGGCCGGCATGTTCACCGGCCTCAAAGGGGTCGATTTCGCGAAGCTCGGAATCCCCCATGAGGAAGAATATGTGGCCGCTTACTGCCGGCGCACCGGCCGGCACGGCCTGCCCCACCTCGACTATCTGATGGTGTTCGTCATCTTCCGGCTCGCGGCGATATGCCACGGTATTCGCGGACGGCTGGCCAGGGGCAGCGCTTCTTCCGCTCATGCCGAGGCGACGGCGGCCCTCACCGAGCCGCTGGCGGAACTCGCCCTGGCCCAACTGAAGGCGGCGCGGCTGTGATTGTCTCAAATCGCAGACGATTTTTCGCAGCGTGATCGTCGCATATTGTCAGGCACAACTCGATGTGCTGATCGATATGTGCAGCGCTTGACCGGAGGGCTGGGAGCCCATGACGACGGCATTGGCAGTTTATATCGGCATTTTCGCAGCGGTGCTGGCCGCGTTGATCGCGCGAAAGCGCCTTACCAATCATGTCGCGCTCGGCATCGCCGGCGCTCTTGGCTTGTTTTACGGGATGACCGCCCATGGCATGCTGGCGATCATCCTTCCGTTCTTGATCCTGATCGTCGCGGGTGTGCAGGTATCGAGCGTCATTGGCGCCAACAAGGCCGCACGTTTCACGCACGAAGAACAGAATATGTTCGATGGGCCGTTGGCCGGGCTGGCGCGCGCCCAGGCCCGTCGGTTGATCGACCAGGGCGTTTGGATCGACGGTCGCCCGGGTGAAGTGCTGATCCGCGAAGGCGAGCCGGCCGCGCAACTCTACTATCTCGCTTCGGGCAGCGCTGAAGTCCATTCGCGGGGCGCGCTTGTCGGGCGCATCGAACCGGGTCAGCTGGTCGGCGAAGCGACCGTTTTGGGAGAGACGGCGGCGATCGCCACCGTCACCCTGAACGAGCCGTCACGCTTCTGGTGCGCGCAAGGCAACTCGCTCAACGCCTATCTCGCCGCAAACCCCGACGCGCGCCACGCGCTCGAGCACAGCTTCAATGTCAGCCTGCGGGAGAAGCTGGACGCTATGAACCGCGCCGCAGCTCCTCCCGGTGCTTCGACCTAGTTGGTCGGGAAGCCTCGGCGCTTGAGCAGCGCCTCGACGTCCGGGTCGCGGCTGCGGAACTGGCGATAGGCCTCCGCCCGGTCGGTTTCATTTCCGGTCGACAGCAGGAAGGTCCTGAACCGGTCCGCGATCTTGCGGTCGTATGGATTGCCGGTGGCCTCGAATGCTTCCCAGGTATCGGCGTCCATCGTCTCCGACCAGAGGTAGCTGTAATAGCCGGCCGAATAGGCGTCGGATGAAAACAGGTGTCCGAACTGCGGCAGCCGGTGCCGCATCACCATCTCCTTCGGCATGCCGAGCTTGGCCAGCGCCTCGCGCTCGAACTTGTCGGGGTCGACCACGCCGTCCGGCTGGGTGTGCAGCATCATGTCGACCAGCGCCGAGGACAGATATTCGACCGTGGAGAAGCCCTGGTTGAAGGTGTCCGACGCCTCGATCTTCTTGACCAGCGCCTCCGGCATCGCCTCGCCCGTCTGGTAGTGGCGAGCGAACTTGTCGAGCACCGGCCGGGTCAGCAGCCAATTCTCGTTCACCTGGCTCGGATATTCAACAAAGTCTCGTGGGGATCCGCCGAGCGAAGGATATTTCACGTCGCTGAGATAATAATGAATTGCGTGGCCGAACTCATGCCAGAGCGTCTCCGCGTCAATCAGGCTGATCAGTACGGGCTTGCCCGGGCCCGGCTTGGTGAAATTATTGTTGTTCGAGCCAAGCACGATCTTGTCGCCGAGCAGTCCGGAGCGGCTGCGATAGGTCGTGGCCCAGGCGCCCGAGCGCTTGCCCTGCCGGGCATAGGTGTCGAGATAGAATAGGCCCGTCACTTCGCCAGTCTTGGCATTGCTCACTTCAAACGTGCGAATGTCCGGATGGAAGACCGGCACCTTGCCCGTGTTTTCGGCGAACCTGAGGTCGTAGAGCTGCTCGGCCGACCAGAACATCCCCTTCACCAGATTGTCGAGCGCCAGATAGGGCTTAATCTCGTCCTGGCTGAGGTCGTACTTCGCCTTCCTCACCTTCTCCTGATAGAAGCGATAGTCCCACGGCTCGATGGTCGTGACGCCGTCCTTGGCCGCGAACGGCTTCATGTCGGCGACTTCCTGGTGGACCCGCGCGACGGCCGGCTTCCAGACCCGCATCATCAGGTCCATCGCCTTGGCCGGCGATTTGGCCATGGTGTCCTGCATCCGCCAGTCGGCGTGAGTCACGTAGCCAAGCAGCTTGGCGCGGTCGGCGCGCAGCTTCACGATCTTGGCGATCAGCGCGTTATTGTCATTGGCATTGCCATTGTCGCCACGCTGGACGAACGCCTTCCACACCTTCTCGCGAAAAGCGCGGTTGGACCCAAAGCTCAGCACCGGCTCAACTGCTGACCGGGTATTGGCGATGGCAAAGCTGCCTGGCGGATGGCCCGCTTCCTTGGCCGCGGCTGCGGCGGCATCCTTCACGTCGGCGGGAACGCCGGCAAGATCAGCCTCGCTCGCGATGGTGTAGGTCAACTCGTCGGCGAGAAGCTTGGAGTTAAAGTCGGAGAAGGCCGCTGCAAGCTGCTGGTTATAGTCGGACAGCTGGGCTTTCTGCGCCTCGTCGAGCTTGGCACCGCGACGAACGAAACCCTCGTAGGTGCGGGTCAGCAGGCGCATCTGCTTGGCATCCAGACCGACATGCTCGCGGTGCTCGTAGAGCTTGGCGATGCGGTCGAACAGCTTCGCGTTGAGGTTGATCTTGTCGTAGGCGGCCGACAGTTTGGGCGACCACTCCTTGTTGATCGCCTGCACTTCGGGCGTCGACAGGTTGCTGGAGTAAACGCCGAAGATCGACTGGACGTAATCCAGCCGCTCGCCGGCCTTCTCCATCGCCTCGATGGTGTTCTCGAAGCTCGGATACGCCGGATTGTTTGCGATTACGTCGATCTCCCGCAGCATCTCGTCGATGCCGAACTGGAAAGCCTGGCCGAACTGCGCCGGCTTCACCTGGTCCCACGGCGGCACGCCATCGTAAGGCCCGGTCCACTTTTTAAGCAGGAGATTGTCGGGAACAACGGCGGTCGCGGCGGAGGCTGCGGTGGTTTGGTCTTCGGCGATTGCCGGCGAAGCGGCGGCAATGGCAATGGCGGCCGCGCCGCCGAACAGGAACGTCTTCAATTTGTAACCCCTCCCAGGATCGGAAAAATTTGCGCGCTCCTAGCGGGTCCACCCTGAACGGAGCGCAACCTATTCGACAAGCGGCGGACAGGGTCGATGAAATGAGTCAGCCGAGGATGTCGCTCGCTAGCAGCAGGAGCAGCTTGGAATCGATCGCGGATCCCTCCGCACGTTTGCCCCGAACGAAGGCCGGAATTTCCGCCGGGGGAACGAGGTGAACCTCGATTTCCTCATGCTCGTTGCCGCCGCCGTCGCCGGTCTTGTGGAGACCATGCGCGCGAACCAGCGTGAAGCCTTCGGAGACCATGCCGGGAGAGCTGAAGAACTCGCCAATCACTTCGATCCGGTCCGCGGTGAATCCGGTCTCTTCTTCCAGTTCCTTGATCGCGGTTTCCTCGACGCCCTTGTCGTCCTCATCGCCGACCAACCCGGCCGGAAGCTCGATGGCCCTGCGATTGCCCAGCGGCACGCGCCGCTGCTCGATCAGCACCACCTTGCCCTCATATTCGGCCAGGATCACAACCGCATGGATCCCGCCGCACCGCTCGACATATTCCCAGCGGCCTTCGCGCACGATGCGGATGTACTTGCCTTCCCACTCGACGGTGCGTTGGTCGCTCATAGCTCGATCAGCTTGTCCGGAATTTCGTTGCTGTCTTCGCTGCTCTTGGGGAAATGCTCGGCCAGTACCTGGCCGATCATCTCCACTGCCGCGACGATGCCGTCGCCCGGCCTTCCTGCCTTCACATGGGTGAGCAGTGCCGCCATCGCCTCGCCCCAGGTCTCCGGGGTTGTCACCTTGGTGATGGACTCGTCGCCAATGATCTCGGCGCGATGCTCGGCCATCGACAAGTAGATCAGAATGCCGGTGCGGCCGACGGTACGCCGCTCGGCTCCGGTCTTGAACAACATGATCGCTCGCCGCCGCACCCGACGAGTCTTGGTCGAGCCGGGCGTCAGAAGCATGCGCAAGGGCCGCCACTTCAGAAGGAACAGCACCGCCAGAAATTTGAGCAGGGCGAAGAACAGCAAAAGCGTCAGCAGCTCGCGCATAGCCGGCTCGGCGGACCAACCCTGGATCCGGTCATGCCACTGCACCAATTGCTGCGGCATGGCGGCGAAGAAGGCCAGCACCGCGACCATTGCCAGCACGGCCCAGTGAAGCCCCACATCGTGGTAAGCATCGGACTGGTCGGCAGTGATGGCGATGATTTCGCCGTCACTTTTGGCTTCGGCGGCCGCAATTGCCAAGCTCACTCGCTCATGATCCTCGGCTGTCAGATCGTACATCACCATCCCCCCGAAGCGCCGCCGCCGCCGAACGATCCGCCGCCGCCCGAAAAGCCGCCGAAGCCGCCGCCGCCGCCGCCCCATCCACCGCCTCCGCCCCAGCCGCCGCCACGGCCGCCGCGACTGAGCGCATCCAGCCCCCAGAGAATGACCGCGACGTCGCCACTGTCGAGGCCCCGCCGTCGGCGACCCTTTCCATGGTAGCGCCGTCCTCCGGCTGCGCGGGCGATTGAGCCGATGATGACGAAGAATACGATGATGATGAAAAGGATCGGGATGGGATTGATGCCTGCGTTTTGCCTTCGGGTCTCGCGTGCGCCGATCTCCTGCGCGCGCTTCGCTGCCTCGGCAGGCGGAAGCTCCATCATGGAAATGATCTGGTCCGCACCCGCAGTAATCCCGCCGGCCAGGTCACCGGCCTTGAACCGCGGCAGGATGCTATTGCGGATGATGACGCTGGACACCGCGTCGGTCAGGAAGACGCGCGCGCCATAGCCGGTTTCAATCCGCACTTTCCGTTCGGCGGGAGCGACCAGCAGGATAACCCCGTCATCCTTCTGTTCATTCCCGATCCCCCACTCGCGGCCCAGACGGTAACCGTAATCCTCGATCGTCCTCCCTTCGAGGCTCTTCACCGTGGCGACGACGAATTGCCGCCCGGTTCGCGCCTCGAGCGATTCGGACTTGGACGATAGGTCGACCACCTGCGCGGGACTGAGCAGCCCTGCCTGGTCGACCACCCGGCCGGTCAGCTTCGGAAAGGTCTGGGCATGGGCCGGGGCGGCGGCAAGCAGCACCGCCAGCCACAAGCCGGCCAGGAAGCGGATCACGTCAGCCCGCGGTATTGAAGTCGACTTTGGGGGCTTCCTGCGACCCGGCCGCTGCCTCGAACGGCACCTTTGGCTTGGCGCCATAGAATATCTTGGCCCCGATCGCGTCCGGGAAGGTGCGAATGCGGGTGTTATAGCCCTGCACGGCCTCGTTATAGTCACGCCGCGCTACCAGGATCGAATTCTCGGTTCCTTCGATCTGGCTCTGGAGGGTCAGGAAATTCTGGTTGGATTTCAGGTCCGGATAGGCCTCGAACGTCGCCAGCAGCCGGCCAAGCGAGCCGCCCAACTGGCTTTGCGCATCGTTGAACGCGCGGACCTTGGCTGGATCATCGAGATCATCGGCGGTCAGATTGACGCTGGTCGCACGGGCTCTCGCATTGGTGACTTCGGTCAGCACCTCGCGCTCCTGGTTCGCATAGCCCTTGACCGTCTCCACCAGGTTCGGGATCAGGTCTGCGCGGCGCTGATATTCGCTCTGCACATTGCCCCATTTGGCGTTGACATTCTCCTCGGCCGTAGGGACCGAGTTGAGGCCGCAGCCGGCCAGGCTCAAAGCGGCGAGCGGCGCGAGCATTCCGAAACGGCGAAGGCTGGTCATGTCATCTCCCCAAACTGGTGAACTAGCAAAGTAGGACACCGCATCGTCCCTTTCAATCGGGGGCGAAACGATGCAGCTTTGTGCGGCTTAACGCTTAACTGGGGGATGCGATGCTTGCGGAATTCAAAGCCTTCATCGCCAAAGGGAATGTGCTCGACCTCGCGGTTGCGGTGATCATCGGCGGCGCTTTCGCCCTGATCACCACCAGCCTCACCGGCGACATCGTCATGCCGGTCGTCGGCGCGATTTTCGGTGGCCTGGATTTTGCCAACTATTTCGTCCTGCTGGGCCCGATCCCGGAGACGTTCAAGGGCGATCCCAACAGCTATGCCGCGCTCAAGGAAGCAGGTGTCGCCGTGCTTGGGTGGGGGCAGTTCCTTACGGTGGTGATCAACTTCCTGATCCTCGCCTTCATCATCTTCCTGCTGGTGCGCACGGCCAACCGAATGGTGAAGAAAGCCGAGGACGGGCCAAGCGGCCCCAGCGAGGTCGAATTGCTGACGGAGATCCGGGACGAGCTTCGCAAACGCTGATCAGGACAATCGGTCGATCCAGACGTTCGCGCCTGTTGGTACAGCTGCGGCTGACCGGACAGCTGCTCGCTCGCACCTTCCGCAACGTGACCTCGGTGGTCCGGGACGCAGCCAATGGAAGCTGCTAGCCGTACGGGCGATTCCCCAGAACTAAAGTCTTACCATCGTTTCCGGCACCTTGGCGGAACTTGGGCCGACGTCCCAATGAAGTTGGCGTCGGCCCTGGGCGGTCACCGGCCCCTCCTCGCTATTGTTGGTCAGGATTTCGCCGTCCGTGGTGACGGAGAACCTCCCTTGAGCGTGCGAAACCGGGGTATCGGGTCCCTTGCTCGGCAGGCCCATCAGCTTTGCTTGCGCGGTGAATGGTCCGGACCCACCGGTCAGCGCCGGAGCGGTAACCACCACCGACCCGTCGTTGCGCCGGCGCAGCATGATGAAGGGGACGACGAAGTTGGAATCCGGCATCATAGGGAAGGCGAAGTCCTGGGTCAGGCGGCCCTCGAAATGATAGTCGACGTCGAACACGCCCTTGCCCTTGTACGTGACCGACCGCCAGCCGGCATGCTTCATCAAGGTCGCTGCCAACCGCCGGTTGGTTTCGTCTTCCATGCCCGGCAGGCCAAACATCTTGGCCATTTGTTCGGATTTGAGAGCATGCTGCGCGAGCTTGTCGGCTTCTTCCTTTTGGTATTTCGCTCTTTCGCTCGCGATTTCGACAGGCGTACAGGGCCGGATATCGTCGGCTGGAACCGCCTCGTCCTGGCCTACCCTGCGCTCGATCCGGCCATCCTCATGGCACCGGATCATGGAATCTTCCCAAGGCACCGGAACTGGCTTGTCGTCCGGGATCTGCATCATGATCTCGCCGCGATAATCGAGCGCGAAGGTGCCGGCCTTGTTGAGCGCAAGCTCCGAAGTGAACTTGCCTGGACCCCATAAGCAGCCGGTCAGCATGAGCGGCAAGGCTGCTACCGCAATCAATTTACCCCAGCTTTTCATTTCGCCTCCCCTGCACGGCTTATTTAGGCCGGCCGCTATACCCCGCGGCCTTCCGCAGCGCGTCGCCGTCCATGACGTAGCCGTCGCTGACCACCGTAAGCACCCGGCGAAGCGCGCCCAACTCCTTCGACACATCGCCGTCGACCAGCACCATGTCAGCTTCCTTGCCGATCGCGATCGATCCGGTGCGCTTGTCCGCACCGACCACCTTGCGCCGGCAAAATCGTCGCGCTCTGCAGCGCCTCGGCTGGGGAGAAGCCGGCCTGATTGTAGATTTCAAGCTCGCGGATCAGCTCGATACCCATGCCGTCGGTACCGGCCACGATCGGCACGCCCGCTTCGTGCAGCCGCCGAACCAGGTCGATCATCTTGGCGTAGCTCTTGCGATAATCGTCGCGGCTATAGCCCTCTACCAGCGGATAGCCGCCGGACGTGAACACCGCGCGCTCCAGCACCGGAGATATGATGCCCATGTAGGGCGCATACGCCGGATGCGGCGTACCGCCGTCCTGGGCGAGCAGGCTTTCGAAGATCACGATCGTCGGGTCGACGATCGTCTTGCGCTGGGCGAGGTCGGCGATGAATCCTTTCATCAGCGGTCCGTCGAGGTCGACGTCCTTGAAGAAGCGCGCCGGCCCTTCCATCCGCTGCCTTGTATTGGCCTTGTCGATCACCTCCTTGGGCATGGATTCCATCACGACGAAGTTCAGGTGGGTGAGCTCGTCATAGCCGGCGGCCACCGCCTCGCTCGGCTTCATCGTCGCCGGCACATGGCCGTGGACGTGCAGGCCCAGCCGGTGCGCCTCGGCGGCAGCCGGCTTGATCCACGCCGGATTCATCGAGGTGTAGAATTTGACGCCCCACAGGCCGGCGTCCTTGATCTTGCGAACCGAGGCGATCGCTTCCGCCTCGCTGCTGACGACTTCCGCGCCCTGCGCCGCCAGCGGATCCTTCCTGTCGATGATCACGGAGATGAAGGGCTCTCCCATCAACAGTTCGCCCGATGCGCGACGCTTCACGGCATCGACCGCGCGGTCGAACGTCGTGCCGGGACTGCGGAAGCTGGTCATGCCGTTGGCCATGTTGGACAGCACGTCCCAATCGTCGCCGATATGCATGTGGCTGTCCCAGATGCCAGGGACGAGCGACTTGCCGCCACCATCGATCACGCGCGCGCCGGCCGGTGCCTTGACCGATCCGGCCGCGCCGATCGCGGCGATCTTGCCGCCTTGCGCCAGCACCGCCTGGTTGGCGACGAACACGCCCTTGTCGGCGTCGAACAGCTGGACATTGTCGAACAGCACCGGCGCCTTGGCGGCCGGCGTCAGGAACTGCGCGGCGACCTTCTTGACCTCGGCAGCCGTGGCCGCTTCCTGGGCATTGCGCAGCTGCTTGAGCGCGCCTTCATAGCCTTCCGGGATCGTCGAAAGATGGCCGACGTCGCCGAAATAGCGCTTATTCTCGTCGAGCCACACGGGGAACGGCGTGGCCAGGACGCCTCGCACGAATGCGAGCTGAACCTTCTTTGCTCCGCCCGGACCGTTGATCGTCTGAACCGGACCGAACGTCATGCTGGCATGGCCGCTCGGTAGCAGGTCGATCCCGGCGCCGCCCGCGGCGGCGAGAGCCTCGATCAGCGGCGCGTTGGCGATCCCGACGCCCCCGGCCGGAATATAATAGCCCTTGGCCGGCGCCGTGCCCTTGTCGCTGGTGCTGGTCCAGCTGGCCTGGCCATTCTCAACTTTGAATTCCTCGGCAGCATCGCCGGTCATCGTCACGCCGCGAATCGTCAGCGCCCCGATCGATCCATCCTCGGCTACGCGTCGTCACCTGGTCCATCTCGGTGATCCAGCCGCGCAGTTCCTGCGACCAGCGATAGGCGGTGCGCCCGTCGGGCAATTGCCAACGCCATTGATCGCCATGCTTCCCGGCTTCTGACACTACGACGTAGTGCACCGCATCGGCGGGCGGCTTCAGCAGCTGTTCCTTCGGCACCGGGGTGCCCATCGCCGCGGCGGTGATGTGAGCGGACGCCGGCGCGAGCGCTAGCGGCGCAGCAGACAGCAAGGCGGCCAGAAGCAATCGACGCATGGAAAAATCCCTCCCTGGAATGTGCCCGAACGGTGGCAGCGCACAAAAGGAAAGGCAATCTGGCTTTCGATGAAAGGAAGGTGGGGAGCTTCTGTTGCCCGGTGCTCCCCGTACCGCTGGAATCCCCTTCTGTTGCCCGGTGGGGTCCAACCGCGCTTTAGCTTTGTAACTTCAGACCGTTAGGCCCTTAGTTACGCAGCAATAGCGAGCGCCTCGTTATCGTTGGCACTTGTGTGAATGAGCCGTTGCGGTGGCTCAATCCGATCGGCAACCGGGACTTTATTGCACTCGTCGATCCTGTTTCGCCCCCATCAGCAGCGGCGGAAATCATCGTTTCACGCTTCGCCGCTGGTGGTGGAGGCGCCGGGGTACTGCCCCCCGGGTCCGAAATGCCTATTCCACCCGATAGTCTACCGACATAGCCGGTTGCCCGGCTTTCCTAAGATAGGTGAGCCCTTTCTTCGATGCAACCGATTGACAAAATGTCGTCCGTTTCGGAACCGTCTTGGAGTTGGTTGCGTTAGAAGCGGTCACTGTTGGCCAAAAATTTCGCCACCACGTTGAAAAAGGGGATTTCTATGAAGAAGCTTTCGTTCGCGCTCGTTGGTGCCGCCACCCTCGCCCTCGCCGCTTGCGGTGGTCAAGGCGACGACGCGGCCGGCGACAACGTCGCCGACAACTATGAAGCCGCGGCCGATAACCTCGAAGCCGCCGCTGACAACGCCACTGGCGCAGAAGCCGCCAATCTCGAAGCCCAGGCCGATGCCCTGGAAGAGACCGGCGAGGCCAAGGAAGAGGCGATCGACGAGGCCGACGTCAACGCGGCCAACGTCAACGCCATGTAATCCATATTCTGCCTCCGCAACCGGGGTGGAACGGGAAGGGCCGGCGCCGAAAGGCTGCCGGCCCTTTCTTGCATCGGTGATCCTGCTACGAGCGGAGCCATGAGCGACGAGGCCATTCCTGCAGCAACGCTCGTCCTGTGGCGCGACCTGGCGGGCGGCCCCGAGATACTGGTGGTCCAGCGCTCGGCCCGCATGGCCTTCGCGGCCGGAGCAATCGTCTTTCCAGGAGGGCGCGTCGATCAGGTTGACTGCGATCTCGCGGCGGCGCTGGGTCGCCCCCATGACGCGGCGAAGGTGACCGCGATTCGCGAGACGATCGAGGAAACGGGCGTCGCGCCGGCCGTAAAGGGAAAGATCGATCCGGCGCCTCGGCCTGGAAATCCAGACAGCATTGCATTCCGGTGCCGAGCTCGCCGAGATCCTCAACACGAATGGGCTGGAACTCGATCTGGATGCCTTGACGCCGTTTGCCCGCTGGATGCCGGCGTTCAAGCAACCACGGAAATTCGATACTTTGTTTTACGTTGCCGCTGCCCCGATCGGGGAATGGATTCCATGCCCCCAGGAAGGAGAGTGCATCGCCGCGGAATGGGCTGGTCCCGGCCAAATGCTCGACCGGATCGCCGATGGTGACGCCACAGCCATCTTTCCGACCAAGCGGAATCTGGAGCGGCTGGCCCAGCATGGCAGCTTCGATTCCCTGCTGGCTGACGCCCGCGCACATCCGATCGACACGATCATCCCATGGGTCGAGGAAGTCGATGGCCAGCCTTACGTCACGATTCCCGAAGGCCGAGGCTATCCGGTGATTTCCGAGCCGCTGGCCACTGCCTTCCGTGCCTAGGCGGCGGCAGCGGCCGGTCGGCTGCTGGGTCGTCCTGGCGTTGGTCACATTGGCAGCGATCTTCGGCTGGCCGGAATTCAAGCGGTTTGAACGCGAACATCCCGAACGTTTTCCGTGGACCGATCTCCGCCTGAAGGATCCGATTGGCCCGTTCACCGGGATCAAGCTTGCGGCGCTGGCCGACGATCCTCGCGCCTGCCTTGGGTTGCTGCGTGACGCGCGACTGGCCGAAGTGCCGTTCCAGCAGCCGATGCCCGACGACCCGCGCTGCAGGTTCGCCGACGGCGTGCGGATCCGGCCTGAAAGCGGCCGCTCCATCAACTATGCGCCCGATGGCCTGATCGCCTCCTGCCCGGTCGCTGCGGCATTGACCTTGTGGGAGCGTGACGTCGTCCAGCCCGCGGCACGGCGCCATTTCCGGACCCGGGTCATTCGGATCGATCATGCCGGCAGTTACAGCTGCCGCCGGCTGTATGGGAAAGCGGAAGGGCCGTTCAGCGAGCATGCCACCGCCGACGCGATCGACATACTCGGATTCCGCCTGGCCAATGGCCGCCAAGTAACCGTGCTTCAGGACTGGCGCGGCGATCCTGAAAAGGCTGCGTTTCTTCGCGAAGTCCGCGACGGCGCCTGCGAGCTGTTCGCGACGGTGCTGTCGCCCGACTATAATCGCGCCCACGCGGATCATTTTCATTTGGACCAGGCGGATCGAGGGTCGCTGGGCTGGCGACTTTGCCGATAAAATGCGACTCGACTCCCCAAACGAAAAAGGGGCCCCGGTCATGCCGGGGCCCCTCCTATTCGCCTGCCGCGCTAAAGGCGGCGAGCGAACTAGCTCAGATGCTTCGACAGATGCTTGTTCATCTCGAACATGGTGCACTTGTCGGTGCCAAAGACCTTGCGCAGCTTGTCATCTGCAAGGATTTCCCGCTTGTTATTCGGGTTTTGCAGGTTGTTCTTGCGAATATGATCCCAAACCTTCGACACGACCTCGCTACGCGGCAGCGGGCTCGAACCCACGATCGCGGCCAGATCCGACGACGGGGTTACGGGGCGGGCAAGTCCGCCACCTGCTTTACGACCAGTCCCTTTTGCCATTTGGCCCTCCTGTTGTTCTAAGAGAGAGATAGAGCGCGATTCCCCTCCGTGTGCAAGAGGGAGACGCGCCTGAAAATGGTTAATTTGACAGAAGTTTGAACGGAACGACCCGATTGGCCGCGTCATGACCGATGTCGGCATGGCCTGCGAAGGGGATTCCGGCTCGTTGGCACCAGTCCCGAACGATCGATTTCGGCGTCGCTCCCGAAAACCGGATCATTGTCCGGAATGTCGCTCATTCGACCCATGCGGATGGCCGACGCGCGGCCGATGGCCGGACTTGCGGTGACATGGAACATTGCCCGGTCGATCCGATATTCATGCTCGGCCACATCCTCGATCAGCAATTCGGCGCCGCTGAAATCCGGCTCGATCGCCGTACCCAGCAGGTTCGAAAGGACGGTGAGATTGAAGGCCATCGCCCGCTTGCCGGCCCTCAAGCCGGGCTCCAGCGCTGCCTCGTCCCGACGAACCAGCCAATCCAGCGCACGATGGATGGCTGCTTCGCCCCCTTGCCTCGCAACGTCCTGGACCATCGGACCGTGGGCGACATCGAGCCCCGCCTTGTGAAAAGCCGCGAGAAGAAAACCGGCGTCGGAATAGCCGAGATAGGTCTTGCGTCGCGCGGCCGGAGGCAGATCGGCTGCCGCGGCCTCGGCAATACGATTGGATCCATATCCGCCACGCGCAAACCAGACTGCCTGATATTGCTCGTCCGCCATTGTTTCGCGCAGCGCCTCCAGCCGCGCATCATCGGATCCGGCAAAATGGCCATCGCTGAAAAAACATTGCGGATGGATCACCAGCTCGGCATCGCCTCGCGCCGCGGCAATCGCCATGACGGCATCGGCAGCCTCGGACCTCAAGGAGCAGCTCGGCGCGACGACGGCAATTTTCATGCGTGCCATCAATTGCACATGGCCACGTCCCCGCCTAGGCCACGCGCCAATGACCACCCAATATTTCTTCTGCGGAATCGGCGGCAGCGGGATGCTGCCCCTCGCCGCCATCTTGCGGGCCGGAGGTGCACGCGTCACCGGCTCCGACCGGTCGCTCGATGCCGGCCGCCTCGGCAACAAGTTCGAATATCTGCGCTCGCTGGGCATCGGCCTGGCGCCGCAGGACGGCACTGGACTTAAGGACGGGATGACGCTGGTTACCTCGGCGGCCGTCGAGGAGACCATGCCCGACGTCGTTCGTGCCAACGAGCTTGGGCTCGATCGCATCACTCGCCCGCAATTGCTGGCGCAGCTGCTCAACACGGCGCAAAAGAAGCATCGCCGTCGGCGGCACCAGCGGCAAGTCGACGGTTACCGGCATGATCGGATGGATCCTTCACGCGCTGCACCGCCAGCCGACGGTAATGAATGGCGCGGTGATGAAGAATTTCGCATCGCCCGGATCGCCCTTCGCCTCGGCACTGGTCGGCGATCCTGAGCTGTTCGTCAGCGAAGTCGACGAAAGCGACGGCTCCATCGCGCTCTATCGCCCAAGCGTTGCGGTGCTGTGCAACATCAGCCTCGATCACAAGGAAATGGACGAACTGAGGTCGCTGTTCGCCGGTTTTCTGGCCGCCGCCGACAAGGCGGTGGTGAACCTCGACGATCCGGAAAGCCGGCTGCTCGCGGACAGCTTGCCAACCGATCGGTTGTCGGCTTCGGTTTCGACAGCCCGGCTGCGACCCTGGTCGGCCGCAACCTCGAGCTGCAGCCCGACGGGGTCCGCTTCACGGTGCAGGCGGGCGATGAAATTCACGAGGTGACCCTCGCCACGCCCGGCCGCCATAATGCGTTGAATGCGCTGGCGGCGCTGGCCGCGGTTCGGACGATCGGGATTTCGCTGTCGGATGCGGTTGCCGTGCTCGGCCGCTTTGCCGGCCTTCGGCGGCGACTGGAAAAGGTCGGCGTGGCCGGCGGCGTCACGGTAATCGACGACTTCGCTCATAACCCCGACAAGATCGCCGCAACACTGGCGACGCTGACCGCGCAGCCGGGCCGACTGCTGATCATGTTCCAGCCGCACGGCTACGGTCCCCTGGCGAAGATGGGCGGGCAATTGGCGCAAACTTTCGCCTCGGGCATGCGCGAGGGGGATCACCTGTACCTGCCCGATCCCGTCTACCATGGCGGAACAGTCGACCGGTCGCACGGATCTGATTGGCTCGCGGAAGCGATCAATCGGGCAGGCGGCCATGCCGAGCATATCCCCGAACGCGCCGCGATCGGCCAAAAGCTGTTGCAGCAGGCAGCCCCCGGCGATCGCCTCGCCATCCTCGGCGCGCGTGACGACACGCTGAGCGAGTTCGCGGCCGCACTGGTTGATCAGCTAGGAACCGGCACCCGCGTCGGCGATTGATATGCCATGGCCAGGCCCGGAAGCGTCATCGGCTGGAAGATCGATCGCGAACATCGCGATCAGCTGCTGCGGCGGTTTCCGGCGAAGATACCCCGACTCGATTGCCGATCACGTGACGCTGCAGACGGGCGCGGAGGCCAGCCCGCTTCCGCCGCCCGTCGAGCGCCGCGATCGTCGGGCGAGCCGATGACGGAGAGAGCCTGGAATGTTTGGTGGTGACGATCGACGGCACGGCCGATCGCCCGGATGGCTCGACCTTTCACATCACCTGGTCGCTCGACAAGTCCAAGGGGCGCAGTGCTCGAGAAAGCAATGACCTGCTGAAAGAACGTGGCTGGACCACGTTCGAGCAGCCTGTCCCGGTCAAAGTCGAGCCGGCGCGCTTCTGATGGAGCGCCAGCTATTCCTCGACTGTGACGGGGTGCTCGCTGACTTCGATGCGGGCGCGGCCGAAGTGCTCGGCATGTCGTCCCGCGCCTTCGAAGATCGCTTTGGAAAACGCGAGTTCTGGCGGCGGATTGCCCGCGCGCGCGATTTTTACGCGCGCCTGCCGCTGATGCCCGATGCGCGCCAATTGTTCGACGCGGTGGCGCATCTTGAGCCGATTATCCTGACCGGGCTGCCGTTGGGCAATTGGGCCGCACCACAGAAGGTCCGCTGGGCCGAAGAGCATTTCCCCGGCACGCATATCATCACCTGCATGGCGCGCGACAAATATCGCCACATGAAAGGCGCCGACATCCTGGTCGACGATCGTGCCGACCATCGCGAGAAATGGGAGGTCGCAGGCGGCATTTTCGTGCATCACCAGGATGCGCGCAGCAGCCTTGCCCAGCTCGCCGAAATCTTTCCTACGGTGAAAACGCCGGCCTAGGCGGCGGCGGCGACGTCGACCTTTTCGACCCACTCCGGCCAGAACACCGGCTCGCGGGTCGACCAGCCTGGCGCCGTCGCGGCGCTTTCGCTGATCGATTGGAGCAGGACTCGGCGCCGATCGGGGTGCAAATGAGGCAGGGCGGCCGCGGCGCAGAATGCCGAAGGCAGCCACGGCCGGACACTCGCGCCGAGCAGGCGCTCGTAGAGGAAGCGAAAGGCAGCGAAATTCTGCAGGCGATCCTGACCCAGGTCGAATGCAGCAAGGGTAACCAGCATGCCCAGGAACGGCTCGATCATGTCGAGACCGCTATCGTCCGGGATTTGCATGCGGAGATGGTCGATCTGCTTGTAGAAACGAGCCTGGGCGCTGATCGCCGCAGCTTCGATTTCGTCACGGGCCCAGGTTTCAAGCGGATCCGAACGACCGTAGGCAACATCTAGAGAACGGCGAATGTAACGCTGTGTGGCTTTCGGAAAGGAAGCAAACTCCTTGATCTCCGAAATGAGCAGCGCGCCTCCGGCTGGCTGACTCGTCCTGGTCGACATGATCCCCAACTCCTTTAACCTTAGGCAGGATCATGCGGCCGATTGGGTTGCCAATCTCTTAACCAAAATCCCACCCCCCATTCACATTAAATCAAAGGGGAGTCCGGGTCGCAATGTAAAATTCTCACGCGGCCCACTTCTTTTAGGCAGCTGTGTTTTTCAGGGCACGATCAGAGAACGTGAAATCGGGTCAGACGCTAAATTGTTGCGTCCCCGTCACTTTTCCGAAGACTTTTCCGGAAATCCCGAGGAAGGCACCGGCTCGCTCGAATTGCCCGGTTGCGCCGCCGAGCTAGGGTCCGACGCATCCATCGATTCGTCGCTGCCGAGGTCGACCTTGGCATCCTTGTCCTCGGGATGCTTCTTGACCTTGAGTTCGATCGCCCGATCGGGGTCGCCCGACAAGCGTTGGCGGCGGCGACTGTTTGCCGGGGTTCTTCTGATCCGTTTTGTGATCCGTCATGGCTGGACTTCCTGGATTCAGTTTCACTTCAAGAACGAGGCCGCAACGTCGCCGTTCCACGCCGCGCCGACGAAATGTTCGACCGATTGGCGGTGCGCGTCTGCCAACGGACAAGCGTGACATTGTGGTTTCGCAGCAAGAGTCCCTAATGGAGCCGGACATGAACCGAGTTTCACCATTCTCCGCCCAGGGCCGCTTCGCCGACTGGCGTCTGGCCACCCAGTCGATCATCGGCTTCTGGGCATTCTATCTGGTCACGGTGCTGCTGCGCGGCTTGTTCGATCCCGAAGCGGCCACCGCAATCGGCTACCGCTCGATCAACGCCGCACTCGGCCTCGCGCTAACCTTCCTGATCTATGTGGCAATCAGGCTGTTCGCCCGCGACGCCAGTATTCGCCGCATGGCGATTGTCGCTGCCATCGCGGCCTTGCCGGCGGCTTTGATAATGTCGGTGGTGGGTCTGATCATGACGACCTCGACCTGGACGGATCCGATCGCGCCAGCCAGTAAGATCATGACCCAGGAGGGGGTCGCCATCGTCCAGCGCGGCAACGTCATCCGGATCGTCCAGGACGACGGTGACGAATTGCAGGTCGACCCTGCCGCCGATGAAGGAGCTGATTGCCGACAAATACCCCCGACTGATCGCTGACGGCACGGTCACCTGGTACTTCCTGCTCGCCGCATGGTGCGCCTTCTTCATCGCCATGACCCAGCAGCACCGTACTCGTGTGACGGAGCTCAGGCTGGCCGAGGCCGAGACCGCGGCGCATGCTGCGCAGGTCCGTGCGCTCCGATACCAGGTCAACCCGCACTTTCTGTTCAACACCCTGAACAGCCTCTCCTCACTGGTCATGTCGGGCCGGTCCGACCAGGCCGAAGAGATGCTGATGGCGCTGTCGACTTTTTTCCGCACCAGCCTGTCCGTCGATCCGTCGGCGGATGTGAGCCTGGCCGAAGAGATCGCCCTGCAGCGCCTCTACCTCGACATTGAAAAAGTCCGCTTCCCAGACCGGCTGGAAGTCGAAATCGACATTCCCGAACAGCTCGAGCATGCGCGCGTCCCGGCGCTGCTGCTGCAACCGTTGATCGAAAACGCGATTAAATATGGCGTATCGCAGACCACTGCCAGGGTGAAGCTTTCGATCCGGGCGCGCCATCTTGACGGAGGGCGGATGCAGCTGGACGTCATCAACCGCGCGGTCGGCGGCGCGACCAGGAAGGTCAAACCCATTCCGGCCCACACTGGTACCGGACTTGGGCTGTCGAACGTATGCCAGCGGCTCCAGGCCCATTTCGGAAAACGCGCCGATTGCCGCTTCGGTCCGATCGAAGGCGGTTACGAAGTTTCGCTCGCCATGCCATTGGAAGAAGATGACTGACGAGAATCAGCTGAAAATCCTGATTGCCGACGATGAGCCGCTCGCAGCAGAGCGGTTGCAGATGATGCTCGCCCGTATCGAGGGCGTGCATCTGGTCGGCACGGCTCATGACGGCGAAAGTGCCGTGCGGATGGCCGAGGCGCTGAACCCGAACCTGGTCCTGCTCGATATAGCGATGCCGGGTCTGGACGGGATCGAGGTTGCACGCGCCTTGTCGCGTTCCGGTGAATCGCCCGCGGTCGTGTTCGTCACCGCCTTCGATCAGTTTGCGGTCGCCGCGTTTGATGTCGCCGCGATCGATTATCTGATGAAGCCGGTCGATGCCGAACGGCTGGCCCGTTCGATCGATCGGGCTCGTGCCTATCTGATCGCCCGGGCCGAGCAGCCCCCGGAAGAAGCGCCGGTTGCGCCAACATCGCCCTGGCTCGAGGAATTCTGGGCGTCGGACCTGTCGGGCCTGGTCCGAATCGCCGCGCGCGACATCGACCGCGTGACAGCGGAACGCGATTATATGCGGCTCCACGTCGCCAAGCGCAGCTGGCTAATCCACCATTCGATGGCGGCCCTGGAAGAAGGGCTCGATCCGGAATTGTTCGTGCGGCTGCATCGCTCGGCGATCGTTCGGCGCAATTTCATCGCCGGGTTCAGCCGCAATGCCTCGGGCCGCTGGATCGCCCGGCTGGCCGATGGCAATGAGCAGCCGGTGGGCCGCCTCTACGCCGACCAGGTCCGCGCTATCGCTGGGCGATAAGCGCTCGCCTTTGCGTGCCTGAGGGTGCGACGCGAAGGAGGGTCGGGATGTCAGGGGTCTTCCCTCCACTCGCGCCGCCGATCGATAAGAGCGCGAAAAGGCCCCGCTTGCATGTCTCCCTCGACGGGAATCCTCGGGTGATCGACCAATTGCGGTCCAACTGACGAACAGCCATGCAATGGCGACCAACGGTCGACCTAGGATTGAGCAGGTTCGTCCCGTTCGGCCCGAGATGCGATTCCCGCGGCCGTGACGTCCCATGTGACATTGCCAAGAGTCCGCGTGATGTCGGGCAGCACCTCGACCGCGATCAGCAGCGCCAGCGGTTCAATCGGCACGCCCATCGCCAGCGCGATCGGGGCGATCGACGTCACGAACGACAAGGCACCCGGCAGGCTCACCGCCCAGTAGCTAGCCACCGCGGCAACCGCAAAGCCGGCGATCAGGTTGCCGGCGTGAAGCTCCACTCCCATCCAATAGGCGACATAGATGGCCACCGCGATGTTCATGGCCGGCCCGGTCGCGCGGAACAGTGCGACGGCCAGCGGAAGCGTCACGTCCGCGTTCCGCTGCGGGATCCTGAGCTGCTTGGCGGCATCGAGCATCGCGGGGAGTGATGCGAGGCTCGACTGGGTCGAGATGGCTACCGCCTGCGGCGGGATCATCGCCCGGACAAAGTCCGACATCTTCCAGCCGGTGAGGATCATCGCCGCGACATAGGCAGCCAGGGTCACGACTATTCCGACCAGCGACACGAGCACCACATAGTGGACAACCGCGCCGAACGCGGCGCCGCCAGCGCCGGCGCCAACCGAAAAAGCCAGGCCGAACACGCCGATTGGCGCAAGCCACAGCACCCAGCCAACGACCACCAGCATGGCGTCCTGGATGCCCTTGAAGAAGCGGCCCACCAACTGGCGCTCCTCGGCTCCGATCCGGGTGACGGCAAAGGCAAAGATGGCGGTGAAGACGACCAGCGCCAGCACCTTGTCCTCGGCCGCGGCGGCGATCGGATTGGTCGGAATGAGGCTCCGCAACCAATCCTGGACGGTCGGCACGGAGGCCGCGGCAGCAGCACTGTCGACGGTGGCCAATCCGGCGCGAAGCGCTTCGGCCGAGCTTGCCGGAAGCGGAAAAGTTTCGAGCAGCAACGGCATGGCCAGCGCCCCGAAGGCGGCCGAGCTGGTCAGGACAATCACGAAGCAGACCACCGACTTCGCCGCGACGCGACCCGCCCGTGCCTGGTCGGCGCCCGATACCACGCCCGTCACCAGCAAGGAGATGATCAGCGGAATGACCGTCATCTTCAATGCATCGAGCCACAGCCCGCCGACCGTCGAGGCGACGGTTATGAGCGGTTCGCGAATGGCGCCTGCCTGATTGGACAGGGCGCCCAGCAATAGCCCGGCGACCAGGGCGCCGAGAACCAGCCAGGTGGCTCGCTTGCTGTCTGCCGTCATTGCGGCTTGCGGAATTTGAAGACGAAGCGGTCGGTCTTCCCGCGAATCTTGTCGTCGAACACGTTGAGGCTGTGGTCGTCGGCCGGATTCTTCAGCATATCGCTCTCCGCCTCGAGCACGAAGCCGGCGCGCTGGAAGTCGGCCTTGACCACTGCCGGATCGATCCGGTGCAGTTTCTCGACGGACGCGCGAGTATCGCCGCCCGGCGTTGCGGCATGATCGATGATGCCGACGATTGCGCCGGGTTTGGCCGCCGCGAAGAGCCGCTGCAACCAGGCATCCGGCTCCATCCGGCTGATCTTTCGTTCGGCGCTTTCCCAATAAACATCGTGATAGTCGAGGTTCATGAGGATGAAGTCGTAGGCATTGGCCCCAATCGAAGGCTGCTCGAACGGGCTGTTGATCATCATGACGTTCTTCTGCCTGCCCGAGAATTCGGCGAAGGTCGCGCGTCGCTTGTCATTGAGGAATTGGTTGGGCTGCCAGACCACCACAAAACCATCCGGCCCAACGGCGGGCGCAATTATCTCGGCCCAATATTGGTTGGCCCCGAACATATCGAGCACCCGCATGCCCTTCTCGAGGCCGAAGAAGTTCAGCACCTCTGCCGGCTTGCGGGATTCGTCGAGCTTGACGTTGGCTTCGGTCCGGGACGCGCTCGCTGCAACTGCTCCAGCAACATCCGCCGGTTCGGCCCAGGCGCCTGTCGGGACCATCGCCGTCAATAAGCCTGCCAGGATGATCGTCCGCATAGCTTCCTCCTTGGAAAATCTCTTCGGGACGGGCTTAACGCGCCCTCGTCAGGTCCGCCAGTAGGTGGCCCGACGTCGTTCGACCAATGGCTGTCCGTCCTTGTTTCCACCTTCCCAGCCCGGATGAGCTGCCAATATGCTTTTGACCCGCTCGCCACGGGGGTCCATCGCCGGGCGGCAAAGGCTTGTCGAGGTCTGCGTCAGCGAAAGGCAAATCGCGACTCACTATCAGTTCGACGAAATGCCGAGCTTTCGAGCCGAACCGTGCATCTCCGTAACGATCCGCGCGTTTGCTATTGTGTGACCCTGCCGATTGATCGTTCCCGGCGGGGTGTGAGGCGGCGGGCCGGCCAGCACCGCCGCCTCCTTTTTGTCCCAACAACCCGAACTCGCGCACTGCGCGCGCGGTGAAGAGGTATCCACACTGTGAGGAAATCAGCCTGGCGGCGGTGGCGAGCCGCTCGATGGGTCCGCGCAACTCGATGGGTCCGCGCAAATAGAAATGGGGGCCGGCATTGCTGCCAGCCCCCATCTGCGCCGACCTTGGATCTGCCGGTGTTCGCTAGCCTGACGGTCCGAAGACCCTCCGCTACTCGATCCTGGCTCACCAGATCAGGCGTCGCTTCCAATCGTGGTCCCGACCGAAATCGGGTTCTCGATCTTCTGCGGCCCTTCTTGGGTTGACCCCTCCGCGTCGCCTGCCCCCCAGGGGGAGCCGCGAACTGCGTCAGGAAGACCAACTCTTCCGGCGCCTCTTCCGGTTGGTCCGACTTGGGCCTAAGCCCGCCTCATCGCCATCCGGTGGAGATCGGTCCTTCCGTCGCCTGCCGCACCGTCTTGCCGTTGCCGGCTTTCTGGGGAGGCGGGGACTTCCGTCCCGATCACGAATTGAACCTGCACAATGAATCCGAGTCGCGCAAAGGGAAAAATGAGGCCCAACACCTGTGGATAACGGGGATATCGGGCGTAAGTCATGATTTCGCTCGCGGAGGTTCCGCCAGCCTGACGAGTCGATGCGTCAAAGACCTTTCGACCATCGGCGCAAGCCGTCCCGCAGTTGCCGTTTCGTTCCCAGGTGCCTAGTTCCGGCCCGTGCCCGAATCCGCCGTCCCCGCGTCCGAACCTCCCTACCTGGCAGGCCTCAACCCGCCGCAGCGCGAGGCGGTGCTGACGACTGAGGGCCCAGTGCTCGTCCTGGCCGGCGCGGGCACGGGCAAGACCGCCGCACTGACCGCCCGCCTCGCCCACCTGATCGCGACGCGCAAAGCCTGGCCGAGCCAGATCCTCGCCGTCACCTTCACCAACAAGGCCGCGCGCGAGATGAAGGAGCGCGTCTCGGCGATCACCGGCGGAGCGGTCGAGGGAATGCCCTGGCTCGGTACCTTCCACAGCGTCGCGGCACGTATGCTGCGCAGCCATGCGGAGCTGGTGGGGCTCCAGTCCAACTTCACCATCCTCGACACCGACGATCAGCTGCGGCTGCTGAAGCAGCTGATCAGCGCCTCGAACCTCGACGAGAAGCGCTGGCCGGCGCGCCAGCTGGCAGGGCTGATCGACCAGTGGAAGAACAAGGGCCTGACGCCGGCGCAGCTCAGCCCGGCCGATGCCGAAGCGTTCGCGAACGGTCGAGGCCAGGAGCTTTATGCCGCCTACCAGGATCGCCTGCGCGCCCTGAACGCCTGCGACTTCGGCGACCTCCTGCTGCACATGTTGACCATCTTCCGCGGCCACGCCGACGTGCTCGAGGCCTACCGCGAACGCTACCGCTACATTCTGGTCGACGAGTATCAGGACACCAATGCGTCGCAGTACGACTGGCTGAAGCTGCTCGCGGAGCCGAGACGCAACCTGTGCTGCGTCGGCGATGACGACCAGTCGATCTATAGCTGGCGTGGGGCCGAGGTGGCCAACATCCTTCGCTTCGAGCAGGACTTCGCCGGCGCGAAAGTCATCCGGCTCGAGCAAAATTACCGATCCACGCCGCACATCCTCGCCGCGGCTACCGGCCTTATCGCCCACAACGCCGGCCGGCTCGGCAAGACGCTGTGGACCGAAGTCAATGAGGGCGACCGGGTCAAGGTGATCGGCGTTTGGGACGGGCCGGAGGAGGCGCGCCGGGTAGGCGAGGAAATCGAGGCGCATCTGCGCCGTGGCGGCTCGCTGGACGATTGCGCGATCCTCGTCCGCGCCCAGTTCCAGACGCGCGAGTTCGAGGAGCGTTTCATCGCCATCGGCCTCGCCTATCAGATCGTCGGCGGGTTCCGCTTCTACGAGCGGGCCGAGATCCGCGACGCCCTCGCCTATCTCCGTCTGGTCGCCCAGCCGGCCGACGACCTCGCGTTCGAGCGGATCGTCAACCAGCCCAAGCGCGGGCTCGGCGACAAGGCGCTCGCTACTATCCACGCGCACGCGCGCGCGACGAGCCAACCCTTGCTGCTCGCCGCCGTCTCGATGCTCGATTTCGACGAGCTCCAGTCCCGCGCCCGCAACAGCCTCGGCCGGTTTGTTGCCGACATCGCCCGCTGGCGGCAGATGGCGGGCGAGCTGCCTCACCCCGAGCTGGCCCGAATCCTGCTCGACGAGAGCGGCTATACCGCCATGCTCCAGGCCGAGCGCAGCGCCGAGGCCGCCGGCCGGCTCGAGAACCTTGCCGAGCTGACCCGCGCCATGGAGGAATATGACAGCCTCGGCGCCTTCCTCGAACATGTCAGCCTGGTCATGGACAATGACTCCCAGCAGTCGGGCGACAGGGTCACCATCATGACCATCCATGCCGCCAAAGGGCTCGAATTCCCGATCGTCTTCCTCGCCGGCTGGGAGGAAGGCGTATTCCCGTCGCAGCGGGCGCTCGACGAGGGCGGCCTCGCCAGCCTCGAGGAGGAACGGCGCCTGGCCTATGTCGCCATCACCCGCGCCCGGCGCCGGGCGACGATCATCCACGCCGCCAACCGCCGCATCTACGGCCAATGGACCAGCAGCATCCCGTCGCGCTTCGTTGCCGAGCTGCCTCGCGACCATATTGAAGAAGAGACCACGATGACGGGCGGAGAAAGTCTGTGGCGTGCTCAGTGGAGCGAGCACGGTGATCCCTTCGCCCACCTCGCCGCCGCTCGCGCCGACCGCGCCTCGACCCGCGGCGCCGGCTGGCAGCGGGCACAGGGCCGGTTCAATGCCCAGCCGCAGCGGATCATCGAAGCCCGCGCCTCCGCCGTGTCCCTCGGCAACAAGGGCCGCGACGACCTCTCGGTCGGCCAACGCGTGTTTCACGGCAAGTTCGGCTACGGCATCATCGAAGCGATCGAGGGCAACAAGCTGGAAATCGAGTTCGAAAAGGCCGGCCGCAAGCGCGTCCTCAACTCCTTCGTCTCGCTTCCCTGAATCAGCGAACGCTGCATGATCGTTACGGCTGGCAACCGAGTCCAAGTGCGTGCGTTTCGAGGGCTTCCAAATGGATGGAGGCTTCGATGCTTCGAGTTACGCTTTTCGCCCTATTCGCCTTTTCCAGCGCCGCAGCTGCGGTCGCCCAGACAGCGCCATCGGTCCAGGTTTCGCCGCTGGGACCCAACAGCGCGCTTTTAAGCCTGACCGCGGACGGACGCAGCCGCCGGGTTCCCGACCTTGCCGTGTTCAATGCCGGTGTCGTGACGCAGGGATCCAATGCCGCGGAGGCACTCTCGGCCAACAGCCGGCAGATGGAGAGAGTGGTTGCCGCCATCAAGCGGGCCGGCATCGCCGACCGCGACATCCAGACCTCGGCCATCAGCCTGCAGCCGCGCTATTCCAACCCCGAGCGGGACGCGATGATCCGCGCCCGGGAGACTGCGCGAACCCTATGTCCCGCCCGCACGGCCGGATCCGCCAAGGATCATCGGCTATGAAGCGCGCAACAGCGTCCAGGTCCGGGTCCGTAAGCTCGGCGAGATGGGGAAAATCATCGACACGCTGGCATCGGTCGGCGCCAACGAGATCAACGGCCCGAGTTTCACGCTCGACGAGCAGCAGGCTGCGCTCGACGAGGCCCGGACGGAAGCGATTGCCAACGGTCAGCGCCGGGCGGAACTCTACGCCCGCGCTACCGGAATGAGGGTCGCGCGCCTCCTCTCGGTCACCGAAAGCGGCGGCTACTATCCAGTGCAGGAGATTTTCGTCACCGCCCGGTCGGGAAGCGCCATGGCTCCGCCGCCGCCGCCGCCAGCACCCGTTTCCCCCGGCGAACTGACGCTCGGCGTCAACGTCTCGATGCAGTTCGAGCTCGCCCGCTGAGCGGCCTGCGGCGAAGCGAGTGGAAACCAACGGCGCGGATTTAAGGCCCGCGCCGCCTTCAATGTTGGAAAAGCCGCTCCGCCTACATCACGTAGACGATGGCACCCCCGACGATGACCATGGTCATCAGCAGCGCGATGAGCTGCGTCTTTTTGGCGCTGGTGTCTTCATAATGCATGGCAATTCCCCCTTCACGAGCATTACGCCGCCCGTCCGCAAACTATATCACCGGCCTGGGGCGCTGACTCGGTGAGATATTCGACAGAATCAATGAATCGAGCAACTTAGGCACGGCCAATTGTATTCTTCTGAACAAACGTTTATATAATCGTTCCAAAGAACGACCTATGCAGACCACCAACGTCAAGCCCACGGCTGTCAGTCCCACCGACGATGCCGTCCTCTCCAAGGCGGTGGCGAACGTCGCCCGCCTGTGGGGCCTCAGCAACGACAGGCTCGGCAAGGTCATCGGTATTTCCGGACCCACCGCGTCCCGTCTGCGCTCTGGCTCCTGGCACTTGGAACGCGGCACCAAGCCGTTCGAGCTCGGGCAATATCTCATTCGTCTGTTCCGCTCGCTGGATTCGCTGATGGGCAGCGACGACAAGGCGGCCATATCCTGGCTGAAGACCCGCAACACCGACCTGGACGGCAGGCCGATCGACCTGATCCTGACCATCCGCGGGCTGACCGAGGTCGCCAATTACGTCGACGATTTCCGTGCCCAGGTCTGATCCGGCGCCTGATCCGGCGCCGGAGCTCGTGCCGACGGTCAAGGACTTCCGCCCCTATCGATCGAAGCTGTTCCGCATAGTCGAGGCGCAGCACCGCATCTCCACTGACCGGCTGGTCGGCGATCTCATTGAGCAGGACGTGCTCGAACGGCTGATCGAAGAGGTGAAGCCGACCTTACCGCCTGAGGCGCGCGGTCTGCATCACCTGCTCGGCACGCCGTACCGCTACGGCTATGCCAAACCGACGCGCTTTCGCCGCGCCCATGAACGGCCGGGTGTCTTCTACGGATCGGAGGCGCAGCGGACCGCGGTGGCGGAGACCGCCTATTGGCGCCTTCGTTTCTTCGCCGCCGCGCCGGGGGCGAAACTCCCCCAGACGACGCTGGAGCATTGGGCGTTCAGCGTGCAGGTCAAGGTCGCGCGCGCTCTCGACCTGACCGAGCCGCCGCTGGTTGCTGGCCGGCCCTCCTGGACCGATCCCGAAGATTATTCCGCCTGCCAGCAGCTCGCGCACCACGCGCGCCGGATCGGCGCCCAGCTGATCCGCTACGAATCCGTTCGCGATCCCCCCGCCGGCCGCAACGCCGCCCTGTTCGACCCAGCCGCCTTCCAGAAGCCGGTGCCGGGCAGCGCCGGCACCTGGCATTTCCGCTTTCGGGGAACGAAGCTGACCGCCTTCGCCGCCCAACCCTCGGCGGACCGGCACGACTTCACGTTCGAGCAATTCGGGCTGGTGGCGCCCTGATCGGCCGTCGCTACGTTCCCCTCCCCTGATTCCTCACCTATGAAGATTGGGCCAACGCCCACCGGAGTTCCTATGCCCCCTGCCCTGCGTCGCCTGTTCCTCGTCCCGCTCCTCGCCTCATCCGTCGCCATGGCCCAGCCAGCCGCGGTCCAAACCCGCCAGGTCGGAACGGCAACCCTCCAGAACGTCCCGGAAATTCCGCCCGAGGTGAAGGCCAGCGTCCAGCGCTACCAGAATTATCGCGAAGCCATTTTCCGCGACTGGCTGCCCGACGGCTCGATCCTCATCACGACCCGCTTTGGCACCACCAGCCAGGTTCACCGCGTCGCAGCCCCCGGCGCCGACCGCACTCAGGTCACCTTCTTCGACGAGCCGGTTGGCGATGTTGCGACCGTACCGGGCGTCAGCCGCTTCCTCATACAGCGCGACACGGGCGGCGATGAGTGGTTCCAGATCTATGCAATGCTTCTGAGCGGCGAGCCGGTTCAGCTGACCGAGCCCGGCACCCGCAACGAAAGTCTGGTGTTCAGCGACGACGGCCGGCTCGCCGCCTGGTCGCGCGCGGTCAAGGGCAGCGCCGACCGTGCCATCGTCACCATCGATCCGGTCAACCCGGCCAGCCGCCGTGTCGCCCATCAGGGCAAGGGCGCAATTGCCCCAGTCGGGATTTCGGCCGACAGATCGAAGATCCTGGTGCAGCACAGCATATCCAACCGCGAGGACAAGCTCTCTCTGCTCGACCTTGCCGGCGGCAAGGTCACCGAGCTCGCTTGGACCAAGGAGCCGGCGCGCTACGAAGATGCCCGCTTCTCTGCCGATGGAACCAAGGTGACCGCCATCACCGATCTGGACAGCGACGTCCGCCGGCTGGTCGAGATCGACATTGCCACCGGCAAGCGCGCCGCGATAACGCCCGAGCTCAAATGGGACGTCGAAGCCTATGATCGGACCAAGGATGGTGCGCTCGTCGCCTATGCAGTCAATGAGGACGGCTTCTCCCGCGTCCATTTGCACGACCGCTTGAGCGGCAACAGCCGGCCGGTGCCTGGCTTGCCGAACGGCGTCCTGACCGGCCTCAAATTCTCGCCCGACGGAAGCAAGCTCGCGATCAGCATGTCGACCGCCAAGTCGGCCGGTGACGTCTGGGTCTACAACCGCGCCGACGGCAAGGTCGTCCGCTGGACCCATTCGGAGCTCGGCCCGATCGACCCCGCGAGCCTGTCGGAGCCGAAGCTGATCCGTTTCAAATCGTTCGACGGCCTGTCGGTCCCGGCCTTCGTCTACCGCCCGGCCGGCCTTCCCGCCGATGCCAAAACTCCGGTGGTGATCGACATCCACGGCGGGCCGGAATCGCAGACCCGTCCGCGCTGGAACCCCATCTCGCAGCAGATGGCCAACGCACTCGGCGCAACGGTCATCCTCACCAACGTTCGCGGCAGCGACGGCTACGGCAAGCGCTACCTCAACCTGGACAACGGCCCGAAGCGCGAGGACAGCGTCAAGGACATCGGAGCGCTGCTCGACTGGATCGCCACGCAACCCAATCTCGATCAGGGCAAGGTCGCGGTCTATGGCCAGTCGTACGGCGGTTACATGAGCCTGGCCGTGATGACCCATTATTCCGACCGACTGGTGGGTGGGGTCGAGCGCTATGGCATCAGCGACTTCGTCACCTTCCTCAACAACACCGAGGACTATCGTCGCGACAACCGCCGAGCCGAATATGGCGACGAGCGCGATCCGGCGATGCGGGCGGTGTTCCGACGGATCAACCCGCTCGCCAACGTTCACAAGATCAAGAAGCCGATGCTGGTCATGCAGGGCGCCAACGACCCGCGCGTGCCCAAGTCCGAAAGCGACCAGGTTGTCGCGGGCATCCGCGCCAATGGGGTGGATACCTGGTACGTGGTCTACGCGGACGAAGGCCATGGCTTCCTGAAGAAGCACAACAACGATCTGAGGCGTGAGGTGGAGACTGTGTTTCTGCAAAGGCTTTTTACGAAATGATCGATGCCGAGCCTGTCGTCCGCGACAACCCGCAGCGCCATCGGCTGGAAATCGACCTCGGCGACGGCGAATTCGCGTTTGCCATCTACGAGCTGCTGCCCGGCGCGATCCGTTTCACCCACACGGAGGTACCGGAAAGTCACGAAGGCCAGGGGCTTGGCACCGCGCTGATCAAGGCCGGCCTCGCGGTCGCTCGGGAGCGCGAGCTGAAGCTCATCCCGATCTGTCCTTTCTTCCTGGCCTACCTCAGGAAGCATCCCGAAGAACAGGATCTGGTCTCGCCCCAGCACCGCCATTTGCTCGAGGAATAGGCCTTTTTTTGCAATCCAGTTCCTGAAAGTCTACAGAGGTGCTGCTACCAGTCGCATGACGTGGGTTACGGACGGCTTGCGGGCCGCTCCTTCCTTCCTCTCCGCCTCTTCTAGCCTAAAGGCGGATCGACGGTCGGTCCGTCCACCGGGAAGGACCCGAAAATGCCTCAAGGAACTGTGAAATTCTTCAACGACATGAAGGGTTTCGGCTTCATCACTCCGGACGGCGGTGGCCAGGACGCCTTCGTCCATGTCAGCGCGCTCGAAGCGTCGGGGCTGCGCAGCCTCGCCCAGAACCAGCGCGTCGAATATGAGCTGGCGCCCGATCGCCGTGGCCGCGAAAGCGCGACCAACGTCAAGGCGATCTAACGCCTGAAGCAATGGCTGGCCCGGCCGTCCCGCGCGGGATGGCCGGGCCACTCGCAGGAGAGACGCCATCCCGGCGACATCGAACACGACGCTTTTCTACCGCGCCCAGGCAGATGCGGCGCGGGCTCGATGCGACGAGGCCACCCTGCAAAACGTCAAAGACAATCATTTGCGCGCCGCGGCAGCCTGGGATGTGCTTGCCGCCCGCTCCGACAAGTCGGATCGCCTGCGCGCCGAAGAAGCGCTGCGCAAGGCCAGTCAAGCCGTCGAAGCCTGAGCGTCATGCTCGGCGGTTCGTGCCCGCCCTTCGATCGATGCTTTCAATGTAGGAACTGATTTGCTTGGCTTCGGCCAGCCCGGCGCGATTGATCCCCGGATCAGTCGTGCAGGCGAGCTCATTCTCATGGTTGGCGGAATCCGGGCTCATCCTTCTAAAGCTCACACCAACCGCGCGAAATGGCGCCTCTCTCCGTGAACTTTGTGACCTTTTGGCGCTGAAAGCTTGCAAATAGAATGGCAAGGCGGCCGGGGTCTGGGGAGGTGGCCGCCTTGCCATGATCTGCCGGTAGCCATCGGGAAACCCGTCGCTCCGGCCAGCTGCCCGAGGTGACAAGCGAGTCAGCTGAGTTGCCACCATGCCGTCTCCAGCAATTTAGCGCAACAACTTACATTTGATTTTTCAGCCGACTTGAACGGATTTTTAATGGGCGCAGAAAGGCCTGGACGAAACGTGCCGTCCAGGCCTCCACGCGATACGCAACTGGGTGACCGGTTTATCGCGCTACATTGGCCACCAAACCCATTCGTCAGTGTCGATGCGACCGTTCGCGTTTCGGTCGATCTTGCTCCAGGCGCTGGCCGACCAATATTCGTCGGCGCTGAGGAAGCCGTCATTGTTGGCGTCGAACGCAGTCCAATAGTGCGTCCAGTAGTCGGGCTTATAATAAGCCTCTCGGTAGAAGCCGCCGGCCCGCCAGCAGCGCTCGAATTCGTCTCGGTCGATTCGCCCGTCGCGATCGCTGTCCCAGAAGCTGTAGGCACTGGTCCGGTATGTGTTCCACTCGTCGCCGCTAACGAAGCCGTCATTATCGGCGTCGACGTAGCCGTGTGTGCCGCACACGGCTGCGGCCTCGGCCGCGGTCGCCGGGCTATCCGGAGTGGACTCCGTTGCACAGCCGCCTAATCCGGCAGCGGTGCCCACTAGCATCGGAATGATCAGTTTTCGCATGACATCCTCCTTCCGCGCCCGCCCGCCTGGGCTCGCCATCGTCATCGGTGGGACGCTGGGGTGCTTCATCAAGCGCACGCGTCAGCTTGACCGGATAAGTCCGGTCGGTGTGTCAGAAGAACGACTTCACGCTCGATTTGGTTGCAGGAAAAGGCCAAAATCCGCCATTTATGAACCTAGGACAACAGGCCCAGGGATTGGTCCGCTCGCTGCACTGAGTTGCCGCCACTCCTGGGCTCGATCGAAGAACCAGTGGCTCGGTCCGGACCGCAATTCCGCGCCGCTAGACCGAGGTTTGTTCCATCGTCTTCAACTCGGGCTTGGGAATGCCGGTCGTCTGATATTCCGTCGTCAGCTCCTGCTTGCGCAATGCCAGCTGCTCGCCGAGCACATCCATGTCCAGCCCGGCCTTGCGGGCTTGCGCGAAGAGTTCCCTCAAGTCGCTTTTCTTCTTCCTCGACGTGATGCTCGATCTGTTCCTGCAGCACGGTGACCTTGCTGTCGTAGAATTCATCGCTCGGCTGGCCAGCGAGGATCTCGGCGATGAGCAGCTTCGCCCCGTCATGCTCGACATAGGCCTCCTTGAGCAGATCCTCTTCGACCTTGCCCTCACAGGCTGGGTAGAAAATCTCTTCCTCGATCTTGGCATGGACCGAAAGCTCCAGGCAGATCTGCGTGGCGAGCTTCTGCTTGCGACCGTCTCCGCCCGCCTTTTCGAATTGGGCGAACAATTCCTCGACCGTGCGATGATCTTCCTTGAGTAGGGCGACCGCATCTTTTGCTTTTGATTCCGCCATTTAGGCCTCCTGTTACGCGACTGGCTGCACAACGAGGGCGCATGGCACCAGTTCCTTTCCCGTGCGTAATCGGTCATCAGTATTTTCAATGAGAGGGGCTGAATGGACCTGCAGGGACTTGGCTATCTGATCTCTTCCATCAGTGTTGCCTTCCTCGGCGCCGTTGCCTGGCCGGGGCCCGAGGAACCGCGCTGGAAGGCGTGGGCCGTGGCAATCGGGATGGCCACGGCAGTTCTGGGAATGGGCGTTCGCTTCCTGTCGCATCTGCGCGACAAGCGGAACATCGCCCGCGCAGCCCGCAACGAACCGCCAAAGGAATAGCCTAGAGCGCGTCCTCGTTGGGCGTCTCTACGTCGGTCAGAACCCGCCGGGCCTCGGCCTCATGAAATTCCGCCAGCTGCTCGTGCAATTGACGAATGGATCGGTCGCTCGCATCGGCGGCCATCTTTCGGCATTGCTCGGCGCGTTCGAGATGGAACGCGCGCTCGCTGTCCCCACTCATTACCTCGTCCCTGGGCTTAACGCTCGACGGCCGTCACAACACGGTTCCTTGTCCAGGTCATACCACTAAAATGTCGTCGATTGGAGTCGTCAGGCCGACCGCTTTGCGCCGCGACGAAGTGCGAACTCGCGCGAAGTCCCACGGCCCTTGTCAAGCTCCATCCAATCGCGGAACTCCAGCCCGTAGAGCATGTCCATCACCTCAAACTCGAGACCGCCCGGCTGCGAAGTATTGCTGTTCCACAATGCGACCACGCCGCTCTTCAGCTGAGGATCGAACAGGATCAGCGAGCGATAGCCGTCTACCCCCCCGCGATGACCGATGATGTGGTGACCGGCATAATCGTAGCTGCGCCAGCCATAGCCATATTGCGCCTCGCCGAGGCGCTCGAGGAATTTGCGCAGCCGCCCCCGTTCGCCTGGCGTCCTCACCCTGGGTTGATGGATCGTATCGAGCAGCTTCGGGCTCAACACCTGCGGCATCTCGCCCATCTGGGCCAGCATCCACAGCGCGAGGTCCTTGATGTTGCTGTTCACCCCTCCCGCTGCCGGCACCTTATAGTAGATATCCTTCACCGCCAGCGGCCGGCGGCCGACGCTATGCGGTCGGGCCCAGCTCTTGGCGTGAACCAATCCGTCAATGGTGAGGCTGGCAGACGTCATGCCCAGCGGAGCGAATAGCTGTCGCTCGACCGCCTCCTGATAGCGAAGTCCGCTGACCCTGCCGACCATTTCGCTTGCCGCGTCATATGCGACATTCTGGTAGCTCCAGCACGTCCCTGGCGGGCAAATGCTGTTCAGAGTTACCAGCGTGCCGCGCAGGAAGGTGACGTCCTGGCCCTCTTCGAGCTTGTTGTCGAAGGCATTGCGATAAAGGCCCAGGCGGTGGCTGAGTACGTCTCCAACCGTTGCCTTCAACTCGTTGCGACCCGGCAAGTGAAGCGATGGCGCCACGCTGGCCACCGGCTGCTCGAAACTGAGCTTGCCCTGTTCCTCCAGCTTGGCGACCATCGTTGATGCGACGCCCTTCGATACCGAAGCCCAACGGAACACCGTATCGGGCGTCACCTTCTGGCCGGAGCCTTCGATCGTTTCGCCATAACCATTGAGGAAGGTGATGCGGCCGTTTTCGACAATCCCGACGGCCATCCCGACCATCGTCGGCTTCTCGGCCATTTGCCGCAGGCGAGCGTCCAATCTGCCATAATCAATGCGGCTACGGCTGGCGGGCTCTACGGTTGCGAGATGAGCACTGATCTTGGCATCGGCTTCGGCTTGGGTCGCATCCGCCGCTGTCTCATAGTCACTGAACGGCTGGGCAAGCGCGATGGCGCCGACTGCCAGCGCAAATGCGCCAAGCCCTAGCTTCAGTTGACGTTCCAACGAAAATTCATCCTCCCCACGGCCGCTGTGCCGTGTAGGATCAAAACGCTCAACTACCTGAAGAATCTCCCTGCGCCGAATGGAAGCAGGGAAGCGCCGAATGGCAGATTGGTGCCTGCCATCTGGAAAGCATTGCCTCACTCGCCTAAGACCGCCTGCCAGGGAGACCCGATGAATTTCTTGCGAACCTTATTGTGGGTAGTGATAGCGGTCTCTCTCGCGATCTTCGCCAACCGTAATTGGAACGACGTCACGCTTAACCTGTGGGGCGATATTCAGGCTGACGTAAAACTGCCTATCCTGCTTTTGCTCATCTTCCTCGTCGGCTTCCTGCCACCCTATTTCCTGATGCGCAGCCGCATATGGAGCCTGAGGCGCAAGCTGGCGCTGGCTGAACGGCCGGCACCCCACGTGCCGCCCGCGATCCCAGCAGGGGAAAGCGAGGGATCGCCGGCATGACGAGCCCGATCTATGTCGCCATCGACACGCCGGATATGGATCGCGCCCGGGCAATCGCCGCCGCAGTCAAGCGCCACGCCGGGGGACTGAAGCTCGGCCTCGAATTTTTTTGTCACAATGGCCGGCAAGGGGTGCTGGAGCTCGCGGAATTGGGGCTTCCGATCTTCCTCGACCTGAAGTTTCACGACATTCCGAATACGGTTGCCAAGTCGATCCAGGCGCTTGCTCCGATCATCCCAGCCGTGCTGACCGTTCATGCCGCCGGAGGGCGGGCAATGCTGGAAGACGCCAAGGCCGCGGCTCCGGCCGGGACACAGGGTCGTCGCCGTCACCGTTCTGACAAGCCTTGATGGTGACGACCTTGAAGTCGATCGGCGTCACCGCTGACAGCCACATTCAGGTCGAGCGACTTGCCGCGCTCGCCAAGGAGGCAGGCTTGGACGGCATCGTCTGTTCCGGCAATGAAGTCGCCGCCGCGCGTAAGAATTGGAAGGACGGCTTTTTTGTCGTGCCGGGAATCCGGCCACTCAATTCTCATGTGGCGGACCAGAAAAGGATCATGACGCCGCGCGCTGCAATTGATGCTGGCGCATCGATCCTGGTGATCGGCCGGCCTGTCACGAACGCTGAAGATCCGGTCATTGCGTTGCGTGAAATCGCTGGCACGCTTTAGGTGGACAGTGCCGCCTGCCAAGCCTACTCCGCGCCGCGAATTCGATGAGGTTTCGATGAGCTGGCTGAACAGCGTACGCAAAGGCATCCAGTCGCTGACCAAGCGTCAGAGCGCCGATAATCTGTGGCACAAGTGCAAGAAGTGCGCATCGATGGTCTTCACCAAGGAATGGGAGGACAATCAATTTGTCTGCCCGCGTTGCGACCATCATGATCGCGTCGGGCCGACCGTCCGCTTCGACGCACTGTTCGACCGCAAGAAATATGATGTGTTGCCTAGCCCCGAAGTGCGCGAGGACCCGCTCAAGTTCCGCGATACGAAGCGATACACGGACCGCATCAAGGCAGCCCGCAGCTCGACCGGCGAGCGCGATGCGCTGATCAATGCCATCGGCAAGATCGAAGGTCACCCGTCGGTCGTCGGGGTGCAGGACTTCGCATTCATGGGCGGGTCGATGGGCGTCGCGGTCGGCGCCGCATTCGTCGCCGGCGTCGAGAAGGCGATCGCCAAGGGTGCTCCCTATATCTTGTTCACCGCTGCGGGCGGTGCGCGGATGCAGGAAGGCATTCTATCGCTGATGCAGATGCCCCGCGACCACGGTCGCGCTGGCCCGGCTGCGCGAGGCCGGCCTGCCCTATCATCGTCGTGCTGACCGACCCGACCACAGGCGGAGTGACCGCCAGCTACGCGATGCTGGGCGACGTCCAACTGGCCGAGCCCGGCGCTCTGATCGGCTTTGCCGGCCAGCGCGTGATCGAACAGACTATCCGGGAGAAGCTGCCCGAGGGGTTCCAGCGCGCCGAATATCTGCTCGAGCATGGCATGATCGACATGGTCGTCCATCGCCATGCGCTGAAGGATCGGCTTGGCCGCCTGATCGGCTATCTTGCGCCGAAGAAGGACGGAGCGAAGAAGGCCGCATGAAAGAAGTGATCCGCTCGGCGGATCCGCGCGTGGCGGCAATGATCGACCGGCAGGCCACGCAATATCAGGGCCGCGATTACCTCGGCCTCGAGCGCATCATCGCACTGCTGGACCAGCTGGGCAGGCCGCAGGATCGGTTGCCGCCGGTCCTCCATGTCGCCGGGACCAACGGCAAGGGCTCTACCTGCGCATTTCTGCGCGCCGCACTGGAAGCTGCGGGGCACAAGGTCCATGCCTTCACCAGCCCACATCTGGTCCGGTACAACGAGCGCATTCGCCTCGCTGGCAAGCTGATCGAAGACGAGCTCCTCGCCGAGCTGATGAGCCGGGCGCTCGATGCCAATGAGAAGATCGGCGCCAGCTTTTTCGAAGTGAACACGGCGGTCGCTTTCCTCGCTTTCAGCGAGACCCCGGCCGACGCTTGCATCCTGGAGGTCGGCCTGGGCGGCCGGCTCGATGCGACCAATGTCGTCGAAAAGCCGCTGGTGTGCGGCATTGCCAGCCTGGGCCTCGATCACCAGGCTTTCCTCGGCAATACGATGGTCGAAGTGGCGGCCGAAAAGGCCGGCATCGCCAAGCGCGGCGTACCGCTGGTGACGCAGCTCTATCCTCCGCAATGTGCCGAGAAAATCGGCGAGATTGCGCACGACGTCAGGCGCGTTTGGGAGCCGCGCGGCCTGCACTGGGACGCCCTGGTCCGACAAGGCAAGCTGCGCTACCGCGACCGGCAGGGCGAGCTCGACCTCCCGCTGCCGCGCCTGCCTGGCAAACATCAGTCACTCAACGCCGCGCTGGCCGTCGCCATGCTGCGCCATCAGTCGTCCGTGGCTGTACCGCCGTCCGCGCTCAATGCGGCGATGGGATGGGCGAATTGGCCTGCTCGCCTGCAGCAGCTGGCTGGAGGTCCTCTGTTCGATATGCTGCCGAGGAACAGCGAGCTGTGGGTCGACGGCGGCCATAATCCGAGCGCGGCTCGGCTGGTCGCCGATTATGCCAGGAAGCATTGGCACGATGGACTGCCGCTGGTGCTGCTATTTGCCAGCCTCCAGAGCAAGGACGCCGCTGGCACGCTTCGGCCGTTCAAGGGCGTCGCCGCCGAGGTGCTCACTCTGCCGATCGCGGGCCATGAATACCGGCTGCCACAGGAATTGGCCCACCTCGCCGAAAGCATGGGTCTTGCTTCGCGCCCTCGAAGCAGCCTCGCCGATGCCATGACTGCGCTGCGGAAGCCCAGCGCGCGTGCTGGTGTTCGGCTCGCTCTACCTCGCCGGCGAACTCCTGGCGCTCAACGGCCCGCTGCCGGACTAGGCTCGTCGGCCCGGGCATCGCCCTCGCCCTCCACGCCCGCGTCGCCGATCGAACTGTCGACCAGGCCGGAGCGCATCATCCGCCAGAACAGGAGGATGCCGGGCAAGGCGGCGATGGTCGTCAGCCAGTAGAAGTTGACATAACCCGATCGCCTCGACCACGCGCCCCGCGCGTGGTGCCGGTCAGATACCCGCCCGACGATGCTCGCCGCCGCCGAGATCAGTGCATATTGCGAGGCGGTGAAGCGCAGGTCGCACAGCGCCGAGAAGTAGGCGACGACGACGACTCCGCCGATGCCGCTGGCGAAATTCTCGAAGCCGATACATGCCGCCAGGCCCGAGATTGGTTTGCCCGGCCATGGCCAGCAAGGCGAAGGTGGCGTTGGACACTCCCATCAGGATCAGGCTGATCAGCACCGACCGCTTCATGCCGATCTTGGCATAGAGCATGCCGCCGACGAAGATGCCGATCAGATAGGCCCAGAAGCCGACGCCGACGTCCCAGATCGCGATCTCGTCATTGCTGTAGCCCATGTCGTCGAGCAGCAGCCGCAGCACCAGCTGGCCCAGCGTGTCGCCGATCTTGTGGAGCAGGATGAACAGCAGCACGAGGAAGGCGCCCTGCCGCTTGAAGAATTCGGCGAACGGTCCCCAGATCGGCGACGATGGCCTCGGACATGCCCTTGCGGGCGGTCGGCTCCTGGTGACGCTTGGGCTCGCCCACGATCAGGCCGGTCAGCATCGCGGGCAAGCGCGAAGCGCGGCGCAGGCGAGATAGGCGATTTCCCAGCCGACCCGCGCCGCCAGCACCAGCGCCAGCGCGCCCGCCGCGACCGAGCCGATCCGCCAGCCATATTGCGACATGCCCGAGCCGACGCCCGAGCTGGCGCGGCTCGAGCAGTTCGATGCGATAGGCGTCGATGACGATGTCGAAGGTCGCGCCGGCGACGCCGACCAGGATCGCCGCGATGGCGGTCTGATAGATGCTGGCCGACGGATCCTGGAAGGCGAGATTGGCGACCGCGGCGATGACCAGCAGCCCGGCGAAGATCAGCCAGGACACGCGCTGGCCAAGCCGGCCGAGCAGCGGCAGCCGCACGCCGTCGACGACCCACGCCCACAGGAATTTGAGATTGTAGACGAGGAAGGCGAGGGCGAAGGCGGTGACGGTCGTCTTGGTGATGCCCGTCCTGCGCCAGCCGCGTGGTCAGCGTCGCGCCGATCATCGCATAGGGAAAGCCCGACGACACGCCGAGGAAGAAGGCCGCGATCGGCGCCTTTTCGGTATAGGGCCTGATCGCCTTCCGAGCAACTGGTGCGCCAGGCCGTCGCTCGCGACTGTCGTGCTCCGCTCAACGCCTATCTCCCCGCTCGATTTCGACCGGAGGCTAGCAGGCTCATTCGGCCTGTGGGAAGGCGGCGCTTGCACATTCGACGGGCGCAGCACTGTACGCCATGGACATGCCCCGCACGCCGCGCGCCCGACCCCCGGCCAGCGCGCGCTCGCCGATGCGCTGGCCCGCGGCGAGGCCGCGCTCGGTGCCGGCATCGAGACGCTCGCCGCCAGCGTCTACACCGATCCGGAGCGCTACGAGGCCGAGCAGCGCGCGATTTTCGACCGCGTGCCGCACTTGCTCGCGCCGTCGGCGTTGCTTCCCGGAGCACAACAGGCGGTCGCGCACGATGGTTACGGCACGCCGCTGATCCTGACCCGCGACGATGAGGGCCAGGCGCATGTCTTCGCCAACGTCTGCCGCCATCGCGGCACGCGGCTGATCGACAGCGTTGAGGCGGTCCCGGCCAAGCGCATCGTCTGTCCCTACCACGCCTGGGCCTACAAGCCGGACGGCGAGCTGACCGGCATGCCGCGCGCCGACTGCTTCCCCGGCTTCGACAAGGCCGGCCACGGGCTGCGCGAATTTCCCTGCGTCGAGGCTGGCGGGCTGATCTGGTTCGCGAAGGAGGACGGCGCCGATTTCACCGATGCGACTGGCGCTGGCGCCCGACCTCGACGCGTTCGCGCTTGCCGACCAGTATCTCTATCGCCGCCGCACCCACGACGTCGCCGCCAATTGGAAGCTGATCATCGACGCTTTCCTTGAAAGCTATCATGTCCAGCGGCTGCACGCCGCGACCATCGCGCCCTTCTTCGCCGACGGCATCACCGCCGCCGACACCATCGGACGACATCAGCGCGCCGCCGTCGGGCGCGCCGATCCTATCTGGCCAAGGTCGACCGCGACGACTGGGGCCGCTGCGCAAGGCGGTGACCTACACCTATCAGTTGTTCCCGGCGTCGGTGATCATCGTCAGCCCCGACTACATCAACCTGCTGATCGGCATGCCGCAGTCGGTCGGTCGAACGCTGGTCGAGGATATCATGCTGATCCCCGAGAAGCCGACGACCAATGAGGCCGAAGGCCATTGGCAGCGCAGCTGGGACCTGCTCGACGGCGGCACCTTCGGGGCCGAGGATTTTCGCGCCGCGGCGCTTTGCCAGCAGGGGCTGGCTTCAGGCGCAAATCGACAAGGTCGTGCTCGGCACGCTCGAACATGGCATCGCCGATTTCCACCGCAAGGTCGAGGCGGCGCTTTAAACCTCTGCCTTGGGAAACGAGCGTAAGGCCCTTGGGCGGCCGCGCCTTCTTGCCGGCCAGGAAGCTGGTCGACCGCGTTCAGCGCGGCTTTCAATGTTCGCTCGCTGTAGGGCTTCATCAGGCAGCCGACGACCAGCTCGCTGGAATTCGTCGGGCGCGTTGCCGGTCACGAACAGCACCGGGATGCTGCGCCTGCGCGATTCTTGGGCGAGGTCGATGCCGGTGCGCTCGCCGGTCAGCCGCACGTCGGACAGGATCAGGTCGACCTGTTCCCGGTCGAGAGTTTCAATCGCATCGCCGAAGCGATCGAGCGTCGCGACCACTTCATAGCCCGCCTCATCGATGCATGGTTTCATTGTCGAACGCGGTCAGCGGCTCGTCCTCGACGATGAGGATTCGCTTGACGATACGCTTGCGCTTCCCGAACAGCATCCAACCCCCGTAGGAAAAACCGACATGACCCGCAACGAACGAAGCGCGCGCCGGTGCCGCGCAGTCGCGCCGCGACGACGGAGCGCCGCAAAAACCGCGTGGGCCGAAGCCCGGGCCGGCGCGCGAGGAGGGTCCGCAGCGCATCGCCAAGCTGCTGGCGCGCGCCGGAATCGCCTCGCGCCGCGACATCGAGCGGATGATCGCGGAAGGCCGCATCGCGCTCAACGGCGAGAAGCTGACGACGCCGGCGACCTGCTCGAAAACCTGCAGGGCGTGACGGTCGACGGCAAGCCGGTGAAGCCGCCCGAGCCGCGGCGCGGCTGTTCCTGCTTCTACAAGCCGCCGGGCACGCTGACCGCCGCGCGCGACCCCAAGGGCCGCCCGACGATCTACGACAAATTGCCGCCGGGCCTGCCGCGGCTGATGCCGGTCGGCCGCCTCGACTACATGACCGAGGGCCTGCTGCTGCTGACCAACGACGGCGAGTTCAAGCGGCAGCTCGAACTGCCGCAGCACCGGCGTCGTCCGCCGCTATCGCGCCCGCGCGTTCGGCGATGTCACCCAGGCGCAGCTCGAGGAGCTGGCCGAAGGCGTGACCATCGACGGCATGCGCTACGGCTCGATCGACGCCAATCTCGAACGCCGGACCGGGCGCAATTGCTGGATCGAGATGTCGCTGACCGAGGGCAAGAACCGCGAGGTGCGCAACGTCCTCGCGTACCTCGGCCTGCAGGTGTCGCGCCTGATCCGCACCAGCTACGGCCCGTTCACCGTCGAGGGCATGGAGCCCGGCGACGTCGGCGAAGTGCCGCGCGAGCATCTGTTCCAGCTTCCGCCAGACGCTCAAGTGAGGATCATTGCCGGCGAGTGGCGCGGGCGGAAGCTGGTCGCGCCCGAAGGGCGATCGACCCGCCCGACCGCCGACCGCACCCGCGAGACGCTTTTCTCGATGCTGGCCAGCCGGCTCGGCAGTTTCGACGGGCTGCGGGTCGCCGACCTTTATGCGGGCAGCGGCGCGCTCGGCGCTCGAAGCGCTGTCGCGCGGCGCGGCGCACGTCGACCTTCGTCGAAAACGACCGGGCGGCGCTCAAGGCGATCGAGACCAATGTCGCCAGCGCTTGGCGCCAGCGACGCGATCGCAGCTGCGCGCCATGTCGGCCGCACGCCTGCCGCGCAGGCCGAGCCGTTCGACCTCATCTTCGCCGACCCGCCCTATGCCAGCCGGGTCCGGCAGCGCCGTCGCGGCGGCCGTCGCCAATGCCGGCTGGCTCGCGCCCGGCGGCTGGATGGCGATCGAGACGCAGCGCGGCGACCCGGTCACGCTCCCGACGGCTGGCAAATCGATGCGGAGCGCGACGTCGGCCGCGCGCGGCTTACGCTTTTGCGGGCTTAGCGGGCTTGGCGGGCTTGGCGGATTTCGACGGCGTCTTGATCTCGGCGAATTCGCTGATCAGCCGAGCGCCGATCGCCGCGGCGGCGGCCTTGCCTGCGGCTTTCACCGCCCGCGTCGAAGCCTTCTTCTTGCCCTGACAGTCCGCCCTCGGCGATGCCGCAACCGCGGCCGTCGCGCCGATCGCGAGCAACTCGCCGACCAGCGGATGATCCGCCAGTTTCCACAGCGCGTCGGCGCCCTGCCGTCGGCTTTGGACTTGCCGCCCTTCTTCCGGTGTCAGGCCTGGCCTTGGGAGCGGCCTTCGCCTGGCTTGGCGGCCGATTTGCCAGACTTCTTCACTTTCTTCGGCGCTTTGGCCGTCGTTGCTTTCGCCATCACTGGCCTCCCTGTTGAACGATTGCGCTTCTACCGGGCCATCGGCGTGGATGCGATGCTCATTCGTCGCGCGGTTCCTTTTCGACCATCCAGGTCTGGCCCTTGCTGACCAGCGCCTGCAGGTCGGCGGTCTTGCCCTTGGCTGCGCGCCTCATTCTGCTCGAGGACCGCGCTGTCGAAGGTCGGCGCCGGATCCTCGTAGATCACGCCCAGAGCGACCGGGAAGCTCGCGGCCGGCATCTCGACCAGCATATGCGGCCACCGCCCGGTTGCGCGGATCATGGACGAGTCACTTCGTCGCTGTCGCCCGTCGACCACCTTCAGCATGTGGCGGTCCATGTCGAGCGCGAGGCCCTTGGTTCCGCCCGCGAACAGCATCTTCTCGCCCGCCCGCAGCCAAAGCTGCTTGTCGGCGCGCGAATTCCTTGGCGGTGAAGGACGCGAACACATCGTCATTATAGACGACGCAATTCTGGTAGATTTCGACGAAGCTGGCGCCCTTGTGGGCGTGCGCGGCCTTGAGCACGTCGACCAGATTCTTGTGCACGTCGATGCCGCGAGCCACGAACCGCGCGCCCGACCCAGGGCAAAGGCGCAGGGGTTGGCCGGCCGGTCGACCGAGCCGAACGGGGTCGAGGGGCTGCGCGTGCCGATGCGCGAAGTCGGCGAATATTGGCCCTTGGTCAGGCCGTAGATTTCATTGTTGAACAGCAGCAGCTGGCAATCGAGATTGCGGCGAGCAGGTGCATCGTGTGGTTGCCGCCGATCGACAAGCGCATCGCCGTCGCCGGTGATGATCCACACGTCGAGCTCGGGATTGGCGAGCTTGGTCCCGGTCGCGACGGCGCAGGCGCGGCCATGGATCGTGTGGAAGCCGTAGCTCGCCATATAATAGGGAAAGCGGCTCGAGCAGCCGATGCCCGAGATGAACACCGTCTTTTCGCGCGCCGTGCCGAGGTCCGGCATGGTCCGCTGCACGGCCTTCAGCACGGCATAGTCGCCGCAGCCCGGGCACCAGCGAACTTCCTGGTCGGATGCCCAGTCCTTGGCGGTGGTGACTTGTCACTTGCTCGTTCATGTCAAATAACCATTGAGCCAGAGATATAGGAACACCACCAAGATCAGCATGGCGATGTCGGGAAGAGGATTGATCGGCTTCACCGTGGCTCTACGTCCCTAAAGGTCATTAAGTTCACGGAGAAAGGTGTCTTTTGTGGCTTCCGTGTGAGCTTATCATCGGATGGCCTCCTCGATCGCCGCCTCGATCTCGGCGATGGTGAAGGGCTGGCCCGAAACCTTGTTGATCGGCCGCGCGTCGACCAGGAACTGGTCGCGCAGCAAGGTCTTGAGCTGGCCGCTGTTCATCTCGGGCACGAGGATATGCTCGAAGCCCTTGAGTAGGACAGCAAGATTTTTCGGGAAGGGCGCGATGTAGCGGATGTGGATGTGGCTGACGTCCAGGCCCGCGCACCCGCGCCCGGCGCACCGCCTGGTGGATCGGGCCGAAGGTCGAGCCCCAGCCGACCACCACCAGCCTGCCGCTGTCGTTGCCGATGCAGACGTCCTGGTCGGGGATCGAATCCGCGACGCCCGCCACCTTGGCGGCGCGCAGCCGGGTCATCTCGGCATGGGCTTCGGGCGTATAATCGATGTTGCCGGTGCCGGGATTCTTCTCGATGCCGCCGATGCGATGCTCGAGGCCGGGCGTGCCCGGCTTGATCCACGGCCGGGCCAGGTCGCCGTTGCGCTGATAGGGCATGACCTGGTCATTGTCGGGTTCCAGCGCCGAGCCTTCGGCGAAGCGGACCGGGAAGGGCTCATAGCCGCTCATGTCCGGCACCTTCCACGGCTCCGCGGCATTGGCGATATAGCCGTCGGTCAGCAGCATCACCGGTGTCATGTAGCGGGTGGCGATGCGGTACTGCCTCGATCCCGCAATCGAATGCGTCGGCGGGCGAGCGGGCAGCGATAACCGGCATCGGCGCGTCGCCATTGCGGCCATAGACCGCCTGGTAAAGGTCGGACTGCTCGGTCTTGGTCGGAAGGCCGGTCGACGGTCCGCCGCGCTGCGAATTGATGATCACCAGCGGCAAGCTCGGTCATCACCGCAAGGCCCATCGCCTCGCCCTTGAGCGCGATCCCGGGCCGGACGAGGACTGGTGACGCCGAGATGCCCGGCATAGCTGGCGCCGATCGCGGCGCAGATCGCGGCAATCTCATCCTCCGCCTGGAAGGTGGTGATGCCATATTCCTTGAGGCGCGACAGGTGATGCAGGATCGGCGATGCCGGGGTGATCGGATAGGATCCGAAGAACATCGGCAGGTCGGCCAGCTGCGCACCGGCGATCAGGCCCGAGCGACAGCGACTCCGCCCCGGTGACGGTGCGATAAAGGCCCGGCTCGGCCGGCGCGGCGTCAATGTGCCGCTGGTGAACCTGGCCGCCGATCTCGGCCGTCTCGCCATAGGCGTGGCCGGCGTTCAGGGCGGCGATATTGGCCTCGGCGAGCTCCGGCTTCTTGGCGAACTTGGTGTTGAGCCAGTCGACGATCGGCTGCCGGTCGCGGTCGAACATCCACAGCGCCAGCCCGAGCGTCCACATGTTCTTGCAGCGCAGCGCCTCCTTGTTGCCGAGGCCGAACGGCTTCACCGCGTCGAGGGTCAGCTGCGAGATGTTGAAGTGAACCAGCTGCCACTTGGCCAGGCTGCCGTCCTCCAGCGGATTGGTGTCGTAGCCTGCCTTGGCGAGGTTGCGTGGCGTGAACTCGCCCTCGTCGGCGATGATCAGGCCGCCCTCCCGCAGCGCCTTGGTGTTCATCTTCAGCGCGGCCGGGTTCATCGCGATCAGCACGTCGGGCGCGTCGCCTGCGGTCTCGATCGCGGACGAGCCGAAATTGATCTGGAAGGCGGAGACGCCGAAGGTCGTGCCCTGCGGCGCCCGGATTTCGGCCGGGAAATCCGGGAAGGTGGCAAGGTCGTTGCCGGCCAGCGCGGTCGACAAGGTGAACTGGCCGCCGGTCAGCTGCATCCCGTCGCCGCTATCGCCGGCGAAGCGGACCACGACCGCCTCTTGCGGCGGACGGGACCGAGCTTCCTTTTCCGTAACTTGATGGGTGGCCGTGGCCATGATCATCCTTCGAAAATCTGGCTTGGGTTCCACATTAGGACTGTGAGGGCGATTCCGCCACCTTCTTTGCATGCTGCGAAAGGGCGCTGGTGCAGGCGAGCGACGGAAGCTAACACTTGTCCATGACACCCGCCGACGAAGACCTGCTTACCCTGCGGCGCAGGTCGCGGATAACCGGCTGGTTCCAGCTGGGTTGGCGGATTGTCGCCGCCCTGTCGCTCATCGGCATATTGATCCTGTTTCATTGGCTGGAACGCGATGGCCTAAAGGACAATTACGACGGTCACGTCAGCCTGCTCGACGTCATCTATTTCACCATGATCAGCGCGACCACCACGGGCTATGGCGACATCGTGCCCGTCACCGAGCGAACGCGATTGTTCGACGCGCTCATCGTCACTCCAATCCGAATTCTGTTCCTGCTGTTCTTCATCGGAACAGCCTATCTCTTTGTCGCCAGGCGCACCTGGGAGAAGTTCATCATGAAGCGCATTCAGCGAAGCCTGCGCGACCATATCGTCGTAATTGGCTTTGGCACCAAGAACAGCCGGGCCGTCCAGGAACTGATCGACCTTGGCGCCGAACCGGAAACGGTCGTGGTCATCGACCATAATGAGGACCGCCTGCTTCGGCCAAGGCCATCGGATGCACCATCCTCAAGGCGGACGCGACGCGAGACGAAACATTGCGAGCGGTTCACGTCGACCGGGCCAAGCTCGTCATCATCTCCGCCGGGCGGGACGATACGTCGATTTTGGTCTGCCTGACCGTCCGGCATCTTGCTCCCGATGTGCGGATCAGCCTCGCGGTCAATCAGCAGGACAATGAGATCCCGGCAAAGCGCGCGGGCGCCGATGTCGTCGTCAATCCGCTGGATTTCGCCGGACTTCTGCTGGCGACCACCCACGCCGGCCACCATATTGCCGACTATCTTGCGGACCTGGCGACGATGGGCGGCCGAGTTCGCCTCATCGAACGGGAGGTTCGGGCCGAAGAAATCGGCACGGCGCTCAAGGATCTGACCCAGGGCCTGGGCCTCAGGATCATCCGGGACGGGACGCCCTATGGATTCTGGCGGCCTCAGGTCCAGAAGCTGGAGCCCGGCGACATCATCATGGAGATCGTGCCAACCGTTTGAGAAAGTTGCCTGTCACCTAAACTCGAAGTGCGCTTTCCAGTCGATTCGGCTCAGCATGATGACGGAAATCGCATAGGCCAGCGCGACCCCCGCTGCGACTGCACCCATTCGATTGCCGGGAACGAGATACCAGGCCAACAGCACGAAGAGTCGCATGGCGAGGTGGATGAAGCCGACCGGGTGGTCCACGGTCCAGGAAAAAACCACCCAATGCAGGGCAAAACAAATTCCGACTGTAACCGGGAAAAGCTCAGGTGCGTAGATCCACACCATGATGTGAACCGCCCAGGTCGCCAGGGCCAGCCACCGCCCTTTCGAAGCCAGTCCGAATAGCGGGTTTTCGGCGGCAGAACCGAGCTCTTCACCGCGGATCTTCATCATCACCGCACCGATCGGCATGATCAACCAGAAGCAGACCGTCAGCACCCAGTTATGCCAGAGCGGATCGGCCGCAGGCTGAGGATGGCCGCGGCGGAATAAACGATGATGCCAGTCATAGGTAGCGCCAGCGACCCCTTGCGGCGGGTGATGAAATCCAGACGCATTTCCTGAAGTGACATGGTTTCCTCGTTCAAAAAGGAGGCGGCTCTAGGCCTCAACGGGATTCTGGGTAGGGCATGGCCGATGACCGACGACCATCTTTATCGCCGCGGCGTCGGCGTGATGCTGCTCAACGCCGACACACATGTGTTCGTGGGCCGGCGGATCGATAACCGCGACGAGGCCTGGCAGATGCCGCAGGGCGGGATCGACAAGGGCGAGGAATCCTGGCCGGCGGCGCTGCGCGAACTAAAGGAAGAGACCGGGATCCGCCCGAAGCTGGTCGAGCAAATTGCCTGCCATCCGCAACAATTGCGCTACGATATTCCCGACGCGATCGCATCGCGCTTATGGGGCGGCAAGTGGAAGGGCCAGCTGCAGGACTGGTATCTGGCCCGCTTCCTCGGCACCGACGACGACATCAACATCGCCACCAGCCACCCGGAATTCAGCCACTGGAAATGGGTCGAGCCGCACCTGCTTCCCGAGCTGATCGTGCCGTTCAAGCGCGACCTCTACCGAGTGCTGCTGAGCGGCTTTGCGCAGCATCTGTGACGCGCAAAGCTATTTCCGCTGGTCCGCGGTGAAATAGCCGATGCCGCCGCCGACCAGCGCCCCGACAAGCGGTCCGATGAATGGAAGCGGGATAGCGACAACCGCGCCGATGACGGCAGCGATTGCGGTTCGCTTCGCTTTTGGATCCTCAAGCATCCTTTCAACTCCTTCCCGTGTGTACTATATACATAATACACCGAGCATGTCCGCGTCGCAAGGTGGCCGAGGGGTTCTCGGACCGGCCTCGACCGGCTAGAGGCCCTGCATGGGGGAAATGTCCAGCCTCGAACTGGCCTGCGTCGAAGCGGCTTCGGCGGCGCCGATGCTGGCGCAAGTCGAGAATTGGTCGGCGGTCAATTCCGGGTCACGCAATCTCGACGGATTGGCGACGATCGGTGCCCGTCTGGCCGGTGCCTTTGCCGACCTGCCCGGCGAAATCGCGATGCGAGAGCCGGCGCCGGTCGAGGCGATCGATGCTTCCGGCAAATCCTATGAGGTGCCCCACGGCCGCAACCTCCATCTCAAGGTTCGCGCCGACGCCCCCGTGCAGCTGCTGTTCACGGGCCACATGGACACGGTGTTCGGCATAGAACATCCCTTTCAGTCGCTGACCTGGCTGGAGCCCGGCAAGGTGCTCAACGGCCCCGGCGTTGCCGACATGAAGGGTGGAATTGCCGTGATGCTGGCGGCGCTGAAGGCGGTCGAGGCAAGCCCGGCCGCGAGCGTGCTCGGCTATGAGGTGGTCATCAACAGCGATGAGGAGGTCGGCTCGCTGGGATCTGCGGCGCTGATTGCCGGCGCGGCGCGCGGCAAGCGCGCCGCGCTGACCTACGAGCCCTCGGCCCTGCCCGACGGAACGCTCGCCGGGGCGCGGCCAGGCAGCGGCAATTTCGCTTTCACGGTGCGGGGCCGATCGGCCCATGCCGGCCGCAATCCGGAAGATGGCCGCAACGCGCTGATCGCGGCCGCCGACCTCGCATTGCGGCTGAAGGCGGCAGTGGGACCGGGACTAAACATCAACCCCGCCAAGATCGACGGCGGTTCACCCAATAATGTCGTTCCGGACCTCGCGGTGCTGCGTGTCAATTTGCGGCCGCGGACGCTCGATGACCAGGCGCGGGCCCAGTCCCTGATCGAGGCGACCGTTGCGGCCGTCGCCGGCGAACATGAAGTGAGCATCAGCGCGCACGGTCATTTCGCCCGGCCCCCAAAGCCGATGACGCCCGAGACGGAAGCGCTGTTCAAGCTGGTCCAGCAGGCGGGCGCCGACCTCGGCCAGCCGATCGAATGGAAGTCGACCGGCGGCGTGTGCGACGGCAACAATATCGCCGCCTGCGGCGTGCCCGTGATCGACACGATGGGAGTGCGCGGCGGAAGCATACATTCCATGGAGGAATTTCTGATCGTCGACAGCCTTGCCGAGCGTGCCGCGCTTTCGGCCCTGACCATCCTTCGCCTGGCGGACGGCGCATGAGCTGCCGCATCCGCGCTGCCCGTCCCGACGACCTGCGTGCGTTCTACGACCTCGCCAAGCTGACCGGCGGCGGCTTTACCAACCTGCCGGCCGAGCGGGCGACGCTGGAAGCGAAGCTCGCGAGATCCGCGGCGGGGTTCAGCCGCGCCGGTGAGACGCCGGCCGACGATCTCTATGTCTTCATGCTGGAAAATGTCGAAACCGGGCAGATCCGCGGCACTTGCCAGATCTTCGGCGCGGTCGGCACCGACCGGCCCTTTTACAGCTACCTCATCTCGACCCTGACCACGAAAAGCGAGGAGCTGGGCCGCATCTTTCGCAACCAGACCTTGAACCTGACGACCGACCTGGAGGGCTTCAGCGAGGTCGGCGGGCTGTTCCTGCATCCGCAGGAGCGCGCCGGCGGGCTCGGCATGCTGCTTGCCCGTTCGCGCTATCTGTTCATCAAGCAACACCGGCCCCGGTTCGGCGAGAGCGTGCTGGCCGAGCTTCGCGGAGTGATGGACCAGTCCGGCAATTCGCCCTTCTGGGACGCGATCGGCGGCCGCTTCTTCGGGATGAGCTTTCCCGAGGCCGACGAATTCAATGCTATCCATGGCACCCAGTTCATCGCCGACCTGTTCCCCAAGACTCCGGTCTACGTGTCGATGCTGCCCGAAAGCGCCCGTGCGGTGATGGGCCAGCCTCACCCGACCGGCCGAGCAGCGCTCAAGATGCTCGAGAACGAGAATTTCGACTGGGACAGCTACATCGACATTTTCGACGGCGGGCCGACGGTCACCTGTCGGACCGACAAGATCAAGACGGTGATGGAGGCCGAATGGCTGCTGGTCGCCGGCTCCAACGGCGAGGCCGGGCCGACGATGATGCTGGCGTCCGGCGTCAAGCATGACTTCGCGGCCTGCTACAGCCATGCGACCAGGACCGACAACGGCGAGCTGCTGATCGACGCCAAGGCGATGGAAATGCTCAACGTCGGGCCGGGCGACCGGGTGCTGGCGGTGCCGCGATGATCCGCGAGATCAACTTCGACGGCATCGTCGGGCCGAGCCACAACTATGCCGGGCTCAGCCTCGGCAACCTCGCGGCGATGCGGAACGCGGGCGTCGGTGTCGCAGCCGCGTGCGGCGGCCTTGCAGGGCCTCGACAAGATGCGTTCCAACCTTGCGCTGGGGCTCGTCCAGGGAATTTTCGTGCCGCAGCCGCGGCCGGCGCGCCCATGGCTCGCCGAACTGGGAACTTCGATCGAGGAGGCCGAGCAGCATATCGCCGCCAACGCCATGAGTGCCTCTGCGATGTGGGCGGCCAATGCCGCGACGGTAAGCCCCTCGCCCGACACGGCCGACGGCAAGTGCCACCTCACCGTGGCCAACCTTCGCACCATGCCGCACCGAAGCCACGAGTGGGTCGCGACGCTGGCACAGCTGCGGCTGGCATTCGCAGCCGGCGCGTTCGCGGTCCACGGCCCGGTTCCGACGGCCTTCGGCGACGAGGGCGCGGCCAATCATATGCGCCTGGCGCCGTCGCATGGCGAACCGGGCGTCGAGGTATTCGTCTATGGCGTCGCGGGCGGCCCCTTTCCTGCCCGCCAGCACGTCGAAGCGTCGCGAGCCATCGCACGCCTCCACCGGCTCGATCCGGACCGCACCCTGTTCGCGGCGCAGAGCGAGCAGGCGATCGCCGCCGGAGCCTTCCATAATGACGTTGTCGCAGTGGCCAACGGTCCGGTGCTGTTCGCACATGAAGGAGCCTTCGCCGACCGGGACCGGCTGGTTTCCGAGCTGTCCGCCAAGGTGCCCGGCTTCGAACTGGTCGAGGTTCCTGAACTCGGAAGTTCCCCTGTCCGATGCCGTGAAAAGCTATTTGTTCAACGCGCAGCTGGTGACCCCGCCGGACGGCGCCATGACGCTGGTCGCGCCGACCGAGTGCCGCGACACGCCGTCCGTCGCCGGCTGGATCGAGCGGCATCTGGCCTCGAACGGCGCAATCCGCCGGGTCGAATTCGTCGATGTCCGGCAGTCCATGGCCAATGGAGGCGGTCCGGCCTGCCTTAGGCTCCGCGTTGCTTGCGATCCGGCGGAGGTCGACCCGCGCTTCCTCGTCGACGAAGCCAAGCTCGACCGGCTGGCGGAGACCATCGGGCGCCACTGGCCGGAGGAAGTTTCATCGGACGACATTCAGGCGCCGAAGCTTGTCGATGAAATAGAGCGCGCCCGCATCGAACTTCTCGAGGCACTGCAACTCGCCGAGCTGGATTAATCCGTTTTGGGACACTCGCCGGAAGCGATTCGACCCAAGTCCCTTCTTGGGTTACCGATGATCCGTTAAAGGGCAGTTAACCACTGTCCTTAATCGGGAAAGGGCGGAACGGCGCCATTCGCGTGGCGTTGGGTTAAACATGGCAATTCTCAGCAAGATCGGCAGAATGTTTGTCATCAAGACGCGTCTGGAGGCGTATCTGGTGACTTATGCGATCGCCGTCGGGGCCATCGAACGCGGAATACATTATCTGCAAACATACCCGGGCAACACCGGTTGGATCTTCGCCGCCGCTTGCCTGGGAGTGCCCTTCATCGCTGGCGCGAAGCTGCTCGACAGCGTCCGCCCGGCAATGTCCAATGGGGCCGCTCCGTCGATGAACCACGCTCGCCGCCGGCCGGAGCCGCGTACGCTCAGTCGTAATCGACCCAGAGATCGCCGCCCGGTCCGCGGTTTAGCGTTACTACGGTCGCATCGCACAGATTGACGCCCGTGAAGGTGGCGGACTTGCCGTCGGCCAGCCGAGCCTGAATATCGAATGCGCAGTCCGGATCGCCGAAGGCTACCGCAACCCGGGAACCCTGTGCCGGATTGCCGCCGAGCGGCTGCCACGCAGCAGTGCCGACGCGGCGGATCTGTAGAGTAGTGATGTTGGCGCCGGTCCTGTTGACCAGCGTGAAGTTGCCCGCACCTGCCAGGGCGTGGACGGGCTGCGCGAACATCGCCAGCGCAATCAACGATGCGATCAAGCGGTTCATGGCCTCAATATACTTTAGCGCGCACGCAATTCAAAGGTTGGCGCGCGTCCTCCCCGCTCGTCGGACGCGTGCCAGGGCCCCGCGGTTAGGCCGCGAAGGCCGAAGGCTGGTGCGGGCGAGCACGGGTGATAATGACTGCCGCGGCCGGCTGACGAAAGCTCTCCGCCAACGGCAAGGCCGTCGAGCAGAAGCCGCATTCGGCCAAGGTCCGGCCAACGAACCAGTGCGTCCGGCCGCAGCCCGGGCAATGGTTGACTTCATTCTCGCGATAGACGGCATGGTAGCCGCGTCGCGAAGGATCGAATTCGGTTACATTCGAACTCTGCATGATCGTTCCTCCGATCTGGCGCGAACGAGCGACGAGTCGTTAGGTTTCAACGTTAAGATGATTACGCAGATCCTGTCACCTCCATGCCACGGTTCCGTCCCAGTCAGGGACGTTCAAGCCCCCTGTGGATATTTACCATCACTTTACCTTTTGCGCGCAGGGTGTGGTCCGCCGAAGAGATGTCCGGGGAGGCGAACCGATGGTTTCAAACCAGCGCTTTTATATGCGCCGCGCAGCTGCAGAGCGGACCGCCGCCCAGCGCGCGATTACCCCTCAAGCACGCGAATGGCACAGCAAACTTGCCGAGGATTTCGCCCGCCGTGCCGCCGAATGCGGCGCGGTGAACGTGCTCGCCTAACCGCCCGGTTAGCTCAAATTTAACGTCGGCTAGCGCCCCCAACTTAACTCTGTTAAGCAACCCTCGTTCGGTACGCATAACGGGGGGTTTATCATGCAACTTCGATACGGTGCCGCCTTGCTGGCGGCGACGGTCCTCGCGGCCACTCCGGCAATGGCGCGCGACAAGACGCTCTATCTGGGAATTGAAGCTGGCCCTTCATGGGCGAGCGAACTGGACCTCGATCTGGAGATCGATGACACAGAGACCGATTTCCTCGAGGTCGACCACAAGATGGGCTACGATGTTGGCCTGATCTTCGGTTACGACGCCGGGATCGTCCGCGCCGAGCTAGACCTCTCGTACAAGCGGTGGTCGCACGACGAATATAGCCTGGAGGACGACGGCGTCACGGTGATCGATGGCGATGGCAGCACTCGCTACGTCGCGATCATGACCAACCTGCTGCTCGACATGGGCGATGAGGACGGGTTCAGCTTCTATGCCGGTCCTGGCGCCGGCTTCGCCTGGGGCAAATTCGACATCGACGACGGAGGCGGCGGCGATGATGATGCAAAGGACGGCGGTTTCGCCTGGCAGGCGGTCGCCGGCGCTCGCTACGCGCTCAATCCCAACGTCGATTTGGGCCTCAAATATCGCTACTTCCATCCCAGCCGGGTCACCGAAGGGTTCGACGCGGATGGCGACGGAGACAATGACTTCGGTTCCCGCGGCAAGATGCATTCGCATTCGCTGCTGGCGACGCTGACGTATAATTTCTACACGCCAGAGCCGCCGCCGCCGCCACCCATGGTGCCGCCGCCACCGCCGCCGCCCGCCACGCAGACGTGCCCGGACGGATCGGTGATCCTGGCGACGGACAGCTGCCCGCCTCCGCCTCCGCCACCGCCTCCGCCGCCTCCTGCGCCGGAACCGGAACGGGGCTAAGCAACGGCAATTTCAACAGGACGGCCAGCGGCCAGCTTGTCGTCCTGGCGAGGCAGAAACGGTCCGGGAAGCAATTCCCGGACCGTTTTCCCTGGCGCGGTAGTGGCCAGCGCTTCGGCTCTGGAACATTGTTTCTGGAAAAATGGCGCGCCCGGAACGATTCGAACGTCCGACCCTCAAATTCGTAGTCTGATGCTCTATCCAGCTGAGCTACGGGCGCGTGCCGGGGCGTGCCTTAGGGGGCAGCACCGCCTCACGCAACCCCCTTTTGCCGGCAATTGGGCCGGCATTGCGTCCTTCCTCGCTGCCCACCTAGACCTGCCGCCAATGCGCAGCCTTCCGCTCCTGATCGTCGTGCCGTTTGTGGCCGGATGCTCGACCACGATTTCGCCTGAGCCAAGCCTGGCGCCCCGCGCCGCGGAGGCGATCGATCCGCGCCTGCCGATCGCCAGCGAGGCCCCGCCCGGAACAGTCGATCAGGAGCTCGCCAGCCGCATATCGGCACTGGTTGGCGAGGTTCGCTCGGCCGTTCCGGCGTTCGAAGCGCGGGAGGGGGAAGCCACTCGATTGGCCGGGGCCGCCGGTCCGGCCGCCAGCGAAAGCTGGATCGCGGCCGAGCAGGCTCTGTCGCTGCTGATCGAGCAGCATGGGGTGACGACGCGGGCGGCAGCCGACATCGACGCCCTCGCCTCGAGCCGTCTCGAAGCCCAGCGCTGGATCACGCCCGCCGATCGCCAGGCGATTACCGCAGCGGCGTCCGAAGTCGGCGCAATCAGCGCGCAGCAGGCGGGCGCTATCGACCGGCTGAAGGCGCAACTCGCGCGCTAGCCAAGGCGCGAATTGCGCGCAGCGGGCCACTCGGCGGCCTCAATCCGATAGATTATGGTCGGGTTCAACTCCGGTCCAAAGCGCGGGTCCACGAAGTCCAGATCCTCTCGGCGGGTCATTCCTAACCGCCTCATCAATCCCTGGCTTTCCAGGTTTTCCTCGACCGTCAGCGCGACAACATGAGGCGCTCCAAATCGGCCGAATGCCAGGTCGAGCGATGCGATCGCCGCTTCCTTCGCAAAGCCCTGACCCCAGGCGCTTTCCCTCAGTCGCCAGCCGATCTCGAACTGGCCGGCCAGATCGGTTCCCTCCGCATTGACCCGCTTCAATCCGCAGAAGCCGAGCAGCTCGCCATCACTCCTTCGCTCCAGCAGCCAAAAGCTGTGGCCGAAATCGCGCTGGAAGCCGAGGATCCGCCCGACCGCGGCGTCCCAGATCGAGCGGTCCTGCACGCCGCCCAGGTGGCGCATCACCGCCGGCGTGTTCATCACATCGTAGAACCGGTCGGCGTCGCCCTCGCCCCATTCGCGCAGAATCAGCCGGGCGGTCTGGGCAACCACGCGGCTCATGCGATCCGCCGTCCCAGCCGTGCTACAAGATAGAGAAATGATCCGGCCAACACGAACAGCGACGAAGGCCTTCCATTCCGCGGCCCGGGATTGAGCGGCTGCCCAAAGGCAGAGCGATGCCGCGGCGGCCGGCAACAGGATTCCCCGACCCCAGCGAATTCGCCCCTCCATCTGATCGAGGCGAGGGATGGCCGCAATGCAGGCGAGGTAGGCGAACAGGCGGGACACGGTGCTGATCACCGCCAGGGTGACGAACGTCCCCGACAGCGCCATCGCCAGCCCGATTGTACCGACCGCGACGATCGAGTTGGCCGGCGTGGCGAACCGTGGCGAAATCCGCCCGAACCATCGCGGGAGCAGCGCCTGATCGGCGAGGCTGGAGGTAATCCGGGATATGGACGTCACGGCACTCAGCTGGTTGGCGAGGACGGAGACGATTGCCGTGATGCCGAGCAGCAATGCCCCGGCCGGACCAAGCGGAGGTGGCGGCAAGCTCGGCCAGCGGGGCGTCGCTTTCGCCTATTCCCGAGGCCGAATAGGCCAGTTGCACGACGACGTAGAGCAGGGTCACCCCGGCGACGGTCAGCAGCAAGGCCCGCGGTATCGCGCGCTTGGGATCGCGCGTTTCGCCGGCGGGGATGGTCGCGGCCTCGAACCCGACGAAGGCGTACAGCGCGACCAGCAACACACCCTCGACCGCGGAAAAGTCCGGCAAGGTCGGCGCCGGCAGCGGCGCAAGCAGCAGCCCCAGCGCGCCGATCAGCAGCAGCGGCGCGAGCTTGATCATCGTCATCCCGCCCAGCGTATCGACCGCCCGGCGGATGCCGACGACGTTGACCAGAGTGATCGCGCCGATGGTTACGATGATCGTCAGCGGCCCGTCCAGCGGTGGCCAAAGCGCTCCCGCGTAAGCCGAAAGGACATTGGCGTTGGCGGCCAGAGCGGCGGCCCGTGCGGCGTAGAGCATCCAGCCCGCCTGAAATCCCACAAACCGGCCGAAGGCAGCGCCCGCGTAGAGCTGGGGTCCGCCCGATGATTCGAACCGGCTGGCGAGATCGGCGTAGCACAGCGCAATCAGCATGACGCCGAGGCCCGCAATCAGCAGCAACAGCGGCGCGAAGCTACCCACAGCCGCGTCGAGCTTGCCGGGAAGCCCGAAAATGCCGGCCCCGATCATCCCGTTCAGCGCCAGAAAGGCAGCGCCCCAGATGCCGACGTCGCGTCGGGTGGCGGCTTGCCGCCCTTCCTGGTCAGCCATTGATCAGCCGGGCGGCGAGCGGGGCGTGATAGGTGAGGACGCCCGATCGCGCCGGCCCGCTTGAAGGCCAGCAATGTTTCCAGCACCAGCGCGTCCCGTTCGCCCGCGCCGGCCTCCGCCGCGGCCTCGATCATCGCATATTCGCCCGACACCTGATAGGCGAAGGTCGGAACGCCGAAGCGGTCCTTCACCCGCGCCAGCACGTCGAGATAGGGCAGGCCCGGCTTGACCATCACCATGTCCGCGCCCTCCGCGAGGTCGAGCGCGACCTCGCGCAGCGCCTCCGCGCCGTTGGCCGGGTCCATCTGGTAGCCGCGCTTGTCGCCTTTCAGCAGACCGCGGCTGCCGACCGCGTCGCGGAACGGCCCGTAGAAGGCCGAGGCATATTTGGCGGCATAGGCCATGATCGCGGTGTCGCGGCACGCGGCCTTCTCGAGGCCCTGGCGGATCGCGCCCACACGGCCGTCCATCATGTCCGACGGTGCGACAATGTCGGCGCCGGCCATGGCCTGGACCAGTGCCTGCTGGACCAGCACCGCGACGGTCTCGTCGTTGAGCACGCGGCCCCTGTCATCGGTCAGCCCGTCATGGCCATGTGCAGTATAAGGGTCGAGCGCGACGTCGGTCAGCACCCCGACCTCCGGCACCGCGTCCTTGATCGCCTTGATCGCCCGGCAGATCAGGTTGTCGGGGTTGAGCGCCTCGCCCGCATCCTGGGTCCGGAGGCTCTGCGGAGTGTTGGGGAACAGCGCGACACAGGGGATACCCAGATCGCGCGCCTCCCTGGCCCTGTCGGCCAGCTTGTCGACCGACCAGCGGCTAACGCCCGGCAGAGTAGAGATCGGCTCCTCCTGTCCCTGCCCTTCGCAGATGAACAGCGGCCAGATGAGATCGCTGGGATGCAGCCGATGCTCGGCCAGCATCTCGCGGATCCACGGCGCCGAGCGGCCGCGTCGCATCCGCATTGCAGGGAAGCTGGGTGTGACCATGGCAAAGCTCTAGCCGACTTGAGTTAAGGAAAGAAAGCGGCTCCCACGCATTGAGCGGCCATGTCTGATGCGCTGCCGAAACGGGCGATGCTGGTGATCAACGCCATGAGCCGGCGCGGCGAAGCGGCGTTCGACGAGGTGCGCGACAAGCTGGCGGCGGCCGGGATCGAGCTGATGGATGCGCACGCCGTCAAAAATCCCGAGGTGATGGAGCCGATCATCAAGGCGGCGATTGCCAAGGCGCCCATGGTCATCGTCGGCGGCGGCGACGGAACGCTGTCGTCGGCGGTCGATCATTTCGTCGGCACGGACACGGTGTTCGCGGTCCTGCCGCTCGGCACCGCCAACAGCTTCGCCCGAACGCTCGGGCTGCCGCTCGACCTCGATGGCGCGATCAAGGTGATCGCCTATGGCCGGCGCAAGCGGATCGACCTGGGGGTCATCGACGGCGACTATTTCGCCAATGTCGCGGCGCTGGGCATGAGCCCGCTGATCGCCGACACGGTGCCGGATGTCCTGAAGCGCTATCTCGGCGTCATCGGCTATGTCATCTGGGCCAGCCGGGTCGCCTTCAAGTTCCGGCCGTTCAGGCTTAAAATCACGCTGGACGACGGGACGGTGGAAAAGAGCTGGGCGACCGAGGCGCGCATCGCCAACGGCCGGTTCCACGGCGGCGTGGAACTGGTCGAACAGGCGGAGCTCGACAGCGGCGAAATGGTCATCCAGGCGGTGACTGGAAAAAGCGTGCTCGGCCTCGCCTGGAGCTGGTTCGCAACCCTGTTCAAGCTGCGGCGGCGCGATCTGACAACGACCGAGTGGAGGGGCAAGCGGATGACGCTTGAAGCCCGCCCGAGTCAGAAAATCAGCATCGACGGGGAAATCGCAGCGAGGACGCCGGTGGTGGTCGAATGCGCGCGTGGCGCGATCGAGGTGGCGGCGCCGAGGGAGGACAGTTCTCCCGCGAAGGCGGGAGCCTAGACCAGCGCCGTAAGGCGCTGCCTTCGGCAGCGGACTGGGCCCCTGCCTTCGCAGGGGAACTAACCCAGCCGCGCCAGTGCCGCCGAAAGCCGCTCGGCCTCCGCCGCGCGGGCGTCATGGTCGGCGCGAGCCTTCTCGACCGCCTCGGGCTTGGCGCGTTCGCTGAAGGCGGGGTTGCCGAGGCGGGCGGCGAGGCTGTCGCGGTCCTTTTCCGCCGCAGCCACCGCTTTCGACAGGCGCGCGCGTTCGGCGTCGAGGTCGATTGCCCCTTCCAGCGGAAAAGCCACGGTCACGCCGCCGACGACAATCTGGGCGGCTCCATCGGGGCACTGCATCGGCACGCAACGGCGCCGTCGAGCTTTGCCATGCGGGTCAGCTTCGCCGCATTGCCTGACAGCCGGCCCATCATTGCCTCGTCACCGCCGATCACGTGCGGCACCAGATTGGCGCTCCACGGGACATTGAGCTCGGCGCGCATGGCACGGACCTGTCGATCACGTCGACCAGCCCGCCGATCTCGCGCGCGGCAGTCGGGATCGCGCTGCGCCTCCGGCTCCGGCCACTTGGCGACGATCAGCTCGTACGGCCGCTCGCCCATGCGCGTGCCACAGCTCCTCGGTGACGAACGGCATGAAGGGGTGGAGCATGACCAGGATCTGGTCGAACGCCCAGGCGGCGACGGCCTTGGTCTCGTCGTCGATCGCGCCTTTGACCAGCTCGAGGTACCAGTCGCAGAAGGTGTCCCAGGCGAAGTGGTAGATGGCGTCGGCCACGGCGTCGAAGCGCAGCTCGGCCATGGCCTTGTCGAGCCTGGCGAGCGTCTCGACCACCTCGCCGATGATCCAGCGGTTGACCGGCAGGCTCGGCCTGCGGGCGCGGCGATGCTGCTGCGACGCGCCGATGCCGTTGGCCTGGCAGAAGCGCGTGGCGTTCCACAGCTTGGTGGCGAAGTTGCGGTAGCCCTCGACCCGCTTCTCATCCATCTTGATGTCGCGGCCCTGGCTCTCCATCGCCGCCATGAAGAAGCGCAGCGCGTCGGCGCCGAATTTGTCGATCAGGCCGAGCGGATCGACCACGTTGCCCTTGGACTTGGACATCTTCTGCCCGTCCGGCGTCGCGCACCAGGCCGTGGAGGTAGAGCCGCTTCCACGGCACCTCGCCCATGAAGTCGCATGCCCTGCATCGCCATCCGCGCATCCCAGAAGAACAGGATGTCGAAGCCGGAGATGAGCAGGTCGTTGGGGTAGTGGCGCGCGAGGTCCTCGGTCTGCTCGGGCCAGCCGAGCGTGGCGAACGGCCACAGGGCGGAGGAGAACCAGGTGTCGAGGACGTCCTCGTCCTGGCGTCAGCTCAACGCCGTCGCCGGCCTGCTGTTGCGCGCTTCGCCAAGGTTTCGGCGACGAAAACATTGCCGTCGGCATCGAACCAGGCCGGGATCCGGTGGCCCCACCACAGCTGGCGCGAGACGCACCAGGGCTGGATGTTCTCCATCCAGTTGAAGAAGGTCTTCTTCCAGGTCTTCGGGGACGATCTCGATGTCGCCCGTCGCGCACCGCCTCGATCGCCGGCCTGGCGAGCGTCGCGGCGTCGACATACCATTGGTCGGTCAGCATCGGCTCGATCACCACGCCGCCGCGGTCGCCGAACGGCTGCATGATCAGCTTGTCCTCGACCGCGATCATCAGGCCTTCGGCATCGATGTCGGCCACCACGCGCCTTGCGCGCCTCGTAGCGGTCGAGGCCGCGATATGCCTCGGGCACCAGGTTGAGCGCGTCGATTTCCTCGGCGCCGGCCTGCTGCGCCGCGCGCGATCGCCACGCGCGCGTGCCGCGGCTTCGGCATAGGGCGCGCCGTCGGTGCGCATGGCGCGGCGCTCGTCCATCAGCCGGTACATCGGGATGCCGTTGCGCTGCGCGACGCCATAGTCGTTGACGTCGTGCGCGCCGGTGATCTTGACCGCGCCCGATCCGAACTCGGGGTCGGGATAATCGTCGGTGATGATCGGGATCAGCCGCCGATGTTCCTTCGGCCCGACCGGGATCTCGCACAGCTTGCCGACGATCGGCGCGTAGCGCGCGTCGCCGGGATGAACCGCCACCGCGCCGTCGCCGAGCATCGTCTCGGGCCGGGTGGTGGCGATCGCGATGTAGTCGCGCTCCTCCTCGAGCAGGACGTTCCCGTCGGCGTCGCGCTCGACGTAGGTGTAGGTCTCGCCGCCCGCGAGCGGGTATTTGAAGTGCCACATGTGGCCCTGCACTTCGCGGTTCTCGACCTCGAGGTCGCTGATCGCGGTCTTGAACTTGGGGTCCCAGTTGACCAGCCGCTTGGCGCGATAGAGCAGGCCCTGCGATTGTAGAGGTCGACGAACACCTTGATCACGGCGCCTGGAGAAGTGCGCGTCCATGGTGAACTGCTCGTTGGCCCAGTCCAGCGAGCGCCGAGGCGGCGCAGCTGGCGGGTGATCTGCCCGCCGCGACTGCGCCTTCCACTCCCACACCTGGTCGACGAAGTCCTCGCGGCTGATAGTCGGTGCGCTTGATCCCCTGGCTGTCGAGCTTGCGCTCGACCACCATCTGCGTGGCGATGCCGGCATGGTCGGTGCCGACCACCCACAGGCGTCCTTGCCCCGCATCCGCGCGTGGCGGATCACCACGTCCTGCAGCGTGTTGTCGAGCGCATGGCCGATGTGCAGCGAGCCGGTGACGTTGGGCGGCGGCATGACGATGGTGAAGGGCTCGGCGTCGGGCCGCTCGGGCGGAACAGCCCGTTCGCCTCCCAATGGGCATACCAGCGCGCCTCGATCGGGCCGGGGTCGAACGTCTTGGCAAGCTCGGTCATGGGCAGCGACTAGCCTTGCCGCGCTGCAGCATCAACTGTCAGCCGTCATTGCGAGCGAAGCGAAGCAATCCAGTGCTGGATTGCCGCGTCGCTTCGCTCCTCGCAATGACGGGCTAGTTAGTTGGCTTCAAGCCACTGATTGAGCCACCCAAACACCTCGCCATACCATTGGATCGAGTTGTTCGGCTTCAGCACCCAGTGGTTCTCGTCCGGGAAGACCAGCAGCTTCGACGGGATCTCCTGCCGCTGCAGCGCCGTGAAGCTGGCGAGCCCCTGCGAATAAGGGATGCGGAAGTCCTTTTCGCCGGTGATGACCAGCATCGGCGTCTTCCATTTGGTCACATGGTGGACCGGATTCCACCGCTCGTAGGCGGCCGGGTCCTCATAATAGGCCTTGGCGCCATGCTCCCATTCGGTGAACCACAGCTCTTCGGTCTCATAAGCCATGGCGCGCTGGTCGAACACGCCGTCATGCTGGACCAGGCACTTGAACCGGTCGGGCCACTGGCCGGCGATCCAGTTCATCATGTAGCCGCCGTAGCTCGCGCCGAGCGCGCAGGCATTGTCGGCATCCAGGGTGGGATCGTTGGCGGTGGCGAAGGCCAGACCCTTCTGCAGATCCTCGAGCGGCCATCCGCCCCAGTTGTTCTGGATGGCGTCGGTGAAAGCCTGGCCGTAACCAGTCGACCCATGGAAATCGACGCTGACGACCGCGTAGCCGGGCGCGGACAGCAGGCGTGAGTTCCACCGGTAAGACCAGCCATTGTTGAAGCTGCCCTGCGGTCCGCCATGAACGACGAAGGCAATCGGCAGCCGGTCCATCGCCTTTGCGGGCCTCAGCTTGAAGCCCCACACCTTGTCGTTGTTGGCGCCGGTGAAGCTGAACTTCTCGAACGACACGGGATCGAGCTCGGCCAGCAGATCGCGGTTGACGTTGGTCAGCTGGGCGACGCGGCCACGGCGGTCGACCCGATAGAGGTCGTCGGGAGCCTTGATGCTGTTCATCGCGTACAGCACCGATCCGTCGGCCAGCGGCACCGCGGCATGGGCCGCGCCCTCCTGGGTCAGGCGGGTCACGCGGCCGGTTGCGACGTCAATCCGGAACAAGGGATTTTCCAGCGTATCCTGGGCGTCGACGATGATCGACTTGCCGTCCTTCGCCCAGGCGATCGACCCTGCCGAGCGGTCCCAATTGGCGGTAAGCGCGCGCACCTGGCCGGTGGCGAGATCGCGCAGCGTCACCACCTGGCGGTCGGCCTCATAGGTCGGCCGGGCCATCGCCACCCAGGCCAGCATGCGCCCGTCCGGCGACAGGCTAGGAAGGTTGTCGGTCCCGTCATTATCGGGGGTCAGGTTGGTCGGTTGTGCCGAGCCGTCGGCGGGCGCTGCAAAAATGTCGAGGTTGGTCGATTGCGCCTCGGTCCGGCCCGCCTCCCGGAGCGCGAAATAGACGGTCCGGCCATCGTCGGAAATGGCGATCTCCTCCCCGCCGCCGAACGGCTTCGATGGCGTGTCGCCAGCCAGCGCTCCGGTCACCGGCACGCCTGGGCCGGTCACGCGGCCATTCTCGATCGGGAAGGAAAAGATGCGGCTGCGCACACCGGGCTCGACCCATGTATCCCAATGGCGCACGAACAGCTGGTCATAGACCCGGCCCGAGCCGCTTTTCTGCACCTTGGGCACATTGTCGCAGACGAAGTCGGCGCACTGGAGGTGGCGATCGGCCCACACGATCAGCCGACTTCCGTCGGCGCTCACCTTGAAGCCGGAAATATCGCCCTTGATGTCCGAAACCTGCGCCGGCTGCCCGCCGACCGGCATCCGGAACAGCTGGTCCTGCCCGCCGGCTGGAGCCAGATACCAGACCATGCCGTCGCCGCCGAACACGGCATCGTGCGCGCCTTGCGTCGCGCCCGCCAGCGGCTGCGGCGCAGCGCCCCGGGCCTTCAGATCAAGAATATGGACGACGTTGTTGCGCTTGTTGGAGGCAAGGTCGGTGGTCGACAGGCTGAACACCGCATAACGGCCGTCCGGCGAAACGCTCGACGAGCCGAGCCGGCGCATCATATGCATGTCGGTCGCAGTCATCGGCCGGGCCGCGGCGGGGGTGGCGGCAAGGGTGGCGGCCGCGACGCTGGCGGCAAGAAGGAAATGATGCATGGCAGCGTGGTAGCAAAGCTGGGTCGTCACGCAACCGTCATTACGGGCCCCCAAATGACGACTAGAGCGGACGGCCCGTGATGCGATGGATCTCGCGCTTCACATGCTCGTCGACGATGTTCGGCAGATGATCGTCGAGCCATTGCTTGAGAATCGGCCGAAGCATCTCGCGCACCAGTTCCTCGAGTGGATTGACCTGCGGCGGAGGCGGCGCGGTCGCGGCGACGCTGGCCAGCTCCTCCAGCCGCTGCCGGCTCTCGTCGGCGACTTCTTCCCCGAGCAGCGGCGGGCCCAGGTCGGAGGGCGGCATCACCGGCGCTTCCATGCTGTGGTCGAGTTCGAGCACGTCTTCGTCCTCGTCCTCCGGGTCCGGCTCGGGCGGCGGAGCGGCGGCGCGGACCTCCTTTTCCTCGGCGATCACGCGTTTGATCGACGCGAGGATATCTTCCATCGACGGTTCACGGGCACCGGCCATGGGGCTCCTATTGCCTATCGCGAGGCGGGAGTCACGCCCTGAGGTTGCTCCGCGGGCGTGACGGTGGTGGTGGACACGGGGGCGGTCCGGCGGTTCTCCGACCAGTCGCTCCAGTCGCCGGCGACGCGGCGGTAGTTGCCGAGCGGATCGTAGAGCGGTCCGCCTTCCAGCCCCAAATCGTCGGCCTCGGCCTGCCCCATGGCGTTCAAGAGCTGAAAGCCGGCGACATAGGCGTCACGGCGCGCCGTCACCAACAGCACCTGCGAGTTTAGCAGTTCCTGCTCGGCATCGAGCACGTCGAGGATGGTGCGGGTACCGACGCTGTTCTCGGCCCGGACGCCTTCCAGCGCCAGCTCATTGGCCTTGACCGCCACTTCGTTCGACTTGATCGCCTCAATCGCAGCCTGGTAATCCTCGAAGGCTGAGCGGGTGGCGGAAACCACGGAGCGCTCGATCGCAACACGTTGCTCGAGCGTCTGCCCCTCGATCGCCTGGGCCTGGCGAACCCGGGCGGACGGCAGGCCACCCTGGTAAAACGGGACGCGGGCCGTTGCGCCAATGCTGGTGGCGGTGCCGGACTGCAGCCCGAAATCATCGCCGGTTGCGTCGAAATAATCGCCTGACGCCGTCGCCGAAATGGTTGGAAGCCGGGTTCCACGCACCGATTTCACGTCATAACGGGCCGCTTCCGCCTGGTGTGTGATGGAGATCAGGTCGGGGTTGTTGGCGAGCGCGACCTGGACCGCCTGGTCGGCGGTCGCCGGAAACGGGGGCAAGGGTGGCGGCTGCTGGAGGGGGCCGGGCTGTTGGCCAATTACCCGCCGGTAATTTTGCTCGCTGGCGTTCAGTCGGCCTTGTGCAAGGGATAGGCGCGCACGGGCCAGCGCCAGGCGGGCTTCCGACTGCGCCACGTCGGTTCGCGTGACGTCGCCGATCTCGAACCGGTCGCTCGTGGCCTCGAGGTTGGTTTCCAGCACCCTCACATTATTGGCGTTGAGCTCGACCGTCGCCCGATCGCGGATCACGTCCATGTAGGCTGCGACTGCCTCGGTAAAGACATCTCCTTCGACCGCCCGCAACGTCGCTCGTCCCGCCTCGACACGCTTCTTGGAGGCCTTGATGTCGTTCCTGACTGTGCCGCCCTGGTAAAGTGGCACGTTGAGGTCGGCGCCTGCCGACATGTAGGGTCCCTTGCCGGTACCGACTTCGAAGCGACCGCTGCGAGTCAAATCGCGCGTCAAGCCTGCCGAGCCCGTTAATGTCGGACGCCCCGCTGCCCTTGAGATGGCGACGCCAGCATCGCTCGCCTTCAAATTCTCCCGCTGCGCATTGAGCGTGGGGTTGGCGCGATAGGTCGTCGATAGCGCCTCGCGCAGGGTATCGGCCGAGGCGGTGCCCGACGCGAGCGCTGCAACCAGCGTGGCAATGGCGATGTTACGGATCACGAGGCTGTACTCCGATACGGTCAGAAGGTGAAGGCCCGTGGCCGCTCAAAGCCCGGGAGGGGCTCGACGTCGAAATCGGCGATGGTGCGCCAGCCGATGGCGCCGTTGGCGCAGGAGCCGACAACCAGGCGAGTTACGCCGCGATCGTCGATCGCTCCGATCAGCACGCCACCGGTCGACATTTGCTTGCCGAGCTCCGCGGGAATCTCTTCAGCCGCGCCGTCGAGCAACATCAGGTCATAGGGCGCGCCCTTGGTCCAGCCCTTCGCCAGCTCGCCGACCACGGTGTCCACCCCCGCGGCCCTGGCTGCCGACGCCAATGTCTCATCGGCCTCCAGCGCGACGACCTCGAGCCCTATCTCCTTTAGCACCGCTGCCGAATAGCCGGTGCCCGAACCGATCACCAGCGCGCGTTGCCCCGGCCTCGGCGCGGCTTCGCTCAAGAGCCGGCCGAGCGCCGCCGGCGGCATCATCGAACGTCCGCCGCCGATCGCGAGCGAGCGGTCGAAATAGGCCAGCGCCCGCGCGCGGTCAGGCACGAACCGCTCGCGCTCGACCTTGCTCATCGCCGCCAGCACGCCGCGGTCGGTCACGCCTTGCGGGCGGAGCTGATTGTCGACCATCACCCGGCGGGCCAGGCTGAAATCCTGCATCAAAACCTCGCTCGTCACGAACTGTTCTATGCCACTAACACAGTGAAGCTGCAAGTGCCCCATATCCGCTGCCATACCATCCGCCAAGGCGTGGACGCTACCGTTTGTCGAATCGTCCGGTTGACAAGCGGCCGGGCGAACCGCCAAAGGCCGGGTCCGCGAGGCCCGATGGCGGAGTGGTTACGCAGAGGACTGCAAATCCTTGCACGCCGGTTCGATTCCGGCTCGGGCCTCCAACTTTTCCCACAAGCATGAGTTGTTCGGATTCGAACACTGCTGTTCGCAAACGAACAGCCGCGCGCCGGCACTGACGCCGATCGGCCTAGACTGACACCTGGTTGCTGGCCCCTCATCGCCCTACACTTCGCAAGAGCCGTGCCATTTGCCGGGACCGCGCGATCGGTCATGCTGGCCTCGCCCGCCGGTGCGTTGCAATTGCCGAGCTGGCCCCGACCGCGCGTCATCGACTACCGCAACCGTTGGCCCGGCACCCTTCAACCGCACGGCTGGGAGGCGGCTTGTGAATATGCGTCACAAGTCGCTGACCTTGCAGGCGTTGTCTGTTAAGAGCAGAGTTAACTGCGTAGAAAGCGGGGCAGATCGGATGGCGCGAGTCTTTCTCAGCTATGCGCGCGATGACGCGTTGAATGCCCAGAAGCTGGCAAGCGCGCTCGGCGAGGCTGGGCACGAGGTCTGGTGGGATTTCCATCTGCATGGGGGATCTCGTTTCAGCAACGAGATCGACCGCGCGCTGAAGAATGCCCAAGTGGTGGTGGTGTTGTGGACCGCGGCTTCGGTAACGTCGGCATGGGTGCAGGACGAAGCCGCGGAAGGGAGGGATTCCGGGCGGCTCGTGCCGGTCCTGCTCGACGACACCAAGCCCCCGCTGGGATTTCGGCAGTTTCAATGCGTCGACCTCGCCGAGTGGAATGCGGAGGGGCGGTCCGCGCTGCTCCAGAATCTCATTACCGCCGTCGACAAGATCGCCGGTGAGGAACAGGGCGACGACCAGGTCGCGAACCGAGCCGAACCTGCTCCGCCGTCGCCATCGATCTCGGTCTGCGTGTTGCCCTTCATGAACATCAGCGACGATGCCGAGCAGGAATATTTCAGCGACGGGATAACCGAGGATATCATTACCGATCTTTCGAAGGTCTCTTCGCTGGAGGTGGTCGCTCGAAACACCGCCTTCACCTTCAAGGGCAAGGCATTCGACGTCAAAGAAGTCGCGCGGACATTGGACGTCAGCCACGTGATGGAGGGGAGCGTGCGCAAGGCCGGAAGCCGGCTCCGGATCAGCGCGCAGCTGATCGCCGGCGATACCGGCCGCCACCTCTGGGCCGAGCGCTACGATCGCGACCTGACGGACATTTTCGCGATCCAGGATGAGATATCCCACGCGATCGTCGAAGCGCTGCAACTGAAACTGCTTCCCGAAGAGAAGATGGCGATCGAAGAGCGCGGCACTTCGAATGCGGAAGCCTACAGAATTTACCTGATGGCGCGGCAGCAGTGGGTTCGAGGCTTCACCGGTGACGTCAAGCGGGACCAGGCGATCGTCCGCATTTGCCAGCAGGTCGTGCAGCTCGACAAAAACTATGCCGAGGCATGGGCGCTGATGGCGCTGGCCCAGGCGGAATTGCGATTTCTGGCACGGGCGCGAGGAAGATGCCTTGCTTGCCGTCGAACGAGCGCTTTCCATCAATCCGCAGCTGCCCGAAGCCCTGTGCGTGAAGGCTCACTATCTGGAAGATGAAGGCCAGGAGGCGGAGGCAATCTCGCTGATCGACACGGCGCTCCGCCTCGGTCCCGAATCGTGGGAGGTCAACAGGGAGGCGGCGCGGATGCTCTACCGCCAGGGCCATACCGCGGAAGCGATACCCTATTTCGAGAAGGCCATCGGCCTCATGAACTCGGATTTCCATAATCCGGTGATGCTGATCAGCTGCTACACGGCGGTCGGCGATCCGGAAGCTGCAAATCGCGCGGCGAGACTGACCCTGGAGCGTGCAGAACGAGCACTCGCCCAAGACCCCACGAACGGACCCGCGATCGCCAACGGCGCCTTTGCCCTGGCGACGCTCGGAGAAGCGGATCGAGCCAAGGAATGGATCGAACGAGGGCTGCTGCTTGATCCTGACAACCAGTACATGCGGTACAATGTAGCCTGTCTGCTTGCGTCCCAGCTCAGAGATGACGAGGCAGCGATGGATGTGCTGGCCCCGTTCTTCGACCAGATAAGGACCTCATCGCAGCTCAAGCATGTGGAAGCCGATCCCGACCTGGAGCGGCTCCGGGAACAGCCGCGCTTCCACGCAATGCTCGCTGAAACCAAGCAGCGGCTAGGGGTTGTCCCGGGCAGCGAAGATGACCGCGAAGAGTTGATCGCCGAGGCTGGGTAGCGCTCTGTATGCATCGCCGGCCGCGGCCGGCGATTTTCCCGCGAAGATCTGCCGTGGCCGCGATGCTGCATGACGCGCAAACCGGCGCGTCTGTATCGGCAATCGACGAGGAATAGCTGGCCGGATTGCGCAGCCGAGCCTCACCCCTTAGGTCAATAGGAATGAAGCCAGCCTTGATCCTTGCCGCTTTACTGTGCCTTGCCGCCTGCAACCGGGATGGCGGCGAGCCCGATATCCAGCTTGGCAATGCATGGGCGCGGCCAACGCGCGGCGATGCACCCGGTGCCGTCTACGTCGCGATCAACAATAAGGGATCGGCGGACGACCGGCTGACCGGTGCTTTCACCGATCACGCGGCGATGGCGATGGTCCATCAGAGCGAACTGGTGGACGGCGTTGCGACCATGCGCATGGCCGGCGAGATCAACATCCCCGCCGGAAGCAGGATCGAAATGGTCCCGGGCGGCACTCACATCATGCTCGAAGGGCTGAGAGCACCGCTGAATACCGGGGACAGCTTTGATTTGGTGCTGAAGTTCCGCAACAGCGGCGATCGCAAGGTCAACGTCGACGTGACCAAGGCAGAAGATCGGTGAGCCTGTCGCGCCTGCGCCTCATGCTTTGGCTGATTGTCGGTATCGTTGCACTCGGCGTGGTCGTGTTGATCTGGCGCCAGTCCGAACCAGCAGCAGACGGCATCCACCCAACTCGGCACGATCGGGGGTCCGTTCACCCTGACCGGCAGCGATGGAAAACCCTTCGCCAGCTCGAAGCTCGCCGGCAAACCGGCCGCGATCTTCTTCGGCTTCACCCATTGCCCGGACGTGTGCCCGACCACGCTCGCGCGAATGGCGCGGCTCCGGCGCCAGCTTGGCCAAGGAGACGATGCCCTGTCGATCGTCTTCGTCAGCGTCGACCCGGAGCGCGATACGCCCGCGGAGGTAGCCAACTATATGTCGGTGTACGAAACGCCGATCATCGGGCTGACCGGAAAGCCGGCGCAGATCGAGCAGGTCAAAAAGCAATTCGGTATTTATTCGCGAAAGGTCGAACAGCCTGGCGGCGGCTATAGCGTCGATCACACTGCGTCGGTGATTTTGCTCGACCGGAACGGTCAATTCGTCGCTACTTTATCGCCCGAGGAAGGCGATCAGGTGGCGCTCGACAAGCTAAGGCGGATTACCGCCTAGTCCTGGCGCTGCCATCACCCGTTCGAGCAGACGGTCAATCGCGGCCAGGGCCTCGGGCTCTTCCAGATTTGGCGTGTGGCCAACGTCCGGAACTGTCACCATCTCGGCATCGCCGTCCAATCTTGCAACCATTTGTTCCGCAACTTCCGCCGCCAGCAGGTCCGAGCGGCTGCCGCGCAGAATCAGGACCGGCCGGCCAGCAAGGCATTCGTAGAGGTGCCAGTTGGCACCCTGCGGCCCTTCCGTCGCAGCGCGAAAATTGTCGGCAATCCGCATGTCATATTGGAATTGGATGCCGTCCGGCGTCTCATGCATGATGCGCCGGGCGAAACGGTCCCACTCGTCCAGGCCCCATTTGGGAAATACTTCGCGGTTTCGCTCGGTCAGGACGGCGATCGCCTGCTGCCAGCTATCGAACGAGATCTGCCGGCCGACGTAGCCGCCAATCCGGTCGATGCCCGACTGGTCGATTTCCGGCCCGATATCGTTCAGCATCGCCCCGGCAATGCGATCGGCATCGGTCGAGGCAAGCAACATGGTGCAGATCGCGCCGAGCGACGTGCCGAAGAAGACCGCGTCCGCAATTCCCTCCTGGTCGAGCAGCTTCAGTATATCGGCGACATAATGATGCGGGGTGTACCGGCTCGGATCGGGATCAGGGTCGCTCATTCCCCGGCCCCGCAGCTCGATCGAAAGCACCCGCCATTCGCCGGCATAGCGATCCGCCACGGGTTCGAAATCGCGCGCGTTGCGGGTCAGCCCGGGAATGCAAAGGATAGGCGGCTTGTCGCGCGGCCCCTCGTAATTGCGATAATGGAGGCGGATCCCTTCGGGGCTGTACCAGAACCGGTCCGTCCAACTTGCCATTACGCTTTCCCCGCCAGCATCCCTCCCCTATCGCGGGCCGATGGCCATGCCGCAAGCCGTTCCGATCCTCGAATTGGGGACAAGCTTCTACGATCCGGTGCGGCCGGCGGATTTCCCCCAATGCGTTCCACGCTTCCTCAACCGTCGCTGGTCCGAGCGGATCGGCCTGGCTCGGCCTGAATGCAGAGGCCTGGGTGAGTCACTTTTGCCGGTTTGAGCCGATTGCCGGAAATCTGCCGGAACCGCTGGCGCTGCGCTACCACGGCCATCAATTCCGAGTGTACAATCCAGACATCGGCGACGGCCGCGGCTTCCTATTTGCCCAATTGCGCGACGAGCGGGGCCGGTTGCTCGACCTCGGTACCAAAGGCAGCGGACAGACGCCCTACAGCCGACGCGGCGACGGCCGACTGACCCTGAAGGGCGGCCTGCGGGAAGTGCTGGCGACCGAGATGCTCGAGGCACTGGGCGTCAACACATCGAAGTCGTTTGCGCTGTTCGAGACCGGCGAGCAATTGTGGCGCGGCGACGAGCCTTCCCCTACTCGCTCCGCGGTGCTGACCCGACTTAGCCACGGCCATATCCGGATCGGCAATTTCCAGCGCTTTGCTTTTTTCGACGATACCGACGGGGTTGCGAAACTGACGCGCTATTGCCTGACCAATCTGCTTGACGAGCCGGTGGGCGATGACGCCGAAAATGCCGTGCGGCTGCTCGACCGGGCAAGCGAGGCGACGGCTACGCTCGCTGCAAGCTACATCGCCGCCGGATTCGTCCACGGCGTGCTGAACAGCGACAATATCAACATCACCGGCGAGAGCTTCGACTATGGACCGTGGCGCTTTGCGCCCGAATGGGATGAGGAGTTCGTCTCCGCCTATTTCGACGAGGTCGGCCTCTATGCTTTCGGCCGTCAGCCCGAGGCGATCCACTGGGACCTGGCCCAGCTGGCCGGCTGCCTGTCGATGATCGGCGAAGCGCCCGCCCTGTCCGACCTGCTCGCCTCATGGCCAGCCCGCTTCCAGGAGGCGCTATTGGGTCGCATGATGGCTCGACTGGGTGTCGAACGGCGCGGCGAGGCCGAAGACCGCCCGCTGGTATCGGCCATGATCGCGGCGCTGCGATCGCGCACGGTCGGAATCGACCGCTTCTTCTTCGACTGGCGCGGAGGGCGAATTCCGGCTGATGAAGCCTACGCGAGCAGCGAGTTCGACGAGCTGAGAGCCTTGCTCGAAGGGCGCCATCGACCACTTACCCATGCCTATTGGTCGGATGCCGCACCCTGCTCGATGATGATTGACGAAGTTGAGGCGATCTGGACGGCAATCGCAGACAAGGACGATTGGCAGCCGTTCGAAGCCAAAATCGAGGCGATCCGCCGCCTCGGCGACGCCATGACGGCCGATGCAGCGGGTTGACCGGTTAACTCCCCCATGGTTAGCGCCGGGTGGCGTGCTGGAGAATTAATGACCGAAACTCTCGTCTCAACCGAGCCGGCGACCGGCGCGGAGATCTGGTCCCGCGAGGTGGGCGACGCCGCCGCCGAGGTCGCCGCCGCGCGTGCCGCGTGGCCCGAATGGGCCGCCCATTCGGTTACCTATCGAATGGAGACGCTTCGCCGCTTCGCCAATGTCGTGCGGGCACGCGAAGGGGAATTCGCCGAACTGATCGCGCGGGAAACGGGCAAGCCCTTTTGGGAGGCCAGGACCGAGGTCGCCTCGGTCATCGCCAAGGTCGATATCTCGATCAACGCCTACTCCGAGCGGACTCCGACCAACCGGTTGGAAGCGGCAATGGGCAACAAGGTCGCGGTGCGGCACAAGCCGCATGGCGTTCTGGCCGTCCTCGGGCCTTACAACTTTCCGGCACACCTGCCCAATGGCCACATCGTCCCGGCGCTGGTCGCCGGCAATGCAGTAGTGTTCAAGCCATCGGAAAAGACCCCTGCAACGGGCGAATATCTGGTCAGATGCTTCCATGAAGCAGGCGTGCCCGATGGCGTCGTCCGGCTGCTGGTCGGTGGGCCTTCCGAAGGCAAGTCGCTCGCCGGGCAGGACGGTATTGACGGACTCCTTTTTACCGGATCGGTTGGCGCAGGCACAGCGCTGCATCGGCAGTTCGCCGACACTCCGAACAAGATCCTGGCGCTCGAGCTGGGCGGCAACAACCCGATCGTGGTGTGGGACGCACCGGACCTGCCTGCGGCGGCGGCGATCGTCGTCCAGTCCGCCTATCTTTCGGCCGGCCAGCGCTGCACCGCTGCTCGGCGGCTGATCGTCGAGGAAGGCCAGCATCAGGAACTGGTCGAAGAAATCTGCAAGCTGATCGACCGTATCATCGTCGACCAGCCGATGGCGGATCCACAACCATTCATGGGACCGGTGATCGACCTCGTCACGGCCGACATCCTCCAGGACCGGTTCATGGGGCTGATGATGAAGGGCGGGCGCCCGATCCGCCGCCTCGAAAAGCCACACGAGGATCGGCCCTATCTTACCCCCGCGCTGATCGACATGACCGATGCCACCGACCGGCTCGACGAGGAGCTGTTCGGCCCGGTGCTCCAGCTGATCCGGGTCAAGGATTTCGACGCCGCGATCGACGAAGCCAACAACACCCGCTTCGGCCTGGTGGCGAGCGTACTGACCAAGGATCCGGCGCTCTACGATCGTTTCTGGGCCAACGTCCGCGCCGGAGTGATAAACTGGAACAGACCGACCAACGGTGCTCCTTCCAATGCGCCATTCGGCGGCGTGGGGTTCAGCGGCAACCATCGACCGAGCGCCTATTATGCGGCGGACTATTGCGCCTATCCGGTGACAAGTGTTGAGGCAGATGTAACCCGTGCGGTGATCGCTGAAGGTCTGCGCGATGCCTAGGCCGCGCAAAAATAGCTCCAGGGTCGCTTGACTCGGATCGGCTGCGGTCTTTTACTGAATGCATGGGGCATGCGATCACCCCATGAGGCGACATGCTGAAGTATCGCGTCCTGCAATCGAAAGGGACGCCCCATGTCTGCAACCAACAGCATCACCCCCGACAAGCTTTTTCGTCTGATCGGCACGCCCGGATGCCCGGCGATCATCGACGTCAGGCCCGAGGCCGATAACCTCATTCCTTCTTCCATATGGCGGCCGGCCGATAAGGTCCGGGATTGGGCGGAGACGCTTCAGGGCAAGAAAGCCGTCGTCACCTGCGTTCACGGTCACGAGCGCAGTGCCGGAGTGGCCGCGCTGCTGCGCAGCGAGGGAGTTGAGGCCGAAACTTTGGAGGGCGGCGTCGCGGCCTGGAGCGACGCCGGCCTGCCCCTGATCGACGCAACAAAGTTGCCCGAGCAGGGCCCAACCGGCCGCACCCTATGGGTCACTCGCGCCCGGCCCAAGGTCGACCGTATCGCCTGCCCCTGGCTGATCCGCCGCTTTGTCGATCCTTCCGCGCGTTTCCTGTTTGTCGCGCCGTCCGAAGTGACTGGCGTGTCCGAACGCTTCAGCGCCACACCGTTCGATGTAGACGGCGTGTTCTGGAGCCACCGCGGCGATAAATGCACTTTCGATACGATGGTCGATGAGCTTGGCCTTGGCTCGATCGACGCGCTTGCCCGGCTGGCAGTGATCGTCCGCGGGGCGGATACGGCGCACCTGGAAATCGCGCCCCAGGCAGCCGGGTTGCTCGCCGCTTCACTTGGCTTGTCGCGGATGTATTCCGACGATTTGGAGCAGCTCGAGGCCGGGATGCTGATCTACGACGCTTTCTATCGCTGGTGCCGCGACGCAGTCGACGAAACGCACGACTGGGTGTCGCACAAGCCCAGGCAAGCCCGGCAGCCAGTAACCGCCTGATGCCGGCACCCGGGCCGACGCTTGCCGCGATCTTCGCGCGATTCCTGCGGTTCGGCCTGCTCGCCTGGGGCGGGCCGGTCGCGCAGATCGCGATGATCAAGCGCGAGTTGGTCGAGGAAGAGAAATGGCTCACCCCCGAGCGCTTCAACCGGCTGTTGGCCGTCTACCAGGTGCTGCCCGGCCCGGAAGCCCACGAGCTATGCGTCCACCTCGGCATGATGAAGCGCGGCCGGTTGGGGGGCATCCTGGCGGGGCTGGGCTTCATGCTCCCCGGCCTGCTGCTGATCCTGGCGCTCGCCTGGGTTTACCAGCGGCTCGATCTTCAGCAGCCGCTGATCGCTGCGATCTTCATGGGGGTCCAAATCGGCGTCATCGCGCTGATCGTTCGCGCCGTTCATCGCATCGGCGAACATGTGCTGGTCGACAAATGGCTGTGGGCGGCGGGCGCGACCAGTGCCATCGCCGCCTGGTTGGGGGTGAGTTTCTGGATCATCCTGCCGGCCGCGGGACTGTTTTACGCTGCCGCGGCGGGAGGCCGCACGGCGCTTGCCGCCTTCATTTTGTTGCTCTGCGGAGTCGTTGCCGCCTGGACAACACCCGAACCCGCCTTGTCCGAGCCCGCTGCCACCGCGGGCGCGCTGATAGCCCCGGGATCCGTCGGCGCGGCAGCGCTGTTCGTCTCGGGACTCAAGGCAGGGCTGCTCACCTTCGGCGGCGCCTATACCGCCATTCCCTTCGTCCGGCATGACGCAGTCGGGCGCGGCTGGGTCAAGCGATGGCCAGTTCCTCGACAGCCTGGCGCTGGGCGGGGTCATCCCGGCGCCGCTGATCATCTTCGCGACGTTCGTCGGTTACCTGGCGGGCGGGCTAGGCGGCGCGCTGGCCATCACCGCAGGAATTTTCCTGCCGGCATTCAGTTTCGCCTTGCTGTTCTATGATCGGCTTGAGCGGGTGATCGAGGACGAGCGTTTGCACCGGCTGCTCGAGGGCGTTGCCGCCGGCGTAATCGGGCTGATTGCCATTACCGCCGTGCAGCTTGGCAGGAACGTAGTCCAATCGGTTCCGTCGCTAGTTCTAGGCATTTCCATTTTCGCTGCTGCCCTCGCGCTGCTCTATCTGTGGAAGTCCAGACTGAACGTTCTTGCGGTGGTGTTCGGGTCGGCGATGCTTGGCTTGCTATTCGGCGAGCTATGAGCGGGCAACGGACAGGCGAGATGCTGATCATCACCCGAGCTGACATCAAGCGGGTGATGAAGCCGGCCGATTACCAGCATGCCGTGGAACAGGCGTTCAGCGCCGCCGCAATGGGCAAGGCGAGCTCGCCGCTCCCAATGCATTTGCCGATGCCCCGTGGCGGCTTTCACGCAAAGGGCGGAAGTCTTTCGCTCGACCGGGATTATGTGGCGGTGAAGGTCAATGGCAATTTCCCCGGCAACCCGGCCGAGCTTGCACTGCCGACGATCCAGGGGGCCATCCTGCTGTCGGACGGAAGCAACGGAACGCTGCTTGCCATTCTCGATTCGACCGAAGTGACGTTGCGGCGAACGGCGGCGGCCAGTGCGCTGGCGGCGAGGCTGCTGGCCCGGCCGGAATCGCGGACCTTGCTGATCTGCGGCTGCGGCGAGCAGGGCCGCGCCCATGTCGAAGCTATCCGCGAAATCCTGCCGATCGAGCGCTGCCTTTTTTGGGACCAAGACCACGCCCGAGCCGAGCGGCTCGCTGCGGAGTTGAACGGCGCGGCGGTTCAGGACGTGAGGTCCGGAGCGGAATTGGCCGACCTCATCGTCACCTGCACCACCGCATCAGTGCCCTTTCTAGATGCCGACTTCGTCGCCCCCGGCGCCTTCATTGCTGCGGTCGGGGCGGACAACCCGGACAAGAGCGAGGTTTCGCCCCAACTGATGGCCGCCGCCACGATCGTTACCGACCTCACCGCCCAATGTGCGGCGATGGGCGACCTCCACCACGCCATCGAAGCCGGTGTCATGGCGGAAACGGATGTGCATGGCGAGCTGGCCGAAGTGGTCTCCGGCGCAAGGCCCGGACGGAGCTCGTCGCAGGAAATCATCGTCTTCGATTTCGACCGGGACCGGCCTGCAGGATGTGGCCGCGGCCGCCGCCATCTACCAGCGTTGCAGTACGGATACTTCAGTCAGGTCGGTTGCCTTGTCAGCCGTCTAGCCGCGCACTTCCGGGAGCCGGTCGCTATTAGCCGCATCGCTGAATTTGGTAATGCGGCTGTCGAAGCGCATGGGCACCGTGCCCGTCGCACCGTGACGCTGCTTGGCCACAATCAGGTCCGCCCGCCCGTAGATCCGGTCCATGTCTTCCTGCCATTTGGCGAAGTCCGGATGATCGTCATCAGGCTTCTTCGCGGCGAGATAATAGTCGCCCCGATAAACGAACCAGACCATGTCGGCGTCCTGCTCGATCGAGCCGGATTCGCGGAGGTCGGACAGCTGAGGCCTCTTGTCTTCGCGTTGCTCGACCGCACGGCTCAGCTGCGACAAAGCCAACACGGGAACATCCAGTTCCTTCGCCAGCTGTTTGAGGCCGCGGCTGATCTCCGAGATTTCCTGAACGCGGTTGTCGCCAGCGCTGCCCTTGCCCGAGCCCTGCAGCAGCTGGAGATAGTCGACCACGACCATGCCGATACCCTTCTGCCGCTTCAGGCGTCGGGCCCGGGCACGAAGCGCGGCGATGGTCAGACCGGGCGTGTCGTCGATGTAAAGCGGCAGGGTGCTGAGCTCACCCGCGGCCCGAGCCAGCGAGCGGAACTCCTGCTGGCTGATCTTGCCCATGCGGAGGTTTTCGGAGCTGATGCCCGACTGCTCGGCGAGGATACGCGTAGCCAGCTGATCGGCCGACATTTCCAGGCTGAAGAAGGCGACCGGGGCGCCGGCGCTTTTGGACGGGTCGATCCCGTCCTCGGCTGTTTCGCGAACGAACCGCTGGGCGGCGGCAAAGGCGATATTGGTGGCGAGCGACGTCTTGCCCATGCCGGGACGGCCGGCGAGGATCACAAGGTCGCTTTTGTGCATGCCGCCGACCTTGGCGTTGATCCCGTCCAGGCCGGTCGTAATGCCCGACAGATGGCCACCGCTGTTGAGCGCCTTCTCTGCCTGCTTAACAGCAAGAATGCTGGCCTCGCCGAAGCTCTTGACCGTGTTGGTGGTGCCGCCCTCTTCCGCGACGCGATAAAGCTCGCTCTCCGCCCGTTCGATCTGTGTCAGCGGAGCCACTTCCTCGGAGGTGTCGAGCGCGCCCTCCACCATATCGCGCCCGACACCCACGAGGGCCCTTAGCAGGGCCAGGTCATATATTTGCGCGGCAAAATCGCGCGCGCCGATGACCGCGGCGCCCGAACCGGTCAGCTGGGCAAGGTAGGCAGGCCCCCCCACCTCCTTCATCGCCTCGTCGCCGTCGAAGATCGGCTTCAGCGTGACCGGATTCGCAACCATGTTCTTGTCGGTCATCCGTAGGATGGCCTCGTAAATGCGACCGTGCAGCGGCTCGAAGAAATGATGTGGCTTCAAGCGGAGCTGGATGTCCTCGACCAACCGATTGTCGATCATCAACGCGCCAAGCAGCGCCGCCTCCGCCTCGATATTCTGAGGGAGCGAGGGGGTTGCGGGAACATCAGTCCCGCCGTCGATTCGAACAACTTCGGCCATGGGTCGATCTATGCGCAATCCGGCTGCGGAGGATATTGGGAACAAATGTAGCACGACTGTGGATTAACTGTGAGCCGATCCGCAAGCTCGGTGGGCAGGACTCACGAAACTCGCCGAACCGGGTCGTCCACAGAAATAATCGCGACGGAATTGATGAGCCGACATCGCCTCGCTAGCCAATCCTCATGACCATTCAATCGGACCGCTGGATTCGCGATCAGGCTCTCTCCAACGGCATGATCGAACCGTTCGTCGAGGCGCAGCGGCGCGAGGGCTGCATCAGCTACGGCCTGTCAAGCTACGGCTATGACGCGCGCGTTGCCGACGAATTCAAGATCTTCACCAATGTCGACAGCGCCACGGTCGACCCGAAGGATTTCGCCAGCAACAGCTTCGTCGACCGGCAAGTGGACGTGTGCATCATCCCGCCCAACAGCTTCGCGCTGGCGCGAACGATCGAATATTTCCGTGTGCCCGAGGACGTTCTGGTGATCTGCCTCGGCAAATCCACCTACGCGCGATGCGGGATCATTGTGAACGTGACTCCGCTCGAGCCGGGCTGGGAGGGGCATGTCACGCTGGAGTTCTCCAACACCACGCCCCTGCCCGCCAAGATCTACGCCAATGAAGGGGCCTGCCAGTTCCTGTTTCTCAAAGGCAATGAGCGCTGTGAGACCAGCTACGCCGACCGCGCCGGCAAATATATGGGCCAGCGCGGAGTGACGTTGCCCAAGCTCTGACTATTACCACGAAAAAAGAGCTTCGGCTTTTTTCCAGTCTTCCTTGGTCAGGCAATGCCGCTCTTGTCGGTTGGAGCCTGTCACCGGCAGCCATTTGCAGATCTTCTTCTGCTCGGCCTGCCTTTCCTTCGTAACGCTGTTCGATTGCGTGTTGTCGGCCGAAGCGGGCGTGGCTGAGAGCGCGATGGAGGCGGCGAAAACGGCAGCAGCTACTGACTTGATACGCATGGATTGTCTCCACTGCGACATCCCATCCGCAACTTACCCTGCCCTGGCACCGGCAGCTATCCGCCCGCTGCCGATTGGCCGAAACGTCAAGCGCCTTGGTCGATTGGCCGCTTCGACGAACGTCACGCCGTCCGTAATTTTTTATCCTCGCGCTCCGTTCGAGCCGCGTCATGCTTGAGCAGTTCCCGTGCGCGAAGAATCATCTCAACCCAATCGTGGAAGGCGTGGGCCAGCTTGGAGACGATGTCCTTGAGCGGCCCCTCCTTGAGGCAGCCGTCGGCGTCGAAACTGTCGTCCGACACATTGCCCAGATAGGCCTCGGGCTGCTGCATCACCGGCATGTTAAGGAAGACGCAGGCCTGGCGCAGCTGGTGGTTGGCGCCGAACCCGCCGATCGCTCCGATGGATGCGCTGATGATCGCCGCCGGCTTCTGGTCCCACACGCTCCGCCCATAGGGCCGGGAGCCGACGTCAATGGCATTCTTGAGGACGCCGGGCACGCCGCGATTATATTCCGGCGTACAGAACAGGATCCCGTCGGCCGCTGCGATCTGCTCGCGGAAGCGGACATATTGCTCCGGCTGCTGGCGCTGCAGGTCGTAATCCTGGTTGTAGAGCGGAAGATCCCCGATCTCGACCATTGAACAGTCGAGATTGTCCCCACGCATCGCGCACATCGATCGGGCAATCCTGCGGTTGAGGCTGTCCTTCCTCAGGCTGCCGACGATGATGGCGATTTTGTAGTTGGCCATGGCGCGTCTCCCATGCTTCGGACAGCTAAGCGCGCCATGATCGGAATGGTTGCCTAGTGTGCCCGGCTTGCGCGCTCCTTGAGATAGGCGTGGATGGCGGCGATTTCCTCGTCGGTGAAATGACGGAAGTCATTGCGAGCGACAACGCCCATCAGGCCTAGCTGGCGATTGCCAGGCGCGACGCCGGTACGCAGCAGCTGCTTGAATTCGGGCAGGTCATAGGCGCCGGCGACCATCAGGTCAGGCGCCTTCAAACCCGGCTTGGGCTCGCCACCGCCGAACGAGGGGCCATGACATTCGGCGCAATTGACCATCGCCAGCTTCCGGCCGGCCGCAAACTGCGCTCCGACATCGGCCGGCATGTCCTTTTTGTACAGTTCGAGCATGTCGGGCTGTGAGGGAAGTCTGCCGGCCGCCAGTGCAAACCGGCCGATCGGGCCGGCGGAAATTGGAGGCGTGGAGGAGCCTCCGCGCGGCAGAGCGCGAATGGCCGAGATCAGCGCAGCGACCTCTGAATCATCAAGCCGCGAATATTGCGCAGAGGGCATGATATAAAGGGGCCGACCGTCGACCCCGATCCCCTGCCGGATGGCACGCGCCAGCTGCTGGTCGCTCGCCTGAGCTGCGACGAGGGTCAAGTTGGGCGCGTGGACGTCGGCTACGTTCGGCTCGGAGAACATCAGATTGCCGCGCAGCCCGTCACCATGACAGCTGTAACACCCCAATATCTTTAGCTGCCGGTCTCCATCGGCCAGTTGCGCGGCGGTGGGGCGTGCGAGCTTTTCCGCAACGCCCTCGTGCGTAGCGCTAAGCGCGCGCTCCGAAGCAATCCAGATCCAGGCCGCTGCAAGCAGCGCTAACACAAGCACCAAACCCGCGAGATAGCCGAACCAGCGCAACGCAGTGGCCATACGCCCCTCCCCTGTTCGGCTTTAAAATTAACAAAATTCAGCGGCGGCCGCGATGGCGAATATTGGCAGGGCGCCCGCGCTTGCCGGACCGGACGCGGTCCCGGCGATGGGTGACGCGCGCCGCGCCGGCGAACTTGCCTTCGGGCAGCTCAAAGCGAAGAGCTCCGGAGGCCGGGTTGGCCTCGGCCAGCTTCAGCTCGAGGTGCTGACCGACCCGATAGGTTTCGCCGCTGTCCTCGCCAACCAGCGCCCGCGCCGCCTCGTCGTAGCGGAAATATTCATTGCCGAGGATCGCCGCAGGCACGAGGCCGTCTCCGCCCAGGTCCTCGACCGTGGCGAAGAAGCCGAACGGCTGGACGCCGGTAATGCGGCAGCGGAGAATCTGCCCGACCTTGTCGGCGAGGAATGCCGCGACGTAGCGGTCGACCGTCTCCCGCTCCGCCTCCATCGCTCGGCGCTCGAGCATCGAGATATGCTCGCCGATCTCGGTGAACTGCGCCGCCTCGGCCGGCGGCAAACCGCCATCGCCCAGCTTGAATGAGCTGACCAGCGCGCGATGGACCAGCAGATCGGCGTAGCGGCGGATCGGCGAGGTGAAGTGGGCGTAGCTGCCCAGCGCCAGGCCGAAATGGCCGAGGGGCTCGGGCGAATAGCGCGCCTGCATTTGGGTGCGCAGGAGCTGCTCCATGATCTCCGGCCGCGCATCATGATCCTCGCCGATCCGCTCGATGATGCGGTTGAAGGTCGCCGGGCGGATCACCTGGCCAAGCGCGAATTCGAGATCGAAGGTGGCGAGATAGTCCTTGAGCGCGACCAGCTTCTCGCGGCCGGGAGCCTCGTGGACGCGGTACATCACCGGCGCCTTCTGGCGCTCGAGCGCCTTGGCCGCCGCGACATTCGCCGCGATCATGAAATCCTCGACCAGCCGATGCGCATCGAGCCGCTCGCGCGGCGCGACGGAGAGGATGCGGCCCTTCTCGTCGAGCACGACCCGGCGTTCGGGGAGGTCGAGCTCGAGCGGCTCGCGCTTGTTTCGGGCTGCGAGCAAGGCGCGCCAGCAGGCCCACAGCGGCTTCAGCGCCTGGTCGACCAGCTGCTGCGGGACAGCCGCTTCAAGCTCCGGCATGGAGCAAGGTGACGATGCGAGCACCATATGGTTTTCGCCTGCCGCGTCCATCGCGGCCTGAGCATTCTCGTAGGCAATATTTGCCGCCACGCAAATCTTGGCACGAGAAAATCTCCAGCTTTTCAGCGACCCGTCCCGGCCGACATGGAGATGGCAGGCCAGCGCCGCCCGCGCCTCGCCCTGCTTCAAGGAGCAGATGTCGGACGACAGTTCGTGCGGCAGCATCGGCACGACGCGGTCGGGGAAATAGACGCTGTTCCCGCGCGCCCTTGCTTCGCGGTCGAGCTCGCTGCCGGGCCGGACGTAATAGCTCACGTCGGCGATGGCGACGATCGCATCCCACCCGTCGCCATCGTCGCGCGGGCTCGCCCAGATGGCGTCGTCATGGTCCCGCGCGTCTTCGGGGTCGATGGCCACGATCGGCAGGTGGGTGAGGTCCTCGCGGTCGTCGCCCAGCTTCTGCTTGGCGACCTGCTTGGCCTCGACCACCGCCTCGGTGCGGAATTCGTCGCGCAGGCCGTGCTTGTGGATGGCGATCAGGCTGAAACTGCGCGGCGCGAATGGATCGCCGAGGATCGCATCGACGCGCGCCGAGACCCGCGGCGGCCGTCCCGACGGGCTCGGCCAGCACGAGATCGCCCTCCTGGGCGTCCTTGATCTCCGAGATGGGAAGCTCGCGCCGTTCCTTCTTGTCGACGGGCGTGAGATAGAATTGGTCTCCCTCCCGCCGCACCACGCCCAGCACCAGCTCGGCCGAGCGCTGCAGCTTCTTCATGACCTGGGCGACATAGCCCTTCCCCGCCTCTTCGGTGCGGGCGAGAATCCGATCGTTGAGCGCCAGCGCCGAGCGATGCGTTTTCCCTTTGGCGCGTTCGATCACGCGCAGCTTGGGCGGCGGCGTATCGGCGTGCCAGTTTTCCGGCTGCGGCCCAGACCTGGCCGTCGTCGACCGACACGACGCGCAACACCGTCACCTTCGGCACCCCGCCCGCCTTGTGGAACGCGCGGCCCGGGGCGCTGTCGATCAGCCCCTCGTCGGCCATGTCCTTGAGCAGCGCCTTCAGCATGATCTTGTCGTGGCTGGACAGGCCGAACGCGCGCGCGATCTCGCGCTTGCCGGCCGGCTGGCCGGAGCTTTCGATGAAGTCGAGGATCTGCTGGCGGGTCGGAAGACCTGGGGACGATTTGCGGGGCATGGACCTCCTAATTGGGCGAAGCTGTGGCCGCCGACAATGCCGCGCGGCGCGCAAGGCGATGCTCGCGCCAGACGATCACCAGGCCGCTGACGATAATGATCGGCGCGCCGACCCAGATCCATGGCGTCGGCATTTCGGCGAAGATCCAGGCGCCGAGCAGCGTCGCCCAGACGAGGCTCGTGTAGTCCATCGGCATGACCAGGGCGACCGGCGCCAGCCGCAGCGAACCGGTCAGGGTCAGCTGCGCAAGGCCGCCGGCCAGGGCCAGGCCGGCAAGCACGGCCCAGGTCGCCGGGTCATGGGCGCGCGCGAACCAGAACATCATCGCGCCCAGGGGGACCAGCGAGCTGGCCGCGAACCAGAAGACGGTGGTCGATGCGCGCTCCGTCTTGCCCAGCCGGCGGATGACGATGGTGACCGAAGCGGTCAGCAGCGCCGCGGCCAGTGCCACCGATGCCCCGAGAAACGGCACTTCTCCCCGGCCCGGCTGGACGATCAGCAGCACGCCGACGAACCCCGCCGCGACCGCTCCCCAGCGCCACTTCCCCGTCGGCTCGGACAGCATGATTGCCGCCAGCACGGTCGAGAAGATCGGCACGGAAAATCCGATCGCGGTCGCCTCGGCCAGCGGCAGCATGATCATCGCCGCGAAGTTGAGCGCCATCGCCACCATGCCAAGCGCCATCCGCCCGACATGAGCGCCGACGCGCTTGCTGTGCAGTGACCTGAACCCCGACCCCGCCGCAACCAGCCCGACCGCGCACAGCGCGGAGCCGCACTGGCGGTAGAACAGGGTCTCGACGATGTTCACGCCGCGCATCGAGGCCAGCTTCACCAGCGCGAACATGATGGCGAGAAGCAGCGCGGTGACGAGGCGCAAGCGCGACGCCGGCCACGTGATGAGGTTCGGCCGGCCGGTCGGTATCGAGGGTCGGAGGCCAGTCACGATTGTTCCCCTGCGAAGGCAGGGGCCCAGACCCGGGCTGGAGCTTCGGCGAAAGCCCGGCCATGCTGGTCCAGATGAAGACCGGTTATGTCTACATCATGGCGAGCGGTCGCAACGGCAACGCTTGTATATCGGGGTGACCAGCGATTTGGCGCAGCGGGCATGGCAGCATCGGGAAGGGCTCGTGCCCGGCTTCACGCGCGAACACAACTGCAAGCTGCTGGTTTGGTACGAGGCGACACGACGACATTGCAGGACGCCCGCCTCCGCGAGTTGCAGATGAAGAAGTGGAAGCGGCTTTGGAAACTCAGCGAGATCGAGCGACTCAACCCGAACTGGGACGATCTCTATCTGACATTGTTGCTAGGCTCCTGACGGAGCCTGACTGGGCCCCTGCCTTCGCAGGGGAACTATCTACCGAAGCTGGCTATCCTTGCTGCCGCGGCGGTTGATAGCCGAGTGAACGAGGGCCTTATCGCGCTCCGACTGGCAGGCGACGCAGGTGCGCACGCCAGGCAAAGCCTCGCGGCGTTTGGCGGGTATCGCTTCGCCGCAATCGTCGCATTCCTCGGCGCTCTCGCCCTGCGGTGTCAGCGCGCGGGCGCGAAGCACGGCGTCCTTCACCGTATCGTCGATCTGATCCTGAACCGCGCCGTCGCGCGTCCAGCCGCCAGCCATGACTTTGCTCCTGCTCCCTCCGTCATTTGCGAGAAGCGCAGCGACGAAGCAATCCAGCGGCTCAAACGTTTGCTGGATTGCTTCGCTCCGCTCGCAATGACGGCTACTTGGCCGGTTCCGCCGGCTTCACCCAGGGCTTGAACGCGCCGCCGGGGACGGCCGAGGCGACCGGGCTTTCGAAGCCGTCCTTGCTCACCGAGGACACGCCGAACACCCAGTCGTCGACGCGGATGCCTTTGAGCACGATTGCAGGACGCAACACGGAGCTCAGTTGGGCGTACCTTGCGGCGCGGATGGCGCTGTGCCGTTGCTGATGCCCCAGCATCGCTCACCGACCGGGCTGACTCGAACGTCCCCACCTGTCGAGAATGCGCCATTGGCTGCAATCGTCGGACGCCACTTGATCACGTACGCCGCTTGGCCGACTGTAGCTCGCCAAGTTACCGTCGTATCCGTGCTCACCGCTCCCTCGACCGTCGGCTCGGGCGGCGGCGGGGCGCTGGCGAGCCAGGCCAGCGCGGCGACGTTGAGCTTCGTCACCTTGCGCCAGGTAGGGGAAGTCCATCTTGTCGATGGTGTCGCCATATTCGACGCCATTTTCGACCCGCAGGTCCTGGTGCTGGTGATTGTAATTCTCGACCGCGACCGAGAAGCGCACCGCCGGGATAACCGGCGTTCAAGAACTCGGTATGGTCGCCGCCGCGGCCGAAGCGGTCGTTGCGCCAGATCTGCATGACGTCGAGTCCCGAGGTCTCCGGCAGCCGCTCGGCGAGCGTGTCGAGGAAGCGCGAGATGTTGCGCGACGGCGCGTCATTCTCGCCGCCGAGGCTGCGGATCCTCGCCGCCAGCTCGTCGTGGCCCTGCCACCGCGGCCCTTCGGAAAAGACCCGCACCTGCTTGTCGTTGCACACGCCGTCGGAGCCGCAGCTGTTGCCGATGATGTCGTTGTTCAAGTTGGCGATGACGTTCCAGCCCTGCGCCTTGGCATAGTCGGCGAGGATCTTGCCGCCGTTGAGCCCCTGCTCCTCGCCCGACAGCGCGGCATAGACGATGGTGCCGGGGAATTTGTGCTTCGACAGCACCCGCGCCGCCTCCAGCACCGCAGCCGTGCCCGAACCGTCGTCATTGGCGCCGGGCGCATCGGCGGTCGCGTTCATCGGATCGCTGACCCGGCTGTCGATATGGCCGGTGATGATCACCACGTCGTTGGGCCGTTCGGTGCCGCGCTGGATGGCGACGGCATTGCAGACCTTGGTCGGGGTGGGGATGCGCGGCAGCTTGGTCACCGTGTCGCAGGTCTGCAGCGTTTCGAGGCCAAGCTTCTTCATCTGCGCCTCGGCCCAGCGGACCGAGGCGCCGATCCCGCGCCTGGGATCGGTCTGCGACGAGAGGGTGTGCCGCGTGCCGAAGCTCACCAGTTTCTCGACGGTCGCGCGCATTCGCGCGGCATCGACGTTGCGGGCGATCTCCGCGACCTTCGCTTCGGGCGCGCGGCAGAGGCGGGACGGCGAGCGCGGCGGTGGAGAACAGGGCGGCGGACGCAACGAGCAGATTTTTCATGGCTGCGATGGATGAACCGGTTTGCGGCAGCTTGGCAAGCGCCGGTCGAACGACGCCGCGCCTTGGTCGATCCGGGCAAGCGAATGTATATCTTGCCGGTTAGCGGCGCGGCAAAGGGGAGTTTCAATGTTCCGATCCATCCTGTTTGCGTTGCTGTTCATTGCCGCGCCCGCTGCCGCCAAGATCGATCCGAAGGTAGCCGTCGAGGAACTGCTGTCCGCGGACCGCACCTTTTCCGACAGCGCCGGGAAAAGCTCAGACCCCGTCGCGGGCATTGCTGCAATGCTCGACGCCGAGGTGGTGATGCCGTCGCCCAAGGGGCATGCCGTGGGCCGCGATGCGGTGATCGCCCTGTTCCGCGAAAACCCGTCCTACAAGGAGGGCAAGGTCAGCTGGGCACCCATCCGTGGCGGCATTTCCGCCGACGGAACGCAGGGATTCACCTATGGCTACCTTGGCCTGACCGGCGGCGATCCGGCGCGTCGCGAGCGAAAGTATCTCGCTTATTGGCTCAAACGGCCGGAAGGCTGGCGGATCGTCGCCTATCGCCAACAGGTGCGTGAGGCCGGCGAGGTATCCAAAGAGATGATCCCGCCGTCGCTGCCACCCTTTTCCGCTGAGCCGGTTACCGATCCGGAGGCCATCGAAATCCACCATCTAAGCGTCGCAGCCGCCGAGAAGAGCTTCTCCGATCGTGCGCAGAAGGTCGGCCTGAAGACCGCCTTCCGCGAATATGGCCGGACGGACGCAATGAACATGTATGGCGGCGCGAGCTTTGCCGTTGGCCTCGATGCCGTCACCGCCGGGTTCAAGGAGGGCGAGCCGACGACGATCCATTGGTACACCGAGCGCAGCTATGTTGCCTCAAGCGGCGACCTTGGCGTCAGCATCGGCACGATCAAACCGCACGATCCCAAGACCGGGCCGGGCTTCCCCTTTTTCACCGTCTGGCGCCGTGACGGGCCGGACCAGCCCTGGCGCTATGTCGCGGAATAGGCGGGCGCATCCCCGTTCGTGCCGAGCGAAGTCGAGGGACGCCGCGCAACCTGTCTCGACTTCGCTCGACACCAGCGGAGGGGTGCTAGTCATGCGCCCCAAGCGGGACTAGGGAACGGCCAACTTCCAATCAGGCAAGAGGCTTCGAGTTCCCATGCGTAGCATCGAACATTTCATCAACGGCCAGTCGGTTGCCGAGGGCGATCGTCTTGGCGACGTATGGAACCCGTCTCAGGGCGAGGTCCAGGCCAGGGTCCGCCTTGGCACGACCGCGACCCTGCAGAAGGCGGTAGACGCGGCACTGGCGGCCCAACCGGCCTGGGCCGCGACCAACCCGCAACGCCGCGCCCGCGTCATGTTCAATTTCAAGGAGCTGATCGAAGCCAATATGAACGAGCTGGCCGAGCTTCTCGCCAGCGAGCACGGCAAGGTTGTCGCGGACGCCAAGGGCGACGTTCAGCGCGGGCTGGAAGTGATCGAATATACCTGTGGCATCCCGCAGGCTTTGAAGGGCGAATATACCCACGGCGCCGGCCCTGGCATCGATGTCTATTCGATGCGCCAGCCGCTGGGCATCGGCGCCGGGATCACTCCGTTCAACTTTCCGGCGATGATCCCGATGTGGATGTTCGGAATGGCGATCGCCTGCGGCAACGCCTTCATCCTGAAGCCGTCGGAACGCGATCCCTCGGTACCGGTGCGCCTGGCCGAGCTGATGAAGGAAGCGGGCTTGCCGGACGGCATCCTGAACGTCGTTCACGGCGACAAGGAAATGGTCGACGCGATCCTCGACCATCCGGACATCGGAGGCGTCAGCTTCGTCGGATCGAGCGACATCGCCCAATATATCTACTCGCGCGGCACCGCGAACGGGAAGCGGGTGCAGGCGTTCGGCGGCGCCAAGAACCACGGCATCGTCATGCCCGACGCGGACCTCGACCAGGTCGTCAACGACCTTACCGGTGCCGCCTTCGGTTCGGCCGGCGAGCGCTGCATGGCGCTGCCGGTCGTCGTCCCGGTCGGAGACGACACGGCCGCCGCCCTGCGCGAAAAGCTGGTGCCTGCGATCGAAAAGCTGAGGGTCGGCATCTCGACCGATCCGGACGCCCATTACGGCCCGGTCGTCAACGAGGCGCACAAGCAGCGCGTCGAGAATTACATCCAGATGTGCGTCGACGAAGGCGGCGAACTGGTCGTCGACGGCCGCGGCTTCACACTTCAGGGCCATGAGAGCGGGTTCTTTGTCGGCCCGACGCTGTTCGACCATGTGAAGCCACACTTCCGCAGCTACAAGGAAGAGATCTTCGGACCGGTTCTGCAGATCGTCCGAGCGGACAGCTTCGAGGAGGCGGTGCGACTGCCGAGCGAGCATGAATATGGCAACGGCGTCGCCATCTTCACCCGCAACGGCCACGCCGCGCGCGAATTCGTCAATCGCGTCAACGTCGGCATGGTCGGCATCAATGTGCCGATCCCGGTGCCGGTCAGCCTATCACACCTTCGGCGGCTGGAAGCGCTCGGGCTTCGGCGACATCGGCCAATATGGCAAGGAGGGCGTTCGCTTCTGGACCAAGACAAAGGTCGTCACCCAGCGCTGGCCGGACGGATCGGCAATGGGCGACCATAAGGAGGCCTTCCTCATTCCGACGATGGGGTGAATCATGGACACCGACGTCATCCTCAAGCGGTTCGAGCATCCCGACGAGGTCCGCACCTTTCCCAAGGGCAGGTTCGAGCTGGTTTCGCTCGGGGGCATGACGATCGGCCGAGCGACCTACCAGCCGGGCTGGAAATGGTCGGTCGATGTGGGCGCGGGGCTCGGCAAGTCGAGTTCTGCGATGTCGAGCATGTCGGCATGGTCGTCACGGGTTGCGCGACGGCCGCCATGGACAATGGCGACGTCATCGAGATGCAGTTCCCGGCGACATCTTCTACATTCCGCCCGGCCATGACAGCTGGGTGGTCGGCGAGGAGACCTATGTGTCACTCCATTTCCTCGGCGCCGACCATTATGCGGACAAGGACTGAGGCTGACAGCATGAAGCTCGGCCCGTTCTCGCTTGTTGGTGCGCGACTATGACGAGGCGATCGACTGGTACACGCGCGTCCTCGGTTTCGTCCTGGTCGAGGACGATGATCAGGGCCACAAGCGCTGGGTCGTCGTCGAGACCGACGAGCGGCGGATCGCTGGTCCTGGCCCGGGCCAAGAATGAATCCGAGCGGGCGCGGATTGGCGACCAGCACGGCGGCCGCGTCGGCTTTTTCCTCGAGGTCGAGGAGTTCGACGAGGCGCATCGCCGAATGGTCGAGCTTGGCGTCGATTTCGAGGAAGCAGCCGCGCCACGAGCCGTACGGCAAGGTCGCCGTGTTCCGCGACCTCTACGGCAACCGCTGGGACCTGATCGAGCCGAAGGAGTGACGATGGAGCTGATCCCCCACAATCCGACCGAGGGCATCTATTCGACCGGCGGCGACTGGGTGCACGCGATGGAAGTGCGCGGCGCGGAGCGGATGCTGTTCGTCAGCGGCACCATGGGTCTGCGCGGCGACTTCACCGCACCGCCGACGCTGGAAGAACAGCTCGAATGCGTCTGGAACAACATCCGCGCCGTCCTCGCCAGCGCCAGCATGACGGTCGACAATATCGTCCGGCTGACGAGCTACCTGCGCGACGCCAGCTACGCCGAGGCCAACGCCCAGGCGCGTATCGAAGCACTCGGCGACCGGCGCATTCCGACCACCGCCATCGTCGTCCAGACACTTCGAGCCCGACTGGCTGATCGAGCTGGAGATCATCGCCGCCGCTTGACAGGCCGGCTGCATCCTAATCTGGGTTAAGGCGTTGGTCGGGCATGAAACGGACCATCGCCACGGCAGCCTTGCTGGCGCTTGGCGCTCGCCGCCTGCCAGCAGGGGCCCGACGAAAATATCGCGATCGACGAGAGCAACAGCCTCAACGCCGAGGTCGAGACGCTGCCGCCCGACGAGGGCAATGACGAGACCGCCGCGGCCAATGCGAACGTCGGCCTGAACGAGGCCGACGACGGCGGATCGGAGGATCCCAACCAGCTCTTCATCCCCGCCCAGTACGCGGGCGATGGGGCATGGTCGCGGCGGACTGCACCTCGACCCGCGGCGACGCCAAGGGGCTGATCACGATCGGCGAACCAGCATCGATTCTACAAGGCGATGGCGACCCTCAAGGAGCAGCGGCCGGCGATCGCGACCAGCTTCGCCGGCCTGTTCGCCTTCACCGGCGAAGGGCAGAATTGGGAGAAGGTGATGACCTTCACCCGCACCGGCGACACGCTGAAGCGCGCCGAGGAGAGCGGCACCTTTACCTACCGGCGCTGCGCCTGATAGGCGGTCGGCCATGAAGCCGATCCTCGCCGCCTCGCTGCTTGCCTTCGCCCTCGCCGCGTGCGGCGGCCCGAGCGATGAGGATGTGCTGACGGCCGACAAGATCCGCGCGTCGGAATCCGCGCCGGAGCTGCCCGACATCCAGCTGAGCGAAAATCCGGAACCGCCGCCGGCGCCGGCCGAGCCTGAGGCGCCGCAGCTCAACGAGGTTGATAATGGCATGATGGACAATGGGGTGGAGGCCGACCCGCTGGCCCCGACTGCCGGAGGCGCAATCCCCGCCGCGTTCCAGGACCGCTGGGGGCAGCGGCCCGCCGACTGCCGGCGAAAGCGATGTGATCGGTGGCGGCCTGGTGATCGGCAGCGACAGCCTGATGTCACGCGAATCGGTCGGGCGGCTGGTCGAGGTCGTCAGCGACTTTCCCGAGCGCTTCACCGGCATGTTTGAATATGACGGCCAGGAACGGCAGGAGGAGCTGGTGCTGACCGGCAGCAGCAACATGCTGATCCGCAACGGTGTCGCCTACCGCCGCTGCAGCGTCGCCGGCCCCACTGGATAAGCGGCGAAACCCGGTGCTAGGGCGCCTGCCCATGCACCAGTTCGACCTGACCGACGACCAGCGCCAGATCCAGGAGATGGCGCAGCAAGTTCACCGCCGACGCGATCACGCCCGTTCGCCGCCGAATGGGACGAGAAGCATATCTTCCCGCGCGACACGATCCGCCAGGCGGCCGAGCTCGGCTTCGGCGCGATCTACGTGTCAGCGAGGAGAGCGGCGGGATCGGCCTCGGCCGGCTCGAGGCGGCGCTGATCATGGAGGCGATGGCCTATGGCTGCCCGTCGACCAGCGCCTTCATCTCGATCCACAACATGGCGAGCTGGATGATCGACCGCTTCGGCTCGGCCGAGGTCAAGGCAGAAATATCTCCCGTCGCTGATCCCGATGGAGCGGATCGGCAGCTATTGCCTGACCGAGCCGTCGTCGGGCTCCGACGCCGCGGCGCTCAAGACCAAGGCGGTGCAGGACGGCGACCATTATGTCGTCTCCGGCTCCAAGGCGTTCATCTCCGGCGGCGGCGAGAATGAGATCTACGTCACCATGGTCCGCACCGGCGAGGAAGGGCCCAAGGGCATCACCGCCTGGTGATCGAGAAGGACATGACGGGCGTCAGCTTCGGCGCGCAGGAGAAGAAGCTCGGCTGGCATTCGCAGCCGACCGCGCAGGTCAATTTCGACGAGGTCCGGGTGCCGGTCGCCAACCGCGTCGGCGGCGAGGGCGAAGGCTTCCGCATCGCCATGATGGGGCTCGACGGCGGCCGGCTCAACATCGGCGCCTGCTCGCTGGGCGGGGCGCAGCGCTGCCTCGACGAGGCGGTCAAATACACCAAGGAGCGCAAGCAGTTCGGCCAGGCGATCGCCGACTTCCAGAACACCCAGTTCATGCTCGCCGACATGGAGACCGAGCTGCAGGCGGCGCGCTACCTGCTCTACGTCGCCGCCGCCAAGGTCACCGCCAATGCGCCCGACAAGACCAAGTTCGCGGCGATGGCCAAGCGCCTCGCGACCGACACCGGCTCGTCGGTGGTCGACCGCGCGCTGCAGCTGCACGGCGGCTACGGCTATCTGCAGGATTATCCGATCGAGCGCTTCTGGCGCGACCTGCGCGTCCATTCGATCCTCGAGGGCACCAACCAGGTCATGCGCATGATCGTCGGCCGGGAGCTGATCCGCCAGTGACTCGCTGACCTGCACCCGCCGACTGAACCGAGGCCGCCGAGACGATGATGAAGGCGCTGAGGCCAAGCCGACGCCTGCCGTTCGATCCCGTTCGCCATCGCCCAGGCGACGAGCGACGTTCGCACTGCGGCCTGGCCGCGCGGCCGGACGCGAACTGCATGCGAAGTGCAGATGCAGCCGCGGCGCAGCAATGGGGCGACTTCTGGACCGGCGCGCTGTCCGGCAAGGCGAGCGAGAAGCCGCGCGACCGCCGCTTCGCCTCGCCGGAATGGCAGGACGACGCCTATTACCGCGCGATCCGCGATGCCTATCTGCTCGCGTCGAAGCAGCTGCGCGACGTGGTTCGCTCGGCGACGGCGACGACGGCAGCCAGCAACGCGATGGTCGCGCTTCCTGCTCGACCAATATCTGAACGCCGTCGCGCCGACCAATTTCGCCGCGACCAACCCCGACGTGGTCGAGCGGACCAAGGAGACCAACGGCGCCAACCTCGTCCAGGGCTTCGCCAACCTGCTCGAGGACATCGCCAGCGGCAAGGGCATCGTCCAGCGCCGCACCGATCCCGATGCCTTCGAGAAGGGCAAGACCATCGCCGCGACGCCGGGCGAGGTGGTGTTCGAGAACGAGCTGTTCCAGCTGATCCAGTACGACCCGACGACCGACAAGGTCGCGGCCGAGCCGCTGCTCTACGTGCCGCCGCTGGTGAACCGCTACTACATGATCGACCTGGTGCCGCGGCAGAGCCTGGTCAAATGGCTGGTCGACGAGGGCCGCACCGTGTTCGTCATCTCCTGGGTCAACCCGACCGAGGAGCATCAAGGACAAGGGCGTCGAGCGATTATGTGCTCGACGGCATCGTCGAGGCGATCGAGCAGGTGCGGCAAGCGGACCGGCGCGACGCCCGACCTGTTCTCCTTCTGCCTCGGCGGCACGCTGGTCGCGATCGCGCTGGCCTGGCTGGCGGCCAAGGGGCGCGGCGACGAGGTCAATTCGGCGACCCTGATCGGCATCGCTGGTCGATTTCGCCGACATGCGCGACTGGTCGGCCTTCGTCCACGAAGGCCATCTCGCCGCGCTCGACGATCATCTCGAGGCGCAGGGCTATATCGACAGCCTCGAGCTGCAGCGGCTGTTCGCGGCGATGCGCGCCAACGACCTGATCTGGTCGTCGGTGGTGAACCATTATCTGCTCGACAAGCCGGCGCCGCCGTCGCGACCTGCTCTACTGGTTCGAGGACGGCGCGCGCATCCCGGCCGCCTTCCTCAAGAGCTACAATCGCGAGCTGCTGCTCGAGAACAAGCTGCAGGAGCCGGCCGGCTTCGAGGTCGGCGGCGTGCCGATCGACCTCGCCGCGATCGAGACGCCGATGCTGGTCGATCGCGCTCAAGGACGATCACGTCTCGGCCTGGGAAGCGGTCTATCGCGGCGCCCGCGCTGCTCGGCGCCGACTTCGTGCTCGGCGGCTCCGGCCACAATGCCGGCGTGATCAACCCGCCCGCCGCCAACAAGCACGGCTTCTGGACCAACGACGCAGCAGCCCGACGACGCCGAGGAGTGGCTCGGCGACCGCCACCCGCCACGAGGGCAGCTGGTGGCCGCGCTGGACCGAGTGGCTGACGGAGCATGGCTCCGGCGAAGTCGGTCGCCGCCCGCGCGATCAAGGACGGGATCGAGCCCGCGCCCGGCAGCTACGCGATGATGCCGTGATGGACCTGATGACCGACCTCACCGCCGACGTCCTGACGACCAAGGAAGGCCTGGCCGGCCGCCTGCGCCTCAACCGGCCCAAGGCGCTGCACAGCCTCAACCGGCAGATGGTCCGCGACATGGCCGGCGCGCTGATCGAATGGCGCGACGATCCCGACGTCCGCATCATCCTGATCGACCATGCCGAGGGCCGCGGCTTCTGCGCCGGCGGCGACGTCGTCGACATCGCCAGAACGTCGAAGGGCATGAGGCGGCGGCGCGCGCCTTCTTCTTCGACGAATATCGCCTCAACCACCTCGAATATACCTACCCCAAGCCGGGCGTCGCCTTCATGGACGGGGTGACGATGGGCGGCGGCGTCGGCATCGCCTGCCCTGCCGCTACCGCGTCGCCACCGAGCGTACCGTGCTGGCCATGCCGGAGACGACGATCGGCATCTTCCCCGACGTCGGCGGCGGCCGCTATCTGTCGCGGCTGCGCGGGCGGCTCGCGCAATTCCTGGCGCTGACCGGGGCCCGGCTCGACGGCGCCGAATGCATGCGCTCGGCTCGCCACCCATTATCTCCCGTCCGACCGGCTCGAAGAGGCCAAGGAGCGGATCATGGCCCAGCCGTTCCGGGTCGAGGCCATCCTCGACGAGCTCAGCGAGGACGACGTCCCCGAAGCGCGGATCATGGCGCAATCTCGCAGAAGATCGACCGCTATTTCGCCTCGGACCGGCTGGAGGACATCCTCGACGCGCTCGATGCCGGCGCCGACGAGGGCGACGAATGGGCGGCGACGGAGGCGGCGACCATCCGCAAGAAGTCGCCGATGGCCTGCAAGGTCAGCCTGAAGCTGCTCCAGGAAAGCCCCTACCAGCTGCACTTCGTCGACGAGATGCGGATGGAATATGGCATCATGGTCCGCCTGATCCACCATCCCGATTTCCAGGAGGGCGTGCGCGCGCTGCTGATCGACAAGGACAATGAGCCGCAACTGGCAGCCCGGCGAGCCCGGCAGTGATCGGCGACCCGAGGTCGAAGCCTTTTTCGAGCCGCTGCCGGTCGAGGAGCAGTGGCGGCCGTTCGATTTCTGAGGAGTCGGACGATGAGCGTACGAAACCATCCTGGTCGAGCAGCGCGGCGCGGTGACGCTGGTCACGCTCAACCGCCCGCAGGCGCTCAACGCGCTCAATCGACCGGTGCTCAAGGAGCTGATCGACGCCTTCGCCGCCTATGACGCCGACGCCGGCGCAGCGCTGCCTGGTGCTGACCGGCACGCGAGAAGGCCTTCGCCGCCGGCGCCGACATCAAGGAGATGCAGGCCCAGGGCTTCGCCGACATGTATTCGGCCAACTTCTTCGCCGGCTGGGAGCAGGTCACGCGCACCCGCAAGCCGTGGATCGCCGCGGTCGCCGGCTTCGCGCTCGGCGGCGGCTGCGAAGTGGCGATGATGGCCGACTTCATCATCGCCGCCGACACGGCCAAGTTCGGCCAGCCCGAGATCAAGCTCGGCGTCACGCCGGGCATGGGCGGGTCGCAGCGGCTGACCTGGGCGGTCGGCAAGGCCAAGGCGATGGAGATGTGCCTGACCGGCCGGATGATGGACGCCGAGGAGGCCGAGCGCTCGGGCCTGGTCGCCAGGGTCGTGCCCGCCGCCGACCTGCTCGACGAGGCGCTGAAGACCGCCGAGACGATCGCCGTCGATGGCGCCGCTCGCCGCGATCGCCAACAAGGAAATGGTCAACGCCGCGTTCGAAATGGGCCTGGCGCAAGGCATCAACTTCGAGCGGCGGCTGTTCCACGGCCTGTTCGGCACCGAGGACCAGAAGGAAGGCATGACCGCCTTCGTCGAGAAGCGCCCGGGGAAGTGGAAGGGCGGTAGTTAGCGCTTCGTCATTGCGAGAGCGCAGCGACGAGCAATCCATCGCGGAGCTGATTGCTTCGCTCCGCTCGCAATGACGGGAGTGATATCATGGCACGCGTCGCATTCATCGGGCTGGGCATATGGGCGGCGGGCATGGCGCCCAACCTCGCCAAGGCGGGGCATGAGGTTCGCGCCTTCGACCTCAGCGAGGAGGCGCTGGCCCATGCGGTCGAGCGCGGCTGCAAGCGCGGCCGGCTCGGCCGCCGAGGCGGTGCAAGGATGCCGATGCGGTCGTGACCATGCTCCCGGCCGGCAAGCATGTCGCCGAGGTCTATCGCGAGCCACGTGTTCGGCGAGGCGCCGAAGAGCGCGATCCTGATCGACTGCTCGACCATCGACGTCGCCACCGCCGGGCGGTCGAGGAGGAAGCGCAGAGGCCAGGGCTACACCATGGTCGACGCGCCGGTTTCGGGCGGCATCGCCGCTGCCGAGGGCGGGACGCTGACCTTCATGGTCGGCGGCAGCGAAGACGGCTTCGAACGGGCCGCGCGAATATCTCGAGAAGATGGGCAAGGCGGTGATCCACGCCGGCGGCCCGGGCGCGGGCCAGGCGGCGAAGATCTGCAACAACATGCTGCTCGGCGCGACCATGGCCGCGACCTGCGAGGCGTTCGTGCTGGCCGCAGAAGCTCGGGCTCGACCCGCAGACCTTCTTCGACATTTCGTCCAAGGCCTCCGGCCAGAGCTGGTCGATGACCAGCTATTGCCCGGTGCCCGGCGTCGGCCCCGAAACGCCCGCCGACCGCGAATATGAAGGCGGGTTCGCGGCCGCGCTGATGCTCAAGGATCTGAAGCTGGCGATGGAGGCGGCGCAGAAGGCCGGCGCCTACACGCCGATGGGCGGCGAGGCCGAGGAGCTGTACCAGCGCTTCGTCGACCTTGGCGGCGGCGGCAAGGATTTCTCGGCGCTCATCAAGATGATCGACGACAGCTGGCGCTCGCCGGAGGGCGAAAAGCATGTCGAGCCGCCGGTGACTGCGCTTGATTGACTGACGTCCTCCCTCGCAGGGAGGAGAGTAAAGGACCACATCGCCGTCATGCTGATCGAGATCGAGAAGACGCCGAACCCGGCGACCCGCAAATTCCTGCCCGGCCGCACCGTGATGCAGGCCGGCGGGCGCGACTTCCCCAACGCCGATGCGGCCGAGGCAAGCCCGTTGGCCGACGCGCTGTTCGCCACGGGCATGGTCGACGGCGTCTATTTCGGCCGCGACTTCGTGTCGGTCTCGGCCGCGCCGACCGTCGAATGGGACCAGCTGGAGCCGGAGGTGCTGTCGATCCTGCTCGACCATTTCATGCTCGACACGCCGCTGTTCAAGCAGGGCAGCGCCGACGGCATCGAGATCGCGCACGACGTGCCGGTCGATTTCGAGGAAGATCCGGCCGACGCCGACATCATCGACCAGATCAAGGAACTGCTCGACACCCGCGTCCGGCCGGCCGTGGCCCAGGACGGCGGCGACATCGTCTATCGCGGCTACAAGGACGGCAAGCTCTACCTCGGCATGCAGGGCGCCTGCTCCGGCTGCCCGTCGTCGACAGTGACCTTGAAGCGTGGCGTCGAAAGCCTGATCAAGCATTACGTCCCCGAAGTGGAGACGATCGAAGCCATCTGATTTCATTGATATTCTTCGCTTTTCGCTTGCCGCCGCCCACTGCGCTGTGCCTCCATGCCCTCAAGGCAACAGGAGTCTCGCCGTTGATCCTCGCGCTCGACACGTCGACCGCCGCCTGCACCGCCGCCCTGCTGGAGCGGGACGGGACGATCATCGCTTCGCGCGACGAGCTGATCGGTCGCGGCCATGCCGAGCGACTGGTGCCGATGATCGACGAAATGCTCGACGGTCATGTGCCGTCCAGGATCCTGGTGGGCGTTGGGCCGGGCAGTTTCACCGGTCTTCGAGTCGGGATCGCGGCCGCCCATGGCATGGCGATCGGCTGGAGCATCCCGCTATCCGGCATGAACAGCCTCGCCTTGCTGGCGGCTTCCGCGCCGCTGGCGGAAGGCAAGGTCGGCAGCGGCGATTGCCGGCGGCCATGGCGAGCTGTTCGTTCAGACCTTCGACCTCAAGAAGCTCACCGCGACCGGGCCGATACTCAACCTCACGCCTCAGGCTGCGGCGCTCAAGGTCGACGCGCCGATGGTGGTTGGAAGCGGAGCCGAGGCGCTGGTCGAGGCACGACACTCCGGCGAAGCGCTTCCGCTATTGCCAAGCGCAAGCCGCGCGCTGGCACTGCCCGAATTGCTTCGCACGCTGGAATGCAGGCCGATCTATGCTCGTGCGCCCGACGCCCGCGCGCCGGGCCAGCTTGTGGGGGCGGCCTGATGGCGACGCAGCGTCATCGCTGCCCCGACGGTCGGGTTGCGGCCGGGAGGTGCCGGGGACCTCGACGAGGTGATGCGGATCATGTCCGCGGCCTTTCCGCCCATGCTTCGGCGAGGCCTGGACCCGGTCCCAATGCGCCGGAATTCTGCCGATGCATGGAGTGACCCTGACCATTGCCCAATCGGGCCATGTTCCGGTCGGGATTTTCCCTGGTCCGCGCGGTCTCGGACGAGGCCGAGCTGTTGCTGCTTGCAGTGGATCCCGCCGAGCAACGCCGCGGCATTGGCCAGGCATTGCTCGACGGCTTTATTGCCGGCGCGTTGGCGGGCGGGGCTCACCGGCTTCATCTGGAAGTCCGGGACGGCAATCCGGCGATGGAGCTTTATCGCGCTTCAGGATTTTCGGCGGCCGGTCGGCGTCGCAGCTATTACCATGGACCGGACGGCAAGTCCCATGATGCAGTCACCATGCTGTTAACTGACTGAAAGCGGGCCAGTCACCTTAACTTTCGACAGCATAGCCAACGCTTGTCGCGACAATAATGCGGTAGTACTAGTGCTTTAGTAAGGCGGCGTAGATCGCCCTGTTAATTTTTGCTCGGGAACAAAAAAATGGATAATCAAGGGAACGATGACACGTTGATCACGCTAACGGCGGATATCGTGGCGGCGCATGTCAGCAACAATAGCGTGGCAGTCAATGACCTGCCGCAGCTGATTCAGAACGTTCACGGAGCGCTGTCGACACTGTCCGGTGCTGGGGCAGCGGCCGAAGCCAAGCCCGAACCCAAGGTTCCGATCCGCTCTTCGGTCAAACCCGATTTCATCGTCTGCCTGGAAGACGGCAAGAGGTTGAAGATGCTGAAGCGGCATTTGATGACCCACTATCAAATGACGCCGGACCAATATCGGCAAAAATGGGGGCTGTCGGCCGACTACCCGATGGTCGCGCCCAACTATGCCGAGCAGCGCCGGACTCTGGCCAAATCGATCGGATTGGGAACGAAGCGCCGCAAAACGAAGGGCAAATGACCCCTCGTCATTGCGAGGAACGAAGTGACGAAGCAATCCAGCTGCCTATTTTGCGGATTGCTTCGTTTCGCTCGCAATGACGAACAAGTAGCCCTTTCTTTCTGCACGATGCGACATTAACTCACCACCATGCATCGTCAGATCGACATCGAGCAGCTGTGCGCGGACAAGGGGCTGCGCATCACCGAGCAGCGCCGCATCATCGCCAAGGTCCTTGGCGAAAGCGAGGACCATCCCGACGTCGAAACGCTGCACGCGCGCGCCGCGGCGGTCGATCCCAACATCTCGATCGCGACCGTCTATCGAACCGTCCGCCTGTTCGAAGAGGCCGGGATTCTCGAGCGGCACGAGTTCGGCGACGGCCGCTCACGCTACGAAGCCGCGTCGGAAACGCATCACGACCATCTGATCGACGTCGAGACCGGCAACGTCATCGAGTTCGTCGATGAAGAATTGGAGGAGCTGCAGCGGCGCATCGCGGCGCGGCTCGGGTTCCGGCTGGTCGATCATCGCATGGAACTCTACGGCGTCGCCATTGACCGCGAGCGCTGAGCGCACACCCTCTCGCCTCCTCTACGGCCTGCGGCTCGCCGGCCTGGTCGCACTGTTCCTGACCTATGTCCCTCCGCATTTGCTGTCGAAATGGCTGCTCGGCCGTTCGTCCTGGCCGCCGCGGTTCCTGCGCCACGCCGGTTTGATCGCGGGAATTCGGCCGCGGATCGAAGGGTCGCCGCTCGGCCCCCACACACTGGTCGTCGCCAACCACACCAGCTGGCTCGACATTCTTTTGCTCGGCGGCTGGGCCGGAACCGCGTTCGTGTCGAAGGCCGAGCTCGAAGACGACGCCGCTGCTCGGCTGGATCGCCGACCAGAACCGCACTCTTTATATCGACCGGTCGGCCCGCCGGGATTCGCGCGGCCAGGTCAGGCAAATCACCGAAGCACTGGAGCACCATCAGCCGCTGGCCGTTTTTCCCGAGGGGACGACGGGGGACGGGCGCCGCTTGCTGCCGTTTCGAACGACCTTGCTGGAAGCGGTCGCCCCTCCGCCCGAAGAAGTCCGCGTTCGACCGGTCGCGGTCGACTATGGCGAGCACGCCGATGTCGTCGGCTGGCACAGCGGCGAGCGCGGGTTGACGAATTTCAAACGGGTCCTTGGCCACCGCGGGACGATGCCGGTCGACGATCCGACTGCTCGACGCCGTTGCCGCCCGACAAGGACCGCAAGACGCTGGCCCGCCACGCGCGCCAGGCGATCGCATCCGCCCTCTCTTCCTTGCGTGCGCCGGAGGCCCTATAGGCGCCGCCAAATGACTGATCTTCCCAAGACTTACCGCGTCAAAAGCTTCGGCTGCCAAATGAACGTCTATGACGGGGAGCGCATGGCGGAGCTGCTGGCCGCACAGGGCATGACCGCCGCTCCCGAGGGCGACGAGGCCGACCTGGTCGTGCTCAACACCTGCCATATTCGCGAGAAGGCAGCGGAAAAGGCCTATTCGGACGTCGGCAGGCTGCGCCGTGACGACGGCAGCAGGCCGATGGTCGCGCTGGCCGGCTGCGTCGCCCAGGCCGAAGGCGCCGAGGCCAAGGCGCGGTCGAACATGATCGACCTGATCGTCGGCCCACAGGCCTACCATCGCCTTCCGGAGATGGTCGCCGAAGCAGCGCAGGGGCGGCGCCCGGTCGACACCGACATGCCGGCAATCGCAAGTTTGGCGCACTTCCCGCCCGCCGCAAGGTCGGGCCGAGCGCCTTCCTCACCGTGCAGGAAGGCTGCGACAAATTCTGCACCTATTGCGTGGTCCCTTACACGCGCGGAGCCGAGATCAGCCGGCCGTGGGCCGACATCGTCGCCGAGGCGCGCAGCCTGGTCGACGGAGGCGCGCGCGAAATCACGCTGCTCGGCCAGAACGTCAACGCCTGGACCGGCGAGGATCACAAGGGCCGCGCCGGAGGCCTGGATGCGCTGATCCGCGACCTGGCCAGGATCGATGGGCTGGAGCGGATCCGCTACACCACCAGCCATCCGGCGGACATGACTGACGGGCTGATCGCCGCCCATGGCGAGGTCGACAAGCTGATGCCCTATCTCCACCTGCCGGTGCAGTCGGGCTCCGACCGGATTCTCAAGGCGATGAACCGCAGTCACAGCGTCGAATCCTACCTTCGGACGATCGAGAAGGCGCGCGCCGCGCGGCCCGACATCGCGATCAGCGGCGACTTCATCGTCGGCTTCCCCGGCGAAAGCGATGAAGACTTCGCCGCCACCTTGTCGATAGTCGATGCAGTCGGTTACGCCTCGGCCTATTCGTTCAAATTCAGCGCCCGGCCGGGCACCCCGGCGGCGTCCATGGAAGGGACAGTGGCGCCGGAGGTAATCGACGACCGACTGCAACGGCTTCAGGCCCGCCTCGCCGAGCACAGCCTGGCCTTCAACCGCGCGAAAATCGGTCGGGACATGCAAATCCTGATCGACCGGGTGGGACGCCTGCCCGGCCAGATGATCGGCAAGTCGCCCTGGCTCCAGTCGGTATTCGTCGAAACCCAGGCCGCGATCGGCGACATGCTCGACGTCACCGTCACGCAGGCCTTGCGCAACAGCGTCGGTGGAGTTGCCCGGCTGGATAGTCGCTGACGCGGGCTAGGCTCCGCCCTCGCCAATCATCAGGAAGATCCCGTTTCGCCAGAAGTGGCTGCCGCTCTGCGGGAAATAAATCGATACGGTCGCGCCCCGGATTGCAAAAGGGGGCCGATCGAGGCGCAGCGGTCGCCAATCGCCGGCTTCAATATCACGGTTCGCGATGTCCACCGGCTCGATCGCGTTGGTCAGCAAAGCGAATTTATACTTGCGCCGGATTTCCTCCAGGTAAGTTGCAATCATTTCGTTGGGGAGGTGCTGCAGGACTTCCTTCGACAACAGCAGGTCGCCGCCGGGCAAGTCCCCAATATCGTTCAATTGCTCGAAGCGAATGTTGCTTCGCCCGAATTGCTCGCGGTTGCGCTCGATGAGGAAACCCACCAGGTCGAACCCATCATATTCAACGTTCGACCAGTCCATCAGGCGCGAAAACTGCCAATCGCCGCAACCCAGGTCGGTGACCGATCGGACATCATTCTCCTTGATGAAGCGCTCGACAAATGCGCGGTACTCGATCGTGCTGGAGGGTGAGGAACCCGGGCCCGACCCGTTCGTCCACCGATCCTCCCGATAGATTTCCTCGAACGTTCCCCTCAAATTCGCATCGACCACCCAACACTCCCGTAACGATGGAGGCGCATCCGAGCCGGCGCCAGAAATGGCTTAGCCGGTTGCCCCCGCCGCGCAAGTGCGCCCCTCGTGCTTCCCGCTTGCGCCCGTCAGCCGGAGGCTTATCTTGCCCGACCAGCAGGGAAGGAAATTTTCGAGTGACCATTTTGAAGCCATTCACGCAATGCAGCCCTTCCTGATGGCGAAGCGCGAACTAGCCGCCGCCAACGTCGACCGCGCCCGACTCGAGCTCGAATTCGAGCAGCCCTACCTGCTCGGGCCGCTGTTCGGCGATTACGACCGCCACCTGATCATGATCGAGGACCGGCTGGGCGTGAACGTCGCAGCGCGCGGCAACCGCGTGATGATCGAGGGCGATCCCGACGCCGCGGCCCGCGCTCGCGATGTGCTGGTCGGCCTCTACAACCGGCTCGACCAGGGCCAGGATGTCGATGCAGCCGCCGTCGAGGCGGTAATCGGCATGGCCAACCAACCCGCGCTCGACGGGATCATCGCCCAGGAAGTGGCCTCGCCGCCGAGCGTCATGATCCGGACGCGCAAGAAGACCATTGTCCCCCGCTCGACCACCCAGACCCGGTACATGGAGTGTCTGGCGCGCGACGACATGATCTTCGCGCTCGGGCCCGCCGGCACCGGCAAGACCTACCTCGCGGTCGCCCAGGCGGTGTCGCAACTGGTATCGGGCAGCGTCGACCGCCTCATTCTTTCCCGCCCCGCCGTCGAGGCGGGCGAGCGGCTCGGCTTCCTCCCCGGCGACATGAAGGAAAAGGTCGATCCCTACCTCCGCCCGCTGTACGACGCACTGTACGACATGCTGCCGACGGAGCAGGTCGAGCGGCGCATCGCGTCGGGCGAGATCGAGATCGCTCCGATCGCCTTCATGCGTGGCCGCACGCTCAATGATGCCTTCATCATCCTCGACGAGGCGCAGAACACCACCCCGCAGCAGATGAAGATGTTCCTGACCCGCTTCGGCATGCGCAGCCGGATGGTGATCTGCGGCGATCCGAACCAGACCGACCTGCCGCCTGGCGTCACTTCGGGCTGGCCGACGCGGTTGCCAAGCTGGAGGGCATTGCCAAGCTGTCGATGGTCCGCTTCGGTGCCGGCGACGTGGTCCGACACCCGCTGGTCGGCAGGATCGTCGAGGCTTATGAAGGGCCGGACAAGCGGAACTAGGGGCAATGACGCTGGATATCGCCATCGACGCCGACGCGGAGTGGGACAGTAGCAGGGACTGGGCGTCCCTCGCCCGGTCCGCCGCCACGGCCGCCATCGCCGAGAGCGCCTTTACCCAGCTTGGCCAGGGCGCGCGGACCGTCGAACTTTCGGTCCGGCTGACGAACGATGACGAAATCCACGCCCTCAACGCCGAATGGCGCGGCAAGGACAAGCCGACCAATGTCCTTTCCTTCCCACTGGCGGAGGAGAGGGAACTGGAGGCCGACGCCGGGCCGGGACCCGAACTGATGCTGGGCGACATCGTTCTGGCGCGGGGCGTATGCGCGACCGAGGCTGCAGCCAAGGGCGTCGCGCTTGAGGACCATGCCGCCCACCTGATGGTCCACGGTACGCTGCACCTTTTGGGATACGATCATATCGACGACGACCGTGCCGCCGACATGGAGGCGCGCGAGGTGCGCGCCCTGGCGCGGCTCGGCATCGCCGACCCTTATGCGGAGGATCGCTGATGGCGACCCGCAACGATGACCAGGGCGGCAACCGGCTGTGGCGCGGGATGCGGGCGCTACTGTTCGGCGACGAGGAGGCCACGCTTCGCCACCAGATCGAGGAAGCGATCGACGACGCGGAAGACGAGCCGATCAAGCGCGGCGACCTGTCCCCAACCGAGCGACAGATGCTGCGCAACCTGCTGCACTTCGGCGACCGCACCGTCGGCGAGGTCGCCGTCACTCGCGGCGACATTATTTCGGTGCGCTCGACGGTCAGTTTCGATCAGCTGATCGCCGCCTTCGCCGAGGCGGAGCACAGTCGCCTGCCGGTGACCGGCGAGGACCTCGACGAGGTCATCGGCATGATTCACATCAAGGACGTGTTCAAGGCGCAGAAGGATCCCAGCCGGCCGCGCGCCATCGAAGGGCTGCTCAGGAGCCCGCTGTTCGTGCCGGAATCGATGGGCGTGCTCGACCTGCTCGCCCGGATGCGGACCGAGCGCATCCATCTGGCCATCGTCGTCGACGAGTTCGGCGGCACCGAAGGCCTCGTCACGATCGAGGATGTTGTCGAGGAAATCGTCGGCGAGATCGAGGACGAGCATGACGAGGCGGCGGCAGGCATGCTGACCATGCTGGAGGATGGCCTGTGGGAAGCCGACGCTCGGATCGAGCTGGAGGAGACTGGCCAGGGCGGTCGATGCCAGGCTTGCCGCGGCTGACGATGAGGTCGACACGCTCGGCGGACTTGTGTTCCTGCTGACGGGCCATATCCCAGCCAAGGGAGAATCGGTCGCTTCACTCCGTCGGGCTGGCGGCTGGAAGCAGTCGACAGCGATCCGCGAAAGATCGTCCGCGTCCGGCTCCATGCACCCGAGCCCCCATCAATCGAGCCGCTGCCCGAAAAGTGATGCGCAGGGTCCCGCTTTCTCTCGCCGCGCTGGTCGCGGGCGCTAGTTCCGCCTTTGCCTTCCAGCCGGTCGGCTGGTGGCCGCTGATGCTGCTGGCGATCGCGGTGCTGTGCGAGTTGGTGGTGCGCGCAGGAACTCTACGGCGTGCATTGCTGATCGGTTGGGCGTTCGGACTGGGCCACTTCGCCATTGGGCTCAACTGGATCGCGACCGCCTTCACCTTCCAGGCCAAGATGCCGCCCATCGCTTGGCTGGGTCGCGGTTCTACTTTTGTCGCTGTATCTCGCCATTTACCCGGCCATGGCCGCGGGCCTCGCCTGGCGGTTTGGCGAAAAGAACCGGCTGTCCCTGGTGCTCGCGCTGGCCGGCGGCTGGGCGATCACCGAGTGGCTGCGGGCAACCATGTTCACGGGTTTCTCGTGGAATCCGATCGGCGTGGTGCTGGCCGACACGCCGCTGATCGCAGCAAGCCGATTGATCGGCACATACGGGCTTTCCGCGCTGGCGGTTTTGATTGGGGGCGGCTTGTGGATGGCGGTCTGGCGCCAGTGGCGACTCCTCCCGGCAGTAGCTGCGGCATGCCTGTTGCTGTGGGCCATTCCCGCACCGCCGGAGGTCGCGCCGGTCCGTCGATCACCTCGAACAATCCCGGGCGCTCCCGCGGGCGAGGATATCGGCGGCGTCATACCGGTGCGCTCGATCCGGATCGTCCAACCCAATATCGGCCAGCAGGATAAATGGCGCCCGGGGTTCGAGGACGAAGCCTACCGCCGGCTGGAAGCCCTGACCATCAAGGGGGCGCCGGTGCAACGCTTGATTTTCTGGCCCGAGGCAGCCGTCACCGAGCCCCTCGAAGATGGGCGAATTGGGGCCGACCGCTACACGGCAACCGAACGACTTCGTGCAACCCGGACATTGGGACCGGGCGACTTGTCTGCTGACCGGAGGTCTCAGCTTTGCCTCGACCGACGGCCGAAGGGTCGATGGCGCGACCAACAGCGTCTACGCGCTCCAACCGCTCGGTTATATTGCCGGGCGCTACGACAAGGCGCATCTGGTCCCCTACGGCGAATATCTGCCGATGCGGCCGCTCCTGTCGGCGATCGGCCTGTCGCGGCTTGCGCCCGGCGACCTTGATTTCGCCGCCGGGCCCGGGCCGCGGACCATCCAGCTGCCCGGAGGATGGGGCGAGGTCGGCTTCCAGCTTTGTTACGAGATAATTTTCTCCGGCGAGGTGGTGGACCGGAACAACCGGCCTGATTTCATCTTCAACCCGTCGAACGATGCCTGGTTCGGCAGCTGGGGTCCTCCGCAGCACCTTGCCCAGGCACGGCTGCGCGCCGCCGAGGAAGGCCTGCCGGTGATCCGATCCACACCGACCGGTATCAGCGCGCTGATCGACGCCGAGGGGCGCTTGCTGGAATCCATTCCCTGGCAGACCGCCGGAATGATCGACGCCACGCTGCCCAATGCGCGGGCCGCGACCCTGTTTGCACGCCTTGGCAACATCATCCCGCTGACGTTCGGCTTCATTCTCCTGTTCGCCGCGATTGCGCTATCCCGCGGCACCCGCTACAGGGCCATATAACGATATCTTTATATCCTGCAGTTTTTCCCCGTTTTTAGCCAAGGACTAGCGGCTCTCCATGCGCACTTCCTATCTTTTCACGTCCGAATCGGTTTCCGAAGGCCATCCCGACAAGGTTGCCGACCAGATCAGCGACGCGATCGTCGACCTGTTCCTGTCGAAGGACCCGGAGGCGCGCGTCGCCTGCGAGACGCTGGTCACCACCCAGCGGATCGTCATCGGCGGCGAGATCCGCTGCAAGGGCGCGTTTGACGAGGAGCAGTTCGCGACACCCAGGCTGGGCGCCGGGCGTGCGCGACGAGATCGAGCAGACGGTGCGTCACGTCGGTCGAGCGCATCGGCTACGAGCAGGAGGGCTTCCACTGGCAGACGGCCAGCTTCGAGAACCATCTGCACGGCCAGTCGGCGCATATCGCGCAAGGCGTCGACGCCACCGGGAACAAGGATGAGGGCGCGGGCGACCAGGGCATCATGTTCGGCTATGCCACGCGACGAAACGCCCGACCTGATGCCGGCGACGCTCTATTACAGCCACAACATCCTCGAGCGCATGGCCGCGGATCGCCACTCGGGCAGCGCGCCGTTCCTCGAGCCCGACGCCAAGAGCCAGGTCACCCTGCGCTACGAGAACGGCAAGCCGGCCGCGGCGACCGCGATCGTCGTCTCGACCCAGCACGCCAAGGGCTATGACCAGGGCGACAAGGAAGCCGAGCTCCACGACTATGTGAAGCGGGTGGTCGCCGACGTCCTTCCGGCCGAGCTGCTGAGCGACGATACCGTCTATCACATCAATCCGACCGGCAGCTTCGAGATCGGCGGGCCCGACGGCGACGCCGGCCTGACCGGCCGCAAGATCATCGTCGACACCTACGGCGGCGCGGCCCCGCACGGCGGCGGCGCGTTCAGCGGCAAGGACCCGACCAAGGTCGACCGCTCGGCCGCCTACGCCGCGCGCTACCTTGCCAAGAACATCGTCGCCGCCGGCCTCGCGAAGCGCTGCACCATCCAGCTCAGCTACGCTATCGGCGTGTCCGAGCCGCTGTCGCTCTACGTCGACACGCACGGCACCGGCACGGTCGGCGACGACCAGCTGGAAGCGGCGATCGGCCGGATCGACAAGCTGGGCGGGCTGACCCCGCGCGGCATTCGCACCCACCTCGAGCTGAACAAGCCGATCTATTCGCGCGACCGCCGCCTACGGCCATTTCGGCCGCAAGCCGGAGGGCGACCTCTTCCCGTGGGAAAAGACCGACCTGGTCGACGATCTGAAGGCGGCACTGGACGAAGTGGCGGGCGTCGCGGCCTGAGCTCCGGTTCGCGCGGGTCAAGCCAACCCGGTGTTAGCCGCGGACCGTCGCCTGGGGCGGGACGAGCAGTCTCGCCAGCCCGCCGGCAACCAGGCCGACGGCCGCGCCGGCCGCGATATCGGTGAGGAAGTGATTGCGGCTCGGCAGCTGGGCCGCCATCACCGCGCCGGCAAGAGCCGCGGCGGGCGCCAGCCGGCCGGGATAGTCCTGGATCGCCGCCACTGCGACCGCGGTCACTCCGGCGCTGTGGCCGGAGGGCATTGAGCGAAGGTCGCTGTCGCGACTATCGCCCTCTTCGAGCCGATAGTTACCCTTTTCGAGCATTTCTTCCGGGCGGGTTCGATCGATGGATCCCTTGCCGAGGGTTTTGGCCATGGTGGACAAGGACAGCGCCGCGAGCATGCGCAGGCCGGTCCGGGCAAGGCGCTCGTCCCGGCGGATTGCGCCAGCGGCGACGACTCCTAGCGACAGCAGCGCCAATGGCGGCTGGTCCCCGGCTTCGGCAAAGCGGGAAACCAATTTGCCGGGAAGGCGATCGGGGTCCAGCGCGGCTCGCCGAGCGACGCTCAAGTCGAGCTTTTCCACCGGTGTAAGGGGCCGCTTGCTGTTCTTCTTGGGTGTCGACATCCGGCATGAACGCCGAGCGGAAGGCTAGGTGCCATTCATCCTTCGCGACATCGGATCCACCAGCGCTTACCGGCCCGCCACAGCGAGCCGTCGTAGCTGCGGCTGGCGGCGCGCCAGGTCGCACGCAACCGGGCTTCGTGGCGGGCGGCGTTTCGGTCGGTCAGGTCGACGCGCACTTCGGAGGGGTCGAACCAGCTCTGGGCGACGACGACCGGCACCTCGCGGCCATTGCTGGTCAGTCGCACAGAGACCACCGCGGGAACGGCCGTATGGCTGACCGCTAGGGCGAGATGAACCGGCCCTTCCCCACCGGTGCGGCAAATGAGGCCGGTGGTGGCGTCGGCGGCTTGCGGCGCCAGCACCAGCGTTCCCGCCGCGAGAAGAATTTTTTTCATGGCTGGCATCCTGACTTCGGCTTGATGAACGCCCGCCGAAGCGACTAGGGCGCGCGCCCATGACCGCGTTCAAGGATGGCGACCCGACGACCCTCAACCGGCTCTACGGCCGGTCAAGCGGGCACAAGCTGCGGAAGGGCCAGCCGGAGCTGATCGAGACGCTGCTCCCGGCTCTTGCGGTGCCGGCGGAAGGCGAAATCACGTCGCAGCGCCTGTTCGGCGACGACCGTCCACTGCACCTGGAGATCGGCTTCGGCGGCGGCGAGCATCTCGCCTATCGCGCCGACCTGCTGCCCGACCACGGCTTCATCGGCTGCGAGCCGTTCCTCAACGGCGTCGCGCAGGCGCTCGGCCATATCCGCGACCAGCGGCTGGCCAATGTCCGAATTCACATGGGCGACGCGCTCGACGTGCTGCGCCGACTGCCGGACCAGTCTTTGACGATGGTCTATCTGCTCCACCCAGATCCCTGGCCCAAGGCGCGCCATGCCAAGCGGCGGATGATGAACGACGGGCCGTTGGGGCTAATCGCGGCCAAGTTGAAGCCGGGCGGCGAGCTTCGTGTTGCCACCGACGATCCGACCTATTTGAACTGGTCGCTGATGGTCATGCAGCGGCACACTGGGCAATTCGAATGGCTCGTGACGGAGCCGGGCGAATGGCTGCGCTATCCGTCGGGCTGGCCCGAGACCCGCTACGCCGCCAAAGCCCGCCGCGAAGGCCGGGTGCCACATCAATTCCGTTACCGGCGACTTGGCTAGTTGAGGGCTATTTTCGCCCAAACCCGTTCGCCTCCAGCCAGGCTTTCATGTCGACTAACTGCACGCGCTTCGTCCCAGCCAGCTCCTCGACGAACATGAAGCGGTTGCGGTAGCTGCCGAGCACAAGGACGCGCTTGCCAGGATTATCGGCGATAGCTTTGCGGACGACATCGACCATGGTGGAGTCCCAGCGCCGCTGCCCTGCGTTGGAGCCCTTCACCAGTGCCGCATTCAGGCGCGACCGCGCCCGGGCGAGGACGTCGGTCGTCTCGTCCTGCGTATCGGCCACACTCTTCCAATGAGCGATGAGAACATCCGACGTCGCTTTCGAATGGTCTGTCAGGGCAGCATCTTCGGTCGGGGATTGCTGTTTGAAGTCGGTGAAGCGCTTGCTCGCGTCGCTGGTCAACTCACCGTAGAGCGGCGGCCCTGCCTCCATCGCATATGCCTTCGGCGCCTGCCCGGTCAGCATCGGCCAGATGACCCTAGGATATTCCGGGCGTCCTTTTGTATCGAGCTTTCCGGCGAGCTCCTCCGGCGTGACCTCGAGCAGGATCACATCCGGGCTGATCGCCTTGATGACCCGACCGAGCACGTCATAGCCGAAACTATCTTCCCGCTCGTGCAGTCCGTGCAACGCGCCGAGAATGAACAACTCGGTGTCCTTGGCGGCCGCCGGAGATGCCAGGCTGGCGCTTATTGCCACGGCCAATGCTGTCAGGCGCATTACTTAATCTCCCTGGTTTTCCAGATCAATTCCTTAGCCAAGCGGACGAGATGGATGTCGGCTTTTCGACAGATGGCCAGTGGTAGTATGTAAGCGGCCCTTCCGTACGGCCTGGCACGACCCTACGTAGGCGCGATGGAGATTAGAGACTCCGTCCTCGCAGCGATCGGCAATACGCCGCTGATCAAGCTTCGCCGCGCATCGGAGGTGACCGGCTGCACTATCCTGGGCAAGGCCGAATTCATGAACCCTGGAGCGTCGGTCAAGGACCGCGCTGCACTGGGGATCATCAGCGATGCGATCGACCGGGGCGAACTGCGCAAGGGCGGGCTGGTGGTCGACGGAACGGCGGGCAACACCGGCATCGGACTCGCCATCGTCGCCAATGCGCTGGGCCTGAAAACCGTCATCGTCATCCCGGAAACGCAGTCGCAGGAAAAGAAGGACACGCTTCGCTCGCTCGGCGCAACGCTGCTGGAGGTTCCCGCAGTGCCGTACCGCAACGACAATAATTATGTGAAGGTCGCCGGCCGGACCGCGGCGAGGCTGGCCCGGCGAGCATCCCGAAGGCGCGATCTTCGCCAACCAGTTCGACAATGTCGCCAACCGCGATATCCATGTCCGCACCACCGGCCCGGAAATCTGGGAGCAGACCGACGGCAAGATCGACGGCTTCGTGAGCGCCATCGGCACCGGCGGAACGCTTGCCGGAGTGGCCATGGCGCTGCGCGAGCGAAATCCGGAAATCGCCATTGCCCTGGCCGATGTGCCCGGCGCGGCGATGCATAGCTATTACACCACTGGCGAGTTGAAGGCCGAGGGCAGTTCGATCACCGAGGGGATCGGCCAGGGCCGGGTCACCGCCAACCTCGCCGAGTTCAAGCCCGACCACAGCTTCTTCATTCCGGACGAGGAGAGCCTCGCCATCACCTTCGCCATGCTCAAGGACGAGGGCCTGGCGCTGGGCATGTCCTCGGGCGTCAATGTCGCCGGCGCGATCCGGCTGGCCCGGGAACTCGGTCCGGGTCGCACCATCGTCACCATGTTGTGCGATCCGGCGACCCGGTACCAGTCGCGGCTGTTCAATCCCGAATTTCTCCGATCCAAGGGGCTCCGGCCCCCCGAATGGCTCGACCGGCCGGACCTGGTCGAACCCGATTTCGTCCCCATGCCGGCAGGGGTATAGCCGGCGCCATCCACCGACTCGGCGAAGGAACAAGAAATCATGACGCTTTCAATCGGCAGCGTTGCCCCGGATTTCACCGCGGAAACCACCCAGGGCAACATCAGCTTCCACGACTGGATCGGCGACAGCTGGGCGATCCTCTTTTCGCACCCCAAGGCGTTCACCCCGGTCTGCACGACCGAGCTGGGCTATATGGCTGGGCTCAAGGACGAGTTCGCCAGGCGCAATACCAAGATCATCGGCCTCAGCGTCGACGCGACCGAGGATAACCGCAATTGGCTTCCGGACATCGAAGAAGTGTCCGGCAACAAGGTCGATTATCCCGTGATCGGCGACAGCGATCTCAATGTCGCCAAGCTCTACAACATGCTTCCGGCCGACGCGGGCGATTCCGCGGAGGGGCGCACCGCCGCCAGCAACGCAACCGTGCGCACGGTCTACATCATTGGCCCGGACAAGAAGATCCGCGCCATGCTGCTCTACCCGATGAGCAGCGGCCGCAACTTCGACGAGGTGCTGCGGCTGCTGGATTCGGTGCAGCTGACGGAAGACAGGGGCGTTGCAACACCGGTCAACTGGAAGCCGGGCGAACATGTCATCATCCCGCCCTCGGTCAGCGACGAGGCAGCCCGCGAGAAATATCCGAGCGGCTGGGAGACGGTAAAGCCGTACCTGCGCCGCATCCCGCAGCCTGCCGACTAATTCTGCCGGGCGGCGGCCGGGTCCAACCTGAGCAGCCGCCCCCCGCTGTTCCCGTCCTCGAGCAGATAGACGCTTCCGTCCGGTCCTTCCTCGACCGCGCGGATGCGTGCATTCATTGGCCAGCGCTCGGCCTTGCGGGCGTTGTCACCTTCGATGTCGACCCGGATCAACGCCTCGCCCGACAGCGCGCCAACAAGCGCATCGCCCTTCCACTGCGGGAATTTGTCGCCGTTGTAGATCAGCAGCGCACCGGGGGAGATGGACGGCGTCCACCAGACCTTGGGCGCTTCATAGCCATCGCCGGCCTTGTGGTCAGCGATCGATCCGCCACCATAGTGGCTGCCGTTGGACGCTCGTGGCCAGCCATAGTTTCGGCCCGGCAGGATCAGGTTGATCTCGTCGCCACCCTCCGGTCCCATCTCGGCTTCCCACAGGCGCCCGTCCGGAGCGAACTGCAGGCCGAGCCCGTTGCGATGGCCGATCGACCAGAATTCAGCCGCGACCCCGCCGCGCGAGGCGTAGGGATTGCCCGGCGCCGGCGCGCCCTCGTGTGTCAGCCGCATCACCTTGCCGAGCTTGCCGCCCAAGTCCTGAGCCGGGGCCATTTTCTGCCGGTCGCCGGAGGTCAGGTACAGAAAGCCGTCCGGCCCGAACGCGATGCGATGGGAGAAGTGACCGTTACCGCCAACCTTGGGCTGCTGCCTCCAGATCACCTTGAAACCTTGCAGACTGACCCCCGCCGGCGAGCCGGGAGCGGCTGCGGCGGTGAACAGGAGCCGGCCATAGCCAAGTGCGGCGCCGCTGGTGCCATTCGGCCCGGCTTCGACATAACTCAAATAGACCCGTTGGTTACCGGCAAAGTCCGGATGCGGCATGACGTCGCCGAGGCCGCCCTGCCCTGCGTTCACCACTTCCGGAACCCCCGTGACGGCCGTTCGCTTGCCGTTGGCGACATCGACCAGCCATAGCCGCCCTTCCTTCTCGGTCAGCAGCGCCATGTTGGTGAGGCGCACGCCGCTACCTGGCAGAAAAGCCATCGCCCAGGGCGTATCGAAGTCCGCAATCTCGGTGACCGAGAACGGCCGGTCCCCACTCGCCTCGGGCTGAGCGACCCCATTCGACTGGCAGGCCACGCAAAGCACCGCGACGATCGCCGCTTGCAAAATCTTCCGGCTCAACCGATCTCTCCTTGGCAAACAGGGCGGAACGAAGGACTTGGATGGACAAGGTCGGCCTGCTCTCTCTCGCCATTGCCTTGCCGCCCTACAGCGTCGAGCAATCCGTCGCCAAAGCCAAGGCTCGCGAAGTTTTTGGCGGCAAGAAAGAGCTGTTCGACCGGCTGGCGGGCGTGTTCGACAATGCCGGGATCAGCAAGCGGCACATCGTCGCTCCGACCATTTGGTATGAAGGCCATCACGGTTGGAAAGAACGCAACCGGCTCTATCTGGATGCATGCGACGCGCTGTTCCGGGATGCGGCAACGGCGGCCATCGCCAAGGCGGGACTGAAGCCATCGGAAATAGATGGGGTCGTCACGGTGTCGACCACGGGCATCGCTACGCCCAGTCTCGACGCCCGCAATGCCCCCGCGATCGGCCTGCGAGACGATGTCCGGCGCGTGCCGGTATTCGGGATGGGTTGCGCCGGCGGAGTCAATGGACTGGCGACCGCAGCGCGCCTGGCGGCGGCCGAACCCGGCAGCTACTGGCTGTTCGTCACCATTGAGACATGCTCGATCGCCATCCGGCTCGACAGCGATGATCCGGCGGCGATCGTGGCCACAGCGATTTTCGGTGATGGAGCCGCCGCGGCGGTGGTGCAGGCCGGAACGCCCGGCATTGCGACGATGGTCGGCGCCGGCGAAAAAATGTGGCCCGACACTCTGAACATCATGGGCTGGCGAGTCGAGGATCCTGGCCTGGCGGTGGTGTTCGACCGGGCAATTCCGCCCTTTATCGAGGCGCAGCTTGCAAATGCCGTCGACGAGATGCTGGCCTCCTTGGGCCATGAGCGCCGCGCCGTCGATCGCTTCTGCTGCCATCCGGGCGGGGTCAAGGTGATCGACGCGATCGAAAGCGCGCTGGAACTTCCGAGCGGGGCTCTGGACCTGGAACGGGACGTCCTCAACGACTGCGGTAACATGAGCGCACCGACGGTCCTGTTCGTGCTCGACCGGTTGATCGCTCGCGGCCTGCCGGAACGGACCATGCTGACCGCCTTCGGACCAGGCTTTACCTGCGCCGCCATGCTGCTGGAGCGCGCATGATCTGGCAAGGCGTCGCCGTGCTGGCGTTCGTCACCCTCCAACGCCTGGCCGAGCTAGCTCTGTCCCAGCGCAATACAAAGCGTCTCCTGGAGCGTGGTGCCTATGAGGTCGCGTCCGGGCATTACCCGTTCATCGTCACGCTTCACGCCCTCTGGCTTGTCGTGCTCTGGTTTCTGGGGCCGGGCCCGCCAATCGAGGTCGTGCCGTTGATCCTGTTCGCGCTGCTTCAGCTGGGGCGACTATGGGTCATTGCCACGCTGGGCGAGCGCTGGACGACGCGGATCATCGTTCTTCCGGGGTCCCCGTTGGTGACCGCGGGCCCTTATCGATGGGTAAACCACCCCAATTACCTGATTGTGATTGGTGAATTTGCAGTTCTGCCGCTGGTTTTCGGCCTGCCCATCGTGGCGATCATCTTCAGCGTACTGAACGCGCTCTTGCTGTGGGTCAGAATCCGAGACGAAAATGAGGCGCTCGGCCGCTAATTCTTCGTTCTTGCGACTCTTCGGCGCCGCGCCTATATGGCGACCACTCTCCTCGACATCGTAAAGGCGTTGAGGCTGGGCCCGGAGGGGCTCGGCACCGAGAGGGTTTTGATTTTCTGAGGTAGCTTTTGACCGATACCGTCGCCATCGCTCGATTGATCGAGCCCGCCATCGAGGAGCTGGGCTTCGAGCTCGTGCGCGTGGCGATGATTGGCGGCACTTCCGACCCGACGCTGCAGGTGATGGCGGAGCGGCCGGACACTCGTCAGCTCGACCTCGACGACTGCCAGTCAATCTCGCGCCGGATCAGCGACATACTGGACGCCGAGGAGGAGGCCGGCCGAGACCCGATCGAGGGCGGTTATCGTCTCGAAGTCTCTTCGCCCGGCATCGATCGTCCGCTGACTCGGCAAAAGGACTATGCCGACTGGGCAGGACATGAGGCGCGCCTCAAGCTTGCCGAAACGCTCCAGGGCGCCAAGCAGGTGTCCGGGGTGATCGAGGGCATCGACAACAATGTCGTGTCGATCGCCACGCCGAAGGGCGTCCGCGAGGTCCCGTTCGAATCCATCGCGTCGGCCAAGCTGCTCTTGACCGACAAGCTCATCAACGCCACCGCGCCGCTCAGCACCGAGGGCGCCGATTTGATCAAGACGGAAGGTTGAACAACATGGCCACGACCGCAGCATCCGGCGCACCTGCTGCCGCTACCGCCAACAAGGCCGAGCTGCTCGCCATCGCCGATGCGGTCGCACGCGAGAAGCTGATCGACAAGGGCATCGTCATCGAGGCCATGGAGGACGCCATCCAGCGCGCCGCCCGCGCCCGCTACGGCGCCGAAAACGACATCCGGGCCAAGCTCGACCCGAACACCGGCGATCTTCGCCTGTGGCGCGTGCTCGAGGTGGTCGAGGAGCCGGAAGATCATTTCAAGCAGGTCGACCTGAAGGGTGCGCAGAAGCTCCAGAAGGATGCCGCGATCGGCGATTTCATCGTCGATCCGCTGCCGCCGATCGAATTCGGCCGCATCGCCGCCCAAGCCGCCAAGCAGGTCATCTTCCAGAAGGTCCGCGACGCCGAGCGCGAGCGGCAATATGAGGAATTCAAGGACCGCGCCAGCGAGGTCATCACCGGCGTCGTCAAGCGGGTCGAGTTCGGCCACATCGTCGTCGACCTGGGCCGTGCCGAAGGTGTCATCCGCCGCGACCAGCAGATCCCGCGCGAAATGGTCCGCGTCGGCGACCGCATCCGCTCGCTGATCATGTCGGTTCGCCGGGAAACTCGTGGCCCCCAGATCTTCCTCAGCCGGGCCCACCCTGATTTCATGAAGAAGCTGTTCGCGCAGGAAGTGCCGGAGATCTACGACGGCATCATCGAGATCAAGGCTGCCGCCCGCGACCCCGGCAGCCGCGCCAAGATCGGCGTCATCAGCTACGACAGCTCGATCGATCCGGTCGGCGCCTGCGTCGGCATGAAGGGCAGCCGAGTCCAGGCCGTCGTCCAGGAGCTGCAGGGTGAGAAGATCGACATCATCCCCTGGAGCGAGGACACCGCGACGTTCGTCGTCAACGCGCTCCAGCCGGCGACGGTCAGCCGCGTCGTGATCGACGAGGAAGAGAGCCGGATCGAGGTGGTGGTGCCCGACGATCAGTTGAGCCTGGCGATCGGCCGCCGGGGCCAGAACGTCCGCCTCGCTTCGCAGCTGACCAATTCGCAGATCGACATCCTGACCGAAGCCGACGCCAGCGAGAAGCGCCAGCGCGAGTTCGTCGAGCGGTCGGAGATGTTCCAGACCGAGCTGGACGTCGACGAAACGCTTGCCCAGCTGCTGGTCGCCGAGGGCTTCACCAGCCTTGAGGAAGTCGCCTATGTCGAGGTCGACGAAATCGCCTCGATCGAGGGCCTCGACGACGAAATCGCGTCCGAGCTGCAGAGTCGTGCAACCGAAGCGCTGGAGCGCCGCGAAGCTGCGTCCCGCGAGGAGCGCCGCAAGCTCGGCGTCGAGGACGCACTGGCCGAGCTGCCCTACCTGACGGAGCAGATGCTGGTCACCCTGGGCAAGGCCAACATCCGCACGCTCGACGATCTTGCCGATCTTGCCACCGACGAACTCATCCAGAAAAAGCGCGTCGAGCCTCGCCGCCGGGCTGAAACCAGCAAGCGGACCGAGGAAAAGGCCGGCATTCTGGCCGACTATGGCCTGAACGAAGAGCAGGGTAACGAGATCATCATGGCCGCCCGCGCCCACTGGTTCGAGGACGAACCTAAAAATGACGAGGAGGCCGCCGATGCGGGATCCTCGCAATGAGCCGCTAGACCCGCACGTTCCGGAGCGCACATGCATCCTCACCCGGCGTTCCGCGCCGCGTGAGGAACTGGTCCGGCTTGCCCTCGGCCCCGACGGAGAGATCGCACCCGACGTTCGCGCCCGGGCACCGGGCCGCGGCGCATGGATCGGGGTCGGCCGCAAGGCGCTCGACGAAGCCAATGCCAAAGGAAAGCTGAAGGGCGCCTTGTCCCGTGCTTTCAAGACCGGTGCGCTCGAAGTGCCGGAAGATCTCGGCGAGCGAACCGAAGCGGCACTTCGCCAACAGGCGCTCGATCGCCTGGGCCTGGAAGCGCGCGGCGGGACATTGATCAGTGGCGCCGACCGGGTCGAGCAGGCCGCAAGGTCGGGCAAGGTGCAGCTGCTGATCCACGCCGCCGACGCGGGCGAGGACGGCCGCAGGCGCCTCGACCAGGCCTGGCGGGTCGGCGGAGGTAGCCAATCGGGGTTGGTTTTTCCCGAAGGGCGCACCATCTTATCCATGGCGCTGGGCCGCGAGAACGTGGTACATATCGCCCTGACCGATGCAGGCGCCGCAAGGCGCGTGCTTCACGCCATCGACCGGTGGCAAGCTTTCATTGATCCCGATGCTGGGCTAGACGGCGGCGACGCCGCCGCGGGGCCGAGCGCGAGCGACGTAGTTGTAGACGAAGGAAACGCATGACCGACCAGAGCGACAAGCCCAAGCTTGGAACCCGGCCTCCGCTGGGCCTGAAGCGCACGGTCGAGACGGGCAAGGTGAAGCAGAGCTTCAGCCATGGCCGCTCGAACACCGTCGTGGTCGAGGTCAAGAAGCGGCGCATCCTGGGCAAGCCGGGCGAGGCGCCCGCTGCAGAGCCCAAGGTCGAAGCCGCCGCACCGGCACCGGCCGCCAAGCCGGCCCAGCCCGCGCCGAAGCCGGCCGCGCCTAAGCGGCCGGTCGACGACATCACCGCCCGCAAGGAGATGCAGGAGCGGTTGCTGCGCGAGGCCGAGGAATCGCGCATGACCGCGCTCGAGGAAGCGCGCCGGCGCGAGGACCGCTCCAAGCAGGAGCAGACCGACGAGGAAAAGCGTCGCGCCGAGGAAAACCGCAAGGCCGAAGACGAGGCGACCCGCAAGGCCGCCGAGGAAGCAGCCGAGGCCGAGCGCCGCGCCGCCGAGGAAGCGGCCGCCCCCGCCGCCGCGCCGATCGTGGCGGAGGAGGTAGAGGAAGACCGCGGGTTCCGCCGTCCGGCTTCCGCTCCGGCCCATCCGCCCAAGCGCCCGGCTCCGGCCCACCCAGGCGCCCATCGCGGTCGAGAGGACCGCCGTCATGCCGGAAAGCTGACCGTTTCCCGGGCCCTCACTGGCGAAGACGATAGCCGTACGCGCAGCCTTGCCGCGCTTCGCCGCGCGCGCGAAAAGGAAAAGCGCGCTCACCAGCAGGCCGGCCCTGCCGTCAAGCAGGTGCGCGACGTGGTCGTTCCGGAATCGATCACCGTGCAGGAACTCGCCAACCGCATGGCCGAGCGCGGCGCCGACCTGGTCAAGTCGCTGTTCAAGATGGGCATGGTGGTCACCCTGACCCAGACGATCGACCAGGACACCGCCGAGTTGCTGGTCACCGAATTCGGCCACAACATCAAGCGCGTCAGCGAGGCCGACGTCGACATCGACACGACGATCGACGTCGACGCCGATGAAACGCTGCAGTCACGCCCGCCGGTGGTCACCATCATGGGCCACGTCGATCATGGCAAGACGTCGCTGCTCGACGCGATCCGCGGCGCCAGCGTGGTCTCCGGCGAGGCCGGCGGCATCACCCAGCATATCGGGGCCTATCAGGTCGGCCTGCCGGACAAGTCGAAGGTTACCTTCCTCGACACGCCTGGTCACGAAGCCTTCACCGAAATGCGCGCCCGCGGCGCCCATGTGACCGATATCGTCGTTCTGGTGGTGGCGGCCGATGACGGCCTCAAGCCGCAGACAATCGAAGCGATCAATCACACCAAGGCGGCCGGAGTGCCGATGATCGTCGCGATCAACAAGATCGACAAGCCCGACGCCAATCCGCAGAAGGTCCGCGAGGAGCTGCTGCAGCACGAAATCATCGTCGAGCAGATGGGCGGTGAAGTGCAGGACGTCGAAGTCTCGGCGCTCAAGAAGACCAACCTCGACGGCTTGCTCGAGGCGATCAACCTCCAGGCCGAAATTCTCGAACTGAAGGCCAATCCCGAGCGGGCGGCCGAAGCGACCGTAGTCGAAGCCAAGCTCGACAAGGGCCGCGGCCCGCTGGCGACCGTGCTTGTCCAGCGCGGCACGCTCAGGGTCGGCGATGTGATCGTGGTCGGCGCCGCATCGGGCAAGGTGCGGGCGATGATCGACGACCATGGCCGCCAGGTGAAGGAGGCGCCGCCGTCCTTCCCGGTCGAAGTGCTCGGCCTGGGCGCCGTGCCGTCGGCCGGCGATCAGCTCACCGTGGTCGAGAATGAAGCCCGCGCCCGCGAGGTCGCTTCCTACCGCCAGTCCGTGCTCGACAAGAAGCGCACGACCTCGGCTCCGGTGACCTTGGAGAACATGTTCGCCAACCGCGCTTCGACGACGATCGAGTTCCCGATGGTCATCAAGGCCGACGTGCAGGGCTCGGTCGAGGCGATCGTCAGCGCGCGTCAACAAGATCTCGACCGACGAGATTCGCGTCCGGGTGCTGCACTCGGGTGTCGGCGCAATCACCGAAAGCGACGTGACCCTCGCCGCCTCGACCGGAGCGCCGATCATCGGCTTCAACGTCCGCCCCAACGCCAAGGCGCGCGAGACCGCCGAGCGCAACAAGGTCGAGCTGCGCTACTACGACGTCATCTACCACCTCACCGACTGGGTGAAGGGCGCGATGGCCGGCGAGCTCGGTCCGGAGATCATCGAGAATGTCGTCGGCCGCGCCGAGGTCAAGGAAGTCTTCCCGGCGGGCAAGAAGGACAAGGCCGCCGGCCTGCTGGTGCTCGAGGGGTCATCCGCAAGGCGCTCCACGCCCGCCTCACCCGCGAGGATGTCATCGTGTCGAAAACGACCATCTCCTCGCTGCGACGCTTCAAGGACGATGTTAAAGAGGTCAATGCGGGCATGGAGTGCGGCGTGCTGCTGGCCGACACCAACGACATCAAGCCGGGCGACCATCTCGAAGTGTTCGAGGTCGAGGAGCGCGCGCGGACGCTGTAACCAATGGACGCGCGGCGCATCGCCTTCGATCTTCGATCGGTTCGAGGCGCCGCCATCCGCCAAGCTGCTTGGCTGGACTCTGCGCGCCATCGACCCCGATGCGGGCACGATCGAAATCGGCTTCACCGCCGATGAGCGCTTCACCAACCCGGGCGGAACCGTTCAGGGCGGCTTTCTGGCGGCAATGCTCGACGACACCCAGGGCCCGGCCTTTTCGGGCACACCCATGGTCGAGGCCTACGCGCCGACGATCGACTTCAACATCAGCTTCCTCAAGGAAGCTCGGCCCGGCAATTTCGTCGCCAAGGGCCGCGTGGTACGAATGGGCAAGACCATCGCCTTCACCGAAGCCGAGCTGTTCGATGAAGCCGGCGACCTGGTCGCCCGCGCCACCTTCACCAACCGCGTGATGCGCGGCGACAAGGCGGCGGACTTCCGCTGATGCGCACCAAGGAAACCGCCGAGGGCCGCTCGGTCCGTCTGCTCCGTGTCGGGGAGCAGGTGCGCCATGTGCTGAGCGAAATCCTGCAGAGAGGCGACGTGCATGATGACACTCTGCAAAGCCATTTGGTCAGCATCACCGAAGTGCGCATGTCGCCCGACTTGCGCCACGCCACCGTGTTCGTGAAGCCGCTGCTCGGCCAGGACGAGGAGGCGGTGCTCAAGGCGCTGCGCACCCACACCGCCTACCTCCAGCGCGAGGTCGCCGGAAAGGTGCGGACCAAATATGCCGCGAAGCTCAAATTCCTCGCCGACGAGAGTTTCGACGAGGGCGGCCGGATCGACCGGCTGCTTCGTTCGGAGAAAGTCGCGCGCGATCTTGAGGAATAGGCTCATGCAAGCTCCGGGAACCCGGATCATGCTTGGGTTTGCAGCTGCTGCGCTCGCGCTACTACTGAGCTACTTTCTGGCCGGAGCGGGTCACGGCTGGGTCACGCCCTTGCGGGCCTCGATCTTGCTGTGGGCGCTTACTCCGGCCGCGTTGATTTTCGCGTGGCCGGCCGAGGGGCCCAGCCCGAAAATATTGCTGCCGCTGATCCTGGTCGCCGTGCTGGCCGACGCATGGCTGATAAAAAGCACGATCGCGGAGGACAACGCCCTTCCCTTCTATCTCGAGGTCAACGGCCTTGTCGGGTTCCTGATCGTAGGCCTGTGGATCGGCTTGTGGTTGTTTTGGCAGGGCGTGGTGATCGCCAGCCTGTTCGTTCGCAAGGCCGGGAATGATTGAGAGCTTGTCTGAACCCATGGCGGGCGATGGTTGCCGCGCCGAGCTGTTCGACGAACAATGGCGGGAACCGCTGAAGGCCGCCTGTGCCGAGGATGGCGAGATCTGGCAGATCTACGCCAACAACTTCGGGCCGCAAGGTTTCGACGAGAGCATAGCCCTCTACCGCAGCACCAGCCGCAACCGCACCTTCGTGCTGTTTGAAGGCGACGAACTCGCCGGCATGTCGAGCTTCCTCGGCATCGATACCCACCGCGGCGTGGTGGAGATCGGCGGCACTTATCTACCGGCCGAAATTTCGCGGCACCGGCTTCAACCGGCGCGTCAAGGACATGATGCTGCGCCGTGCGTTCAACTGCGGCTTTCGCCGTATCGAGTTTCGCGTCGATGAGCGCAACAAGCGCAGCCAGGCGGCCATGGCCAAGCTCGGCGCCGTCCGCGAAGGCTTGCTGCGTGCCGACCGCATTACCTGGACAGGGCATGTCCGCGACACGGTGCTCTTTTCGATCCTCAAGGACGAGTGGAAGTGAGCGCGCGCCTCGGCTAACTTGTCTGGAATCATGGGCCGGATTGCCGTCTTTTCCTTGCTGGCGCTGCTCGCCTCCCCGATTGCAGCGCAATCGCCGGGCCTGACCATCAAGACAGGCGAAAGCTGGATGTTCGCCATCAGCCGCGGCCAGCCGGTTCGTGCGCGCAAGGTCAAGCCCTCGATCAAGCCGCCACCCGGCCAGGTGTTGGTGACGCTGCGATCGATGATGGGCACCAGCCTGTCGATCACCAGCAACAACCGCCAGTCCTTCACCTACAAGGCGGAGCTGATCGGTGCCGACAAGCCGGTCGCGCTGCGAAGCTGCACCTTGCCGGCCAATGGCCGACTCTCGTTCGAACATTGGCCGCAAAAGGCCGACGCGGTCCGCATCAGCGATTTCAGGGTTGCGCGCCAGGACGGAAGCTGTCCCTAGGAGCGCGATGGCCAAGCTGTATTTCTACTACGCCGCGATGAACGCGGGGAAATCGACCACGTTGCTGCAGGCCGATTTCAACTATCGCGAGCGCGGCATGCAAACGATGCTGTGGACCGCGGCGCTCGATGACCGCATCGGCATCGGCGCCATCGGCTCGCGGATCGCGCTAAATGCCCCAGCGAACACCTATGACGCGGACGTCGACCTGTTCGCCGCGGTCGGCGAGGAACTGAAGAAGCGCGAGCTCGCACTGCATCCTGATCGACGAGACTCAATTCCTCACTCGCGACCATGTGCTTCAGCTATGCCGGATTGCGGATGAGCTTTCGATACCCGTGTTGTGCTACGGCCTCAGAACGGATTTCCAGGGCAATCTATTCGAAGGATCTGCCGCACTGCTGGCCCTGGCCGACGCACTCATCGAGCTGAAGGCCGTTTGCGAATGCGGGCGCAAGGCGACCATGAATCTGAGGGTCGATTCAGAGGGCCATGCGGTGGCGGCGGGCGCGCAGACCGAGATAGGCGGTAACGACCGCTACGTCGCGCTCTGCCGCAGGCATTTCTTCGCGCGGCTTCGCGAAAGCGAGGCTCGACAATTGAGCCTGGGCTTGTCGTCACGTCACTAGCGCCAGCTTCGGCGGATCGCCTCGGCAAGTCGGTGGGGCAAGTTTCGGCGGACTGGGGCAGGCGATGGCGGCAGCGGCTGGTAGCCGAAGTCGGTCCTCAGCGCCTGTCGAAGCTGTTCGCCGATGCCTTGCAACTTTGCACGCGCCGTCCCGGAAACATCTTGGGCCGCCTTGCGGCCCTCTTCCGACAGGCACCAGTCGAGCGAGCTCTCGAGCCAGCCCGGGGTAGCCGCAGCAACCGTCGAAACGGCAGGCCATCCCAGCACCCCGGCTTGTGCCGTAAGTTTTCCACCTGCCTCGACGGGATCGATCGCCAGCACCGGAACGCCGCTTTTCAAGGCGTAGACCATCCCGTGCAGGCGGTTGGTCAGCACGGCGTCCATCCGTTCCAGAACCGCAGTGACCTGCGCCGACGAACCGAGCCCGCCGGAATTGCGGTAAGCCGGCCAACGCGTGTCGATTTCCACCGCTGCGAGGCGGCGGGCATCCACCAGCTGCCGCATCAGTCCGACGGCCGCGGAGTGGCGCTGGCTGCCGCCATATTCGCGCTGTCTGTCGATCGTGCAAAGTCCAACGACCGGCACAACGGAGGAATGCTGGAGGAAGGTGACGTCGGGGCGGACGAACCGGTCGGAATCACGTTCGAGCAGCAGATGGAAGGGATTCCATGTCTCCGTCGGCTCAAGCATCGTAAGGTTGACGCCGATCCGCGTGCAATGCGCGAACCATTCCAGATTGATCCCTCGCCTCACCAGCAGTTCCGGCCAGAACGGGCCGCAGACGACGATCACATGGCTGTAGGTTGACGGATCCAGATCCGATCGGCGGATTGCGCCGTCGATATAGGGCGTGAGCTTCTCGTTGAACGGAAGGACATCATAGCCGACACCTTCCTCGCGGAGTAGTTCGGTGACATAGGCCAGGCTGTCGACGTCCCCGATGGTGGAGAAGTGCCCAATTATGAGTGCTCGCATGACCGGCCAACGCACGACGGGTTTGAACGTGTCGCCGGACGTGGCAATCCTGCTCGACCACTTCGGCTCGGGAGGGGTGGAGCGCGTCGCCTGTCACATCGCCAACGGTTTTCAGCGTCGCGGTATGCGTGTCGAAATGGTCGTCCTGGAAGACGCCGGTCCGATCCGTCAATTGCTCAGCGAAGAGGTTTCGGTGCGGCCTCTCGGCAGTGGGCCCGAGCTTCCGCGCAGCGACCGGATGAAAGCGGCCGTCCCGGCAATCGCCGAATATTTGCAGACGCATAGGCCCAAGCTGCTGCACGCACCGGGAAACCACACTATCCGTCCGGCGGGACGGGCGATCGGGGCGGCGGACTACAAGGGTCTTTTTGTCCCCAAGATCACCAACCCCTTGCTGAAATCGTCGATGACCTTGTTGCACAAACGCCGCCGCCGGCGCTCCTACCTGCGTGCCCTAAAGCGCGCGGACCTTGTGCTCCTGCTGACGGCCCTGGACGCGCGTGAGATCGCAGCGCTCGACCCGACGCTGGCTCTACGCAGCCGAGTTGTTCACAATCCCTATATTTCGGACCGGATGATTGACCGGGCGATGGACCGCAATCCCGCCGATCCGCCCATCATCCTGTCGATCGGTCGGCTGACCGAGCAGAAAAACCACGCATTATTGCTCAACGCGGCCGCACGGCTCCGCGACCGACCATGGCGGCTGCGAATTTTGGGAACCGGCCCCGAAGAAGAATCCTTAAGAGCCCTGGCTTTGGATCTGGGAATAGCTGACAGACTGGAACTTCCCGGGTTCGTCGCCGATCCGGTATCCGAATATCTGTCCGCTGCCGTCATGGCTCTTCCATCCCGGTGGGAAGGATTGCCGGCGACCCTGCTCGAAGCAATCGCCTGCGGTTGCCCGGTGGTATCGACCGCCAGTTCTCCCGGACTGGTCGAGCTAATGCGCAGCGCAGGCGCGTGCGATCCGGTCGCTCCCGACGATGAAGCGGGGTTTTCGCAAGCGCTGGAGGCAGCGCTGGACGGCCGCCTGCCAGTCGTTTCTCCGGCTGTTACTATCCCCTACGGCGTTGAAGCTGCCTGTGACGAGCATGCGAAACTCTTTGCCGGCCTGCTGGATGTCACGACATCGCTTGCGGTCTAGCGTCACTCTTCGTCATCATCATAGCTCAAGGAAACATCGGCCTCGCGTTCGGGAAGCCAGCGCCAGAAAATGATGATGTTCGACGATGCACCGCTAACCTGCAACAGGCCGGCTGACAGGATCATGGCAGCCGGCTCCCCACTCCGAAGGGCCAGAACAACGGCTCCTCCCAGCGTCAGTGCGCTCAATCCGACGAAACCGCCTAGATGATGCGGGACATAGGGCTCCATCCGGCCATGCCAGTTGAGTCCCCGACCGGTTCTGGCAGCCGCATTGCCCAACGGTCCGAACACGGCGAGCAAGGATTTGGTCAGCCGGTAGGTCAACAAGCCGGCGGCCGAGGATGACCGTGTAGCGGGCAACCTCGCCAAAGTGTAGCGGCTGATCGATCAATTCGCTCGGAGGCCGCGGTTCGCGCGGCCACCAGCGCAGCACAAGATAGGCAATCCATTCCCGGGCGCCGAACGCCAACGCAAGCAAGGTTGCCGGCCATCCAAGCGCCCAGGCCAAGGCGACCGTGCAAAGACCGCTGCCGGCCAATGCCAGACGAAAATAGGGTGACGCAGTCCTGACATCGGCAAGCCGCCAATAGCGGGCCGGCATGCCCAGTGCGACGAAGGGCATGAAGGAAGCAATTTGGTCCTGGCCGATTGCCTTCATCGCTTCCGTCAGCAGAACCACGGCCAGCAAGGCCAACAGCAAGGCGGTTGTTTGCAGGTTGAATGCAAGCCGCTTGGCCTGCAGCTGTACCGGGCGGCTGGCCCCGATGCGGCGCCGGAGCGCGGTGGATGTGGCAATCCTCGTGGCATATTGGGCTGCCCGGACCATCACCACGGTTGCGAGCAGTCGCGCAGTATCGGCATGCCCGATTGCGAGCAGGATAACCGCCCACATTGTCGCGGTGGCGGCGAGCGGCAAATACTCGCGCCATGCGAGCTGCTTGATCTGCTTTTTCCGCTTCACCCGAGCCAAGCGCGGATTTGCTCACGCCGTGCGTGGCTGACAGCCTGAACGTAGCGGGCGGCCTGCACCAAGACCGACACGACGCTCCAAGCGGCGCACAGGGCAAACGCCTCCACAAGCAATCCAGCGGCCAGGCCGGCGGTCATGATCAGGAGGATGATGTTCCGCCGCGAGATAATCATCCTGAAAACGGAATCGAAACGCCGCCACATGAATGGGTTGAATCCGAACCGCGCTTTGAACCCCTTTTCGAGGAAGCGGCCGATCAAATAGGTAATGAGGATGACCCAGCAGGATGGCCAGACCCATTCATCATCCGGCACGACCAGGGCTATCCCGCGCGCCAGGCAAAGCCACCAAAGCGGCGGATGGATCAGGTCATTGCCATGGTCCAACCTGTTGCCCAGATCGCTGGAGGTCAGCGTGACGCGGGCCAGCTTGCCATCGACGGTGTCGAGCAAGGTCATCAACCACGCCGCCGCCATGCCAATCGTCAGGTTTCCCACGTAGAATTGCCAGCCGGCGACAAGCGTCAGCAACAGGCCGGCGGCTGTCACGGCATTGGGACTGAGGCCCATCGCCGCAGCCGCTCGGGTCAGCCAGAGCGCCGGCTCGGGCCAGGCATATTTGGTGACGACGTCCGTCACTCCCTTGTAGACGCTGGCGAATAGCTTGCGCTCGATCACAGGCCGGGGCTGCTCGCCGAGCGCAAGCGCCAGCGGCGTAAGCGTACGCCGTAGCTTGCGGACATAGACGGGGGCGATCGCATCGGCATTGGTGACGGTCAGTCCCAATCCGCCCTCGATCGTCTTGCGGGCGACATCGATCTGGGCAGGTGTCACCGCGGCCGCCAACGGTCGGCCACCGCTTGAAGCAACAACCGTGCCCGGATGATCAACCAGCCAGGCAATAGTATCGTCGGACAGCACGGCCGAGGCGTGGGCTACAAGATGCAGGTCGCGCAGATTGGAGGTCTGCCGGGACAGCCGGTCGGCCGGCTTCATCCCGAACAGGCGCTGGTCGCAATCACCGACGATGGTAAGCAAGGGGTTCGGGATCCTTGAGGGGTCGAGGCGGACTTATGGTCAAAGCTGCGGCGCTTGTCTATCGCGCCGCCATGGCGCTCCACGGGTGGATCATCGTCGACAAGCCGGTCGGGCTGGGCTCGACCCAGGCGGTCGGCGCGGTCAAGCGCGCGCTCAAGGAGGCCGGCGAGCCCAAGATGAAGGTCGGCCATGGCGGCACGCTCGATCCGCTGGCCTCGGGCGTTTTGCCGATCGCGCTCGGCGAGGCGACCAAGCTCTGCGGCCGAATGCTCGACGCGACCAAGGCCTACGATTTCACCATCCGCTTCGGGGAGCAAACGGATACGCTCGACCTGGAAGGCGAGGTGATCGCGATCAGCGGCGGCCGGCCGATCCAGGCCGACATAGAAAGGGTTTTGCACCGCTTCACCGGACCGATCGAGCAGATACCGCCGGCTTATTCGGCGCTCAAGGTCGACGGAGAGCGCGCCTATGACCTCGCCCGGGCCGGCCGCGACGTGACTTTGAACCCCCGGCCGGTCACCATCCACTCGCTTGCCATCGTCGACGTCGCCGAGGACCGGGCGACCCTGTCCGCGACCGTTTCGAAGGGCACCTACATCCGCAGCCTGGCCCGCGATATCGCGATTGCACTGGGCACCGTCGGCCATGTCACGATGCTGCGCCGGACCAGGGCCGGTCCGTTCTCGCTTGAGCAGGCGATTTCGCTGGACTTTCTGCGCGATGCCGCTAAGGCGCGCCAACTGACGAGGATGGTACTCCCGCTTGAGGCGGGGCTGGACGACATCCCGGCCCTCCCCGTCACCCCCGAACAAGCCCAGCTGCTCCGCCATGGACAGCCGCTTTTCGGGATCCCCGCGACGCCGGGACTTCAACTTGCGACAGAAGGCGGAACGCCGGTCGCACTGGTCGAGGTTTCGGATGACGGCTGCAAGGTCGTCCGCGGGTTCAACCTGTAGAGACGAAGGAGTGATTGATGTCGGTTACCGCTGAGAAGAAGCAGAAGCTGATCAAGGAACATGCCCGCAGCTCGGACGATACCGGGTCGCCTGAAGTACAAGTCGCGATCCTCACCGAGCGCATCAACAACCTGACCCAGCATTTCAAGACGCACGCCAAGGACAACCATTCGCGCCGCGGCCTGCTCATGCTGGTCAACAAGCGCCGCTCGCTGCTCGACTATCTCAAGCGCGAAGACGTCGCCCGGTACAGTGACCTGATCACGAAACTGGGCCTCCGCAAGTAAACTCAAGGAAGGGCGCCCCCGCGGCGCCCTTCGCCATTCGGGCTAGGCTGCAATTCGGCGGCCTGCCTTTTGGGGGCGCATTAGGCCCCACACCGCTCGCAGACCGGCTCTGTCTGCCCTGCTGTCCCCGGATGCATTTGGCCCGGGGTGAAGGAAAACCAATGTTCGACATCAAAACCGTAGAAATCGAGCTCGGCGGCAAGACCCTCAAGCTCGAAACCGGCCGCGTTGCCCGTCAGGCTGACGGAGCGGTCCTCGCCACTCTCGGCGAAACCGTCGTCCTCTGCGCGGTGACCGCCGCCAAGTCGGTCAAGCCCGGCCAGGACTTCTTCCCGCTGACCGTCCACTATCAGGAAAAATTCTCGGCCGCCGGCCGCATCCCGGGCGGCTTCTTCAAGCGTGAGCGCGGCGCAACCGAAAAGGAAACGCTGACCAGCCGCCTGATCGACCGCCCGATCCGCCCCCTCTTCCCCGAGGGCTTCTATAACGAGATCCTGTGCATCGCTCAGGTGCTCAGCTACGATGGCGAGAACGAGCCCGACATTCTGGCGATGATCGCCGCGTCGGCCGCGCTCACCATCTCCGGCGTGCCCTTCATGGGACCGATTGGCGCAGCCCGCGTCGGCTACGTCGACGGCGAATATATTCTCAACCCGACCCAGACGCAGATCAAGGAAGGTCAGCTCGATCTGGTCGTGGCCGGCACCCCGGGCGCGGTGATGATGGTCGAGTCCGAGGCCAAGGAGCTGTCGGAAGACGTCATGCTCCGCGCTGTGATGTTCGGTCACGAAGCCAGCCAGAAGGTCGCGGACGCGATCATCAGCCTCGCCGAAAAGGCCGCCAAGGACCCGTGGGAGCTCGACCTGCTCGACGACAGCGCCGAGACCAAGAAGAAGCTCAAGGGCATCATCGGCAAGGACCTCGAGGCAGCCTACAAGCTGACCAACAAGCAAGAGCGTCAGACCGCGATCAACGACGCCCGCACCAAGGCGCGCGAAGCCTTCGCCGACCTGGAAGCATCGGATCCCGCCGCCTACCTCGCCACGCTGAAGCTGGTGAAGAAGCTTGAGGCCGACGTCGTTCGTGGCGCGATCATCAAGGAAGGCCGCCGCATCGACGGCCGCGACACGAAAACCGTTCGCCCGATCGAGGCGATGGTTGGCTTCCTGCCGCGCACCCACGGCTCGTCGCTGTTCACCCGCGGCGAAACCCAGGCGATCGTCACCACCACGCTCGGCACCAAGGACGCGGAGCAGATGATCGACGGGCTGGAGGGTCTCTCCTACTCGCGCTTCATGCTGCACTATAACTTCCCGCCCTATTCGGTCGGCGAAGTGGGCCGCTTCGGGGCCCCCGGACGCCGGGAAGTCGGCCACGGCAAGCTCGCCTGGCGCGCGCTCAACCCGATGCTGCCGACCGCGGAGGAGTTCCCCTATACCATCCGCGTCCTCTCCGACATCACCGAGAGCAACGGCTCCTCTTCGATGGCCACCGTCTGCGGCGGCAGCCTCGCGATGATGGACGCCGGCGTTCCGCTGGCCCGTCCGGTCGCCGGCATCGCCATGGGCTTGATCCTCGAAGGCAAGGAGTTCGCGGTGATCAGCGACATCCTGGGCGACGAGGACCACCTCGGCGACATGGACTTCAAGGTCGCCGGCACCGACCAGGGCATCACCGCGCTGCAGATGGACATCAAGGTCGCCGGCATCACCGAGGAGATCATGAAGGTCGCCTTGAGCCAGGCCAACGAGGGCCGCGCCCATATTCTGGGCGAGATGAGCAAGGCGCTGGATCACACCCGCACCGAGCTGTCGGCCCACGCGCCGCGGATCGAGACGATGCAGGTCGCCAAGGACAAGATCCGCGAGATCATCGGCACCGGCGGCAAGGTGATCCGCGAGATCGTCGCCACCACCGGCGCCAAGGTCGACATCGACGACGAAGGACTTATCAAAATCAGTTCTTCGGACCTCAGCCAGATCGAGGCCGCCCGTCAGTGGATCCACGGCATCGTCGCCGAGCCCGAGCCCGGCGCCATCTACACCGGCAAGGTCGCCAGCATCGTCGATTTCGGCGCGTTTGTGACCTTCATGCCCGGCAAGGACGGTCTGGTCCACGTCTCGGAAATCAAGAACGAGCGGGTCGAGAACGTCCGCGACGTGCTGTCCGAGGGCCAGGAGGTCAAGGTCAAGCTGATGGAAGTCGACCAGCGCGGCAAGGTCCGCCTGTCGATGCGCCTGGTCGACCAGGAAACCGGCGAAGCGCTGGAGGACACCCGCCCGCCCCGCGAGGGCGGCGACCGTGGCCCGCGCGGCGATCGTGGCGATCGGGGTCCGAGGCGTGATGGGCGTGGTGGCGGTCGTGACGACCGCGGCCCGCGCCGCGACCGTGGTCCCCGTGAAGGCGGCGATCGTGGTCCACGTGGTGAAGGTCGGGGCGGCGAAGGCCGTGGCGACCGTGGCCCGCGCCGTGAAGGCGGCGACCGCCCGCAACGCGAGGAAGGCAGCGAGCCCGAGTTCGCTCCGGCGTTCCTGCGCAACGACGAGGAATAATCGTCATCGCGAGCCGCTTTAGCGGCGTGGCGATCCATGGATTGCTTCGCTTCGCTCGCAATGACGAGCGGTGAACAACGAAGGCCCCGGAGCAATCCGGGGCCTTTTTTGCTAGTCACAAGCCATGCGCACCCGGCTGAGCATTTGCCTAAAGAAGGCACGCTTCCAATCAGCCCGGGACGCGCTCCTCATCGCCGATCGCTCCGCCGTCCCGCTAAGACCCTACCGCTGCGACCGCTGCCGCAAGTTCCACCTGACCAGCCGAACTAAGGGCAAACGCCTGGTGCGGCCGCTGTCAACGGCGCCATAGACCATAAAGACCCCGCATCAATGCGGGGTCTTTTTTTGCAACAATGTGCCAGAAGGGGAGCCGCTAATGTCCGGAATGGGTGGAAAGCGGACGTTAGCTATTAGAATTCTATTAGGCCGCAGTTTGACTTCCGCCAGTAACTGGTCGCGGGCGAGCTTGGTCGTCAGATCGCAACAAAGGTGAACAGGCCTTCGGTCACCTTGACCCGGATCGCGCCGCTGTCGCGCCAGGCCATCACCTCGATCCGGATCTTCATCGACGTGCGACCGACGCTTTCGACTTCGGCATAGACCGAGATGAGATCTCGCAGGTGGATGGGCTGGATAAACTCCATCCGGTCGATTGCGATCGTCGCAACCGCCCCGCCGGAGTGATGCCGGGCGACAATGCCGGCTGCCTTGTCCATCTGGCTCAAAACCCAGCCACCGAAAATGTGGCCATTGGCGTTGATGTCACCTGGCCCCGGCATAAGGCGAAGGATTGGTTCGCGGCGGACTTCGGTCATGGGCGGCCTTTCCTCGGAGCTTGGCGCCGCTTGATTGGCTAGCTCCCCCGCAATGCCCCTACCCGCAATCGGTCGCAATCGGGCATTTGCCTAATGTCCGCATCGTGTGGAAACGGACATCATTCGGACCGTGTCGCATGGCAGACAACATCGGCGACGCGGGCAATGACGCTATCTGGCGACATGGCTATCGTTCGGTTCGGGTCGGTTGGGAGCTCCTCGTTCGTTCCGTCGCGATAGTAAGCCCTGATTGAAAGCGTTTTGAAGTTCCGGTCAGGACAATTCACGACATTGAGCGCAATCACCTTGGAAAAGCTTATGCCCTCTTCCTTGGCCAGATCCGATTTCATCCATACCTGGTTCGACCGGTTGCCGGGACTCCACGTCGGGATGTCAACCGGGCGAATAGAATGCTCCGACCCGGAACTCGCTGCTGCTCACCTTGACCCATTCGTCCTGCGCAATAGCCGGCGTAGCAAGCGCGATAGCCGCAAGGCCCAAAATCGAGCGGTGCATAATCAAGTCCTTTTCGATGTCCCGCCGCAGCGCTGCGCGAGCGGGAAAATGGCGTTACGGACGCCTCACGGGCCGGACACCAGGCCCCGGAATCGATGCGGGGATGTAGCAGAGCGCCAATGTGTCGTTTCGCCAATGTCGACAAAATTGCCACAAGTGGCGACAGTGGATCGACGGGTCCGGGGCCAGACGCTGGAAGAATGGCAGCTTTGGGTTGAAACTGCTGTCCTACAGCCCCTGATCCGGCATAGCCTTTCGAGACGCCGGTTCGCGGCTCCTCAGGATGAGCGGGGCGGAGCCATCAGGGGCTGTTTTCGTTTATACGCACATCAAGGAGCGTGGGGCGCACGACAATGGAGTGTGCAACATGCGTAAAACCCTTCCCCTCATCGCCGCGATGGCGCTGCCGCTAGCAGCCTGCGCGACCAGCCCTTACGGCTCGGGCTATGGCGCCGACCCGCTGAGCACGATCCTCGGCTCGATCGGTACGCTCGGCAGCAGCGGCTATGGCGGCTATGGCCAGAGCGGCTACGGGTACGGCTATGGCGGCGGCTTCAGTCAGGCCGCGGCCAGCGCCTGCGCCAACTATGCCTCGCGATATGGCGCGGTACAGATCACCAACGTCCGCCAGACCAGCAGCGACCGGATGCACGTATATGGCTATGTCAGCCGCGGCTATGGCGGCGACAATTTCGACTGCACGTTCCGGGCGGACGGACGGATCAGCGATTTCGATATTTAGGCTGGAAGGCGACAAACTGGAGTGGGCTGGCGCGGAATGGATTGGCAGCCGCATGCCGGCATGCCCCCAGCACGCCGAACGGCTGCTCGTCGGTCCTGTCGGCGCGACGCGCCGCAGGCCGTCCGGGCCTAGCCATCTCTCGAATAGCTAACGGTCGCTCGCGACCGCTTCGCTATTTTCGGCGGCTAGTCGCCTCCCCTCCCGTCGAACGGATCTTCGCCGCTGTGGTAGGTGCCGCCATGGTCGTGGCAGCTGTCGACGTCCAACATCCGGTAAATCGGGCAGAAGGCGACGATCGCGGTGACGGCGAGATAGGCGGCGACGGAATAGGCGACGATCTCGCCCCAGCCTTGAAGCGAAGTCGTCAAGCCAAGGAAGGCAAGCAGCGCCGCCATCGACAATCTGAACACTCGATCGACCGAACCCACATTCTTGACCATAAGGTCGCTCCTCCACGGTGGACCCGACGCCAGTCCAAGCAGCGCCGGCGTGTGCGGCGCAGGCGGCCAAACCTCAACGAGCCGTCGCGTCGGCTCCACCATAACGATAATCGCGGTTAAGAGCCAATACTGGCCGCATTTTTCCCCGACGGTTCCTCAACGCATGGCGCTTTGCCACCGTTCCGTCGTGAGAGCGGGTTCGCCGCCTGGTTAATCAGAGCCAGCCGGCGGCGATGGCGGTCAGCCCGAGGGCGGCGATCAGCAGCGTCTCGAGGATCATCAACGCGACCGGTTTCCAGCCGATCTCGGCAATCTCGCGAAAGTGGGTCTTGATCCCCAGCGCCGCGATCGCTGCGACCAGGCACCAGCGCGACGCGGTGCTGCCGGCGTCGCGGACCATGTCGGGGATCGGCACCAGGCTGTTGAGAACGACCAGCCCGGCAAAGGCGGTGACGAACCAGGGCAGCAACGGGGGAGCCTGGCCTTCGCCGTGCCCGCCGTGCGAGCGCGCCCACAGGCCAATGGCGACGATCACCGGCAGCAGCATGGCGACGCGCATCAATTTGACCACGGTCGCAGTATCGCCCGCTTCGGGCGAAATGGCATAGCCTGCGCCGACCACCTGCGCGACGTCATGCACCGTGGCGCCAATGAACACGCCGGCCTGATGGTCGCCGAACCGGAACAGCTGCGAGACGATCGGGTAGAGGATCATGGCGACGGTCGACAGCGTCGACACGCCGATGATGGTGAAGCCAGTCAGCCTTTCCTTGCGATCATCGGGCGGCAGGGCGGCGGAAACGGCCATCGCCGCGGACGCGCCGCAGATCGCGGTGGCGCCGCCGGTCAGCAGGCCGAATTCGGTCTTGAAGCCCATCGCCCGGGCCAGCCATATCGAGATCATGATCGTCAGGGTGACGACCGCAACCACCAGAGCCACGGGTTGCCACCCTAGCTCGGCGATTTCCCACAAGGTGATCCGAAAGCCGAGCAGCGCGACGCCGAGCCGCAGCACGGTGCGGCTGGCGAAGCGGATGCCGGGCTTGCAGCGGTCGACGTCGCTCAGGAAGTTCATCGCCATGCCGAGCAGCAGCGCGAACAGCATCACCGGCCCGGAATAATGATCGGCCAGGAACGCCGCGGCCGCGGCGATCACCAGCGACGCCAACAGTCCGGGTCCTAGACCGCGAGAATTGCGGATGAACTGGGGGGTTGCGACCATGACCGTCATCCAGCACATGGATGCGGCCAGACGCAAGCTCATGCACCCGGTCCTGCTGGACGCTGAGCGCCAGACGTTGCCCGGAAAGCCTCAACACCCTATGTCGCCGCCATGGCTGCGGCTTTCGCGAAGCTGATGACACTGATTGCGCTGGTGCTGATGCCGATTGGCATGGCCAGCGCTTCTGCGGTCGCGTCGCCCGTGGATCACGCCGCCATGAGCCAGTCCGGCCATTGCGGCGATCAGGGGGAGGACGACCAGGCGCCGGACGCCAAGCGGATGGACTGCACCGCCGCCTGCACGGCCCTTCCGCCAGCCCTCGAGCCCGTTTTCGCGCCAATGCTGAAACCACTCGGGCAGCGAATGATCGCGGTTGCCGCTCCGTTCAAGGGTGTCGTGCTGGAGATCTCCACGCCCCCTCCGAGGCTCAGCTGAAGATCAAAAGACCGTTTTAAGTTCAGACTTCGGAGATTTTTGACATGAAGACGCTCATTGGCGCGATTGCGCTTACCCTCGCCGTTCCGGCGTTCGCGCAGACTGCGCCGGCCGCTGATCCCCATGCCCAGCACAAGGACATGGATCACAGCCAGCATCAGCCCGGCAAGCATGACTGCAAGGAATGCTGCGAGAAAATGAAGCAGCAGGCCGGCAAGATGGAATGCATGGAGGAGAAGGGCGAGGCCAAGACCTCCTCTTCGGCCCAGCAGGACCAGCAGGGTCACGACGGCCACGCGCATTGATCGACGGCGCGCCGCTTCGGCGGCGCCGCCTATTCACCGCAACGTTTGCTTCATGCGCTCGTATAGGGCGTGGAGACTTTGATGGACCGTGATTTGCGGATTGGCCGCCGGGCATTCCTGGGCGGCGGCGCTGCCCTTGCGGGTGCCGCCGGCCTTCGGCCGGCCTGGGCGGCATCGCTCAGCCACGGCGTCGCCGCCAAGACGCAAGCGACGCTGAGCGGCAAAGACATTCGACTGACTGTCGACCATCTGGCGTTCCCGGTCGATGGCCGGATCGGCCACGCCATTGCCATCAACGGCACCATGCCTGCTCCGCTCATCCGCCTCAAGGAAGGGCAGAATGTCCGGCTGACGGTCGAGAACCGGCTGACGAGGATACGTCGATCCACTGGCACGGCCTGATCGTGCCGTTCCAGATGGACGGCGTGCCGGGCATCAGCTTCCCCGGCATCCGCGCCGCGGACCAGCTTCACCTATGAGTTCCCGATCAGGCAGTCGGGAACCTACTGGTACCACAGCCATAGCGGCCTTCAGGAGCAGCTAGGTCACTACGGCCCGATCATCATCGATCCGGCCGGACCCGATCCAGTCCCATACGACCGTGAGCATGTGATCGTCCTCTCCGACTGGAGCTTCATCCACCCGCATAGATGTTCACGCGGCTGAAGCAGGAAGGCGGCTTCTTCAATCGCAACAGCCGAACCCTGGCCGACAAGATGAGCGGGAGGCCCGACCCGCTGTCGCCGGAAGATGCCCGAATGTTCGCGCGGATGCGGATGGACCCGACCGACATCTCCGACGTGACCGAGGCGGCCTACACCTTCCTCATCAACGGCCACAGTCCGGCGGAGAACTGGACCGGCATGTTCCGGCCCGGCGAGCGCGTGCGCCTGCGGATCATCAACGCGGCCGCTCAGACCACCTTCAATTTCCGCATTCCGGGCCTGCCGATGACCGTGGTCGCCACCGACGGCATCAAGGTGCGGCCGGTCGAGGTCGACGAGTTCCAGATCGGCAATGCCGAGACCTACGACTTGATCGTCGTGCCGGAAGACCGCGCCTACACGCATCGTCGCCGAGACCATCGACCGCTCCGGCATGGGCGTGGCAACGCTTGCGCCGCGCGCCGGCATGCGAGCCGCAGTTCCGCCGCTCCGCGAGCGTCCAACCCTGACCATGACGGACATGGGCATGGCTGGAATGGGCGACGGCGGGGGACATGCCGGCCATTCAATGAGCGGCGCATCCGGCACTGCCATGGACCATGACATGCGCGACAAGTCCAGGGTCGGCTTCCCGGTCGGCCTGGGCGTCGACATGATCGCGCCGATGCCGATCGACCGCACCGGCGATCCCGGCATCGGCCTCGACGATGTCGGGCACCGGGTGCTGACCTACCGCGACCTGGTCTCACTGAAGCCCAACAGCGACACGCGCGCTCCGACCCGGCGCATCGACATCCACCTGACCGGCAACATGGAACGGTTCATGTGGTCGATGGATGGGGAGCAGCTGAGCGAGAATCCCGAGCCCTATCGCTTCGCCCGCAACGAGCGGGTGCGGCTGCGGCTCATCAACGACACGATGATGACCCACCCGATGCACCTGCACGGGCATTTCTTCGAGATCGTCAACGGCCATCGGGCCACCAGCCGCTGAAGCACACGGTGCGGGTATTGCCCGGCGGCTTCATCGACCTCGATCTCACCGCAGACGCGCCGGGCGACTGGGCGTTCCACTGCCACCTTCTCTACCACATGCACGCCGGGATGATGCGCGTCGTCAGCGTCCGGCCGCTCGATGGAGGCGCGGCATGAGGACGCATTCTCGCCCTCCTGCTCGCTGGCATCTGCCGCTCCGGCATTCGCCCAGCACAGCGGTCATGCCGCCCCGGCAGGTCCCGCAGCCGGGCGCCACCTGCACGCCCGAGCATGCCGCCATGGGCCATTGCACATGCCGGCGCCAAGCCAGCAGCTGGTCGATCCGCACGCGGGACACCGAACGGCCAGCTGAGCCTGCAGTTGAGCCCAATCTACAGCCGGACCCGCATGCCGGGCACGACATGGGGGACATGGCGGGACCGGAGGTTCCTGTCGGACCGCCACCGCCGGAGGCGCTTTCAGGGCCAAGATATGCGGCGGATACGGTTATGGGGAGCGGCGATGGCAGCATGGCCGCAACATCCTCCGCGACGAGCATGGCGGACATGCCCGCGTACAAGGTCATGATCGATCGCGCCGAAGTCCGAATCCGCGACGGCAGCGAGGGTTATCTGCTGGAAGCGCAAGCCTGGTACGGCGGCGCCATCGACAAGCTGTGGCTGAAGAGCGAAGTCGAGGGCGACTGGGGTGAGGCGATCGAGCATGCCGAAGTGCAGGCGCTGTGGAGCCATGCCATCGAGCCCATGGTTCGATTTCCAGGCCGGAGCGCGCTTCGATCCGCAACCCGGGCCCAATCGCACCCACCTTGTTCTCGGCGTCCAGGGCCTCGCGCCATATTGGTGGGAGGTGGAGGGTGCCGTCTTCCTGTCGAACAAGGGCGAGCTCACCGCTCGGGCCGAGGCCGAATACGACCTGCGCATTACCCAGAAGCTGATTCTCCAGCCGCGAGCGGAGGTTCAACTCTCGGCGCAAGACGTTGACGAACTCGGCATCGGCGCCGGCCTGAGCAAGGGCTCGCTCGGCCTCCGCCTGCGCTACCAATTCTCACCGCTCATCGCGCCCTACGTCGGGGTCGAATATGAGCGCGCGTTTGGAGACACGCGCGACTATCGGCGTGCCGAAGGCGACGACCCGTCCGACGTGACCCTCTTGGTCGGCCTGCGCGCCTGGTTCTGAAGGGGCCATCACGCCCAACTCCTATAACGAACACCAGGCAGATCCGAGCGTCGAAAACTCGTCAGTACAGTAGCGAGCCAATGTGCAATCTTTACCGACTCTCCAAAGGGCCAGCCGAGATAGCGAAGCTCGAGCTGCCACAAAGAAAAGCCCCCGGCCCCGGGGGGAGGGGGGCCGGGAGCCACGAGGTCGCCAAGCTCCGCGAATGCGAGGAGCCGCGGAACCCCGCTGTCGTTTCTCTAGCAACGCATAAACATTAGCGGGATCAGGTGTTTACCGGGTGTCGTCGTTGGGGGTTTGCCCTATTCCAAGGCCGGTCCCTGAATTTCGAAGTCCGCCTTATCGGGAATGTCGTCGCTCAGGGCCTTGCCTCCAGGTCCGACGGAATGCGGCAATTCATTGTGGGAATTTGGTTGGCTCGGTCGCGCTTTTTCACTGGCGATCTGAACCGGCCCGTCGGAACAATTTTTCCGTACGTTTTCCGGACGGCCGATTGGCGCTTGCAAGAAATGGCGGAAGTTTGCACCAGGGGCTGGTGGAGCTGAGGGGAATCGAACCCCTGACCTCTGCAGTGCGATTGCAGCGCTCTCCCATCTGAGCTACAGCCCCGCGCCCTTGGCAGGCGGCTCCATTAGCCGCGCTTTTCCCCTCTGGCAACGCCCTTCCGCCCTGCTTTTTCGCACTGACGCTTGGCCCCATCGTTTCGCCCCCCGAGCCGGAACGGCGACCCCAATCAATCGTTGGTTGCGGGAAGGAAAACGGGCGGAGGGGTAGTTCGAATTAAGGAGGAATTTGCATGGCCTATGACCGTTATGAGAGTTGCCGCGGCTGGCGAGAGCCGAGGTCGCGCTTTTCGCAGGATCAAGGCGATCGGTTCGAGAGCCGCAGCGCCGGCCGGTGGGATCGCGACGATGACGACGACCGCGGCGATCGTGGCTTTTTCGAGCGGGCCGGCGACGAGGTGGCCAGCTGGTTCGGCGACGAGGAAGCGGAACGCCGCCGCCGCGAAGACAACCGCATGCGAGGCGACGACGACAGCTGGCGTCGGCCCCGCGCCTTCATGACCGATGAGGATTTCGGCCGCCAGCCGAAGTTCCGCGACGAAGGCTATCGCCGGCCTTATACCGGCCGCTTCGCCGGACGCCGTCCGTCAGGCGGCGACGAAGATCGGTTCGATCGTGGCTATTCGCCGGAACGGGGCTGGTCGGAACGCTGGGAACGCAGCCCGCAGCGCGAGTTCTCCGGAGTGGCGGCGACCGGCGCGGGAGGCCTGCACGACCCGCACTACAGCGAGTGGCGCCGGCGGCAGATCGATGCGCTCGATCGCGACTATGACGAGTATCGCCGCGAAAACCAAAACCGGTTCGAGAATGAATTCTCGAGCTGGCGGACAAGCCGCGAAGGCAAGCGCCAGCTGCTCGGGCAGGTGCGCGAGCATATGGTCGTGGTCGGCTCGGACGACGAACAGCTCGGCAAGGTCGATCATGTCCGGAGCGATCGCATCATCCTGACCAAGGACGACAGCGAAGACGGCCGTCATCACGAAGTCAGTTGCGCCCGGGTCGACCGGGTCGAAGGTGACAAGGTGATCCTTGACCAGACCGCAGAGGAGGCCAAGCGGCACTTCCAGATGGAAAGCCGCGACCGCGGCTTCTTCCGCGACGACGACCAGCGGGAGAGCGGTCCGCACATGCTTAACCGGAGCTTCTCCGGTACCTACGAGCGGTAACCAATCCAGCCGGGCACGTTAACCCCGGCGGGTATCGGAAGGCCCGGCTGTCCAAAGCAGCCGGGCCTTTCGTTTGCCCCTCCCTACCCTTGCAGGGAGGGGTCAGAGGCGCGTAGCGAGCAAGGCGAGCCTTTGGCTCGAGACCCCCGTCCCGTCCATTGATGGGAGGGCAGATCAAAGGAGAAGCGAGATGGCCAAGGCCTGGCACCTCATGAGGCGCCCACGGGGCATGCCGCTGGCGGAAGACTTCGCCCTCAAGGACGTCGAGCTGCCGGAGCTTGGCGAGGGGATGGTCCGCATCGCCAATCGCTGGCTGTCCGTCGACCCCTATATGCGCGGGCGAATGAACGATGTGAAAAGCTATGTTCCGCCATTCGCGCTAGATGCGCCGATGGAGGGCGGCGCGGTCGGGGAGGTGATCGAGAGCCGCGACCCCGGTTTCCAACCCGGTGACAGGGTGCTGCACATGGGCGGTTGGCGCGACGAGACGGTCGCTCCGGCATCCGCTTTGAACAAGCTGCCCGCCATTGCCGGCGTCGATCCACAGGCCTTTCTCGGCAACCTCGGACTCACCGGCGGAACCGCCTATTTCGGGCTGCTCGAGGCCGCGTCGGCCAAGGAGGGCGATACCGTCTTCGTCTCGGCCGCGGCCGGGGCGGTCGGATCGGCGGTGGTGCAGATCGCGAAGGCCAGGGGTATGATGGTAATCGGTTCTGCCGGCGGAACGGACAAATGCGAGTTCGTGCGCACGCTCGGTGCCGACGCCGTGATCGATTACAAGTCGGGATCGGTGCTGAAGCAGCTCGCCGAAGCGGCGCCCAAGGGCATCGACGTCTATTTCGACAATGTCGGCGGCGATCATCTGGACGCGGCCCTGGCCGTCGCGCGCAAGGACGCGCGGTTCGCCATTTGCGGCATGATCGAAGGCTACAACGAGGCCCAACCGACCTGCCTTAAATATATCATGCGGGTCATCGCGATGAGGATTCGGCTGCAGGGCTTCATCTACACCGACTATCTGCCGAAAATGGGCGATTTCTACCGCGACATGGGCGGCTGGCTGGCGACCGGCCAGGTCAAGTCGCGCGACACGGTCGTCGACGGGCTGGACCGGACGCTCGAGGCGTTCCTCGGCCTGTTCACGGGGGCCAATACCGGCAAGATGCTGGTTAAGCTCTAGCGTCCGCTCCAACCCAAGGCGGACGCCAGCACTATCGCTCCAGAACCGACCGGAGCGTAACAAAATCGTCATTTTTCTTGCGGGCCATCAGGCGCCACACTAGGTCCCGTCTGATATTTTCGGCGGCGTCGAGCTGCCGTCGATTCTGGGGGTTCTCGCAACATTCGACAGATTGCCGCCTTGCCCTATCGGTCCGTGGGGCCCGAACTGGATGCTCCCGTGCAGATCCTATTGGTGACCTCGCGGGCATCGAAGCGTTGGGTGGTGCCGAAAGGCAATTTTGCCAACAGCATTTCACCGCATGCCGCCGCCGCCCAGGAGGCGGAAGAGGAGGCAGGGGTGCGCGGCGCCGTGTGCCCGACGCCGCTGGGGACCTTTCGTTATCGCAAGCGCAAGGGGAGCGGCGCCTCGCTCATGGCCGATGTCGAGGTATTTCCGCTCGCGGTCAGCGAGGAACTCGCCGATTGGAAGGAAAGGAAGCAGCGCGAGCGCCGCTGGTTCACCCTCGCCGATGCCGCCAAAGCGGTCGACGAGCCCGATCTGCGCGATCTCATTCGTTCATTCAATGCCAGCGAGTTCAACCAAGTCACTCGCCGCAACGGCATGCTCAACCTGGTCGCCGAAAAATCGAAAGTAGGACCTATGTTTGCCTGGTTCCAACGCCTCCTGCCCAAGACGGGCGGCTTTTTCGAGCTGTTCGAGGCACACGCCGTTTCCCTGACCGGTGCGGCGGACGCCATGGGCCGGCTGGTCCAGGGCGGTCCGGGAGTTCACGAAAACGCCCGCGAGATCTTCGAACGCGAGCATGACGCCGACCAGATTATCCGTGAGGTGCTAACCACGGTCCGGCAGACTTTCCTGACCCCCTTCGACCGAAGCGCAATTACTGCCCTTATAGGCTCAATGGACGACGCGATCGATGAGATGCAGGCGGCCGCTTCAGCGATCGAGCTCTACGAGGTGACCGAGTTTGGCCAGGAAATGAAGGACATGGGGGCGATCATCGTCGATTCCGCTCGCCTGGTGGCCGAGGCCATGCCGCTGCTGCGCCATGTCGGCGACAACGGGGCAAGGCTGCATGAGCTCACCGAGCGGCTGGTGCGGATGGAAGGCCATGCCGACGAAATCCATTCGGCCGGCCTCAAGCAGGCATTCCAGGCGCATCGCAGCGGCGACGCAATCCAGTTCATCGTCCAACGCGAGATCTTCAAGCATCTCGAACGGATCGTCGACGCTTTCGAGGACGTGGCCAACGTTATCGACGGCATCGTCATCGATCATAGCTGATCGGGGACTCGCGAAATGCACGAGCTGGCATTGCCGCTCCTCGTCGGGTTGATCGTCCTTGCGCTGGCATTCGACTATCTGAACGGTTTGCACGACGCGGCCAACTCCATCGCAACGGTGGTCGCCACCAAGCTGCTCCGGCCGGTCCAGGCCGTGGCTTTTGCCGCTTTCTTCAACTTCGCGGCATACTTCCTGACTTTGGCCTGGCCGCAGCTTCACGCCGTGGCCGATACGATCGGCAAGGGCCTGATCGACAAGGATCTGGTCACCCCCGGAGTGGTGTTCGGGGCGCTGGTGGGTGCGATGTTCTGGAATGTCGTCACCTGGCTCAAAGGCATCCCGTCATCGTCCAGCCATGCCCTGATTGGCGGGATTGTCGGCGCCGGTGTGGCTCACGCTGGGCTGACGGGCATCCAATGGACCGGTCTCAACAAGACGCTCATCGCGATCGTCCTGTCGCCGACCCTGGGCATGATCCTATCGTTGCTGATCATGTTGGTGTCGAGCTGGGCGCTGGTTGGGGCCAGCGGCCGCGGTGCCGAACGGACGATGCGATCCCTCCACCTTGTTTCCTCGGCCGCCTATTCGCTCAGTCACGGGCTCAACGACGCTCAGAAGACGATGGGTATCATCACCGTGCTGCTTTACTCGACGGGCTATCTTCACGGCGATTTCGAAGTTCCGCACTGGGTCGCAATCAGCTGTTACATCGCCATCGGACTTGGCACGCTGACCGGCGGCTGGAGGATTATCGAGACGATGGGCAGCCGGATCACCAAATTATCCCAGCACCAGGGATTTTCGGCCTCGCTTGGCGGATCAATCATGGTCTTCACCGCCTCGATGCTCGGCATTCCCGTCTCTACCACCCACACCATCACCGGCTGCGTGATCGGCGCCGGAGTTGCCCGCCGAGCCTCCGCGGTGCGCTGGGGAGTGGCGCAGAACGTGGTCATCGCCTGGGTCATTACCATACCCGCGTCAGCGGCAGTTGCGGCATTCTTCTACTGGCTAACCACGCTTTGGGCGTAGGAGCCCTCGCGTCGGTCATCCGCCAAGGACGGGAAACTTAAGCTGATAATTCACTACGGCCGCCTGGACGGTCGGAAAGAAGCTATTCTCGCCGAAGTGGGCAAATAGGCCGAACCGCTTCAGCTTGTCTTTCACGGTATCCTTGAGACCGGCAAATCGGAGCTCGATGCCCTGCGCGAGGAGTAGCTGGTCCAGCTCCACAAGAGCATCCGCCGCCGTCACATCCACGCTGTTGATCGGCGCGGCGGTCACCACCACTTGCCGGACCGGCGAAGGAGATTCCGCGACCGCATCCAGGATGCGGTCATGGAACAGCTCGGCGTTGGCAAAGAACAACGGCGCGTCCCAGCGGAATAGGATCAACCCCGGAACGCGGCGCGCTCCGGGATAGCGGGTTACGTCGTGATAGCCCTCGACCCCTTCCGGCTCTCCCAACACTGCCCAATGCGGTCGCCAGGCTTCCCAAAGAAACTCGACCACCGCAAAGGCGATCGCAATGCCAATGCCGGGGATGGCGCCGAATACGGCGACGCCCACCGTGCACAGGACCGACAGCCAGAACTCCCACCGATGAATGCGATAGATGCGGGCGAGGCCGCCAAACTCGAACAGTCCGATAGCCGCAACGATCACGACGGCGGCGAGGGCCGCGTAGGGCAGGTATCGAAACAGCATCGGCGCGACGATGATCACCAGCGCAACGACGATTGCACCGACCACGCCGGTCAGCTGCGTTTTCGCGCCCGACGCTTCGGCCACGGGCGTACGCGAAGAACTGCTGCTGATCGGGAATCCCTGGAAAAACCCAGCAGCAAGATTGGCCGCGCCCAGCCCGACCATCTCCTGGTTCGGATCGACCCGTGTGTTGGTTCGTGCGGCATAGGTTCGGGAAAGCACGCTGGTGTCGGCGAACGACACGATGGCCACCGCCAGGCCGCCGATCAGGATGGTGGCGATATCGCTCGGCTGGATCCAAGGGATAATCGGTGCGGGAAGCCCTTGAGGTACCGGACCCAGCACCTTTACCCCGGCAGCATCCGACAGGTGGAGGACAGCGGTCGCACCAGTAGCGCCAAGGACGGCGACGAGTATTCCGGGAAACCTGGTGTATTTCTTGAACATGACAATGATCGCCAGGGTAGCGGCGCCCAACGCAGCGGCCGTCCAATTGGCTTTCCCGCCGATCAGCCCCTGGCCAAATTCGAGCAGATCGCGGAGCGGGCCGTCGCTATCGACCGAGAAATCGAAGAATTTGGGCAGCTGGCTGATCAGTACCACCAGCGCGATCCCGTTCATGTATCCGTAGCGGATCGGCTTAGACAGGAGCTCGGTGATGAAGCCCAGTCTGAACACGCCGGCGAGGATGCAGACCAGTCCGGCGACGACCGCCATGGAACTCCCAATGGCAATGGCCCGCGCCGGGTCGCCGGCGGACAAGGGCAACACCACGCCAAGGATGATTGGGGCGAGCGACGAGTCCGGTCCCAGCACCAATATCCGGCTCGGCCCGAAGACCGCATAGACCAGCAAGGGGATGATGGTGGCATAAAGGCCGTAAATCGGGGGAATACCGGACGCGACCGCATAGGCCATGCCGACCGGCACAAGCATGGCCGACAGCACGATTCCGGCCGTGATGTCATGTCGCAGCCAGCCGCGCTGATACTGGCGGAGCGTGACGAGCCCCGGAACCCATTTCGTCCAGGCGCTCAGAACATTTCCTTGACGAGCTTCACCTTCTTGAGGTCGAGGTCGTCTTTGTATCGGTTCTTGTTGGACCGTTTGGGCAGTTTAATCGGGTCGGTTTTGATGCGCTTGTAGGGAATCATCGACAGGATGTGCTTGATGCCGTTGAGGCGCGCGCGCTTCTTGTCGTCGCTCCTGATGACATACCAGGGCACCGAGTCCGTGCTGGTCGCTTCGAACATGGCATCGCGGGCGCGCGAATAGTCGTACCAGCGGGAATAGGACTTGAGGTCCATCGGGCTGAGCTTCCACTGGCGAAGTGGATCTTCGATGCGCTGCTTGAACCGCCGGTCTTGCTCTTTCCTGCCGACTTCCAGCCACAGCTTGAGCAGAATTATGCCCTGCTCGACGAGCCACTGCTCGAACCGCGGCACATTCCTCAGGAACGCCGCGATTTCCTTCTCGCCGGCATAGCCCATCACCCGCTCCACGCCGGCTCTGTTGTACCAGCTCCGATCGAAGATCGTGACTTCGCCGGCGGCGGGAAAATGCTCGATATAGCGCTGCAGGTAGAGCATCGATTGCTCGCGTTCGGTTGGCGCGCTCAAGGCGACCACCCGGAAACAGCGCGGACTCACTCGCTCAGTAAGGCGCTTGATCAGGCCCCCCTTCCCTGCCGTATCACGACCCTCGCACACGATGATGACCCGGGCGCCAGTTTGGCGAACCCAGGTCTGCAGATGGCACAGCTCGACCTGAAGCTTTTGAAGCTCCTTTTCATACGTCTTACGCGACATCTTTTCCGGCTGACCGCCATCGATTGCGGTCTTCGACCTCTTCGATCGCCGGGCCTTGGCCCGGTTGGCGCTATCGAACTGCTCTTGCTTGTGAATATTCATGGGCCTTCCCCCAATGGATGGGGAAAGCTAATCAGATGAGGATTGAACAGGATATCGGGTGTTTGCCGGAGTTTGGGGTCAAACCACCGCGCCGGAAACGGGCCCGGCGCACCCAACCGCGTCCCGGGCCATGCTCAGGACATTCCCCGATTACGGGACTTCCTGTGAGCGTATAACCCCGAAACACAATGTCGCCTGCGGAACCAGACCAACACGCCTCTTCGGCCAATCGGGTTTACACGGTTTGCTTCTTTGACCGGGAGTGGCTTGTCCCCCAGGTCAACTTCCTTGACGCCTGCAACGATGAAGAGGCCGTAATCCTCGCCAGCTCCATGCAGCCCTGGATGCAGCGGGAGGTGTGGGATCGTCATCGTTTGATCAAAGTCATTCCCCGCTGTGGCGCGCCGTTGCGCCTTTCTCCTGCCGGCTAACCACGCTTTGGCGGCGGGTCTGGCCTGCTCGACTGTCCTCTGCTGTACTTCGAGTTGTCGCCGGCTGGGTTTGTCGAGGGCCGGATCGGACGCTTGACGCACTTCCAAGCATTCAGCGGCCGCGAGTTTCGATGACGGGAATTGGCGTCCACCGGCGCTGGAGTGCCCTTACATCGTGCCTTGGAAATAGCGGGCCAGGAGCGCGCGTTCTTCTGGCGTCAGCTTCCTGGAAATGTCTCGCATCCGACCATAGACATCGTTTTTGCGACTGCCGTCGGCATAGGCATTTAGCTGCGCGAGCAGATATTCGTCGGTTTTGGCCCGTAATTACCGGCGTTTCGATCGGTCCGCCGACGCCGTTGGTGTGGCAGCTGAGGCAAGCGGGAATGCGCCGGCGAGAGTCGCCTTCCTTCGCCAAGCGCTCGATTTCGATATCGCCCAGAAGGTCACGTGCCCCAATTGCCGCATACTCGCGTGAAGCTTCTGCGAAATAAGCGGCGGTCGCAGCGAGATCGTTGGCAGAAAGTTGCTTTGCCACGGGCGTCATCTGCGGATGGTCCCTCGCGCCGGTCCGATAGTCGGACAGCTGCTTATAGATTGCATAGGGACTTTGGCCGGCAAGTGCCGGGATATCGCTTTGTGACAGGCCCTTGTCGCCGTGGCAGGCGGCGCACACCTGGCCCGCCAACTGAGCTCCACTGCGAGTATTGCCGGACGCGAGGATTGCCATGATCTCGGGACTCCAACTGACCTGACTGACTGGCACCGAGGCGGCCGCGCTTACCGGCTGTCGTTGGGCCGGCGAACCGGAAGTCAGGCCAAGCGAGCGGCACACCGCTTCGTAAAGCGAGAGACCCGCATTGTCGCGCTGGGCGGCCGGGATGATGACAAAGCCGAGCAGCGCGCCCATGACGACGGCCGCCGCCACGATGAGGCTCGCCCAGTTGCGCCACGGCCGGTCGATCGCTTGTTGTTCGACAAGCGATCCGGCGGGTGTTTCGCCGTTTGCCGGGGGCTCGAGATCGGTCGGGTCGGCCATTTCAGTTCAACCGATGCACCACCGCCTGCGGCGGCGGGTCGATGAAGAATTGGGCGATCGGATAACCATAGGCCAACGCCATCAGGACGGCGACGATGATGTTCCACATGCCGAAGCCGTTGAGCGAAGACGGCAATCGGCCGGGCGGATGAACCGCCTCGGCATAAGGGACATCGCCGCTGATCGAGGCCGCCTTCCCGCCGCGGTGCAGCACCAGCAGATTCCAGACGAACAGCAGCGCGCTGATGGCGAGGACGATTCCGCCGATCAGCGATACGATGACCCATGGACCCCATGAGGCGATCAGCGGGTCGGAATAGTCGAAAGCGGCGACGCGCCGCCATTGCCCCTGCAGCCCGGTCCAGTGCCACGGCAGCGTCATCACCATCATGCCGATGAACCACAGCCAGAGCTGGAGGAGCAGCGGACGCTTGCTCGCGAACGCACGGCCCGTGAGATGGGGCCACATCGCGTAGCAGATGGCGAAGTACATGATGACCACCGTGCCGCCGAAGATGAGGTGGAAGTGGGCGGTGACCCAGCTCGTGTTGTGGACCATCGCGTTCATGCCGTAGCTCATGTTGATCAGGCCGCCGCCGCCGCCCCAGAACAGCATGAGGAAGGCCAGACCCGTAGCGAGCACCATCGGCCGATCCCACGGGACGGCCTTGATCCATCCGAACGTGCCGGTTCCGCCGCGCATCCGCCCCGCGATTTCAAAGGAGGCGCTGATGGTGAAGACGGTGAGAAGCGTCGGGACGGAGACCAGCGCGGTCAGGAACATCTGCAGGAACTTGAACCCGTTCGAATGCTCCGGATCCATGAACAGGTGGTGGAGCCCGACCGGCAGCGAATAGAGCAGGAACAGGATGAAGGCGAGCCGGCCCATGGTGTCGGAATAGAGCCGTCCGCCGGCCGCCCGCGGGGCCATCGTGTAGAAGGCGATGTAGCTCGGGAAGAGCCAGAAATAGACGATCGCGTGCAGGGTCCACGAGAACAGCGTGCGCGACAGGCCGACGTCGACCATCTCGTTGAAGCCGAGCGCCGCCGGGAATGACCTGGAACAACAGCTCGGCCGCGACGCCGACGGTGGTCCACAGCCACATGACCGCGTTGGCGACAGTCGCGAACATGGCGAGCGGCACCGGCTCGCCCGGGTTCGCCGCCTTCCACTGCCGCATCGCGACGATCATCAGCACGCACCAGATCCACGACCCGACGACGACCAGCACCAGCCCGAGGTAGAACCAGACCGTGGCGGTCATCGGCGGATAGAAGGTGTAGAGCACCGAGGCATTGCCGCTGATCACGCTCAGTGCGGCCATGAGCGTGCCGGTCAATCCCATCCAGAAAGCGAACCAGGCGAGGCCGGTGCCCGGCACCCGTCGCTTCAACGCGGTCTCGGCGACGAAATAGCCGAAGCCCATGATGAAGAAGGTGGTCAGCACGAACGCCATCGACACGCCATGCAGGGTGACCGACCGGAAATAATTGGCGGCGGTGTGGGCCGGCGCGTCGAGCGGGCTGCGCGCCCAGCATCTGCCAGACACCCAGCAGGCAAGCGACGGCGAAGGCGGCGATCGCCGACCCAGACATGCGCCAGGATCAGCCTCCGAGCCTGAAGTTCGCCGGCGACGTAGCCGGCGTGCTCGGGCTCGCGGCAGGGCAGCGATTCAGCGGCGGTTGCCACAGCTCACCCTCCCTTGCGCGTCGGGCCGGAACTGTTCCGGAGGAACCACTTCGACCGTGGCGATCATCTGGCTGTGGCCCAGACCGCAATATTCATGGCACGGCATCAACAAGCTTCCCGGTCTTGGTGAAGCGGGTGTGGACCTGCGCGACATAGCCCGGAACGATCATCGTGTTGACGTTGGTGCCGGTGACCAGAATGCCGTGAATGACGTCGGGCGTCGTGAAGCGGAGGGTCACGTCACGGTTGGCAGGCAGCACCATGCAGCTGGGCACGAACTCGAACTGGGTGGTGATCATCCGCGCGACGATCTGGCCGTCGGGGTCGACCCTGGTGCCGAGGTTGGCCTCGGTGAACTCGGCCGAGAGATGCAGCGTCTTGGGATCGACGAATTCGCGATTGCTCGGCGGGTTGATGTGCATCGTCAGCGCAGCGAACAGGATTGCCCCCAAAATGATCGCGACGATGACGCGCAACCACCCCCGCCCAGCGCAGCTCCGACTTCAGGATAGCCCGTTCGTTGATGGCCATCAGCCGACCGTTCCGCGCGGCAGGAAGACGAGGAAGTACATCCCGAGCCAGCCGATCAGCAGCAGGCCACCGCGATCAACGAAACGGCGACCGCTCCCTTCGGAGTCTCCGTCCATCGCGCGCTCGAGGCGCTCGAGCTCCTCGCCATCGCTGGCGTAGTCATGAGGACTGGTCGGATACGCCGGTTCAGTCATGCGCACCCCTGTTTCGTCCGCAATGAACGACTTTACTCAAAGTTCCCTGGATCAGGATCAAATCGCCTGCCAGCTTGCATCACAGAGTCACTCTGTTCGGCAATGTCCGATATCCACCCACAGCGGTTATTGGTCCAGCACTTGTTCACCGGGCGTAGTTGCAGTTCGACGGGTTGCCGCTGCTGAGGCCGCGGCGCAGCGCTTCCATGCGCTGGGCGGAGCTGCCGTGCGTGAAGCTTTCCGGCACCACGCGGCCCTGGGTCTGTTTCTGCAAAGTGTCGTCGCCGATCGCCTCGGCAGCGCGCATGCCCTCCTCGATATCGCCCTGCTCGAGCGCACCCGAACGGGCCGCCCATACGCCGGCATAGCAATCGGCCTGAAGCTCGACTCCGACCTGAACCTGGTTGCCCGCGGCCTCACCAACCCTTGCCTGCGCCGACTGTGCACGGTCGAGCGTGCCTTCCAGATTCTGGATGTGATGCCCTACCTCATGGGCGATGACGTAGGCCTGTGCGAAATCGCCAGGCGCCCCGAAACGGCGGCTCAGCTCTTCGAAAAAGACCGGGTCGATGTAGATCCGCTGGTCGCTTGGACAATAAAACGGCCCCATCGCCGCCTGCGCCGCACCGCAGCCTGACTGGTCGTAATTGGAATAGGCGACCAGGGTAGTCGGCTTGTACTGGCTTCCGGCCTGGGTGAAGACCTGCGTCCACACCTGCTCGGTCGAACCCAGCACCTGGCGCAGGAACCGCCCTTGCTCGGCCGGCAGGGTTGACTTGCCGCTACCTCCGCCACCGCCGAGGATGCCTCCGCCGCCGCCGAACTGAGTCAGCACGCAATAGCCCAGCGCCAGGATCAATATACCGCCAATGCCGAAACGTGACGCGATCAGCGGCAGGATCATGCCCAGGCCGCCGCCGCAGATGCATGCCGCCTCCGCCGCCGGTTCGATCCTCGAAATGTTCGCTCTCGGGTCCTTCGCCAAAGCGCATGACACTCTCCTGCTTCGTCGCTTCAATGCGCAACCGGAACAGTGGTTGCAATCACGCGCGCTCCCCGCAACAGCAGGAGATAAGGAGATTCGAAAATCATGCAGCTCCACGGAAAGACCGCGCTCATCACCGGATCCACGTCGGGCATTGGTCTCGCCATCGCCCGCGCCCTTGCCTTCGAGGGCGCGTGCCTGATGATCAACGGCTTCGGCGACCCCGATGAAATCGAGGAAATCCGCCGCGAGCTGGAGAATTCGTCCGGCGCTCAGGTGATGTACGACGGTGCCGATCTGGGCGATCCCGCCGCGATCGAGGCGATGGTCCGACGGTGCGCCCATGAGCTCACCGCCCCCGATATCCTGGTCAATAACGCCGGAATCCAGTTCGTCTCGCCGGTCGAAAGCTTCCCGGCGGAAAAATGGGAAGCGATTCTTCGCATCAATCTTTCCGCGGTGTTCCATACCACCCGGCTGTGCCTGCCGGCGATGCGCGAAAAGGGCTGGGGCCGGATCATCAACACGGCCAGTGCGCACAGCCTGGTCGCAAGCCCCAACAAATCGGCCTATGTCGCCGCCAAGCATGGCGTTGCCGGCTTCACCAAGTCTGTCGCACTGGAGGCGGCGCGGGACGGGGTCACGGTAAACTGCATCTCGCCCGGCTATGTCTGGACCCCGCTGGTCGAGAACCAGATCCCCGATACGATGCGGGCGAGGAACCTCACTCGAGAGCAGGTGATGAACGACGTGCTGCTGGCCGCCCAGCCGACCAAGCGCTTCGTCTCGGTCGATGAGGTCGCCAGCCTGGCGCTCTACCTGACCAGCGAAGGAGCCGCATCGATCACCGGCGCCAACTTGTCGATGGACGGCGGCTGGACCGCTGCCTAGGCTGCCCGATATGCGGATCCTGCTCGCATTTGCCGCCCTGGCCATTTCCGCCTGCACGACAACGAAGTTGCTGCCGACCCAAGGCTGGCAGCAGGCGGTAACCGACGCCGACCGGCAGCGCCTGCGCGGCTGGAGAGCCGCTTTCACCGAGGCGATCGAGCAGGCCCGCGCCGCCGGCCATGGCGCCGACATCGAACGAGAGGGAGCATTGCTCCACGCCGACGCGGCGCTGGGCGGGCCGATCCCCAATGGCCTCTATCATTGCCGGGTGATCAAGGTCGGCGCCAAGAGCGACGGGCTGCTCGACTATATCGCCTACCCGGCCTTCCGCTGCCGGATAGAGCAAGGCGACGCGCAGCGCTTCGTCAAGCTGACGGGCTCGCAGCGCCCGGTCGGGCTGATCTATTCTGCCGACCAGCTTCGCCAGGTTTTTCTCGGCACCATGGTTCTTGGCGACGAAACCCAGGCCTATCGATACGGAACCGACCCGGAGCGCGATCTGGCGGGCTGGGTCGAGCGGATCGGCGACCGGCGCTGGCGGATGGTCTTCCCTTACCCCCATTTTGAATCGAAGCTCGACGTAGTCGAGCTGATCCCGGAGCAATGACATGAACCGTAGCGTGCTGGCCCTCCTCGCCGCCTCGATCCTGGCCCAGCCCGCGCCGGCGGCGACCATCAGCGAAGCGATCCGCGCAGACATGCCGCAGTTGATGACCCTTTATCGCGACCTGCACGCCAATCCCGAGCTCAGCATGCAGGAAGTGCGCACTCCAGCCAAACTGGCTCCCGAGATGCGCAAACTCGGTTTCCAGGTGACCGAGAAGGTCGGCAAGACCGGACTCGTCGCGATGATGAAGAATGGCCCGGGACCGGTGCTGATGCTGCGCGCCGACATGGACGCGCTGCCGGTGACCGAGCAGACCGGGTTGCCCTATGCTTCCAAGGTTCGCGTGACCACCGCCCAGGGTGTGGAAACGGGCGTGATGCACGCTTGCGGGCACGACACGCACGTTGCCGCGTGGCTCGGCGTCGCGCGGCGGATGGCGGCGATGAAGGACCAATGGTCCGGGACGCTGATGATGATCCTCCAGCCGGGCGAAGAAACCAGCGAGGGCGCCAAGGCTATGCTCGCAGACGGACTCTTCTCCCGCTTCGCCAAGCCGTCGCACGTCCTGTCCTTCCATGACGCCGCCGTCCTTCCCGCCGGGATGATTGGGATCACGCCCGGCTACGCCCTGGCCAATGTCGACAGCGTGGACATCACCGTCCGAGGAGTTGGCGGTCACGGCGCCCTGCCGGCAACCACCAAGGATCCGATCGTCCTTGCCTCGCGCATTGTGACGACTCTGCAGACCCTGATCAGCCGCGAGAACGACCCGCTAAACCCAGCTGTGGTAACCGTCGGAAGCTTTCATTCGGGGGCCAAGCACAACATCATCTCCGATGAGGCCAAGCTCCAGCTGACGGTTCGCAGCTACAAGCCGGAGGTTCGGAGGGCATTGCTGGACGGCATCGCACGGATTGCTCGCGGCGAGGCGATTGCGGCCGGCATTCCCGAAGACCGCATGCCCGTGGTCACCGTACTGGAAAATCAGTCAACGCCCGCGACCTTCAACACCGAGCAGCTTACGAGACGGGTCCGCGACCTGTTCACCAGCCACTTCGGCGCCCAGCGCCTGGGCAGCCCGCCGCCGGCCATGGTTGGCGAGGACTTCAGCCGTTTTTACCTGACCGACAAGTCGATCGAGAGCCTGCTGTTCTGGGTTGGCGGGACGCCGGCGGCGAAGTGGCAAGCGGCCGGCGGCGATCCGCAGAAGCTGCCGTCGCTGCACTCGCCATTCTGGGCGCCCGACGCCGATGCGGTGATCTCGACGGCAACCGAAGCGATGACGGTTGCGGCCCTCGATCTGCTGAAGAAGGGCTAACCGCCGCGGTCTTCGCGACCCTTCGCTGGACATGCTCAACGCGCGGTCGAGCCGGCGGGTCAACTGGGCGAAATCTTTTGGTTCGTGCCGGAACTGGGCCCGTCATTGCGGTTCAACCCTAACTCGTTGAACAGAAAGGCAGATTATGCAACAGCCTCCCTCGCAAGGCGTGGGCGGGACGGGTGATCTACATCCCTCGTCCCAGTCTCCCAGCACCAGCACCAACACAACTTCGGCTCAGCCCCAGCAGTCCCAGGGTAGAGGCGTCAGCGGAGCCGCCAGTGAGCTCAAGGCCGACGCCCAGCAGCTCAGCTCCAAGGCCGCCAATCGCCTTCATAGCGAAGTCAACGCGCGCAAGGGCACTGCGGTCAGCCAGGCGAGGACCGTTTCGTCCGCCCTGGAACGCACCGCCGGAGAGCTGGATGATAGCGCCCCGGAATGGCTCCGATCGACCTTCCGCCAAGGGGCGGAACAGATCCAGCGCTTCGCCGAGTCGATGGAGCAGAAGGACAGCCGGCAACTGATGCGCGACGTGGAGAGCTTCGCCCGCGAGCGGCCGGCAATGTTCCTCGCCGCCTGTGCCGCCGCCGGATTCGCCGCGGCGCGGATATTCAAGGCAGGCGGCGATCAGCAGTCGAGCCAGCGACAATCCTATTCGCCTCAAGCCTCCTTCGACGAGCCCAGGTTCGGCACGTCGGACAGCGACCGGCCCTTCAACCCAAGCTCGACCGGAGAGTTGGTATGACTCGGCGGGGATTCCTCGTTCGCCGATCCGCAGGAGCCCCACGTCGTTCACCCAGCGCCCAGGACGGGCTCCTCGGGTGACGAGAATGTGGTCGACCTGCTGCGGCAGCTCGCCGGCCAAGGCTCGCACCTTGCCGAGCAGCAGCTCAACCTGATCAAAGCGGAGATCCGCGAAGCCACCGACGATGTAAAGTTGGCGGCCGGCGGCATGGCCGGAGCGGCAGTGGTCGGCATCGCCGGTCTCGGCGTCGTGCTGATGGGCGTTGCATATCTGCTCGGCGATGCGATCGACAATCTGGGGCTCGCCATGCTGATCGTCGGCGCCGCCACCCTGGCGCTCGCCTATCTCCTCTACCGGTCCGCGGCCGCCAAGATGAGCTCGGCTCAGCTCACCCCCGACCGCAGTCAGCGGACTCTTCAGCGCACGCCCGACGCGGTGCGTGGCAACCTCCAATCGGAGCAGTAATGATGACCGACAACACGACCACGCAAGATCCGGCCGCAGATCGAACGCGACATCCGCCGGACCCAGGACGAGATGAGCCGAACCGTCGACCGGATTGGCGACCAGCTCACCATGCGCAACCTGTTCAACGCGCTGCTCGACAAAGCGGACGAGAATGAAGTCGACGCCCGCTACCTGGTCGAGGGCGCGCGCAAGAATCCGATCGCTCTAGGCCTCATCGCTGCCGGCGCGATCTGGTTGGTGAGCGACAAGGATTCGAGGTTCCCGACGTTCAAGTCGGGCAAGGGCAGCGACCGCTGGACGACTCCGCGCAGGACGATTATGACGTCCACCATCGTGACTATGTCTCGCACATGTCCGGGATCCAGATGCAGGAAGGCGAAGACCCCCTCGGCTATCAGCGCCGGCGCGATCAGGCGCGGGCAAACTTCCTGATGTGCGAGCGCAACTATGACGAGGACGATCATAGCTTCCGCCAGCGGCTCGACAGCCTGACCGAGAGGTTCCGCGAGAAGCGGCAGGCCTGGTCGGACTCGTCGCGCCAGACGGGAGCCCGCCACGCGCGAGAAGGCGCGACAGGCGGCCGGCAGCGTTCAGGACTTTTATTCCGGCAACCCGCTGGTCGCGGGGATCCTGGCCGGGGCGGTTGGCGCAGCCTTTGGATCGACGCTGCCGATCAGCCGTCAGGAGCAGGAGAAGCTGAGCGGCCTCGGCGAGAAGGCGCGCGAAATGGCCAGCGAGCAGACCGAACAGCTGACCTCGAAGGTGCGCGAGAAGAAAGACGAGTTGATCGAGAAGGCCGACCGCAAGCTCGAACCGGCGGAAGGTCCGCCATCGCAGGGCGAGCCGCCGTTCGTCATCGGCGATCAAACGCGCTGACCACGGTAGCCGGGCGGGCGAGCGCCTGCCCGGCGATCCGCGCCGGCTAGTGGGTGCGGACCATGTGCCGCAGCTGCTTTACATGCACCCTGCCCGCGGGCAGCCGCATCCCATTGCGCAGCACCACTTCCGCTCGCCCCGTTTGCCGGGTGGAGAGTTCGGCGATGGCGCTGCGCTTGACCAGCCAGCGACGATGGACCCGGACGAACATGCCAGGCTCGACCCGATTGGCAAATTGGCGGATCGAACCGCGCATCAGATGCGCGCCCGACGGCGTGTGGATCGAAATATATTCGTCCGCGCTGCTGACATAATCGATCGCATCGACCGGCACGCGCACCAGGCCACCGGAGTTTCGGAGCCAGAATTCCGTCTCGTAAGGCGTCCCCCCATCGCCGTTGGGCATGGCTCGAAGGTTGCGCAATATCTGCTGGAGCTCATCGGCGCGCTGATCGGCGTCGACTGCCTTGAGCCGTTCCTGGACCCGGGATAGCGCGCGAGCCAGCCGGTCGCGCTCGACGGGTTTCAGCAGATAGTCGACCACGGCGCTGTCGAAAGCTCGCGCGGCGAACTGCTCGAATGCGGTGACGAGCACGATTGCCGGTGGATTGGTGCGTTCCGCGACCGCTTCCACCACCTGAAAACCGCTGCCGTCGCGCATCTTGATGTCGAGCAGGACGACGTTGGGGTGAAGCTCGTTGATCCGGTCAAGAGCATCGCAGCAATTGCTGGCCTCGCCAACATGTTCGACCGTCGGAATGGTTTGCAACAGCAGCTTCAGGCGGCGCAATGCCAGCTGTTCGTCATCGACGGTGAGGACTCTCAGGGGACTCATGGCAACTCCAGAGGCAATGTGACTTTTACCCGAAACTGTCCGTCGACGCCGCGGCCGGCCGACAGACCCGATACCATATCTCCGTAAAGCAGCGCCAAGCGCTGGCGAACATTGGCGAGGCCGATGCCCGACCCGCCGTTCTGCGACCCACCGCCCTTGCCGGTATCGGCCACTTCGACAACCAGCGCGCCGTCTTCGACGCTAGCGCCAATGGAGATGGTCGCATTGGGCGGGGCGGCGGCGACACCATATTTGACCGCATTCTCGACGATCGGCTGCAAAATCAGCGAGGGAACCAGCGCACCCTTGATTGCCTCGGGTAACGAAACCTCGACGGACAAGTCGGGATAGCGCGCCTGCTCGATCTCCAGATAGGAGCGCTGCAGGTCGATCTCGAGTTCCAGCGGGATTTTCCGGGTCGGATCCGCGGCGAGACCGAGCCGCAGGAAGTGGGCCAGCTTGACCACCATCTCCTCGGCCTTCTCGGTGTTCCTGTCGAGGATCAGCGCCGACACCGAATTCAAACTATTGAACAGGAAGTGCGGGTTGATCTGGCTGTGCAGCGCACGCAGCTTGGCGATATGCGCCTGCTCCCGAAGTTCCGCCGAGCGGCGCTGCTCTTCATCGAGGTCAAAGCCGTACATGAGGGCGAGATAAAGCCCGGCCCAGGCGAGGAAGCACCACGTCCAGAACAGGATGGTCCGGATTGCATTGACCCAATCGAGGTTTTCGAGGTTCGCTCCGGGATCGACCGCCTGCTGCGCGAAATAGTTCGCCCAGGCGAAAATTTCAGCCAGCACAGGCACGACCAGAGCCAGGGCGATCATGCGCGACTTGGTCGTCGTCAGCCGGCGATTCCTGATCAGCAGATGGATGAGGTAACAGAAAGCCAGGCCGAGGAGCGTGGTCGGAACCCGCATCGCGGCGACCGCGACCCAATGCGGATTGTCGGTCAGATAGATCGTCAGGGCCGACAGCAGATAGGTCACGCCCCAGAATATGAGGGTCAGCCAAGTGGCCGCCCGGGCGCGGGCGCGGGCGAGCTCGAGCGGGTCGTGCACGATCGCGTCCGGGACGTGAATGTCACCTATATTCAACAGTAGCGAGTTCACCGCGGCAGGATGAACCTCGTGCGAGGGGTTGTCGACCGCCGTTCGGCGTCAGTTCGTGGACGTTCAGCGGCAACTTCCAACGTTCGGCTGACAGCTAAAGCCGCGTCGCGGGCAAGTGCCTTCAATTCCAGACCGCCGCACTGACACTGCCACCTCATACGGGCTGCGCCATCGCTCGGATGGACGCAGGCAGGGAGGCATGATGATGAACTATGGTTTGGTTACAAGGATTGGCTTGCTGGCGGGTACTGCAGCAGCCGCACTGACGCTGGGAACACCTGCCTTCGCGCAGGATGCACCACCAGCCGACGCACCACCAGCCGAGGAAACGGCAACCGACGATCAGGCGCCTGGCGTAACCACCCAGGAAGCCGCCACCCAGGAAGCTGCTTCCGAGGGCGAGGATATCGTCGTCACCGGTACGCTGATCCGCAACCCGAACCTCGAGCAGTCGACGCCGGTCAACGTGACCACGTCGGACGCGATCGAGCTCAAGCAGTCGAACGTCGCCGAAGAAGTTCTGCGCGAACTGCCGGGCGTCGTCCCGTCGATCGGCTCGGCCGTCAACAACGGCAACGGCGGTTCCTCGTTCGTCGATCTTCGCGGCCTCGGCTCGATCCGCAACATCGTGCTGCTCGACGGCAACCGCCTGGTTCCGACCGGGTCTCGCCGGCCGCGTCGACCTCAACAACATCCCGCTGGCCCTGATCGAGCGCGTCGACGCGCTGACCGGCGCCGCGGTGACCACCTATGGTGCGGACGCCATCACCGGCGTCGTCAACTTCATCACCCGCCGCGATTTCGCCGGCGTTGAAGTTTCCGCTTCGGAGCAGATCACCGAAAAGGGTGACGGCAACTATCTGCGCGCCGACCTTACCCTGGGCGCCAACTTCGACGACGGCCGCGGCAACGCGGTGCTGAGCGTCGGTTACCAGGAATCGGATCCGGTCTATCAGGGCGACCGCGACTTCTCGTTCTTCCAGGTTTCAGCTCCTACACCGGCGGCCAGGCGGGTTCGGGCACAGCGGTCCCGTCGCGCTTCTCCGGTCTTCGTGCGATCGACCCGACCACCTGCGCGCTGGTCGCTCCAGACGCCTGCCACCGGCAATCGCGGCGTCAGCCAGGTCGAATGGCGCGAGGGCCAGGTCTGCCAAGGCGGCTCCATTGCCGGCAACTATGCGCCGTTCAACTTCAACCCGTACAACATCTTCCAGACGCCGTTCACGCGCTACAACATCTTCGGCCAGGCGCACTATGAGGTGTCCGACGCCGTCGAGGTGTATGGCCGCGGCCTGTTCTCGAAGAACAACGTCAAGACCATCGTCGCTCCGTCCGGTTCATTCGGCGGATCGGTGCCGATCAATCTCAACAACCCGTTCCTGCCGGCGACCCTGCGCAACCAGTTCTGCGCATTCGACGTCAACCCGAGCGCGCTGGTTTATCAGGCGCGCTTCACCCAGGCCGAGTGCGACGCTGCGGCAGCCGCGACTGGTCCAGGCGATCCCAACTATCGCGTCATTGGCCAGGGCGGCACTTTCGTGCCGTTCGACATCGACAACGACGGTGTCATCGCCACCGATCCGATCACGGGGGAAGTGACTGAACGCTTCAACACCAACCCAGGCATCACGCTGAACCGCCGTACGACCGAAGTCGGCCCGCGTATCAGCGATTACCAGACGACGACCTTCGATTCGCGCATCGGTCTGCGTGGCCCGCTGACCAGCACGGTCGATTGGGACATCTCGGGATCCTACGGCAATTCCGAGAATATCCAGGACATCCAGGGCTACACGCTGCAGTCGCGCTTCGCGTGCGGGCTCGTTGGCCAGCCTGGACCCGATCACCGGCCTTCCCGTTTGCGACAACGGCGACTTCGAGCTGCGTCCCGATCGACATCTTCGGACCGGAAGGCTCGATCACGCCGGAAATGGTCGGCTTCCTCAACGCTGGAAGCTCGACCCGTCTCCAGACGAAACTCGGTCAGGTGCGCGCCATTATCTCGGGCGACGTCGGTTACTCGCTGCCCTGGGCGGCCCAGCCGATCGGCTTCGCCGTCGGTACGGAGTTCCGCAAGTATAAGGGCCGGCAGGAGGCCGACGTTCTGGCCGAAATCAGCGGGCGAACTGGGCGGCGCCGGCGGCGCGACCCCGGACATCAAGGGCGGCTATGCGGTCTACGAAGGCTATGGCGAGCTCATCGCCCCGATCGTCGAGGACAAGGAGTTCTTCGAAAGCCTGACCCTCGAGGCGGGCGTCCGTTACTCGAAGTATGAGATCGACGGCAGGCCGGCACCAACGAGACCTGGACCTGGAAGGCCGGCGGCAGCTGGGAGCCGGGTTATGGCGTCAAGATCCGCGGCAACTACAGCAAGGCGGTTCGCGCTCCGAACCTCGGCGAGCTGTTCGCGCCGCTGACGGTCGGCCTGACCAACCTTGGTCATCGATCCATGCGCCGGCGCCGCTGCCGACGACACGGCCGATCATCTGCGTCTGCCTTGCGCAGGGCGCGCCGGCCGGCGCGATCGGCCTGATCAGAACCCGACTGCGGCCCAGGCCAATGCGGTGTTCGGCGGCAACATCAATCTCGATCCCGAAACGGCCAAGACCTGGACGCTGGGCGTGGTGTTCGTGCCGGAGTTCCTGCCCAGGTTCTCGATGTCGATCGATTATTACAACATCCGCATCAAGGACGTTATCGGCACGGCGCTTCCGGGCGATGCGATCGGAGCCTGCTTCGACACCATCGGTCCCGGCCAGCGCGACTGATCCGGACTGCCTGGTCATCCGTCGTAACCCGATCACCGGCGGCCTCGACGGCGATCCGGCGACGACGCCAGGCCTGTTCCTCCAGACGACCAACCTGGGCGAGCTGTTCACCGACGGTGTCGACCTGATCGCGAACTACAAGACCGACGTCGGCTTCGGCGACCTGGCCCTGTCGTTCGTCGGCAACTGGACGAACAATTCGGAGTACAACGCCAACGCCGCCGATCCGGACAGCTTCTTCCGCGAATGCGCCGGCTACTACAGCGTCAACTGCTCCTTCACTGGCTCGATCCAGCCGAAGCTGCAGTTCTCGCAGCGCACGACCCTGACCATGGGCAAGGTCGACCTGTCGCTGCTGTGGCGCTGGATCGACGAGATGAAGTTCGAGCCGCGCCAGCTCGAGGCCGACGCTCTCGACGCCGGCCGATCGCGCGACGGCAACCTGCTGCCGATCACGAGCTGCCCGGATCCGGAAGGCGTTCCAGCATGCCCGAATCGAGACTGCGACTTCGGTTGATGGTCGAAGAAGAGTTCCGCAAGATCCCGTCGGAGCATTATTTCGACCTGACGGCGCGGTTCAACGCGACCGACAACATGACCTTCACCTTCACGGTTCAGAACCTGTTCGACAACCAGCCGAAGGTGGTGGGCAACACGATCGGTTCGACCACCTTCAACAGCGGCAACGTCTTCCCGTCGACCTACGACGCGCTGGGACGCCGCTATGCGGTTTCGCGCCAAGCTGAAGTTCTAAAGTTCCCCGAGCAAAGCACGCTCGATCCTCAGGGCGGCCAGCAATGGCCGCCCCTTTTTTTGCCTGGCGTTATTCGGCCGCCCAGAGCTTGGATTTTTCGACGATGGTCAGCTCGCGCAGCAGCGCATCGACGCTGCCCGACAGATCGTCGAGAAACGTGATCTGGTGGCGGGCTCCCCGGTAGCTTTCGACCAGCAGGATCGCATCAAGCAGAATAGGCACGACCAGGCCTTCCGGATCATCCATCTCGGCAATGCCCCGAAGCTTATCCAGGGCTTTCTTTCGCGATCCTTCCGGATCCGACATCGCAGCCGCCCGCCCTATCAGCCAACCCATTCGCCACGCTCCACTCTCAAAGTCGGCAGGTTAGCTGACTAAGGCCGGGAAGGTCAGTTCAGGCGACCTCGCCAGGAAAACGGCTCGCCGTTTAACGGCGGCTGCGAGCGGGACATGGGGAGGACGACAAATCGGGGGCTTTGCCCTCCCCCCCAGCCGAGCCCGGTGAACCGCTCTCCCAAGCAGGATGCAATTCGGGGGAGCGCAACGGGTAGCCGGCACTCCCCCGGGGACTTGGACAATGGAAGCGATATCAGGCCCGAATTGGGCAGCCCTAGTTACCGAAAGATAGGATTCGCCGCCCCGTCCCACTTAAAGACAGTGACGCACTGGGCGCGCAGGCCGTGATGCGATACACATGAAGTCGTGGGGAAGGGGCTTCAGCACTCGTCAGGGCGGATCATCTCGCTCGGCCGGCTCATGCTGGCGATCCTCTACATGCTGGCAGTTTGGACTGATGTTAGCCTGCCCGCCCGAGCGCCCGACGCCATCTATTCCCTGATGGCCCTCTACATAATCTTCGCTGCAGTCGCGGCAGCAATGACGTGGGCCAACTGGTGGCTTGATGCCCAGCTGGCCGGGCCGGGTCACGCGGTGGACATCATCATGTTCACCGCGCTGGTGCTTCTAACCGAAGGCAATACCAGCCCCTTCTTCGCCTTTTTCATGTTTGTGCTGCTGGCGGCCGCATTCCGTTGGAACTGGCACGCGACCGCCCTGACCGCGATGCTGCTCACGCTCCTTTACCTGGTCGCCGGACTGATCGTCAGGAACAGCGGCATCCCATTCGACGCTCAGCGCTTCATGGTTCGGACCGGCCATCTCGTCATCCTTTCGATGATCGTCATCTGGTTCGGGGCCAACCAACGGTGGGCCTTGTTCGACCTTGGCAAAAGGTCACTGATGACGGAGCCCTCGCTGGACGAATCCCCGCTGGAATCGGGCCTGCGGACCACGATGCGGATCGCCCGGGCGAAGAAGGGACTGTTCCTTTGGCGAGATCATGACCGGCCCGCATTCGCCGGCCTCGCCATTGCAGATGGCAACGTTTCGGAAGTCGACGTGCCCATGCCGGCCCTCGCCAATGCGGTCAGCACCACCGCCTTCCTTTACGACCTGAAGCGCAAACGCGGTCTGCGTCGCGATGTTGAGCGCAATTTGACCGCGCTTCCGCCGGAGAAAGCCATTGCGGAACTGGCCGCGAGCCCTCTGGCCGCGAACGAGGGCCTTGCGATCCCTGTGCAAACCGACAGTGGCGACGGAATCCTGTTGCTTGAACGGATTCCGGGCCTCTCGACCGACCATATTTCGCTAGGCGAACAGATGGCGACCGAGCTCACCGCGCATATCCAGCGCCACGCACTGCTGAAGGCGGCGGAGGAAAGCGCGGAGGCACGCTCACGTCTGACGCTGGCCCGCGACCTGCACGACAGCGTCGTCCAATTCCTGGCCGGCGCCGCCTTTCGACTGGAGGCCATGAAGAGATCCAACGCCTCGGGCGAGGAGGTCGAGGCCGGGCTCGACGAGCTAAAGCAATTGATGCTCCAGGAGCAGCGCGAATTGCGCTCCTTCATCACGTCGCTGCGCAGCGGCTCGCTCACCGCATTCAACGACCTGGTCAAGGATCTTCAGGCCCTGGCTGCGCGCCTTTCAAGGCAGTGGGACATTGAATGCGAATTCTCGGCGCGCACGGCGGAAACAATGATCCCGACGCGACTGAGATTGGACACGCAGCAGCTGGTGCGGGAGGCAGTAGCCAATGCCGTCCGCCACGCATCAGCCAAGTCGGTCACAATCGAGCTGGCCGCCTTGTCGGACGGTCTGACCCTGGACATTGTCAACGACGGAGCCAAGTTCAAACCCCGCGGCGGGCGGATCGAATTGCCAATCTCTCTCAGAGAAAGGATCGAGCAGGCTGGTGGTACGCTGGAAATGGCTCGAGGAATGGGAGTAACCAAATTGTCGATTTCGCTTCCGATCGGCGAGATTGTCCGCTGATGCGGCTGCTTCTGGCCGACGATCATCCGATGATCCGCGCGGCGATCGAAGTGCTGCTGCGCGGCACTGGTTTCGAGCTGGTCGGCATGGCCGGCACCGGGGAAGCCACGGTCGAGGAGGTTGAGCGGCTTCGGCCCGACATGCTGTTGCTCGACTTGCAAATGCCCGACGGCAGCGGGCTTGACGTGCTCAGAAGGCTTAGGGCGACCAAGTCGCCGGTGCGCGTGGTGATGTTGACCGCAGGAATTGATGACTCGGCATTGCTGGAGGCCCAGGCGCTCAAGGTCCATGGAATCGTCCTCAAAAACTCCGATCCCGCTTTCCTGCTGGAGTGCCTGGATACCGTACGGGAGGGACGTAGTTGGTTCGATCCCGAGCTGACCAAGCGCGCTCGGCAGCTTGCCAGCGGTCTGCCCCGGAGAATTCCGCTGGCACCTCGCGAACGACAACTGATCGGGTTCGTCCGCAAGGGACTGCGCAACCGCGAAATCGCCGAGCAACTGGGTGTCACCGAAGGAACGGTGAAGGTTTATCTGCACGCCATTTTCGAAAAGCTGGGCGTCGGCAACCGCACGGAACTGGCGATCCGGGCGGACGAATTTCTTGCCGGCTGAATGCGAAAGAGGGGCGAGCAGCCCCCGCGCCCACCCCTCTAATGGCCGGTCTTATAACCGAAGTTGATATAGTGCGCTAGTCATTCGTTTCGCTGTTCGAACCAGGCCGCCGCATCGCGGACCCTTTGAGCCTGGTCCGGCCTCATCACCAGCACTGCTTCGGGCGTGGCGACGATGACCAATCCTTCCACGCCAATGACCGCGACTTTTGGCCCGTTGGAGCGGACAAGCGTGTTCCTGCAGTCGAGCGCGAGGACGTCGGCGGCCAGCGCATTGCCGGCTTCGTCCTTGTCCGAGGCGTCGACCAATGCCTGCCAACTGCCGATGTCGGTCCAGCCCATCGAAACCGGCACGACCGAAACGCAATCGGAATGTTCCATTACCGCATAGTCGATCGAAGTGGCCGGCGATCGGGCGAATGCTGCTTCGTCGATGCGGATCAAATCGCCCTTCCGCTCCGCTTTCGTCAACGCTTCATTGGCGGCCGCCAGGATGGCCGGCGCGTGAAGCTCCAGTTCCCGGCGCCAAGTCGCGGCCGAAGCCAGGAAAATACCGGCGTTCCAGTAGTGACCGCCTGCATCGAGCATCTGTTGAGCGCGGTCGACCGGCGGCTTCTCGACAAACCGTTCGACGGAGCAAATCCCTTCGCCCCGGTTTCGCCTGAATATATCCGAAGCCGGTCGCCGGGTGATCCGGTTCAATGCCGAAGGTGACGATGGAGCCAGCCTCCGCGGTCGGGCGAGCGATCCCGATCGCGGTGTGGAATGCGGCAACGTCGCCGATATGTTGATCGCTCGGGCAAACCAGCAATAGCTCGTCCTGCTCCGCGATCAGTGCCGCCAGCGCAATGGCAGCAGCGCTGTCGCGCTTGCAAGGTTCGAGGACGATGGTTGCGCGACCGCCGGCGAGCCGAAGCAAGTCGGCTTCCTGGACTTGGTTGGCGACAATGATCGGCGCCGCGAAATGTTCGCCAAACCGCTCAAGAGTCTGTTCGAAGAGGCTCCGTTTGCCGAGCAAGGGCAACAGATGCTTGGGCCGTGCGGTCGTGGATAGCGGCCATAGGCGCGTCCCCGCGCCGCCCGCCAAAATCACTGGGCGGATCGCCCGCCCCCCTGTCAACTCGGTCATGCTCACCTTATGGCCGATAACGTTGATCGGGCGCCAGCGTTCATCATTCCTTTGTAAAATTTTGCGACACCCGTCGCCATGTCGGTGAACTTGACAGTTGGGCATCCATGGAGGCGCTGATCGCCTTCTGGACGCACGCGTTGGCGGCGGCGCTATTCGCCTCGCTCACGCTGTGGGAGCTGCGACGGGGCGTCGGCGAAAGCGAGCAACGCATGCTGCTGGCAGCCTTTGCGCTGACGGCCAGCTGGGCCTGGCTCACCTCCCTCGCCCCGACCACCATGCTCGCAGCCTATTCGGAAACGGCTCGAAATCTGGTGTGGGTTACCGTGCTCTACCGCCTCGCCGGCATCGACAGCAGCGAGGAACAGCGCGGCGTCAAACCAGTCTATGCCGCGGTGGCAGCGGTGCTTGGCCTGCAGCTGGTGATCGATGCGCTGCCGCTGGTCGTCAATACCGATACCATCAGTCCAGGCCATGCGCTGATCGTGACCGCCATCATCCTCCGGCTGACCGCCGCGGCGGGCGCGCTGGTCCTGGTCCACAACCTCTACGGACAGGCCGCGCCCTCCAGCCGCGGCAACATCCGGCTGGCCATGATCGCCCTTGCGGGCATGTGGGCGTACGACCTCAATCTCTACACCATCGCCTATTTCGATCCCGGCTCGGCGCAAGGCCTGTTCGACTGGCGCGGACTGGTCATGGTGATGGCGGCGCCCTTGTTCGCAATCGGCGGTACGCCGGGCGAACGCTGGCGCATCCGGCTTTCGCGCGCGGCGACGTTCCAGAGCCTGTCGATGCTCGCCATCGCCGCCTATATCGCCGTGATGGCGGTGCTGGTCACCGCGTTGCGCGACAGCGGCGTCGACTGGACCCGGGCAGCACTGATCGCATTGCTGGCGGCGATGACCGTCGCCGCCATTGTGCTGCTGCCGTCCACCCGGGCGCGGGCCTGGGCCAAGGTCAAGATCGCGAAGCATTTCTTCGAGCATCGCTACGATTATCGCACTGAGTGGCTGCGGTTCACCGAGACGATCGGTGCGTCAGGTCCCATGGCGGCCCCGCTCGGCCAACGTGTCATCAAGGCGTTCGCCGATATTCTCGATGCCCCGGGCGGGTTGCTGCTGGTGACCGACGAAAATGGAATAATCGAGCCTGCCGCTGCCTGGAACTGGTCGGGCAGCACCAATCCAGGTGCCGCGATCCCCAGTGCGGAGGCGCTTGCTTTCTGGCTGTCCGTGGGAGCGGAAGGCCGGATCATCGATTTCGACGCGATCGCGGGCGGCTGGTCGGACGAGCGCGACGAGGGGATCGGTGTCCCGGTGCAGTTTCTCAACGAAGAGCTGGCTTGGACGGGCGTCCCCCTGATCCACGACGACCGGCTGGTCGGCCTGGTGTTGCTTGCCGCGCCCGATTACCGCCGGCCGCTGGACTGGGAGGATTTCGATCTGTTGCGTACGGCCGGCCGTCAGGCGGCCTCCTCGCTCGCCGAGGCGCATGTCCAGCAGGCGCTGATGAACGCGCAGCGGTTCGAGGACTTCAACCGCCGCTTCGCCTTCATTCTTCACGACGTAAAGAATCTCGTCAGTCAATTGTCGCTGCTCTCCCGCAATGCCGAGCGGCACGCCGACAACGAAGAGTTCCGTGCCGACATGATTGCGACGCTGAAAGGGTCGGTCGGCAAGATGCATGAATTGCTGGCCCGGCTGGCGCCGACCCCAGACCAGCGGCCGGCCAAGCCCGAACCGACGCCGATGCGCGCGCTGGTGGCTTCGGCCATCGCCGCCAAGCGCGGCGACCATGAAGTGCAGCTGCTGGGGGACGGCAACCTGTGGGTCATGGCCGACCCGTTGCTGCTCGAGCAAGCGATCGGCCACCTGGTCCAGAATGCGGTCGACGCCAGCAAGCCCCACCAGCCGGTATCCGTCCGGATGGGCGGAAGTAACGGTCATGTCACTATCGCCATTGCCGACTGCGGTGCCGGGATGGATGCAGAATTCATCCGCACGCGCCTGTTCCAGCCGTTCGCCTCGACCAAGAAGGGCGGCTTCGGGGTCGGGGCATTCGAAGCCAAGAGCCTGATTTCGGCCATGGGCGGCCGACTGACGGTCGGCAGCAAGCCCGGCGATGGCAGCCTGTTCACCATCATTCTTCCGGCCGCCGAAGCGGCTGAACTCAAACGGAAAACAGCATGAGCGAACAGTCCGACCTTCCCATTCTGCTGATCGTCGAGGACGATGAGGGCCTGCAGCGGCAGCTTAAATGGGCCTACGAAGGATATCATGTCGTCAGCGCGATGAATCGTGCCCAGGCGATCGAACTGACCCGGCTGCATGAGCCGTCCGTGGTTACGCTCGATCTCGGCCTGCCGCCCGATCCCGACGGCACGGCGGAGGGGTTCGCCACGCTCACCGAAATCCTCGCACTTAAGCCCGATACCAAGGTCATCGTTGCCTCCGGCCATGGAGCAAGGGAAAGCGCGTTGAAAGCAATCGCGCTTGGTGCCTATGATTTTTACCGCAAGCCGGTTGATATCGACGAGCTCGGGCTGATCGTCGGCCGGGCGTTCCACCTTCACGAAATCGAGGAAGAGAACCGCCGGCTCGAGGTTTCGAGCGGAAGCGAGACCGCGATGGGGACGCTGCTGACCGGCAGTCCAGAGATGGTCAAAGTGGTCCGGACTATCGAGCGGGTCGCCTCGGCCGATGTTTCGGTCATGCTGCTCGGCGCAAGCGGTACCGGCAAGGAATTGCTGGCTCGCGCGGTCCATGAAAAATCGCCGCGTGCGAAGGGCGAATTCGTCGCCATCAACTGCGCCGCCATTCCTGAGAATCTGCTTGAAGCCGAGCTGTTCGGCTATGAGCGCGGTGCATTTACCGGAGCCGTCAAGACTACCCCCGGAAAGATCGAACAGGCCCAGGGCGGCACCCTGTTTCTCGACGAAGTGGGCGACATCCCGCTGCCGCTCCAGGTTAAGCTGCTGCAATTCCTTCAGGAGCGGGTGATCGAGCGGATCGGCGGCCGGGCCCCGATTTCAGTCGATACGCGGATCGTCAGCGCCACCCACCAAAACCTCGACGAGATGATCGCCGAGGGCCGCTTCCGCGACGATCTCTATTATCGACTGGCCGAGATCGTGGTGAAGATCCCGAGCCTGGCCGAGCGCGCCGGAGACGCGGTGCTCCTCGCACGTCACTTCGTCGCCCGCTTCGCTCGGGAGATGAACCCGAAGATCCAATGTCTGTCCCCCGATGCAGCCGACGTGATCGATGTCTATCCCTGGCCGGGCAACGTCCGCGAGCTGGAGAACCGCATCAAGCGCGCCGTGATCATGGCCGACGGCAAACAGGTCATCGCGGCCGACCTGGACCTCCCGGGCGCGCGGGGAACCGAGGCAGAGTCGCTGCCGATCAATCTCCGCGCCGCGCGCGAGCAGATTGACCGGCGGGTCATTCGCCAAGCCTTGACCCGCACGGAAAACAATATCTCAAGCGCGGCGAAACTGCTCGGCATCAGCCGCCCGACGCTTTACGATCTGATGAAGCAATATCAGCTGGGGGCTTAACCGGCGCCGTCCTGATCGGACCCTCGACGTCACCCTTCCGCTGAAGCCACAATGCGCCGCCCCAGCACAGCACCGCCCATGCCGAGCCGATGCACCAGCCGGCCAGGATGTCGCTGGGGTAATGCACGCCGAGATAAAGTCGGCTGAGCCCGACCATGATCGTCAGGATGATTGCGGTGCCCATGAAATAGACCTTCGACTTTCGGTCGGCGTTGACCCGGGTCAACAGCGCTCCAAGAGTCAAAAACGTCACCGACGACAGGGTCGCATGGCCACTGGGGAAACTGGCCGTGAACACGCGTGCCGCGTGTTCGAGATCGGGCCGAGGTCGGTCGAAAAGTTCCTTGAGCAGGGTGCTGATCAGCATCCCACCGGCTTCGGCGGCAAGTAGCAGCAGGGCCAGGCCATATTTGCGCATCAGCAGCAGATAGCCGGTGGCTGCCGTGACGATGATGATGACGAACGCATAGCTGCCGAGGGACGTGACGTCCCGCACCATTTCCTCAAACCAATCGGGCCCGATCAGGTCCGTTGGATCACCCGCCGTCCGGAACGACATCAGCACCGCCCGATCGAGCTTGTGCGTGTCCCCTTCGACGACGTCGTCAGCAATTTCCCCGAACAGCAGCAGGAGGGCTGCAGCGACGAACACGGCGACGATCGCGCCAACCTCATGTTTGCCGAGCCTTGCGACAGCTCGGCTTCCAAGTATCCTGGAAATCAGGAGGTCAGGCTTCGCCATCTCGTCACGCCATGCGGTTGGGAGCAGCGCGATGGGCCAGTTCCTCGACCGGTACGTGGTGAATGATGCGGAAGCGCGCCTCGACCAGGCTGTAAAGGCCGAAGGCGAACAAGCCGATCGCCGCCATCAAGTCCCAAGGCGAATCCAGCCACGCCAGGGCCGACTCAATCCCTCCCGCTTCGCCCGCCTCGGCTTCGATCCCCGCCTTGAACAGGAAGCAGCCGGTGATGATGAAGATCAGCCCGCGCGCGGCGTAGCCGAACCGCCCGGCCCACTTGGCCCAGGGCTGCGAAGCAATGCCGGGTTCCAGCCGCTTGAGAAAGCTCGCCTTGGCGGCCTTGATCAGCTGGTAGCCGCCGACCAGCGCCAGGACGATGCCGGCCAGGATCAGCATTAATTCTCCCCCGGCAGCGACAGGGCGGTTCGGGCGTTTTCCTGGGTCGCATCGCCGCCTCCGCTCGAACCGAAGCCGCGGATCAGGCTGACTGCCTGCCACGCAAGCAGCAGATAGGCGACCCCGCTGCCGGCCGCGCCAAGCCGCTCGCGCTTGCCTTTGCCGTCCGAGGGATGATTCTCGACGTTGAAAAGGGCGTCGCATAGCCGCCAGAATCCATAGGCGAGGAATCCGGCCGTCACGACCATCATCAGCAGCTCGCCGCCGCCTTCGGCCAGATACTCCAGTGCACCCTCGAGGTCTTCGCTCTTGCCGCTGCGGAAGATCAGCCAGGCGATGGTGATGTAGAGCAGGCCGCGCGCGGCAAAGCCGATGCGGGTGAATGTCCTCAGTCGTACGCTTGCTACCATCTCCACCTCCTGGCTGGGGCGAACGGTCGGCCATCGGCTACGTTCCAGACCAATCTTCGGATCGTAGCTGCGAACGGGCATTTCCGTTCGACAGGCGGACTCGCATCATCTGCTTGAGAAATTTAGCTTCCCCCAAAATCGCGTCAGGGAGTCGCTCATGGATCGCCGTTCATTCCTCAAGGCTGGCAGTGCAACTGCCGCCGTTGTTCCTTTCGCTTCAGGTGTGGCCGCGCAGACAGCGCCGGCAACCGCAGCAGCCGGGGACGCCAAGCTCAATGCCCTGTTCGAGGCCATCTTCCACGAGCGGGTTCAACGTTATCCCGATCTCGCCACCAGCCTCGGTCTCGACAAGGGCGAGAACGCCCATCTGAAATCCAAGCTCGACGTTCGTCCGAACGCGAGCGCGCGCAGCGAGGATCTGGCCCTTGCCAAGAAGAACCTGGCCAACGTCAAGGCCGTGCCGCCGGCCAGCCTGTCCGAAGCGGGCAAACTCAATCGCGAAGTCGTTGTCTATCAGATGGAAACCGGGATCATCCCGGCGGATCACTTCGGTATCGATTCCGTACAGCGTCCATACCCAATCTTCCAGCAGGGCGGCGCCTATTTTAATTGGCCGGACTTCCTCAATACCGACCACACCATTGAAAATGCGGCGGACGCCGAGGCCTATCTGGCCCGCCTCGCGCTGGTCGGCATCTTGCTCGACAACGATAGCGAGGATCAGCGCGCCCAAGCCGCCCGCGGCTTCCTGGCCCCGGCCTGGTCGATCGACCTGACTCTGGCGCAGATGCGCAAGCTGCGCGAGCCGGCGCCCAAAGCGAATACGATGACCAACTCCATCGTGACGCGTACGAAGGAGAAGGGCATTGCAGGCGACTGGCAGGCCCGCGCCGCGCAAATCGTCGCCGACAGCATCTATCCGGCGCTCGACCGCCAGATCGCATTGATGGAGCAGCTTAAACCGACCAGCAAGGCGGGTGACGGCGCGGCGCGGCTGCCGGACGGCGATGCCATCTATGCTGCCGCGCTGAGGCAGGCGACCACCACCAATTTCTCGCCCGACGAGGTCCACCGCCTCGGTCTCGCCCAGGTCGCGGAGATCAGCGCCCAGCTCGACACGATCCTCAAGGGTGCCGGCTTCACCCAAGGGACGGTCGGCGAGCGGCTGAACGCGCTTAACACCAGTCCGGCGCAGCTCTATCCCAACACCGACGAGGGCCGGGCGGCGCTGATCGCCAGTCTCAATGATGACGTGAAGGCGATGTATGCGAAGCTGCCGCGTGCCTTCGCCACCGTACCGAGCGCTCCGCTCGAAATCCGCCGCGTCCCAGTCGAAATCCAGGACGGCGCCTCGAACGGCTATTATAACCGCGCCTCGCTCGATGGGTCGCGGCCCGCCATCTACTTCATCAATTTGAAGGACGTCGGCGACTGGCCGAAATATTCGCTGCCGGCGCTGACCTATCACGAGGGCGTGCCGGGCCATCACCTGCAGATCAGCCTCGCCCAGGAATTGAAGGACATTCCGACCCTGCGCAAGATCGGCGGCTTCTCGGCCTATTCAGAGGGCTGGGCGCTCTATGCCGAAGAGGTCGCCGACGAGCTTGGCGGCTATGACGGCATCGAGCGTGCCGGTTACCTGCAATCGTTCCTGTTTCGCGCGACCCGCCTGGTGGTCGACACCGGGCTTCATTCCAAGGGATGGAGCCGCGAGAAGGCGATCGATTATATGGTCGCGACCACCGGCTTCGCTCGCCCGCGAGTCCAGCGCGAAATCGAGCGTTATTGCACTCAGATGGGCCAGGCCTGCAGCTACAAGGTCGGCCACATGGCCTGGACGCGCGCCCGAGCCGAGGCCCAGGCCGCGCTGGGCGCCAGGTTCGACCTCAAGCAGTTCCATGAGGTGCTGAAGGAAGGCGCGATGCCGCTCTCGATCCTCCAGCAGCGCATCAAGGAGCGGACCGAGGCGGCGCGGAGGGGCTAGCGCGCCAACGCCTCAGCCATCTCCGCCACTTCGAGCCAGCGCAGCTCCGCCGCTTCGACCTCGGCGCGTTGGCGGGCAATGCGGTCAGTCAGCTCGGCGAAGCGTTTAGGATCACGGCTGAAGAGGTCCGGATCGTGCAGCGCTTCCTCGTCGGCCGCGATCGACGCTTCCAGCCGTTCGATCTCTCCGGGAAGGCGGTCGAGGTCGCGCTGGTCCTTGTAGCTTAGCTTGGCTGCAGTCGGCTTGGCTTGGGGCGCAGCGTTGGCCGTCGATGATTCCTTCTTCGCCGGCTTGCGATGGTCTTGATACCGCTTGCGAATCCAATCCTCATAGCCGCCGGCGACGATGTCTACCCTGCCCGAGCCGTCGAGGCCGAGGGTCACCGTCACCGTCTTGTCGAGAAAATCGCGGTCATGGCTGACGATCAGGACGGTGCCTTCATAGTCGGCAATCACTTCCTGAAGCAGGTCGAGGGTCTCGAGATCGAGGTCGTTGGTCGGCTCGTCCAGCACGAGGAGATTCGACTGGCGGGCGAATTCCCGCGCCAACAGCAGCCGCGATCGCTCGCCACCCGACAGGCTGCCTACCGGCGCCTCGGTCAACGAGGGGTCGAACAGGAATTCCTTCAGATAGCCCTTGATGTGCTTTTTGTGGCCACGGACTTCGATCCAGTCACCGCCCTCGGCCAGAACGTCGCGCACCCGCTTTTCCGGCGACATCAGCCGACGCTGCTGGTCAATGACGATGCCGGATAGGGTCTTGGCCTGGGTGATCGAGCCACCGTCAGGCTTCAGCTCGCCCGTCAGCAGCTTCAACAGGGTTGTCTTGCCGGTGCCGTTGGCGCCAACCAGTCCAATGCGGTCGCCACGCTGGATGCGCAGCGTGAACTCCTTGATGATCGTGCGGTGGGCCATCCCCTCGCCGTTCGTTTCGAGCGAAGTCACCGCACGCTCGCTGTCAGGCCCCTCGACTTCGCTCCGGGCGAACGGTTTGAGAGGAAAGCGCTTCATAACATTCTCGGCATCGATGACCGTCTTGGTCTTCACCTCGTCCTTGACCAGACCGAGCTTGGCCGCGCTCGCAGGTCCGAGCATCGCCGCCCGCTGTGCCCGCATCTCGTTCAATTTGGCCAGCCGCCCTTGATTTCGGCGTCGGCGAGCGGTGACGCCGCGCTGCAGCCAGTGAAGCTCCAGCGCCAGCTTGGCATCCAGCTTATCGGCTGCGCGTTGCTCCTCGGCATAAACCTGTTCGGTCCACGCCTCGAATCCGCCAAAGCCAATCTCGGCCCGCCGCATCTGGCCGCGGTCGAGCCACAGGCAGCTCCTGGTCAGCCGGTTGAGGAACGTCCGGTCATGGCTGATGGCAATGAAAGCTCCCTTGAAGCGGTTCAGCCAAGCCTCGAGCCAGTCGATCGCGCCTAGATCCAGATGATTGGTCGGCTCGTCGAGCAGCAGCACATCCGGCTCCTGGGCGAGTGCGCGGACGATCGCCGCCCGACGCCGCTCGCCTCCGCTGGCGGTTTTCAAGTTGCGGTCGAGGTCGATGCCGATCTGATGCGCGATCGCGGCCGCTTCGTGCGCGGCGGGAGCATCCTCCCCCGACAGCACCCAATCCTCAAGCCGGTCGTGCCGGCTCATGTCAGGATCCTGCTCGAGCAGGACGACTTTGGTGCCGGGCACAATCTTCCGCGCGCCCTCGTCGGTGTCGATCAATCCGGCGAGGCATTTGAGCAGTGTCGTCTTCCCGGCGCCATTCCGGCCGATCAGCGCGAGCCGGTCGCGCGGCCCGACGAAAATGTCGAGGTTGCGGAACAGCCAGCCTTCACCCTGGATCAGGCCGAGGTCTTCGTAGGATAAAATTGGGGGTGCCATCGCGCCGCGGCCTAGCCTAGGTTCCACTCGGCGTCACGGGGGGTGGCAAGCGTGAACGCCAGACAACAGGGGCATTCATAGCTTGTTCAATGCGTCACCCATAATGATGGCGGCGAAAGAGTTTTGCCAATGAGCCTGTTTCGTACCCTTGTCCTGTCGCTTTGCGCCGCCAGCGCCGCGGTTGCTACACCTGCGCTTGGCCGTCCCGCGAACGAGATCGCCCGCCTCGCCTGGGATGATCGCCCGCGCGACCAGGACCGCGCTTTCCGTGCCCAGCGCGAAGGCCGCTCCATGCCGTTGCCGCTGATCGAGCGGCGGGTGATTCCCCGCATGGGCGGCGCCGATTATCTGGGCCCCGAGATGCGCGGGGGCAATCTGCGGATGAAATTCCTCGACCGGGGCAAGGTCATTTGGGTCGACGTCGATCCGCGGACCGGCCGCATCATCGACAAGTCGGGCGACTGAGCTCCTTTACAATTGACATTCCAGTCGTTGCGGCCAAGCAACCGTTCAGCTTCGCGCGTGTTTGTGTCAGCGAACCGATTTTCGAGGATTGAATAGATGCGCGTGCTGATCGTGGAGGACGAACCGAACCTGGGGCGGCAACTGCGCTCGACCCTGGAAGGCGCGGGCTATGCGGTCGACCTGGCGACCGACGGCGAGGATGGCCATTATCTCGGCTCGACCGAAAATTATGATGCGGTGGTGCTCGACCTCGGCCTGCCCGAGATCGATGGGCTGACGGTGCTTGATCGCTGGCGCAAGGAAGGTCGCAAGATGCCGGTGCTGGTACTGACCGCGCGCGACAGCTGGTCGGACAAGGTCGCGGGGCTCGACGCCGGCGCCGACGATTATCTCGCCAAACCGTTCCAGACCGAGGAGCTGATTGCCCGGCTGCGCGCCCTCATTCGGCGAGCCGCCGGGTGGCGTCGTCCGAGCTGATCGCCGGCGATATCCGGCTCGACACGAGGTCGGGCAAGGTCACGAAGGGCGGCGAACCGGTCAAGCTGACCGCACAGGAATATAAGCTGCTGTCCTACCTGATGCACCACAAGGGCAAGGTGGTCAGCCGCACCGAGCTGATCGAGCATATCTACGACCAGGATTTCGACCGCGATTCCAACACCATCGAAGTGTTCGTCACGCGAATCCGTAAAAAGTTGGGCGCGGACGTCATCACCACCATTCGCGGTCTCGGCTATAGTCTCGAGGATTCCAGCGGTTGAACGAGGCCGTCGCCCAACAGGAGGCGACCGGCGAAGGCGTGAATGTCAGGAAGCGCCGCGGAGGGTCGTTGACGCGGCGGATGATCGTCGTCGCGGCGGTCTGGATCGGCCTGCTACTTCTGATCGGCGGCTACGGCCTCGACCGGGTACTGAGCCGCGGAATCGTGCAGAATTTCGACCAGCAGCTCGAATATGTGCTCAACGCCATGATCGGGGCGTCGGAGATCGGCCCGGAGGGCGAAGTCCGCTTCACTCGGCCGCCGGCCGACCAACGCTTCCTCGAGCCCTATTCGGGCGCCTATTTCCAGATTTCCGGCGACGGACAGGAAACCTTCCCGTCGCGGTCTCTATGGGATCGCCGGCTGCGCGCCGACCAGGAGCATAATGACGTCGAGCTGCACAAGCGCGACAGCTTTGAGTTCGAAGGGGAACCACTGAGGATTCTCGAGCGCGACGTGGTCCTGCCGGGCTCCACTGTCCGCTGGCGATTCCAGGTCGCGCAATCGCGTGAGGCAATCGACGGGCAGATCCGCGAACTGCGGTCCACGTTGGTAGCGAGCTTCGCGGCACTCGGCTTCGGACTTCTGGTGCTGGCGGCCTTGCAGGCGATCTACGGCTTGTGGCCATTGCGCCGGGTGCGGCGGGAGGTCGCGGCCATTCGCGGCGGAATCCAGACCCGGATTGCCGAGGATTTTCCACGCGAAGTCGAACCGCTGGTCGATGAGATCAACGAATTGCTGGCCCATAGCGAGGCACAGGCCGAGGAAGCGCGGCGGCATGCCGGCAATCTCGCTCATGCGCTCAAGACCCCGTTGACCGTCGTCACCAACGCCGCCACCGCGCATTCGGCGGACCTCAACGACACGGTGATCCGAGAAGCCGCGGTGATGCGGCGGCAGGTCGACCATCACCTCGCCCGCGCCAGGGCGATCGGGCGCCGCGCGTCAGCCCAGGCGCGAGCGACGGTCTGGGAGAGCGTGATGGCGGTCGATCGCGCAGTATCGACGCTCTACCCCAACGTGACGATCGACATCGTTGGCGACAAGAGCGCGCAAGTCCGGGTGGAGCGGCAGGACCTCGACGAAATGCTCGGCAACCTGGTGGAGAATGCGGCGAAATATGGCCATGGCCGAGTGTTCGTGACGGTGGAAGCGCCGGCCAGGGGAAAGTCGCGATCCAGATCGAAGACGACGGGCCGGGCATTGCCCGAGCGCTGCGTGAGGAACTGTTCACTCGTGGCAAGCGGCTCGACACCACCGGCAAGCCAGGTACCGGCCTGGGCCTGGCCATCGTCCGCGACGTCGCGGAGATCTATGGCGGCTCGGTAGCGCTTGACGAGAGCGAGGACCTCGGCGGCCTGCTGGTGACGCTCTCGCTGCCGGAGGCCCCGCAGCACGTTTGACCATTCATCGAAAACCATCTTGGCAAGCGACGTTCCGAAGCTAGCCTAACCATCTGATTTCAAGGGATAGGGGCTTAATTCCATGACCAGGAACTTGTTGCTGCTGGCCGCCGCGTCGGCACTGATCTTCACGCCCGCGATGGCGCGCAATGGCAAGCCGGCCTTCGCACCATGGGGCGTCGATCTCAGCGCCATGGATAATCAGGTCAAGCCCGGCGACGACTTCTTCGCTTACGTCAACGGCGCCTGGGCCAAGCGGACCGAGATCGCGGCGGACCGCACTTTTGTCGGCATCAATTCGGTACTCAATGATCAGCTCGACCGCGACGTGCGGGCGATTGTCGAGGATATGGCCAAGAACAGCGCCAGCGCCGGCCGGATCGGCCAGCAAGTCGGCGATTTCTACGCGAGCTGGATGGACGAAGCGACCATCAGCGCCAAGGGCGCGGCTCCGTTGAAGCCCCACCTCGACCGCATTGCCGCGTTGAAGGACAAGGGCGAGTTGGTCGAACTATTCGCCACGCCCGGCTATCCCTCGCCGCTAGGCGTTGCGATCTTCCCGGACCTGTCCGAACCGACGCGCTACGGTGTCTATGCCGGCCAAGGCGGGCTCGGCATGCCCAACCGCGACTATTACCTGCTCGAAGGCGCCAAATACGACGGCTATCGCACCGCCTATAGGGCCTATCTGGCCAAGCTTCTGCAACTCGCGGGCATGTCCGACGCCGCCGCTAAGGCAGACCGCATCTTCGCGCTCGAAACCGAGATCGCTCGGGTCCATTGGAAGCCCGAGGACAGTCGCGACGTCAGCAAGATCTACAACCCGATGGATCGCGCAAAGCTGGCCGCCTTCGCCCCCCAATTTCAATGGGACCGCTCCCTTCCCAAGGCCGGCCTTGGCGACGTCAAGACCGTCGTCATCACCGAGACCACTGCCGTGCAGGAGATCGGCAAGCTGGTCGACAAGGTTCCGCTCGATACGTGGAAGGAATATTTCGCCGCGCACTTCATCAGCGGCCACGCCGCCTATCTCACCAAGGACTTCGATCAGGCGCGGTTCGATTTCTATTCGAAGACGCTGCGCGACGTTCCGACCATGCGCGACCGCTGGAAACGCGGCGTCGACCTGGTCAACGGCTCGCTCGGCGAGGCGGTCGGGCAGATTTACGTCCAGCGCCATTATCCGCCCGAGGCCAGCCGCCAGATGGGCGAGCTGATCGACAATTTTCGCGCCGCGCTACAGGAGAAAATCGAAAACAACAGCTGGATGGATGCTGCTACCAAGAAGGAAGCACAGGCGAAGCTGGCCACGCTTCGATCCGCGCACCGGACATCCCGACCAAATATATCGATTATTCGACGCTCAGGGTCGAGCGTGGCGATCTGTTCGGCAATGTGCTGCGGTCCGAACAATTTGCCTGGAACCTGCTGCTTGAGCGGATGAAGAAGCCGGTTGACCGCACCTTGTGGGGGATGACCCCGCAGACCAACAATGCCTATTACGACCCGACCCAGAACCAGATCACCTTCCCGGCCGGAATTCTGCAGCCGCCCTATTTCGATCCCGACGCCGATCCGGCCGCCAATTACGGGAGCATCGGCGCGACCATCGGCCACGAGATCGGGCACGGCTTCGACGACCAGGGCCGCAAGTTCGACGGGTCGGGCAAGCTCCGCGATTGGTGGACCGCAGCCAGCGCCAAGCAATATGAAGGGCGCGCCAATCAGCTGGTGAAGCAATACGACGCTTACGAGCCTATTCCGGGCGTCAGGATCAAGGGCCAGCTGACGCTGGGCGAGAACATCGGCGATTTGGGCGGGTTGGAGGTCGCCTATGCCGCCTACCGCCGCTACATCGCCAAGCACGGCGAGCCGCCGGTGATCGGGGGGCTGACCGGCGACCAGCGCTTCTTCATCGCCTACGGCTACAGCTGGCAGCGCAAGAACCGCGAAGGCGCGCTGCGCGCCCAACTGCTGAGCGACCCGCATTCGCCGGCGCAATACCGGGTCAACGGCGTCGTCCGGAACATGGACGAGTGGTACAAGGCGTTCGACGTCAAGCCAGGCGACAAGCTGTACCTGCCGCCGGAGGAACGGGTCCGCATCTGGTAGCGGAAGGCTAGGAAAACGGCCGCTGTCCGGCTAGGGCAGCGGCACCAGCCAGCCGCGGTAGTGGATGAGCAAGCCGACCAGCGGCAGCGAGATCGGCACATCGAAGTGGAAGCGTCCGTTCGCCTCATATTCGCGCGCCACGCCGCGGGGCAGCAGGAACTTCGGCATCGGCAGCGGCCCGATCCACCAGCGCGTGAACGGCTGCACAAGCCCCTCCGGAGAGCGCGTCAGCCGCATCGCAAAGCGGATCGGGCCAAATCGTTCGACAACGTCGGGTCCGGCCTGCGACAGCTCGCTGGAGAAGCAAGCCCCGCCGAAGTCGCGCAGCCAGATTTCCTTTCCGGCCCGTTCGCGCATCCATACGCTGACCGGCACCGCATCGGCTGCCGGCGGGAAAGCCGATGACCCGACCGATAAGCCGCGCGAGCAGGCTATGGCCGCAAGTCACCTGCCCCGTTCCCCGGGCGACGAAATCGCCGTTGACGCTGTGCATGTTCCGCAGTGTTTCGGGGAGCTGATGGAAATCGTCGCCCAGCAGCCGCGCATAGAGCGGCGGCTGGGAGGTGTCCGTTGAGGCAGTCGTGATCGCGAATCCCTCAAAGGCTCGTTCGAATTGCTCCAGGCTGAGGCTTCCGGCCGCGCACCGTGCGCCGGGCGGAGCCTCACCTCGGACCAGAATTTCCGTGAGCAGCGGCACGGCGAGACATGGGATCCACGGCCCGTCGCCTCGTTCCGCCAGCACCGTCCATTCCCGCCGGATCGGCGCAATCCCCCGCTAGCCGCTGACCACGATCCGCATGGCGGAGCAATCGCCCCCAAACTGTCCCATCAGCTTCTGGAAACGCACGCCAAGTCCCGCCAAGGATGCAATGCTGCCGATCCAGCCCCAACGAACCGGCCAACTGATCAGCCACAGCGCTACATTCTGAACCGCCAGCTCGGTGCCGGCCCGGAAGCGTACGGCGGGCCGACCGGGATAGCGATCGGGAAGCAGTTCCAGATCGGGCACGTCGCAGAGCGCCACGAGCCGGTCCAGGGCGGGCCGTCCCGCCACTGCGAACCGCACCTTGCCCATCTCCTGCCAGCCGTAACCGGTGCGCCAGGCCTGGCCGCGCCAGAGCCGGACCGGGCGCCCGACATAGGAAAGGATCGATCTCGTGATGGAGGTGCCACCGCTGGCTCGATTGCTGGCGCTTAACGCCATGTCGATTGCGCTGACCTGGCTCATCTCCGCCGCAAGACGATCAACCACCGCCGTGCTGAGGGCCGGGACGCTGCTCGCGCCCGAGATGATCGTGACACCGGCCGCACGCGCATCGGCGTCGAGGGTGGCGACTGCGGTCACGAAATCGCGAGCGTCCGCAAGATCGAGGTAGTGGCAGCGCGCGACGATGCACGCGCGCGGCACGGCAAGGTCAGCGCCTTGAAACGGCCCGGCCGCATCGACGACCAGCCACGGCTTCGTCATTGCAAGAACTGAAGCGACGTCGTTCGACCGGTCCAGCGCATAGGGGCGCAGATCGAGGTCGGGATGCCGCGCACAGAAGGCCGCGGCCTTGGTTAAATCGCGCCCGGCGACCAGCACCTCGTGGCCCGCCCGACCCAAGAGGACCGCAACTCGCGCGCCAAAGCCGCCGTAGCCGCCGATCAACAGCACGCGCTTCATATCAACCGCCGCGCCAGGGCCGGATCGGCGAGGCCGCAACCTTCGCGCCGGCCGAACAGGCGATAACGATGCCTCGCCAGCAACCCATAGGCGGCGTCACGCAGGCTTCGCGGCACGATTGCTAGTATGCGCAGCGCCCGCCAGGGGTAAGGGAGCTGCTTGGCCAGCGCGACCAACGCATCCGATCGCTGGAACATCCGCCCTTCGGCCAAGACAAGATATGTGTCGAAACGATCCGTCGCGAGGGCGGCGTGCCGATAAAGCGACTGGCCGAGAGCGCCTTGCGCCGGCGTCATGCGGATACATCCGCGGCGGTCAATCCTGGCCACGAGCCGCATCGATCGGGAGCAGAAGACGCAATCCCCGTCGAAGACGACGAGCGGCTGCGTATCGTCGAATTCCCGCACGCCTGGATCGTCGCGCCAGAGATAGAGCAAGTCCTGCGCTTTTGCTCCATCGGTGACTGCCATCGTCCCTCCTTTCGAGCCGGTCGCCCCGCGACGCAAGTCCGGTCTTGCCTTTGCTGGTGTTACAGCGCACAGCGCCGGCGCATGACCGCCACCATCCATCAGCTGGGTGACAAGCGCGCGCCTTCGCTCGATCCGATGATCGCGCTGACCGCCGCCGACATGAACGCCGTCAATGCCGTCATCCTCGATCGGATGCAGTCCAAGGTCGCCCTGATTCCGGAGCTGGCGGGCCATTTGATCGCCGGCGGCGGGAAGCGGATGCGGCCGATGCTTACCCTCGCCAGCGCGGCGCTGCTCGACTACACCGGCGCACGCCACCACAAGCTGGCCGCCGCGGTCGAGTTCATCCATACCGCGACCCTGCTTCACGACGATGTCGTCGACGGCTCGGGCATGCGCCGGGGCAAGCGCACTGCCAACATCATCTGGGGCAATCCGGCCAGCGTCCTGGTCGGCGACTTCCTCTTTTCGCGCGCGTTCGAGCTGATGGTCGAGGACGGCAGCCTTAAGGTGCTGCGAATCCTCAGCCATGCGTCGGCGGTCATCGCCGAGGGCGAGGTCGACCAGCTGACCGCCCAGCGCCAGGTCGAGACCAGCGAGGAACATTATCTTCACATCATCAACGCCAAGACCGCCGCGCTGTTCGCCGCGGCCTGCCGGATTTCGCCGGTCGTCGCCGAGGCCGGCGAGGAAGCGGAGGAAGCGCTGGAAGCTTACGGCCGCAACCTCGGCATCGCCTTCCAGCTGGTCGACGACGCGATCGACTATTCCTCGGACGTCGAAACGATGGGCAAGGGCCAGGGCGACGATTTTCGCGACGGCAAGGTCACCCTGCCGGTCATCCTCGCCTATGCGCGGGGAACGGCTGAGGACCGCGCCTTCTGGAAAGCGGCGATGCAGGGCGAGCGCGTCGCCGACGAGGACCTGGCCCATGCGACACGGCCTGATCCAGTCGAAACCGAGGCGCTGTCCGACACGATCGAGCGCGCTCGCCATTACGGCCGCCGAGCGATCGACGCCCTCGCCCTCTTTCCCTCGAGCCGGGCCAAGGCGGCGCTGACCGAGGCGGTCGAGTTCGCCGTCGCGCGGGCCTATTGAGCTCGCATAATCAGTCGTTCATCTCGTCAAGCTAGAAGCTGATCATGCGCAAGACCTTGTTCGGAGCAATCGCCTTCGCGGCCATGTTCGTCGGCACCGCCGCCACACGCCGCCGACCATGACCGTCTACAAATCGCCCAACTGCGGCTGCTGCGCGAAATGGGTCGAGCATGTCGAGAAGCACGGCTTCACGGTGACAGTCGTCCCGACCGAGGACATGATGGCCTGAAGAAGCGGCTGGGCGTGCCCGACGGGCTGGTCAGCTGCCACACGACGAAGGTCGGCAATTATATCGTCGAAGGCCATGTGCCGGCCGCCGACATCAAGCGCCTGCTCGCGCTAGAAGCCCAAGGCGCGGGGCATCGCCGTGGCCGGCATGCCGATGGGCTCGCCCGGCATGGAACATGGCGATCACCGCCAGCCTTATTCGACGTTACTGATCAGCCACGACGGCACGACCAGCGTCTTCGCCCGCCACTAGCAGTCTCCGGCCTCCGCCGGAGCCAACCGCACCTCCCAATCGTTTCGGTTGCGGAGGTGAGCCATGCCATCGCTGTGGAGAGCCGAGTTCGAGCCCCTTCCCTACCCGCCGCTTGACGCGGACATCGAGTGCGACCTGATCGTCATCGGAAGCGGGATCGCCGGCCTGTCATCGGCCTATGAAGCTGCGCGGTTCGGCGCCAAGGTCATCGTCATCGATCGTGGCGACATCACCGGCGGAATGACCGCGCGAACGACGGCGCATCTCGCGTCCGAGATCGACGATCGCTACTTCGACCTGATCAAGGCGGTCGGCGAGACCGATGCGCGGCTTTACCACGAGAGTCAGGTCGCGGCGATCAACCGGATCGAGACGGTCTGCAACGATGAAGGCATCGATGCCGATTTCGCCCGGCTGCACGGATATCTGGTCGGGGCCGAGCCCTCCTACCAGTCGGAGCTCGAGCAGGAATATGACGCCTGCCGGACACTGGGCGTCGACGTCGAGTGGAGCCGAGTCCGCGCCCGTGCCGCTGCCGGCCGGTACCCGGGCGCTGAAATTTCCCAAACCAGGGTCGCTTCCATCCGCTCAAATATTGCGCCGGGCTGGCACTCGCCATCCAAAAGCGCGGCGGGCTGCTGTTCAGTCACACCGCCTATGTCGGCCACGACGAGGATGGCGATGGAGTTGACCATCAAGACCGCAAGCGGGCCACAGCGATCCGAGCCGGCGCGGCGCTGTTCGCGACCAATGTGCCGGTCAACGACCGGGTCAAGGTCCACACCAAGCAAGTGCCGATGCGCACCTATGTGATCGCCGCCAAGGTGCCGTCCGGAAGCATGGAGGATGCGCTGGTCTGGGACACGCTGTCGCCCTATCATTATGTGCGGCTGCAGCCCGCGGGCGACGGGCAAGACTGGCTGATCGTCGGCGGCGAGGATCATCGCAGCGGCACCGCCAACGACATGGACGACCGTTTCGAAAGCTCGAACGCTGGACGTGCGAGCGCTTCCCGCCGTTCGAAAAGGCCGAGCACCGCTGGTCCGGGCAGGTGATGGAGCCGGTCGACTTCATGCCCTACTCCGGCCGCGACGGGTCCGACCGCATCTACATCCACAGCGGCGACAGCGGCCAGGGCATCACCAATGGCGTCGCCGGCGCGCTCAACTTCATCGCCCTGTATCGCAACGACAAGGCGCACTTTGCCGAGCTGTTCGACCCGAGCAGGAAGCCGACGGCCGGGCTGACCCTGAGGGAATATGTCAAAGGCCAGGGGCCGGTAGTCGCCAATCTCGGCGAATATCTGGGCGCCGGCGAAGTGGCAGACGTCGACGACATTCCGCCGGGCGAAGGCGCGATCGTTCGCCGCGGGCTCGCCAAGCATGCCGTCTATCATGGCGAGGACGGCGTGTTTGTCGAACGCAGCGCGGTGTGCACCCATGTCGGCTGCATCGTTCATTGGAACGGCTTCGAGAAATGCTGGGACTGCCCGTGCCACGGATCGCAATTCCTGCCCGATGGCACGGTGATCAATGGCCCAGCGATCAGCCCACTGGCCAAGGTCGATGAGCCGGCCGAACGGGAAGCCAGGGAGCTGCACGAGGCCGAATGATGCCGAAGCTCAAGGTGTTCTGCACAACCAGCGGGTTCCACGATTCAATCGTTGCCGCGCCGAGCAAGCCGGCGGCCCTGAAGGCGTGGGGCGCCAAGACCGACCTGTTCTCGATGGGCGCCGCCCGGCTCGTTACCGACCCCAAGATCGCCAAGAAGGCGCTCGAACGCCCAGGCGAGGTGATCCGGTTCGAGCGCTCCGGCGATGGCGGGGAGGTGGCCGCGCCCAAAAGGAAGGCGACGGCGAAGAAGCCGCCGAGCCGGGCCAAGCTGGCAGCACCGAGAAAAAGGTGGCGGAGCTGAGGCGAAACAAGGCAGCGCACTCGACGCGCTCGAGCGGCAGTTGCGGGCGCTTCAACGGAAGCGCGACGAGCTTGCTGCCCGCCAGGCAAAGGCCCGAAAGCAGCGGATCAAAAGCTCGAGATGCGCGGGAGGAATATGAAGCCGCGCTTGCCGAGTGGGACGGCTGACTGCGATCGTCAAAGTCGCAATAATCTGCCGGTTCCGCTGTAGGCGCCGCCGAATGGCCCGCTCCGAGCTCCCGATCGATACGGTCCTCGCGCCGCTGCTCGCGGCGCTGCGCGAGGGACCGAGCGCACTGCTGATCGCACCGCCCGGCGCCGGCAAGACGACCCGGGTCGCACCGGCGCTGCTCGACGAAGCCTGGGTCGAGGGTCGGCAGATACTGCTGCTGGTGCCGCGGCGACTGGCCGCTCGAAGCGCCGCCGAGTATATGGCGCGAGAACGCGGCGAAGAGGCCGGAGCGACGATCGGCTATGCGACGCGGCTCGACAGCAAGGCCGGCAAGTCCACCCGCATCATCGCCATGACGCACGGCGTCTACCTGGCGCGGCTGCAGTCCGATCCCGAGCTCAGCGGGGTTGCCGCCGTCCTGTTCGACGAGGTGCATGAAAGAAACCTCGACAGCGACCTGGCGCTGGCCCTGACGCTCGATGCCGCCGAGGGCCTCCGTCCGGACCTCCGCCTGCTGCCGATGTCGGCGACGCTCGATGGCGAGCGCTTCGGCCGGCTGTTGGGCGAACCGCCGAGAATCGAAAGCGAAGGCAGGAGCTACCCGCTCACCCTGGTCCATGAGGGGCGCGACGTGGGCCAAAGGATCGAGCCGCAGATGGCTTCCGCCATTCGCCGCGCGCTCAACGAGCATGACGGCTCGCTGCTCGCCTTCCTGCCCGGCGTGGCAGAGATCGAGCGAACCGCCGAGGCGCTCGGCAACCTGCCCCCCAACATCGTTCTTCACCGGCTTCACGGCGCGATCGAGCCGGCCCAGCAGCGTGCCGCATTGGCCGCTCCGAAACCGGGAACGCGCAAGCTGGTGCTGGCCAGCGCCATCGCCGAAACCAGCCTGACCCTCGACGATGTGCGGATCGTAGTCGACAGCGGCCTCGCCCGCCGTCCGCGGTATGATCGCGGAGCCGGGCTGACCCGGCTGGTGACCGAGCGCGCGAGCCGCGCCGCCGTGACGCAGCGCGCCGGACGGGCAGCCCGACAGGGACCGGGCGTCGCCATCCGGCTGTGGGAGGAGGCTGGCAATGCATCGCTGCCGGCGCATGACCCGCCCGAGATTTTGGAAGCCGATCTGTCCAGCCTCCTGCTGACTTGCCTGATGTGGGGCGAGAACGACCCGGCCCGCCTGCCCTTCCTGGATTCCCCGCCGGTGCCTGCGCTCGCCGAAGCCAGGCAGAGGCTGGCGCGACTCAAGGCGGTGGACGCCGACGGTCACATCACGCCGCACGGGCGAAGCATTGCCGCGATTCCGCTTGAGCCGCGGCTGGCGCATATGCTGATCGACGCGGGCGAGCGCGGCTTCTCCCAGGCTGCCGCCGAGGCCGCCGCGCTGCTGACCGAGCGCGGGCTCGGCGGGAACGATGCCGACCTTGAGGTGCGCCAGAGGCATTGGCTGCGTGATCATTCCCCGCGCGCGCAGGCAGCGAGAAGGATGACGGCGAGGTGGGCGAACATCCCGTCTCCCCTTGAGGGAGAGGGCGACGAGCGAAGCTGAGCGGGGTGAGGGGATCCGCCGTAGTTCCCCCTCACCCTCCCACCGCTTCGCGGCGGACGCCTCCCTCTCCCTCAAGGGGAGAGGGGCTGGCATCCGCCATCGCCCTTGCCTTCCCCGACCGCCTGTCGCGGCGACGCGATGGTGGCGGGGAACAGTGGCAATCGGTTGGCGGGCGCGGCTTCCGGCTCGATCCGACCTCGCCGCTGGCGCGTAGCGAGTGGCTGGCGGTGGCCGAGGTCGCCGGAGCTGCCTCCGGCGCGAGGATCCTGTCTGCCGCCGCGATCGGCGTGGACGAGATCGAAGCGCTGTTTGCCGACGACATCCAGCCTTACACGGAGGTCCGGTTCGATCCGGCGACGGCCGCAATCAGCGCCACCAGGGGGCGGCGGCTGGGTGCGATCAAATTATCGTCGGCACCCGATCCGCGGCCCGACCAGGCTGCGATCGAAGCGGGGCTGCTCGAAGCGGTCCGGCGGCACGGGCTCGGCATATTGCCGTGGAGCGATGCCACACTCTCGCTCCGCCAGCGCGCAGCCTTTGCGGCTCACCATGATGAAACGGTTCCCGGCATCTCGGATCCGGCCCTGATGGCCCGGATCGACGAATGGCTTGCGCCGTTGCTGCACGGCAAGCGCCGGCTTGACGCGGTCGGCTCGACCGCGCTCCACAATGCCGTGCAGGGACTGCTCGGCTATGACGCAGGCCGGGCCGTCGACCGCCTGGCGCCCAGTCAGTTCCTGTCTCCCGCCGGTTCCTCCCATCCGATCGACTATTCCGCCGCCAGGAGGTCCGACGGTCGAGGTCCGCGCCCAGGCGCTTTATGGCCTCAAGGATCATCCGACGGTCGCGGCGGGGCGAGTACCCTTGACCCTGGCGATCACCTCGCCTGCCCATCGGCCGATCCAGACCACCAAAGACCTGCCGGCGTTTTGGGCCGGGAGCTGGCGGGACGTCGCCAAGGAAATGCGCGGACGATATCCCAAGCATCCCTGGCCCGACGACCCAGGCATCGCCGCGCCGACGCTCAAGACCAAGCGCGCAAGCTCTTGATTCCCGCGCCAGCCTGCGCCAATCGCGGTCCATGACCGTCGCCCGCATCGTCGAAGAGCAGCGCAAGACCACCCAGTCCGGCAAGGCCGGCCAGGGACGCTGGACTCTGGAGTTCGAACGGCAGCAGCCGCAGCGCGCCGACCCGCTGACCGGCTGGAACGGTTCCGGCGACACCAAGACGCAGGTGCGGCTTCGGTTCGACACCAAGGACGAGGCGCTGGCCTATGCGGAGCGCAAGGGCTTTACCGTGCACCTCGTGCCTGCGCCGCCCGTGTCGATGAAGATCCAGGCCTACGCCGACAATTTCCGCTGATCTGACCGTTGCCGGCTTAGCTCGCACGGGCCGAACCCCGTCAGCCCGTTCCGCGGGAGCGCTTCCACGGGCTGAACCCCGTCAGCCCGTTCCGCGGGAGCGCTTCCACGGGCTGAACCCCGTCAGCCCGTTCCGCGGGAGCGCTTCCACAGGCTGAACCCCGTCAGCCCGTTCCGCGCTCCTTGAGGAAATCGCGGATCATCGGCTGCACATTGCTGTTGTAGCTGGCCAGCACATGGCGCGGGCCGGCCACGTCGAAATGGGTCAGCATCCGCTCGCCGTTCCAATAGTGGAGCGCGTAGGCCGGCGCGTCGGCGATGATCAGGGGCCGCCCGTCAGGGTGCGCCGGATCGATGTCCTCCAGGTCGAGCGCCAGCCATGGCGCGGTCGAGCTGCAAACCACTAACGGCTTGCCGGCGAAGCTGGTCGCGATCGGCCGATGGACATGGCCGGCGATCATCCCCACCACCTGCGAGGCGGGCCGGACAACCGCCTCCAGGCGCTGCACCCACGTCTCGCAGCTCAATGCGCTCATCCAGTCGATACCAGTGTCGACCGGAGGATGGTGGAGGACGATGATCGGTCGGGATCTTCCTTGCGTTCGCCAAGCCGCTGCTCGAGCCAGCCGGCGCGGGCTTCGCAAATCATCCCGCCGTGGCGGCCTTCGTAGAGCGTGTCGAGCACGATCCAGCGCACGCCGCCATGGTCCGCCTCATATTGGATGAAGCCATGTTCGTCGGACCGGACATCCGGCAGGACGGCGCGGAATGCGTCCCGCCCGTCATGGTTGCCGATGGCCCACAGGACGGGACCCTCCCAGCGGGCGATCAGCGCCACCATATGGCGATAGGCCTCGATGTCGTCCGGCCATTCGACGAGATCGCCGGTGACCAGCAGCAGCGAAGGTTTTGGCCGCATTGCGTTCAATTGGTCGATGACCATGTTCAACCGGCGCACATTGAGTTCGTGCGGATTGTCGCGGTCAAATCCGATGTGCAGGTCCGTGACCTGCGCCACCAATATTCCATCGATTGAAGGTCGTTTCGCCAAGTCCGCCCCTCCCGGCCAAGGCTTGGGGCAGGCGGCAACCGCTTGTCCAGCCCTTTCCTGATCCAGATTACGTGCCATCTTGCCAGTCCCGTCGGCTTGGGCGAGAATTGCGGCGCCGAAGCCAGGGGGAAAGCTGCGCCAGTCTCGTATCGCGTTGGTTGTTGGAACGCGTCCCGAAGCCATCAAGCTAAGCCCGGTTGCCCATGCTCTCGCTGCCCTCGGCGAGGCGCCGCTGCTGTTCGTCACGGGCCAGCATCCCGGCCTTGAGCTTGGCGACCATCGGTTGGAGGGCTTTGCCGCCAAGCTGCTCAATTGCCCGGGCCAACCCGATCCGATCCTCCACGCGCAGCTGGTCAAGGCGGCGCTGAAGCGCTCGTTGCCGATGGATCCGCCCGAATTGCTGATCGTCCAGGGCGATACGTCGAGCGCCCTGGGAGGAGCGCTGGCGGCGCGCGAGCTTGGAATTCCGCTCGCCCATGTCGAGGCCGGGCTGCGGACCCACGACCCCAACGCGCCGTGGCCGGAAGAGGAAAATCGGGTCGACGATCGATCGGTTCGCCGACCTGCTGTTCGCGCCGACCAGCGGCAATGCCGCCAACCTTCGCCGGGAGCGGGTGCCGGGCCGGATCCACGTTACCGGCAACAGCGGGATCGACGCGCTGGCGCAGCTGGTCGGGAAAGTCCCGGCGAGGCCGCGCCGCCGCTGGCCGTGGCAACCCTTCACCCTGCTGGTCACCTGCCATCGTCGGGAGAATTGGGACGCCGGGCTCGACGGAGTGGCGAGTGCGACGGCGGCGCTTTGTCGTCAGCGGATCGAAGCCAATGTGCTGCTTCCGCCGAACCCCATGGTGACCGAGCGGATGACCAAGCTGCTGGGCGGGAAGCAAGGCATCCGGCTGATCCCTCCCCTGTCGCATCCGGCGACCATCGAGGCGATGCGCGATGCCGACCTGATCCTCAGCGATTCCGGCGGGATGCAGGAGGAAGCGCCGGCGCTGGGCGTTCCCCTGCTCATCCTGCGCGGCAAGACCGAGCGCCCGGAGGGCCTGGCGAGCGGCACCATGATGCTGGTTGGAACCGATGCCGACCGCATCGTTGCAACGGTCGAAGGATTGCGCCGCAACCGGGCGGCGCTGGCGGCGATGCGCCGGCCCTGCCTGCCGTTCGGCGACGGTCAGGCGGCCACGCGCATTGCCCGCCACTGCCTGCTGTTTCTCGAAGGCGCAGGCACCGCCCGCGAAAGCCGGATCGCATGATTGACTAGCGGCCAAACAGCCACCATATGCGCGCCCTTGCCGCACTTGGCCGTGGCCCCTTCGTCTAGCGGTCTAGGACGTCGCCCTCTCACGGCGAAAACACGGGTTCGAGTCCCGTAGGGGTCACCAAGGCGGACGTCCGGGGGACATCCGAGCATTGGTGGCAGCAATGCTTCAGCCTGCGGCGGTACCGCCCGCAAGCATTAGCTTGGGCTCCGCTTCAGCCGTCCGGTGGGTAAATTTGCCGTCCACCTGAGCCCCTTCCTCGATCGTCAATGAGCCGTAGGTGACATCGCCCTCGATCCGGGCTGTCTTCAGGATCACCAGCGTTGATGCGGTAATCGAACCTTTGATCTTGCCGGCAATTCGCGCGCTCTCCGCAATGACGACGCCGGAAACTTCGCTGGCTTCGCCCTGTACCAATGCCGCGCAACTGATGTCGCCCTCGATCCGTCCGTCCAGATGAAGATCGGCTATTGCCGTCAGATCGCCGTGAATGGCGATGTCCGGTCCAAGCACGGAAAAGGTCGACCCAGCCATCGTGCCGTTACCCGACGGCCGGTCGGTTGATTCGGGCTTCTTCGAGAACATTGGGTGCTACCTCCAGGAAGGGACGCGGGTTGACCGGTTGGCCGTGAAGGCGAACCTCGAAATGCAGGTGTGGACCGGTGGAACGACCGGTGCTGCCGACTGCGCCGATCGGCTCCCCGGCGCTGACTGATTGCCCGATCCTCGTGCGGAATGCGGACATGTGGGCGTAGCGCGTGCGAAGCCCATTGCCATGGTCGATGTCGACACAATTGCCGTAGCCTGGCCGCCGACCGACAAAGACAACCTTGCCTTTGGCGGCCGAATAAATGGGTGCGCCGGTTGCCCCCTTGAAATCGAGGCCGGCATGGAACGCCGCGCCGCCGGCGAGTGGATCGGTCCGGTAGCCAAAGCCAGAGGTGATATGTTTGCCGGCGGCTGGAATGACCCGCGGGATACCCTGGAGGCCGCGCTGCAGCGCATCCATCCGCGCGAGGCTGAGGCCAAGCCGCCGGAAACGCGGATCGAACGCGTCAGTGGAACCAGGCATGAACTTGATTAGCGGGCCACCCATGGCACCTCGATCGTCCAGCGAGGCCAGCATGCGCTCGGGATTGAGACCCAGCTTGCGCATCGCCGCGGCTGTGACGGCCGACTGCCGGTCGGCGAACCGGGTGAGTTGCTCGGCAAAGGCCAGCTGCCGTGCTTCGACCTCGGCAAGCGGCGCGGCTTCGGGCACCGCCGTGCTGACCTTGTCGACGGTCTTGGACGCCTCTGCGCTGCTGTCGGAAACAGTTTCGCCCGCCTTGGCGTCAGCGGGAAGATCGCCGACATAGGTCTTGACCATCTGCTCGATGAATTGCTGACGACGGCCGAGATCATCGGCGACGGCATCGACATTCTTGCGATAGGCGGCAATGCGGTTTTCGGCGCTCGTCACCTGCGCCTCGCGATCGAGCAGCAAAATTGCGTCGCGGCGCTCCAGCTCCGAGCCGATCGCGACGGCGGCCATGGTCGTCAGCCAGGCGAGCAACAGCCCACCGACAATCGCTGCGACCGTCATCTGCAGGCGCGACGATATGCGAACGTACCGGACATGGCCCTCGGTACGCATGATGAATTCGCGTTCGGGCAACCATGCCCGCACGCGCTTCGCCGCGCGGCGATCGTGTTTTGCAAAAATCCCCCCTTGCTCCCAATCATGGGATAGCCCAGCCGGTGTGGCGATACGATTCACCTCTTTATGGATTAAAGGTGATCGAAGGGGTAGCGCGGCGAAACGATCGTTAAGCGTTTCCGTTATGCC
>CAWJNY010000011.1:0-337922 GCA_963844355.1 uncultured Alphaproteobacteria bacterium
TGACACACGATTTGAACGGCTTTTCCCCTACCGAACTCCCCGCCGACAGCCGATTATGCTCTTCTAACGTCATCTATGAGCGCCTTGCCAATAAAAGCGTCTACCTTGGTCGGATCACCAGAACACATCGCAACGCCACAACTGGCGAGCCCATCAAACGCTTCGCTAACCGACCCGATCCGGGTTCTTTACCGTGCGATGACGTCTTGCGACACTTTTGTCGAAGCTGCTGAGAAAAGCTTGCTGAACGAGAGCGTTATCGCTGTCAGAATCGCCTTCAAGCACGCTGAGGAAGCGTTCGAGGAGGCGCAGCAATGCATCGGCAATCTGCAACAGCGGAAGCCTTGCCCAGCGACGTCGAGCAAAGAATGAGCGGGTCGGGTCTACGGCTTGATGCGTTGTGGGTGCGACTTATCTGCGTGTTTCGGTAACGCCTCGTTGAAACCCATTTCCTGCCCTTGTGAACCTTTTTGTCATCACGGTTACGCCTGTCTTTCCTGACTGAAGGTCCTCCCAGAAAAGTCCACCAAGTCGAGGGCTTCAGATCGAACGAATGCCTCACTCCAATACACGTTATCCGTTGTTGAGACCCTGGAACTCTCATTGCCATGACTTTCGAACCAGTAGCGTGGCAACTAACTTTGTTCGCAGTAGGCATCGGCTTCATCGGCCGGCACTCACGAAAACGTCGCTCGAACCGGAAACACATGAGCATTCGCCGAGAGGGTAGGGCGTTGAACGTTGATCGGATTCAGTAATCGGTGAAGTTTGTTGGAAATGGAGCCGGCAACAGGGATTGAACCTGCGACCCTCTGATTACAAATCCGATTCACGGCAGTCCGAATCTAGCGGTTTCCTTTGTTTTCTGCAGCTTGTCCGACAGGTCTGGTTACTCTGGTCCCGTTCCATGCGAGCTATTTACTCAGAAGACGCACTACAAGACCCTACTTTGGCAGAGGTACTTTGCTCAGGAACAAAGGGTCAGAGGTTCGATATGTCATGCCATCAAAATACTGTCCATTCCGGAGCATAGGTAACACTTTTAGCCCAAAAGGATTGTCGAGGGGCTGCAGTTTTTTCCTTCATTCATATAACCCAAATCATAATCCATAGAGCTGACAAGCCAGATTCCGCTATCGACAGGCTTGATGCCGACAGCTTGGCCGGCTAAGGACAAGCTGAGGTTGATTTCTTTCGATACAAGCGCAGGCGACCGCAGGGGTCATAGGACTGTCTTGTCCTGGAATGGGTAGCGCGACTCGGGAATGCCGCTGTACAGCCGAGTCGAGACGGTGTAGATGAGGATGTCCACCATTCCGTGGAGAGTTGAGCGGCGCACAATCTCGAACCAGTTTGCCTTCGCCATAAATGATGACCGGCTGGATCCTGCCCGCTGAGCGCGAGTTCGATCTGCGTGAGCAGCAACTGACAAGGTGCAAAGCGCAATGCCGTGACAAGTAGGCCCAGCGCTTCCACGAAACAAGGCACTCATCGTAGAGCGGTTTTCGGTGGAGCACGGTTAAGACGGCTGAACGGTGAACGGCGGCGACAGCGTCGTCGTGTTTCCGCATAACACCGGTAATAGGGGAATGAGACGGGCAAATTTCAATCACATCCCTTCACTCGTTGAGTTCATGGCTGACTTTACGCTGAAGCCGGCGCAAAACCTGCACCTGTGCGATCTGAAGCGGCCGTCACGCCGGCGAATTTGAAGGGCGACAGTCGAGGCGTTGATGGCCACTCGTTGAGGTGTTTGAGTCGGCGGCCAAGGTGGGATTTTGCTGGAGTTGAACTGGTGCGTTAGCGATTCGCCTGCATCATCGGCGAGAGATCAAGGAAAGTGAGCCTCTCACGTCCCAGGCTCCTGCCTCCCCGCAATTCTCCGGCAGGTCTGCTTTTGAAGCGACTCAATCGCATAATGATCTCGCCGCCTCTCCAGCTGGTGAAATTAGCGTTCCGTTTGAATATAAAGACGATGCGCGTCTATGGCGGCGACTCAGGTCTACAGAAATCAGCCAGTTTTCGCATCCTTTATCAAACTGCCTCTTAACGGAGTGTTTTGGAGTGGAAACGGGTGTAGCGCTTCGGGCATGCGAGACCGTGGGAAACGCGGGCGACTGGCAACCGAAAGTCCTCGAGGCCAAAGTCTCTAACTCGTGGGTTGGATTAGCGGGAAGGATCGGGCTCGACGCCAATGCCGAGCCCGAGGGACAGGCTCATGCATCATTCGGTTCGGGATCACCTTCACTTTCGGTCCGGCGTTCGGCTCGGTCGAGCTTTCCGATCGAGTCGGCACGTACCTCTGTAACACGGTGCTTGATGCCGTCGCGTTCGTATTCTCGGGTGCGCACCGCTCCTTGCACCATCACGTAGGAACCCTTCGTTAACGTCCGCGTGTACTCGGCCAGATTGCTGAAGGTGACAACACGATGCCAGTCCGTGCGGCTCTGCCAGTTGCCATCAGCGTCTTTCCATGATTCTTTGGTGGCAACCGAAAGGGTTACGACCAGTGTGCCGTTGGGAGTGTAATGAGCTTCGGCGTCATTGCCAGTGAAACCGATGATTGTGAGCTGATTCAAGGTATACATTCGAGTTCTCCTTTTCTGATGCCCTCTGTTCCGGGGGCAACCGAAAAGCAAGCGGCCCCGCTCCCAAACGAAGCCGGAGAGCTTTGTTGGAGGTGCCAGCGCTCAGGTTTCTGAGCTGTTGAGAAACCTGCTGGAGGAACCGACAAAGCAGAACGCAGGCGAGAGCCGGGCGCGGCGGTTCAAGCGCAGCCGTTGCCCTGGACAGCAGGGCTGAGAAATGGGAAACGCGATATGTCGTTGAGCAGCGATCTGTCGTACCGTCTCCTCGCAAAGTGAATGCTCACACTTACTCCCGCACAATGAGACGACCCGACGATGACGCCCAAGCACGAAGGATTGTGATCAATACTGGCGAACTGCAGCGACATGGCTGTCCGTTACGCCATCTAGCTGAGCCAACAGAGACGGTAACGATGCGTTCTCAGTACATCCTGTCACGGAAGGACGCAATCGTGAGCAAAAAGACGACGGCAATCAGTTTACCTATTTTCTGCCGGTGCGTGCCCGTTGTGTCCAAAAACTCGATCTGATAGAAACCACAGCAACGTTGACGAATCCGTCGGTGACGGACCTAGGAGATAATGACCTCCGGAGATGCGAAACGTTCTCAATCCTTTCCGGTTCGGAGCGATTGCGGTCGCCGGATGGATGAACCAGAAGAACAGCATGCGATCGACTACCTACGCGAAGAGAATCGAGTCTCGAAAGAGCAGCTTGGCAATCGTCGGCTTTGTTTTACCAATGATCAGCGTCGCCGCCGGGCAGCCAAAGCCAAACTTGTCGGCCGTCGGGTGCTGAACGAGATTGCCGACCTCGTGACGCCGGACACACTGCTCGCTTGGCACCGCAAGCTGATTGCCACAAGTACTACGGCAGTGCCAAGCTGGACCGGGCCGCCCACCACCGCCAACGAATCGAGGACTTCGTTGTCCGCATGGCTCAAGAGAATCGCGATTGGGGATACCGGAGGATTCTCGGTGCAATTTCCAACCTTGGTTACAGCCTCGCTCGCGGCACCATTGCCAACATTTTGAAGAAGCACGGGATCGAACCAGCGCCGGATCGGCTTCGGAAAACTACTTGGAAAGAGTTCTTGAGCCGGCATTGGGAACTCATTGTCGCCGCCGATTTCTTCACGGTCGAGGTGTGGACTTCACGAGGCTTGCAGCGGTACATCGCGCTGTTCTTCATTGAGCTGTCGACACGCCGGGTCGAGGTGGCCGGGATTGCCAAGGTGGCGAATGGCCTCTGGATGAGCCAAATTGCACGGAACATCAGCGACACTGTCGATGGACTTGTCAAAGGAAAGCGCTACCTCATCCATGATCGAGACCCGTTGTTTACCGCCGAGTTCCTGAGTATCCTTGCGGACTCGGGCGTGAAATCGGTGAAATTACCGCCTCACCGTCTGTAGACAAAACCGGATCGCGAGCATCTAAGGACATAACGAGTAGTCGAAATCTCCAGCGCTTCGACGCTCCTCCACCTGCACATGTCCGGTCATGTCCGGACGGTGACGCCTCGAGAAGCGCATTTTCGCGATCGCGAACAAAACGCCGGCTTGACCGTCATCAGCCGATGAAGTAGTTTTGCGCCAATGAAAGATGCGTGCGTTCCGTTGACTATACAGGCGGAAACATTGGCGGTGCTGAAGATATTACGCGGCCTCGAGCCAGGAGTACCGATAGTGAAGACCACCGAGCCGTGCACTGCCGATCACCTTCGCAACCGGTGAGGGCCTGTGCTCGATCGGCCGGCGGTTCGGCGTGTCCTTCAGGAGCGAATCGTGAATGCGGTCCTCATGGTGATAGGCCACGTATTCGCGAACGAGCCGCCGCAGGTGGCTCTCACCGAGCGCAATGACATGGTCGAGAAGCTCTCCCCGGCAGCTTCCGATCCACCGCTCGGCGACTCCATTCTGCCAGGGCGCTTGAACGCTCGGCGCTTGGGCTTCAGCCCGGTGCATTTCAGGAACGAAGTTATGACGTCAGCATCGAACTTTGAGTCTCGATCCAGAATGACGTAGCGATACGGCCCGAGCTTCCGTGAACGCCGAGCGGAGTTGCTGTACAACCCATTCCGCGGTTGGATGACGAGTTACGTTGAAGTGCAGGATCTTGCGCCGGCCGTGCTCGATGACGAAAAAGCAATAGAGCGATCGGAACGTCAATGTCGGCACGGTGAAGAAATCGAGTGCGACGATCACCTCGCGATGGTTCTGGAGGAAGGACAACCAACTCTTTCCGGGATCGCCGCGGCGGTGCACCCGTCTGAGATAGCGAGAGATACTCCTTTCGGAGGCCTCGAAGCCGAGCTTCAGCAACTCGCCATGGATCTTCGGCGCTCCCCAACCGGGATTGTCTTGTGCAAGACGGTGAATCAGATCACGGACCTCAGTCGCGATCTTCGGTCTGCCAGAGCGCTGGCGAGATCGCCACCGCCAGTACCACCGAAAGCCGACGCGATGCCAGGCAACTACCGTGTCCGGCTTTACAATCAAGAGCACATCTTTCCAGCCTGACCAGAATCGGGAGTGCGATCCAGAACAGGCGGTCGAGAGAATTCAAGCGCGGCCGGGGCCGTTTTCGTTTGAGCACGGTAACTTGCTGTCGGAGCACGACAACCTCAAGCGCCGTGGCGGCGCGAGAGCGAAAGAAGACTCGGACGGCGGAGATGAATACGAAGAGGAAATCGAGCACGAGCTCTCGTTTTAACACTTCGAATGTCAACGGCACTATCACCTGCGAACATCGGAAGCTCATGAGTCGAAGGCACTACGCGTTTTGGCGACACACAGGCCTTGACCGGTGCCGGAGCGTCAGGAGAGGAAGCCTGCAGAATAGCCGCGGCCGCCCTGGAGGAGCGCCCGCACGATGTCTCTTTCGCGCTGTTCTATTTGTTGGGAAAGAACGGGAAGAAGCTCGCCTCGTAGCGTCGGTCCGTCTAGAGCGTGGCGCGGCGCAAGCGCCTCAAATCATTTCCTTATCAAGCGGAACCGATACCGTATGGCCGCTGGCGCAGGCCCTTACTGGAACTCACTACGTTTTGCACCACCAGGAACGGAGAGATCTGTCTGGTGGACCATGGACGGAACCGGTAAAGACTGCCGCCGTGTTGCCCTTGATCGAGGGCGGCCAAGGGAAGCCGACCGGATTCCTGGTCGTTGGCGCAAGCCCATTGCTGGCGTTCGATGATGATTATCAAGGCTTCTTCGACCTGCTGGCGTCGAGCGTAGCCAGTTCCATTGCCAAAGCTCGCGCGTTGGAAGATGCTCGCAAGCAGGCGCAAGCGCTCGCCGAGATCGATCGCGCCAAGACGGTCTTCTTTTCTAACGTCGCTCACGAGTTGAGGACACCGCTGACCTTGATTCTCGGACCGATCGAAGATGCTATGGCCCAGGGCGACCGCATCGCGCAGGATGTGCGCTCGGAGCTTGACGTTGCTCATCGGAACGGTCTGCGCCTTCTCCGTCTTATCAACGGCATGCTCGACTTTTCACGCATCGAAGCGGGCCGCACGGACGCGGTGTATGAGCGCACGGACCTCGCTTTATTGACGCGAGACCTAGCAAGCGTCTTTCGATCGGCAATCGAGAAGGCTGGGGGCGGATCTCACTGGCGCTTCGATTTTCGGGATCTCTGCGTGGAACGTGTCTCTGGAAGGCGCAGTTCAAAACAATCTAGTCCTTCAGGAGTCCGATGACGATGCGCCGATCACGCTGGATGATCTGGAAATCGCGCAGTTCATCTATCAGCTACTAAACAACGAACGAGTTCGCAAGATTATCGACACGATTACCTCTAAGGTTGTCCTGATCCTAGGCCGCTTCACGCCAGAACGAAAATCGATCCTCGATGCATTGCGCGAGGAACTCCGCCGCCGCGACTACCTGTCGATCGTCTTCGATTTCAAGAAGCCATCACACCGAAACCTAACAGAAACCGTCTCAACAATTGCTCATTTGGCGCGGTTCGTCATTGCCGACATCACAGATGCCAAGAGCATCCCGCAAGAATTGTTGGCTATTGTGCCGAGCCTGCCATCAGTTCCTGTGCAGCCCTTGCTGCTCGCATCACAGCAGGAGTACGGCATGTTCGAGCACTTCCGTAATTTTCCTTGGGTGCTGGATCCGTTACTGTACGAGGATCAGGATCATTTGTTGGCGGTGGTTGCCGAGAAGGTGATTGCACCAGCGGAGGCGAAAGCGAGAGAGCAGACGAAACACGTATCTGCCGGACCCTGATACTTGCGTTTGCACGCTGCTGCTTCTCGTTCGACAAAATGGCTTCTTTTGTCGAGAGTTAAGTCCCGGGTGGGCATGGAGGCGCGGTTGGCCTGCTTGATGCTCCCTCGAGTCGCCCTTGTCGGGTACGTTATCGTCAATCAGCGAAATTCTATAGCGGTAGGGCGGCGACAAACGGTTGAACAGTTGGGTCGGAAAGGTTAGCCCTGCGCCCGCATCCGATACGACCCAACTATTGATAGAGTTGTAGCGCCCATGCGGCGGCCGTCACCGGTGCCCGGAAGGGCGCTCCTTCGTTTCTCACCAGCGCTCGATCCACCCCACGGGCGTCCACAAAAACAACATAACGGCCAACAAGTGTCCCATCGGCAAGCCAGTGCTCCTCGATTGTTCTGCCGTCATAAAGCGCGAATCGGCGAACCCTGGCGATGAGCGTGTTCCCATCGCAGGCATATTGATCGCTTCCGATAGCTGTTCCACGTTCGAAGAACTGCCGACGCAGTAAGTAACCATCGCGCCACTCATCGCGGCCTAGAGGCCGGCCATCAGTATCCAGGTGAGTAACATTTCTGTCACCTCGGCCTATGCGTACTCGTTCCACACCGGTAGACCTGTCTCGCTTTCGACTGCGTATGGTCCGAAAATTAAATCTTGCTGAAAAATGCGGTGCTGTGCGGCCGTTCTTGGTGTTATCGATAATGAAGCGACCAGATGCCGATGCCTCTCGATCCGTTCCGGTTTGTCCTGATCGCTCTACTGGATGGATGAATCAACGACAGCTTCAGGTAATCGAATACTTGCGTGAAGAGAATCGTGTTCTTCGCGAACAGTTCGGCGAACGACGTTTGCGTCTCAGCGACGACCAGCGGCGTCGGTTGGCCGCCAAAGCCAAAGGATTGGGACGGAAGCTTCTGCGGGACGTAGCCACCATCGTGACTCCGGAGACCTTGTTGCGGTGGCATCGGCGGCTGAACGCCCAGAAATACGATGGAAGCGGAAAGCGCGGAGTCGGTCGTCCGCGCACCATCGCTGAGATCGAGCAATTGGTGGTTCAAATGGCGGAAGAGAATCGAGCTGGGGATTCGGCGGATTCAGGGCATCCTATCAATCTGGGATACAAGCTTGCTCGCAGCACGATCGCTGCGATTTTGGCAAGGCACGGCATCGAACCGGCACCGGAGCGAACTCGCAAGACGACCTGGAAGGAATTTCTGACGCAACACTGGGAATTGATTGCGGCTACGGATTTCTTCACTATCGAGGTCTGGACGGCCAAAGGATTGCAGCGATTCATCGTATTGTTCTTTATCGAGCTGTCGACTAGAGAATGGAGATTGCTGGAATCTCAGCGGCCGCAAACGGGTTGTGGATGAACCAGATTGCATGGAATCTGACAGACTCTGTCGAGGCCTGCTCACCGGGAACGTTATCTGATCCATGATCGAGACCCGCTGTTCACGGACGAATTCCTGAGCACCCTCAAGATGGCCGGGCGTCCAATCGGTGAGAGCTACCACCGCGAAGTCCCAACCTGAACGCCTACGCGGAGCGGTTTGTAGAACCATCAAGGAATCGTGCTTAGAGCGGCTGGTCCTGTTCGGAGAGAGTTCGTTGCGGACGGCCGTTCAACATTTCGTGGCGCATTACCGCCACCGTCACAGCGAACGCAACCACCAAGGTCTGGACAACCACTTGATTCAACCCGAGCCGGACCACACCGACCGGTACGGGGCCGGACGCATCCAAGGATACAGAGAACCGACGCCGCCGAACCGCCAGCCGGGCGTCCGCCGCCGGGGACTTACGCATCTCGAATCAATTTTCTCGACTTCCTGGAGCGTTGCAGCGAACGACAATTCGTCGGCAAGACGCATTGCTTTAATGCGATCGTCAACCTGGCGGTCAACGCGCGCGATGCGATGGATGGTGAGGGAACGCTGAGGATCCGATCGCGCAATATGAGGTTGGAGGCCAACCAGGTCGGCGACATTCGGCCCGGTGAATATCTGGTCATCGAGGTGACGGATACCGGTTGCGGCATGACCAAGGAGGTCAAGGAACGCGCGTTCGAACCCTTCTTCACCACCAAGGAAGTCGGCAAGGGCACCGGCCTGGGCCTTAGCCAGATATTCGGATTCGCGCACCAGTCGGGCGGCGAGGTCGGCATCGAAAGCCAGCTTGGAAAGGGTACCACCGTATCCATTTACCTGCCACGCACCGAAGCCAAGGCGAGCAATGTCCGGACGCATCCCGCCGTGCAAATGAGGAGCGAGGATGAAATGACCGTGCCCGGCGCGCGAATCCTGCTGGTGGAGGACGATCCGCGAGTCCGCACGGCGACCGTCGGCGCGCTCGAGGATCTCGGTTACGAGCCGGTGGCCTGTGCCAGCGGCGCCGAGGCGCTCGCCTTGTTCGACAGCATGGAATTCGACCTTGTCATCTCCGACGTGATCATGCCGGAAATGTCGGGCCCCGAAATGGTCCGCGAGATGAAGGCGCGCCGCAGCGGACATCGCGGTGCTGTTCGTCACCGGCTACGTCGGCGAGGGCGAGGGCGAGGATCTGATCGGCTACGACCTGCTTCGAAAGCCCTTCACCGTCAACACGCTGTCGACTCCGTGGCGTCCGCGATCGCCCGACCGACTAGCGGATCGCACCCGATCGGAGGAGCCGCGGCAACAGGCTGATCGCCGCCAGCAGCGGATGCCGCTTTTGCCAGGCTTTCAATTCGATGTCGGTGCCAGCGTGGCGATTGATCTTCCACGCGATATATTCGGCTCCGCCGGCATAGGTCGGCGCTGGCCTTGGCCAGCCGCAGCTACCGACAGCAACTTGCCCTGCACTCGCCGCCTCGCCCAGCCGCCGCCCGCGAAACCAGGTTCGATCGCCGCGAGCGCAGGCGCGAGGAAGCGACGATAGCGCTCCGGGTCGGTGTCGACGATCGAGCCGGAGCGCCCTTTCCGTTCGGTGCGAAGCTCCGCCGAGTAGGTCAGCGCAAAAGCATGGCGCCAAGGTTCAAGGTCGTCGCCTTCCGGATGCGGCCGGGCAGCACCAAGCAACGACGGGGAGGCCCGCGAGACGGCATCGATTGCCTTGTTGCGCGCCTCATCATTCCTGGCCCACACGAGCCGCGACGGCTGGGCAAAGCGCGCCCAGACCGAGACATTGCGCGTCTCGGGGCCATTCAGGCGGTAAAAGTCCGCCTCGCTGAGGACCGCATATTTGGCAGCCAGATTGTCGAATTGGAACGGGAACACGTTGGGCGGGAATCAGCCGGTTGGCGAGCGCCAGCCAGGGTTTGTCATAGGCAGATCGCATAATCGGACACGATCAGGTAGAAATCGAGCATCAGCCCGTCGAACTGCTTGTCGCGCAGGCAACTGCCGTAGAAAAGGACCGCGCGGCTTGCATCGCCATGTCGGGCAGCGATGGCCCGGCCATGGCCTCGATACCTGGCATCGACCGGCAATGCCAAGCTCGGCTTCGACCAGCTGACGCAGAAGCGTTGGCCATCGACCGCGCCTCAGGCGGCAATGCGGACGAACGACAGCGGCTGGGCCGGCCTCAGCAGGATTGGCTTGCCCAGGCCCGCGCGGAAGGTTTCTCCGTCGAGGATGACCTGGCTTTCTTCGCCTTCGATGGCGATTTCATCGGCTTCTTCGACATGGACTCCGTCGAGCTTGGTCCGCCCCAACCTGCCGACCAGGCTGGCAGCGAACGCCCGCAGCAATGACACCGGCTTCTGCTCGACCGCGACAAACTTGAGCGGGCCCGTCCTCCTGCCCCTACCTCGCCGGCCAGCAACAGCTTCTCCAGCGTGGTAACAAACAGAAACGCGAAGCGACCGGTGATTGCACCCCGCTGGCGAACACTGACGCTAAGCGGCCGCGGTTCAGGCGGAAGGAAGCTGGCCCGCAAGCCGAAATACCTGGCCCAGAATGACCGCCAACGCGGTAATGAAGTGGCTGATCCCATTGGGCAGGCCGAGCGGATAAACCCGTTCGCGGCAATAGAGCATGATGTCGGCCAGACCGGCGCCGCCCAGGAACATGCCAATCACCGGCTTGATGCCCAACTCGCCGCCCGAAAGCGCAATCAGCTCGCGCGCCACGAGGTGCGGCGCGAGGTCGGCCCGGGCAATTTCGATCAGGCGCTCAAGCGCGTCGACCGGATCGCCGTCCGCCCCAAGATCCAGCGCGATGAGGTTGGTCTTGCCGCTGGGCAGCACTGCCACCGGCGGTGCGGCATTGCCGAAATGGCCGCCGTTGTGGATTTCCGTCAGCGCGGCCTGAACCGTCCCGTCGCCGCCGTTGATTGCCAGGACGGCCGGCCTGATCCGCGCGATGGTCCGCATCGCCTCGCCGATCTGATCGGCGCGTTCGACCTCATAATGGAAAATATCGGGGTGTTCGGCGCAAAAGGCGCGGATGCGCGGTAGCTGGGCAAGGTTGCCCGTCGACTTCGGATTGCTGATGAGGGCGATCCGCGGCCGTGCCATCAGCTGACCACGGGGCCCACGGCAAGGCCCCTGATGTAAAGCAGGGTAACGCCGACCTTGCGCCGGTCCATTGCCGACCTCGAATGCCGCCTTGCTGAACGACGGCTTGGGTTTCATCAGGCTCACCTTCGGGTTGCGGGAATAACCACCGCCGTCCTGCCGATCCCGCTCGCCATTGACGTTGAGGTCGTGGTGGACCGCAACGGCATAGCGACCCGGCGCTGGTACCGGGACGCAGACGTCCATCGACCGGCTGGTAACTGGGACCTTGACCCTGCGTGATCTTGCCGCCCTTGGCCAGCCAGCGACTGCTGTCGGACCCGTACAGGGAAACTTTCACCCGGCCGGTCGGCTGCTTGAAGCCGGCAAGATGGACGATGACGGAAGGCTTGCCCTTGACGCATGATCCGGCGGCCCCGGCCGGCGCCGGCAGGGCGAGCGCCGACGCTGCCGCGACCAGCGCAGCACCTCCGATCACAAAGGGGAACGACGATTTGGACATGATTTTCTGAACCGCTTCGCTATAGGCACAAACGGCGCCGCGCCCTTGCCATCCCCCCTTTTCGGAATCGGCAAGGCCCGACGCCACGCTAGCCATGTCGGCTTTCTTTGCGGCCAAATCATGGTGCCCTGTGGACGAAAAGGTGCTCAGCCATTGGGTCTAGTCGACCGTTATCTCGCCCGGAACATCGCGGTCCCGCTGATCGGGACGCTGGTGCTGGCGGCAATGTTGCTGGTGCTCGAGAAGATGCTCCGGCTGTTCGACTTCGTGATCACCGCGGGGGGACCGGTCAGCGTCGTTTGGCGCATGCTGGCCAACCTGCTGCCCGAATATTTCTCGCTCGGCATTCCGATCGGCCTGATGCTCGGCATCCTGCTCGCCTTCCGCAAGCTGGCGCTTAGTTCCGAACTCGACGCGATGCGCGGCATGGGGGTCGGCTATGGCCGCCTGCTCAGGGTACCCTACCTCTATGCCGCCGGCCTGCTGTTGGTGAACATCGCCATCGTCGGCTGGGTCGATCCCTATGCCCGCTACCGGTACGAAGGGTTGCGGTTCGAGCTCAAGTCGGGCGCACTCGGCGCCTCGATCAAGGTCGGCGAGTTCAACCAGTTCGGCAAGCGGATGACCCTGAGGATCGAACGCAGCGAGGATGAGGGAACCCGGCTGCTTGGCATCTTCACCTCACTTGACGACAAGTCGGGCACGCGCATCGCCGCGACCGCCGCCGAAGGCCAGTTCCTGTCAACCGACGACCCGGACACGATCCTTTTCCGGCTGAAGAAGGGCCGGCTGATCCAGGACAATCCCAAGTTCGCGGCGCCGCGGACGCTTTCGTTCGAAAGCTATGACCTCCCGATCAGCCTGCCGGCAATCGATCCCTTCCGCGGACGCGGCAACGAAATGAAGGAGCTGGTCCTGCCGGAACTGGTCAGACGGCCTATGGCGGGACTGCGTCCGCTCCCGAGGATCGGCTTGCGGCCCGCGCCAACCTTCACTTCCGGCTGGTCGAAGTCGCAATGATGCTGATGCTTCCGCTGCTGGCGATTGCGCTGGCGGTGCCTCCCAAGCGGAGCAACTCATCGCTCGGCATCTTCATCGGCATCGTGATGGTCGTCACCTACCACAAGATAAACCAATATGCGCGAAAGCGCCGGTGCGCAGGGCAGGATGGTGCCCGAGCTGGCGCTATGGCTGCCATTCCTGGCGTTCGTCGTGCTGATCGTGTGGATGTACCATGTGATCGCCCATCGGCCGGGCGGCCAGCCGATCGGCGCGCTGGAGGCAGCCTTCGCCAAGCTTGGCAAGATGGTCCGCAAGCTTTTGCCGAAATCCGGGTTGCAGCGAGTTGAGCCGGCATGATCAACCTCAACTTCATGCCCTCGCGCCAGCTGGCCCTGTACGCTGCGAAGCTGTTCCTGACGCGCAGCCTGGCGGTGCTCGTCGCGCTGGTCCTGGTGCTGATGACCCTCGACCTGCTGGGCGAATCCGGCAAGATCCTGAGGGTTGCCGGGCAACGGAGAGGCCGAGCTGTGGCGCTATGTCTCGCTGCGCCTCCCCATCCTGATATCGCGGTTCCTGCCCTTTTCGGTTTTGCTGGGCGCGCTGATCGCCTTCGTCGGCCTCAACCAGCACAGCGAAGTCGTGTCGATGAAGGCCGCCGGCTTGTCGGCCCACCAGATTCTGGCCCCGATGGTCGTCGCCAGCCTCGGTGTTGCGATCGCCCTGTTCGCCTTCAATGAAACGGTCGTCGTCCAAGCGGCGCGGACGGTCAACGCGTGGGGCGACGCCGATTATGAGCCGATCCCGCCCGACAGCGGGATTCTGTCGAACGTCTGGATCCGCGACGGCAACGACCTGGTCAAGGCCAAGCTCGTCGGAGGACGCGGCGCCACCACCAAGCTTCGCGGGGTCACCATCTACGAGCGCGAAGGCGGCGCGATTGCCAGGGTGATCGAGGCCAAGCGAGCCCGACTATGCCGCCGGCGCCTGGAAGCTCGAAGATGTCCGGACCTATAACTCGCAAATGAACATGGTCATGCGTCAGCCGGAGATGACCGCGCTGGGCGGAGTAGAGCCGAACCGCTTCACCCTGGCCAGCGTCGACCCGACCGAGCGCGACTTCGTCGGCCTCGGCGAAGCGATCGACGAACTCGCCGCGGCGGGCCGGCCGACGGAGGAGGCCCGGACCGGCTGGTGGCACAAGATCAGCGGGCCGCTGTCGACCCTGCTGATGCCGCTGCTGGCGGCGACCGCCGCTTTCGGTCTGGCGCGGTCGGGCAAGGTTCTGCTTCGCGCAACCATCGGGATGGCGCTGGGATTTGCTTATTTCGTCGCCGACAATTTCAGCCTGGCGCTCGGAAACTACGGCGCCTATCCGCCGATCCTGGCCGCCTGGGCGCCGTTCTTCCTGTTCCTGCTGATCGGCGAATTCGTCCTGATCCGGCAGGAAGAGTAGCTTTATCTAGCGCCCTTCCAGCTGCTGGCGGCAAGGCGCGCCACCAGCGGCGACAAGCCGCGATGGTTTGATTCGAAGTAGAGGCGAGTCCGCGCCGAGCTCCCGCGCCAGGCGGCGGTGGGCTTCGCCGAGATTGTGATAGGGCACGCCCGGCAACAGGTGATGCAGCGCGTGGTAGCGAAGGCCGACCGGCGCCCACAGCGCGGGAAGCGTAGCGGGCGGCGGCACATTGACGCTGTCCAGATATTGAGCGGTGACGCTCATCGGCTCGCCGTCATTCTCCCAAAGGTGGGCGACGAGCGTCCTCACCTGGTTGAGGAACATGACGCCGGAGGCGATGCCGAGCAGGATGGCGAAATCGCGCAGCGGGATGGCGCCCGCCGCAACCAGGGCGAGCAGCACGATCGCCCAGATGCTGGCGGCGGCTTCCTGCCGGATCCAGTCGCGCCGGAAATTCGCCGTCGGGCCATTTGCGGCGAAAGGCAGGATTGATCTGCAATCCGGAATATTTGCGCCACGACCGTCTCACGCAGCCTGGGCGACAGCAGGGAGATCGGCGCCAGCACGGCGAAGCGGAACAGCAGGCCGATCGGCGCCAGCACCGCGGCAATCAGGAACACCGGCAATGTCCACGGCTTCATCAGGGCCAGCGGCAGATATTCGGGATCGTTGGCCGTGCCGTAATAGGTCTTGGCGTGGTGCTGGTTGTGAACGCCTTCGTACATGAATGACGGGACCAGCAGGGGCACGCCGACGACCAGGTTCCAGACCAGCCGGAAGCCGGGCACGGCGTTCGGCTTGAGATGGGTCAGCTCATGGATGAAGCTGCCCGCGCGATAGAGCGCAAGCACCGCGACCAGGCCCGCGAGCGATGGCAAGCGCGGTCGAATCGGCAATCGATGGCGAGCGCCAGGGCGACATAGCCCAGCGCCGCCGAGCCCAGCATGTCGGCCCAGTAGATCGCGCGGTTCGGCGCATTGAGGTCGCGGGTCAGGTTCGGCCGCAGCCTTCAGCATCGCCTTGTCGTCGACGCGCGGGGCAGGCGACACGGCGCTGCGCCGGTGCGGCGCCAGCTCACGCGCTTCAAGGGTCATCGTCTTGCTCATGATTTATCGTGCCGTTCGCACCAGATAGTGGCACCATCGTGGCGCTTCCAGTGCGAGAATAAGCGGTTGCGCGCGCGGGCGCTGCCTGCAACCAAGCATCGATGAGCGGGAATTTCAGCATCAAGCCGGTCGCCACGAAGGCCGATCGCAAGGCCTTCGTCGACCTAGCCTGGGACGTTTACAAGGAGGATCCCTTTTGGGTCCCGCCGCTGAAGGACGAGGTCCATGGGCTGATCGATCCCAAGGCGCAACCCCTGGTTCGGTCATGGCAAGGCGCGGTTCTGGCTTGCGACGCGCGATGGGGAGCCGGTCGGCCGGATCAGCGCCCAGGTCGACCGACTGGTGCTTGAACATATGGGCTCCGGCACCGGCCAGTGGGGCATGTTCGAGGCGCTGGACGGCGACACCGCGACGGCACTCATCAGGACCGCCGAAGACTGGCTGCGCGAAGAGGGCATGAGCCGGGCGCTGGGCCCGATTTCCATTTCCATCTGGGATGAGCCCGGCCTGCTGATCCAGGGCTTTGAAGAGCGGCCGATGGTGATGATGGGCCATCATCGTCCCGAATATCGCCAGTGGATCGAAAATGCCGGCTATCGAAAGGCGAAGGACCTGTTCACCTTCGAGCTCGACATAAGGATCGACATGATCCCGGTCATCGATCGCCTGATAAAGTCCGGAGAAGCCAATCCGCAGATCCGGATCCGCGATGTCGACAAGTCGAAGTTCGATGAGGAAGCGGCGATCATCCTCGATATCCTGAACGATGCCTGGTCGGACAATTGGGGGTTCGTACCCCTGACGGACGACGAAATCGCCTACGCCGGCAAGAAACTGAAGCCGATCATCGTCGAGGACCTGGTCAAGATCGCCGAAGTCGACGGCGAGCCCGTCGCCTTCATGATCACCATTCCCGACATGAACGAGATGATCCGCGATCTCGACGGCAAGCTGCTGCCGTTCGGCTGGGCCAAGCTGCTATGGCGCCTCCACAAGGTTGCAGCGAAGCGGGTGCGCGTTCCGCTGATGGGCGTGCGCAAGTCACTCCAGGGCGGGCGCATGGCGACCCAGCTGGCGTTCATGCTGATCGAATCCACCCGCCGGGTCTGCGTCGACAAATATGGCATCAACGTCGGCGAGTTCGGCTGGGTGCTCGAGGATAACCAGGGGATGATGTCGATCGCCCAGTTGCCCGGTGCGGACATCAACCACACATATCGAATTTACGAGAAGGCATTATAGTCCATGGCCATCGACTGGGATCAAGCCGTGCTGCTGCCGATCGACATGCAGCAGGCGTTCGATGCGCCGCCCTGGCCGCGGCGCTGGAACGAGGCGGTCGATGCGAACGGGCTGGCCCTGCTCAGGGCGTGGCGCGAGCATGGCCGCCCGATCGTTCATGTTCGTCATGACTCCGTGGCCGAAGGCTCGTCTCTTGCGCCCGGCAGTGCCGGCAATCGCTTTCGCCCCGGCTTCGAGCCTCTCGCTGGCGAGGCGCTGGTGACCAAGAGCGTCAACAGCGCCTTCATCGGCACCGATCTCGACTTGCGGCTGCGGCGGCTTGGCGCCCGCCATGTGATTGCCTTCGGCATTTCTACCGACATGTGCGTGTCGACCACGGTGCGCACTGGCGCCAACATGGGCTGGGACATGGTGCTGGTGGCCGACGCATGCGACTGTTTCGATCTTCCGGACGGCAGCGGGCGCGCGATTCCGGCCGAGACGGTTCAAGCCGCGCATGTGGCAACTCTGGGCTTCGAGTTTTGCCAGGTCCTTTCGACGCGGGACCTGCTGAACAGCTTAGTTCAATTCGATGCAAACCGGTGCGTGGTCCGAGGCTTTCTCTTCACCGCGGGCCCATTTGTGGACCTCCGCCCGGCAGAGCCGGTCGGCCGCCTGCGGCGAGCAGAGCAAATGGTCGATGCGAAACCCGGCATCGCGCGGCCAGGCGCCAGCGGTGTAGTCCCAGAAGGTGTAGAGTCGGTCCTCCTCCGGGTTCAGGGCGCGAAGCCCGTCGGTCCAGCCCTGGTTGACGAGCCGGCGGAACGCCGCCTGGCTCTCCGGCTGGAACAGCGCGTCATTGGCCATTGCCCGGCGCGAAAATGTGTCGCGGTCCTCGGGAATGACATTGTAGTCGCCGGCCAGCACCGCCGGCCGCTCCTCGGCGAGCAGGGAGGCCGCCCTGTCGTGCAGCCGTTCCATCCATCGCAGCTTGTAGTCGAACTTCTCGGTTCCGATCGGATTGCCGTTCGGCAGGTAGATCGATGCGACGATAAGCCCGTCGACCTCCGCTTCGATATAGCGGCTGTGGGTATCGTCGGGATCGCCCGGAAGGCCGACTTGCCGAAGCTGTGGGGCCATTCCCTTCGACAGGATCGGCGACGCCGTTGAAGCCCTTCTGGCCGTGCCACACGGCATTATAGCCAGCTGCTTCAATTTCTCCGATCGGCAAGGAGTCGTCGGCGCACTTCAGCTCCTGCAGGCAGGCTATGTCGGGCTGCTCCCGGCCCAGATATTCCAGGAGGCGGGGCAAGCCGCGCGCGGATTCCGTTGATGTTGAAGGTGACGAGCTTCATGCCGCCCGCTTAGCGGGTGTGCGCTAGCGTGGGAACAGTGCGAAACCACGTTCCGTGACGCAGTCCACGCAGGCGCGATAATCTTCGTAAGCCGCATCGCCACTGCGAATTACGCCAAGCTGCGGTTCGGGCCGGCCGGCCATCGGCACCAGCGCGATCGGGACTGCGGCCGGAATCAGTTGCGCTCCCTGGCCCGCCGCAAGGGTTGTCAAAACGCCGCTGATGGTGCCGCCACCTCCCGGCCGGTTGAGCAGCGCAAGCCGGTACTGACCTTCGCTGATCGTGACCAGATAGATACTGCCCGACAGGTGAGGAAAGGAAACGAAGCCCTTTTGCTCATACTGGCTGTCGATCCGGCCCGCCTCGCTGAACACCAGGTGGCCCTTCGGCTCGGACCAGCTGATCTCCGTCAGATAGGCGAAAACGGCGCCCGGTTCGCTGAACGACGGACGCATGGTCAGATAGCGACCTTCAAGCCACTGAACACCGGGGCGCACATAGGCGCCCATCGATTTCAGGCGCGAATAGATGCCCGTTCGGTTCGGGGACGCCGCGCAGGTCAGTGCCCAAAGCGTCTTCAAGCCTGACGACCGTCGCCAGCGTAAACGGCCTCCGCCCGGACAGCGCCTTTTCAAGGGTCGACAGGCTGACCCGCGACTGGTCGGCCAGCCATTGGCGCGACAAGCGCCGCCGGGCCAATTCCTCGCGAACGCGAAGGGCAATCGCCTCTCCGCCTTCAATCTCGACATCGACGTGCATGGGCTGCCCTTCCCAGAGTTCGCCCATATCCGCACATTTCCGCACAATCCGTCAACAACCCGCTTATTAAATTGGGTTGTACGGCGGCAATTTGCCGCATCGTCCCGTGGAACTGCGGGGTCAAAGCGATCAAAGAGAAGGCCGACGGCGTTGCCGTAAAAAATGGGGCAAATCTCGATGCTGACTGCGCGCGTGACTTACGGCCTTGGCGGCCTGTTGCTCGTCAATGTGGTGCTGCTTGCGGCCCAGATGGCGCTCGGCGCCGGCAATCTGCCCATTTGATTTTTATCGGGGGCTAGCGGGGCGGCGGTCCCGGGACTCATCAAAGTGATCTTTGATGGGAACCCGAACAGGGGACGCCGCCCCGCGAACCGATGCATCAGGGGAATGAGTTAATGACACGATGCCTATTAGGGCTGATTGTGCTGTCGTCGCTTGCCGGATCCGGCCTTTGCCGGTTCGCCCGAGCCCGATCTTGCCGCCGTTCGCAGCGCAACCGAGCGCTTCCGCGATGTCCAGACCGCGGTGGCCGAGGGATACATCGCCGATCCGATGAAGGTCTGCGAGACGGCCGACATGATGGGCAGGCCTGAAGGGCTTGGCGCGATGGGTATCCACTATTTTCGTCCGGACCTGCTGGGCATCACCGCTCCGCCCAATCCGCGAGTTGATGGGACCGGCACCCATACCGATTTCACCAAGCCGGCAATCCTCATCTACGAGCCGCAGGCGGACGGCTCGCTGGAGCTGGTGGCGGTCGAAAACCTGGTGTTTGCCAAGGCTTGGCATGATGCCGGCAACCAACGCGCCACCCAGCTTTCACGGCGTCGAATATGAACTCGATGAAAGACGATCCGGCGACGGCGGTCGACGAGGCGCACATGTTTGAGCCCCACTACGATCGCCATGTCTGGCTGTACCGCGACAACCCGAAGGGGGTGTTCGCCCAGTTCAATCCGAATGTCAGCTGCGCCCACGGCACAACGCGAATGGCCGGCCATGACGTTCATGGAGGCAAGAAATGATCAGCATGACGATATTGGACGCGATGCCTTTTCGGGCTTCGCTAGACGCCGAAGCTCGATCCGCAACCGCAGCCCGAGGCAGCATTGGGATTGGTCACCTTGAACGATGCGCCGCCAAGGTCCTCGACATAGTCGACCTCGCTACCGGCCACCAACTCAAGGCTGACCGGGTCGACCACCAGGGACACGCCGTCGGTCGTGGCGACCGAGTCTCCTTGTTCCGCTTCCCCTAGGCGCGAAGCGGTAGGAAAAGCCGGCACAGCCGCCACCGTCGACCGACAGCCGGAGTACGGCAGGCTTGCCCTGCTTGCCGGCGATAAAGGCGACGCGCTTGGCGGCGCTCGGAGAGAGGGAAACCTGGTTCACGTCCGCGAGATAGGGTCGCGGAGCTCAGGCGGCAAGCTTAGCGCTTGGGGCCACCAAGAGCGACGGCGTCCATCGCATGGCTGCCGCTGCCATTCTTCTGCATGGCCAGCAGATAGTCGTTCGACTTCATGAAGGGGATCGGATTGACCGCGCGGCCGTCGATCCGGACTTCATAGTGAAGGTGGCTGCCGGTGGAGCGGCCGGTCGAGCCCATGTGGCCGATCAGCTGGCCGCGGGAAATACGCTGGCCCGGGCTGACCATGACGCGCGCCAAGTGGGCGTAGCGAGTTTCGATGCCGCGGCCGTGGTCGAGCTTGATGAGGTTGCCGTAGCCGCCGTTGTTGTAGCCGGCCTCGAGGCAGGTGCCGTCGGCGGTGGCGTAGATCGGCGTGCCGATCGGGGCGGCCAGGTCGATGCCCTGGTGGCGCGCCGCGCCGCCGCGGAACGGATCGGTGCGGGTGCCGTAACCGGAGGTGAACTCGGCGGTCCGGACCGGCTTTTCCGACGGGATCGCGATCGCGCCGTCGGCCAGATTGTCGAGCTTCTTCCAGCTGGTGAAGAGCGATTTGAAGGTCGGGTCGGCCTGGGTCGCCGGATCGAACGGGCCGCCGCGCGCGGCGTCGGCCGACAGCGCCTCGGTATAGCCGAGCTTGGCGATGGTCTCCGGATCCACCTTCGCGCCGGCGATAATCGCGGCGAGAACCTTCTGCCGCTCCTCGATCTGCTCGACGCGGGCCTCGGTTGCGGCGGCAAGGCGGGCGATTTCCGAAGAAACGGCCGCCGGAGCGGCCGTCTGGGAAAGTTGCGGGGGAACGGCAAACAGGCGGATTGCCGAATAGGCCGACCACATCAGCAGCAAGGCCATGGCGACGAGCATCGCCATTTGCACCGGCGCCGAAAGGCGCAGGCGGCGAAGGTGGCTGCCGTCATGGACGAACAGGTCGCGAGTTTGAAAAATCTTTGCGGTCGCGATTGCCTGGGTCATTGCTCCGACAAACTCCTCATGTCACCGGGGCCAGCACTTCCGGCCCAGTGCATCGTTCAAAAGTTTAGGAGCTCCCCAGCCCCGGTACGCTCGCCAGGCAATTGCCCTCGCCTGTCGAAGACGTGACACTGACCCCGAGTGGTTAAGCAATTCAACCTTCGGTTCCCCTAGGTAGGGTGAACTGCGTCGTGACTAGGACGAACCGTTTTTTCGACTTGCGTTAGGTTAAGAAATTAACCGGAATTTACCGACGGACTGTTGCGAACGGTTCGCAGGCGAATTTATTTCTACATGATGCGCAACGGCCCTTCCCACCGTCGCTGCTTCCCCCTAAAGCCGTCCACGGGCCACGCCGTCCCAACGCGGCGCGTGCTCTCTGCAAGGAGAGTTGAATTGAACAAGACCCTGCCAGCCGTGCGTCCAGCGCGGCCCTATTTCTCTTCCGGGCCCTGCGCCAAGCCGCCGGGCTGGAGTCCTGACCAGATCGATACCCGGGTTCTCGGCCGGTCGCACCGCAGCGGCCTCGGCAAGGATCGGCTGAAGCGGTGCATCGGCCTGATGCGGGAGATGCTCGAGCTGCCCGACAGCCATCGCATCGGCATCGTTCCCGGCTCCGACACCGGAGCATTCGAGATGGCGATGTGGACCATGCTGGGAGCGCGCCCGGTCACTTGCCTGGCCTGGGAGAGCTTCGGCGAAGGGTGGGTGACGGATGCCGTCAAGCAGCTCAAGCTCGACCCGGCCGTCATCCGCGCCGACTATGGGGAGCTTCCCGATCTCGACCAGGTAGACTGGTCGAACGACGTGCTGTTCACCTGGAACGGCACCACCAGCGGAGTGCGCGTCCCGGGCGGCGACTGGATCGCTGCCGACCGCCAGGGACTGAGCTTCGCCGACGCGACCAGCGCGGTGTTCGCCTACGACCTGCCATGGGACAAGATCGATGTCGCCACCTTCAGCTGGCAGAAGGTGCTGGGGGGCGAAGGCGCGCACGGCGTGCTGATCCTCGGGCCGCGGGCAGTCGAGCGGCTGGAAAACTACGCGCCCGAGCGCCCGCTGCCGAAGATCTTCCGTCTTACCCAAGGTGGTAAATTGATCGAAGGGATCTTCACCGGCGAGACGATCAACACGCCGTCGATGCTGGCGGTCGAGGACGCGATCGTAACACTCGAATGGGCCAAGTCGGTGGGCGGTCTCAAGGGCATGATCGCCCGGACCAATGCCAATGCGGCCGCGCTCGACCGGATGGTCGCGGATCGCAACTGGCTCGGCCACCTGGCCGGAGCCACGGCCATCCGGTCCAAGACCAGCGTCTGTTTGACCGTTGCCGGGGCCGACGCCGATTTCATCAAGCGCTTCGCCAAGCTGCTCGAGACGGAAGAGGCCGCCTATGACATCGCGGGCTACCGCGACGCTCCGCCGGGCCTCCGCATCTGGTGCGGAGCGACGGTGGACACGGCAGACATCGAGGCCCTCGGGCCGTGGCTCGACTGGGCGTGGGAGCAATGCCAATGACTGTGCGCGTTTTGATTTCCGACAAGATGGACCCGAAAGCCGCGGCAATCTTCCGCGAGCGCGGGATCGAGGTCGACGAAAAGCCGGGCCTGGCGGCCGATGAGCTCAACGCGATCATCGGCGACTATGACGGCCTAGCCATCCGGTCGGCGACCAAGGTCACCAGGGCGATGCTGGACGCCGCGGCGAACCTCAAGGTCGTCGGACGAGCGGGGATCGGGGTCGACAATGTCGACATCCCCGCCGCTACCGCTCGCGGGGTGGTGGTGATGAATACACCGTTCGGCAATTCGATCACCACCGCCGAGCACGCCATTGCGCTGATGTTCGCGCTGGCCCGGCAGCTGCCCGAGGCCGACGTGTCGACCCAGCAGGGCAAGTGGGAAAAGAACCGCTTCATGGGGGTCGAGGTGACCGGCAAGACGCTCGGGCTGATCGGCTGCGGCAATATCGGCTCGATCGTCGCGGCCCGCGCGCTGGGGCTGAAAATGAAGGTCGCGGCGTTCGACCCGTTCCTGACGCCCGAGCGCGCGCTCGAGCTGGGAGTGGAGAAGGTCGAGCTTGAGGAGCTGCTGCGGCGCGCCGACTTCATCACGCTGCACACGCCGCTGACCGACCAGACCCGCAACATATTGTCGCGGGAGAACCTGGCGAAGACCAAGCCGGGCGTCCGCATCATCAACTGCGCGCGGGGCGGGCTGATCGACGAGGCGGCGCTGAAGGACGCGCTCGATGCCGGCCACGTCGCCGGGGCGGCGCTCGACGTGTTCGAGAAGGAACCGGCGACCGCCTCGCCGCTGTTCGGGACGCCGGGCTTCATTTCGACCCCACACCTCGGCGCGTCGACCAGCGAGGCGCAGGTCAACGTCGCGATCCAGGTGGCGGAGCAGATGAGCGATTATCTGCTGCTCGGCGGTGTGACCAACGCGGTCAACATGCCGTCGCTGACGGCAGAAGAGGCTCCGCGCCTGAAACCCTACATGGCGGTGGCGGAAAAACTTGGAAAGCTGGTCGGGCAGGTCCTCGGCGAAGACGTCCGCTCGGTCTCGGTCGAGGTCGAAGGCGCGGCGGCGCAGCTCAACCAGAAGCCGATCACCGGGGCGGTGCTGGCCGGTCTGATGGGCACCTATTCCCAGACGGTGAACATGGTCAACGCACCGTTCCTGGCCAAGGAGCGGGGGCTCGACGTCCGCGAGGTGCGCCACGACCGCGAGGGCGATTATCACACGCTGGTCGCGGTCGAGGTCGGGACTTCGAACGGGATCTGCCGGGTCGCCGGAACCCTGTTCGGCAACAAGGCGCCGCGGCTGGTCGAGCTGTTCGGCGTCGAGGTTGAGGCAGAGCTCACCGGCACGATGATCTACATCGTCAACACCGATACGCCGGGGTTCATCGGCCGGCTCGGCACCGCGCTGGGCGAGGCCGGGATCAACATCGCCACCTTCAACCTCGGCCGCCGCGAGGCGCTGAGCGAAGCGGTGGCGCTGGTCGCGGTCGACGGCGATGTGCGGCCGGAGGTGGTGGAAACGCTGTGCGGGCTCGAGGGCGTGCGCGAAGTGGTGCCGCTTAAGTTTTGACCGCTCCTTCGCGCTCGCCTAGGGCGCGCCCGCATCATCAAGGGGAATAAGAGTGGGCAACGTCACCGTCATCGGCGCGCAGTGGGGCGACGAGGGCAAGGGCAAGATCGTCGACTGGCTGGCCAGCCGGGCCGACATGGTGGTCCGCTTCCAGGGCGGCCACAACGCCGGCCATACGCTGGTCGTCGGCAACGAGACCTACAAGCTTTCCCTGCTTCCCTCCGGCATCGTGCGCGGTACGCCGTCGGTGATCGGCAATGGCGTGGTGCTCGACCCCTGGGCGCTGAAGGCCGAGATCGGGAAGCTGGGCGGACAGGGCCTCAACATCACCCCCGACGTGCTGATGATCGCCGAGACCTGCCCGCTGATCCTGCCGATCCACCGCGACCTCGATGCGCTGCGCGAAGATGCGTCGGGCGCCGGCAAGATCGGGACGACTCGGCGCGGCATCGGACCGGCCTATGAGGACAAGGTCGGCCGCCGCGCCATCCGCGTGTGCGACCTTGCGCACCTCGGCGAGCTCGAGCCGCTGCTCGACCGCCTCTGCGCCCACCATGATCATCTGCGCGCCGGGTTCGGACGCGAGCCCGTCGATCGCGACCGGCTGAAGAACGACCTCGCCGAGATCGCCGACTTCGTCCTGCCCTTCGCCCGGCCGGTGTGGCGCGACCTCGACGAAGCCCGCCGCCGCGGCCGCCGGATCCTGTTCGAAGGCGCACAGGGAGTGCTGCTCGACGTCGACCATGGCACTTACCCTTTCGTCACCTCGTCCAACACGGTGGCGGGAACGACCGGGTCGGGGACCGGCACGGGGCCGTCGGTCGCGGGCTTCGTTCTCGGGATCGTCAAGGCCTACACTACGCGCGTCGGCTCCGGCCCCTTCCCGACCGAGCTGGACGACGAGATCGGCCAGCGCCTCGGCGAGCGTGGCCATGAGTTCGGCACCGTCACCGGCCGCCAGCGCCGTTGCGGCTGGTTCGACGCCGTGCTGGTCCGCCAGTCGGCCGCGGTTAGCGGCATCACCGGCATTGCCCTGACCAAGATCGACGTGCTCGACGGAATGGAGACGGTGAAAATCTGCACCGGCTATCGGATCGGCGACACGGTCTACGACTACCTGCCGCCCCATTCGCTCGACCAGGCGCGAGCCGAGCCGATCTATGAGGAAATGGCCGGCTGGAGCGGGACGACGGCCGGCGCCCGCAGCTGGGCGGACCTTCCGGCGCAGGCAATCAAATATGTCCGCCGCATCGAGGAGCTGATCCGCTGCCCGGTGGCGCTGGTTTCCACCTCGCCGCAGCGCGACGACACGATTTTGGTCAGCGACCCGTTTGCCGCCTGACCGCTCGCCTGCGCGGGGCAGCGAACTGTGTTATGATGATAACTCGGTACATGCCAGGTGAGTTGTGATGTCGGACGATTTCGATCGGGAATTTCGCAAATTCCAGGCTCACCTCGAAATTGAGTTGCGGATGATGGGTAAAGCCATCAGCCAGCACGAGGCGGCGGTGGCCCGCGCCATCCGCAAACATCGGGAAGCCATCGAGCGCGCGCGCGATGAGTTCGACGGGAAGTTCGCGGATCGGGAAGGCTTTCGCCCGCGGCGAGGCAGGCGGCGCAAGCCGGGCCCGGATTCCGAAGCAGGCAGCGTGCCCGTCAAACCCAACAACCCCAAAGGATTGAGCGGCGGAGCAGCCGCGAGTATCGACGCCGGCGATTGACCGCTAGTGCCGGACCTCGAAGCCGTCGGTATCCTCGGGCCCAGCCACCTCCACTTTTACTTCTGCGACGCGGGCAGACGGAGGCCCTTGGTGCAGCAGGTCGAGAAGGCTTGAAACGGCCGACTTGTCACCCTCCAGATGCCCCTCGACGCTGCCGTCCGGCGAGTTGCACACCCACCCTCTGACGCCGAGCGCTCGAGCCCTTTCGGCGGTCCATGCACGAAAGAACACGCCTTGTACGAGGCCGGTCACTCGAACGTGGACGGCGACTTGGGACATCAGACCACGCTGATGTCGGGAGCATCCTCAGCCTTCATGCCGACGACATTGTAGCCCGCGTCGACATGGTGGATCTCGCCGGTGACGCCGCTGGCCAGGTCGCTGCACAGATACAGCCCCGCCCCGCCGACATCCTCGATGGTGACGTTGCGGCGAAGTGGCGAATTATACTCGTTCCACTTCATGATGTAGCGGAAGTCGCCAATGCCGCTGGCAGCCAGCGTCTTGATCGGTCCGGCGCTGATCGCGTTGACCCGGATTCCCTCCCGACCGAGATCCGCGGCAAGATATTTGACCGATGTTTCGAGCGCCGCCTTGGCGACACCCATCACATTGTAATGGGGAATGACCTTTTCCGCGCCATAATAGCTCAATGTCAGCAGCGCGCCGCCATTCTTCATCATCGTCCTGGCCCGCTGCGCCACCGCGACGAAGCTGTATACCGAGATGTTCATGGTCATGAGGAAATTGTCGAGACTGGTGTCGACATATCCGCCGCGCAGCTCGTTCTTGTCGGAGAAGCCAATGGCGTGGACGACGAAGTCGAGGCTGTCCCAGCGCTTCTGCAGTTCCTCGAAAGTGCGGTCGAGGGCGGCCATGTCGCTGACATCGCAATCGACCAGCAGGTCGCTGCCAAGCTGCTCGGCCAGCGGACGGACCCGCTTCTCGATGGCTTCGCCCTGATAGCTGAAGGCCAACTCGGCTCCGTGGTCGCGGAGCTGCTTGGCGATCCCCCAGGCCAGCGACCGGTCGTTCGCGAGCCCCATGATCAGCCCGCGCTTGCCCGCCATGATGCCGCTCATCGGCTATTCCCCTTTGCCTTCCAGCCGCCGGGCGGCCACTTGCTTTTCCTCCGGAGCCGGCTCCTGAACCGGAAGCTCGCCCTCGTATGGCCCCTCGTAATGCTCGCCCCTTAGCGCCTTTCCGCCCGGCTCGACTAGGGCCGCGTTGAGTTCAGCGCCGGCGACCACGCCTAGGCCCGCGACGAAGAAGAACAGCAGCGCGACCATCACTCCGGCCAGGCTGCCGTAGGTCAGCTCATAACCGCCGAACAGGCCGATTGCCCACGGCAACAGCTCGACCGTTGCCAGCCACCACATCGTGGCAATCAGTGCGCCGGGCCATTTGCGGCACTCGATCACCCGATAGCGCGCCGGGGTCAGCGCAAGGAAGATGATGTAGAAGGTCGCGAACAAGGTCACGGCCGGAGCGATGCGATAGAGGCCGAGCTTGCTCGCCAGACCCTCGGCAAACGGCAATTCCGCGATAACGAACTGATGGGCGGACGAGAGCACGACGGTGACTGCGAAGGCCGCGAACAGCAGCACGACCGAGCCGAGGATGAGGACCATCGCCGCCAGCCGATATTGCCAGAAACTGGCCGAATATTCCACGCCATAAGCCCGTCGCAAAATGTCGCGAATGGTTTCGATGAAGCTCGCCGCCGTCCACAAGCCGACCAGCGCCCCAAACCATAACAAGGCGCCCGATCGGCCTTGCAGCACTTCATCGATGGGTCCCTCCAGCACATTTCGAACGGTAGGAGGAAGGCGTCCCAGGATCGTCGCGACGGCGCGCGCCGTGTCCTCGGTAAGACCGAACAGGCGAGCGACCGCGGCGGCGAGGATCAGGAAGGGGAAGATCGCCAGCAGCGAAAGATAGGCCAGGTTGCCGGCATGGATGAAGCCGTCGTCGTAAAGGCCGATCCCGACCCGCTTGGCCACGACCAGTGGGCGTATCTCTCGCTTGGCGCGTTCGATAGCCTCCTTGCCAAACCGCGCCCTAAGCCTGGCGAGGCGCTTGCGCCGTTCCTCCGGGGAATAAGGATGGACTTCCTTCATGCGGCGGCGCTAGCTCTCCCGTACGGCCCTAAACACCAAATGAAGTCCGCGGATTTCCTCCGCCGTCCCAGCCTTCGACGAAGCGATTGAGCGCTTCGTCGTCCTTGGGGACGTCGATCGCCAGCTGCACCAGCAGGTCGCCTCGATGGCCGTCCTTGGCAGTGAAACCGCGCCCCTTGATCCGCAGCACCTTGCCCGACGTCGCGCCCTTGGGGATGGTCAGCATCACCGGACCCTCCGGGGTCGGCACCTTCACCTTGGCGCCTTGCACCGCTTCCTTGAGCGTGATCGGCAAACTGAGGCGGATATGGTTGCCGTCCCGGACGAAGAACGGGTGGTTCGCAATTTCAATGGTGACGATCGCGTCCCCCCGCCCGCCTGGCCCTTCCTGCCCCTGGCTGGCGAGCCGGATCTTGGTTCCTTCCTCGACGCCCTTGGGCAGCTTCAGGTCGATCGTCCGGCCGCCCGACAGGGTTACGCGCTGCTCCTTGAGGCAGGCGGCATCGACGAATGGCACCTTGAGCCGGTAGGCGACGTCGGCGCCCTTTTGCGGCGGCCGCGCCCGGCCGAACCCGCCGAACGGTCCGCCGCTCCCGGCGCCCCGGCGCGACTGGGTGGCCGCTCCGAACAAGCCTTCGAACAAGTCGGAAAGATCCGCGGAATCCGCAGAGAAACCTCCGGGAAAGCCATCAAAACCCGCCGCGCCGCCGCCGCCGCCCGGCCGCGCCCCTGCTCCGCCGCTATAGCCGGAACCAAAGGGCATGCGCGGATTGCCGTCCTCGTCGATCTCGCCGCGGTCGTAGCGCGCGCGCTTGTCCTTGTCGGACAAGAGGTCATAGGCCCTGGTCACCTGGGCGAAGCGCTCGGCGGCCTTGGGGTTGTCCTTGTTGCGGTCGGGATGCAGCTGCTTGGCCAGGCTGCGATAGGCTTTCTTGATATCGGCCTCGCTCGCCCCGCGCTTGATGCCCAGCTGCTGATAAAGGTCCATTCGTTTCCCTTTGTCTCAATTCCCGTTTCGGAGCGGCGCAGACATACGTCAAGCGTCAGGGAGCCTCGACAGCGCAGATTCAACCGGGCAAACGCGCGCTATGAGCGACGATCCCTTCGCACTGTTCGATGCCTGGTATGCGGAAGCGAAGGCCGCCGAGATCAATGATCCGGACGCAATGGCGCTCGCGACTGTCGATCTTGACGGGCGCCCCGCCGTGCGGATGGTGCTTCTCAAGGGTCACGGTCCCGACGGCTTTGCATTTTTTACCAACGCCGAAAGCCGGAAAGGCAACGAACTGGCCGCCAACCCCAACGCCGCATTGCTGTTTCATTGGAAGTCGTTGCGCCGCCAGGTGCGCGTTGAAGGCCCGGTGAAAGAAGTCGGGCTCGAGGAGGCCGACGCCTATTTCGCGACGCCGTCACAGGGATTCGCAGATCGGTGCCTGGGCCTCGGACCAGTCTCGCCCGCTCGATCCCGCGAGACCTTTGAAATGCGCTGCGAGGATGTCCGCACACGCTTCGAGGGCGGCGAAGTGCCCCGGCCACCGCGCTGGACCGGATTTCGGGTCACCCCGCAGGTAATGGAATTCTGGTCCGACCGGCCGCACCGGCTTCACGAGCGACGCTTGTTCTCGCGCAGGCCGGACGGAAGCTGGACCGAAGGACTGCTATATCCATGAGCGGCGGGCACCATCACCATCACCACGGTCACGGCAACCATCATCATCGCCACGGCCCCGGCGAGCGCGCGACGCTGACTTCCCGCGCCGCGCTGGCCAGCATTTGCATGGCCCTGTTCCTCGTCGCGCTGAAGAGCTGGGCCAGCTGGGGCACCGGTTCGGTGGCAATGCTCGGCAGCCTGGCCGACACCGCGCTCGACTTCATCGCCAGCCTGATCACCTTCCTCGGCGTGCGTTGGGCGGCAATGCCGGCCGACGAGGAGCACCGCTACGGCCATGGCAAGGCGGAGGCATTGGCCGCGCTGACCCAGGTCATCCTCATCACGGTTTCCGCGCTGGGCATCGCCTGGCGTTCTCTCGATCGGCTCCGCAGCGGCGAGCCGACCCACGAGCTGGAGCTGGGCATCGGCGTATCCATCGTCGCCATGCTCGCGACGTTCGGCCTGCTGGCCTATCAGCGCTATGTCATCCGCCGGACCGGTTCGGTCGCGATCATGACCGATCATGTGCACTATCAGACCGACGTGCTGCTGAACCTGTCGGTGATCGGCGCGCTGGTGCTGGACCAGCTGCTCGGCTGGCGGCTCGCCGACCCGCTGTTTGGCTTCGTGATCGCTGCCTGGCTGATGTATGGCGCGTGGGGCGCGGCGAGCCACTCGGTCGACCAGCTGATGGACCGGGAATGGCCCGATCATGAGCGCGAAGCCTTCCTGGCGGCGGCGCAGGACTATCCGGAACTGGCCGGTCTCCACGATCTTAGGACCAGGACGTCGGGCGCCCACCGGTTCGTTCAGTTCCATGTCTGGGTGCCCGGCGACTGGACGGTATGCGAGGCCCATGAGCGGATGGACGCAGTCGAGGAGAAGCTGCAGCAACGCTTCCCCGGCACCGAGATCATCATTCACCTCGACCCCGAGGGGCACGTCGACCGCGAAGGGATCCTGCCCCAGCATTTGACGGAGTCCGCGCGATGACGCCCCTACCCTTCTTCCAGGTCGATGCCTTCGCCGATCGCCCCTTCAGCGGCAATCCCGCCGCGGTCATGCCGCTGGACCATTGGCTGGCGGATGAGGTCATGCAGGCGATCGCGGCGGAGAATAATCTCAGCGAAACTGCCTTCACCGTGCCCAGTGAGCGGGCCGATGCGGATTACGATCTGCGTTGGTTTACGCCCGCCGTCGAGGTCCCGTTATGCGGTCATGCGACGTTCGCGGCAGCGCATATTTTGATTCACGGCGATTCGATCCGCTTTTCCACCCGGTCGGGGATTCTGACGGTAAGTCGTGACGGTGACATGCTGCGTATGAGCCTGCCGGCTTCCTCCCCGAGCTCCGGTGAGGTTCCCGGCCTGCTCGCCGCGCTCGGGCTCGACGCGGGCGAGATTTTCGTCTGCGACGGACCGGAGACGGCGGTCATCGTTCTGCTTCCCGACGAACAGGCCGTCCGTGCGGTTCAGCCGGACTTCAAGGCCCTTGCCGACCTCAACCAGGCCCTGGCGATCGTCACCGCGCCCGGCGATCAGCAGACAATCGCCAGCCGGGTGTTCTGCCCGTCGGTAGGGATTGACGAAGACCCGGTGACCGGGGCGGCGCATGCGGCACTGGTACCGTTTTGGGCCGAACGCCTCGGGCGCCAAAGCTTCACCGCGCTGCAGGCGAGCAAGCGGACGGGAGTGATCGAGTGCGAATTGCGCGGCGACCGGGTGATACTCGGCGGTCGTGCGGTCACCGTGATCGAGGGCTATTTCCAGATCTAGCCAGGGTCCCGCTAGTGACTGGGCTCTGGCGCGGGCTCCCGCTCCGTGACGAGCTCCTCGAACAGCGAGCGATAGTGGATCAGCGCTTGACGAAGCTCGTCCGTGTCGGCCTCTCCGCGGCTGTGCCGGACGGCGATATCGTGGCCGGCGCGATAATGCTGAACCACATTTGGATGATCGACCGAGATGTCGCCGGCCCTTTGGTCGAAGTCGCTTACCGGGTAGCCGCGCGCGCTCATCACCTCGGCCAGGAGGGCGTCGGCATAGTCGATCGATCGCTCGGGATCGTCGACGAACGTCGCCTGCACCTTCGTCCAGCGATCGAGAAACCGGTCCTGGTCAGCGGGGCTTAGTGGCCGGATGGTCAGCTTGCCGACCCGCTTTTCGCGCTCGGCCAGATCGGCTTCCGCTTTTGCACGACTGCCTTTCTCCTCGACCTGCCGATCATATTCGGCGCCGAAGCGGGTACGCAAATGTTCGGACCGGCGCTTGTTCAAGAGCAGCCATCCTCCGACGACGGCGAGAATTGCGACAATGGCCAAAATAATCAGCAGATCGCTGCTCATGTCACTTCTCCTGACGTGAGGCCGAACGCAGCTGCGGCCGGGCGAGCAATTCAACGGACAGCGACGTTCGCCGTTCCGTGCTCGCATTCGCCTAAACCTGCCCATCGATGACGGGAAGTGGGTGCCTGCCGTTAAGCGGCGACGGCGTCGGGGCTGGATGCCGCCTCGGTCGCGACGATCGTACCGCCGCCGAGCAGGCGCTCTCCGTCGTAGAACACCGCCGATTGACCTGGGGCTACCCCATATTCGGGGGCCGCGAAGAGCAGCCGTTCACCATCCCAGATGCCGGCCACCGGGCGCGCCAGCGAGCGCACCTTGGCCTCGACCCGCTGCTGATCTTCGGCCAGCCAATTGATGCCCTCGACATTCGCCGCCGCGATGGCGAGCGCGCGCCGGGGGCCAACCACCAGCCGCCGCTCTTCCGGCTCGATGCGGACGACGTAGAGGGGTTCCGCCTGGCCGCCGATCTCGATGCCGCGGCGCTGGCCAATGGTGAAATGAACCACACCCTGGTGCTCGCCGAGTACCACGCCGTCCAGATCGACGATCTCGCCTGGGGCAGCCGTTTCTGGCCGAAGCCGCTTGACCAGACCGGCATAATCGCCGTCGGGCACGAAGCAGATGTCCTGGCTGTCGGGCTTGTCGGCCACCACCAGGCCCGCCTCCGCGGCTAGCTTGCGCGTTTCGCTTTTGGGCAGGTCGCCGAGCGGGAAGCGGAGATAGTCGAGCTGGTCGCGGGTCGTGCCATAGAGGAAATAGCTCTGGTCGCGAGCCGGGTCGCGACCCTTCCACAGCTCGACGCGGCCGTCTCGTTCAACGCGGCGGACATAATGGCCGGTGGCCAGGCAGTCGGCCCCCAGGTCCCGCGCGAAGCCGATCAGGTCGGTGAATTTTACGCCCTGGTTGCACAGGCTGCACGGCACCGGCGTTCGCCCCTGGGCATATTCGTCGGCGAATTTGTCGATCACGCCCGTCCGGAAGCGGCTTTCGTAATCGAGGACATAATGGGCAACGCCGAGCCGGTCGCAGACGGTTTTGGCGTCGTAGATATCCTGCCCTGCGCAGCAGCTGCCGGAGCGCTTCGCCGCCTCGCCATGATCGTAGAGCTGGAGCGTGACGCCGATCACCTCGGCGCCCGTCTTCGCCGCGAGCGCGGCCACGACGCTGCTGTCGACGCCGCCCGACATGGCGACGACGATACGGGCTTCGGCGGCAGGCCGGCCTAGCTGGAAATCAATGGTCATCGGGATGGTCGATTTAGCGCGTCTTTACTCGAAATTCACCCTGTCCGGCTAGAGCGGACTCGCCCGTCAGGGGTGTGGGGGACGTTAATTGGCGCGAATTCGACGGCAATCTTGAGGCCGCGGGAGAAGCGAAGCTCGACATCGACGAGCTGTTCTCGGCCTTTCCCGGAGCCGGCGAAGCGGTCGCCCGGGGCAGGCAGGATGCAATCGCCTGTTTTCTCTCCGCCAGCGAGGGGTGGGAAGAGGCCAGGGAGGCCCTGAAAGGGACCTTCGTGTCGGCCGCAAGAGCGTCATGGTTAAAGGACGGTAAGGAATAATGAAGGAGAAGGTTACCTTCGTGTTTCAGACCTTCTCAACGGCCTTCGGTTAAAAATAGCCCATCGACAAAAGTTTAACGTGGTTGAGGTTTTTCAATGCTCGAAAATCAGAAAATCCGCCCCGCACAGGTGATCGGACCGCTCGGCGAACCGCTGACGATCGAGTCCCTCCCGGCGCGCGGCACGTCTCGCTGGGTCGTGCGTCGCAAGGCCGAAGTAGTCGCCGCGGTCGCGGGTGGGCTTCTGACGGTCGACGAAGCCTGCGAGCGCTACTCGCTGAGCCTCGAGGAATTCACCGGCTGGCAGCGCGCGGTCGACCGTAGCGGCATGCCGGGCCTGCGAGTGACGCGGATCAAGCATTACCGCGATCAATATGAGCGCCAGCAGCGCTACTGAGGATTTTTCACGGCTTTTCGTCCGTCCCCAGCGACGAGAGACCAGAGGGCTTCGCGGGCAACGGCGAAGCCCTTTTTTCAGCTCCGACAATGGCTCCTTCCGAAACAGCATTTGACATAGCTGTTGCTGTGCCGGAACAACTTGCGGGCATCGTGCGTCTGTGGTGCCGTAAAGGCGTCCCGCGTTTCAATTGGGGCGGCCTGGAGAGGAGGAACGAGATGGGTATCATTATTTGGCTTGTCGTCGGTGGTGTCGTTGGCTGGCTTGCCAGCTTGATCATGCGTACCGACGCCCAACAAGGCATCCTCATGAACATCGTCGTCGGCATCATCGGCGCGGTTCATCGCCGGGCTGGTGCTCGGCAAAGGCAATATCAACCAGGGCTTCACGCTGGAGACCTTCCTCTGGTCGCTGCTTGGCGCCGTCATCCTGTTGGCGGTCGTCAACCTGGTGCGCCGCGGAAGCGTCCGCTAGCGAGCCGATAGCAAAGCACGAACTGAAGGGCCGCCGGGCTTGGCCGGGCGGCCCTTCTTATTTGAGCTCGAAGCTCATCGATAGGCTGACCTGCAGCTGCTGGGTGCCCGGATCGATCTTGCTGGTGGCGTCCGCCGCCCGCCCTTCGGCCATCATCACCATCGGCATCGGCGGTGGGACCGCATAGCCGCCCCCCTCGCTGACGGAGATCAACCGAACCACTCGCATGCCAAGCGTGCGGGCGTAGAGGTCAGCTCTCGCCCTTCCGGCAGCGACCGCCTTGGTGCGCGCCTCGTCGAGCGCCGATTCGGGCTTGTCGATGGTAAGTGTTGGCCCGTTGATCTGGTTGGCGCCTTCGGCGACCAGCGCGTCGAGGATGGCCCCGGTCCGCTTCAGGTCCCGGAACTTTACATTGACGGTGTTGGTCGCCCGGTAACCGGTCAGCCGGGGCGGCCGGTTCTGTTCATAGACATATTCGGGATTGAGGTTGATCGACGCCGTCTGGATGTCCCGATCCTCGATCCCGGCCCGCTTCAGAGCGGCGCGCACTCTTTCCATCCGCGCCGCATTGTCTTCGATCGCCGCGCTGGCCGTCGGCCGCAGCGTTTGAACTCCTGCAGAAATGATCGCCAGATCGGGCACCCGGGTCACCTCGCCGGTGGCGCTGACGTCGAGCCGGGTCCCGCTCATCAGCACCTGCACCGGAACATTCTGCACCTGGGCCGCGGCGATCGCCGGAGCCGCTGCGGCGCCCAGCATCAGCGCCATCAATAAGGTCTTGGGCACGGGTCTTCTCCCATCGAAAAAAAGGCCACCGCCGCAACCTGACGAAGCGGCGATGGCCCGACTATGAACGGCTTTTTGAAAGCTAGCCGCGGCGGCGCAGCACCAGCCGATAGATCAGCAGGATCAGGAATGCGCCGACGATCGCGGCGATAAAGCCGGCCCCTTCGTTCTGGTCGTACCAGCCAACCGCCTTGCCAATGAAGCCTGCAACCAGGGCTCCGGCGATTCCGAGCAGGATGGTGATAACGCACCCCCCGGGATCCTTCCCGGGCATGAGCAATTTGGCGATGCCGCCGGCGATCAGCCCCAATATGATCCAGACGAGGATCGAGTCACCTTCAAGGTAACCTCCAAGCATCTTTTCCTACCTCCCTGCAGTAAACGGCGCAGCGACCTTGGACCACGCTCGTTTCAGTATTGCAACAACGCGCGTCCGTGTAAGCGGTGCCGCCGTTCGTAGAAAATGGCTTTTCACCTACGGCGGAGGCGTTGCAGTTGCGCGTGGTGACTTATTTGCGTAATACAGCGGTGGCAGCGTCGGTTGCTGCTGCTTGTTACGAATGGCGGAAAGAATGCGGCCTATGAACCGGGAAACCAGCTTCTCCAGCTCCGACACGCTGGTCGTCGTCGACCGGTCGCGGCGGCGTAGGAATATCATCATCGCAGCGGTCGTCGGGATCGCGATCCTTGCCGCCGCCTTCTTCGCCTTCAGCGGCGGCGGCGACGAGCAGGCGGCGGCGGGAGCCGGCGCGGGACCGGGCGGCGGACAGCTCCCCACCGTGACCGTCGTCGTGCCGGGCCGAACCCAGGTCGCACGTACGATCGCCGCAACCGGATCCTTGGCCGCCCGCGTCGACATGCCCGTCGGAGTCGCAGGCGAAGGCGGCATGGTGACCGCGGTCGTGGTTCAGCCGGGCCAATGGGTTCGGGCCGGGCAAGCCCTCGCGGTCATTGATCGCTCTGTTCAATCGCAGCAGACTCAGCAGATGGCGGCGCAGCTGCAGGTCGCACGCGCGGACGCCGCGCTGGCGCAAAATGAATATGAGCGCAGCCAGTCCTTGGTCGGCCGTGGCTTCGTGTCGAAGGCGGACCTCGACCGCAAGAGAGCGGCGCGCGACGCCGCTAATGCGCGCATCAGGGTTGCTCAGGCGAACCTCTCCGAAATGCGTGCTCGAGTAGGACGGCTCGACATTCGCTCACCCGCCGCCGGCCTGGTCCTCGAACGCAATGTCGAGCCCGGTCAGGTGGTCAGTGCGGGATCCCCTGCTCTGTTCCGTGTGGCACGCGGCGGTGAGATGGAGCTCAAGGCCCAGCTGAGCGAGGCTGATCTGATGAGCTTGGGAGTGGGGGTTCCGGCATCTGTGACGCCGGTCGGCTCGACCAAGAGCTTCACCGGTTCCGTCTGGCAGATCTCACCAGTGGTCAATATGCAGAACCGGCAGGGCGTTGCCCGCATTGCACTGCCTTATGACCCGAGCTTGCGGCCGGGCGGCTTTGCTTCGGTCGAGATCGTCGCGGGCTCACAGGAAGCGCCGGTGCTGCCGGAATCCGCGATCCAGAGCGATGACAAGGGCAACTTCGTCTACGTCGTTACCAAGGGCAATCGGGCCGAGCGCCGACCGGTTAAGACCGGGACGGTGACGCCGGCGGGTATTGCCGTGGTGGAGGGGATTAGCGGGAACGAATTGATCGTCCTGCGGGCCGGCGGCTTCCTCAACCCTGGCGACAAGGTGCGGCCGCAGCGCCGGAAGAACTAAACCGGGCGAATTGGGACAGTTGGCATGAACTTCCGAAATATCTCGGCCTGGTCGATCCGCAACCCGGTTCCCCCGATCGTGCTGTTCATCGGCCTGACGCTGGCCGGCCTGGTCGCGTTCATGCGCATGGACGTGCAGGACAATCCGGACATCGAGTTCCCGGTGGTCATTGCCAGCATCAGCCAGCCCGGCGCCGCGCCGACCGAGATCGAAAACCAGATCACCCAGCTGGTGGAGTCGTCGGTCCGGACGCTGCCCGGCGTCCGCAGCATCAGCTCGACCGCCAACGAGGGCTCCTCGACCACGGTGGTCGAGTTCGAGATCGGCACCGACGTCAACCAGTCGGTCAACGAGGTCAAGAACGCCATCGACCAGATCCGCGGCGAGTTGCCGGACGGAATCCTCGAGCCGTTCATCGAGAAGGAAACCACCTCCAGCAACCCGATCGCCTATTTCGCGGTGGCTGCGCCCGACATGACGATCGAGCAGCTGAGCTGGTTCGTCGACGATACGGTCGCCAAGCGGCTGCTGGCGATCGACGGCATGGCCCAGGTCGAGCGCAACGGCGGCGTCGACCGCGAAATCCGGGTGATCCTCGATCCGGCAAGGATGCAGTCGCTCGGCGTTACCGCCTCGCAGGTCAACACGGCGCTGCGCCAGCTCAACATCAATGCCGCGGGCGGTCGCGCGGAGATCGCCGGTTCGCGCCAGTCGGTCCGCGTGCTCGGCAATGCCGTCGAACGCGTTCGACCTGTCGCAGACCCAGATCCAGCTCGGCGGCGGCCGGACCGTTCAGCTGGCCGACATCGCCAGCGTCAGCGACAGCTACGGCGAGCAGCAGCGCATCGGCAAGATTCGCGGCGCGCAGGTCGTCAACTTCTCCATGGCGCGCGCCAAGGGCGCGTCCGACGTCACCGTCTATGACGAGGCGATGAAGGAGCTCGACAAGATCGAGAAGGAAAATCCCGGCATCAAGTTCACCCAGCTGTTCACCAGCGTCGACTACACCAAGCAGCAATATTCCAGCTCGATGCTGGCGATGATCGAAGGCGCGGTCCTGGCGGTGCTGGTGGTCTTCCTGTTCCTGCGCGACATTCGCGCGACCCTCATTTCCGCGATCGCCATCCCGCTCTCCGCGATCCCGGCCTTCTGGTTCATGGACCTGATGGGCATCACCCTGAATTCGCTGTCGCTGCTCGCGCTGGGCCTGGTCGCCGGCGTGCTGGTCGACGACGCGATCGTCGAGATCGAGAACATCGTCCGCCACATGCGCATGGGCAAGTCCGCCTATCAGGCGTCGATCGACGCCGCCGACGAGATCGGCCTGGCCGTGCTGGCGACGACCATGTCGATCGTCGCGGTGTTCCTGCCGGTGGCGCTGATGCCCGGCATCTCCGGCCAGTTCTTCAAGAACTTCGGCTACACGGTCGTGCTCGCGGTGCTGATGAGCCTGTTCGTCGCGCGCATGATCACGCCGATGATCGCGGCCTATTTCCTCAAGGCCCACGGCCAGCAGTCGCACGGCGAAGGCTGGCTGATGGACCGCTACATGGGCGTCCTGCGCTGGTCGCTCGACTCCGAGCAAGGCGCAAGGCCATGCGCGGCCAGCTCGAGCAAGTCCGGCTGCGTCCCGGCTACTGGTTCGTCGAGTTCTTCTTCGTCCTGCTGGTGATCGCCGCCTTTGCCGCGACCATTTACGCTGGTGCCCAAGCTGCTGACGCCCGCTGGAGCTTGCCGGCGATCCTTCCGATGCTCGGCGGGTTCATCCTCGCGCTGCGTCGCCGGCTATCTGGCGGTCAAGCTGCTTGGCATGGCCATCCGCGCCACCGGCCGCGGCGTCGCCCACTACCATGATTATTTCGCCGGCCGCTGGACGGCGCGGTTCCGCGATCACCGCATCTGGATCATGGGCATCGGCTTCCTGTCCTTCGTCGCGACGATCGGCCTGTTCATGGCCCTTCCGAGCCAGTTCTTCCCGACCACCAACTCGGACTTCAGCCGGGTCCGGATCGAGATGGTGCCGGGGACGACGATCGAGCAGACCGAGAACGTCGCCGACCAGGTCGCGGCGATCATCAACCGGCAGCCCGAGACCCTGACCGCGCTCGGAGAGCATTCGCGAGGGCAATGCCTACATCTTCATCACGCTTGAAGAAGGACCGCGAGCGGACCAGCATCGAATTCGAGCGCGAGCTGGCGCCGCAACTGGCCCAGATCGCCGACGCCCGGGTCAGCTTCCTGTCGCAGAGCGGCGGCGGCGGCACCGGCCGCGACATCTCGATCATGCTGTCGGGCTCGGACCCGATCCTGCTCAACGACACGGCGAGCAAGCTGGTCGACGAGATGAGCGCGCTGAAGGAAATCCGCGCGCCGCGCGTCAACGCCGACCTGCGCCGGCCCGAGCTGCTGATCAAGCCGCAGCTCGACCTCGCCGCCCAGCTGGGCGTGACGACCACGGCGCTCAGCCAGACGATCCGCATCGCCACGATGGGCGACATCGATCAGAACAGCGCCAAATTCTCGCTCGCCGACCGCCAGGTGCCGATCCGGGTGATGCTGCCGGAAAGCTCGCGGCGGGACCTGGAGACCATCCGCAACCTGCCGGTGCCGACCGCGTCCGGCGGCAGCGTGCCGCTGAGCCGCGTGGCCGAGATCAGCTTCGGCTCGGGCCCGACCACCATCCAGCGCTACAACCAGAACCGCCGCATCTTCGTCGGCGCCGACCTGGCGCCCGACGTGGTCAAGGGCGACGCAATGGCGAAGATCAACGCGCTGCCGACCATGAAGAACCTGCCCGCAGGCGTGTCGAACGCGCCGTTCGGCGACGACGAATGGCAGGAGGAGATGATGCAGAGCTTCATGGTCGCGCTGGTCTCCGGCGTCCTGCTGGTGTTCGCGCGTGCTGGTGCTGCTCTACCGGCGGTTCATGTCGCCGCTGGTCAACATGGGCTCGCTGCTTGCTGGCGCCGCTTGGGCGGACTGCTCGCCCTGCTGATCATCGGCCAGCCGCTGTCGCTGCCGGTGTTCATCGGCATCCTGATGCTGTTCGGAATCGTCGCCAAGAACTCGATCCTGCTGGTCGACTTCGCGATCGAGGTGATGGACCACGGCATGCCCAAGTCCGAGGCGCTCATGGAGGCCGGCCACAAGCGCGCCCAGCCGATCGTCATGACCACCGTGGCGATGGTCGCCGGCATGATCCCGACCGCCATATCGCTGTCGGGCGACGCGGCCTGGCGCGCGCCGATGGGCACCGTGGTGATCGGCGGCCTGATCATGTCGACCGCTGCTGACCCTGCTGATCGTTCCGGCCGGCTTCAGCCTGGCCGACGGCCTCGAGAAGCGGGTCGGGCCGTGGCTGCGCAAGCGCGTGCTGACCTACGAGCCGGGCCATGGCGACGCCCGGCCACCTGGCGCCCCAGCCGGCGGAGTGACATCGGGCAGTCCAGGAGCTAGAGTGGCGGCGATGAACGCGCCGCCCTCGCCCCCCGTCCTGGCCCGCTTCAACCCGGCGCAGCCGGGCGCGGCGGGGATGAAGGCCGCCGCCACCGGGCTGCTGGTGGTGATGGCCGCGATCTTCCTCGCCGCGCGCGCAGTTCGAGGCGGCCTACCCCTGGCTCGGCTATGTCAAGGCGTTCGCCGAGGCGGCGATGGTCGGCGGGCTCGCCGACTGGTTCGCGGTCACCGCGCTGTTCCGCCACCCGCTCGGCCTGCCGATCCCGCACACCGCGATCATCCCGCGCAACAAGGACCGCATCGGCGATGCGCTGGCCAATTTCCTGCGCGACAATTTCCTCGATCGCGCCGGTGGTCGCGCGGCGGATGCGCAACATCGACCTGGCCGGCGCGGCCGGCCGCTTCCTGCAGGCGCCGCAGGGCCAGGAGACCCGCATCCGCCATGGCGCCAGCCGGCTGATCGCCGACATGTTCGAAAGCCTCGACGACGAGCGGCTGGGCGGCATCGTCAAGAACGCGATCGCCAACCGGCTTCGCAAGATGGAGGTGTCGCCGCTGCTCGGCCATGCGCTGGCCTCGGCGATCAACGAGGACCGGCACGTGCCGATGCTGGAGGCCGCGATCCGCTGGATGGCGCGCGCCTCGACGCCAACGAAGGCCTGATCCGCGACATGGTCCACAAGCGGGCCAATTGGGTGCTCAAGCTCGCCGGGCTCGACGCCAAGCTGGCCGATGCCATCGTCGACGGCCTGCGCAAGCTGACCGCCGACATGCACACCGATCCCGCCCACCCGGTTCGGGTGAAGATCGAGCAGGCGCTGGCCGACCTCGCCAACGACCTGCAGACCAAGCCGGAAACGCGCGAGAAGGTCGAGGAGATCAAGGAGCAGCTGCTCGACAACCGGTCGGTCGGCCTGTGGCTCGACACTTTATGGCAGAGGGGCCGCGAGGCGATGATCCGCGCCGCCCGCAACCCCGATGCGGCGATGGCCGGCAAGCTCGGCGAGGTGCTGCGGTCGATGGGCCAGAGCCTGGAGAACGACCCGCGCCTCAAGGCGGCAATCAACCAGTTCGCCCGCCGGGCGGTTGTCGGGCATGGCGGCGAGCTACGGCGGCTCGATCGTCAAGCTGGTTAGCGAGACGGTCCGCGCGCTGGGATGCGCAGACCATCACCGACCGGCTGGAAACGGCCGTCGGCCGCGACCTGCAATATATCCGGATCAACGGCACGCTGGTCGGCGGCATGGTCGGCCTGGTGCTGCACGCGCTCGACGCGATCTGAGCGGGTTGCGTCGGCTGCCCTGACCGGCTCCACTTGCGTTCAAACTGGTCAGGGGTCCGCACCGATGAAAATTGCAGTCTGTCTCGCCGTAACCGTTGCCGCGCTCGCGCCTGGCGGCTCCGGCGCTGGCCCGACAGCCGGAGCCGGTCACCGTCATCCATGCCGGAACACTGATTGCCGAGGCCGGCAAGGCGCCACTCCGCAACGCCAGCATCATCGTCCGCGGGGGGAAGATCGATGCGGTTCAGCCGGGCTTTGCGGACGTTCCGGGCGCAAGAGTCGTGGACTTGCGCAATTCGACCGTCCTGCCCGGACTGATCGACAGCCATGTCCATCTGATCGGCCTCGACGACCGCTTTCAGGCCCGTCTGCAGCGGGTCAATCGCGACGATGCGGACGAGGCCTACACCGGCCTGATCAACGCCCGCAAGACCCTGCTCGCCGGCTTCACCACCGTGCGCGACCTGGGCGCCGAGCCACGGCTGATCATCCCGCTGCGGAATGCGCTGGCCAGCGGGGAATTCGCTGGCCCGACGATCGTCGGCGCCGGACGGATGGTGTCGGTCAGCGGCGGCCATGGCGACGCTCGAAACGGGCTCAATCGCGACGTGGCGCCCACGGTCCGTACCGGCAATGTCTGCAACGGGCCGGAGGATTGCCGCCGCGCGGTGCGCGAACAGGTCAGCGGCGGCGCCGACGTGATCAAGATCGCGGCTACCGGCGGCGTGCTCAGCAATGTCGCAGGCGGGCTCAACCAGCAGATGACGGAGGAGGAGATGCGGGCGGTGGTCGCGGACTGCCCACATGTTCGGCCGCAAGGTCGCCGCGCACGCCCATGGCGTAGACGGCATCAACGCCGCCCTTCGCGCCGGCGTCGATTCGATCGAGCATGGCACCTTCACCAATGACGAGACCTTCCGCCTCTACAAGCAGAGCGGAGCTTATTATGTGCCGACCCTGCTCGCCCCCGCTGCGGCGCTGGCGGACGGCAGGCGCGGGGCGCTGACGGCAGCTCAATTTGAGAAGGCCCAGCAGGCGGCCGGCAATGCCGAGGAAGAGCTCTGGCGCGCGCGGTCCGCGACGGCGTCAAGATCGCCTTTGGTACCGACACCGGGGTTTCGAAGCATGGCGACAATGCGCAGGAATTCGCGCTGATGGTCGAAGCGGGCATGAGCCCGGCAGTCGACAATCCGCGCCGCAACTGTGGACGCCGCCGAACTGCTCGGCCGTTCGGACAGGATCGGCACGATCGCGCCGGGCAAGGATGCGGACATCATCGCGGTCGACGGGGACCCGATCGCCAATGTCCGGCTATTGGAAAATGTCGGTTTCGTGATGCGGCACGGACAAGTCTACAAGCTGGGCGGCAAGCCTCAACTCGGCGACTAGCCGGCGCTAACCCGTTCGATGGTCGCGCCGACCGCCGACAGTTTTTCCTCCAGCCGCTCATAGCCGCGGTCGAGGTGATAGACGCGCAGCACCTCGGTCTCGCCCTCGGCGGCGAGGCCGGCGAGGACCAGGCTCATCGAGGCGCGAAGGTCGGTCGCCATCACCTGCGCGCCGGTCAGCGCCGTCGCCGCCCTTGACGATGGCCGAGCGGCCATGGACCTCGATTTCGGCGCCCATGCGGCGAAGCTCGGGAACGTGCATGTAGCGATTCTCGAAGATCGTCTCCTCGAGGAAGCTCTGTCCGTCGGCGACCGCAGAGCATCGCCATGAACTGCGCCTGCATGTCGGTCGGGAAGCCCGGGAAAGGCGCGGTCGAAATGGCCAGCGGCCTCAACGGCTGGTGGGCGGTTACCTTCATCCCCGCTGCCGGTGAATTCGATCGCCAGCCCGGCAGCCGCGAGTCCGTTGGTAATCGCCAGCATGTCCGCGGGCCTGGCGCCGACCAGTTCGATCGAACCGCCGGTGATCCCGGCCGCGCAAGCATAGCTGCCCGCCTCGATCCGGTCGGGCATCACTTCATAGGTGCAGCCGTGAAGCCCCTCGACCCCGTCGATGATCAGGTGCGACGAGCCGATGCCTTCGATCTTGGCGCCCATGGCTACCAGCAGGTTGCAGAGGTCGACGATTTCTGGCTCGCGGGCGGCATTGAACAGTTGTGTTCGGCCGGTCGCCAGCACGGCGGCCATCACTGCATTTTCGGTCGCGCCGACCGACACTACCGGGAAGCTGAAATCGCCGCCCGGCAGGCGGCCCTTCGGCGCACTGGCTTTCACATAGCCTGCGGCAAGCTCGATCTCCGCACCCATGCACTTCAAGCGCCTTCAGGTGCAGATCGATCGGCCGATCGCCGATCGCGCAGCCTCCGGGCAGCGACACGGTCGATTCGCCGGCCCGCGCGAGCATCGGTCCGAGCACCAGGATCGAGGCGCGCATCTTGCGCACCATGTCATAGGGCGCGACGGTCGAGGCGATCTCGCTCGCCTGAAGCGTCATTCGCGCCCGATCTCGCCCTTCTTGACCCCCGCGACAGAGGTCGAGACACCAAGCTGGTTGAGCAGATGGCCGAAGCTGTCGACGTCGGCCAGGCGCGGCAGATTGGCGAGCGTCAGCTTCTCGTCGGTCAACAAAGCGCAGGGCAGCAGCGTCAAGGCGCTGTTCTTGGCGCCCGAGATCGGGATTTTGCCTTCGAGGCGCTTGCCGCCGGTGATGCGAATGGAGTCCATGGCGCGCTTTAGCGCGTCCGGCGCACTACAAGCAGCGGTCATTGCGAGCGAAGCGCCGCGATGACGCATGCCACGCCGACTTCGCTCCTCGCTAAGGACGAATTACGCTTTTCCAGCGTGCACTGCAGCGGGTGCTGGTTTTCCCGGGCGAAATCGATCACCTGGGCGACCTTGGTCTCGGCCACCTCATAGGTGAACACGCCGCAGACGGCGACACCCTGCTGGTGGACCTGGAGCATCACGCGGGTCGCGTCTTCGAGGTCCATCGAGAAATAGCGCTGCAGGATCGAGCACGACGAACTCCATCGGAGTATAATCGTCGTTGAGCATCAGCACCTTGTAGTTGCTCGGCTTCTTGGTCTTCGGGCGGGTGCGCGTGACGACGCCGGTCTCGATCTCGTCGAGCCCGTCGCCCTGCCCCGGCTCGTCGCCGGCCATCAGAATCAGGTCGTTCATCATGTGCCGCCTAAAATATGGCATCTGCGGCAACGCCCTGCAAGAAGGCACGCTCAAACTGTGCCGAAAAGAAAAGCGGCCGCCCCCGCGAGGGGACGGCCGCTGACTGGGTTGCCTTACAGGGAGGGGAGAGGGTCAGGCAACCAAAGTGTTGATGCGCTCGGCATTGAGGCTGGCGCGGGTCTGCAGCGGCTCGACCGCCTCACCCGCCAGCTTGACGACGCGCTCGGTCAGCTTCGAGGTCTCGGCGACGAAGCGGTCGAACGAGGCGCGGGCCAGTTCCGACTGGATCTGGAAGAACTCCGCCGGCGACTTCGCCTCGGCCAGGGTCTTCACCGCGTCCGAAGCCTGCTCGATGCCCTCGCGGCCCGACGCAATCACGTCCTGGCCCAGCGCCTTGGCGCCGCCGGCATAGATGCGGCCGGCTTCGACAATCGCTTCGACATTGGCCTTGGCGAGGTCGGTCAGCTGCTCGGCCGCCTTCTGCGACTTGGCAGCGATCTGCTGGCTGCGCTCGCCCGCCTCGGCAACGAACTGCTGATACTTGTCGGTGCCGGGAAGCTGGAAGCCGGCGAACAGCTGGTTGAAATCATAATTCATGGTCTTAATCCCTTCGATCTGCTTGACGCTGGCGGCCGGCCTGCTGGCCTTGGCTGCCGTACGGGCGCGCTTGACGGCTTTGGCCGCGCGCTTGTTGACTTTCTTCACGGCCTCGACGACCGGAGCGGCCGGCGTGCGAACACGGCGAGCCGAGCGCTTCCTGGCGACAGGCTTGGCCTTGACGACCGGCTTAGCCTCGACAACGGCAGCCGCCTGCTCGGCCTTATCGGCAACGGCCTTCGCCGGTGCCGCAGCGGCGTCGACAGCCGCTTCAATCTTCTGTTCGACCTTGGTCTCATCAGCCACGTGAAAAACTCCTTTTGCTGCGGTGCAACATAATGCAGTGCGGCAAAGCTTTCAAGAGATTTTGTGCATTGCACAATAAAACGGATTTGGCCCTGCCGCTTGACGGGGTGGCGGGCGCCAAGGCAACAGCGCGCATGGCCGATCTGACCAGCCCCTCCCTGCCCCGCCGCCGCCGCGGCTTGCTCATCGTACTCTCGTCTCCGTCCGGCGCCGGCAAATCGACGATCAGCCGGATGCTGCTGGAGGCCGATCCGCATATCACCATGTCGGTCAGCGCGACTACCCGGCCGATGCGGCCCGGCGAAGTCGAAGGCGTCGATTATCATTTCGTCGACGAGGCCGAGTTCCAGCGGATGGTCCAGGCGGGCGAGTTCGCCGAGTGGGCACCGGTGTTCGACCATCATTACGGGTCGCCGCAGGGCCCGATCAAGGCGGCGCTACGCGAGGGCCAGCGACGTCATCTTCGACATCGACTGGCAGGGGACGCAGCAGCTCCATGCGGCCATGGGCGAGGATCTGGTTCGGGTCTTCATCCTGCCGCCGTCGATGGATGAGCTCGAGCGACGGCTGCACGAGCGCGGCACGGATTCGGACGAGGTCATTGCCAGCCGGATGCACCGCGCGGCCGCCGAGATCAGCCACTGGGCAGAATATGATTATGTGCTCATCAACGAGGATATGGACGAATGCTTGAGCGAGGTTCGCTCGATCCTCGCCGCAGAGCGCTTGAAGCGGTGGCGCCAGGCCGGACTGGTCGGTTTTGTCCGCGACCTGGTTGCCGGATCATCCGCGCACTAGTTCAAGGAACCTTGCCGCTGCCAGGAAATCGCGTCGTCGCGCATCCAGCGCCATGCGCGCTTCGGGATCATCGCCCCATTGTTCAAGCTGCCAGCGGTCGTCGAGGCTGACGGCCTCCCACGCATCCTCGGCCGGCATCATTTCCTCCAGCACGGCCATGGCCGCCACCAGCGAACCCCCGATCGTAACCAGCGGCGACAGGCCGGCGAGCTGGAACGCATCAAGCGCCGCCACCGCATGCGCCAGCTTGTGCACCGTGTCCTCCGGCTGGGCGACATGCATGATGCCGGTTTGGCAGACGAAGTCGACATCGTAGCGTCGCTGCGCCCACGCCAGCAGCGCGTCCCAGCTCTCCGCCTGCCGACTGACCAGCGGTCCGGGCCCTTCGGCGCGGTAACAGACCAGGTCGGTTTCGCCGTAGGCGGCGATCCCGGCAGCATAATTTTCCTTGTCGGGGACGATGCGGTCGATCGCGGCATTGGCCAGGCCCGTCAGCGGCATGGCCCGCGGGTCGACTTCTTCGCCGCATTCGTTCCATTCGGCCGAGATGGCCTCGGCCAGTGCCCTGGTCGGGACGATCAGGGCGGCGCGAGCTGGGGTTTTTACCTGCCGACCGTCGAGACCTATGGCGAAACCGCCGTTCGCCGCAACGCTCTCCGCGGCCTTCCAGAAGCGCCTCACTTGTCGAGCCGCTCCCAGCTCCGCTTGAGGATTCGCGGCGCGACCACGGCGTCGATCGCCCCGATGACAATCAAGATGCTGCCGAGAAGCTTCCAGCCGCCGGGGCGGACCAGGTCGCTGAACGCGATCGCCAACCCTGCCAACAAGGTCAGCAAGCCAAACAGCCGGATCGCCATGAACAGCTGGAAGCGTCGCCGCCAGAGATCGTCGTCGCTCATGCCGCCCGCCCGACCCATTCGGTTGCGAGGGCGACCACGTCTGCCGGAATCATGGCCACCCCATAGGCGCCTTCGGCGATCAGTTCGTCAATTTCGTGATAGCCCCATCCCGCTCCGATCGCGCCGACACTGGCATTGCTGGCGCAACCCATGTCCCAGCCGGTGTCGCCGACGAAGATGGTGCGATGGGGTTCGGCCCCGGTTTCCGCCATCGCCGCCAGCGCCATGGCGGGATGGGGCTTGGAAGGGTTCCGGTCAGCGGTTTGCAAGGTGACGAACCGGCCGGCGAGGCCATGGCTTTCGAGGCAGTAGTTAAGGCCGCGGTCGCTCTTGCCGGTCGCCACGCCGAGCAGCCAGCCGTCGGCCTCCAAGCGGTCGAGCAGCGCCAGGACACCTTCGAAGAGCGGTTCCTCGACCTGCCCCTGCCACGCATGGCGAAGAACGCGTCCTTGTAACTTTGCGTGAGCGCTGCGTGGTCGCTATCCGGTGCCAGCCTCGCCATCGACTCCATCAAGCTGAGGCCGATGACCTTTCGGGTCGTTTCGAGCGGCGGGCATTCCACTCCCTGCGCTTCGAAGGCTTGCTCCAGGGCCGCGCGGATCGTCGCGCCGCTGTCGACCAGGGTCCCGTCGCAATCGAAAATAGCGAGCTTGGTCATTTTCGCCGTGCTGGCCGCCTTGTCGGCCCGGCCGACTGATCGCCCCGCGCGCGCCGTTCTCCCTTGCGTGCCTTGCGAGCGGCCTTGGCGTGAGCCGCGGCCCGCTTGGCCTTCGTCTCCGGCAACCTGGCAGGATCGGGGGTGTCCAGCGGCATGCTGTCGCCGGCCATCCGGTCGAACCCGAGCGTCGCCAGGCTTTCGGCGAAGTGGGAGGGAAGCTCGGCGGTCTGATCGATCGGCTTTCCGTCAAGGCCTTCAATCTTCAACCGGCGTGCATGGAGGTGTAGCTTGCGGCTTATTCCGCCGGTCAGGAAGGCTTCGGCCCCGCCATATTTGGCATCGCCGACGACCGGGTGGCCGATCGCCGCCATATGGGCGCGGAGCTGATGCGTGCGCCCCGTCAGAGGCTGAAGCTCGACCCAGGCGGCGCGGTTTCCCGCCCGGTCGATCAATCGATAGCGGGTCTTGGCCGGAAGGCCGTTTTCCTCGTCGACATGCATCTTCTCGCCGCCGGTTCCCGGCTGCTTGGCGAGCGGCGCATCGATCATGCCCTTCGTCGGCCGATGGAACGCCGGTGATCAGGGCCCAATAGACTTTCCGCGCGGTCCGGCCGGCGAAGGCCTTGGTGAAATGTCCGGCAGCCCTGGCCGATCGCGCGATCAGCAGCACGCCGCTGGTGTCCTTGTCGAGCCGGTGGACCAGCTTTGGTCGTTGCCCGCCTTCGTCAGCCAGCCCGTCCAGCAAGCGGTCGAGATGCTGCACGGTCTTGGTGCCGCCCTGGGTTGCCAGGCCCGGCGGCTTGTTGAGCATGAACCAATCGCGCCCCTTGGCCAGCACCATGTCCTGGACGAACGCCGCCTCGTCGTCGGTCAGCGGCTCGACGATCCGCTTCGGCCTGGCTCCCGGACCTTCCGCCGGCGGCGCCTCGGCCGGCGGGACCCTCAGGCTCTGCCCCGTTTCCAACCGATCGCCCGGCGCTGCCCGCTTGCCGTCGACCCGGAGCTGTCCGGTTCGCGCCCAGCGCGAGACGGTATTGAAGCTGATGTCGGGCAAATGCCGTTTGAACCAGCGATCGAGGCGGATGCCGTCATCGTCCTCGCCGACCGTGAAGGTCCGTACATTGTCGCTGGTGCTGGCCATGGCGGCCCCTTAGCCGGAAGCGCTCGCGTCCGCCATTGCCCAATAAGCGAAGGTCTTCTGCTGCAGCTGGCGGACGAACTTGGCCGCTTCCGGTCCTTCCCACGGACCTAGATAGCCATGCGCCGATCCACCGCCCGCGACCCACCAGCCCTGCCCCGGAATGCCGTCCGACTGCCGGACAACGAGCACCGCCAGCTCCGGCTCGCCTCTCGCGGCGGCTTCTTCATCGACCGCGCCCAGGGTCTTGCACAGCTGCCGCATCTTCGGCCGCGAAAATCCGTAGCCCAGATGCTCGAGCAGTTCCGAATAGGTCAGTGCCTGTCCTGCAGCGGCCGCGGCAACGAGATGGGCCCGGATCTCTGCCGGGTCGGTAAGGCTCATTCGGCGGGCTGTTCGGCGACCGGCGTCAGTTCGAATACGTCGAGTCGTGCGCCCGACTGCGGGAAAGGTATCACCAGACGCCATTTGAACGGAGCGATGCGCTCGAAAATGCCGGCCATGTCGCGCCGGGAATCCTCACCGTACGCGCGCGCCTCCTCTTCGCTGCCGAGCGCAAGAGTCCCAAGGAATATCAGGCGCGACGGGTTATCATCCTCCCACAGCCGCCCTGCGGGCCGCTGGCTGCCGGTCTGCTTGACGATGGTGAAAAGCTCGCCTTCGACGCCGACGTAGCAGAAGAAGGGCTTGAACTTCTGGAAGGCCGGACCCTTGCCATTCTCCTTGCCCAGCCGGATGACCCGGCAGCTGTAGCTGCCCGGCGTCGGCGCCGGCTTGGCCTGGCTGGCATTGGCGTTGAGCAGTTTCCCCTCGGCCTTGATGTCATTGTCGAAGCCCGCGCGCCGCGCGTCCTCCAGGCCGGTCGACCATGCCGTGCTGACCCGGCGGATCCGATTGGCATCCTCGGAGCTTGCGATTTCCTGCCAGATGTCGGCCTTGAGCGGCGGAGGAGCAGTAATTACCGGTTGCGGCCTGTCTTTATCCGCTCCGGGCATGGTGCAGCCGGCCAGCGCAAGCGCAACGATCAGTGCGGCAGACCCTGTTGGCCTCACAACTACGACTCCGAAAAAAGTAAACCCCGGCACCTCTAGGGTGACAAAGGCGCGCAACGCTTTCAACTAACGATAAGTTCACCATATCGGATCGCCGCGCAAATTGATCGGCTGATCTCGAAAGCTTGATTGACTGGCCCCCAACAGCCGCTAGCGCACGCCCGGTGAACCCGCCTCCCACCGAACAGGAGACCGCCCAGCGGCGCTACCAGGCCGGCTTGCTCTACGGCCTCACCGCCTACGGCCTGTGGGGCGTCATGCCGATCTACTTCAAATGGCTGAAGGCGGTGCCTTCGATCGACATCGTCGCCCATCGGATCGTCTGGTCGCTGATCGTGCTGGTCCTGCTGGTGACCTTTGCCAGAGCCTGGGACCAGATCCGGGACGCGATCCGCAGCCGCAAAGTGTTGGCGTTGCTGTTCGTAACTGCGATCCTGATCGGCACCAACTGGCTGCTGTATGTGTACGCGATCAACAGCGGCCACATCCTGGCCGGAAGTCTGGGCTATTACCTCAATCCGCTGGCCAATATCCTGCTCGGACGGTTCATCCTCAAGGAGCGATTGAGCAAGGTGCAATGGGCGGCGGTTGGAAATCGCTGCGGGCGGAATCGCGGTGCTTGCCGCGGGCGCCCTCGGAACCCTGTGGATCAGCCTGACCCTCTGCTTCAGCTTCGCCACCTACGGCCTGCTGCGGAAGATCGTCCACGTCGAGTCCCTGGCCGGCCTTACCGTCGAGACCACGCTGCTGTTTCCGATCGCGCTGGGCTGGCTGCTGCTTGGCGGCTCTGCCGGGCAGCCGATGGGAGCCGGCGGCGGGGAAACCGCGCTGTTGATGGCGGCAGGCATCGTCTCGACCGTGCCGCTACTATGTTTCACCGCCGCCGCCCGCCGCTTGGCCTATTCGACCGTCGGCATGCTGCAGTTCATTGCTCCCACGCTGCAATTCTTGCTTGCCGTCGCGGTCTATGACGAGCCGTTCACGACGGCTCATGCGATTGCGTTTGGCTGCATCTGGACCGCGCTCGCGCTCTACGTCTCGGTCATTGTCCGGGACATGCGGGCAAGCGCGCGACAGGAATGCTCGGAACTGGCCGAGGCCTAGGCGTTTCGAACGGCGGCGATTGCTGTTAAGCACTCGCTGCAACTTGGGGGACGCGATGCTGAACTTCGTCTCGCTGATCATCGGGCTTATCGCGCTGATTTGCGCCGCGGTGGCCTTCATTCCCTTACTGGGCTGGCTTAACTGGCTGATCATCCCGCTGGCGGTGATCGGCGCCGGCGTCGGCCAGGTCGCGGGCAGCAACAGCGGCCGCAACCTCAACCTGTTCGTCATCCTGGTCGGCATCGTCCGGCTCATGCTCGGCGGAGGCATCATATGAACCATGATGCCCGGATCGACGCCTATATCGCCAAGGCCGCGCCGTTCGCCCGGCCCATTCTCCAAAAGGTTCGGGAGCGGGTCCATGCCGCGGCGCCGGACGTCGAGGAAGCAATCAAATGGGGCGCTCCCGGCTTCACGGTCGATGGCAAGATCTTGCTGATGATGGCCGCCTTCAAGGCGCACGCGGCGCTGAACTTCTGGCGGGGCCAGGAGCTCGGTGACGGGTCGCCCAAGGCCGGCGCCATGGGCCAATTCGGGCGCCTGACTTCGATTGAAGAATTGCCGCCGGACAATGAGCTGGATGCGCTGATTCGCGAGGCGGCGGCGCTTGCCAAGACGTCGCCGGCGCCGCGCAAGGTCAAGCATGAGCCCAAACCGCCGGCGGAGCTTCACCCGGAATTTGCAGCCGCACTGAAGTCCAATGCCCAGGCCCAGGCAGTGCTGGACGGCTTCCCGCCTTCGGCCCGCCGCGACTATCTCGACTGGATCGCCGACGCCAAGCAGGACGCAACGCGGACCAAGCGCATCGCCACTGCGATCCAATGGCTAAGCGAAGGCAAGAAGAGGCATTGGAAGTATGAAAATTGTTGATGCCCGGTCGCGTCGGCAATTTTCATTTAAGTGTCGCTTGTCCGCTACCGCGACATCCTTAGCGCCGGACCGAAGCGCGTCTCGGCCTCACCCTCAACCGTGAACCCGCACTTCTCGTAAAACTCTTGCGCCGACGGATTGGCGATGACCCTCATCGTCAGCCCCTGCCGCCGCGCCTCGTGCACGGCGACGTCGACCAGCGCCGCGCCAATCCCCTTCCGCCAATGCTGCGGTTCGACAAACAGTCCGTCGAGCTCGGCCACATGGTCGTCGATCAGGACTACCGCAAAGCCGGCGATACCATCTTCCTGCTCGGCGACGATGACGGCACCATCCTCGATCTGCTGAACGGGGAGCTCGATGGCATCGGGCTCGGCCTCCAGCTGATCGCGATACTCGCCAAGCGCCAACGATGCGCGGCGCTGAAGCTCCTCCAGCTCCCGCTGTTCGGCGACCCTGGCCAGCCTGATGGAGATCTCAGCGAGCACGGACATAGCGGCCCGGCGCATCCTCGATCGGCTTGAGCTTTCCCTCGCCCGGGATCCGTGCGCCCTCGGCTTTGAGGGTCTTGCCGCCTAGCCCCTTCAGCCATTCGACCCAATCGGGCCACCAGCTGCCGGGATGCTCGGTCGAATATGCGATGAACTCCTGCAGGGTCGAAGCCGGCTCGTCGCTCGTCCAATATTGATATTTGCCTGCGGCCGGCGGGTTCACCACGCCGGCAATGTGGCCCGATCCGGCGAGCACGAACCGAGTTCGGCCCGCTCAGGATTTTCGTCAGCTTCCATACGCTTGGCGCAGGCGCGATATGATCCTCGCGGCCCGCCTGGATATAGGCTGGCGTCTCGATCTTGCCGAGGTCGATCGGCACGCCGCGCACACTGATCCCGCCCGGCTTGACCATCAGGTTCTGGCGATAGAGTCGGTCGAGATAGTCGCGGTGCCATTCGCCGGGCAGGTTGGTGACGTCGCCGTTCCAATGCAGCAGGTCGAACGGCGCCGGCTCCTGCCCCAGTAGATAATTGTTGACCACATAGTTCCAGATCAGGTCTCGTCCGCGCAGCAGGTTGAAGGTTGCGGCCATCACCCGCCCGTCGAGCACGCCGCTGTCGGACGTCAATTGCTTGAGCATCGCCATGACGTCGTCGCCGACGAACATCTTGAGATCGCCCGGATCCTCGAAGTCGACCTGGGCAGTGAGGAAGGTAACGCTGGCCACCTTGTCGGCCTTTTTCTCCGCGGCGAGATAGGCCAGCGTCGCCGCCAGGGTCGTCCCCGCGACGCAATAGCCGATCGTGTGGACCGCCTTCACGCCCAGCAGGTCGCGGATCGTGTCGATCGCCTCCTCCTGCGCCGCGACATAATCATCCATCATGATGTCACGGATGCTCTCGTCGGCTGATTTCCAGCTGACCATGAACAAGGTGACGCCCTGCTCGACGCACCAGCGGACGAAGCTCTTCTTGGGAGTAAGGTCGAGGATATAGAAGCGGTTGATCCACGGGGGAAAGATGACGACCGGCGTCTCCATCACCTGATCGGTAGCCGGTGCATACTGGATCAACTGGAACAGCTTGGTCTCGTAGATCACCTTCCCGGGCGTCGTCGCCAGGTCCCTGCCCAACTCAAACGCCCCCTCGGGGCTATGCGTCACCTGCCCCTTGCTGATGTCCTCGAGCATGTTCTTGAGACCAGTGAGCAAGTTCTCGCCTTTGGTCTCTATCGTCCGTTTCATCACCTCCGGATTGGTGGCGACGAAATTGGCCGGGCTCATCGCATCGACAAAGCCCTGCGTGGCGAAGCGCAGGCGGTTGCGGGCCGCCTCGTCCAGGCCGTCGATCTCATCGACCGTGCCGAGCAATTTCTCGCTGATCGCCATGTAACTCTGGCGTACCGTGTCGAAGATCGGATCCTCGCGCCACTCGGGGGAGGCAAATCGCCTGTCCTTGGCCTCGCCGGCTGCGGAATAATGGCCGAGCACCTTGCTCCACGCCTCGAGTCCCTTGGACCAGGCTTCCGCCCCGGCCGTCATCCACGTCATGGGATCGTTGGTCGCGTGCGGCACCGGGAGGCCGAAACCGGGCAGGGCCTTGCCTTTGGCCAGGTTTTCGGCCCAGGCCTCCATGATCATCTGGTTGGCCCGGGCCATCACCAGCGCCCAATGCTGCCAGTCTTCCAGGGTCGGAATGGTCGTGGTGGTGTCGTCGGTCATTTCGCGATCATAACCGTCATTGCGGGCGGAGCGAAGCAATCCAGTAGCTCACTTCTCAAATCGATTGCTTCGGCACTTCGTTCCTCGCAAGGACGGCGATGCAATGAACCCGCCACAGCTTCTTCCCGACGCGCTCGTCGTCCTCGACTATGTCGGCATCGCCGTATTCGCGGTGTCGGGCGCGCTGCTTGCCGCGGAAAAGAAGCAGACGCTGGTGACCTTCATCTTCTTCGCGGTGATCACCGGTGTTGGCGGGGGCACAGTGCGTGACCTGCTGATCGGCGCGCCGGTATTCTGGGTGCATACCAATGCGACGCTGCTGATCTGCATCGGAGCGGCGCTTGGAGTTCTGGTTTCTGTCGCGCCGTGCGATCGCCGAGCGCGCCCTGCTGTGGTTCGATGCCGTCGGCCTGGCGGCCTATGCCACCTATGGCGCGGCAAAGGCGCTCAACTACGGCGTCGCGCCGGTACCCGCGTTCGCGATGGGCGTGATGACCGCCTGCGTCGGCGGGATCATCCGCGACGTGCTTGCGGATGAGCCGTCGATCCTGATGCGGCCGGAGCTGTACGTGACCGCGGCCGCGCTCGCCTCCGGCCTGTTGGTGATCTTGGCGCTGGCGGGAGCGCCGGCGACGCTCGCCGCACTGGTCGCCGGCCTCGCCGGATTCTCATTGCGGGCCGCCGCCATCGCCCGCGGTCTCAAGCTTCCGGCCTACGACCGATAGGGACTCTTTCGCACCGCAGCAAAAGCCGCCATGACGACGTCATGACCGACGAATTCTATCGCATCCGCCGCCTGCCGCCTTACGTCTTCGCAGAAGTGAACGCGATGAAGGCCGCGGCACGGGCGCGCGGCGAGGACATCGTCGACCTGGGCATGGGCAATCCCGATGGCGCGCCACCGAAGCATGTCATCGACAAGCTGTGCGAAGTGGCGGCCAAGCCGACCGCCCATCGCTATTCCGCGTCAAAGGGCATCCCGGGCCTCCGCAAGGCGCAGGCCGGCTATTACCAGCGCCGTTTCGGCGTCGAACTCGACCCGGACCGCGAGGTTATCGTCACCCTGGGCTCCAAGGAGGGCCTGGCCAATCTCGCCCAGGCGATCACTGCGCCGGGCGATGTCGTGCTGACCCCCAACCCTAGCTATCCGATCCATCATTTCGGGTTCATCATCGCCGGAGCCTCGATCCGCTCGATCCCCGCAGTCCCAGGCCCCGATTTCTTCGAGCGGCTGGAGCGGGCGATGCGCTACACCGTGCCGCGGCCCAAGGTGCTGGTGATCGGCTATCCCAGCAATCCGACCGCTCAAACCGTCGACCTCGCCTTCTACGAGCAGCTCGTCGCCTTCGCCCGGGCGGAGGGGCTGTGGGTCATTTCCGACCTGGCCTATGCGGAGATCTATTATGGCGACACTCCGACCCCATCAATTCTTCAGGTGCCGGGCGCTAGGGAAGTGGCGGTAGAGTTCACGTCGATGTCCAAGACCTATTCCATGGCCGGCTGGCGGATGGGCTTCGCGGTCGGCAACGAAAGGCTGATCGGCGCGCTGACCCGAGTGAAATCTTATCTCGACTATGGCGCATTCACCCCGGTCCAGGCCGCCGCGGTCGCGGCCTTGAACGGGCCGCAGGACTGCGTCGAGGCCAACCGCCAGCTCTACAAGAAACGCCGCGACGTGCTGGTCGAATGTTTCGGTCGCGCCGGCTGGGACATTCCCGTGCCGATGGCGAGCATGTTCGCCTGGGCGCCGATCCCCGAACCGTTCAAGCAGCTCGGCAGCATGGAGTTCGCCAAGAAGCTGCTGACCGAAGCCCGTGTCGCGGTCGCCCCTGGCGTCGGCTTTGGCGAAGAGGGCGAGGGCTTCATGCGTATCGCCCTTGTCGAGAACGAACAGCGGCTTCGCCAGGCGGCGCGGGGCATCAAGAAAATGATGGCGGGGCTGTAGCGTCGGTCGACCAGCCTAGTCGGCCTCGACGTCAACGACCTGCGAAAACAGCATCCAGACGGCCGCGACGACAATCGGCGAGATCAGCCAAACCGGTATGTCGGACGAAAAACAGAGGTCGAGCAAACCGTATGTTCCCATAAACGGAACCAGGAGCAGTGCGGCTTGCCACAATGCCGCCCGCAGGATGCCGTCGTCGGGCGCGACGGACAAAGCCCCCCAAAAAGCCATCAACAGCAATGACGCCAGAACCCCCGCTGGCCAGTCCGGACTCATGAAATCCTGCAGAAAGGCATAGAGCGCGACGAGGGCGATGCCGATGCATAGCAATTGCCCAGGATCCGCAATGGGCGACCTCGTCCGTTCGGTAACCATAGGCACTATCCTGTCTTGGGGTGAATCCCTTCAGGCTAATAGCGGACGAGGGCGCGTCAAGTTGCGCCTGATGGCGATGAGCCGGCGGCTGTCCCGCGGCATTAGCGAGGATTATCGGCCAGCCGAGCCGAGGGAACGCTCAATTGCAGTGGATAGTTAATGGCGCCAGCTTGTGCTTGATCGGATGCTCATGCACTTGATCAACAAGGTTTTTCGGAGCGGGTTCAGGGCATGATGAAATTTCGTTCGCTGGTAGCAGTAGGTGTTTTGAGCGTTCTGTCCGCCTGCGCCGTAACTCCCCCTCCCCCGCCTCCAGCCGCCCCGGTCGTTGCCGAGCCGCAGTCGGTGGCACCGCCGACCAACTATCGCTGGACCAACGGATTTTCCGCCAAGGGCTATGAGGCGATGTATGCCGCCTTCGGCAAGATCCACCTCAAGGCCGGCGAGCATCACTGGGCGCCGAATTTCCCGGTTGATGGCGACGTCAGCATGACGATCGACATCGCCAACCAGATTGCCTTCGTTTTCAAGGGCGAACAGCTGATTGGCGTCACCAATGTATCGACGGGAAAGAAGGGCCACCCGACCCCGCTCGGCTTTTGGACGATCAACTGGAAGCGGCCGATGTACCGATCGCGCAAATACGACAATGCGCCGATGCCGTTCATGCAGAACATCGACGACAAGGGCATCGCGATCCATGGCGGTGTGACGCCCGGCCATCCGGCCAGCCACGGCTGCATCAGGCTGCCGATGAAGTTCGCCAAGCAGTTCTACAGCCTGACCAAGCCCGGCAACAAGGTCGTCATCGAAGGCTGATCGAAAGCTTTCGAAAGTCAGAAGATCGCGGCGATCGTTGGAGCAGCCGAGCTGGCAGGCCGAGCCGGCTCGTTTCGAGCGGCAGGCGCGATGAGACCTCCCCTTTTCCTTTCCGGTGCAGTCACGCTAACAGGCGTCCATGTCCGCGCCCTCGATCCTCACTCAGACGCCCGGGCTGACCCAGCTTGCTCAGATCATCCAGCTGGCGGTTGCCCCGGTCTTCCTGCTCGCCGGCCTCGGCGCATTTCTCAATGTTTGTGCCGGCCGCCTTGCCCGCATCATTGACCGCGCGCGCAAGCTCGAGCCGCGGATCTTCGAAAGCCGCGGGGAGGAGCACGACCGGTTGATCCGCGAGGTTCGAATGCTCGATCGGCGGATCGGCGTCGTCAATGCGGCCATCTTCACCACCGTTCTGTCGGCACTGCTGATCTCGACCGTGGTCATCCTCTTGTTCGCAGCTTTCCTTACCGGCTACCGCTTCGGCACCGCCATCGCGCTGCTGTTCATCGCCGCGATGATCTGCACCGGTTTCGGCTTTGCCATCTTCCTCCATGAGACGAGGCTTGGCACCCGTTCGGTCCGGATCGGCTCGCACATCCTCGAGCATCAGGCGAAGGAAGATGAGTAAGGCGGTTGCACGCTGACCGGCAGACTCCTATCGGCGGCAGCGAATCCACCCGCTCGGAGTTACCATGGTCAGCGCCAGCCACGTCCTTGATCGCGTCCTCGTCCTGGAAATGGTCCGCGTGACCGAGGCGGCGGCGATCGCCGCCTCCAAATGGATCGGCCGCGGCGACAATGATGCGGCCGATGCGGCTGCGGTCGAAGCGATGCGCCAGGCCCTGAACGAATTGCCAATGGACGGCACGGTGGTGATCGGCGAGGGCGAACGCGACGAAGCGCCGATGCTTTATATCGGCGAGAAAGTCGGCTCTTCCAACGGCGACGGCCCGGCGATCGACATCGCGCTCGATCCGCTGGAGGGCACCACCATCACCGCGAAAGCGGGGCCGAACGCGCTGGCCGTACTGGCCATCGCCGAGCAAGGCTGCCTGCTGAACGCGCCAGACGTCTACATGGACAAAATCGCGATTGGCCCGGGCTTTCCCGACGGCACTATCAGCCTGGAAAAATCGGTCACCGAAAATGTCCGCGCGCTGGCCGCGGCCAAGAATGTGCAGCCGAACGAGATCATCGCCTGCGTGCTCGACCGTCCGCGGCACGACGCCATCATGGCCGAGCTCCGCGCGCTGGGCTGCGGCATCAAGCTGATCGCCGATGGGGACGTTGCCGGCGTGATTGCCACCGCCGACCCGGACACCGGGGTCGACATCTATCTCGGCACCGGAGGCGCGCCGGAAGGAGTGCTGGCTGCGGCCGCGCTGCGCTGCGTCGGCGGCCAGATGCAGGGCCGGCTCCTGTTCCGCAACGATGACGAACGCGGCCGGGCGCACCGCTGGGGCATCGCCGATCTGGACCGCGTCTATACGATGGACGACATGGCCAAGGGCGACTGCATCTTCGCCGCCACCGGTGTTACCGATGGCTCGCTGCTGGAAGGCGTCAAGCGCCGCAAGGGCGACTGCATCACCACCGAAAGCATCGTGATGCGCGCCAGCACCGGCACCGTCCGACGCGTCGCTACCGAGTATCGCAAGGCCTTCTAGCCACTTGTGAGCCGTTGCGCGCGCTGTATCATCAGCGCATGACAGCCACTGCCATTCCCGCGAACCTCCAGCCCGTCGAACCCAGCTACCGAAGCGCACTTCGGGCTCGGGCCGCCTGTTTCTGGGTGCCGCTCTTCCTGGTCGCGCTGGTCGTCAACATGACGGTCCTGGCCGACACGCGCTTTGCGGGGGCTTTGCCGGCCGCCATCGGCCTGATCGGCCTTAGCGGCATCGTGGTCGCTCCCGACCGCATCTACCGCCGCCTCGGCTACGCGATCGATGAGCGGTTGCTGCGGACGGTCCGCGGCTGGCTGTTCCACATCGACACCGTTGTGCCCTTCGTGAGAGTCCAGCATATCGACGTAACCCGCGGGCCGGTCGACAAGATGTTCGGCACCGCCACACTGGTGGTCCACACTGCCGGGACCCATAACAGCATCGTCACCCTGCCCGGACTGTCGCCGGAGCGTGCCGCCGAAATCCGCGAGGCGATCCGATCCGAGATTCGTGCCGGCGCCGAATGAGCGAAGCGATTGCCATTCCACCCGGTCAAGACTTGCTCGGCCCGCCCGAGCGGCTCCATCCGCTGTACCTGCTCACCGGGCTCGGCCAGGCGCTGAGGGGCGCCTGGGGCATGCTCGCGGCCGGCGCCTATTTCGCCGCCCAGGGCAACTGGATGTTTGTCGGCTTCATGGCGGCGCTGTTCGTCTTTTTCTCCATCGGATCGCTTTACCTGCGCTGGATGAAGCTCGAATATCGGGTTGGGCCGGACGAGCTCAGGATCGACAGCGGCTGGCTCAACCGCACGAGCCGGGCGATCCCGTTCGACAGAGTTACCGACGTCGACCTCGAACAGGGGCCGATCCACCGGCTGTTCGGCCTGGCCCGGGTAAAGCTGGAGACCGGCGGTTCGGCGGGCGGCAAGGAAGAGGAAGGCGTTCTCCACACCATCGCACTGGAACGAGCCGAGGCGTTGCGCGAGCATGTCCGGACCCGCAAAGGCCTGGCGCCGGTGGCCGCCGCCGGAGACGCCGCGGCCGACATCGAAGGCCCGCCCCTATTTGCGATGGACCGCAAGCGGGTCCTGACCGCCGGCCTGTTCAACTTCTCGCTTGCGGTCATCGCCGGCCTGTTCGGCGTGACCCAGACCATGGGAGATGCGCTCGGCTTCGACCCGTTCGAGCGGCAATTCTGGATCGACCTGTTCGCCCGTTCCGGTCCCCTGCGCGACCTGATCATGGACCATCGGATCGGCGCGGCCGTCGCGGGCTCAATTCTACTGACCTTGCTCGGCATCGCCACGGGGCTGATTCGAACCGTCCTACGCGAACATGGCTTTCGCCTGGATCGGACCGAAGGCGGATTTCGCCGCCGCCGGGGCCTGTTCACCCTCACCGACGTATCGATCCCGAGCAAGCGGGTACAGGCGGCAATCATCGCCGACGGGCCCGTCCGTCGGCGCTTCGGCTGGTGGGAGTTGAAGCTGCAAAGCCTTGCCCAGGACGGGGCCAAGGGCGACCATGTGGTGGCGCCGCTTGCCCAGGAGGCGGAGGCGGCGCAAATTCTTTCCTCACTGGGTTGGCCAGTGGCGCCGGCAAGTGCATGGCGGCCTGTGTCTCGCGCCTATGTCACCTCCTTTATCGGCATCCTGATCCCGGCTGCGCTTGCGACGGTCATCGCGCTTCCATTCCTTGGCCCGGTCGGCTTGCTGTGGCTGGCGGGTGCCGGCCTCGCCATTGGCGTGCGCTGGCTCGACTGGAAGAAAGCCCGCTTTACGCTGGATCAGGATTCGCTATTCGTCGAACGCGGCTGGTGGCGCCATCGTCGCAACATCCTTCCGCGCACCAAGATCCAGAGCATTGATATCACCGAAAGCTGGTGGAGCCGGTTGTTCAATATTTGCACGCTGCGGCTCGGCGTTGCCGGCGGAAGCGGATTTTCCGACCACCATGTCCCGGCGCTGACCCGAGCGGAGGCCGAAGCCTTGCGCGCCGATCTCCTGTCATGACCCCATTCGCCTGCGGGGTTGAGGCCAGCCTGACCGGCCAGCCATGGCGATGGCGCCGCAACGGCGGCGACGATCTCGGCCGCGACCTGATCGACCAGTTGCTGCTCGGGCGCGGCGTCGAGGAAGCCGACCTTGCCCGCCACCGAGCGCCGACCATCCGCGATTTCCTGCCCGACCCCTCCTCCTTCAAGGACATGGACAAGGCGGCGGCGCGCATGGCCGATGCCATCGAAGCAGGCGAGACGATCGCCATATTCGGCGATTATGACGTCGATGGCGCAACCTCCGCCGCCCTGCTGACGCTGTTGTTGCGGCGCCTCGGCGTCGAGCCGATGATCTACATTCCCGATCGCTTGATGGAAGGCTACGGACCATCGGGCGCGGCACTGGTCGAACTCAAGGCGCGCGGCGCCAGCCTGGCGATTTGCGTCGACTGCGGTGCCCAGGCGTTCGAGGCGCTCCAGGAAGCCGCCGATGCCGGACTCGAAGTCATCGTCTGCGACCATCATCAATGCGCGACCAGCCTTCCCGTGGCGCTTGCGCTGATCAATCCGAACCGGCTCGACGAAAGCGAAACGGGCGCTGCGCACGGCCACCTTGCCGCGGTCGGCATGGCTTTCGTGCTCGGGGTCGCGCTGCTGCGCGAGTTGCGCAAACGCGGTCGTTTCGCGGGCCAGCCGGAACCGAAGCTGCTCGACTTGCTCGACATCGTCGCGCTTGGCACCGTGGCCGACGTAGCCCGGCTGAAGACGCTCAACCGGGCGTTCGTTGCCCAAGGGCTCAAGGTCATGGCCGAACGGCGCAATATCGGCTTGGCTGCGCTGATCGAGGCATCGCGGCTGGCGAAGGCGCCGACCTGCCGCGACCTCGGCTTTGCGTTGGGACCACGGATCAACGCCGGCGGCCGAGTCGGCAAGTCCGACCTCGGTGTTCGTCTGCTGACGGCGACGGACGCCGACGAAGCACGCCTCATTGCTGCTGAGCTCGATCGCTTGAACGAAGAGCGGCGAGCGATCGAGATGCTGGTTGCCGAACAGGCCACGGCGGCTGCCGAGGCGCAGTCGGCCGGTCCGCTGATCCTGGTGTCGGGCAGGGGCTGGCATCCGGGCGTGATCGGCATCGTCGCCAGCAGGCTCAAGGAACGTTTCCACCGCCCGGCCATCGTCATCGCGGAAGAAGAAGATGGCACCGGCAAGGGTTCCGGCCGCTCGATCAGCGGCGTCGACCTTGGCGCGGCGGTGCTCGCGGCGAAGGACAGCGGCCTGCTGATCGCCGGCGGCGGCCACGCCATGGCCGCCGGGTTGACCGTCGCGCCGGGCGGGATCGAGCCGCTTCGTGAGTTCCTTGCCGAACGGATGGCGGCCGATGTCGACACCTCGCTTGGCGGACGATCGCTGCTGCTCGATGCACTTCTTTCGCCGGGAGGCGTTGCCGGCGGCCTGTGCGATGCGCTGGACGCTGCCGGACCCTATGGCGCCGGCTGGCCCGCCCCGCGCGTTGCGGCCGGGCCTGCCCGGCTGATGCGGCGCGGCCATCGTCGGCAACGGCCATGTCCGCGCGATTGCCTGTGGGGACGATGGCAAGTCGTTCAAGCTGATCGCCTTTCGCGCCGCGGAGACTGAGCTGGGCCAGGCCCTGCTGTCCTCGCCGGCCGACAAGCGCTGGTGGCTGGCCGGCACGATCAAGCGCGACGAATGGAACGGCGGCAATGCTGCGGAAATGCATCTGGAGGACGCCGCCCCCGCTTGACCGAATCCAACGCATCGCCTAGGCGCGCCCCGCACCACCTGGCGTGGCCCCTTCGTCTAGCGGTTAGGACGCGGCCCTTTCACGGCTGAAACACGGGTTCGATTCCCGTAGGGGTCACCATCGTCAAGCATGTAGGATCGTTCTCGCGGTTGTCTGTCGGGAGAACCTTTAGCGAAGGTCCAATCGGTCGAGCAGCATCTCGACCATCTGTACCGGCCTCGCCGCATCGTGGGGGAGCGCGATATCCGGCGCCAGTCCTTCTCGGCCCGCGTCGCCCGAGGCCCGGTAGATGATGTAGAGTGGGGCAAGGGCTTGCAGGCCGGTATTCGAAAGATTGGTGATGCTGATCTGGCCGGTCTGATTTGCGGCTCCGCCCGTCTTTTCGCCAACCAGACGGGCAATGCCATGATCCCGTAACGTGGCTGCAAACACGATGGCCTGGGAATAGGTGTTCTCGCTAAGTAGAACGAGGACGTCCCCTTTGAAGACCTGTCCGGCGGCGGCAGGCGCGATCGGCTCCTCAAACGGGATGGTTACAACGGCACCGAGGTCTGAGGCCGGACTGACCTCATGGTTGGCCTCGGTGATCCGGGCCGTTAATCGCGAGGTGGGTGAGACCGGGCGGTCGATCAGTCGCGCGACGAGCAGATCGCTGACATCGTGCGCACCGCCAGGATTATCGCGAATGTCGATGAGCAGCCTGTTCGTACCTTTCGCGCTGATGTCAGCAAATGCCTGATCCAGGAACAGCCGGAACTCGTCGCGAAGGCGGGGATCGAAAGAGGCGATACGGATGAGTGCCACGCCGGGCCGCGGCCGGCTCAATGCGAATGGGGCCTGAGAGTTTACACTCTGGTCACTGAGGAGGACCCGCCGCGCCGCGGCACGATCGGAACCCACTTCCACAACATAGTTCGGCTGCGGACCGATCAGGGACCATAGGTGCGCAGGAAAGTTAAATGCGAGCACCAAACGTCTTAGGCTTTCGGTACTCGCCGCGCATCCTCGGCATAAGCTCGGCGACTATCGCCTCCGCGCTGCGTCCATTGATCGAGAATATCTCTTCAAACGCGGTCACACCCGCTTCCCGCGGGGAAGTCCTGGCCGACACGCAGACGGCCCGAGCGATCAACGATGACCGGCAACGGGAATACCGCGCCGCCTGCATCGCGATAGGCCTCAAAGGCAGCTGCTGGATGACGCAGGCCCGAATGGGCATCGCGCAGGAACGGGTTGATCGCGGCCATGGAAGCCATGCCTCACCACCGACATTGGTCGATCGATCGCCGAGCGAATCCGCGCGCCTCACGTTGCACTTCTGCCCGGTTGGTTACGAATGCCAGATCAGGATGAGTATTCTCGATCACGTTCATGAGCTGGTCGAAGTCAGCCTGTAGCTGAGCTGGGCTGTAGCGCAGATCCTCGGCTAGTGCGGGCGAGGGGAGAAGCAAGCCAAGAGCAAGAAGCAGTTTCCACATGCGTGTCTTAGTGATATAAGACAGTTGAAAATGCAAGGGCGAGAGGTAGGTGAACTGCGCGGCGGTTGAGTCAGTGGTGGAACGCCTCGGTCAGGATCGCGGTCTTGGGCGTAGGGGTCACCAATAGATTGAATGGTTTAGCTGACGCTCCGCAGAACTTCCCCCTCCATCTCCACACCGGGCACCGAAAAGCGGATGTTGCACTGCTAGCTCGCTCAACTGCCGTTCTTGAAGTTCCGTTTGATTGGCCCGCCGGCGTTGGCGACAGCGAATTTAACGGGCATCTTGTAGCGGGAAGCCTTTCAAACGGCGTCAGACCTTTCGTATTGCGCGATTTTCTATTAACCAATTGGCGAACCCGAAAAGTAGCGGAATGGGTCGTTTCCCCTGACGTTGCAGCCTGTGTTCGAGTTGGAGGCGCATCAACGTAGCATCATAGGGGAGTCAATCATGCGTATAATTGATTGGCGCGGCCATGTTCTGGCCGGCGCTGCTCTCGGTGACGGAGTCACGCTGGCAGAGGTGGAATCGGACTTCGACCGTCGTGACCGGGACACCGGTTACCCCGGCCCCTGTTAGCCAAGCGGCGGATGCCACCAGCCCCAATGGCGACGGCCATTCGGAGGTGGTTGCGGACAGCGGTAGCATCGCCACTGTCGTTCGCGGACCCCACCGCCGTGGTGAGCTACACCGGCAACGGCGATTCCGCCCTGACGACCGGCTACATCCAGTCGGCCACGGCCGGACGCGGCGTCATCAGCATTACGACGAACCAGGCCTTCACCTACACCGGAACGGGATCGACGCTGGTCAGCGGGACCTCCGCCACGAACGCGAATACGCTTTTCATCAACGCTCGAAGCGTGACCATGACGACCGGAACGCTGACGGCGCTCGGCGCCGGCTCGAGGGCGCTGGACGTCACCGCCACCGGCGGCGCGGGCTCGGGCGGGATCAACGTCACCGTGAACGGGGACATCCTGTCATCGGCCGGGCGCGCGATCGTCCTCGACCAAAACGACGACGCCGCGACCGGCAACGTCGTCCTGACGTCCACGGCCGGAAATACCATCACCTCGGGCGGCGGCAACGCGGTCACCATCCTGGCCGAAGGTTCTGGCACCATCACGGTCGATCTTAACGACTTGGTTTCAGCTACCGGCGGGGACGGCATCGTCGTCCGTAACACCGTAAGAGGCGGCGATATTTCCATCACCACGGCCGCCGTGTCGGCGCTTAGCGTGGGCGAGGATGCGATCAACGTCCGCAGCGTGAGCGAAACAGCGGACGTCGCGGTCACCACTAACGGCACAATCAACGGCGGTAATGGCGGCGTCGAGGCACGGATCCTCGGTTCTGCCGCGACTGGAATTATCACCGTAACCGTTACCAACGCGATCAACGCCGGCAATGATGGCATTGAGGCGGTTAACTCGGGCACGGGTTCGACCACGGTCAATGCGCTCGGCTCAATCACAGCGGCAGCCGGTAAAGGCATACTGGCCCAATCGGCAGGCGGCGCAATCACGGTCACCACGGGCCACGTTACCTCGACTGCCCTACACGGCATTGACGTATTCCAAACCGATGCGAACGGCGACGGGGCAGTTTCGCTCACGGCCAACGGCGACATCTCTGGAACCGACGGAATCAGAGCGCGGAATAATGGCACCGGTGCGTTGACAATCGTCATGGGCGGCAGCGTCACCGGCACCGCAGGCGAGGCCATTGCCGCTCTCTCGAACAATAGCGCAGCCGGGGCGATCAGTGTGACAACGACTGCCGGTCAAGTGGTGAGCGCAAGCACCGGCGACGGCATCGACGTCGAAACGGCCGGTTCAGGCGATGTCAGTGTCTTTAACGCAGCCGCCATAACCAGCGCCGGGGCGGGCGTAAGCACACTTCTTGATGGCATCGACATTAACGCCAGGGGCACCGGCAATATCACCGTCAACAACAGTGGGGCCATTGGCGAAGCCGGGGATCGTTCCGGCGAAGATGGCATGGACCTGGCAATCGACAATGTCGCTTCGGCCGGCACCGTTTCAGTCACTGGCAGCGGCGCGATCTTTTCGGTCGAAAGCGGCATTGACGTCTTCACGGGCGGAAGCGGCGCGATTTCTGTCGTTTACGCTGGCGTCGTTGATACGACGAGCGGCAGTGGAATCGAAGTCGACACGACCAGCGGATCCATCACCGTTACGAATGGCAGCACAATTAACGCCTTCCTCGGTCAGGGCATAAAAACGCTTTCCACGACCGGCGATCAGGCCATCACCGTCAACGGCGCAATCAATGCCGGCAGTCTTGACGGCGTGCACGCCGGGTCGACGTCGGGTTCCCTTGCGGTCAGCGTCAATGCTGATGTCACCGCCGGCGATGATGCGGTGGAGGTGTCCAGCAACGGTGCCAAGACAATAATCGTCGCTGCGGGGCGAATGCTGTCGGGTGGCGATTTGGGCATTGCCTCGATGGGCATCGGCGCCACGACTATCAGCAACAGCGGCACGATCATTGGGACGTCCACTGCCATTTTTAGCGCGCTGTCGGCGACGACCGTCAATAACCTTACGGGCGGAACAATTAACGGCACGATCCTCCTGTCGGACTGAACGACACAGTCATCAACGCCGGTGCAATCGCCGGTGGGTTAGACCTGGGAGCAGGCGACGATCTTTATGATGGCCGCAACGGTAGCATGAGCGGGATCATCAGCGGCAATGCGGGCAACGACACGTTGCGCGGTGGCGCGGGGCCGAGACCTATCTGGTGGCATTGGCGCGGAGACACTGGAAGGCGGCTCGGGTACTGACAACGCTGACCGGTGGCGCCGATGGCGACACCTTCCGCGGCCAAGCCGCCGGCCTCAATGGCGACACGATCACCGACCTTGCGGCCGGCGACCGCATTGTCATCACCGACGCTGGCGCGGGGTTCACCTTCAGCCAGTCGGGCAATACGCTGACCTTCACCGGCGGGTCGATCACCCTGACCGGATTTTCGGGTCAGCTGGTGGCCTCGGCGGCTGCCGGCGGGGGTGTCCAGCTGACGGTGGTGGGCGCCCCGATCAACGACGTCCGCGACGACTTCAACGGCGACGGCCGCGAGCGACATATTGTGGCGCCATGACAGTGGTCTTTTGACCGACTGGCTTGGAACCGCTAGCGGCGGGTTCACGCAGAATTTTGCCAATGCGGCGGCCAACGTCGCGACCAGCTGGCATGTGGCCGCGACCGGCGACTTCGACGGCGACGGCAACGACGACATCCTGTGGCGCCACGACAGCGGGCTGATCACCGACTGGCTGGGCGAGGACGATGGCGGCTTTGCCGACAATTTCGCCAATGCCGCCGCCAATGTCGCGACCAGCTGGCAGGTCGTCGGCACCGGCGACTTCGACGGCGACGGCAACGACGACATCCTGTGGCGCCACGACAGCGGCCTCGTCACCGACTGGCTGGGCGAGGACGACGGCGGCTTTGCCGCCAATTTCGCCAATTCGGCGGCGAACGTCGCGACCAGCTGGCATGTTGCCGCCACCGGCGACTTCGACGGCGACGGCAACGACGACATCCTGTGGCGCCACGACAGCGGGCTGATCACCGACTGGCTGGGCGAGGATGATGGCGGCTTTGCCGACAATTTCGCCAATGCCGCGGCGAACGTCGCGACCAGCTGGCACGTCGTCGGCACCGGCGACTTCAACGGCGATGGCCGGGATGACATATTGTGGCGCCACGACAGCGGCCTCATCACCAACTGGCTGGGTGAAGCGGATGGCGGCTTCGCCGCCAATGGCAGCGTGCTGGCCCAGGCAGGAGCCGGCTGGTCGGTGGCCGCGACCGGCGACTACAACGGCGACAATTACGACGATATCCTGTGGCGGAGCGAAAGCGGACAAGTCACCAACTGGCTCGGCAGTGCGAACGGCGGGTTCACCAGCAACCACGCGAACTTCTTCGCTAGCGTCGATACCAGCTGGTCGGTGCAGCCGGAGGGTCTGGTTTAGCGCGAGTATCCGCAATTATTGACGATGTTCATGTGCAACTGTCCCCGAGAGTTGATAACAGACACACGGGCAGTCTCGATCACCGATGAACTCGTCATACTCGTCGCGCAGGTTCGGATTATCCCGATGGACAAGAGGCCCCAGGCAGTCGGAAGCATGCGGTGAATATCCTCCTGGCCTGGCATGTGACACGCCGCCGTTCGAATGTCCGCATTCCAATCATTGCGAGATTATCCCTCGCCCCTTTTTGAGTATCATTCATGTGATGCCTTAATCAGCCTCGTCGAGCTCAATCGATCGAGTACGAAAATGGCGACTATCCCCAGTAGAGTGCAAACCACCGGGCCAAGAGGGACGGTGTATCTGGTGAGAGACAGCTCAACGATCGCCGTCAATCCGAGGACGCTATGAAACACGAGCCCAAGAGCCGCCCCGCAAATCGAAAGTTTCCGCACGTCGGTTTCCAGCTTGTTTCGGACAAGCAGCAGGAACATCGCAAACAGCCCGGCGATGGCTGCGCTCCCGTAGATGAACCGCGCCATCCAGACGAGCGCGAGAGGCCTGCCCGTGGGTGCTTCGAAGCTCCGCCGGCCGGGTAGCCTCGGTTCCGGATAGCCCACTTCTTGAGCTGCCCGTTTCGCAAGCTGCTCATCGTAAGGAAGCGCTCGAACGATAGGTACTTCTATGGGTGGGTGTGCGGCCATCCACCCACGCAGCCTCCGGGCTTCGGCAGACGAATAGGATTTGTAAGTTGCCAAGCTAAAATAGGAACCGATGACGCTACGTGCATAACATCCCGGGTTGGCGAAAATCCTCTCTTTTGCGATCTTCCAAATCAGGGGGTCCGTCTGCCAGCTGGCCTGCAGCCCGTGCCGCCGGCCTAGGGTAGGGATGATCAATCCAAAACGCAGTTTTCCCGTATAGATCCTTTTTAGCGCATGGTGAGTAGTTGCGGGCGCGCTGCCGATATAGTCGCGAACTGCCTTCGAATGATGTTCCACAAAGGCAGAGTCGCGATCCGTCGGCAACTGCGAAACTGTGCAGAACAAGCTATGCTGGAGCCCCCCGCGCGCAACCGGGCTCCCGCCTGCCGTTGACCCGTGCAAGAGAAGGTTGGCGATGGGGGTGATGGCGAGCGAAATGACCAGTCCGGCCGAGGTGAGGACAAGTCCCCAGCGGAATTCTCTGGACGTCTGTAACAGAAAGCTGGCGATGGCTGTGCCGATGAATAACATCACCAGCGATGGCTTCACCAGCATCGCGAGGCCGGAGATAATCGATAGCAAGCCAATCGCCCTTGGCGACGGCTTCTGGAGAGTCCTGATCAACTGCGCGCACCACAATGCCACGGCCGCTGTTCCAAGAGCCTCGGCGTTCATGCCGCCCGAAAACTTCCACATCTCAGGAGAGAGGACGAGGCCGAGCTGAAACAGAACGGAAAGGAACGGACGCCCTGACCATCGATAGAAGGTCAGCCCGAGCAGAAACAGCGACACTGTTAGCAACAGCTTTTGAACTGTCACAGACAGCACTGGCGATCCGAACAAGTTCACGATCCAGAGGAAAAAGGGATATCCGACCGGACGAGAAGGATCGAAATAAAGATAGCCGGCAGTGTCTGGGCGAAGCGGCAAAATGTCGCCCGACATCCAGGTAGCAACAAAAAAAACGGTCGCGCAAATGGCAACCAGAGCCCAGGGAACCAATGGGCTGGCCCACGCGGCGATCCGTTCACGATCCAAGCGGGGCGCGGTCATGTTTGCTTTGACAGAGCAAGTTGGACACCCTTGAACAATTCGGGTTTGACCATCAAATTCTTTCCCAGCATCAACTGTTCGCCGACTGGGACCACGATTGGTTTCAGGTCCCTGCATTTCAGCTTTACGAAAAGTTAACGAGAACGCGCTCCTTTCACAAGGGGATAGGTTGGTAGTCAACGTCCGCAATAGGTCGAAAGCGGCCGCTAGGTTATTGTCCGCAAGGGATCAATTTCGGTCATGAGCAAAGCCCGCTCCATCGCACGGAAAAAGGGACCAGGGCATGGTATGAAAAAGCCCGCCAGCTCCGGGGGGGATGGGAGGAACTGGCAGGCTTTCGGTCAAAACCTAAGTCCGCCCACTTGATCGTCTTTAACTTGGGTTAATTATTTCTCGACCGAGTGGCTAGTGCTGCGCGCGGGTCCAAGTGAAAACCCACCGGATGACTGACTAACCGGTCGTGGCTCACGAAGCCTTCGGATGGCTGGAGGTCGTCCAGGTCCGCGTCCCCGATGCCCGCCCTGACCGAAGACCACATAGGAGCCGTGGATGTTTGCGGGCTTAGCTCGTCTCACAGCCAGTTTTCGCGCCAGTTCGCTTCACAGTCTAAACCAACCCACCATCAGGTTGGCCGCCAGTGCCGCCATGCTCGCGGCAAGCGCTAGCGCCGCGCTCACTCCCTTGCCCCGGGCGTATGCCAGTGTGACGCCCAGCTTGACGGTCATATTGGCCAGGATGGTCCCGCCCAGAGCCAACGCAGCAAGGTCGGCGGTGATGGCATTCGGCGGCAAACCGCCCGCGGTCACGATCGCCGCGTCGACATCGAGACTGCCCATGATCAGCAGCAGGACCGCGATTCCTTCCTGACCGAAGCGCGCCTCTGCCCAGCGCGCGGCGACCGCAGCCAGGGCGAGAAAGATCAGGAACGTCAGGGCCGGCACCAAGGCGATGGGGTTGCCGGGCGGCGCCGGACCTTCCTGATGGGGCGCCCGCCGATAAAGCCACCATCCTGCCAGCCAGCCGACTACCAGCGCCGGCGCGATGACTAGTGCGAACGGAATTATCAACCGCTGCGCCAATATCGCAACGAGCACCAGCACCCGCAGGTACATGACGGCGCTGGCCAGAGCGATTCCGGCAGGCTCGGCTCCGCCGCCCTCGCCGCTTCCGAGCCGTTGCGCCAGCGATTGGGTGACGGCGGTCGAGGAATAGGCGCCGCCGATGACTGCCGTGGCGATGGTCCCGTGCCGGGCGCCGAAAATCCGGTTGGCGATGTAACCGGCGAACGAAAAGCCGGTGACCAGGATCACCACCCACCAAAGCTTGGCTGCATTCCAGGCATCGTAGGGGCCGAAATTCTGGTCCGGCAGGAACGGCAGGATGGCCAGCGCGATCACCGCGAACCGCGCCAGGGCCTTCACATCCTTTTCGTCGAGCTGGTCGACGAAGCCGTGGACCTCGTCCCGCAGCGCGAGGATCAGCACGATGATCGCCGCGCAGGCCAGCGCAAGGCCAACGCTGCCCGTGCCGCCGAGGAAAGCGACGGCGATGGTCGCCGCGGCCGCGATCGGGCTGGTGACGTCGCCCTTGGCCTTGAGCTTGGGTGCATAGGCGATCGCCAGAAACGCCAGCATGCCAAGGACGATCGCACCCGCCGCGAACGGCTGGGTACTGCTGATCAGTCCCGAGATGCCGGCACCCAGCCCGATCAGGCTGAAGGTACGGATGCCGGCAACCCGGTAGCCTTCCTTCTGGTTGCGCAGCTTGAACCCGCGCTCCAGCCCGACCAGCACGCCGGTCAACAAGCCCGGAAGCCACGCCAAGCGCCTGCTGCGCCCAGGGCTCGAGACCGGCAATCACCGCTCAGCCGCTCCGCATGCCAGCGGACATGGTCGGCCATGAAGGTCGAGATGAAGTAATAGCTGTGGTCGTAGCCAGGCTGCCGGCGGAGAGTCAGCGGGATGCCGGCATCGGCGCAGGCCCGCTCCAGCAGCTCCGGCTTCAGTTCGCGTTCGAGGAAAGGGTCGGCCTCGCCGATGTCGACCAGCAGTTCGGCGAGCCGGGCGCCGTCCTCGATCAGCGCGACCGCATCATGCCGGCGCCAGGCCGCGCGATCCGCGCCAAGATAGCGGACAAGCGCCTTGTCGCCCCAGGGCACCTGGCTCGGCGCAACGATCGGCGCGAAGGCGGACACGCAGCGGAAGCGGCCGGGATGGCGCAGCGCGACGGTCAGCGCGCCATGGCCGCCCATCGAATGGCCGGTGATCCCCTGCCGCGCCATGGTCGACCGGAAAATGCTGCCGCGACCAGCGCCGGCAGCTCCTCGGTGACATAGCTCCACATCCGGTAGTTGGCCGACCAGGGCGCCTCGGTCGCATCGACATAGAAGCCCGCGCCCAGGCCGAAGTCCCAGGCGCCTTCGGGATCGTCGGGCACGCCATCGCCGCGCGGGCTGACGTGTCCGGGCGCGACGAAGATGAGCCATGCTCGGCGCAGGCGGCGCGATATTCGCCTTTCTCGGTGACATTGGCGTGGGTGCAGGTAAGGCCGCGACAGATACCACAGCACCGGCAGCGGTTCGCCACGCTCCGGCTGCGGCGGCATGAACACGGCGAAGGTCATGTCGGTGCCGGTCGCCGACGAGGCGTGGCGGTAGACCCCTTGCACGCCGCCGTGGCTCTTGACCTCGCTGATGGTTTCGAGCGTCATTGCTCGGGGCGGTGCAAGCCGCACAGCTTGTTGCCGTCGGGATCGCGCAGATAGGCGAGATAGAGCTTGCCGAACGGGTTCTCGCGATAGCCGGGCGGATCCTCGCAGTTGCGTGCCGCCGGCCGCGCAGCCGGCCGCGTGCCAGGCATCGACTTCCTCCGGGCTGTCGAAGGCGAAGCCGATGGTGCCAGCCATTGCCGTGGTCGGCCGGCCTGGCCGTCGATCGGCTTGCGACACCATGAAAACGCGCGCCGCGCCGGCCATAACTCAGCCGGCCCTTGTCGTCGGTCCTGCGCCGGCTTGCCGAACAGCGCGTCGTAGAATTTCCGCGACCGTTCGAGATCGTTCGACCCGACCATCACATGGCTGAACATTCGTCCCTCCTCCTCAGATTTCGACGGCGATCGTCGCAGTTGCCGGATCGCCGGTATTGGGCATATCTGTCGGCTCGATCAGCAGCAGCTTGACCTCGCCCTTGCGCGCACCGGCCGATGCTCGATGCCCTTCGGCACGACGATCAGCTCGCCTGGCTCAAGCGTCACCGTCCGATCGCGGAGCTCGCATGTCCAGCTCGCCGTCGAGCACCAGGAACAGCTCGTCGGTGTCGTCGTGGCTGTGCCAGACGAACTCGCCCTCGACCTTCACCAGCCGCACTTCATGATCGTTGTAGCGGGCCACGATCCGCGGCGCCCAATGGTCGGAAAAGCTGCGAAAGCTTGTCGGCCAGGTTGACCTTGTCCGGCATCAGTAGACCACCACGCTGCGGATGCTTTCGCCGGCGTGCATCAGGTCGAAGCCCTTGTTGATCTCCTCGAGCGTCAGGACGTGGGTGATCATCGGGTCGATCGCGATCTTGCCGTCCATGTACCAGTCGACGATCTTGGGCACGTCGGTGCGGCCCTTGGCGCCGCCGAACGCGGTGCCGCGCCAGTTGCGGCCGGTGACCAGCTGGAACGGGCGGGTGGCGATCTCCTTGCCCGCCTCGGCCACGCCGATGATGATGCTGGTGCCCCAGCCGCGGTGGCAGCATTCCAGCGCGGTGCGCATCACCTCGGTGTTGCCGGTGCAGTCGAAGGTGTAGTCGGCGCCGCCGTCGGTCAGCTCGACGACCTTGGCGACGATCTCGTCGCGGCTCATGCCCTTGCGTGTTGAGGAAGTCGGTCATGCCGAACTGGCGGCCCCATTCCTCGCGGTCCGGGTTGATGTCGACGCCGACGATCCTGTCCGCGCCGACCAGCCTCGCGCCCTGGATGACGTTGAGGCCGATGCCGCCGAGGCCGAACACGACGACGTTGTCGCCCGGCTGCGACCTTGGCGGTGTTGACCACCGCGCCGACGCCGGTGGTCACCCCGCAGCCGATGTAGCAGCTGGTCTTGAACGGCGCGTCCTCGCGGATCTTGGCGACCGCGATCTCGGGCAGCACGGTGAAGTTCGAGAAGGTCGAGCAGCCCATGTAATGGAAGATCGGTCTGGCCCTTGTAGCTGAAGCGGCTGGTGCCGTCGGGCATCAGCCCCTTGCCCTGGGTGGCGCGGATCGCGGTGCACAGGTTGGTCTTGCCGCTGAGGCACGACTTACACTGGCGGCATTCGGGCGTGTAGAGCGGGATGACGTGGTCGCCCGGCTTCACGCTGGTCACGCCCGGCGCCGACCTCGCGCACGATCCCCGCGCCTTCATGGCCGAGGATCGAGGGGAAGATGCCCTCGCTGTCGAAGCCGTCGAGCGTGTAGGCGTCGGTGTGGCAGATGCCGGTCGCCATGATCTCGACCAGCACCTCGCCGGCCTTGGGCCCTTCGAGGTCGAGCTCGACGATCTCGAGCGGCTGCTTGGCTTCGAAGGCGACGGCGGCGCGGGTCTTCATAGTGCGATTTCCTCCTCCATTGCACGTCAGCGCCGTGCTTGCCGGTCCATCGGACAGGCTGTGCCCGTCGCTTGCCACTTCTTCAACCATGGGCCAAGCAGGGAAAAAGAGGGGATGCGATGGGCTGGGCTGATGGACGTCACGCACTGATCACCGGCGGCGGCACCGGCATCGGCGCAGCCACGGCGAGAATGTTGGCCGCCGAAGGGGCCAGGGTGACGCTGATCGGCCGCCGACGCGAGCCGCTGGAATCGGTCGCGGCCGAGTTCGGCGGGCTGGTGATCGCCTGCGATGTGACCGATCGGGATGCATTGGAAGATGCTATCGAGGACGCCCGAGCGGCTCATGGCCCGCTCGATTATGTCGTCCTCAATGCCGGCATTGGCGACAGCGCTCCCTTCCAGCGCACCAGCCGCGAGGCCTGGGACAAGATCATTGCCACCAACCTGACGGCGTTGTTCGACGGAGCGCAACTGTGCCTTCCCGACCTGCTGCAGGGCGAGGACAAGCGGCTGGTCATCGTTGCCTCGGTCGCGGGGCTCAAGGGCGCCCCCTTCGCCGCCCCTTATGCCGCGTCCAAGCATGGAGCGGTTGGCCTCATGCGCAGCCTGGCCCTGGAATATGTCAAGACCAGCCTTACGGTGAACGCGGTCTGCCCGTCCTTCGTTGATACGCCGATGGTCGACGAGAGCGCCGAGCGTATCCAGCGCGCCACCGGGCGCAGCGGCGAGGAAGCACGAGGAGCGCTCGCGGCGATGAATGCCAGCGGCCGCTTCGTGACGTCGGAAGAAGTAGCGGCGTCGATCGCCTTCCTCTGTCGGCCCGACAGCCATTCGATCACCGGCGCATGCCTCACCGTGGATGGCGGCACCACCGCATGAGCATCGATCCCAACAATCTCGAGCCAAGCCATTTCCTGTGGGATTTCGATGGCGACGTCGCCACCGTCACGCTCAACCGGCCGGAGAAGAAGAACCCGCTGACGTTCGACAGCTATGCCGAGCTCCGCGACACTGTTCTACGAACTCGAGCATACGCCGGCGGTCAAATGCGTGGTCGTCACCGGCGCCGGGGGCAACTTCTGTTCCGGCGGCGACGTGCATGAGATCATCGGCCCGTTGACGCGGATGGACGATAGCGGGCTGATCCAGTTCACCCGCATGACCGGCGACCTGGTCCGGGCGATGCGCTCCTGCCCGCAACCGGTCGTCGCCGCGGTCGAGGGCATTTGCGCCGGCGCTGGCGCGATCATCGCCATGGCCAGCGACCTCCGTCTCGCCGCGCCTAACGCGAAAACCGCGTTCCTCTTCACCCGCGTCGGCCTCAGCGGCGCCGACATGGGCGCGTGCGCAATTTTGCCCAGGATCATCGGCCATGGCCGAGCGGCCGAGCTGCTGTTCACCGGCCGCTCGATGACCGCGGAGGAGGGCGAGCGATGGGGCTTCTTCAGCCGCATCGTCGACGACGTTCAGGCCGAAGCGCTGGCGCTGGCGCGTGAGCTGGCCAGCGGTCCGGTCCAGGCTCATTACATGACCAAGCGCCAGCTTGATGCCGAATGGCACGTGTCGATCGAAACCGCGCTCGACATGGAAGCCGAAGCCCAGGCCGAATGCATGAAGACCAACGATTTCCGCCGCGCCTATGAGGCGTTCGCTGCCAGGCGGAGGCCGGAGTTCAAGGTGACTGACTGGCTCGACTGGCCGTTCTTCGAGCCGCGCCACCGCGAGTTGGCGAAGCGGCTCGAAGACTGGTGCCGGCTAGAGCTGGGCAGCCCGGATCATGTCGACGTCGACGCGGCATGCGTCGATCTGGCGATGAGGCTGGGTGCCGGCGGATTCCTTTCTCTCTGCGTCTCGCTCGACGGTTCCAAACCTGACGTCCGTAGCCTTGCCATTGCCCGGTCCACCCTCGCCTATCACAGCGGCCTGGCAGACTTCACATTCGCCATGCAGGGGCTTGGCTCCGGGGCAATCAGCCTGTTCGGCAGCGATGCGCAGAAGGGCGAGTGGCTGCACGGCGTGGCGTCCGGCGAGCGGATTGCGGCCTATGCGCTGACGGAACCCGAAACGGGCAGCGATGCGGCAAACATCGCCATGCGCGCGGTGCAGGTCGACGGCGAATGGCGACTGACCGGCGAGAAAAGCTATATCAGCAACGGCACGATCGCCGACATCCTCACGGTGTTTGCCCGAAGTGGCTCGGCGGACGAGGGTGCCCGGGGCATCAGCGCATTCATTGTCGAAGGTCGATCGGACGGGCTGGCAGTCGCCGAGCGGATCGAGGTGATTGCGCCCCACCCATTGGCCAGGTTGACGTTCGACGGCGTCAAGGCAGAGCTGCTCGGCCGCGAGGGCGAAGGCTTCAAGGTCGCGATGCAGACGCTGAACCTGTTTCGGGTGACGGTCGGAGCGGCGGCACTCGGCTTCGCTCGGCGGGCGCTTGACGAAGCGCTCGAATTTGCGACGACGCCGCAAGCTCGGCGATGGCGTGCTCGCCGACAACCCTGTGACCTGGGACAGGCTGGCGGGGATGAAGCTGGGCGTCGACACTTCCGAACTTCTGATCGCCCGCGCAGCTTGGGAGCAGGACTTGGGCGAGGCGGACAACCGTCGCGCTGCAGCCATGGCGAAGTTGAATGCTACCGAAGAAGCGCAGAAGGTGATCGATGCCGCCGTCCAGATGCACGGCGGTCTCGGCGTCACCAAGGGCGCCAAGGTCGAGGAGCTATACCGCGAGATCCGCGCGCTGCGCATTTACGAGGGCGCGAGCGAGGTTCAGCGGATGATCATCGCCCGCGATTTGCTAAAGGAACATCGCAGATGAATCGCCGGGATATCGCACTGACAGCTGGCTCGTTCGCACTGGGCGCACTGACCATGCTGCTTACGTTCGTGTTCATAGTCATGTGGTACGGCCGATGAAGACCCTTCTCCCCCCCGGCTGGCCGCGACCAAAGGGTTACTCCAACGGCATCGGAGCACCCGGCCGGCTGGTCGTCACCGCCGGCGTGGTCGGTTGGGACGAGCAGGAGCATTTCGTATCGAACACGCTCGCCGGCCAATTCGCGCAGGTGCTGAGGAACATCGTCGCGATCATCGGCCAGGACGGCGCCGGACCGCAGCATCTCGTCCGCCTGACCTGCTATGTCACGTCGATCGACGCCTATCTTGCCAGCCTCGAGGAGATCGGCGCGGCGTGGAAGGAAATCGTCGGGCCCCACTATCCGGCGATGGCACTGGTGGAGGTGGTGCGCTTGGTCGAGCCGCAGGCGATGGTCGAAATCGAGGCGACGGCGGTGGTTCCGGAATGAGCTACGACAGTTTCGTTCGTGACCGTCTGCCGCCGGCAGACCAGCTGCCGGAATTTCTGCTGCTCGACTATCCGGAACGCCTCAATGCTGCGGCAGAGCTGCTGAAAGGCGGCAAGCCCGCTGATCTCGCCGTCACCAATGCGCACGGCCGCTGGACTTATGGCGAACTCGACGATTTCAGCGGCCGCATCGCCCGGCTGCTGGTCGACGAGATGGGCCTCGTCCCCGGCAACCGCGTGCTGCTCCGCGGGCCGAACGGCTACTCCCTGTTCGCCGCCTGGCTTGGCGTGCTCAAGGCCGGCGGCGTGGTGGTGACGACCATGCCGTTGCTCCGACCAGGCGAGATCGCGACCGTGATCGACACCGCCGAAATCAGCCACGCGATCGTCGACAGCCGCTTCATCGGCGATTTCCGCGCGGCGGCCGAGCAGACGCGGCATATCAAGCATCTCGCCAAATATGACGGCGACTATGGCAAGGGCGAGCTTGAGACGCGCTGCGCCGAGCCTCGCCCCGCTCCGACCGGTCGACACCGGCCGCGACGACCCGGCGCTGATCGCCTTCACCAGCGGCACCACCGGCATTCCCAAGGGCTGCATCCAGTTCCACCGCGATATCCTCGCTCCCTGCGACACCTTCGCCGCCACCCATTTCCGGATGGGTCCGGGCGACATCGTCCTGACCAGCGCTCCGATCGCCTTCACCTTCGGACTGGGCGCGGCCTTGATGTTCCCGCTGCGGTTCGGCGCAGCTTGCGCGACGATCGAGCAACCCTCCCCGGCCGCGATGCTCGAGGCGATCGCGAAGTTCGACGTGAGCCATCTCGCCACGGCTCCGACCGCCTACAAGGCGATGCTCTCGCAGCCCGAACTCGATGCTGCGCTGAAGACGTTGAAATCTTGCCTGTCCGCCGGGGAGCATCTGCCCAAGGCCAGCTGGGAAGCCTGGAAGGAACGCACCGGCATTTCGATCGTCGACGGCATCGGCTCGACCGAGCTGATGCACATCTTCATTTGCGAAAGCGGCGAGGCCATCCGGCCCGGCTCCACCGGCCGCGCAGTGAAGGGCTATGCGGCGACCGTGCTCGACGCCGAGGGCCAGCCGATGGCCGAGGGCGAAGGCCGGCTCGCGGTCAAGGGCCCGACCGGCTGCCGCTATCTCGATGACGAGCGCCAGCTGAGCTATGTCCAGAATGGCTGGAACCTGACCGGCGACACCTACCGCAAGGATGCCGACGGCTATTTCTGGTACGTCGCCCGCAGCGACGACATGATCGTCAGCTCGGGTTACAATATCGGCGCGCCGGAAGTGGAGAATGCGCTGCTGGCCCACCCCGCGGTCGCCGAGTGCGCGGTTGTCGGCGTGCCGTGCCCCGAGCGCGGGCAGAAGGTAAAAGCCTTCGTCGTCGCTGCGGCCGATGTGACCCCGGACGACGCACTGATCACTGAGCTAAAGAATTTCGTGAAGGCAATAATTGCGCCCTACAAATATCCTCGCGAGATCGAATTTGTTGAGGCGCTGCCCAAGACCGCGACGGGGAAATTGCGCCGTGTGGAGCTCAGGAATCGCTAGTTCCCCTGCGAAGGCAGGGGCCCAGTCCAGCGCGCTAGCGCGCCTGCCGTAGCGCGCTGGGCCATGCGTCAGCGTCTGGTGGGCATGCCGTTCCGTCATCTTCGCCGGGGAACTCGATTGGCATTGCCACCGAGCGGCGCTAGGGGCGGAGACGATGACCGATAAGCCGAATTACGACGACTGGAAGGCGCTGGCCGACAAGGAGAGCAAGGGCCGTTCGCTGGAGCGCGAAACGCCCGAGCATATCCGCCTCAAGAACGTCTATGGCCCCGAAGACGCGGCCGGGATCGACAGCGGCCTGCCGGGCCTGCCGCCTTACACCCGCGGTCCCTATGCGACCATGTATGCGGGCCGGCCCTGGACCATCCGCCAGTACGCCGGATTTTCCACCGCCGAAGAATCGAACGCCTTCTACCGCCGCAACCTGGCTGCCGGACAGAAGGGCCTGTCGGTCGCCTTCGACCTGGCCACCCACCGCGGCTACGACAGCGACCATCCGCGCGTCGCGGGCGACGTCGGCAAGGCCGGCGTAGCGATCGACAGCGTCGAGGACATGAAGCTGCTGTTCGACGGCATTCCCCTGGGCGAAATGTCGGTCAGCATGACGATGAACGGCGCGGTGCTGCCGGTGATGGCCTTCTACATCGTCGCCGGCGAGGAGCAGGGCGTTCCGCGTGGGCAGCTCAGCGGCACGATCCAGAACGACATCCTCAAGGAGTTCGCGGTCCGCAACACCTATATCTACCCGCCGGAACCCTCGATGCGGATCGTGTCCGACATCATCGCCTATTGCGCGGAGGAGATGCCCAGGTTCAATTCGATCTCCATCTCCGGCTATCATATGCACGAGGCCGGGGCGACGGCGGTGCAGGAGCTGGCCTACACGCTGGCCGACGGCATGGAATATGTCCGGGTCGCGAAGGCCGACGGGCTCGACATCGACGATTTCGCGCCGCGGCTGAGCTTCTTCTTCGGCATCGGCATGAACCTGTTCATGGAGGTCGCCAAGCTGCGCGCGGCGCGGACGCTTTGGGCGCGGATCATGACCGAGCTCGGCGCCAAGTCGGAAAAGTCGAAGCTGCTCCGCACCCACTGCCAGACGTCGGGCGTGTCGCTGACCGAGCAGGACCCCTATAACAATGTCATCCGCACCACCATCGAGGCGCTGGCCGCGGTGCTGGGCGGGACCCAGTCGCTGCACACCAACAGCTTCGACGAGGCGATCGCGCTACCGACCGATTTCTCGGCCCGCATCGCCCGCAATACCCAGCTGATCCTGGCCGAGGAAAGCGGCGTGACCGCCGTCGCCGACCCGCTCGGCGGTTCCTGGTATGTCGAGGCATTGACGCGGGAGCTGGAAGAGCGGGCCTGGGCGCTGATCGAAGAGGTCGAGCAGCATGGCGGCATGACCAAGGCGGTCGCGGAAGGGCTGCCCAAGATGCGGATCGAGGAAGCCGCCGCCGAGCGCGCGGCCAAGGTCGACACCGGCGAGACGGTGATCGTCGGCGTCAATCGCTACCGGCTGCCGGCAGAAGAACATCTCGACATCCTCGAGGTCGATAACGCCAGGGTTCGAGCCGGCCAGATCGCGCGACTGGAGAAGATGCGGGCCGCTCGGGATGAGGCCAAGGTGCGGGCGGCGCTGGATGCGCTGGAGGAGGCGGCGCAACTGACCCCCTCTCCCCGGCGGGGAGAGGGCCGGGGTGAGGGGGCTCAGCGCTCGAATTCTGACGCCGCACACCCTCACCCTACCCTCTCCCTCCAGGGAGAGGCATTGGAGACCAACCTCCTCGCCCTCTCCGTCGAGTGCGCCCGCGTGCGCTGCTCGCTCGGCGAAATTTCGGACGCGCTGGAGCGGGCGTTCGGCCGCTACCACACCAACCCGGAGCCGGTGCGCGGCATCTATGGCCGGCGCAATGACGGACGCTGGAAGGAGGCGGTCGCGGGAACGCAAGCGGTCGCCAAGCGGATGGGCCGACGCCCGCGCATCCTGGTCGCCAAGATGGGTCAGGACGGCCACGACCGCGGGGCCAATCTGGTCAGCTCGGCGTTCGGCGACCTCGGGTTCGAGGTGATCGCCGGGCCCCTGTTCCAGACTCCGCGCGAGAGCGCCGAAATGGCGGTCGAGCATGACGTCGACGTGGTCGGCGCCTCGTCGCTCGCCGCGGGCCACAAGACGCTGATCCCCGAGCTGATCGCGGCGTTGAAGGAGGCCGGGCGGCCGGACATCAAGGTAGTCGCCGGCGGCGTCATCCCGCCGCAGGACTATGCCATGCTGCGCGAGGCGGGGGTCCAGGCGATCTTCGGGCCGGGCACCAATCTCGCCGACGCTGCGGACGAGGTGCTGCGCCTGCTCGGCCACAACAAGCCGCCGGTCGAGGAAGCTGCGGAGTGAGGACCTCGTCTGCGCTCATCCTGCCGGCTGCAATCGCGCATCAGCCTTATTCTCATTCTTGCCGGATTGGCGGGGATTGCATTCGGTGTCTTCGCGTCAATTTTGGGCGGCGACAGTTGGCTGATTTTCTCACTGTTCGGGTTGATCGAATTAGGATGCGGGATCGCTTTCTTTGTGAAAGTCGTGGCCCCCGCTTGGAAGTTGATTAGGGGCGACGGCTGATGTTCAAGAAAATCCTCATCGCCAACCGAGGCGAAATCGCCTGCCGCGTCATCCGCACCGCCAGGCGGATGGGGATCAAGACGGTCGCCGTCTATTCCGATGCCGACGCGCGCGCCCCGCATGTGCGAATGGCCGACGAGAGCGTGCGGCTGGGACCGGCGCCGGCGGCGGAATCCTATCTCAAGGCCGAGCTGATCATCGACGCCTGCAAGGCGACAGGGGCCGAGGCGGTGCATCCGGGCTACGGTTTCTTGAGCGAGCGAACCAGCTTCGCCGAGGCGCTGGAGAAGGCCGGGATCGCCTTCATCGGTCCACCGTCCAAGGCCATCGCCGCGATGGGCGACAAGATCGAATCCAAGAAGCTGGCCAAAAAGGCAGGCGTCAATGTCGTGCCCGGCTATCTCGGCGACATCGCCACGACCGACGAGGCGGTGAAGATCGCGACGGACATCGGCTTCCCGGTGATGATGAAGGCCTCGGCTGGCGGCGGCGGCAAGGGCATGCGGCTCGCCTTCCACGAGAAGGACGTCCGCGAAGGCTTCGAGGCGACCAAGCGCGAAGGCCTCGCCAGCTTCGGCGACGACCGGGTTTTCATCGAGAAATTCATCGAGGACCCGCGCCACATCGAGATCCAGATCCTCGGCGACAAGCACGGCAACATCCTCTATTTGAACGAGCGCGAATGCTCGATCCAGCGCCGCCACCAGAAGGTGATCGAGGAAGCGCCGTCGCCATTCGTGTCACCCGAAATGCGCAAGGCGATGGGCGAGCAGTGCGTCGCGCTGGCCCGGGCGGTCGATTACCATTCCGCCGGCACGGTCGAGCTGATCGTTTCCGGCGCGGACCCGACGGGAGAAAGCTTCTACTTCCTCGAAATGAACACCCGGCTGCAGGTCGAGCATCCGGTGACCGAGGAAACCACCGGCATCGATCTGGTCGAACAGATGATCCGCGTCGCCGCGGGCGAGAAGCTGGCCCTCAAGCAGGAAGACGTCCCGCTCAACGGCTGGTCGATCGAGGCTCGCGTCTATGCCGAGGACCCCTATCGCGGGTTCCTGCCGAGCACGGGTAGGCTGACGACGTACCGCCCGCCGGCAATCGCGAACGAGGTTGGGGCGGGCAAGTCCGACTTCCCCCGCATCCGCGTCGACGACGGGGTCGCGGAAGGCTCCGAAATCAGCATGTTCTACGATCCGATGATCGCCAAGCTGATCAGTTGGGCGCCAACCCGGGAGGAAGCGGCGGAGGCTGCGGTCGAGGCATTGGACGCGTTCCAGATCAACGGCGTGTCGGACAATGTCGACTTCCTCTCCGCGCTGCTCCAGCACCCGCGCTTTCGCGAGGGCAATCTCACCACCGGCTTCATCGCCGAGGAATATCCGGAAGGGTTCACCGGCGCCCCGGCCGATGAGGAGTTGTTGACCGATCTCGCCGCCTTGGCCGCGATCGTCGAGTTGACCCATGAAACGCGAGCGGCGCTGATCGACGGGCAATTGGGCGACCCCTGCTTCCCTGAAGCCGTTCAGGCCGTTCGAATTGGGAAACGCGAATTCACCGTCGCAATCGCGCCCTATGACGGCGGCAATCTCGCCATCGTCGACGGCGGCGAGGCGATCGACGTGGTCGGCGACTGGTCGCCGGCCGACCGGCTGCTGGTGGCCGACATGGACGGGCGATCGCGCATCGTCCAGGTGGCCAAGAAGGGCCGCGGCTGGACCTTGACCACGCGAGGCGCGGCGCATCAGGTACAGGTCATGCCGCGGCACGTGGCCGAGCTGGCCAGGCACATGATCGAGAAGGTGCCGCCGGACATGAGCCGCTTCGTGCTGGCGCCGATGCCGGGGCTGCTGACCCGACTGGAGGTCAAGGCCGGCGACAAGGTCGAGGCCGGCCAGCCGGTCGCGGTGGTCGAGGCAATGAAGATGGAGAATATCCTCCGCGCCGAGAAGAGCGCGACGGTCAAGTCGACCGCGGCCAAGGCCGGCGACAGCCTCGCGGTCGATCAGATCATCGTCGAGTTCGAGTAAGCTTCAAACCGACGATCGACGCGCTTCGACAACCACCTCCGACGTGATCGAATTGGCGATGAAGCAGGCCTCGTGCGCCTTGTGGTGCAGCTCGTCGATCGCTGCCTGGTCCGGCTCCTCACCGCCGAACACGATTCCCGGCCGGAGCGTGATGCGGGTGATGCGGGTCTTGCCGTCGCTGCCCTTGTGCATCTCGCCCTCCGCCTCGTCCTCATAGCCGGTGACGATCAGCCCGGCATGTCGCGCAAAGTCGAGGAAGAACAGCATGTGACAGCTGGCCGCGCTGGCGACGAACGCCTCCTCCGGGTCGACCGCGTCCGGATTGGCCCAGGGCATTGGGACGATGTGAGGGGATGCAGAAGCCGCGACATTCGCCAGCCCGTCGAAATTCCAGCTATGCGCGCGGCTATACTGCCCCTTGGCGAAATTCTCGCCGGGCGAGGCGAACCAGCGGATGGTGGCGTAATGCTTGGCCATCGAGCATTCCTTTAGCCTTTGGTGCGTTCGCGCCCCAACACGAAATCGACCCCTTCTGCAAGCACCTGCGGATCGATCCTGTGCCCGCCCTCAAACGGCCGGAAGCGCAAGTTGAAGCCGGCGCGCTTCAGCGGCCCCACGGTCGCGTCACGAGTGCGCGCAAAGGGCAGGGTCCGATCCTGCGGCGAATGGGCGACGAAGAGCCGCTGCCGGGGATCGATCGCCGCCGGCTCGAGATGGAAGCCCGGCGCGATGGCGACCACGCCGCGAAACACCCCCGGATTGGCAATCCCGAGGCTTAGGCCATAGCTCGCCCCGTCGGAGAAACCCGCAAGCAGCACCGAGTGTCGATCGACATCGCCCGACCTCAGCGCAATCCCCAGCGCTCGCTCGACCCGACCGGTATCGGCGCCATAGAGGCGATCCGCCGTCACCCGGCCCGCACCCGCCCGCGCCACCAGGCCAACCGTGTCCCATGTGGCCCCTGCCGACTGGACCGACAGCAGCAGGCAATCGCACCGTTCCGCTTCGCCGCGCGAGCCTTCGAGAAAGGCGCGCGCCGACATTCCCGCACCGTGGAGAAGGACGAGCAATGGCCTGGGGCGAGCCGCACTTGCGTCCGGTCGATAAAGAAAAGCGCCGTCGCCAATGGCCTGGACCCCAGGCTTCGCGGATGGAGCGGCGGTTTGCGGTAAGCTCAGCTCCGGCGATCGTGCGGCGGCCGGCGAGCAGGCGATCAACAACGCCACCATGGTTCGCGCCATCCGCATGGCTAGTGCGCCTGCTTTGGCGATTCCATGATCTCCGTCAGCACCCCGCCCATGTCCTTCGGGTGAAGGAAGAAGATCGGCGTGCCATGCGCCCCGATTCGCGTCGGCCCGAGGATGCGCACTCCCTTGCCGTCGTAGAAGGCCCGCGCCGCCTCGATGTCCGGCACCTCGAAGCAGAGGTGATGCTGCCCGCCTTCGGGGTTGCGCTCGAGGAATTTGACGATGGGCGAGTCCGCGCCGAGCGGCTCGATCAGCTCGATCTGGCTGTTGGGCGTGTCGACGAAGCAGACCCGTACCCCCTGCGCCGGCAGGTCGAACGGCTCCCGCACCACCTCCGCCCCCATCCGCTCGCGGTACATGGCGACGGAATGTTCGATCGACGGGGTCGCCACGCCGACATGGTTAAGTCTGCCGAGTTTCATAGTTCCATCCGTCATTGCGAGCGCAGCGAAGCAATCCAGCCTGCCCTATCCTCCAGCGGAAATTTCATCAAACAAGTCGCACCAATGCGGGAGCTTCATTGTTTTGATCAAAGCAAGCTTCTTAGCACGAGAGCCAGCCTTGATTTGCTTCTCGCGGAGAATGGCTCCTTCCATTGTGTCAGCCAATTCGTACCAGACGAGCAATTTGCAGCCGTACCGCTCGGTGAATCCGTCGGCCAATCGTTACGATGGTGCCAGGCGCGTTGACGGCAAGTTGGAAGTAACGCCCGTGTACAGCGTCCCATTCCGCTTGATTAGCCATGATGTAAACTGCGGGCTGCTTCATTCCTCGCATTGTGAGGAGCGTAGCGACGAAGCAATCCATCCATTCTGAAGCGACCCTGGATTGCCGCAGTCGCCTTCGGCTCCTCGCAATGACGGTTTGTGCCACGTCACAGCGGAATATTGTCGTGCTTCTTCCACGGGTTCTCGAGCTGCTTGTCGCGCAGCTTCCTGAGCCCCAGCGCCACCCGTCGCCGCGTCGAGTGCGGCATGATCACCTCGTCGATGAAGCCCTTTGACGCCGCGACGAACGGGTTGGCGAACCGCTCCTCATATTCGCGGGTGCGCTTGGCGATCTCTTCGGGATTGTCGGCGTCCTTGCGGAAGATGATCTCGACCGCGCCCTTGGCGCCCATCACCGCGATCTCGGCGGTCGGCCAGGCATAGTTCAAATCGCCGCGCAGATGCTTCGACGCCATGACGTCGTAGGCCCCGCCATAGGCCTTGCGCGTGATCACCGTGATCTTCGGCACCGTCGCCTCGGCATAGGCGAACAGCAGCTTGGCGCCATGCTTGATGATCCCGTGATGCTCCTGCCCGACGCCCGGCAGGAAGCCCGGCACGTCGACGAAGGTCAGGATCGGAATGTCGAATGCGTCGCAGAAGCGGACGAACCGCGCGCCCTTCTTCGACGAGTTGATGTCGAGGCAGCCGGCCAGCACCATCGGCTGGTTGGCGACCACGCCGACGGTGCGGCCCTCGATCCGGCAGAAGCCGATGATGATGTTGGCGGCATGGGCCGGCTGAAGCTCGAAGAAGTCGCCCTCGTCGGCGACCTTCCGGATCAGCTCATGCATGTCATAGGGCTGGTTGGCCGACGGCGGGATCAGCGTGTCGAGGCTGTCCTCGATACGATCCCACGGGTCGGCGCAGGGCCGCTCGGGAATGTCGTGACGATTGGATAGCGGCAGGAAGTCGAAGAAGTCGCGGGTCGCCAGCAGCGCGTCGATGTCATTCTCGAACGCGACGTCGGCGACCCCCGACTTGGTGGTGTGGGTTACCGCGCCGCCCAGCTCTTCCTGCGTCACCACCTCGTTGGTCACGGTCTTCACCACGTCGGGGCCGGTGACGAACATGTAGCTTGAATCCTTCACCATGAAGATGAAGTCGGTCATCGCCGGCGAATAGACCGCGCCGCCCGCGCAGGGGCCCATGATCAGGCTGATCTGCGGGACGACGCCGGAGGCCAGCACGTTGCGCTGGAACACTTCGGCGTAACCGCCAAGCGATGCGACGCCCTCCTGGATGCGCGCGCCGCCGCTGTCGTTGAGGCCGATTACCGGAGCCCCGACCTTCATCGCCGCGTCCATGATCTTGCAGATCTTCTGCGCGTGCCGCTCCGACAGCGATCCGCCGAACACGGTGAAATCCTGGGCGAAGACATAAATCAGCCGGCCGTTGATCGTGCCCGATCCGGTGACCACGCCGTCGCCGGGGATCTTCTGGTCCTCCATGCCGAAGTCGACGCAGTTGTGCTCGACGTACATGTCGACTTCCTCGAAGCTGCCCGGGTCGAGCAGCACGGTCAGCCGCTCCCGCGCGGTCAGCCGCCCCTTGGCGTGCTGCGCGGCGATGCGCTTTTCCCCGCCGCCCAGCCGCGCCTGGGCGCGCTTGGCTTCAAGCTGTTCGATGGTCGTGGCCGACATATGCTCTCCCTGTGACAGCGCGCTGCCACGGGTGAGGCAAAGCGTCAACGGCGGGAGTATCGCAGGTCGTACACCTCCTGGACAACGCGACGAGTGGAGAAAAAACCCGCTTCATGCTTTCCCTAGCCTGACCGAACAGGAGGCTGGCATGCGCCACGGACATAATTGGCCCGAACGGCTGTGGCTGGTTCGCCATGGACAAAGCCAGGGCAACGTAGCGCGCGACGCGGCGCATCAGGCCGGACTAAGCGTCATCGACCTCGACACCCGGGACGTCGACGTGCCGCTGTCCGAGCTCGGCCGGCAGCAGGCCGAGGCGACCGGCCGCTGGTTCGCCTCACTGCCGGAGAACGAGCGGCCCGAGGTCATCATCTCCTCGCCCTATATCCGGGCCCGCCAGACTGCCGAGGCGATCTGCCATGCCGGCGCCCTGCTCGGCGGCCCGGCCAAGTCGATCATCGACGAGCGCCTGCGCGAACGCGAGTTCGGCGTGTTCGACGGCCTCACCAGCAAAGGCATTCGCGAGCAATATCCGACGGAGGCCGAACACCGCCGCCGCCTCGGCAAATTCTATCATCGCGCGCCCGGCGGCGAGAGCTGGGCCGACGTCATCCTGCGCCTCCGAAGCGTGCTCAACACCATCAACCTCCACTACGCCGACCGGCGCGTGCTGGTCGTCTGCCACCAGGTGGTGGTGCTGTGCATGCGCTACATCTTGGAAGAGCTGGACGAAGCGCAGATCCTGGCGATCGACAAGCAGGCCGATATCTTGAACTGCGGCATCTGCGCCTATGATTTCGAAGCCGACGAAAAAAGCATTTGCGTACCCAGGCTCGCAATCTGGAACATGGGCGCGCCGATGGACGCGGAAGGCACGCCGCGAACCGCCGAGCCCGAGCAGATGACCGGGTCGCGATGAGCCGCTGCATTGCGCTTACCCCTGATGAGCTGAAGCGACATCCGCCTCCCCCAATCCGGGAGGCTGACAAGGATGCGCATGGCAGGCTGCTGCTGATTGCCGGTAGTGGGCGGACGCCGGGCTCGGCGGTCCTTGCCGCGACAGCAGCGCTGCGCGCGGGCTGCGGCAAGGTCAACATCGCCACCGTCGAGCCGATGGCCCCGCATATTGCGCTCGCCGTGCCGGAAGCCTTGGTCATCGCCCTGCCGATGGGGCGGGACGGCGGGCTGTCCCGTTCCGCCGCGCGCACGATCGTCGCCGAGTTGGACGGTTTCGATGCGGTCGTCGCGGGCCCCGGCATGCAGCAGGGCAAGGCTTGCGAACTGCTTGCGCACCACTTGCTCGACGCCGGACTCGGCCGGCTCGTGCTCGACGCGGCCATGCTGTACGCCCTGCCGCCCCATGAGGGCGCGGCGCGCTCGGCGCCAACGCCGATACTCCTGCCCCATGACCGCGAGATGGCGGCGCTGATCGGTTGCGACGAAGACCGGGCCAGGCGCGATCCGCTGCGCTGCGGGCTGGAATGCGCCGAGCGCTATGGCGCGCTGGTGCTGGTCAAGGGCCCGCAAAGCCATGTCGTCGCCCCGGATGGCCGATCCTGGAAATATGGGGGCGGCGGGCCTGGGCTTGGCATCTCGGGTTCCGGCGATACCCTGGCCGGCATCATCGGCGGCCTGCTCGCCCGCGGCATGGAGCCGCTGGCGGCGCTGCTCTGGGGCGTTTGGCTTCACGGCGAGGCCGGTGCCGCGCTGGCCAGAAAGGTCGGGACGATCGGCTATCTGGCTCGGGAGATTTCCGCGGAGATCCCGGCGCTGCTCGAGCGGGCTCAGCCCTCGCTCGAATAATTGTCGAGTTCGTCGCCGACGATCCTCACCACATGGATGACATTGGTCGAACCGCTGGTCTTGAAAGGCACCCCGGCCATGATCAGCATCTTGTCACCGCCCTCGGCCAGGTGATGGCGCAACGCCATCCGCTTGGCCTTGCCGACCATCTCCTCGAAATTGTTGACGTCGCGGGTGTGGACCGCGTGAACGCCCCACTGCAGCCCCAGTCGCCGGGCGACCTTCATGCTCGCGGTCATTGCCAGGGTCGGCACCTGTGCCCGCTCGCGCGCGATCCGGCGTGCCGTCGAACCCGATGAGGTGTAGCAGGCCATTGCGGTGGCCCCGATGATTTCGACGATCTGCGCGGCGCTTTCCGACAGCGCGTCGGCGGTGGTCGCCTCGGCCGGCGTTTCGGTGAAATGGATTCGGGCGTAGTAGATGGGATCCGCTTCGACGCTGCGGCCGATCTTGTCCATCATCGCCACCGCTTCGACGGGATAGGCGCCCGCCGCGCTTTCCGCCGACAGCATGACCGCGTCGGCACCTTCGTAGATCGCGTTGGCGACGTCGCTGACTTCTGCCCTGGTCGGGGTCGGGGAAACGATCATCGATTCCAGCATCTGCGTGGCGACGACTACCGGCTTGCCCGCCTGGCGCGCCGCGGCGACGATCCGATTCTGCAGCGGCGGCACGCCTTCGGGCGGAAGCTCGACGCCCAGGTCGCCGCGCGCCACCATCACCGCATCGGCCAGTTCCAAGATCTCGTCGAGCCGCTCGATCGCCTGCGGCTTCTCGATCTTGGCGAGCAGCGCCGCCTTGTCGCCGACCAGTTCGCGCGCCTCGGCCACGTCCTCCGGCCGCTGCACGAACGACAGGGCGATGAAATCGGCGCCCTGTTGCAGCGCGAACTCCAGGTCCTCGCGATCCTTCGGGGTCAGCGCGGGGATCGGGACCAGCACGTCCGGGACGTTCACTCCCTTGCTGTTGCTGACCCGGCCGCCGACTTCCACAACCGCGGCAATCTGTTCCTTGTCCACGGCCGCGACCCTCAGCCGCACCTTGCCGTCGTCGATCAGCAACCGGGTGTCCTTCTCCACCGCCTCGAACAGCTCGGGATGCGGCAGCTCGACGCGCGTTGAATCGCCCGCCGCCTTGTTGCGATCGAATACGAACATATGACCGTTGATCAGCTCGGCCGATCCGCCTTTGAACGCGCCGACGCGCAGCTTCGGCCCCTGCAGGTCGAACAGGATGGTGCTCGGCCGGTGCAGCGACTTTTCGAGGGCGCGAATCAACTGGACCAGCTTGGCCTTTTCCGCCTGGCTGCCGTGGCTCATGTTGATGCGGAACGCATCCGCGCCGGCCTCGATCAGGGCGCGGATGATCTCCGGGCTGGACGATGCAGGGCCAAGCGTGGCCAGGATCTTCACCTTGCGGGCGCGTGGTTTCAGCATGTGCACGCCATAGCGACTGTTCGAGAGGGTTCAACCTTCGATCAACCGGCTTGAGGCAAGGCTTGGGCTCGCCTAGTGAGCCGCCTCAATTCGACAATCTCGTGAGATTCGGAAGGGCAATATCAAATGAGCGAGGCTAATGTCGCGGCGGACCAGCTGCGGCTGTTCATCGAGCGTATCGAGCGGCTTGAGGAAGAGAAGAAGGGCATCGCCGACGACGTCAAGGACGTCTACGCCGAAGCCAAGGCCAATGGCTATGACACCAAGACGATGCGCAAGATCGTCGGCCTCAGGAGAATGGAAAAGCACGCCCGCGACGAAGCCGACGCGTTGCTGGAAACCTATCGCAACGCGCTGGGTCTGCACTAAGAGATAGCGGGGACTTCCTTTCGGGGTCCCAAAAAGCACCACTTTTTGGGGTTAGCATGGCCGGCCATTCCAAATTCAAGAACATCATGCATCGCAAGGGCGCGCAGGACAAAAAGCGCTCCGCGATGTTCTCGAAGCTCTCGCGCGAAATCACGGTAGCGGCGAAGATGGGCCTGCCCGACCCCGACATGAACCCGCGGCTGCGCGCCGCGGTGCTCGCCGCCCGCGCCCAGTCGATGCCCAAGGACAATATCCAGCGGGCGATCGACAAGGCGGCGAAGGGCGAGGGCGATAATTATGAAGAGATCCGCTACGAGGGTTTCGGCCCTGGCGGCGTCTCGCTGATCGTCGAGGCGCTATCCGACAACCGCAACCGCACCGCGACCAATGTCCGCACCATTTTCTCCAAGAATGGGGGGAATTTGGGCGCATCGGGCTCGGTCAGCCACGGCTTCGACCGGATGGGCCTGATCGAATATGGCGCCGCTGCCGGCGATGCCGACAAGGTGCTCGAGGCGGCGATCGATGCCGGAGCCGACGATGTCGGGAGCGACGAGGAAGGCCATGAGATCTGGACCTCGGTGGATTCGCTCCACGAGGTCGCCAAGGCGCTGGAGGGCGCGCTGGGCGAAGCGGAATCGGTCAAGCTCGGCTGGAAGCCGCAGAACGAGACCGTCGTCGCCGGTGATGATGCAGCGACGCTGATGAAGCTGATCGACGCACTCGAGGAAGACGACGACATCCAGACCGTCTGGGGCAATTATGACGTCCCCGACGAGGAGTTGGAGCGGCTTGCCTAAAATCCTCGGCCTCGATCCCGGTCTCGGAACGACGGGATGGGGCCTGGTCCAGGCCGACGGCAATCGCCTCATTCACCTCGCCAACGGGCAGCTCAAGACCAATGCTTCGGAGAGCCTCCCCAAGCGCCTGTCCCATCTCGCTTCGCAGCTCGAGGCGCTGCTCGCCGATCATGCCCCCGAAGCGGCCGCCGTCGAAGAAATATTCGTCAACAAGAACCCGCAGTCGACGCTCAAGCTGGGCCAGGCGCGCGGCGTCGTCCTGATGATCGCCGCCCGCGCTGGAATCGAGGTCGGCGAATATGCCGCCCGGCTGGTCAAGAAAGCGGTGGTCGGCACCGGCGGCGCCGAAAAGGCGCAGGTCCACGCCATGGTCCAGCGGCTGCTGCCCGGCGCCCAGATCGCCGGACCCGACGCGGCCGATGCGCTGGCGGTAGCCATTACCCACGCGCATTATCTCGCCAGCAACCGGGCCGTCATTCGGGGATAGGCATCATTCCCTAGTAGCCGCGGCTGGCGATGACGCGCTGAAGCAAGAGATGCCTGGCCGATTGGGGATCGCAGCCGCCGGTGCGCCGGTACAGGCAGATCCGCTCGGTGCCGTCAAACCTGCAGCTCAGCGGGCGATAATCGCCTGGCAGTTCGACCGTCGCGGCAGCCGGCGCCATGATGAAATTGTAGCCGGGCGCACCTCCCTTCAACGCCAGCGGACGTGCGGCAGGCTCTGGCCGCCAGGGAAAATAGATCGGTTCGCTCCGCTGAAAGTAGGTGTAGGAAGCGCTCCAATAGTCGATTCCATAGACGGCGATCCCGCAAAGTTCGGGACGTCGCCCGGCGTCGGCCATGACCTGCATCCTGGCCCCGAATAGATTCCAGTTCGGCCAAATGGTGTCGGTCGCAGCCAGTGCGGCCGACGCTCCCGTCCAACCGGCCAGGAGCAACGTCATCGCCATTCGGCGACCCCAGCGGCCGTTGAACCGGTCGGGAAGAAGGCTGCGCAGGAGGGAGACGGAGGCGATGGCCGAAAGGACAAGCAATATCTCAACCGTCAGCCAAATGAAGCGAAACTCCTTGTGCCCGATCGCCATGTGGACCAGCAGGTTGACGAATGCGGCGCACAGCAGGCCGGGGTAACGGCGGGCCACATACAGCGGCAGGACTGCAAGCACCGGAGCCAGGCTGCCCCAGCGCTCTTCCATGATGTAGAAGTAGAAATAGGGTCCGGACACGCCGAATCGGTTTGCGCCGCCCTTGATCAGGTTCTCATTGATATTGGACGCGATCCAGCCGAAGGGCAGCTGCCCCATGGCGGCGTCCACCAGGCCGGAACCCGCCATCACGATCAGCCCGCCGGCGATCAGCTGCTTCCACTGATTCCATCTTCTGCCAACCGTGATCATTGCGAACACGGCCAGTGCCGGGCCGTAGTGAAAGCGCAGCATCAGGGCGAGCGCGAGCAGGGCTCCGGCGGCCATGGTCGCCCGAGCGGAGCCGTCAGGCCTGAGCAAAGCCGCTGCCGGCATGAAACAGGCCACGGCCAACACTTCGGTAAGCACGTGACCTGAGAAGTAGATGTTGTCGAACCAGACCGCGAGCACGGCCGCCGCCACCAGGCCGTGCGCGGCCGAAACCCTGCGCCCCAGCGAGTAGGCGGCCAGCAGCGGTATCAGGGAGACAGCGGCGATCACCCCCTTTGCCAGGAAAACCGGCAACTGACTTCCAGGGGCAATCGCTTCGCCAAGGCGCATGGGGATGGTCAGCAGAAGCGGCGGCAACCAGCTCCGCATGTCCGCGCGATATTCCCAAGGCACGATGCCGAGGCCCGAGATCAACCGATGAGCCTGCTCAAGATATTGATAGAGCTCGTCGGGGTGGTGGAGGCCGTAGGGCCGGAAAGTCCAGATCCTCAAAGCGGCCGCGACGATCAGGATCGCCATCAGCCACAGGCGTTCGTTGCGCGAAGCTTTTGCCAATTCCCCCATCCTCGCCTGCATGGCGGCTGTACCGGCGATGGGCAAGGCGATGCCTTGCACAAGCGATGTTTTGCCCTAGACCCTGTGGCGATGATCGCACGCCTCCGCGGAACCCTCGCCGAAATCAGCGCCGATAGCGCGATCGTCGACGTTCATGGCGTCGGCTATCAGGTCCAGGCAAGCAGCCGCACCTTGGATGCGCTCGGCCCGATCGGCGGCGACGTCACCATCCTCACCGAGCTACAGGTGCGCGAGGATGGCTGGACCCTGTTCGGCTTCGGCTCGGCCGGCGAACGCGAGTCCTTCCGCCAGCTTGACCAGCGTCCAGGGCGTCGGCGGCCGCGTCGCTTTGGCAATCCTGTCGGTACTCGGCCCCGAGGAGCTGGCCACCGCCGTATCGCGCGGCGACAAGGCGATGGTGTCCCGCGCCAACGGCGTCGGGCCCAAGCTCGCCCAGCGCATCGTCAACGAGCTGGCAGGCAAGCTGGGCGCGCCGGCGCTGGCCGGCGCGATCGGCGCTGCACCTCCGCGCGGCGGCCCCGCTGCCGACGCCCTCTCCGCCCTCGCCAACCTCGGCTTCAAGCCAGCCGAAGCCAGCGCCGCCGTCGCCGCCGCCAACGAAGAGCTCGGCCCCGACGCCACCCTTGACGCGCTGGTGCGGCTGGCGCTGAGGAAGGCAGCGAACTGAACGGCCATTCGGCCTCCTGCCGCTGCGGGCAGCTAAAGGCCACCGCAACCGGCGATCCGGTGCGGGTGTCCGTCTGCCATTGCCTCGACTGCCAGAAGCGGACGGGAAGCGCCTTCTCGGCGCAGGCCCGCTGGCCGGAGGAACAGGTCCGGCTGGAGGGAAAGTCAAAGACCTGGACCCACCATGCCGACAGCGGCAACCGGATCACCCACCATTTCTGCCCCGAATGCGGGTCGACGGTGCATTACCGGATCGAAGGCAAGTTCGACGGGCTGGTCGCCATCCCGCTCGGCGCGTTCGACGATCCTTATTTCCTCAAGCCCCGTTTCTCCGTCTGGGAAGAGCGCAAGCATGAGTGGGTCGAGATTTTGGGCGACGTCGAGCATACTCATTAGATCGTCATCGCGAGGAGCGTAGCGACGTGGCGATCCAGACTGGATTGCTTCGCTTTGCTCGCAATGACGGCAATGCCTACCCGCCCCACGCCTCCTTGTAGACCCGCAGGAAATTGCCGCCCATCAGCTTCTCCAGGCGCGACTGGCTCCAGCCGCGCTTCTCGAGGTCGCGGACGAAGCGGCGGTAGCGGTCGACGCTGTTATAATCCTCGACCAGCGGATAGACGCCGATCGCTTCGCCCGGCGACGCAATTCCAGCGTCGATCCGCTGCTTCTGCCACCGATCCATCTTCGCCTTGGTCGCGGCATCGAGCAGGGTCGGCAGCACGCCATTGTCGGTGCCGATGCCGACATGGTCTTCGCCGGCGATCCTGGCCGACATGCTCGACATGGGCGATGACATCGTCGGCCCTCGCTTTCCCGTCGGTTCGCAGGAACGGCATGAAATAGACGCCGACCACGCCGCCCTTGTCGGCCACCGCCTTGATCGTCTCGTCGGCGGTGTTGCGCGGATGGTCGGTCACCGCCCGGGCGCCGGTATGGCTGATCACCAGCGGCCGCTTGGCATGGGCCGCCGCCTCGGCCATCGTCTTCGCGCCGCCGTGGCTGAGGTCGAGCAGCAGCTTCTCCTTTTCGATCCGCTCGATGGTCGCGCGGCCCAGCTTGGACAGGCCGGCATTGGCCGGCTCCAGCGCCCCGTCGCCCGCCAGGTTGCGGTTGTTGTAGGTCAGCTGGACGGTCATCACCCCGTCTTTCTTGAGCTGCGCCAGCCGATCGAGCTCCGGCCCGACCATCGACGTATCCTGGGTGCCGAGGATCACCCCGAACTTCTTCTCCCGCTTGGACTTCAGGATGTCGGCTGCGGTCCGCACCAGCAACAGCCGGTCGGGGTTGGCGTTCAGGATGTTGTGCTTGAGCGCGACATCCTCCTGATAGGTCTTTCCACGGATCGGCCGGCGTTGCCGACCGGCATCACCGTGTCGCGCAGCAGGGTCACGCCGGTCGCGACCATTTCGGCCCAGGCCCGCTCGCTCAGGCGCAGATGGTCCTCGGGCCCATAGGGGTCGCCCGACCCCGCCAAGCGCATCGATGATGATCGCCCGGTCATACCAGTCCGCCTTCGCTTTCGGCTTCGCGAATGCCGGCGCCGCGGCCAGCGCCACTCCACCCGCCAACATCGTCCGCCGGTCGATCCGCATACTCGCCTCCCTGCTGCCGCCGCAGGCTAGCACCGCGCCGCACGAAATCCACTGTCCTACCGCCGAACAAATGTGCAACATGACGGGATGACCGGGCGGGCCACGTTTTTGAACTCCAGCTGTTGTTCCTACCGCGCGCCGCTTCGCCGGCGCGCGCGTGTCACCGTGAACATTGTGAACATTCGAAACGTCGCACCCTGGCCGATAAGGTCACACCGGGCATGCCAAATGGCGCCTCTCTCCGTGAACTTAGTAAGCTTATGAGCGCCACCGATCCCGCCCGCCTGACCACGCCGGAGCGCACGGCCGAGGACGCCGACGCCGCGCTTCGGCCAAAAAGCCTCGACGAGTTCGTCGGCCAGCAGGCGGCGCGCGAGAATTTGCGCATCTTCGTCAACGCCGCTCGCGCACGTGGCGAGGCGCTCGACCATGTGCTGTTCTTCGGCCCTCCGGGGCTCGGCAAGACCACGCTGGCGGGGATTCTGGCGCGGGAAATGGGGGTCGGTTTTCGCGCAACTTCCGGCCCGGTGATCGCCAAGTCCGGCGATCTGGCCGCGCTGCTCACCAATCTCGAGGACGGCGACGTCCTGTTCATCGACGAGATCCACCGGCTCAATCCGGCGGTCGAGGAGGTGCTCTACCCGGCGATGGAGGATCGCGCGCTCGACCTGATGATCGGCGAAGGGCCCTCGGCCCGCTCGGTCCGGATCGACCTGCCGCGCTTCACGCTGATCGGTGCAACCACCCGGCAGGGCCTTCTGACCACGCCGCTGCGCGACCGCTTCGGAATCCCGGTCCGGCTCAACTTCTATTCGGTCGAGGAGCTGGAGCAGGTCGTTCGCCGCGGCGCCCGGCTGCTCGGCGCCCCGACCACCACCGAGGGCGAGCATGAGATCGCCCGCCGCAGCCGCGGCACGCCGCGCATCGCCGGTCGGCTGCTGCGCCGGGTGCGCGATTTCGCCCATGCTGCCGGCGCCGACGCGATCGACGCCGGCGTCGCCGATCGGGCGTTGACCCGGCTGGAAATCGATCGGCTCGGCCTCGACGCCATGGACCGGCGCTACCTGACGATGATCGCCGATCTCTATGGCGGCGGCCCGGTTGGGGTCGAGACGCTTGGCGGCGGGACTCAGCGAGCCGCGCGACACGCTCGAGGACGTGGTCGAGCCCTATCTCATTCAGCTGGGCCTCATCGCCCGCACGGCAAGAGGGCGCTGCCTCAACGGCCGCGGCTGGACACCATCTGGGCCTGACCCCGCCAAGCGGCAGCCAACCGGCCTGTTCGATCCGGAGGAAAAATGATGTCTTGCTTGATCGCCGCGTCCCTGTTCGCCGTCCAGGCCTCCGCCGCATACGCCGCTCCCGACTACGGCCAGCCCGGCAACTGGCTGTGCCTGCCCGGGCACGAACCGATCTCTGCTCGACGCCGCTGGCGACCACTGCCCTCAACCCCAATGGCTATGGGTCGACCGGCCAGTCGCCGGTGGCCAAGAATGCCGACGATCGACTGCTTCTACGTCTATCCGACGATGAGCCGCGATGCCGGCATGAACAGCGACCTCAACCCCGGTGGCGGTGAGGAGAAGGCGGCAATCGTCAGCCAGTTCGCTCGCTTCGCCGGCTGCCTGCCGGACCTTTGCGCCGATCTACCGGTCAGATGACCTTGGGCGCGGTTGCAGCCGCCGCCGCCGGGGCGGACGTCGCCAGGCCGGCAATGCTCGCCTACTCGCGACGTCCGCTCTGCCTGGAAGGAATATCTCGCGAAGCACAACAAGGGCCGGCCTTACGTGCTGATCGGCCACAGCCAGGGCTCGTTGATGCTGCAGCAGCTGATCGCCAACGAGATCGAGGGCAAGCCCGAGGCGAAACGGATGAAGCTGGCGATCATCCCCGGTTTCAACCTGATGGTGCCGCAGGGCAAGCTGGTCGGCGGCACGTTCAAGCAGACACCGGTCTGCTCGCGGCCGGGCCAGACCGGTTGCGTGCTGACCTGGGTCAGCTTCCGCGAAAGGAATGTCCCGCCGGCCGGCGCCATCTTCGGCGTCGCCGATAAGCCCGGAATGACCGTCGCCTGCACCAATCCGGCCCGGCCCGGCGCAACCGGCTGGGTCGCCCTCGACAGCTACTGGAACGCCCGCTCGGGCTCCCGTCCCCGGCGGGCCGATCAACTGGTCGACCGAGGGGACGCGCCCTCACCCTTCCTCCGCACCGAAGGGCTGGTATCGGCCCGCTGCGTCCAGGACGGGCCGCGTGGCTATCTGTCGATCCGCACCAACGCCGATCCCGGCGACAAGCGCACCGACCGTGTCGGCGGCGAAGTGGCGGTGCTCGGCATGTTCATTCCGGGCTGGGGCATGCACCTCGCCGACATGAGCGCGCCGATGGGCGACCTTGTCCGGCAGGTTGACGCGCTCAATCGATCCAGAACAGCTGCTCGACCGGCGCGCGAGTGCCTCGGCCAGCTTCAATGCGAGCGGTTGAAGGCACCGCCACCGGTTCTCCACCATGTTGACCGTCTTGCGGCTGACCGAAACCCAAGCGTCAATTCGCCGCGCTGGGCTTGCAGGCCAACTCCGCGAATGGTTAAGGCGGGCGCAATGGAGCCTTCCGACTTCGACCATCCCTACCGCGGCGGCTTTGTCGGCAAGGAGCATCGCTTCGCGCTGACCATCTACTTCGAGGACACTGACACGGCCGGGATCGTCTATTATGCCAACTATCTGAAATTCATGGAGCGCGCCCGCTCCGACATGCTGCGCGCCGTCGGCATCGATCAGCGCGCCGCCAAGGAGGCCGGCGAGGGCGTCTATGCGGTGGCGGAGGTCAACATCCGCTACCTGCGCACGGCCCAGCTCGGCGACGATGTTCTGGTCGTCTCGACCGTGGAGAAGGTGCGGGCGGCCAGCGTCACCATTCATCAGCGAGTCATGCGGGGGCCGGAAACATTGGCCGATGCTCACGTCACGGCCGCCTTCCTTGACCCGCAGAACCGCCCCAAGCGCCAACCCCGCGCCTGGGTCGAGAAGTTCAAATCGATAAGCGAGACATAATGCCTGACGTCCAAGCTACCGCCGATCTGATGAGCCCGCTCAACCTGTTCCTGCAGGCCGACGCGGTGGTCAAAGCCGTGATGCTCGGGCTTGCTGCTGGCCAGCATCTGGACGTGGGCGATCATCTTCACCCATTCCATTCGGCTGCGGCGGATCAACCGCGGAACCGACCGGTTCGAGCGCGACTTCTGGGCAACCAACGACATCGACGCCTTTCATTCGAGCCGCGGCAGCGACGGTCTGCCGATCGCGGCGGTGATGTCTGCCGCGATGGACGAATGGCGTCGCTCCACCAAGACCGCGCAGGTCGACCGGGCCGGCACCCGCGAACGGCTCGCCAGCCGGATGAACGCCGCCGTCGCCACCGAACTGGACCGGCTGTCCGACCGGCTCAACATCCTCGCCACGGTCGGCTCGGTCGCTCCCTTCGTCGGGCTGTTCGGGACGGTGTGGGGCATCATGCGCAGCTTCACCGCGATCGCGGGCGCCAACAACACGTCGCTGGCGGTGGTCGCGCCGGGTATCGCCGAGGCGCTGTTCGCCACTGCCATCGGCCTGTTCGCGGCGATTCCGGCGGTCATCGCCTACAACCGGCTGACCCACGGCCTCGACCGGTTGGAGGCGAAACTCAGCCGCTTCGCCGACCGCTTCCATGCCACGCTGAGCCGAGAGCTCGAAGTGGAGGTAGCCACCGGACACTGATGGCCGCGAACCTCCCCTCCTCCTCCCGGCACGGGCGCCGTCGAGCGCCGATGTCCGAGATCAACGTCACGCCGCTGGTCGACGTGATGCTGGTGCTGCTGATCATCTTCATGGTGACCGCGCCGCTGCTGGTGGCCGGCGTTCCGATCGATCTGCCCGAAAGCCGCGCCGGGGCGCTCGACCAGCAGGCCAAGCCGGTGCAGGTCGGCGATCGACCGCCAAGGCGCGATTACGATCGACGACGCGCCGATCAGCGAAGCCGAATTGCCGGCAACGCTGGCCAACATCGCGGCACAGCCTCAACCGCCCGAGGGGCGCCGCATCTACCTCCGCGCCGACCGCAGCCTCGATTATGGCCGGGTCATGCGGGTGATGGGCGAATTGAACCGCGCCGGACTCAATCGCGTCGCGCTCGTTTCCGTCGGGCCCGAACAACGATGAGGATGGACCGCGCCGAATGGACCGGGACGGGAGCGGCAATGCTGTTCCACGTCGCGTTGATCGGTGCGATGTCGATGAGCCTCGCCAACGTCGATTCCACGCCCGAACCGCCGGCGATGGAAGTCGAGTTCGTCGAGGAAGTCGGGCTGACGGCGGCCGCTCCGCAATCGATCGCGGTGCCGCCTCCGCCGAGCCAGGCGCCCGAGATCGGCGAGGCCGAGCCGGTCGAGCCGCCACCCGTCGCCCGGCCCACGGCCAGCCCAACGCCAACGCCAACGCCAACGCCGCCAACCCCAATCATCAGTCCGGCGCCCGCCAAGGCCCGTGCCTCGCACGCCGCCCAAGCCGGCGCCGCGAGTGTCGCGGATCGGCGACGACTTTCTCAAAGGTATTGGGGAAGCGCCGGCCAAGAGCAGCTCGCCGCCGAAGCCCGCGGCCGCAACCTTCAGCGCCCCGGCCCGGGCCAGCGTCGGCCAGGCAATCCTTCGCCAGGTTCAGCCCTGCGCCGACCGCCAGCCCTTCATCGGCGAAGGCGCCGACCAGGTGCGGCTGACGATCAACCTGAAGCTCGCCCGCAGCGGCCGCCTGATCCGCCCGCCGACCGTCCTGCGCACGTCTGGAGACCCCGACCTGCGCGCCAAATATGGCGATCTGCTGGAAGACCAGGTGCGGCGCATCTTCGCCGAATGCACGCCCCTTCGCCTGCCGGCCGATCTGTACGACACGGCGGATGGCGGCTGGAACGACTTCACTTTCACCTACAGGGTAAACTAGCCATGCGTCTGATCCTTACCGTCCTGCTCGCCGGCCTGGCCGGGGCCGCAATCGCTCAAGACAGCCCGGATCCCTCCCGAGCTGGTCGGCGGCAGCGTCAGGACCAATGTGGCCATCGCCGTCCCGGTCATGCCCGGCGACATGGATCGGCCGGCAAGTGGCGGAGGTCATCGCCGCCGACCTGCGCTCGACCGGCTTGTTCACGCCGCTGGGGCCCGGCCGGCCTGCCCGGCTATTCGGTCGAGGAAGCGGGCAACCCCGCCTATCCGAGCTGGCGCAACGCCGGCGTCGCCGCGCTGGTGTCGGGCTATATCGAGCCACGCGCGGACGGCCGGATGACCCTCGCCTGCTATCTCCACGACGTGACCGCCGGCCGCGAGCTGGCGCGGCAAGGGTTCGCGGTCAACGCGCAGCGACTGGCGCCGGGCCGCGCATAAATGCGCCGACCTGGTCTATTCGCGCCTGTCGGGGCAGCAGCCCTATCTCGACACGCGCGTCGTCTATGTCGCGGAAACCGGCCCCAAGAATAACCGGCAGAAGCGCGTCGCGATCATGGATAGTGACGGCAGCAACCATCGCTACCTGACGACGGCCGGAGCACGGTGGTGACCCCGCGCTTCTCCCCGCGCGGCGACAAGCTGGTCTACGTCGGCTACATCGGCCGCCGGCCGCGCGTCCTGCTGTACGATGTGGCCAGCGGCACCGAGCGGCTGCTGATTCCGGCAACCACATCACCTTCGCTCCGCGCTTCTCGCCTGACGGCGCGAATGGTCTTCTCGATGGCCAATGGCGGCAACACCGATATCTACATCGTGTCTGCCGAACGGCGGCGAGCCGCGGCGGCTGACCAGCGCCCCGGGCGCGGATACCTCGCCCAGCTTCTCACCCGACGGCCGCCAGATCGTGTTCGAAAGCGACCGTCGGGCACGCAGCAGCTTTATGTGATGGGCTCCGATGGATCGAACCAGCGCCGGATCAGCTTCGGCGGCGGCCGCTATGCCTCGCCGACCTGGAGCCCGGCCGGCGACCTCATCGCCTTCACCAAGATCGCCGGGCCGTTCCGCATCGGCGTGATGAACCCGGCGGAGGCGGCGAGCGCATCCTGACCGACGGCTGGCAGGACGAGGGCCCGAGCTGGGCCCCCAACGGCCAGTTCGTCATGTTCCATCGCACCCCGCAGGGAGCGGGCGCGGCCACGGCTTTACGCCGTGCCGGCCAGCGGCGGCACCGCCCGCATCATGCCGACCCCGGTCGGCGGATCCGACCCCAGCTGGTCGCCTTTGAACAATTGATCTGAGTTCGACTTTGCCGAACAGGGAATTTCAAGGAGTAGATATGAACAAGACTGTTCTCATCGGCATGACCGCCATGGCACTGTCGCTCGGCGCCTGCGGCAAGCGGACCCCGCCGCCGGCTACCGGCGATGCGAGCCGCCGCCGGTCACGCCGGGCGATCCGAACTCGACCGACCAACAGCCTGGAAGTGGTCGAACTGCCGGCGCTGCAGGCCGACCTGGTCGCCAAGGCAGGGTCGGATACCGTCTATTTCGGCACCGACGAATATTCGCTGGACCAGGCGTCCAGGCGACACTGGCGGCCCAGGCGCGCTGGCTGATCGCCAATCCCAGCGGTTCGCGGCTCGATCGAAGGCCATGCCGACGAGCGCGGCACCCGCGAATATAATCAGGCGCTGGGTGAGCGCCGCGCCAATGCGGCACGCGAATTCCTGGTTTCCCAGGGCGTTCCGACGTCACGGCTGATGGTGACCAGTTGGGGCAAGGAGCGGCCGGTCGCGCAAGGCTCCAACGAGGAAGCCTGGGCCCAGAACCGCCGCGCCGTGACGGTGATTATCCGATAAACTGAGACCGGGGCCCGGCCCGCTTGCAGCGTGCCGGGTCTCGGCCGCTTATGCCGCGTAGCGCTGATGGCCGGCATGGCCCAGCCAGGCGCGGGCCTGGCGCTGCGCCTCGGCGATTTCGCGGGCCGTCATCTCGATCGAGATTTCGGCGCGGCAGGCCTGGCTGCGGGTATCGCCCGACAGCGCGGCAAGGTTGAACCATTTGTGCGCCTCGATCAGGTCGACGGGATGCCGCCGCGGCCGGTCGAATAGCTCACGCCCAAGTTCGTACAGCGCGTCGACGTCGCCATTCTCGGCATCCGCCATGCGGCTGCGCAGGAAGAAATCGGCACTTTTCTGACTGATCGCCATGACAATATCCCCAGTTCCTTCGTGAGCTCAAATTCGCCCCGAAGCGCAAACAAATGGTTAACGGCGAGGATGACCCTATTTTCGAACTGTGTCCGAAATGACACGAATATTGTCGATCAGCCTGCGTGGTGCCGATTATCGCGGCGGCGATCAGCCGCATCTTCCCCGGCGGCGAATCCAGCGGCTCCAGGGTCGCGGCATCGACCAGCGCGAGATAATCGATCGCGGTGAATCCGGCGTCGGCCAGATTGCGCTTGGCATCGTCAAGCGCCGCGTCCACCGGCTGCCCGCCAATGATTGCCTCCCGCGCCTGTTCCAGAGCCCGCGGCAGCGCCACCGCCCTTGCCGTTCGTTCGGCCGTCAGATAGGCGTTCCGCGAGGAAAGGGCGAGGCCATCGTCGTCGCGCACCGTCGGCACGCCTCGGACGGTAACGCCCAGCCCAAGGTCGGCCTCCATCCGGCGGATCACCGCCAGTTGCTGGAAATCCTTTTCGCCAAAGAAGGCCAGGTCGGGCCGGACGGCCGTGAACAGCTTGGCGACGACCGTCGCGACCCCGTGCGAAATGGCCCGGCCGAGCGCTCCCCGTCCCACCGCTCGCTGACGCCCGGCGACGCTGACCGTCGTCGCAAATCCGGGCGGATAGAGCTGATCCGCGCGTCGGCATCCACAAGCAGGTCGCAACCATGGTGCTCGAAGCAGTTCGGCATCGTCCGCCTCCTGCCGGGGATAGCGATCGAGATCTTCATCGGGCCCGAACTGCAGGGGATTGACGAAGATCGATGCGACGACCCGGTCCGCCTCGGCAGCTTGCCGCGTCGATCAGCGCCATGTGCCCGGCATGGAGCGCGCCCATGGTCGGAACCAGCGCGATCGTCTGCCCCGCCTCCCGCCAGGCAGGCAAGCGCCGGGCCCAAATCGCTTAACCTTCTAATGATTTGCATGCGATTCCGGCCTTCGGTATATCTGGATCGGGGCCGCTCATATTCGGCGCGGTTGTGGGAAATCACAAGGGGAATAGCAGGCCATGGGCCAGCCGCACTTCATCGTATTCGCCAATGAAAAGGGCGGTACCGGCAAATCGACCACCGCGGTCCATACCGCCATCGCGCTGGCTGCGTCGGGCCGCCGGGTCGGGGCGCTCGACCTCGATCAGCGCCAGCGGACCATGACCCGCTATCTCGAAAATCGCGACGCGACCATGCGCCGGCTCGGCAAGCAATTGCCGCTGCGCGGCTATGAGGTTCTCGAGGACCAGAGCGAAGCCGGCCTCGATGCCGCGATCGGACGATTGGCGGAGCGAGGCCGAGGTGATCGTCATCGATACGCCGGGCCGCGACGATCCGGTTGCCCGCGCGGCGATCATCAAGGCCGACACGCTGGTCACGCCGATGAACGACAGCTTCGTCGACCTCGACCTCATCGGTCAGGTCCATCCGGAAAATTTCAAGGTTACCAAGCCAAGCTTCTACGCCGAGCTGATCTGGAACAGCCGGACGCAACGCGCCAAGGCCACCGGCAAGAGCGTCGACTGGGTGGTGCTGCGGAACCGCCTGCAGCACATCCAGTCGCACAATCTGCAGTTCGGGTCGGCGCCGCGCTGGACGAACTGGCCCGCCGCGTCGGCTACCGGGTCATCCCCGGCCTCGGCGAGCGCGTCATCTATCGCGAACTATTCCCCAAGGGGCTGACCCTGCTCGACCTGGCGGACCTCGGCGAAGTCGGACTGGGACATATTGCGGCCCGTCAGGAGTTGCGCGAAATGATCGCGGGCCTTGGCCGTCCCCGGGCCAGGACGAGATGCGATCGCCCAAGGCGGCCGCCGCGGGCTGATCGTGACCCGCAACGACAGGGAATTTATAATGTCGCACCAGTTCAACCGGACCATCCTGCGCGAATATGACGTTCGGGGGGTCGTCGGACAGACGCTCCATGCCGAAGATGCCTATGCACTCGGCCGCAGCTATGCCGCGCTGGCGGTCGTCGGAAGGCGCGCAGCGAGTTGCGGTCGGCCGCGACGGCCGCACCCATTCCCCCGAGCTGGAATCGGCGCTGGTCAGGGGCCTCACCGAAGGTGGGCTGGACGTCGTCCGGATCGGCATGGGCTCGTCGCCGATGCTCTATTTCGCCGTCGCGACGCTCGATGTTCAGGGCGGCATCCAGGTCACCGGCAGCCACAATCCGGCCGATTATAATGGCTTCAAGATGCTGCTTAACGGCCGTTCGGTGTTCGGAGCGGAGATCCAGGAACTGGGGCGCCGCGCGGCCGAGGGCGACTGGAGCGAGGGCCAGGGGAAGGTCGAGGAGGCGGACGTCATCGACGCCTATGTCGACGCCTTGCTCAAGGGCTTCGACGGCAAAGCCTATCGGATCGGCTGGGATGCCGGGAACGGAGCCGCCGGCCCGATCGTCGAGCAGCTGATCAAGCGGCTGCCGGGCGAGCATCACACGCTCTTCACCGACGTCGACGGCCGCTTCCCCAACCACCACCCCGACCCCACGGTCGAGGCCAATCTGGTCGACCTGAAGAAGCTGGTCGCCGACAAGGGGCTCGATTTCGGCTTCGCATTCGACGGCGATGCCGACCGGATCGGCGCGGTCGATGCCAAGGGCCGGGTGATCTGGGGCGACCAGCTACTGATCATCCTCGCCGAGCCGGTGCTGAAGGAACAGCCGGGCGCGACCATCATCGCCGACGTCAAGGCCAGCCAGACGCTGTTCGACCGCATCGCCGAAATGGGCGGCAAGCCACTGATGTGGAAGACCGGCCACAGCCTGATCAAGGCGAAGATGAAGGAAACGCAGCGCCGCTGGCCGGCGAGATGAGCGGCCACATCTTCTTCAAGCACCAATGGTATGGATTTGACGACGCGCTCTATGCCGCGATCCGCACGATCCGCGCCGTCTCGGCCAGCGGCAAGTCGCTGACCGAGCTCAAGGACGAAATGCCGGTGTCGGTCGCGACGCCCGAACTTCGCTTCCAGGTCGACGAGGCCCGCAAGTTCGCGGTGATCGGAGAGGTCGCCGAGCGGCTCGCGGCCGAGGGCGCCAACGTCAATTCGACCGACGGCGTGCGGGTCAGCACCGCCGGACGGCTGGTGGCTGCTTCGTGCGTCGAACACCCAGGACGTGCTGGTCGCCCGCGCCGAGGCCAAGGACAAGGCCGGCCTCGACCGGCTGATGGCGACGGTCAACGAGCAGCTGGAGAATAGCGGCATCGCGGCGGTCGAGGCGGCCCACTGAGCAATTTGCTACTGGTCTTCGTTGGATTCTGATAGAAATTCCTGACGATCCCGAGTATCCGCGGGTCCATGACTATCTCTTTACTTACCCTCGTCGCCTGTCGTTGTCGGCAGCTTCTCCTTCAATCCGCGAAGAAAGGCGACAAGATCTCATTTGCTACCGTAGCGTTTTCGTCGATGGTCGACGAAGGCCGCGCCAATGGCGACCAAGAACGAGCGCGGCATGCAACCGCCGCAGCGACGCTTCTTTATCGACAGGCTCGTTCGCCGCGAACCGAAGCTCGATTTGACCCGTGCGATGGCCGAACTGGCTTCCGAGATCGGCCACCAGTCGATGAGCGACTACGAGCCCGGTTGCATCGAAGAGAGAAAACGGAGCCTGGAAGCAATCATGCAAGGCAGCGGCAAAAAATAGACTGCCCAAGTTCGATCGAGGGGGGCGCATTAGTTCGCCTTCGTGACGGCGAAGTGCCGTAACAGTATGATCTTGAATAGCTCAGCCAGTGGCCACGGACAGTGGCGAACGCGAAAGGCTCCAGCGCATGTTCGCGCTGGCGCCCGGCTTCATGGCAATCTTGAAGGCGCGATCACCGCTTCACGGTCGCGAACCAAGCGTTCGAGGAACTGGTAAGTAGAGCCGATTTCGTCGGCAAGAGCCTGGCAGAAGCAGTGCCGGAAATGGCGGAACAGGGCTTGTTGAGCTGCTGGACGAAGCCAAGCGTTCGGGCGATCCCTTCGTCGGGCGAGCGATGTCAATGCGCATCGATCTACCAGGCGGTTGGTGTGAAGAGAAATTCGTCGACCTGATGCTCCAGCCGCTGCGCGATGCGGGCGGCGGAGTGCCCGGCGTCTTCGTGCAGGGCCACAATGTATCAGAGGACAAGAGGAGCGAAGAACTTCGTACTGCCCACAACCGGGTCCTCGAACTGGCGATCGGTGACAGCCCGCTGGAGCGGACGTTGGGCGAACTCATCAAGATCGTCGAGTCGACGTCCCAAACCGAAGTCCTGGGATCCATCCTGCTGCTGGACCTCGATGGAAAGCATCTTCGCCACGGCGCGGCACCAAGCTTGCCACGCCAATATATGGAGGCGATCGACGGTCAGAGATCGGGCCGTGTGCCGGATCATGCGGAACTGCTGCCTATTCGGGCGCAGCCCGTATTTGTCTCAGATATCGCCAAGGATCCGCTTTGGGCGGAGTATAAGCAGTCGCGCTGCCGCATGGCCTTCGCGCCTGCTGGTCGATTCCGATCCTTACCCGTGGCCGCAAGGTATTGGGCACTTTCGCCATGTATCACCGGCGAACCGCGTGAGCCGACGGTGCGCGACCTGGCGCTGGTCGACCTCATCACCCAGACCGCTGCGCTCGGTGATCGATCGTGAGCGTGCGCACACGGCGCTTCGTGAAATCGCGGACATGGCCGAGCCGGAGCGACTAGTCGTCCTCATCCTCATAGCCGACCAGGTTCAGCTCCCGCGCCTTGATCTGGTGCAGCTGGCACCAGTGCATCAGCGCATCCTCGCGGCCATGGGTGATCCACACTTCCTTGGGCGCGACCTCGCGGATGGTCTGGGTAAGCTCGTCCCAGTCGGCATGGTCGGAGATGATCAGCGGCAGCTCGACATTGCGCTGCCGGGCGCGCTGGCGGATCCGCATCCAGCCGGAAGCCATGGCGGTGATCGGATCGGGCAGCCGCCGCGACCAGCGGTCGTTGAGCGCGCCGGGCGGGCAAATGATGATCTTGTCCTGCAAGCTCCGCCTTGGCGACGCCGGTCGCCAGCCGCAGCTCGCCAAGCGGCACGCCCAAGCTCCTCGTAGAGGCGGCACAGCCGCTCCAGCGCGCCGTGGATGTAGATCGGCTCGTCATAGCCGCGGCCGCGCAGCTCCATGATCACCCGCTGCGCCTTGCCCAGCGCATAGGCGCCGACCAGCACGCAGCGCCCCGGCTCGGCGCGCAGCCGGTGGAGCAGCCGGTCGATCTCGCTGCCGGTGTCGGGATGGCGGAACACCGGCAGGCCGAAGGTCGCCTCGCTGATGAAGATGTCGCACGGCGTGACGACGAAGGGCGGCGCAGGTCGGATCGGGCCGGCGCTTGTAATCGCCCGAAACGACCACCCGCTCGCCGCGATACTCCAGCACGATCTGGGCCGAGCCGAGCACATGGCCGGCGGGGACGAAGCTCACCTCCACCTCGCCCAGCCGAACGCTCTCGCCATAGGCGACCGGGCGGCCGTTCTGCTCGCCGTAGCGGCGTGCCATGATCGCCAGCGTTTCGGGCGTCGCCCACACCTCGCCATGGCCGCCGCGGGCATGATCGGCATGGCCGTGCGTGACCAGTGCTCTGGACTTTGGCTGCGACGGATCGACCCAGGCGTCGGCCGGGCGCACATAAATGCCTTCGGGAAAAGGCTCGATCCAGGAACCCAGTCGGGGCATTGCGGCATTATACCGTCAGAATGGCGGAACGGTTCCGCTTGAGGCATGGAGCTGTCATGGATACGGGCGGACTGAACCTGTTCACGATGGAAGTCATCGGCGTCATCCTCCTGGGCGCGGTGCTGCTCTGGGCGGTGCTGCGCACGCGCAGCAAGGGCAAGTCGACCAGCAATCCACGGACCGAGCAGGCCACCCGCGACCTTTACGAGGCCGAGGACGAGGCGGCCAAGCGGGAACGAGCCCTGAGCCGCTCCACTCCCGCCAGTCCTGGAGCAATGGTTCGCCGGCAAGGGGATGGCGGCCGCGCCGCCACCAGCTGGAAATGCTCGAGGCGGCGCGCGACGGGCGGCATGCGCTGCTGGTGGCGGCGACCGGCGCCGGCAAGACGCTGGCCGGTTTCCTGCCGACCATCGTCGACCTGATCGAAACGCCGGCCGAGGGCCTCCATACGCTCTATATTTCGCCGCTGAAGGCGCTGGCGGTCGACGTTCAGCGCAACCTGCTGACCCCGATCGAGGAGATGGGGCTCGATATCCGGGTCGAGACGCGGACCGGCGACACGCCTTCCGACCGCAAGGCTCGCCAGCGCGTCCGGCCGCCGCAAATCCTGCTGACCACGCCGGAATCCTGAGCCTGCTGCTCAGCTATCCGGACAGCAGCCTGCTGTTCGAGAATCTTCAAGACCGTCGTGATCGACGAAATCCATGCATTCGCACGGGAGAAGCGCGGCGACCTGCTGTCCCTGGCGCTTGTCCCGGCTGCAGGCGCTGTCGCCCGATCTTCGCCGGGTCGGCCTCAGCGCTACCGTTGCCGATCCCGATGCCTATCGCTGCTGGCTTGCGCCCGACGGCGACATCGACCTGGTCCGGCTCGGTCACAGGGCGATCCGGGCGCGGAGCCGGACCTGTCGATCCTGATCCCGGAAAACCGAATCCCCTGGGCGGGCCATCGCGGTCGCCACGCGGCGCGCGAAGTGATGGAGCTGATCGAGCAGCACCGCACGACACTCATCTTCTGCAACACCCGCGGCCTTGCCGAACTGATCTTCCAGGAGCTGTGGGCGGTCAACGACCAGTCGCTTCCGATCGGGATCCATCACGGCAGCCTGGCGGTCGAAGCGCGGCGCAAGATCGAAGCGGCGATGGCCGACGGCAAGATCCGGGCGCTGGTCGCGACCGCCAGCCTCGACCTCGGCATCGACTGGGGCGACATCGACCTGGTCATCCAGATGGGCGCGCCCAAGGGCAGCTCGCGCCTGCTCCAGCGGATCGGGCGGGCCAACCACCGGCTCGACGAGCCGAGCAAGGGCATGATCGTGCCGGGCAACCGGTTCGAATATCTCGAGGCTCGCGCCGCGCTCGATGCGATCGACGAAGGCGAACTCGACCCCGAGAAATTCCGGCCCGGGAACGCTCGACGTGCTTGCCCAGCATGTCCTGGCGGTGGCCTGCGCCGGCCCGTTCGACGAAGCGGCAGCTGCTCGACGAAATCCGCTCGGCCGCGCCCTATGCGGGGCTAACGGACGAGACGTTCCGCGAAATCCTCGAGCTTCGTCGCGACGGGCGGCTATGCCCTGAAGGCCTATGACCGATTCCGCCGGATCGTCGAGGAGTCGCCCGGCCGCTGGCGGATTGTCGAGACCGGCCGTCGCCGTCCAGCACCGGATGAATGCCGGCGTGATCGTCGAGCAGCCGCTGATGGACGTGCGCTTCAAGGGCGGCCGCAAGCTGGGCACGGTCGAGGAAGGCTTCGCTTCGACCTTGTCGCCCGGCGACCATTTCTTCTTCGCCGGCCTGAGCCTCGAGGTCGAGCGGATCAAGGACACCGACATCATCGTCCACGCGTCGAAGAAGTCGGCGCGGATCGTCACCTACGGCGGCCAGCGCATGTCGATGTCGACGCATCTCGCCAACCGGGTCCGGCAGATGCTGGCCGATCGCAACGACTGGCATCGCTTTCCCGACGATGTGAGCGAGTGGCTGGAGGTCCAGTCCGAGCGCTCACTGCTGCCCGAGCCGCACCAGCTGCTGGTCGAGACCTTTCCCCATGAAGGCCGGCATTACATGGTCGCCTACAGCTTCGAGGGTTGGAATGCCCACCAGTCGCTTGGCATGCTGCTCACCAAGCGGATGGAAAAGGCCGGGCTGAAGCCGCTCGGCTTTGTGGCCAACGATTATGGCCTCGCCTGCTACGGCCTGGAGCCGGTCACGCGATCCGCAATCGCTATTCTCCGCCGATATATCTGGAGCGCGAGTTCGTCGAATGGGTCGAGCGATCCTATCTTGCTCAAGAGCGCCTTTCGCGAGGTCGCGGTGATCGGCGGCCTGGTCGAGCGGCAGCATCCGGGCAAGCGCAAGACCGGTCGGCAGGTCAGCTTCTCGACCGATCTCATTTACGACGTGCTGCGCAAATATGAGCCCGACCATCTGCTGCTTCGCGCCGCCTGGGACGACGCCCGGACCCGGATGACCGAACTCGGCCGGCTGGTGCGGCTGGTCGACCGAGCGGCGGCAACCATGGTGCATGTCGAGGCCGACCGGATCACGCCGATGGCGGTGCCGCTGATGGTCATCGTCGGCCGCGAGGCGGCGCCGGAGGGTAGCGCCGACGAAGCGTTGCTGATCGAGGCCGAAGCACTGGCCGAGGAGGCGATGCGGCTCGACTGTAGCTGATCATCGCTCACGGGAGCTCGGCCCGCTAAGACTAGTCAAAATGCGCGTCCTGATTTCGCCTGTCCTACTCGCTTCTCCTGTCCGGCTGCGTCGTCGCCAGCGTTGCCGACGCTGCGGTCGACGTCGTCACCCTGCCGGTCAAAGTGGTCGTCCAAGGGCGTTGACGCGGCCACCACCAGCCAGTCGGAAGCCGACGAAAAGCGCGGCCGCGAAATCCGCAAGGCGGAGGAAAAGGCTGGCAAGGAAGCGCGCGGCGGGAGAAGCGCTGCCGCGAGGGCAAGCCTCTCCCGACCGACGATTGCGCCGACGCTGCCGCCAAGCTAGCGCTTTGATTTCGCCGAGTTCGCGCCACCTCGTAAAGGAAGTCGGCATAAAGGATGGCCTGGCCGTCAAAGCCCAGCACCTTTGGATTGCTGCTCTCGATCAGCAGCCACTCGTCGGGCGCATGGGCGCCGCCGCCGCGACCGCCGCCGAACTGGCCGGCCGGCAGGTGCAGCGGCGGGCCGGTGAACACGACGCCCGGCCAGCTTCCGGCCGAGCGCGCCGACAAGGTCGTCGGGATGCTCGGCGTCCGCCAAGCGTCGCCTGCTCCGCCTTGATCAGCGGGCTGTTTTCGTCGGTCTGGTTGGGGCCATATCCGCCGCTGACATTGACCTCGATGTCGCCGAAGCCGCGCTTGGCGAGATGCGCCTTCAGCTTGGACAACCGCCTCGTCCTTGGTCATGTCCGGCACCAGGCGGAGATCGATCTTGGCCTCCGCCCGGCCCGGAAGAACCGTCTTGCCGCCCGGGCCCATATAGCCGCTGACGAGGCCCTGGATGTTGACCGTCGGCTGTTCGGCCAGCCGGTAGCGATGCGGTCAGATAATCCTCGTCCTTGTACCAGTGCTTGATGCCCAGCACCTTCATGTCGTCGGCCTCATTGCCGGCCGCGACATCGGCAGCGATCAGCTCCTTCTGGCGTGCGGTCAGCGGCTTCACATTTTCGAACCAGCCGTCGATCGCCGGCGTGTGGCCGTCGTCGGCGACCAGCGTGTTGAGCGCCTTGATCAGGTGCCAGACGGGGCTGTCGACATTGGCCATCAGGCTGGAGTGAATGTCCTTGTTGGGCCCGCGACCCCATTTTTCGCCGCTGGAGATCAGCTGCAGTTCGACCGCGCCTTTGGCGCCCAGCAGCAGGGTCACCTGGCCATCGACCGACTGGCTGGCCGAAGGAATGATGATCCCGACCGCCTTTTCCAGCGCGGCGCGAACTTCGGGCTGGGTGACGACCTGCGAGAAATTGCGGCGAGGCGATCTCCTCCTCGCCCTCGGCCACGAATACCAGATTGACGGGAAGCTTGACGCCCGCGGTCCTGAAAGCGCGCAGTGCCGTCAGGAAGGCGGTTTCCGGCCCCTTCTGATTGACCGCGCCGCGGCCGACCAGCGCCTTGCCCTCGCCCGGCCGGTCGACGATCCGCCCTTCCAGCGGCGGCGACGACCATTCGGCCGGGTCATAATGTTTGACGTCGTACATGAAATAGATCGCCAGCGTGTCTTTGGCGCCGGCATCGAGCGTCGCGAAGACGCCCGGCACGCCGTCGGTCGTCGATCACCTTGGCCTGCTGGAAGCCGGCATCGAGCGCCAGCTTCTTCATATATTCGGCGCCTTCGCGGTGATTGATGTTCATGTTGGCGATGGTCGGAAGCTTGATCCATTCGCGCAGCCGCTCGATCGATGCGTCATGATCGGCCTTGATGGCCGCGACCACCTTTTCGCGGCCGGGATCGCCCGGGTTTGCCAGCGACCGGACGGCCACGGCACCGCCAGTGCCAAAGCCAAGCCGTCAGCCGACCGATACCATGCGCATCATGATCGCCTCCTCCGATGTGACTGCTGGAACTGAGACTGGAACGTTCGCGCCCGCTCGTCCAGAGTGAGTGTCGATGCGCTATTTCCTCGACACCGAATATAATGGCTTTGGCGGCGCGCTGCTGAGCCTCGCGCTGGTGCCCGAAGACGGCGGCGAGGAATTTTACGTCACGCTGTGAATGCGACGATCCGATCGACCCGTGGGTCGAGCGGCACGTCATCCCCTTCCTCGACATGGTGCCCGGAAGGGTCTGGTGAGTCCGCGCCTGTCCCGCCGCTGCGGCGGCCGAGGCGCTCGCCGGCTGGCTTGCACATGATCGGGGCGCCCGACATCGTCGCCGACTGGCCCGAGGATCTGGCGCAACTGGCGATGTTGCTGGTGACCGGGCCTGGGATTGATGGTGCCGGTCCCGCCGCTGAGCCTTCATCTCGTACCGCTTCACGGCTTCTCGACGGCGGCCAACAGCGCCGTTCCGCACAATGCGCTGCACGACGCCCGGGCGCTGCGCGATCATGTCATGAACCATTTGGAATTTAGTGCAGCCGCAGAGTTCGGCGCTACAGCCGGATGACTCGCATGGTTCCCCTTTCGTTCGCCGGTCACGAATCTATTCGCCAGCCCCGAAGGCGCGCTCTATTGGCCGGCCCAGCGCGCACTGCTGGTGGCCGACCTGCACCTTGAAAAGGCGAGCTGGTTTGCGCGGCTGGGCCAGTTGCTGCCTCCCTATGATTCGCTGGCGACGCTTCAGGCCCTTGAGGCGGAGATCGAGCGGACCGGCGCAGCGCGTCTCTATTGCCTGGGCGACAGCTTCCACGATCGGTTCGGTTGCGAACGGCTTCCCGGCCGATGCTCGCGAATTGCTGCTGGCCTGACGTCGCGGATCGACTGGGTCTGGATCGTCGGCAATCATGACGCCGGCTTCGTCGACCATTGCGGCGGCCGGATCGAAGAGGAATGCGAGGTGGCGGGCATCATTCTGCGCCACGAGGCCGATGCGGATGATCCGCGACCCGAAATGTCCGGCCATTTTCATCCCAAGCTGCGGCTCAGCCTCAAGGGCCGCAACGTATCGCGCCGCTGCTTCGTCGCCAGCGCGACCAAGCTGATCCTGCCGGCCTATGGCGCATTCACCGGCGGTCTCGACGCCGGTCATCCCGAGATCGTTCGAAAGGTCGGGCCCGGCGCGTCGGCCCTGGTCCCGGTCACCGACCGGCTGCTGCGCTTCCCGATCGCCGCCTAGGCAAGCCGCGCCGGGATAAGGCCCCGCACGATATTGCCGACGTAAAAGCCGCCTGGTCGAGATCGGCGGGCGTCAGCTCCGCTTCCTCCGCCCTGCCCTCCTCGATCAGCTTTGCCCGAAGGATGCCCGGCATGAGCCCGCGGGATCAGCGGCGGGGTCAGCAGCTTGCCGTCACGCTCGACGAAGATGCTGGTCCGGCTGCCTTCGGTCAGCTGGCCGTCGGGATCGACGAACACCGTTTCATAGGCGTCCTGCCCGCTGCCGCGCGCAGATCAAGAAAGCGGCGGTCGGTCGTCTTGTAGCGCAGCCGGAAATCGCTTGGGTCGACCGGCAGTGGCCGAACGGCGACGCGAACCGGCAGCTCGTCGGGATCGTCATAGCGTTTGACCTGGATGGCCATCGCGCCGGTTCGCGACAGAAGCAACCGGACCATCGCCCGCTGCTTGCGGCCAAAGGTCGCGGCTTGCAGCTCATTGCGGGCGGCATGACGGTCGAACTGGAAATCCAGGTCGCTCGGCGGAATTCTTCATCCGATCGAGGTGCCGATCGAGCTCGACGATGCCCTCGGACTGGGATCGAAACCCATCGTCTCGATCAGATCAAAATCCTGGCGCCTCGCGCCGCACGAAATCCCCCTTCAGCAGACACTCGGCCCATTCATTGCTTGGCTTGCTGTCGACGACAAGCCCTGAGCCGAGCCCAAGTCGCGCTTTGGTCGCTGCCTGCTGCCATTCCAGCGTCCGGATCAGCACATTGAAGGCCGCATCTCCGAACCCATGTCATGGGTTCGATCCAGCCCATCGACCCGGTATAGGCGCCGCGCGGCTCCGGCTCGAGGTCGGTCAGACGCCTCGATTGCCGCAATCTTGGGCGCGCCGGTTACGGACCCGCATGGGAAAATGGTGCGGATGACGTCGATCGCGTCGCACTCGATCCGGAGGCGGGCGCGTGATCCGGCTGACCATCTGATGGACAGTGGGATAGGTTTCGACTGCGAACAGTTCTGGCACTTCGACGCTGCCGGCGACGGACATCCGGGCAAGGTCATTGCGCATCAGGTCGACGATCATGAGGTTTTCGGCGCGCTGCTTTTCGTCGGCCGCCAAGGCCTCGGCTTCGGCTCGGTCAGCGTCGCGGTCATCGGCCGGCGCGGCGCCGTTCCTTTCATCGGCCTGCGCTTCGACGATGCCATCGCGGATGGTGAAGAACTGCTCGGGCGACAGCGAAATGATCGCTCGGCCATCATGCATGATCACACCGCCCCAGCCCGCTTGCGCCGACGCCGCGCAAGCGCGCGTAAAGCGCAAGCGGGTCGCCTGCGACCGTCACGTCGCAGCCGAACGTCAGGTTCGCCTGGTAAAAGTCGCCCGCAAACAGATGTTCGCGCACCTGCTCGACCGCCAGTTCATATTGCTCGCCTGCGACAATCGCGGGCGAACGGGCCGACTGAAAAGCCGCTGTCGGGCGAAGGAAGAAGCGCAGATGTCCGGCGTTTCGAAACCGTCGAACAGGCCGAAACAAAGCAATGGGCCGTCGCCTTGCGGAAGCTGGCACGAAGCTTGGGGTCGAACGCGTAGCCCGCCTCATACGCAAGGTAGCCGGCCGCGTGCTGCCCGGCTCGAAGGCCGGAGCGAAGTCTGCTCCAGCGCCGGCATGAACTTCTTCCAGCCGTGCGCGACGACGACTTCGCTCGGGTCCCGATACAGCCGGGGCGGCGCTCCGCCTTCGCGCGCATCGTCGAACAGGATCCACATGGTCCGCCATTGCCCCCCCGTCACTCGCTCCGTAAACCCTCGCGACTGTCATTCTTCCCGAGGGTCCCATCAATGCGTTTGTCCCTATTGACTGCCGCTGCTTCTCGCCTCGACTTCTCTCCCCGCCCAGCAGCCGATCGATGCCAAGGTCCAGGCGAGCATCGACCGTATCCTCAAGAAAACGCCGCTGATCGACGGCCACAACGACATCGCCGAGCAGCTGCAGGAAAATGCACGGCTTCAAGCATCGACGGGCTCGCCAGCGGGACGGACAAATGGCGCGAGAGAACCGCTGATGACCGACATGGCGCGGCTGCTCGCCGGCCGCGTCGGCGGGCAGTTCTGGTCGGTCTATATCGACGGCAGCTATCACCGGCGACGAGGCGATCCGCGGACCATCGACCAGATCGACATCGTCGATCGGATGATTGCCGCTTACCCCAACGACCTCGAACGGCGCGCTACTGCGGACGACATCGTCCGCATCCACAAGCAGGGCAAGATGGCCTCGATGATCGGCATCGAGGGCGGGCGGCAGATGGGCGGCATCCTCGCCGCGCTGCGGCAATTCTACAGGCTCGGCGCGCGCTACATGACGCTGACCCATAACCAGACCACCGAATGGGCCGACAGCGCGACCGACGAGCCCAAGTATCGACGGCCTGTGCCGTTCGGACTGAGAGCGTCGTCCGGCGAAATGAACCGGCTCGGGCATGCTGGTCGACTTGAGCCATGTCTCGCCCCAGACGATGCGCGATGCGATCGCGGCCAGCCGCGCGCCGGTAATTTTCTCGCATTCGAGCGCGCAGGGTGTCGGCGGCCATCCCCGCAACGTGCCCGACGATGTGCTTGGCCTGCTGCCGGCCAACGGCGGCGTCGTGATGGTGAATTTCGTTCCGTCCTTCCTGTCCGAAGCGGTGTGGCACCGGGGCGCCGCCCAGAGCGCCGAGGAAGCGCGGCTGAAGGCGATCCACCGCGCCAGCAAGGCGGCGGTCGAGGCCGGGATGAAGGAGTGGGATGCGACCCACCCCGTTCCGTCGGTGACCGTCGCCGACGTCGCCAACCATATCGAGCATATCGCCAAGGTCGCCGGCTACGACCATGTCGGGATTGGCGGCGATTTCGACGGCATCCATTCGACGCCGAAGGGCCTGAACGGAGTCGAAGACTATCCGCGGTCTGTTCGCCGAGCTGATCACGCCGCGGCTGGAGCGACCAGAATCTCGCCAGGCTGGCGGGAGGAAATGTCCTTCGCGCCTTGCGCCGAGCCGAGGCCGTCGCGGCGTCGATGAAGGACTCAACCCGCCGCCCTGTCAGAGCTCGACACCGGCAAATAGCGCGGCCCAGCCTCCGCTTCGGGCCGCGATCATCCCGGTCACGCCGCTACAGCAGAACTGCACGCTTGCTATGGTGCACGGAGACGATGCAGAGGCGCCTTCGTCGATCCCGGCGGCGACCTCGATCGGCTGAAAGCTGCGGCGGCTCAAGCCGGAGCAACGATCGAAAAGATCCTTCTCACCCATGGTCACATCGACCATTGCGGACAGGCCGGAATCCTTGCGGAAGAACTGCAGGTGCCGATCGAAGGCCCACACGAAGATGACCTATTCTGGATCGCCCGGCTGGAGGATGATGGCCAGCGTTACGGGATCAACGGCCAGCCGTTTCAGTCGGACCGCTATCTGGTCGATGGCGACACGGTGACGGTCGGCAAGCTCAGCTTCGAGGTCCGCCATTGCCCCGGCCACACGCCCGGCCATGTTGTCTTCCATCATCCCGAATCGAAGCTGGCGATGGTCGGTGACGTGCTGTTCCAGGGTTCGATCGGTCGGACCGATTTCCCCGCGGCAATCACCAGCAACTGCTGGATTCCATCACCCAGCGCCTGTGGCCAATGGGCGACGACACGCGATTCATCCCGGGCCATGGTCCCATGTCGACCTTCGGTCACGAGCGTGCGACCAATCCCTTTGTCGCGGACAAGCTGTTGCCGCGCGCCTGAATTGCTTGCGTCGCCCGCCCATTTCGCTATAGGGCGCCTTCGTTCGCGACGATCCGGCCGCCGCCGCGGGGTCTCACCCGACGAGCTGGGCGAGGATAGTCGCCTATTTTTTTGAACCGACGGATAGAGGAAGAGCCGAGATGGCCGTCCCTAAAAGAAAGACCTCGCCCTCGAAGCGCAACATGCGGCGCAGCCATCATGCGCTTCAGCCCGGCTGCGTTTCAGGAATGCCCGAACTGCGGCGAGCTGAAGCTGCCGCACAACCTCTGCTCGGCCTGCGGCCACTATAACGGCCGCGAGATCGTTTCGACCGAGGCCTGAGCGGCGTTAGCGGCATAAGGGCGCACCACGCATGGCCGTGAGCCCGCGCATCGCAATTGACGCCATGGGTGGAGACATTGGCCCGGCGGTGATAGTCGCCGGGATGGCGCGCGCGCGCCGCAGAGATCGCTCGCTTCGTTTCGAGGTCTTTGGCAATGAGCAAGCTGATCAGCCCGGAGCTGGACAAGCACCGGCCGCTCCAGGAAGCGGTCGCCATTCACCACACGACCGACGCGATCGACGCGAGCGAAAAGCCCAGCCAGGCGATCCGCCGTGCCAAGACCACTTCGATGGGATTGGCGATCAATGCGGTGAAGGACGGCCAGGCCGATGCTGCCCTGTCCGCTGGCAATACCGGCGCCTTGATGGCGATGGCCAAGCTGGCGCTTGCGCACGATGCCGGGCATCGACCGCCCCGCTCTCGCGGCCCTGCTTCCAACACTCGGGAATACCGACTGCGTGATGCTGGATCTGGGCGCCAATACCGAGTGCGATGCGCAAAATCTCGTCCAGTTCGCCGTCATGGGCTCGGCCTATTCGCGAACCGTGCTCGGCATCGCCAAGCCGCGGGTCAAGCTGCTCAACATCGGCACTGAGGAACTAAAGGGTACCGACGAGCTCAAGGAAGCTGCCGCGCTGCTGCGGGATGCGACCTATCTTCCGCTGAAATTTGACGGTTTCACCGAAGGGGACAAGCTAAGCCGTGGGGATATCGATGTCATCGTTACCGACGGATTTTCGGGTAATATTGCCTTGAAGACCGCGGAGGGCACGGCGCGATTCGTCACCGATCTGCTGCGCCGAGCCTTTACCTCCTCGCTGAGGTCCAAGGCGGGCTTCGCCCTGTCCAAACCGGCCCTGAACCTGCTGAAAACCCATCTCGATCCCAACAACCACAACGGCGCGGTCTTCCTGGGACTGAACGGCCTGGTCGTGAAGAGCCACGGCGGAGCCAACTACAAGGGCGTGGCGAACGCCATCGCTGTCGCCGCGTCGATGGTCCGCAACGACATCACGCGCAAGATCGGCGAGGATCTCGACAATTTCCGCGCCCATGCCTTCGCCGGGGAAGCTGCCGAATGACCGTTCGCTCCGTCCTCAAGGGCACCGGCTCCGCTCTCCCCGATCGTCGGGTCGACAATCAAGAGCTGGCCGAGAAGATCGACACCTCCGATGAGTGGATCGTCGAGCGGACAGGAATTCGCAGCCGTTACGTCGCCGCCGACGGTGAAACCACCGCGACGCTTGCGGTCGACGCCTGCCGGCGAGCGCTTGAAGCCGCTGAGCTTGAGCCGAACGACATTGACCTTATTGTCCTGGCCACGGCCACGCCCGACCAAACCTTCCCGTCATCCGCGACCAAGGTCCAGGCGCTGCTCGGCATCGACGATTGCATTGCTTTCGACGTGCATGCGGTCTGCACCGGCTTCCTTTATGCCCTGAGTGTCGCCGATGCCATGCTTCGTGGCGGCAACGCCCGGCGTGCACTCGTGATCGGTTCGGAAACCTTCAGCAGGATCCTCGACTGGGAGGATCGGGCCACCTGCGTGCTGTTCGGGGACGGTGCCGGCGCGGTTGTGCTCGAAGCCCAGGACGGTGAAGCGGGCATTCTCTCGACCAAGCTTCACGCTGACGGACGCCACAATGGTTTGCTGTTCGTCGATGGCGGTCCATCGACCACGCAGACCGTTGGAAAGCTTCGAATGAAGGGGCGCGAGGTGTTCCGCCATGCGGTCGTCAATCTTGCAGACGTGCTGTCGGAGGTCCTGTCGGAAGTCGGACTGACGGCGGCCGACATCGACTGGGTGGTGCCGCACCAGGCAAATGCCCGGATTTTGGATGCGACCGCCAGGAAGCTTGGCCTTCCGCCCGAAAAAGTGGTCGTCACGGTCGATCGCCACGCCAACACCTCGGCGGCCTCGGTACCGCTTGCACTGGACGTGGCCGTGCGTGATGGACGGATCAAGCGCGGTGATCTCTTGGTTCTCGAAGCCATGGGTGGTGGATTTACTTGGGGCGCGGCTGCGCTTCGCTATTGAAGCTTAAGGAAATTCGAGCAAGAGTCGAATTGCCGACAACGAGGCTTTGGGATAGCGTACCGACTAGCTCGGAACGAAGATTAATTAGGGGGCGGAGATTTACACTATGGCAGACGCGGGAGTTGCCCGTTCGACCGATATTATGCAGGCGGGCACGCTGACCCGCGCAGACCTGTCGGATATCGTCCACAATCGGCTGGGCGTGTCGCGCGCCGAAAGCGCCGGCATCGTCGAGCGTGTGCTGCACCACATGTGCCATGCGCTCTCGGTTGGTCAGAATGTGAAGATTTCCAGCTTCGGCACCTTCATCCTTCGCGATAAGGGCCAGCGGGTCGGCCGCAATCCGAAGACCGGCGTCGAGGTTCCGATCGCGCCGCGGCGAGTGATGACATTCCGCGCGAGCCAGATCATGCGCGACCGGATTGCGAAATAGGCGAGGCATTGGCGGCGGGCGAAAAAGCACCGGACGCCTTCCGAACCATCGGCGAACTTAGCGCCGACTTGGGAGTGGCGCAGCATATCCTGCGTTATTGGGAAACCAAGTTCCCGCAACTGAAACCCCTGCAACGGGCCGGGAACCGCCGCTATTACCGCCCCGCCGACGTGGCATTGGCCAAGCGCATTCACCGTCTTCTCACCGAGGAAGGATATACGGTGAAAGGCGTGCAGAAACTGCTTCGCTCGAAGGAGGAAGAGCCGGGCGCAACCGGGACGCCGTCCACGGTCGGTACGATCCAGAGTCCGGCGCCTCAAGCGACATCGATTGACGTCGGCCGGCTGAAATTTGTCCGCGATCGACTGGCCGCAGCGCTCGAGGATTAGGCGAGCTCCTTTGGCTTAAGGAGGCGGACCGGCACGCCTTTCTTCGAACCGGCTTCCCGCCAATGATCGATCGGCAAATCGATTTCCATCAGCGAACCGGTTGGCATCTCGATAGGCTGGTCGACCAATTGCGAGGCGAGCCGCTCGAAGCCTGGGTTGTGGCCGACCATCAGCAGGCGATCGACCGAATCATGCTGTTCCTGAACGATGGCGAGCAATTGACCGGACGAAGCATCGTAAATTCGATCCTCGAATTGCGGGGCGAGCCCGGCCAGCGCGGCCGTTTGCACCGCCCGCGCCGCCGGGCTCGACAAAATCAGGTCGAAATCCGACTTGCGAAGTTCCTCGCCCATGCGCGACGCGTCCCGCTCGCCTCGCTCGGCCAGCTGTCGATCGAAATCCCTGCCGGTCGTCGACTTGCGCTCAGTTTTGGCGTGGCGAAATAAAATCAGGCTCTTCATCCGACGGTCTCCGATTGGTCAACGCCCGCTTCGCCAAATAGCTTCGCCCGCACCCGCTCGAGCGCCGTTTCCAGCGAAACCCGGGACACCGAAACCTCCGGCGGGAAAGCGGTTAGCAGCCGTGACGGAAGGGCACTCGACAGGATGACAAACAGTCCCTTGTCGCCTTGGCGTCTGATCAGCCGCCCAAACGCTTGAGCCAAGCGAGCACGAACGACCCGATCGTCATAGGCACTGCCGCCATTGGCAAGCTTGCGCGCGGCGTGCAGGACAGTCGGCCGCGGCCAAGGCACTCGCTCCATCACCACCAGGCGAAGCGACTCTCCGGGAACGTCGACTCCATCTCGCAATGCATCGGTGCCCAGCAGTGAGGCATGCGGATCGTCGCGGAAGATGTCGACCAGGGTCCCGGTATCGATCGGGTCGACATGCTGCGCCAGCAACGGCAAGCCAGCGCGCGCCAGCCGATCGGCGATGCGGGCGTGAACCGCGCGCAATCGTTGGATGGAGGTGAACAGGCCAAGCGTGCCACCCTCCGCGGTCTCGATCAGCCGGGCATAGGCGCCGGCCAGCGCGGATATGTCGCCTCGGCCGATGTCGCTGACAATCAACACCTCGGCCTGCGCGCCATAGTCGAATGGGCTGTCCGCTTCAAAATGGCCGATCGGGCCCGGCAGATGCAGCGCCCCGGTGCGCGCCTCGGCGCTCGGCCAGCCCTCCGCGCCGCGAAGGGTCGCAGAGGTGACCAGCACGCCATGTGCCGGCTGTAGAACGGCCTTGGCCAACGGCCGAGTCGGATCCAGCCAGTGACGGTGCAACCCGACATCAAACTCCCGCCCTTCGATTCGCTCGATAGCCAGCCAGTCGACGAAATCGGGATCGCCGGTTCCGCCGACCCGGCCGAGCAGCGCAATCCATGCGGCAAGCGTTTCGCGGCGCCAGGCGAGTCCGTTGATCGCGCCCTCGACGCGTGCGCGCGCCTGCGAGTCCAACCAGTCGGGCGCATCCTCGAGAATGGCTTCAAGTCGCCTCACCAGCGTCGCCAGCGGCTTGGCCAAAGCCTCCAGGGCTTCCATTCCCGATCCCGCCGCGGAAACCAGGTTGCCGTCCGGCTCGGCCAGCTCGGTTTCCAGTCCGTAGCCCGCCTCTTGCGCCTTGGCGCGGGCATAGACGGTGCCTCGCACTTCGTGGAGGAGAGTTTCCACCGGCCCGAATGGGTCGCCTTCGGCAAGCCGGGCCAGCCAGCCGTCACCCGGCAACGCCCGCGCCGCCTCGACCGCCGCGTCGAGAGCCAGAGACCCCTGTTGGTCATAGCTGGCGACATCGAGCAGCCGAGCTGCGAGACCCCGACGACGCCCGCGCGACTTGCCCTCGGGCCCGACGATCCAACGACGCATCTCGATCGCCTCGCGCCCGGTGAGAGCAGCGGAAAAGGTCGAATCCGCCGCGTCGAACAGATGATGGCCCTCGTCAAAAATGATGCGGGTGGGAGCATCGGGCCGCCCCCGAGCGGCGTTGACCATCACCAGGGCATGGTTGGCGATCACAAGGTCCGCCTCGCGACCGGCCCGCTCGGCCCGCTCGATGAAGCATTTCCGATAATGCGGGCAGCCGGCATACACGCACTCCCCGCGCTGGTCGGTCAGCGCTGCGGCTCCGGCACGGCGGAACAGGCTGGGCAGCCAGCCGGGCAAATCGCCGCCGACCATGTCACCGTCCTTGGTATAGGCCGCCCAGCGACCGACCAACTGTGCCAGCACCGCGGCGCGGCCTGAGAAGGCGCCCTGCATCGCGTCTTCAAGGTTCAGCAGGCAGAGGTAATTTTCCCTGCCCTTGCGGATCACGATCCTCCGCTTGCGCTCGTCATAATCGGGAAATATCCGCTTCCCTTCGGCATCGAGCTGTCGCTGCAGTGCCTTGGTGAAGGTCGATACCCACACCGTGCCCTGCGCCCGGTCTGCCCACAGCGACGCCGGTGCAAGGTAGGCCAGCGTCTTGCCGATACCCGTCCCGGCTTCGGCCAGCAGCATGTTCGGGTCGCCCGCAGCGCGGCGCGCAGCAAAGATAGCGGCAGCCTCGCCCGCCATTGCTCGCTGTCCGGCGCGCCGTTCGGAGCCCGTGCCGGCCAGTTGGTCCAGCCTGCCCTGCGCGTCGGATGCCGGGATTGAGATGGTTTTCGGCTGGGGCCTCTCCCCCTGCTCCTCCCACTGCGGCAAGCGGGAAAAAAGCATTCGCTCGCCACGTTCGGGCCTGGCCACGCGCTGTCCGACAAAAGGCGCCCAGCCCCAGCCCAGACGGTACAGCGTGGCGTTTGCCGTCCATGCGCCCTCGCGCTCGGGCCAGTCCGGATCATCCAGCGTTTGCAAAAGCACCTCGGCAATGGCGATGAGCGTCCGGGGCGCCTCGGCATCGCCGGCAGGCGGCTGAATTCCAACCGCCCGCGCCAGGCCGGCCACGGTCGGTACGGCGAACCGCGCCGGGAAGATGAAAGCGAACAGCTCCAGCAGATCCAGCCCGGACACGTCGGCATACCCAAGACGTTGGCCGATCAACGGGCCGTTCAGGATAATGTGGGGCGTATCCGCCAGCCGGGCGATCGCCTCGCCGCGCGACGCCTCGCGCGATTCGTCGGAGGCAGCCACCCAGATGCCGGCATGGGTTGCATGGAGGGCGGGAAGAGGCAAAGGAGCGCGCACAGCGACTTATCCAATGACCGTGCCGGAACGAAAGGGCAACAGTTTGAGCGCCGAGTTTGGGGACGCGATCCGCAATGCAGCCATGACCAGCAAGGCCTGGCCATATGAAGAAGCGCGCAAGCTGTTGAAACGTTGGCCCGACGGCAAGCCGGGCGGAGAGGCGGTGCTGTTCGAGACCGGCTACGGGCCTTCGGGCCTGCCGCATATCGGCACGTTCAATGAAGTCCTGCGCACGACCATGGTGCGTCATGCCTTCGAGGAACTGTCCGGCGGAGTTCCGACTCGGCTAATCGCCTTCAGCGACGACATGGACGGGCTGCGCAAGGTGCCAGACAATGTGCCTCAGCAGGAAATGCTGGCGAAGTACCTCGGCCACCCGTTGACGAGCATCCCCGATCCGTTCGGCGAATATGAAAGCTTCGCCGGCCACAACAATGCGATGCTGCGGCGCTTCCTCGACCGGTTCGGCTTCGAATATGAGTTCGCTTCCTCGACCGACTTCTATGCCTCCGGCCGGTTCGATGCGACCATCCGCCAGGTTCTACGCCATTGGGACGAGGTGATGGGCGTGATGCTGCCCACGCTGCGCGAGGAGCGGCGGCAGACCTATTCGCCGGTGCTCCCACTTTCGCCGACCACCGGCAAGGTGCTTCAGGTACCGGTCCGCGTGCTCGATGCCGAGGCCGGCACAATCGCCTTTACCGATGAGGACGGCGCTAAAATCGAACAGAGCGCGCTGGGGGGCAAGTCCAAGCTCCAGTGGAAGGTCGACTGGGCCCTGCGCTGGGTCGCTCTCGGCGTCGACTATGAAATGGCCGGGAAGGATCTGATCGATTCAACCATCCAGTCGGGAAAAATCGCCCGCGTCCTCGGCGGACGACCCCCGGAAGGCTTCAACTACGAGATGTTCCTCGACGAAAAAGGCGAGAAAATATCCAAGTCGAAGGGCAATGGCCTCAGTCTCGAGGAATGGCTGACCTACGGCAACGAGGAGAGCCTCGCCTTCTTCGCCTATCGCGAGCCGCGGAAGGCAAAGAGCCTGCATCTTGGCGTTATCCCGCGGGCGGTCGACGAATATTACCAGTTCCGCGCCAACTATCCGAGCCAGCCGGTCGAGCAGCAGCTCGGCAACCCCGTGCATCACATCCATGGCGGCAAGGTGCCGACCAATACGCTGCCGCTGACCTATGGGTTGCTGCTCAACCTCGCCTCACTGCCCGGCGTGAGAGACAAGGAAACAGCGTGGAAGTTCGTGCAACGCTACGCATCGGATACCTCGCCCGAGACTCATCCGGAGCTCGACAAGCTGATCCGACTTAGCCGTCAATTACGCCCGCGACTTCGTCGCTCCCGGGCTGCATCGTCGGTCGCCCGAGGGCCATGAGATCGAGGCCCTGAAGGACCTTGACCTGGAGCTGGCCCGGCTAACGCCGGATACACCAGGCGACGAAATCCAGAATGTCGTGTTCGAGGTGGGCAAGCGCCATCCGTTCGAGAGCCTGCGTCACTGGTTCCAGGCTCTGTACGAGACGCTGCTCGGTTCGTCGCAGGGTCCGCGCATGGGCAGCTTCATTGCGCTCTACGGGGTGGATAACAGCCGCAGGCTAATCGCCGAAGCGTTGGAACAGGTTGCGGTCTAGGGCCCGAAGCTCAGGATCTGGATATCGAGCTTGCGCTTTTCGACGATGGTCACCCCGCGGTCCGGCTGATCGACGGCGACCCGTTTGGCTTGAGCTGGCCGTTTGTCCGCATAGGGGCATTTGGCTTTGTGAGCCCGATCCTTGCTGGCCGACCAGGCCGGCTCGGCGACTGAAGCGGACATGACGAGGGACAGCGACGTAACCGTCTTGGCAAGCAGCTTGAGCATGGTCTCGCCTCCAAGGGGACGCGCCATAGGCGCTTTCGAGACGGATCGGCAGTGAGTTTTCGACGAACGGCGGCGCCGGTGCCGGTCAGCGACCCGCGCCGCCTTCGCCTAGGCCTTTTTCGACGCGATCCAGCGATCGATCTTCTGTTCGAGGATCGCCAGCGGCAGCGAGCCGGTCATCAGCACCTCGGCGTGGAATTCGCGGACATCGAACTTGTTGCCCAACTCCGCTTCAGCCTTGCGCCTGAGGCGCTGGATGGTCATCGCGCCGGTCTTGTAGGCCAGGGCCTGGCTGGGGATGGCGATGTAGCGCTCGACCTCGGCGGTGGCGTCGGTCTTGCCCATGTCGCTGTGGGCCAGCATGTAATCGATCGCCTGCTCGCGGGTCCAGCCCTTGCTGTGGATGCCGGTGTCGACCACCAGGCGCATCGCCCTCAGCATCTCGTCCGACAGCGTTCCAAAGCGCTGGATCGGGTCCTTGTAGAAGCCCATCTGGTAGCCGAGCGTTTCGGCGTAAAGCGCCCAACCCTCGACGAACGCCGTATTGCCGCCAAAGCGCATGAACGGGGGCAGGTCCTTGTTCTCCTGCGCCAGCATGATCTGGAAATGATGCCCCGGTGCGCCCTCGTGCAGGTAGAGCGTGGTCATGCCGGGCGTGGTACGCGACGGCAGGTCATAGGCATTGAAATAGAAGATGCCCGGCCGCGAGCCGTCGGGCGTTCCCTGCTCATAGCTGCCGCCGGCCTGGAATTTTTCGCGGAACGGCTCATAGGGCCGGATCTCCAGCTTGGATTTGGGGATCGACGAGAAATAGGCCGCAAGCTTGGCGTCGACCGCCTTGCCGATGTCGTAATAGCCCTGCGTCAGTGCTTCGCGGGTCGGCTTCTTATACTTCGGGTCGGTGCGAAGATGATCGAAGAACTGCTGCAACGTGCCGTTGAAGTCGACCTCCTTCTTCACCTTTTCCATTTCGCCGGTGATGCGCGCAACCTCGTTGAGCCCGGTCTGGTGGATCTCCTCCGGCGTCAGGGGCAGCGTCGTGGTCGATTGGACCATGTACCGATAAAGCGCGTCGCCCCCCTTCATGTACATCAGGCCGTGGCCGTCACGGGCCTTGGGCAGGTAGCTTGCTTCCAGATAGTCGCGGAGCCGTTTCATCACCGGATAGATGTCGTTGGCGATGGAGGCGCGGTAAGCGGCAGTCAGCCTGCTCTTGTCGGCCCCGCTAAATTCCGCCGGAAATTTCTTGACGGGTTGGAAGAAGGTTGATTCCTCGACCGGCTGCTTCAGCTGGGTATCGAGCTGCTCGATCGACGTTCTTGATCGTCAGCTTGGTCTCGAACACGCCGGCCGCCTCGCCTTCCTTGAAACGGCCGATCGAGCGGTCGAGCAGAACGACATATCCGGCGTGACGCTTCAGCGCGTTATCGTAGTCGGAAACCGTTTTGAACGGCGCCCCGCCCGTGCCGCTGGAGAAGCTGGGATAGAAGGTGTGGAAGCCCGAGAAATGGTTGAGCGGGCGAACCTTGGTCACACTGAGATATTGCGGCTCATAGCCTTTCAGCGTGTCCTTGAGGTCGAACTCGAACACGTCATAGGCAAGCTGGTCGGTGGGACTGAGGGAAGCGCGATCGATCGCATGCAGCGCCGCAAGGTCGGCCTCATTCGCTGCCTTTTCCTTCGCCAGATATTCTTCGGTGATATAGTCGCCGAACTGGTCGGCATAGCGCAGGTCGCCGCGGAAAATGCCGAAAAGCGGATTGCGACGGAGCTGTGCTTCGTCGCTCTCCTTGAATAGACGGAACAGCCGGTCATGCGGCGTTTCGGCGGCGGCAGCGGCGGGTGCGGGCTGTGCCGTTTGCGCGGCGACCGGCGCAATCGAAAACAAGGCCGAGGAAAGCAGTAGAGCGACGGTCGTCTTGCGGCAGATCACGATGGAAAACCCCTCCGATGCGGTGTGTTAAGGTCATAAAACGGCGCGGGTGCCGCAGCAAGCGCCGTGTTCAGAATCGCCAGTGGCAATCAAAATCCGCTGCTCCGAGCATTGCGGACAAGTACAGGAAAGGCGCGCAGGGGCTGCTCCCTTTCGACCAACGGCTCGGACGCGTCTATGAAATTGGCTTACCAGAAGACGTTGTGGACCACGTCGACGATCTGACCGGTGTGAATATCCACCAGCAGCGCATCGTCATAGTAGCGGATCCAGCGGTACGCTCCGTAAGCTGGCGGGAGGCGGTACCTCCATGTATCGCTGAGCCAGAAGCTTGAACCATAGTAGCTCGGCCATAGGCTGAAGCCGATCGTAAAGCGGCGATAGCGCCAACCATAGGGGTCATTATAGCGGCCCAGCCGGAACAGCGTGTCGTAGCGGTTGCGGTGGCTCCACCAGTCATAGCGGCGGTCGCTGCGCCAGTCGCTCGACCAATCGCGACGGCCGTCGCGATCGCGATGCCACTGGCGGACTCCGCCTGGATCGGGGCGCAGGTTGCGGCTGCCATCATGGTCGTCGGTGCGACCATCGGCCATGTCGCGGCCCGCCTCAGGGAATGCGCCCGTCAGGTTATCGCGGCGGCGTTGGCCCTCCCGCCTGTTTTGGAGCGGCTCGGTTACCCGAACCTGCTCTGGCCGCTGGACCTCCCGTTCCGCCCGCCGGGTGTGTTCCACGCGCCGCACGCCGCCGTCTTCATTATCGATACGCTCAACCCGTCGCATCCTCTCGACACCAAAACCACGATCGCTGCGCGGGGCACCCTCGACTCTGGTCGGACGGTCCCTGTTCGAACGGTCGCCACGTTGTGCCGACGGCGAAGTAGAGGAGCGGTCGTCGGTGTTATGGTCGGGTTCGGTCGAGCGTTCGGCATGATTGCGCGTTTCGCGGGTGAAGCCGCCATCCTGGGCCTGGGCTGCAGTCGACAAAACGAGGCCGGCGGCCATCCATGAAATCAAATAGCTACGCATCGCCGCAGCTCCATCGGCAATTCGACCCTATGAGTCGGTCGGGTGGAATGTGCGATTCCGACGATGAGCCGTTGCTGAACTGTTGCGGTCTACGCACCGCTGCCGGCCCCTCGGCCGACGGTGTCGAGGTGGCGAGCGGCTGGGCGACCGCGGTCGCCCGGGCGATGGCTTTCATGATGCGGGGCGTCGCTCCGCAGCGGCAAATATTGGGCAGGCCGGCGAGCTGTTCCGCTGCCGGATTTGGTGTGGCGCGCAGCAAAGCGGCGAGCGCCATGATGAACCCGGGGTCGCAACGCCCGCACTGGCTTACCTGCTCGGCCGCCCAGGCCTGTTGCAACGGATGGGCGCGGTCGGCGGACAATCCCTCGATCGTGGTAATGTCGGCGCCTTCGGCGGCGGCGATTGTGATCTGGCACGATAGTATCGCACGCCCGTCGGCGATCACGGTGCAACTACCGCAATCGCCGCTGTAGCAGCCATGTTTGGTGCCGGTGAGGTTGGACGCATCGCGAAGCGCGAACAATAAGGGCGTTTCGGGATCGACTTTGTATTGGATCGCCTCGCCATTGACGGTCATTCGGGTCATGCCGACGAGCCTAGCTTGCAATAATGTGTCGCGCGAGCCCATGATGATCGCCATGGGGAGCATCGCCACGGCGCGGGGGCGCATCGGATATCTGGAAGCGTCCGGAAGCGGATCGTTCCACAAGCCGTCCGATCGGACCGCCGGCGGTGGCGAAGCGACACCGATCATCTTTCTGCACGGCGTCGGATCGGACAAAAGCGTCTGGCGACCGCAACTCGACCATTTCGGCAAGTCGCGAAGGTCGATCGCCTTCGACTATCCCGGCTATGGCGAAAGCGACTTCGTCGACGGCGCCACCCGCGACGATTATGCCGCGGCGATCTTTGCCGGCATGGATGCACTTGGCATCGAGCAAGCTCACCTTTGCGGACTTTCGCTCGGCGGTGTGATCGTCCTTGCCATGCATGCCGCCGCGCCGGAACGCTGCGCTTCGCTCATCATCGCCGACAGCTTCGCGGTTCATCCCGAAGGCCAGGCCATTTACGATCGCTCGGTTGCCGCGAGCCGGGCGACGAGCATGCGAGAACTGGCGGAGGCCCGCGCTGGGCTTTTGCTCGGCTCCGCCACGACGCCGGCATTGCGTGCCGAGATAATCGACACCATGGCGAACATCGACCCGGCCGCCTACCGGCTTGGTGCCGCTGCCGTGTGGCTTGCGGACCAGCGCGGCCCGGTCGCAACGGTCAACATTCCGACCCTCATCATGGTCGGTGACGAGGACGCGATTACCCCGCCCGCCCTGTCGGAGGAACTGCACAATCTCATCCCGCACTCGCGCCTCGAGCGTCTCGCCTCGGCCGGCCATCTCGCCAATGCAGAGCAGCCGCAAGCCTTTAATCGGGCGATTGAATCCTTTCTCTCTCAAGAGCGTTAGCGAGCCGTTAACTATGTGATTTAAGGCTGTTTTTGCCTTGTCCTGCGAAAAGCGGGGCATGACGAACGCCGCCACTCGCTTCGCCCGTATCCGCCGCGCTGCTGCTCGTGGCGAATGCCGCGCTTCCGGCCCAGGCTCAGGTGGCCGGCGGTTCCTATCAGTCGATGTCGAAAACCGAGGCGATCCTGGGCGGATCGCCCAGCGCGCTCGCCGCAATTACCGCTCAGCAGGGCGGTCGGCCGCTATACAGCTCGTTCATCGTTCCAGCCGGCCGCAACGCAAACCTCCGGCAAGCTGTGGCCAGCTATGTCCGGCAGCCGGTGTCGGCCGATCGCCCGGACGTGTTCAACAGCGTCGCCCTGTCGATCGGCCGCAGCCCGCTCGATGCGCGCTGGAACCAGGTTTCGGGGGCGGGCGTCGGCGGCAACGCCGGCGCCTTCGCCGGCTCCATCCGCGGTCAGGACGTGCTGGCCAAGCTCGAGGCCGTCAACGGCTACGTCAATGGCCGCGTCCGTTTCGTCGACGACCGCGTCCAGTTCGGCGTCGCCGATCGCTGGCAGGCTCCGTCCGATACGTTAGCTCGCGGTCGGGGCGACTGCGAGGATTTCGCCTTGGCCAAGCGTGCGATGCTCCGCGCTGCGGGCGTGCCCGACAAGGACCTGTACCTGGTCGTCCTCAAGGATCTGAGCCGCCGTGCCGACCATGCCGTGCTGGTGGTCCGTGCCGCCGGACGCTTCCTGGTGCTGGACAACGGCACGGACCGCATCGTCAATTCTGCCGACATTGAGGACTACAAGCCGGTGCTGACCTTCGCGGCCTACGGCCGTAGCTTACACCCATGGCTATCGCCGGGACATGCCGCCGGTGACTTATGCCGCCAATCTGATCAGCGCTCCCGGTCGTCCTGGCCGAGGCGCGGTTTGAACCATCGTCGGGTGAGAGCGAGTTGCCGGACGTCGTGCGCGAAACCGCGCCCTTGGTTCCTTCGAAACTCTGGTACTGAATCAGCGCTCGCGCAGCGCGTCGCTTCGGGCCTTCAGGACCGGCTTCAGCAGATAGCTCAGCACACTTTTCCGGCCGGTGATGATCTGCGTGTCGGTCATCATGCCCGGTGTGATCGGCAGCCGGCGGCCGGCCTTTTCGAGATAGGCTTTCTGTCGGTCTCGACGATAACGATGAAATAGGCTTCGCGCTCGACTTCGTCGTAGATGCTGTCGGCCGACACCTGGACGACCTTCCCGTCGAGCCCGCCATAGGTCGAGAAGTCATAGGCAGTGACCTTGACCAGCGCCTTGTCCCCAACCTTGATGAAAGCAATGTCGGCTCGGCTTGACGCGGGTCTCGACGAGCAGCTTGTCGCCCATCGGCACCACTTCCATCACCTTCTCGCCCGCCTGGACGAAGCCGCCGATAGTGGTGATCTGGACGTCGTTGACAACGCCGTCGACCGGCGAGCGCAACTCCCGCCCGCGCGCGCCGCGCAGCGACTCTTCGTTGACGGCGAGCTTTTGCTGAACCTGGCTGCGCTCGTTGAGCGCTTCCTGCCGGAAGCTGAACGATGCCTCACTGGCCTGGCTAAGCGCTTCGCTGACAGCAGCCATCGCCCGGCCCTGCTGCTCGCGCGCCGCAGCGATCCGGCCTTGCAGATCGACGACCTCGCGTTGGGCATTGGCGAGTTCGGTCTGAGGCACGATATTCCTGGCCGCCAGCGGCGCCAGCCGGTTCACATTGTCCTGGGCGAGAACCAGGCTGCGCGACAGGGAGTTGATCGTCGCCACAGCCTCGGCTGCTTCGCGCCGCCGTTGCTCCGCGGATGAACGAAGAGCCGCAACGCGGCTCGAAAGCGCCTGGCGGCGAACTGCGCTCAACGTCGCTTCTTCGCCCGCCAATGCGCGGCCACGCCGCCGGATCCTTCCGCTGCAAGCCGGGCGGACCGCGCCTCGAGCGCTACGGTCTCGGCCTGGATCTGCCGGCTTTGGGGGTTGTCCAGCCGGGCCAGCAATTGGCCCTTGGAAACCCGCTGGCCGGAGCGGACCATCAGTTCCGCGACCGTTGCGGGTTCGGACGCCTGGATGAGCTGAACCTTGCTCGACGGGATGACCTTGCCGGTTCCGGCGGTGACTTCATCGACCTGGGCGAGCGTCGCCCACAGCAGGAACACGGCGAAGCCGACGGCGACCGAAACGATGATCAGTCGGGCACCGGCCAACGGTTCACGATGACGGCGCGTCGTCGGCTGGAGGAAGGGAAGCGTTGCCATTGATCCTACTCCTCCGCGATGCAAGCGTGACCGGGCTCGGCCGGCTCCTGCCGGCATCGGTTGCTGCGTCGCGACTGATTTGCTCGCCGTTCCGGACTCGGACGGCATCGGAATGTTCAGCGTCCACCCTTTCGACGTGTCGAGCAAGCCGCCCACGTCGTTGTCGGCTCGCGGATCGGCGGTCCGGCCAGCGCCGGATCTTCGACGGGCAAGGTGGTACCGTCGGTCAGCACGGCTCGGCGAAGTGGCGGTCGAAGGGACAGCGGGTCAGCCGGCTCGCCAATATAGCGGCCGGTGAAGGCCGCCGTCGAACCCCAGGCGCCCGGCCAGCGATAGAAGATATGCACTCCCACCTGGGTCAGCTTTGCCAACTTCGGAGCCCAATAGGGCGCGACATAGTCTGCGTGATAATGGGTCGCGGCGCCAACGGACCGTTCGACGAACCCGTCGATCGCCGCCGCTGCGATTTTTTCCGCTTCCTGCCATGCCCCGAGCGCGGGCCGGCGATGAAGGGAGCCGTCGCAAACGAAGCTGAACTGGCAAACCGGTTCGCGAGCGCCCTGATAAACGACCCCGCAGATCGATTTGGGAAAGGCCGGATGGCGCATTCGATTGAGCACGACCTGGGCGACCGCCCGCCGCCCCTGGAGCGGCTCGTAGGCTGCCTCATAATAGATCGCCTGGGTCATGCAGAGCAGTGCCCGCCGGCGATCGAGCGGATCGGACCCGGACAGGTCGAACGGTCGCGAGGCGGTGATCGGCGCAGCGCTGAAGGGCATGGCCGCATTGATCAGCTTGGCATCATGGCCCACCGCACGATTGTGGACCAGCTCCTCGCCGGTGGTCGAGGCGAGGAGCGAAGCGGCAGCCGCCGGGGCAACGATAACCGTGGCGGTCGACGCAAGGGTCGGCTCAACGCGGATGGTCGTGCTGCCGACGATGCCTGCCAACAGCGCAACCCCGGCAAAGCCCAGGTGCCGCCGTCCCAGCTCCAGAGTTCGGAGCAGCGCGATCATTGCTGCGCCCTCCCGCTTCCCCATCTCCTTGAGCCTGGCCAGAACTGCGTCCCGCGGGCCGTCGGCCACGATCCGCCCTGCGTCGATGACGATCAGCCGTTCGCAGATCGACAGCATGTTATGCCGGTGGGTCGAGACGACCAGCGTTTGATCCTTGACCAACGCAGTCTTCAATTTTTCGATGAAGTAGAGCTCCGTCTGCGTATCCATTGCGCCCGTTGGTTCGTCGAGGAACAGCAGCTTCGACGGGCTGACCAGGGCCCGGGCGAGCACCAGCAGCGAGCGTTGTCCGCCGGACAGCAGGGCGCCGCGTTCGCCGACCGGCCGGTCAAATCCGGCCGCGTCGCGCGAAAGGAAGATGTCCGCGCCGGACCGCACGACCGCGTCGATCAGCTGCTGATCGTCGGCGCGCGCCGCGCCCAGCATCAGATTGTCGCGCACCGTGCCGGAAAAAAGCTCCGCATCCTGGCCGACGTAGCGAAAGGCCTCACGCAATTGATGCGGATGGTACTGACGGCTGTCGAGGCCATCGACCAGCATCTCGCCGTCGGTTGGAGCGTAAAGACCGCACATCACGCGGCCGAGCGTCGATTTGCCCGAAGCAACGCGACCGATGATGGCGATCCGTTCGCCCGGGTCGACCTTCAGGTTGATGCCGCTGAGGCTGTCGACGCTCGCGCCCGGATAACGGAAATCGGCGTGCTTCAATTCGAAATGACCGGCCCGGATCTCCGGCACGATGCTGCGGGCGGCAACCTGGCGCTCGTCGTTGGCCTCCATCATCCGCTGCAGCGAATCCAGCGTGGTCATCGATTGCTTGCCGCGCGTCAGCAGGAAAGCGAATTGGCCGATCGGCGACATGGCGCGGCCGGCGAGCATCACGATCGCGATGATCGCGCCCATGGTGATGTCGCCATTGTTGAACAGGTAGAAGCCGCCGACGACCAGCCCGACGCTGATCGCCTGCTGGCACACCGATGCCATGTTGACCGCGACCGAGGTCAACCGCCGCAGCTTTTCCTGGGTGGCCGCCGACATGGCCGAGTAGCGGCGCCAGCGGCCGAGCATCTGCCCCTCCGCGCGCGCCGCCTTCAAGGTTTCGATGGCGGAGATGGATTCGACCAATACGCTATGTTGCAGCGAACTGTCCGCCTGGGCATCGATTGCCGCGCCCGCCATTCTCCTCTGCAGTACGATGCCGAGCGTCAGCATTGCCGCAATGCCGACGATTGGCACGAACACCAGCGGGCCGGCGATTACCGCGATCAGGACCAGGAAAATGGCCAGGAAGAGCGATGTCGACGATCAGCACCACCGAGGTCGAGGCGAAGAAGTCGCGCACGCCCTCATATTCGCTGATCCGCTTGGCGAACGCGCCGGTGCTGCCCTGGCGGTCGGCCATCGGCAGGTTCATCACCTTCTCGAACAATTTCTGCGAATATTTGGCGTCGAGCCGGCGGCCGATCTCGTCGACCAACTGCGATCGCGCCAGGCGCAACAGGAAGTCGAAGCCGAGCGCCAGGAACACGCCGATCGCCAGCACCCAAAGGGTCGGCACGGCCTTGTTCGGAATCACCCGGTCGTAGACATTCATCGTGAACAGCGGCACCGCCAGGGCCAGCAGGTTGACGATCAGTGCGGCCAGCAGCACCGGCCAGAATTCCTTGCGGACCTTCCAGACCTCAGACCAGAACCAATGGGTCCGGCGGATCTTGTCCCATGGCCGCTCGCCGGCCCGTTCCTGGGTCGGGTCGGGCTCGACCGCGATGGCATGGCCCGTAAAGTCCGGCTCGATCTCGCCGGTCGGCACCCACATCGGCTCGGCGGTGCCGGGGGCGTAGATCAGCGCGTCGCCGGCCTTCATCTCGAGCAGGACGATCGCCCGCTCCTCGGTCAGCTCGACGATTGCGGGAAGTTGCTGCAGCCGCCAACCGGCGAATGCGGCGGCGGGACACGGGCTCGCCGCGCATTCCGACCTGCTCGAGCGCCGGCTCGACCTGGTGGAATGGCAGCGTGCCCGTGGCCGAAAGGGCCAACCCCGCGCGCAGCAAGACCGGGGAAGACGGCCGGTCTGCGCGGCGCGCGAGGAAGGTCAGGCAATCGAGGACAGGGTCGATCTCACGCGACGGCGTAGAATCCAGCGAATGCATGACACTCAACGCCTATCCCCCCACCCTTCTTACAAGCCGCCCGTTGGAGCCGGCTCGGGAGCCGGTTCCGCCGGCGCGACCATCGGCGCGCTCGGCGCCGGCGATCCCATGACCGGATACGGGAAGCTGTTCTCTTGCCGGTCTTCCGGCGGAATCGGGTTGACGCCGAACTTGTCGCGCTGGTTCATCACGGACTCGGCCGGCATCTGCACGCCGAGTGCCTCGATCAGGCGGTTCGAAGCGGCAAGGACCCGATATTGGGCGTATAGCCTGGACATCCGCGCCGTTTCCAGCGGACGCCTGGACGTTGAAGCGCGTGTTCTGCGCGTCGAGCACGTCGAGCAGCGAGCGTCGGCCGACGTTGAATTGCTCACGATAGGACAGCAGCAGGTCGTCGGCGACCCGGCTTTGGGTCTCCAGCTCGCCGACCAGCCGTCCTTGGTTGGTCAGGCGGCTCCACCCCGATCGCACGTCTTCTTCCGCCTGCGCGGGTCCGCTCGAACAGGCGAGCATGGACCTCATTCTCGCGCTGCTTCTGTTCGCGGACATTGGCCGTGTTGGCGAAGCCGTCGAAGATCTTCCAGCGCATGACCACGCGGCCGGTGAGGTCGCTGGTGCGGCCCTGGAAGCCGTCGATGTCGTCGCCGTAGCGGGCACGTGCCTTCGGCATTGAACCGCGGGCCAAGTTCCGCCTGGGCGGCCTTGATATCCTGACGTGCGGTATTGAGGTCGGCCAGCGATTCCTGGACCCGCGGGTTATTCTGGCGGGCCAGCTCTTCCGCTTCGGCCAGCGAAGCCGGCATCGCCGACGAAAGGTCGGGCGGCATGTTGACGGCATCGATCGGAACGCCGGTCAGCGTCTGAAACTGGATCGCCGCCGTATCGAGGTCTTCCTGGGTCTCGGTGACCCGCGCGCGGGCCGCCTGCAGACGCTCCTCGGCCTGCTGCTGATCGGCAACCGAGATGGAGCCGCGGGCGACGCCTTCGCGAAGATCGCCGGCCAGCCGCTCGTGGAAGGTCGCATTATCCTGAGCGATCGCCACCAGCCGCTGCTGCAGCAGATAGTCGATATAGGCACGGCTGACATTCAGCGCGACGAATTCGCTGCGTTCCTCAATGCGCGCCGCGGCGGCATCAGTGCGCGAAGCCTGGCGCTTGATCTCGGCAGTGCGACCGCCCGAGTTCCACAGCAGCTGATCGGCGATGATGAAGCCTTCGACGGGCTTTAGCGTATCGTCGGCAATTCCGAGGCGAACGGCGGGTCGGGTTGCGCAGCTCGCGCACGCCGGCCGAGCCTTCGACCGAAACGGTCGGATACCACAGACCTTCCGCCTGCTTGCGCTCTTCCTTGGTTGCAAGCTTGTTGTGCACCGCCTGCCGGATTTCGGGATTGGTGTTGAGGGCGGATTGGACCGCTTCCCTCAAATCTACTCCCAATGCCGGAGTGGCGCACAACAGCACCGCCCCGGGCACGATCAACGTCCAATGCTTACTCTTCATGTCTTCCCCCTTCTGGTCTCGGCAAAAAAAGGCCCTCCCCGTCCACCAGGGAGGGCCATGCCCCCGTCAGCCGTTAGGCCGGCTGAACTGCGTCATGGTGAACCGCTACTGCTGCCACCTTCATCAACATGTCATGCGCAGGCGCGAAACCTCCCTGCATGCCCATGTCCCATGCCGGCACGCCAGTGCCGTCTGGGCTTGCCAGGTTGGCAATCGCCGCAAGCTCGGCGATTCCACCCGGCAGGTTGGCCAACACTGCGTCGATCGTCGGTGCGTCGCTGCCGAGCGCATCGGCGAGGACTTGCTCGACCGCGCCGCGCGTCCTGGACGTCTCCTTCGAGACTGGCCGCCTTCAGCATCTCGGCCGAAACCATGCTGACCGTCGGGCACATTCGCGGCAAGGGCCGGAATGCTTGCAACGGTCGGCTCACCCGAAGCGTAGCTCGGCGTATAGGCCGGCTCGGCATCGCCGGACGACATGGCGTCGAGACCGCGGCTGCCGAAGTCCTGGTCGCCGAAGCTGAAGCTCGAGCTCGACAGGTTGACGGCATCGACCGCCGACCCGCCAGGATCGCTGCCGAACGAGATGCTGGCCAGGCCTTCGTCCAGGCTTTCGCCCCCAGCCATCCGGGTGCTGAGCTGCTGGAAACTGTCCTGCACCAGGCCATCGAATGAAGATTCGGTGAACTTGTGCGTCGAGCTCATCGCCATCGCCGCGAAGCCCGACGCCGCAACCATCGCCGAGGTTATGCCGGTGTTGCCGACATTGGCGAAGTTGTTGCCGCTTGCGCCATTCCATTTCCCATTATCATTCGTGGAAGTGAATGACAGGCTTGAGAAGCTGGCGTCGTCGCTGGCTGGCTCCATCGAGCTCATCAGCATCGACGTCGCTGCCAGGGTTTCCGCATCGGGATTGATCACGAACGTGTCGGTCGCCTTGTCGCCATCGGCGTCGGTCACGGTAACGTCGAAGTTGAGCTGGACTTCTTGGATTGTCGTAGTGGTCCGGATCAGGCCGATGTCGACGATCTTGATAACGTCCTGATCGCTCGTTCCGCTTGACGCGAATGTCGCGAGATTGCCCACGTCGCTGCCGCCGTCATCGCCTACGTCTCCGTTGAGGATGATGCCCGATCCCGAGACGTTCTGGGTGGACATGATCATCTGCGCTCCAGAGATCACATAATCTTCGCCGGCTGCGTTGAAGTCATTGAACTCGATGACGACCAGCCCGAGATCGTTGCCGAGCGTACCCGTATAGCCCTCGGGCAGCGTTTCACCTTCGGTGTAGATTTCGCTGTACGGGATGATGATCGCCCGGGTTGTGGTATCCGAGGGATCCGATGCGCTAACCAGCTTCAGGATCACGACCATATCCTCGCCAGCCCCCAGCTTGGCGAGATCGAGCGTCAACCCCTCTACCGTGATCGGGTCTGCCGCTGGGTTCGGGGTCGCGTCCGGGTTGCGCGGATTGGCATTGAAGAAGTCAATGTTGAGAACGTCGGTCGACTGGATTGTATCGCCCGCCACACCATTCTCGGTGTTGGAGATCGACGCCCAGCTTTGCGGCCCCTCGAAAACATCGCCCGCGACGAAGCTGGAGTTACCGGTCGCTGGATTGCCGTCGGCGTCGGCCGTAAACGTATTGTTCGAAGGACCCTTGATCGCGGTGAACTGGACGAAGATCGGGTCGGTCGTGTCGAGCTCCGACACCACAATTTCAAACTGCGATGGCGAAGAGCCTTCGGTGTTATAGCCAGTGCGGCTGACCACGTCGCTGACCGGAATGACCTCCGTCGACGTAAAACCTTCGTCAAGAGTGACCGTGTAACCGCCGTTGACCAGGTCGAACGCTACCGTGCCACCATTTTCAATCTCGGCAGTGCCGTCGTCACTATCATGGTCGTAAGTGAAGGTGAACTCGTATGTCGCGATTCCACCGACTTCCGAAACAAAGCTGGGCTGCTGCGCAACCGTAATGGCAACGCCATCGACAGTCCCGCTGAGCGCTGCTGTCAGATAATCTTCAGCCGTGCCGCCAGGGAAGTCGTCCGCTCCGATATCGAACGCGAAATCGCCGCTCGCCGTTAGCGTGGTCGGGTCGAGTTCGCTGTCTTCGGCCGCGGTTGTGACCAACGGCACATCGTCGGACACGCCGACATTGACTTGCGCCGACGAGCTTTCGCCGTCTTGATCGGAACCGACCACCAGAACATTTCCAAGTGCCTGCAGGTCATCGACGTTGATGCCCGGATGGCTGTCGTAATTTTCCTCAAGCGTTGCCGTCACCGTCACGTTGCCGTTCGCACCTGCCGCAATGTTCAGCGTGCCGGTCAGCGACAGGGTGACGACCAGGTTGCCGCCGTCGTAGCCTTCGATGGTCGTGTCATTGACGCGGGTCCAGGTCAGGCCGCCGCCCAGGCCGGCGACGCTAATTCCGAAGGCAACAGTCAAGTTGTCCGAGCCTGCGGTGAATGTGATCGTATCCGAATCAACCTCTGCGTTCGAAGCCGCGTTGGTGCCGCTGGACAGCGCCTCGTCATCGACTTCCAAGGTGATCGGGCCGCTGTTCGTTGGCGGCGGACCGTCGTTGATGGTGATGGTGTGCACATCCGTCGCGACATCATTGTCAGCGTCGGTGATCTTCAGCGTGAAGCTGATCGACTGCGCGACATCATTGTCGAGATTGTTGACCGCAGTGAAGCTCCACGTGCCATCTGCGTTAACCGTCAAGGTGCCCTTGCCGGTGTTGATATCAACTCCGATGTCATATTCGGCGCCGCCGAATACCACCTTGACCACCTCGCCCGGTTGGTCGGCGCCGGCCACATCCGTCCAGGTGCCGTTGACAGTCTGGCCTTCGGTGACGCTGGGTGGGCCGGCAACGTCCATTGACGGGACGTCGTCAATGACGGTGACATTGAACGAGCCGGTATCGGTGTCGCCGTCGCTGTCGGTCACTTGGAACCCAACCCCGCTCAACAGGTCGCTGTTCTCATTGTTGCCGGCATCGGCGTGCTGGACCGGCTGAAGCAGCTGCGCGGAGTAGGTGTAGGTCACCTCGCCCGCACCCGGGCCGGCCACCGCACCGGTGATCGAGATGATCATCACGGTAACGCCATTGGCCGTGCCGACCAGCTGGCCCGAGCCGTTCGGGGCGAACGTCACCGGGTTGCCGTCGAGGTCGACCAGCTGGCCGTCGAGAGCGCCATTGTCGACCAGCTCGATCGACGCATTGAGATCCGCCGGAACGTCGTCGCCGAAGTCGACCACCACGCTCCCGCTGTCCGTTGCGCTCTCGGTGGAGTCGGTCTCTCCCGGATTTGATTGGAGAGGAGCGCCATCGACATTGGCATTGCCGAGGCCATCCTCATCGACAATGAGGTTTTCAGGCACCCCTTATCTCCGGGGCTAAATCGTCGCCGAGATGGATGGTGATCGTCTTGGTGATCTGGTCACCGTCGCCATCGACGATGGTGTAGGAGAAGCTGACGTCGCCTTCCTCGCCGGCGGCCGGGTCGTAGGTGAACTCGCCGGTGGCGCTGTTGTAGCTGAGGCTGCCGGCGCCGTCGTGATCGCCGAACGTCACGTCGGCCAGGTCGACCCCATCCGCGCCTTCGGTGATGCTGCTGACGATGCTGACCCCGACGTTGGCGTCTTCGCCGGCCTGGTTGGCTTCAATGTCCTCGGCACTGGGCACATCGTCCCACACCGTAACGTTGAACGAGCCGGTATCGGTGTCGCCGTCGCTGTCGGTCACCTGGAACCCAACCCCGCTCAACAGGTCGCTGTTCTCATTGTTGCCGGCATCGGCGTGCTGGACCGGCTGAAGCAGCTGCGCGGAGTAGGTGTAGGTCACCTCGCCCGCACCCGGGCCGGCCACCGCACCGGTGATCGAGATGATCATCACGGTAACGCCATTGGCCGTGCCGACCAGCTGGCCCGAGCCGTTCGGGGCGAACGTCACCGGGTTGCCGTCGAGGTCGACCAGCTGGCCGTCGAGAGCGCCATTGTCGACCAGCTCGATCGACGCATTGAGATCCGCCGGAACGTCGTTGCCGAAGTCGACCACCACATTGCCGCTGTCGGTCAAATTCTCGCCATGATCCGTCTCCGTCGGGTCGACCTGGCCCTCGTCGTCGTTGGCGAACGCGAACCCATCCTCATCAACCTCCAGATTTTCCGGAGTGCCCACAACGGGGGTCGAGTCATCGCCCAAGTGGATCGTCACCGTCGCAACGGATGGATCATTATCGCCATCGAGGATCTGATAGTCGAAGAAGATGTCACCCGTTTCACCGGGGGCGGGCGTGTAGGTGAAGGTGCCGTCACCATTGTAGACGAGCTCTCCCGAGCCGGTCAGCGTGCCGTCCACATAGGACACGTTGGCATCGTCGACATCGTCGGCGCCCGCCTCGTCGTTCGCCAGCACATCAACCGTGATCGGTTGATCCTCGCCAGTCTGGCTGCCGGCGTCGTCATTCGCCGTCGGGCCGTCGTCCTCGAGAACAACATTGTTGCCGATGCCGATGGTCGCGCTGTCGGTATCACCGTCGTTATCGGTGACCGTCGCTGTCAGTGTGATCAAGTCATCATTTGCCAGGCTGACCGGATCATCAGGATTGGTATCATCAAGATGGGCAACGGCGCGGAGCTGATCGACGGTCACGTCACCATCATCATTGACAGACACCGTGAAGACCAATTCATCGCTGATGGCCGTGCGGCCTTCGACGACGCCATTGTTCATGACCAGGACCACGGCCTCGCCGGTCGCGGTATCGGCCAAGCCGGTCGCGCCGGCACTGATATTGAGCTCGTATTCGGTCGAATCCGCACCACCGCCATCGGCGCCGAACAGGGCGGTGAACACATCGCCAAAGTTCTGCGTCTCGTTGACGGTCAGGTCAAATTCGTCGACCAGGAGCTGCGGCTCGACTTCGCCCGCCTCGATCGACGGGCTATCGTCCTCGATCGTTACCGTCAGCGTGGCGTTCGATGATTCCGCGCCGTCGTCGACGGTCACCGGGATGGTGATCGATAGCTCGTCTTCAACCCCGTCGCTCAGATGATCGATCGGCCCCAACAGGTTGACGTTGTAGTTGCCGTCGTTGTCGATCGTGATCGTGATGACCGGATTGCCCCCCGCGCTGCCGGTCAGGGTGTGTCCGCCGTTGCTCACCGCCCAAATGACCGGAACGGTGTTCGAGGTGAGATTGGCGTCCGGAACCCCAAGCGTCACTGTTACTGGGTCGCCGTCGGGGTCGGAAACGGACATCGTCCCCGATTCCGTGGCGGAATTGGTGTCGTCTGAAGGCACGCCAACGTCGTCGATAATGCCATTTTGCAGGCCCTCTTCGGAGACCGTCTCGGCCGCATTGCCGATCACTGGCGCATCATTGGTGCCGACGATGGTGATGGTTAGGGTCGCGGTCGACGGGTCGCCGTCACCATCGATGATGCTGTAGTTGAAGACCTCGGTCAGCGTTTCGCCTTCGGCAAGCGCGCGCACTTCGGGATCTTGGGAATCGAGCATGTAGGTGTAGCTGCCGTCCGCATTGAGTACGAGCGTGCCATGGTCGGCAGCGAACGGCACGCCCAGCGTGCCGGCGGTGCCGGCTTGGTTGAAGCCCTGCAGCTCCGCATCGTCCGCACCGGTCGGGTCCGCGACGCCGTCGGTGGTGTTCGCATCCGCTCCACCGGATCCCGTCAGAACGTTGCCGTCTGCGACCGTCGGTCCGCCCTCGGTAACGCTGTCGACGTCATTCCGCGCCGTCGGCACGTCGTCGATAATGTCGATCGTGAGCGTCGCAGTGGCGGTGTCGCCATCGTCGTCGGTGAGGACGACTTCGAAATCGTCCTGGGTGTCGTCGCCCGACGTATTATCGTCCAGCACATAGCTGTACAGGATGTTGTCGCCATCGAAGCCAGTGATGGTCAGCGTTCCAAACTCTCCATCGATCTGCTGGCCGATGACGCCGGTGACGAGCACGTCATTGATCGTCACGCTATCGACGCCGTCCGGCGAACTGATGATGATCGTTCCGGCCGTTGCCTCGCTTGGATCACCGTCGGTACCGGCAGCTGCTTCCTCGCCGGAACCCTGCGGCTCGCCGCCGTTGCGCGTCGGAAGCCCGGCTTCGTCGACCACATCGGCCGCCGCCACTGACGCAGGCTGTCCATCCGGCTGGATGAATATCTCCGGCTCCTCGTTAATGGTGTCGAGGACTTCCTGAGGTTCCGGTGGGATATAGTTCAATTCAGTAGGCGGAATCAGATCGCCGAGAGGAATGCCGGGATCAAGCGGAGGCGGCGGAAGGGCGAAGTTGCCGCCCGACGATGGCGGGATTTCGCCCGCCGCCGGCTGAACTTCCTGGCCAATCAACAGCGCCGCGACGTTGGTCGCCGGCACCTCGACTCCGCCAAGCACCAGTTGCGGAACGAAAATCGCCCCGTCGATGATGACCAGCTGCGTGCCGTCGGGCAGATCGACGACGAGGTTGCGGCCCACCACATGGACATCGCTCAGCTCGACCCCCGGCGGCAGCGTCACGACGCCGTCCGGCCCGGGTACGATCTGCTGGGCATCGGCCTTGATGACTGCCGGCGTCTTGCCGATCTCGACGATCAGCGATGCTGTGTCGGAGTTCCCCTGATTGTCCGCCAGCGTGTAGGTGAAGCGGTCACGGACGTTCTCGACATTGCCATTGGCCAGGTAGCTGTAGTTGCCGTCCGCATCGACCGTCAGTCGGCCATGCTCGCCGGCGACACTAAGCTTCCCTCCCGAGAAGCTCGAATCTTCGCCGCCCTTACCGGCAATTGCGGTGATCTGCCCGCCGGCAGCACTGTCCGCTCCCGCTGAGCTATATTGCGTGCCCTCGCCCGTAATCAGGTTGCCGGTGGCCGGCCCGCGCTCGCCTGCGCTCAGCGTATCGGCATCGTCATTCGCGACCGGCCCTGAAGCCTGAAACGTTCCCGAAGCATCTTCGTACCGCATAACCACCTCTGCCTTGTGCCCGCGGTCGAAACCGTGAAGCGTTCATTCATGTGGCGGGGGCAGGCGTTAACCTCGTACGGTTAATGCAACCGCGATTAATCGAGACCGCCCCCGCGCTCGCTATACAAAACAAACACTGCAATTCGGCAGTTTTCAAGCTGGGTCACGTTACACGAAGATTACATAGAATCTCTGTCTGGAATTGCGTAAAGATTACTTTGGTTAACGTTTGGAGTTTTACCAAGTAATCATTACACCCGACCGGGCGACAATGGCGTAGTTAGCCACATGACTTGATTGAATTCTCCCAAAAACCCGAGATTAGCCTTGCGAATAAATTCTTTGAATAGCTAAAGAGTTAATTCGCGTTAATTTTACAACTTTGGTTAGCGGAAGGTTAACATGAGGTGAGATCGGTCGCGGTCGCGATTCAACCGCAATTCCCAAACGCGGGGCGGCGTGGAAAAAATTGTGACCGGAGCGTCCCGGTTTGGGAAAATATGCCGAGTTTGGCCTCGGCTTGCTGCGCGAACTCGCGTTGAGGGCAACTGGCAGGGTCGATTCGAACGGTTCGCTGATGCATCGGCCGCGCGGGGTCGCTAGCATGGCGCGAAAGTGGGAGGTCCCAGGATTGAAGATCGCATGCATCGGCGGCGGGCCGGCAGGCCTCTATTTCGCCATTTCGATGAAACTGCTCGACCCGCGCCATGAGGTTCATGTTTTTGAACGCAATGCCGAGGGCGTGACGTTCGGCTGGGGCGTGGTCTTCTCCGACCAGACGGTCGAAAATCTGATGGCGAACGACCCGGTGTCGGGGACGATCATCGCCGACGAATTCGCCCATTGGGACGACATCGACGTCCACATCCACGGAAAGTGCGTCCGCTCGTCAGGCCACGGCTTCATCGGCATTGGCCGCAAGCGGCTGCTCGAAATCCTTGCCGGCCGCGCCCGCGAACTGGGCGTCGCCCTCCACTTCGAGCAGGAAGCCGAGCCTGACCTCGTCGGCATGGGACGGCTGGGAACTGGTGATCGCCGCCGACGGGATCAACAGCCGGTTCCGCGAGGCCTACGCCGACCATTTCGGCGTCGACATCCAGGAACGGCGCCAACCGTTTCATCTGGCTCGGGACGTCAAAGACGTTCGACGCCTTCACCTTCGCCTTCGAGCAGACCGACGCCGGGTGGATCTGGGCGCACGCCTATCGCTTCGCCGAGGATTGCTCGACGTTCATCGTCGAATGCTCCGAGGAAACATGGCGCGGGCTCGGCTTCGACCGGATGGAGCAGGCGGAAACGATCGCGGCTTTGCGAGAAGATCTTCGCCAAATATCTGGACGGGCGGCCGCTGCTGACCAACGCCGCCCATCTGCGCGGTTCGGCGGCGTGGCTCAAGTTCCGCCGGATCATCTGCGAGCGCTGGCACTACGACAAGCTGATCCTGCTCGGCGACGCCGCCCACACCGCGCATTTCTCGATCGGCTCGGGCACCAAGCTGGCGCTGGAGGACGCGATCAAGCTGGCCGAGGTGCTGAACCGGCCTGGCCTGGATCGGGCGGAGGCGCTGGCCGAATATCAGGCCGAACGAAACCTCGAGGTGCTCAAGCTGCAGAACAGCGCCCGCAACTCGACCGAATGGTTCGAGACGGTCGAGCGCTATCTCGACTTCGAGCCGTGGCAGTTCGCTTATTCGCTGCTGACCCGGTCGCAGCGGATCAGCCACGAAAATCTCCGCCTGCGCGATCAGGCCTGGCTGGAAGAGACCGAGCGCACGTTCTGGGAGCGAGCGCACGGGCACGGCCAACGAGCGCGCGCCGCCGATGTTCGCGCCGTTCCAGCCTGCGCGAGAATGGAGCTCGCCAACCGCATCGTGGTCTCGCCGATGGCGATGTATTCGGCGGACGACGGCATGCCGAACGACTTCCACCTGGTCCATCACGGCGCCCGCGCCCAAGGCGGTGCCGGGCTGGTCTTCACCGAGATGACCTGCGTTTCGCCAGAGGGCCGGATCACGCCCGGGCTGCACCGGCATGTATACGCACGAGCAGTCGCCGCCTGGCGGCGGATCACCGATTTCGTCCACGCCAACAGCGAGGCCAAGATTCTGCCTCCAGCTCGGCCATTCCGGGCGGCAAGGGCTCGACCCGGCTCGGCTGGGAAGGCAATGACGTGCCGCTCGACGACGGCAATTGGCCGCTGATCGCGGCTTCGGACGTGCCGTGGGCGCCGACCAACCAGCGTCCCGCGGCCGATGACCCGCGCCGACATGGACGAGGTGCAGCGACCAGTTCGTTGCGGCCGACGCGCATGGGGCTCGACGCCGGGTTCGACATGGTCGAGCTGCACGCCGCGCACGGCTATCTGCTGTCGAGCTTCATCACGCCGCTCACAAAACAAGCGCACCGACGAATATGGCGGCAGCCTCGAAAACCGTCTTCGCTACCCGCTGGAGGTGTTCGCCGCGATGCGCGAGGCCTGGCCCGCCGATCGGCCGATGTCGGTTCGCATTTCGGCCAACGACTGGATGGGCGAAGCCGGCGTCACGCCCGACGAGGCGGTGCAGATCGCCGAAGCGTTCGCCGAGGCAGGCGCCGACCTGATCGATGTGTCGGCCGGCCAGACCTGGGTCGATTGCCAAGCCGGTCTATGGCCGGCTGTTCCAGACGCCGTTCTCCGACAAGATCCGCAACGAGGCCAAGCTGGCGACCATGGCGGTCGGCAACATCACCGATCCCGACCAGGTCAACGCGATCCTGACCGCCGGCCGCGCCGATCTCGTCGCGCTCGGCCCGGCCGCATCTCGATCGACCCGATGTGGACATTGCGCGCGGCGGCGCAGGCCAATTACCGCGACCAGTGGGTGCCGCCGCAATATCTCGGCGGAATGGCGCAAATGGCTCGATTGTTCGAACGCGAGGCGGAAATGAAAGCGGCCGAGCTTAAGGCTTAGGCGGGTGGAATGAGTTTCCCCCGGCCGCCGATTTTTGCTCGCTGCCGGGGGTGCCTCGGCTTGACCTTGATATGATTGGATAAATCGGCGTGCGATCCAGTTGGTAGAGAGGATTTTCTCATGTTTCAGAGCGAAACGGTGTGGAAGCTCCGAAACGAGCTAAGTTGCCCGGCCTAACTTGTTGATTTATAGTTAATGCCGAACTCGGTAACCTCTGGACGGCACCAGGTGTGCCTAGCCGCGGGTTTTTGGTCGGGGGACACGATCGAAGGGACAGCCCTTCAATCGGTATGCCGCATCGGCGCGTTTGGTCGATGTGGGTGGGAGGCGATATTGCTCGTGGCGGCAGGGCTGGAGACCCGGGCCGGCATGTTGAACGCCGCGTAAATGGAACATGTGGGTTCCATTAGAGGCGTCGGAGTATGAGCGATGGAGCGTGTCCCGGGGTGTAATCTAAGCGAAGCGACTGCTCGCGAGACAAGCGACACGAAGGTCTATTCGGATCACGTCGAGTTGTCGGACGCGCCGCTGATCCTGGGGCCGAAAGCCGCCACGGCCTGCTCTACGGACTATGTTGAGTTTCTTCCCCCGCCTGCCGCATTACAGAAGCCCGAGAGCAAGTACTTTCGTGGGATCGACCTCGTCGTTGTCGGACTGATCTTCCTTTTTGTGCTGCCGTTAATGCTGCTCTGCGCGCTCGCGGTCGCTGCAGGTAGCCGGGGACCAGTGATTTATCGGCAGACCCGAATTGGTCGCAACGGCAATGAGTTCACTTGTTTCAAGTTCCGCACGATGGCCCATTCCGCCGAGCCGCTGATCGATTCCCTGCTGATCGAAGGTAGCCCGTATCGCGAGGAATGGGCCGCAACCTACAAACTGCGCTCGGACCCTCGTGTAACGGTTTTTGGGCATTTCTTGCGGCGGTATTCCCTGGATGAGCTTCCGCAATTGTTCAATGTCATCAGGGGAGACATGAGCATTGTCGGACCCCGCCCGATCGTCCGGGACGAGATCCAGAGATATGGCGATTTCTTTGCCGACTATTGCCGCGTCAAACCTGGCATCACTGGCTTGTGGCAGGTAAGTGGGCGCCACGCTCTTTCCTACGATGAGCGGGTCCGCCTGGATTCGGAATATGCCAACAACAAATCGCTGCGCCTGGATTTGCTGATCCTGTGGAGAACGGTCCCGGTCGTTTTCTTTGGACAGAATGAATGAGCACGCTGATGAGCAGCCGCGTATCAAGGAGGTCGCAAATGACCCGGTTCGTCCTCACGGCACTTCTGTTTTTTGCCCCGGCAGCACTGCCCGCCGCTGCCCCATCGAGTGGGAACACCGGGCAGCCTACCATTGTGTCGCCGGGTCTTGACTCTCAGGCGCCGCGGGCCGGGGCGACGATTACTCCGCTCGACCGGCTGCAAGTCACAGTGTTTCGCGAACCCGACTTGTCCGTCGAAGACGTGCAGGTTGACGAAGGTGGCCGCGTACTTTTGCCGCTGGTCGGTCCAATGACCGCGGCCGGCAAGTCGACCGAGACGCTGGCATCCGAAATCGCCGGAAAGCTGAAGGAATATATCAGAGCGCCGCAGGTTGCCGTGTCGGTCAAGCAGGCCGCGGTCCGGCGCGTGACCGTCGCAGGCTCGGTCACGCAGCCGGGTGTCTATCCAATGGAGGGTCGGGCACGACTCTCCTCCAGGGCAGTCGCCCTGGCCCAGGGTCCGTCGCAGGTCGCTTCACTGGACCAGACGCTCATCTTCCGCACCGTTAACGGACAGCGGACAGCCGCGCGTTTCGATCTCGACAAGATTGCCCGGGGCAAGGACGCGGATCCGGAAGTGTTGCCCGGCGACACGATCGCGATCGGCAGCTCCAAGTTCAAGACGGCGTGGAGAGACATATGTTGACCATGCGGTCTTTCAACGTCTTCGCCCTGGTGCCATGACGGCTGGCGCAAGGTCACTTCCATACGGAGCGTTCCAATGAACGAATTGGTGCCTGCATATTCGACCAACTTCGACGTGGAGCGAGTCGATCTTCCGAGGCGGGAGCCGAGCGCGTAGCCGTCTCGAGCTCATTGGCGCAATCATCTACCGGCAGCATAAGTTGGGCCTGGCGGTTTTTGCCGCCGTGTTGTTGCTCGGTGTCATCCTGACTGTCTCTGCGGACCGGCGCTATACTGCGGTCGCCTCTGTCCAATTGGAACCGCAGGCACCCCGAGTGATCGCGGATCCGGATCTGGATCCGCAGGCCAGTCCCCAGGAATCGGATCGCTTCCTTCAGACGCAGCTCGACCTTGTCCGCAGTCGGAGCCTCGCTGAAAATGTTGCCAGCAAGCTGCAGGATGGGTCGGCCGCAACCACATTCAAAGCACTTGGCGTTGACGGCGAAACGCCAGCCGGCCGGAAAAGAGAGTTTGATCTCCAGCCTCCAATCGAACGTGCAAGCCAAGTTGGGACTTAACACCCGGATCGCGCAAATCGAGTTCACCAGCTTTGACCCGGCCGTTTCGGCCAGGGTGGCCAACACCTATGCCGACGCACTCGCCGGATCGAACCTCCAGACGAAGATATCGACGGCGGAGAAGGCCAAACAATATCTGACGGGACAACTTGCAGCGGCCAAGGGACGGCTCGAGACGTCGGAACGGCGGATGCTGGCTTATGCTCGGTCCGCGGACCTTACAGCGACGATTGCGGAGCAGGCGGGCGGGGGAGACAAGCTCGGATCGCTCCGGGCCCAGCAGGTGGCGCTCCTCAACAGCTCTTTAAGCGATGCCACCGCGCGGCGCATTGATGCTCAGCAACAATGGGCGCAAGTCAGCGGCACATCGGCGCAGCTGCTTCCGGACGTTCAAAACAACGCCGCGATTCAGAACCTAGCCGCTCAAAAGGCTGAGCTCGAGGCCAAGCTTCAGGAGGATCGCCAGCGCTACACGGACAATTATCCGACGGTTCGCGAGACGGCGGCCAAGATTCAGCAGCTCGACGGTGCAATCGGCACCCTGGCGAACAACGTCAAAGCATCGTTCCGAGGGAGGTACCAAGCCGCCGCCCAGCAGGAGCAGCAACTCCGGAGCACGGTTGCCGGGCTGCGCGGAGCAGCGATGGCGGAACGAGAACGCGCCGTTGGCTTTAACTCTCTTCAGCGCGAAGTAGAGACGAACCGGGCCTTCTATGACGGCTTGCTGCAGCGATACAAAGAGGTCGCCGCGGCATCGGGCGCGCCATCAGCCAACGTCACGGTCATCGATCGTGCCTCGCCGTCGCTACTTCCGAGCTCCCCGAACGTCTTGAAGAATATGACGCTGGCCGCGATCATGGGCCTGTTCCTGGCACTTCTCGTCGGCTCGGCCCGCGAAGGCATGCAACCGTTCATCCGGTCCCCCGAAGAGATGGAGCAGGCGTTCAATCTCCCGACCCTCGGAGTTGTGCCGCTCCAGCTTGGTCAGACGCACACTGACTTCCGGCTGACGAGCTGGCGATCCGAAGAAGCCGAAGCATATCATTCGATTGCCGTGGCGCTGCAGCAAGCCGCGGGCGGCACGCTGCCCAAGACCCTGCTGATAACGAGCTCCAGTGCCTCGGAGGGCAAATCGACTACGGCGGTCGGCATCGCTCGCAGCATCACCGCGATGGGCAAGGCGGCTCTTCTGATTGACGGCGATTTGCGTCACCCGTCGTTGCGAGAATTTTTCGGGCCGGATGATCGCCCTGGGTTCGCCGAAGTCCTCAGCGGCGCGGCTGCCGCTCCGCAGACAATTCAACATAATGTTGAAAATGGCTTCGACATCGTGTCGGCTGGCCAGATGTTGACCACCCCTTTCTCGCTTCTGGCCAGCCCCCATATGCAAGATACGCTCCGTCAGCTGTCCGAGAAGTATGACACGGTGATCATCGACGGTCCCCCAATCCTGGGTCTTGCGGACGCTGTCCTGCTCGCGCGCAGCGTGGAGTCAGTCCTGGTCGTCGTCGAGGCCAACCGGTTACACCGGAGCGAGATAGAAATCGCCCTGTCGAGGCTGCCCGGAAGCGGGATCATCGGCACGGTAGTGACCAAGTTCAATCCCAAGTCGGCGGGCGTTCGGTATGGCGGGACGGACTATTATTCCTACTAGGGGCCCGTCTTCGCTGGCTCATCCTGTTTCTGCAGGCGGCGGCCGAAAATTCTATTTCACGCGCGCCGCCGCCCGTCCCGGTCCGAACGGTCAGAGCCACGGACGGCTGGAGCGAATGCTGGCCTTCTCGGCATTTGCATTGCTCGTGACATTCTACGTCGCGCTGCCCTCGTTGAAGCTGGCCGGCTTCCCCTTGCGCGGTGTACTGGCTCTCGCCGTGCTCGTGATCTTGCTGCTGACCCGCCCCTCAGTCGCAGCAACGGCGCTTCGGAGATACTTGCCCCTCATCGGTCTGACCGCCGGTCTTGCTTTGCTTGGGCTGTTCGTCAGCGTGGTGAACGGCAATGCAATCGACCTTATAATTCAAACGCTTCTCGAAGTGCACCTGCAGCTTGTGGTCCTCTTGGTCGTCGCGGCAATTCTGGCCGAAATCTGCGGTGCTCGTCTGTGCATGTGGGCCATCGTTGCGGTCATCGGACTAAGTGCATGCATCGCCCTGTTGCAAATGGTGGAGGTCGGCGTTGCCTGGGATATCAGGACGTCGCTTGGCCCCTTGTCGGGTGATGAGTGGCGGCCCGGCGTGGTCGACGGGCGGCCCACCGGACTTGCCTATTCGCCCATCCAATTATCGACGCAGCTATGTTTGGCCTTTGCCGGGTTCGCGGCGGTGCGTTACGCGGAACGACTTGCGAGCAAAGAAGTCGAACTGCGGATCCCGCGGTGCTAATTGCCTTGCTATTACTATTAGTCGCCTCGATCGCGCCGGCGACCCGATCGTCGATCCTGGGAGGCGTCATTTTCCTGGTGGCTTATGTCGCGCTTTGCCGGCAGATGTGGCTGGCCGTTGCGCTCGGCGTCGGAGCCTTGCTGATCTACCTGGCCTGGCCTCTGATCATGGATTTCGTCGCGAGCCAATCGCCACGCCTATTGCGGACAGACGACAATTCGGCCGCAGCGAGGTCGGTATTCGCCTATTACGGAGCGCGCCTCTTCATCGACAATCCTGTCGGCTACGGCTTCGGTTTTGTCCCGTGGGAATTGTGGGCGCCCTATTGGCCCGAACTCTACATGATGCGGGGTTCCCGCGGCACGCAGGAGAATACGCTGCACAACTATGTGCTGAGCATGATCAATATCTACGGGGTGGGCATTTTTCTGTTCGCGCCGCTGGCCATCAAATTACTCATGCGCGCCGGCATCTATTGCCTCTTTTTCATTCCCTATGCCGTGCACATCCTGTTCCACAATTCAGGCCCGTTCTACAGCGATACGATCATTTGGTTTGTGATTGCTGCCATCGGAGTGGCGACCACGCAGACCACCCGGCAAGGTGAGGGCCGCGGTTACGCGCCGCCACCGCGGGGCGCCCGGTCAACAAACCAAATTCGAGGCATTTATAGCGCGTGAAAACCGGGGATCGGATTCTCGTCCTGGACGGACAGTCGAACCAGGCGCTGGCGTGCGTGCGTTCGCTGGGAAAGGCCGGCTATGAGGTCAAGGTCGCCAGTCATCAGCGCATGTCTCTCGCCGCGTGGTCACGCTATTGCTCAGGCTCGTTTCACCTAAAAGGACAAACAATCGAAGCGTTCGCAGATTTGCGTGAGTGGGCAATACGGGAGGGCATAACGATCGTTCTGCCCCTGACAGAACGCTCCTGCGTGCTGTGCAATGCTGACCGATCCGAGTGGGAAAATGCCGAAATCATCGTCGGATGTGCCGCCGATGAAATGCTGCGAGTTGCCTTTGACAAGGCCCTGACCGTCCGGCGTGCTCAAGAATTGGGGGTGGCGGTACCAGCGACGATAATCCCGGAATCCTTCGATGACGCAGTCTCCGCCATCGAGCACATGGCCTTCCCCTGCGTCATCAAGCCGCGGTGGAGCAACCCTTGGGACGGCAAGGAATTTCTTCCAACGCAGACCCCAACATACGCAAACGATCCCGACCAGCTCCTTCAAATTCTTTCAACCCACGGCGGCGAAACGGGTTGGCCTTTGCTGCAGTCTTTCGTTCCTGGCCAAGGCAAAGGTGTGTTCGCGCTATGCAATCGCGGAACGGTTGTTGCCTGGTTTGCGCACGAGCGCCTGCGCGACACGAAGCCCACGGGTTCAAGCAGCAGCCTGCGGCGGTCGATCGCCCTTGACGAGCGCCTCATGGAACCTGCCCGAAAGCTGCTTGCAGATTTCAAATGGCATGGGCCGGCGATGGTCGAGTTTCGAGACTCCGGTATCGCCCCTCCTTCGCTTATGGAAGTGAATGGCCGCTTTTGGGGTTCGCTTCAGCTCGCGATTGATTCCGGCGTGGATTTTCCGGCCTTGTGGGTGTCGATTTTGAAGGGCGAGGCGGTCGAGGCCGTCGACAGTTTCAAAGTGGGAGAGACCCTCCGCTGGCTTTCGGGCGATATGAAGCGTCTCTTTTTCATCCTGCGTGGAGCCCCGACCGGTTATGTTGGGGACTTTCCCTCCGCTCGGTCAGGGACTCCGGGAAGTGTTTGGGCGCCAGCCGGCCGGGACCAGGCTGGAAATCCTTCGCGCAAACGACCCACTCCCCGCCCTCGGCGAACTCATCGGTGGCTTCAGGGACTTATTCCGGTGGCGCGAGGGCAGTGAGGTTGCAGAGTTGGCCTCAAAGCGGATCTCGAAGTTCAGAGCCCGCGGCCGTAAGCTCGCTGATCGAAATCCCGCTCGATCTGGCGACTCAGAATCCGGTCGCTATTCGAGAGGCTTCGCCGGACGAGCTGGAGCGCTGGGATGATCTGGTCATGGGATTCGATAATTATCGGATCTCCCACAAGCGCGCGTGGATGGATTCCATTCTATCCACGGTGAAGGGAGAGCCGCTGTACCTGATCTACGAACGGGGGGATCGGATCGTCGGCTGCATTCCCGGTATCGTCACGCACATCGGTCCCTTGCGGCTTTTCGGCTCACCGTTGCAGGGGTGGCAGACCGTGAGCATGGGCCCCGTCTTTGATAGCAGCGCGGTCTCCACCGAAGAATTGGTCCGGCCCCTGATCGATTTTCTAGGATCGAGATATGGCGTCCATCATGTTGAAATCATCAGCAGCGCCTTGGACCGGCAGAGCATGCAAGAACTCAGGTTCCGGACCGAGCCCCTTCCCACCTATCGGGTGCCACTTCATCCGGACGATCCAAATCAGTCGATGCGAGCGCTGAAGGACAGTGCCCGGCGCAACGTCCGTCGAGCGATCAAGCTGGGTCTGGAAGTACGGTTCGAAGAAGACGAGAGCTTCGTTGACGAACACTATGATCAGTTGCGGGAAGTGTTCGCACGCGGCGGTGCCAGTCTGCCATTCGGAAAGCAGCGAGCCCTGGATTTTTTCCGACACATGAAAGCCAGTGGAAATCTGGTTGCGGTTTCCGTTTATCTGCCGAACAACGGCCCCAATATCGCCACCGGCATGTTCACAATCGAAGGACGCGAGCTGCTGCTATGGATGTGGACCCACCGAACCGAACATCGATGGTTCAGGCCGACGGAGCTGATGACCTGGAGCGTCATGCAAAAGGCGATGGACCTTGGATGTGACACGTTCGACTTCATGGGCCGCGGCGATTTCAAAGCGAAGTTCGGCGCGGAACTCGAATATACGAAGCATCGCTGGTCGTGGAGCCGTTACGAATGGTTGGCGATCAGCAGAACACTCGCGCTACGTGCCTATAAATCGCAGCAGGCCGTGCGTGGAAAAATAATACGCAGGGCCATGTTCCATGATCACATGGTCGCGAACCCGAGAAGCCACCAGGATATGAATTGAAGGGAGCGGGCTAATTCCATGTCATCCAGCGCGCAAGCACCTGTGCCAGGAGACATGGACCTGCTCCGTTCGGTACGGATTGCTCAATCCAAATGCGACCTTCGGAGCCGGCCCCGGAGACAATGATGCAATCGCTGCCGCGCATCCTGGTTCTCGACGCCCACAGCAACCCGGCGCTTGCGTGCGTAAGGTCGCTCGGTCGGGCCGGCTACCACGTCCTCACCGCAAGTCCCGTACGTCTCCCGCTGGCATGGTGGTCCCGCCATTGCCGAGGTAACTACCGATACGAGGGTCCGACACTGGCTGCGTTCCGCCAGATCCGGCATTGGGCCGAGAGGCAGGACGTGTCGATCGTGCTGCCGGTGTCGGAAGAATCCAGCGCCCTTTGCAACATGGAACGAGAGACGTGGGAAGCGGCCGGCATGATCCTCGGCTGTGCGCCCGCGAACATCCTTGCAAATGCCTTCGACAAGGCATTGACGGTCAAAGCGGCCCAGCAATGTGGCCTTCGCACGCCAGCCACGGAATACCCTGCCTCGCTGGAGCAGGCGGTGGAGGCGGGTGAGCGCCTGGGGTATCCCTGCGTCGTAAAGCCCCAATTCAGTCAGACCTGGGACGGAACAAGGTTCCGGCCGAGCCAGGTACGAAGCGTCGCCGACGCTGCCGGGCTGCGTGAGGCCGTGACAGAAGCCCGGGCACAGGGCGATTGGCCACTGATCCAGGAGTTCGTGCCGGGACATGGCGCAGGAGTCTTCACGCTCTACAATTCCGGCCGGCCGGTGGCGTGGTTCGCTCAGGAGAGCATTCGCAGCGTCAGGCCAATGGCCTCGCCCAACTGCCTTCGGCGGTCCGTGCCGGTAAACCCGAGGCTGCGCGATCAAGCCGAGCGGCTTCTCACCAGCTTCGCCTGGCATGGACCCGCTATGGTCGAGCTCAAGACGGATTCCACTGGCGACCCGTGGCTGATGGAGGTGAACGGTCGATTCTGGGTCTCCCTGCAACTGGCCGTATCCGCCGGGGTCGATTTTCCCCGCCTGTGGGTGGAGGCTCTACGCGGGCTGACGGTGAGCGGCCCGGCCGAATATGAAGACGTGGTGCTCCGCTGGCTGTGGGGAGACGTCAAGCGCTTCCTTGGCGTTGTGGTGTCAGGGCCGCCCGCCGGCTATGCCGGCCCCTATCCTACGGCGCGTCAGGCGGTGCGGGAACTGCTCGGACCGCAACCCGACGGCACCATAATGGAAATGTGGCAGCCGGACGACCGGTGGCCCGCCGTGGGCGAATGGACCCAAGCACTGAGCCAGGCGCTTGGCTTTCTGGAGCGAAGAATCCCTGGCATCGGGTCAAAAGATGCTGCGCAGCCCGACCACCAGCAGGCTTGAGGCAGAACGCACACTATGCCCTCTCCCATTCGTGTCCTGATGGTTACTTCGGAATGGCCCGAGCCTGGAGTCAACGTCACCTCGCACTTCATCAAGCGGCAGGCAGACTTTCTGGCGGCGGCTGGCGTTGCGGTTACGGTATTTCCCTTCAAAGGCCGCAAGAACCCGTTCAACTACCTGAAGAACTGGGCACGTCTTCAGGCCAAGTTGCGGCGCGAACGATATGATCTGGTTCATGCCCAATTTGGCCAAAGCGGGTTGCTGGCATTGCCGAAGCGGCTGCCGTTAGTGGTCACTTTCCGCGGAAGCGATTTGCTCGGCACTGTAAGCGACAAAACCCGGCGCCATCGCAAAATCAGTGCCCTGCACCAATTCCTGAGTCGATTGGTCGCGAGCCACGCAGACGCCGTCATCGTGGTGGCCGAGCATATGAAGAGACACCTGCCCGCTTCTATCGATGCACATGTCATCCCATCCGGGCTCGACCTGCAACTCTTCAAGCCAACGGAAACCCCCGTGGCTCGCAATCAGCTGGGCCTGCCCGCCGAGGAGAAACTGATTCTGTTCGTCGGCCGCACAAACCACGGACGCAAGCGGGGCTGGCTCGCGGAGCAGGCGCTGGAAATTCTGAACAAGTCGATGCCGGCAACTCTGGTCGTTGCCTGGCGCGTCCCTCATACCGACATTCCGCTCTATATGAGCGCGTGCGACGTGCTCGTGTTTACGTCCATGCAAGAAGGCTCGCCGAACGTCGTGAAGGAAGCGCTGGCCTGTAATATCCCGATCGTTTCGGTTCCGGTCGGCGACGTGGAGACCAGACTGGCCGGGGTCGAAAACTGTGAACTTTGCGACGACGACGACCCCGAGACCATCGCTGCCGCCCTCAATCGCGTGCTGAACAAAGGTCGCCGGACCAACGGCCGCGAAACGGTGCTCGCACTCGACGAGAACAAAACAACGGAACAAGTAATCAAACTCTATGAGTCAGTGTTAACCCGCAGCAATGCCCGTGCTTCGTAACGCCCGTTTACTTTCGATAAAACAATGAGTAATTTCGGCAATAATTGAATGATTTTCGTGGTTTAAAGCTCAGGATGAAGGTTGTTGATGTCTGACGAGTTAAAACCCCCAATCATCCTGTTCGGCAATTTCCGGTCCGGCACGACCATGCTGCAGAGGATCATCGCCACGCATCCGGACGTGGTCCCGTTGTACGAGCCGGTTGGCATCTGGCTTTACGCCGATCCCGGACGCGACAATGACGAATTTGATGAGAGCGACGCGACCGATCGCGTGAAAAAGTACATCCGCAGATGGTTCTTGAAATTCCAGCGGGCGAATGGAAACCGCATCATCATCGAGAAGACACCGCATAATATCCTGAAGATCCCCTACATTCGCGCTATTTTTCCGGAGGCGCGTTTCATCTACATCGTGCGCAACCCGCTGTCGTTCGTAAGCTCCGTTGAACTGAAGTGGCAACGGCCGGTCGGTACGAAGCGGATCAGGGCGCGCCTAAAAAAAACACCGCTTACGCAGCTGCACTATTATGTTGGAAGGCTGATCAAGCAGCAGTGGAACAGCCGCGTGCTGAAGCGAAAATATCTGCCCATCTGGGGCCCCCGGTACCGCGGCATTCAGCAAGATCTGAAGGAAACCGACCTGTTGACGGTGATCGCCCGGCAGTGGGCACGCTCCGCCGCGAAAGCGGAGCGCGACCTTGCCCGCTTCGAGCCCGGGCAGGTGCTGAGACTGAGATATGAGGATTTCGTGGACGACCCGCTGTCCGGGCTCGAGCGAATCTGCGACCATTGCGGGTTGGAGATGAGCGCCGATTTGGCGCGGCAGGTACAAGAGATGGTCAAGACGGATCGAAAGTCGAAATGGCAGCGGTTCCAGCCGCACGAGCTCGCCCGCATAATGCCCGAACTTTTGAGCGAAATGCAGCGCGCGGGCTACAGCGTTCCTGCTGGCGTCACTGGAGCTCGGGAGGTGGCTTAGGGCTGTTTCCTGGGGTCTGCTCCAAACCGCGCGCCTTGCCTCGCAACAGCCCGGCGGTGGAGAAGGCGAGCTGCATGAAGATCAGCAACGAACAGATGATCGCCGCGATTGCCGCGCCGTGCGCCCCCGCCCTCGGCAGCAGGACCATAAGCAACAGCCCATAGACCGCGGCCGCGATCAATTTTGACCGCAATATCATCCAGGAGCGACCATGCGCGTTATGCACGGGCTCGAAGGCAAAACCTGCCAGCTCGATGGCCGTGGCGATCGATAGCAGGAACAGGAACGGGTAGGCGAACTCGAACTCCTTGCCGGCAAAGAGCCGCAGGATCAGTTCGCCCGCGAAGCCGGTGACGAGCACCAGAATTAACGCCAGTGCCGACGAGATAATCGTGATGCGGGTGACGACCTTGCGCAGCTGGGCATGGTCATCGTCGGCAACGAGCCGGGCCAGCTCCGGGTAGACGGCCAGGGCGATCGGTTCGATCGGGCGCACGATGCCCTCCGCCAGCCGTCGAGCCAGGCGAAACGCTCCGGCCTCGGCCGCGCCAGCGTACGCGCCAACGGCCAAAGTACCGAGCTGCATCCAGAACAAGCTGACCGAGTTGGATGCGTTGGTCTGAAGCATAAAGCGCCATATCCGGTCATTCTCCGCGACGGCGGTTTGGAAGGCGCTGCGCCCGAATGCCAGGCGCGCGCCGTTGATCACCACGGCTGCGAACCATTTGGCGAGACCTTGTGCGGCTGCCGCAGCCACCCACACGATCAGGAACCCGACCACGCCGCCGCCGGTTGCCCAAACCGTGATCGCTCCGGCCAGCCGGGTGAGCGGACCAACGGCCTCGGCATAGGCCGAGAGATCGAAGCGATCGGACAACCGGAGAATCCCTGAAGGCGTGCTGCCGGTGGTCAGCAAGAGGACAGCCGCAAACAGCGCTACGATCAATTGATCCTGTTGCGACCAGTCCAGCAGGGGGGCGATGAGGGGGACGCCCGCGACCGCGATAAGGGCCCCGGTTATGGCGCTGCCGAAGTCGAGCGTGGCGGCAAAGCCGAACAGCCGCTCGAGCCGATCCGATCGCTGCGCCGCCATGTGCAATGCCCCGTATCGGACGATCCCTTTCCACGATTGGAACTGGACCAGATTTGCAAGCAATTGCGCGTAGGTGAGAATGAGCGCGAATGCGCCGAATTTCTCGGGTCCCAGCGCCCGCGCGGCAATCGCCAGGTAGGCGACACTGACAACGGAATTGAAGCCGCGGGAGGCGAAAATCCAGACGGTATTGCGGGCCAATCGCCCGAACACCGAGCGACCGCCCGCCGGTGCTTGTTCTACTTCATCGGATTCATCGGCCACGGCACAACCGAACGTTCGCGAAATTGCAAAGAGTTCGACAGCCGAGACTGCTCATAGGGTGGGCCACGCGGGTGGATCGGATATTCTCGCCGAAAGAATTCCTGGGCGAGGGGAACGCATGGTGGGCATATTCGGCCACCACCGGGCAACTGATACCCCCGGAATAATAGCAGCCGATGCACCAATAGGAGCCGCCCCGGTGCGATCCGATGGATATGCCGGCGAGGCTCACTCTCTTTCGGCCGTCGAGCCAGACGTCGAGTTCCCCATTCTCAGGATCAAGAAGCACTCGATAAACAAGATCATGAGGCTCATCAAACGAGATCGGAGCCATCCAGCGTCTTTGGTTCCCCGGATCGGATTCGCCGCGGGTCGTGACCAGAAAGCGCCCATCCCGCATCCGCCGGAATGCCACGGCCGGCGATCCTCCGAATTTCCCCATATGGATCTGCCCATGGACCCCGCCTGAGCCCTTGGCCATGCCAGCCGGATCTGACCAGCGATGATGATTGAAGGACATGGCGCCCCACAGTGCGATCCCGTTCGGCAATCGTTCCCGCGTGCAGTGCAGCTCGCTACGGCGCTTGTGCGGCCCGTCGCCTGCCGCACGATCGTTCGGAGTGGGGCGAATCTCGAACCGTGCCATATCGTCGGCGTGCCGGAAGCAATGATCCATCCCTGCGTTCCAGGTCGAGCCCATGTCGGCGCTCCACCGATAGCCGTCCCAGTCTATTCGTTTGGGCGTGTAACCGTCGACCAGGCTGGTGCGATATCCGGCCGATGCCCGCGCATCCGCCGCATCGCGCCGCGCGACCAAATAGGTCGCCATGGATGCGATCGGCACACCCAGCCCGGCAATGCACAGGTCTCGTCGACTAAGCGGCACTCAACTCTCCGGCTCGCCCCTCACCGTCGGAACGGTTTGGCAGCAAGATCAATTATACAGGAAGTAAATCCGCAGGCCATCCGCTGAACTCATTTCACTCGACCGATCAATCAATCATTTCATCAGGGCTTGCAATTGGCCGACCGTTGTTTCGACCGGCAGCGATGCGTCCAATTGCTCGACTTGCAGCCCCGCCAGCCGGGCAGCTTCTACCAATTGGTGGGGTAGCTGCGCGCGTTCGATCAACTGTTTGCGCAATTCAACTTCGGCGAGCCGGTCAAGGCGGCTTTTGCCGTGTGTCCTTGCGCGGATTCGCTGGAGTGCGTTCTCCGGATCAAGCTCCAGAAAGACAATCCGCGCCTCTACCCCTCGATAAAGGCAACGGACGAGTGGCGCGAGCAGTCGCGGATCCGGATCGCGTCGGCCGGCCGAATACAGGATTGACCACAGCTCCTGCAGATGACCCTCTTCCAGCAAGAGTTGCTGACGTTGCGATCGAATCCAGTGACCCTTGACCATGAGTCGCCCAAGCCGGGGAAGGCTGTCACCCCGAAACAGGCGGACTCCTATCGCGAACTTTATTGCGTTCCCGAGGCAGGCGCCGTCGAGGATTGTCCGTCCGACCAACCGGCCTTTGGCGAGCTTGGACTGGCTCTTCCAGGCAGCACCAAGGTCGGCGTTCGTCCGCCGCCTGGAATCGGCAACCGCAGCTCGTGCCAGCGTCGACTTGCCGGCGCCAGGATGTCCGAAGAGTTCAATCACCAGTGGCGGATCTGTACTCAGACCATCCTCCGCACTCACCATCGCGCCTGGAGGGGCCTAACCTAAATGCTCGATAATTGAAATTTCGCCGCCTCTGGAGGCATGGTCCGTGCCGTCTGGATGCGCGGGACTCCTCGGTCAGCCGACGATCAAGACTGCCCCGGCAATTGCCAGGGCCCAGCAGATCAAGGACAGCAGAATTATCATGCGGAGACGGGCTGCAAAGGACGGGTTTTCAATGTGAGTGATCATGTCCGCTTCCACGCCCTGATCGCCGCCTTCAATAGAAGCCCGGGACGGTGTCGCCTCCTCAAAATTCTCGACCATAGCGGTTTCGGAAACCTCTGATCCCTGGAGCCTATGTTCCATGGATCGGGACTACCGTTTAATACCACAATCAACGTCCGGAATCATCGCCTTCATTCATCCCTCTGCTTGACACCCGAACTCGTCCAACCGTCGTTCGACACCTTCTGACGGTCTCTTAAAGCTGTTAGTTTACAGATATATGTGGCAGTCTTTCTTAAACTGTAACTAAGAGCGGGGCGAAAGTGGCGGCGACACTGATCCTGGCGGCGGGTTCCCTGGTTTTCTGGCTGCTCTATCTCTACCCGTATCTCGTCTACCCGCTGGTTTTGCGCTCACTCAGCAAGCGCCCAATCCATCCCGCCCCGGCCGCCCATTCGGTTTCCCTGGTGTTCTGCGCGTTCAACGAGATTGATTGCCTTCCGCGCAAGATTGAAAATCTGCGCCAACTTAAGAGCCGCAGGCCGGATTTGCAAATTCTTGCTTATGACGACGGGTCAACCGACGGCACGTACGAGCTTCTTATCAGCGTTCCCGATCTGCTGACGACGATCCGGGGACCGGGCAGGACAGGCAAAGCCGCCGGCATGAAGCAGCTTGCGGGGCAGGCTCGCGGCGAAATACTTGTGCTGTCCGATGCGGACGTCGAACTTCAGCCAGATTCGATCGACCGGCTCTTGCCCTATTATGGCGATCCCGATGTGGGCGGCGTGTGTTGCTCGGTTAAAATGCTGAGCGAGGTAGGCAGTGCGACGAGCCTTACCGGCTCGCTTTATTGGACATGGGACGACAAGATCCAGCAGCTCGAATCCGCCACCGGGAGCGTGATGGGCGCCTCGGGTGCCATGTTCAGTGTCCGGCGCGAACTGTACCCGGAGTTTCCGGACACGGTCCAAGACGATTTCACGGTTTCGATGAGCGTCATTTTCAAGGGAAAGCGGCTGATCAAGGCGCCCGACGTGATCGCCTTCACCAGCAGCGTCACCAAATCTGGCGACGAGCTGCGACGCAAAATGCGGATCGGCGCCCGTGCGTACCACACCCACTGTTTCCTACGGCCGCAACTCAAGCGAATGTCGTCGCGCGATCGGTTCAAATATTTCTCACACAAGTTTCTTCGCTGGTTTGGCGGGCTTTTTGTTCTGCTGGGAGCTTTGTTCGGCTTGGCCGCCATCGCCTCGCTGTCGATGCCTGCTGCCGGGCTATTGCTGCTGGTCGCCATACTGGGGGCAGGCCTCGCGATCCATGTCGATCGCGGCTATCTGGGCAAGGCCGGACAAATCGGCCTGGCGACCTTCGCGACGCTGTGGGGAGTAATGCAGGGCATGCGAGGGCGGACGGTCGCGACCTGGGCCCGGGCAAATTCTCGCTGATATGGATTAAGCTCGTTATCGTGCAGCTGTTTGACTCTGGTGCTGAAGTAACCACAATGTTAACATCTTCCCGCTGTCCAGCGATTGACCCGTCGTTCCAGGTCGATGCCGTCGTTGCGTTCTCGGAAGTAGGCCTATGTTGATTACGCTGTCAGGGTTGGATGGAGCGGGCAAGTCGACCTTGGCCGAGGCCCTGAAAGCCAGCCTCGAACGGGACGGAATGCCGGCGGTTATCTTTCATATGAACAAGGACGTCGGACTTTACGCCTACGTCCGCAACCTTCGCGACGCGGTCAAGGGATGGATCCGAACGCCGAGGGCGACCCCGCCAGCGGACGCGCCCCCGCGCCAGGTTCGGCCTCGACTGGCAGCCGTTCCAAACGAGCTTTGCTCGAGCTGCGCAGGCGGATCATTTGGAACAAGCCGCTCAGGCGCTGGGTCGATCTTGGCGACCTCGCCTTATTCCTCGTTTACCGGCTGCACGTCGAAAGAATCCGCGGCCGCATCTTGATCATGGATCGATACTTCTACGATCGGCTGGCCGATCAGGCCGACGGCCGCCGCTGGAAATATTTACGCTGGTTCGCCGGCATTACTCCAGTTCCGGATGTGCCGGTTCTCGTCGAAGTAAGTCCGACGGAGGCGTTCGATCGCAAGGGCGAATATTCCATCGAATCGATGACGCTTCGGCGCGCCAATTATCGAGAGATATTCAGCTGGATTCCGACGTCGGTCATTATTCCCAACAACGAGCTCGACGCGGCCGTCGAGACGCTCGAGCAGGTCGTCCGAAGTCGCATGAGCCAACTGGTCCATCCGAGGCTGGCGGCAGGCGGCTGATGCTCTCTCGCATGCACCTCAAGCGAGCAATAAAAAGCGGGGCCGGTCTGGCAGCCGTGGCGGCCAGCGCCTTCGTCCGCCGGTCGACCGCAACCACCGGCTGCATCCTCGCCTACCACCGCGTTGCCGACTTGGACTTCGTCGACCCCCGTCACGATGACTGGAATGTTCCGCCAGCGGTATTCGAGCGCCAACTCCTGGCGCTAATGGCTTGCGCCGATATCGTTCCGCTGACCGACCTGCTCCCGCGTTGCCAAAATTCGACGACTGCCGGTCGGCCGGCGGTCGCGCTTACGTTCGACGACGGCTATGCGAATTTCCATTCGCAGGTGCTCCCTCTTCTGCGGCGCTACCAGGTTCCAGCGACCGTCTTCGTGGTCACCAGCCTGATCGGAAGCGAAGGTCCGCCGCCGTTCAATTCCTGGTCGGTAAAACATGGCAATCGCCTCGATTCCGAGGCCTGGCGGCCGATGAATTGGGCTGAATTAAAGGAGTGCGCAGCTTCCGGCCTGGTGGCGATCGGCGGGCATTCCCACGAACATTTGAAGGCCACCGACTTGTCGCCCCGTGAATTGGCCGATGAAGCCCGTCGCTCGAGGCAAATTCTGCTTTCCGAGCTAAGCGACGTGCGTTGCTATGCCTATCCTTATGGATCGAGCCGTCTCGGCTATGTCCCGGACAGCTATGTCAGCGCCGTCGCGGAAGCCGGCTATGACGTTGCCGTTACCTTCGACTTGGGGCGGGTCACGGCCGAGACAGACCCGCTCCGAATGCCGCGGGTCGAGGCGCACGGCGTGGACGGCGAAGCAATAATTCAGGCAAAGGTGATTGGGAGTCTGGCCCCCTATTGGCTGACGGATCGCCTTCGGCAGGCGCAACGCTCTGCGTGAGCGCAATGCCAACCGTTCCGCTCGACGGGCAAAGAACCCAGGGTCCAGCTCGGCCGCGAACGGTGGGCCCCGCGGCCGCGAACTGACGTGAGCGGCCCGCTTAGAGTGTTGATGGTCACCACCAACTGGCCAGCGCCTGGCGGTCCCCGGACGAGTCATTTCATCAAGCGGCAGGCGGACTTCCTGCAAGCCGCCGGCGTCGACGTCGACGTGTTTCACTTCCAGGCGCAGAAGAATGTCGCGCGATATTTGAAGGCATGGCTGGAAGTACGCCGCAAGCTTCGCTCAAACCGCTACGACCTAATCCACGCCCAATTTGGCCAAAGCGGCCTCATGGCTCTGCCCAAGCGAATACCTTATGTCGTGACTCTTCGGGGAAGCGACATTCTGGGCACGGTTTCGGATAGCAGTGGAAAATATACGGCGGCCGGCAAAGTCAATCAGCGGATCTCCCGGATGGTCGCTGCCAAGGCAAACGCGGTCATCCTGGTTTCCGAGCACATGAAGGAACAGTTGCCCCTATTGAAGGGCTGCCACGTCATCCCCTCGGGAATTGACTTCAACCTGTTCCGCACCATGCCTCGCGACGAGGCTCGGCGGCAGCTGGGCCTTCCGCTCGATGAGCGCCTAGTGCTGTTCGTCGGCAACCCGAAGCAGGCGAGGAAGCGGTATCCGCTCGCCCAGGCTGCGGTGGACATTCTCAACAGGCGCCTGCCGGTCCGCCTGGTGGTGGGTTGGGGAGTCCCACACACCGACATCCCCGTTTACATGTCGGCCTGCGATGCCCTCATCTTCACGTCGATGCAGGAAGGCTCTCCCAATGTCGTGAAGGAGGCCCTGGCCTGCAACCTCCCGGTCGTTTCGGTTGCGGTCGGCGATGTCGAACAACGGATCGGCGGCGTCGAAGGCTGCGAGCTCTGCCGCGATAAATCGCCGGAAACGATCGCCTCGGCACTGGAGCGAGTGCTGCTGAGGGGCAAGCGCGTAGATGGCCGCACGTCCGTCGAGCATTTGAGCGAGGCCTCGATTACCCAGCAGGTCATTGCCGTCTACCGGTCCGCGCTGTCTGGACCGGGTGCCACCCGATGAGCGCGGACCAGCGAGAAAATGCGCACGGCGGCACGACGCACTTCGTAGACTTCAACGTCCACGACCTCGCCGGCATACGCCTCATCAATCCGTCAAGACGAGATGTCCAAATTGTCGAACAACATCTCGGCCTGCGACCGGCGGAATTTTCGGGGAACCCGGCCATAACCATCCGGTTCGTCGACAGGCTGGCCTTCGATCCGCCGTTGCGGTTCCTGGGACGCGAGGATGTGGCGTTCACGGATGAAGCCTTCATCATCCTCAGGAGCCGTAATCTGGCCCGGGCGCGAACCCGGCTGACGCTGGAGAATATCGGCGATTCCTGCGAGCTGACGTGCGAGACCGGCCTGCCCGCAATCCCGCTCCTGAGGCAATTGCTGAACTTTGTCATGCTGGGCAGGGGCGTCGTTCCGGTTCACGCCGCGGCCTTCCATCACCGAGGTCGTGGCGTATTGGTTACCGGCTGGTCGCACGGCAGCAAGACTGGCACATTGCTCGCCTTCATGGACGCCGGTGCGAAATTCGTCGGCGATGAATGGATCTATCTGAGTAGCGGCCAGGACCGGATGTTCGGCCTCCCCGATCAACTCGAAGCTCGGCCCTGGTATCTTGGGGAGCTCCCACAATATCGCCGCCAGGTCGGCCTCGCCGATCGCATTCGAACGCGGTTGACGGCTGGCCTTGCGGGCTTGCTTGGCCCGCTGGTTGGCCGGGGCGAACGGAGCAATTCCCTGCCGAGCAAACTCGTCCGCTTCGCCCACCAGGCCCTGCTCGATCAGCAATCCGTCCATCTGAAGCCATTGTCGCTGTTTGGCGCCGACAAATGTCTGCTCGTCTCGCCGCTGGACATGGTGATCGTTGCGGTGAGCCATGAAGCGGACGGCGTCTCGGTCACGCCCATGTCGATTGATGAGGTCGTGGGCAAAATGACTGCATCATTCCTGCATGAGCAGGCCGGTTTGACCTCATGCTACCACAAATATCTCTTCGCATTCCCGAACCGCCGCAACTCGCAGCTTGACCAGGTCGAACAGATTTATCGCAAATGTGCGGCCGCGGCCCTCAGGGGCAAGCGAACCTATACCATGGTCCACCCATACCCTGTCAGCATCGGCTCACTCAAAGAAGCCGTCGAACCGCTGCTCGGTCCTGAGCGGTCCTAGGCAAGCTGAATTATGGGTGGACCGGTGCGGGCGTCGAGTGGCACGCTTTTTCCTTCGCGTCGTTCTGGAGCCTGGTGAGGACGCGCCACCCCTTGCTCTCACCGCCCGCCGCAACCCATTGTGGCGGGCTTTCTTTTGGCCCCGTTTCGGTTGGCCAAGCTTATTGCGTCAATCTCGATTGCATGCGCCGCCGTCCGGCCAACCGGTCCAGCCCTGTCCCTTCACGAAACGGCCAGGCTTGGCGCCCGTCGGCTCGCCGGCACGAAGTACCTGTACCCCGTTGACGAACACGTCGCGCACGCCGGTCGCGTACTGCATCGGCTTTTCGAAGGTCGCATGATCGGCAATGGTGTCCGGATTGAACAGGACCACGTCCGCAGCCATGCCAACCTTTAAGGCTCCTCTGTTCCGAAGTCCCAGGTTGCTTGCGGGAAGTGACGTAAGGCGGCGGATCGCCTCGGCCAAAGGGACGAGTTTTTCGTCGCGGACATATTTGCCAAGGAAGCGAGCAAAGTTGCCATAGGCGCGCGGATGAGTGCTGTTCTTCAGGAAGACGCCCGCTGGAGCTGCCGCTTCAGCATCGGAGCCAAGACTGACCCACGGAATTGCCGCCTGCCGCCGGACATTGTCCTCGTTCATCAGGAAATAGACGGCTCCCACGCGTCCCTGATCGGCTAGGACGATGTCGATCACGGCCTGCTCGGGACTGACGCCGCGCATTTTGGCCACTTCCTCGACCGTCTTGCCGATCAGGGGCTTGAGAGAAGGCTCGGTAATGCTCGCCAGCAACACCCCGCTTGGGCCCGCGTGCAGGTAGAGATTCTCCCAGTTGCTGCCCGGCTGCTGCATTTCCTTCTTGATCCGGGTAACCGTAGCCGGGTCCTTGAGACGGTCGAGCATGGCCTCATTGCCGCCATCCTGGACCCATGGTGGCATCGATGCGGCCAGCCCCGTCCCACCCGCAGTATAACTGTACATGTCTGCTGTGATTTTCAGTCCGGCTGCTCGTGCCGCTTCAACCTTCGCAATGGCCTGGTCAAGCTTGCCCCAGTTTGCTCGGCCTACCTGCTTTAGGTGATAAATTTCCGCCGGTGCGCCCGACCGGCGGGAAATCTCGATGAGTTCCTCGATGCTTTCCAGGAGCCGATCCCCTTCGGAGCGCATGTGGCTGATGTAGGAGCCGCCGCATTGCGCTGCCTCCGTCGCCAGTGCGACCAGCTCGTCCGTTTCCGCAAACGCGGCGGGCGGATAGATGAGCGAGCTGCCGACACCGAGTGCGCCTTCTTCCATCGCTTGCCGAACAAGCGCCCGCATCCGCTTCAGCTGCTCGTGGATTGGGGTCGACGTTTTCTTCGCCAAGCTCATGTTGCCGAACGGTGGTTGCGCCGACGAAGGATGCGACGTTCAGTGCCGTCCCTTTTCGCTCGAGCAGCGATAGATACTGGCCGAGGGTCGTCCATTCGATCGGATACTTGATGTCACCCTGGCGCTCGACTGCGAGCTTCTTCATCTCCCCATTGACCGGTCCCATTGACCAGCCTTCACCCATCACCTCGAGGGTCACTCCCTGGCGGAGGTCGCTCTCACCAAGCCCATCGACCAGCAAGGACTCAGTGGCCCAGCTCAACATGTTGATGAAGCCAGGCGCCACCGCCAGACCCTTGGCATCTACCACCGTGGTGGCTGTGCCTGCGATGGACGGGCCAACGGCGACTATTTTGTCGCCGCGGATCGCCACCTCACCGCGGTAAGGCGTACCGCCGCTGCCGTCGTAGATTACGCCGTTGCGAATAAGAGTATCATAGAATTCCGGCTGCGCTGACGCGGGGCCGGACAACAACAGGGCGACGGCTAGGGCAGTCGATGCAATTCCCATACGCTTGACCATGGGTCCCTCCGGATCGGGCTCAGTGGGCGGCCGACGCAACTGGCCTGAAATCCAGGTCCTGATAGTCGAAACTGAAGTCGGCAGTCGGCGACACAGGCTTCATGGCAATCCGCTCAACCTTGCCTTCGGCATCGAGGCCGAAGGTGACATAGGCCGGTTCGATCCCCTTGTCGTCGAAGCGAGCGATGAAGCTGTCATACTGGAAATGCTCGAGCGGCCCGCTCATCCGCGGAGTTTCATTGAAGTCGATCGTCAGCCCGTTCTTGCCGCCGGCGACCGTGATCCGCCCATACCAGGGGTCGACATAGCTGCCGACGTAGCGGTCGAGTGAGAGCGACGGACCGATCTTGGCGGGCGCCGCCGCCTTTGCCTCCACTGCCGCCTTTGCCTTGGACAGCATGGTCGTGAGCAGGGCCTTGTATCGAGCCGCCCAATCAACATAGGGGCGGCCCAGATAATGGTCGATCAGCTCATAGGTGAGACCGCGGCGAACGGCCCCCTCCTCGGCATTCATGGTAATGGCGAAACCGACGTTCTTCTCCGGAATCAGCACGACCATCGTGATGAAGCCGAACACGCCTCCCGAGTGCGAGATGATTTTTGCGCCGCCATATTCGGACACTTCCCAGCCAAGCGCATAAGCTTTGAACATGGGCTTGGTCGCCTCGAAGCCGGGCGGGACCGGGCCGATCGGCTCGATCGTTTCGGGGTTCCACATGGCTGTCGAGGACGACTCACTGAACAGGCGCCCGCCGTTTTCCGTCTTGCCGTGCGAAAGCTGGATGGTGAGCCACTTGGCCAGATCGTTGGCGCTCATTGCCAGCAGGCCCGCGGGGGTGGACGCGCTGCCGAGCTGATCGGTCTCGTCCAGCAATTGAAGGGCGCCAAGTCCGCGCACCGGTCCTCCCGTACGTCCGTGCGGATAGGCGCGATTGACGGTAGCAAGCCGGCCCGGCTCGTCGCTGGTTGCAGTCGAGAGGCCAGCAGGCTTGTAGACATGCTGCCGAACATATTCTTCGTACGTCTGCCCGCTTACGGCTTCGATTACCGCGCCGGCGACGGTGTAGAGAATGTTGTCATAGGCATAGCCACTGCGGAAGCTGGTCGCCGGCTTGATGTGCTTGAGGCGATCGACGATTTCCGCGCGCGTACGCTTGCTGCGCGGAACGAACAGAAGGTCGCCGGCGCCAAGCCCAAGACCGCTGCGATGGGTCAACAGATCGCGGATGGTCATCTCGCGGGTGACCCACGAGTCGTACATCTGGAAGCCTGGCAAACGGTCGACGACCTTGTCGTCCCATTTGAGCTTTCCGGCGTCGACCAGTGTCGCAAGCGCCGCCACGGTCACCGCCTTGCCGGTGGAGCCGGTCATGAAAATAGTGTTGGCATCGACCGGCTCGCTGCCGCCGATTTTGCGGACTCCATATCCCTTCGCCAGGACGGTCTTGCCATCCTCGACGATCGCAATCGCCATACCCGGAGTCTCCGACGCGCGGCGAAGAGCTTCGACCCGCTGATCGAAGTTAGCCGGCGGTGCGGCCATGACCGGAGATGCGACGGTAAGCGCGATCAGGATCGCGGGAACGAGGATTTTCATGCAGCCTCCAATGGTCTCGAAGTGCGCCGCAGCCGCCAGACGCCCAAAGTCAGCAGCGGCAGGATGAATACGGCGAGAAGAATGTAGGCGAGCGCACGGTAACCATTGGCAATCAACGCCACGAGTCCGAAGCGATCGGCCAGGAACATGCAAAAGACGAGCAAGGCGAGCGCGATCGACAAGCGTGCCCAGTGGCCAAGTTCTGATCCGCGACGGACACGCACCGCCTTGGCAATGCGTTCGTTGATGGCATGGACAGAGCTGGCGCCGCTTTCGAGGAGCGCGGAGAAGATCATCAGCTGGAACAGCAGGTGAAACAGCGGGAGGTTCAGCCGCTCGAGCATGAAGTCGGAGGGCAAGGTCGCCGACGCAATGTCAGGCAGGAAGGCGACCATGCAAATGAAGAATAGTGCGCCGGGCAGCATTGCCAGGGGTCCTGCAAGCACACCGGCGATGACCGCATCCCGGCTGCTTGTCAGATGCCTGATCACCGGCAGTATCACAACGGCGCCGATCAGGTTGTAGCTTGCATAGATGGTGCCGCCGGTTGCCCAGTTGGCGATCGTAGTTTCCCGCTGGAAAGCCGCCTCGATCTGGCTTCCGAACTTGCTGAACGCCAGGACTACGAACAAGGCGTAGACGGCGTACAGAAGATAGGAGACCCATTCGAACATTCGCTCGACGGACTTGTTGCCGAAGGTGACGATGGCGATGATGGAGGCAGCAAGCGCAAGCGTGCCCCACAGTTCCGACACGCCGAACACCGCCGCCCCGATGGCTCCTGCCGCTGCTCCATATACGGCAAGGATCAGGACGATGAACAGGACATAGGCGCCCTCGAACACGACCCATCCGGGACCGAGAAGCTGCTTGAAGAAGGTCACATAGTCGCGCGCGCCGACCTGACGGGCGAACAGGAAGGTGACGACGCAGACCAGGCTGAAGATGACGGTCGACAGAGCCATGGCGGCAAGCCCGCCCCAGGCGCCGCTCGGCAGGAAGAATTCCGCAAGCTCGCGCCCCGTTGCATATCCCCCGCCGATGACGACCGCCTTGAACGCAAATCCCGGCAGCAAGAACCGCTGGAAGCGTGACGAGGCAGCTGGTGGGTCTTGGACCACGATGTCAGCCCTGACAGCGGTCGAGCAGCAGTTCGAAGGCAATACCGCCCCGGATCGGATCGGCAACGGGAAGGCCCAGGCGATCGGCCTCGGCCGCGACCAGACGCTCGGCCTGCTCCGGCGTCAGGCTCTCGGTGTTCAGGCTGACCCCGGCGCAGCGGATCGACGGGTTGGTCAGCCGGCCCAGCGCGATCGTCTCCGAAATCACGTCCTCGATCGGAGGCAGCAAGAAGTTCGGATAGCCCAAGATGTGGGTTCTGCCCGGCTCATGGCAGACGATGAACTTGTCCGGCTGGCTGCCATGAAGCAGTCCGAGCGACACCGAGGCATAGGCAGGGTGGAACAGCGATCCCTGGCCCTCGATGACATCGACATGGTCGTCGGGCGCGTCCGGCGTCAGCAATTCCGCGGCACCAGCGATGAAATCCGACACCACCGCATCGATCGGAATGCCCGCACCGGCAATCATGATGCCGGTCTGCCCGGTTGCCCGAAAGGTTGCGTCGATTCCCCGCGCCTGCAGGCCGCGGGCAACCGCCAATGCGGTATATTTCTTGCCAAGCGCGCAATCGGTCCCGACGGTCAAAAGCCTCTTGCCGGACCGTTTTTTGCCGGTTCCGACGGGAATATTGGCGGGCGGGACGCGGACATCTACCAAACGGCGGCCCAGCGTCCTGGCGGCTGCGGCAAGCTCGGCAATGTCGTTCAGCTTGGCATGCATACCCGACACAATATCGAGTCCTGCGCCGAGCGCGTCCATCAGCACAGGTACCCAGTTCGGCGGAATGGATCCGCCGGGGCTCGCCACGCCGATGAGCAGTGCCCGTGCGCCTCGCGCATAGGCTTCGCCTGGAGTTAGCTGCGGGATTCCCGTTGTGACCGTTGCGCGGGGGAGAGCAAGCTCACCCACGCAACGTTCGGGTGCCCAGTCGCGCAATCCGAACGCAGTCTTGGCATAACCGGGCTCGACCGTCTCTCCTAGAAACAGAAGATATGGTCCTAGCAGTGCAGCCTCGTTCGCTCTGACTTGCGCCGATCGGTCTATGGGATCGGCAGCGCCTCCCATTGGCTTAGAATTCGAAGCCGGCGGTTAGGCCAAAGGTTCTCGGACGGAAGGGCGAAGCGGTGACGAGGGAAGCCCCCGTGCTTGTCGGCTCGAGCGATGCCGGAACGATGCGTGGATAGGCGAGATTGTTGAATCCGTCGGTGTCTGTGAGGTTCTTCGCGTAGAGCTGGACGTTGAACTCGCCGAAATCCACACCGGCCCGAAGATCGACGGTCGTATTGCTGTCGATCTCAAGACGTTCCCCGAACGCCGTCGGTGCCCTGTAAGCGGGACTGAAACCTCCCGAATACTGATCGCTGACCCATCGCAAATTCCCGCCGACATAGGCCCGCGCATTACCCCACACCGCCCATTCATAATCGGCCGAGAGATTCGCCGACCATTCCGGAGTATTGGGCAGGCGGTCGCCGTCTAGGCCGCCAGGGACGTTCGATCCTCCCTCTTCCAGCGTTGTGTCGTCGGTGAGCTTGGCATTCACATAGGCAAGATTGGCCTGCAGGTTGAGACCTCGCGTGGGCCGCGCAGTCACGCTCAACTCGGCGCCGTAGCTGCGCGCCCCCCGGCCGTTGGCGTTAACGCCGAAATCCCCGAAATCCGTCTCGACGATGGTGAACAGCTGAATATCCTGCCAGTCGAGATAATAGACCGATGCGTCAAAGCCGAACACGCGGTCCTGCGTCTCTCCGCGAATGCCCGCTTCGTAGCTGATGATGGTATCGGCGTCGTAGGAGCTTGGAAAGTCGGGGCCGGCAGATGGCGGAACGGCGTTCGGACCGCCCGGCCGATAACCTTTGGCAACCCGGGCATATACCGACACAAGATCATTCACCTCAAATCGCGGCGCGATCGACCAGGTAAAGACATTCTCGTCGGATTCGCCGTCGATCGCCTCTACCGAACCGAGCGGTGTACCGGGAAGTATGCTGGTAACCTGTTCGGAGTCCTGGTCATTATGACTATAGCGCGCACCTACGGTAACGTCGAAGCTCGGCGAAACGTGCCAAGTTACGCTGCCGAAGCCGGCTAGTTCCTTGTATTTCGAATCAAGCGTTACAACTGCAAATTCAGGCGTGGTCACTCCCGGCAACCCTAGCGGGGTAAAATCTAGCGCATGGCTTAGGAAAGTTTGGGTGGCGAGGTCGAAGGGAAGAAAGTTTTGGAACAGCTCGCCCTTCTCATCCGTGTAATAGCCGCCGACGAGCCATTCGAACGTGTCAGAATCGGGCGAAGCCAGCCGAAGCTCCTGAGTGAACTTCTTGGTCTTGATGTCCGCATCAAGCGCTAGTCCCACCTCGCCGGTAGCCTCACCGCAACATTGGTAGAGAGCATTGACTGTGTTTCGAACCGACTCGAGGCTGCCGTCGACGAGCTGCCGCTGGTCGAGGATGCCGTAGCTCGTCACCGACGTCAGAGTGGCTGGGCCGAAATCCCAATTAAGGACGCCGGAGTAAAGCCGATAGTCGACGTTGCTATAATCGGCGATGGTCGAATATTGCGTCCACTCGTCGCTCGGCTCGCCTGTCACGGCATTCACTGGCTCAAAGCTAACTGGGTCGGCATCATAGAATGACGATGAGTCGGATCGGATGTTTTGCGCCAGCGCCGTCAGCCGGATCGTCAGATTGTCGACCGGCTCAGCCAGAAGCGACACGCGCCCGCCATAGCTCTGAGAGTCGTTGATATTGTTCCCGCTCCGGCCGATCGCATCGATGAAGCCGGCGCGATCGCGGTAGAATCCCGTTCCGCGGATGGCGACCTTGTCGCCAATCGGAACGTTCACCACCAGATTGCCAAGCCAGCTGGTCCCTCCGTTCTTGGTGAATTCCACACCGCCCTGGCCACGCGAATGGAACTCGCCGAGCTCAGGCTCGGCAGTCACGAACTTGATCACGCCGCCGAGTGCGTTCGAGCCATAGAAGGTGCCCTGCGGACCTCTGAGAACCTCGACCCGCGCGAGGTCGAAAGTATCGAAGTCGCCAGCGAGAACACCGCCGTTGGAAAGGCCGCCGCTCGATCCGAACGGGACTTCGTCCACATAAATGGCGACTGTGGATGCGACCGATCCGGTATTGATGCCGCGCAAGATCACACGGGCTTCACCTGGATTATCTTGGTCGATGCTGAGGCCCGGCACGAGCGCTGCATAATCCGCGAAGCTCGTCGCCTGCTGACGCTCAAGCGTCTCGCCCCCAACCACCGAAATGGACTGCGGGATCTCGATCAGCGTCTGCACACGCCGCTGCGCGGTGACCACGATCTCCTCCGGATCCTGCGTCGCGTCCGGCGCTGCCGATGCTTCGGCCTGGACCTGCGCTTCGGTCGCGGCCTCCTGTGCGAATGCTGGTGCGCTGGCCATCAGGGCTGCGAAGCCCGACGACAGCAACAATGCGACACGGCAATTGATCATTATTTCCTCCCCAATGCACTGGCGGCCTTGCCGGTCTTCGCCCGCTTTGCGCCTTGGATGACGACGACCGACGCCGCGCCTCCTAAATCTCGATAAGGACACTATTGTCCTGATTGGAAAACTGTCAACCGGATTTGGCGAAAGTTTTCGCGGACTGTGGCTCGGAATCAGCAAAGCCGCTCATTCCTCGAAGCAGCAGCGCCGAAACGGCGGCGATGCCGGCCAGCAGCAGGAAATAGCTTCCGGGCTCGAATTGCGCCCAAAGCGTGCCGACCAGCCCGGCGGTCAGGCTTCCCGAGAAGATGACGAGGAACCAGGACGCAACGGTGGTCGCGCCAAGGTGGGCCGGTGCAAGCCTCGCGAACAGACCGAGGCCGGTCGGCAGGATGAACAGCTCGCCGAACGTCAGGATCAGGAAGAACAGCGCGAGCCAGACCCATCCGGTCAATGCCGAGCCGCCGACCGTGGTGACAGCCGCCAGCAACAGATAGGAGGATCCGACGATGAGGGCGCCCAGCGACATGCGACGGATAAGCGACCCCCGCGTGTCCTTGTGGCTGTGCCGGCGCCAGTAAGCGAGGAGCGGCGGCGTCAGCAGCATCACGAACAGCGGGTTGAGCGACTGGAACCAGGTCATCGGGATTTCGAAGGCCCCGGCGGCACGGTCGACCCCGCTATCCGCCCAAAGCGCGACCGTATTGCCGACTTGCTCATAGGCCGCGCGAAACACGGTGACGGACAAGCCGATGCCCAGCAGGACGAGGATCGTGTGCCTGTCGAAGCCGGTTCGAACCTGATGATCCGCTTCCGCTTGCCGCGGCTGCTCGACAGGTAGGTAACGCTGGCCGGCAAGGTAAATTACGAGGCCGGCCACCATGCCGATGCCTGCTGCTCCAAAGCCGTAATGCCAGCCGTAAAGCTCGCCCAGCGTGCCGCAGATGAGCGGAGCCAGGAATCCGCCAATGTTGATGCCGACATAATAGACGTTGAAGGCCCAGCTGCGGCGTGGATCGTCACGCTTGTATAGATCGCCGACCTGGCTTGGCAGGCTTGGCAGGAACAGGCCGTTGCCAAGCGCGATAGCCGCCAACGCCGCATAGAACAGCGGCTCGAACGCCATCATGAAATGACCGAGCGCCATGATGCTCGCGCCGATGATGACCGCCCGCTTCTTGCCGAGATAGCGATCGGCAATCACCCCTCCGACGATCGGCGTGAAATAGGCGCAGGCCGTGTATGTGCCGTAGATGAAGGATGACTGCGCCTGCCCGATCAGCAGCTGCTTCGTCATGTAATAGACCAGCAGTGCCCTCATCCCGAAGTAGGAGAACTGCTCCCACATATTGGTGAGGAACAGGACGGTAAGGCCGCGGGGCTGGCCGAACCAGGTCGGCTGCTCCGTCATGCGACAGCGACCTTGCCGGATCCCCAGACTTCTGGCCCTGCAGTGATCATACCCGCCTCATAGATGACGCTGGGGGTTCGATCTTCGGCAAGGAAGGTTGGACCGTCGAGGTCGACGATGTCGCAACCTTGGCCAAGAACGAACGCGGGGGCCATGGCCAAACTGCTCCCGATCATATTGCCGACCATCACTCCAAGCCCGAGCTTGCGGGCTTCGGCCGCCATCAACAGGCCTTCGGTAAGCCCTCCGCACTTGTCGAGCTTGATATTGACGACATCGAACCGGCCAACCGCAGCAGGAATATCGTCGAGCGTCAGGAGACTCTCGTCGCCGGCAATCGGAACGGTCGATTTAAATCCCTCGAGATCTGCTTCACGACCGCGCGCCAGCGGCTGCTCCAGCAGGGAAACCCCCTGCTCCTCGAGTGCCGCGACCAGTCGCTCGAGCTCATTGATGACGAACCCCTGGTTGCCGTCGACGCCCAGCCAGACGTCGGGACGGGCAGAACGGATCGACTTCACCCGTTCGATGTCGAGATCGACTTCGCCGGTCAGCTTCACCTTGATCGACCGCGCATCGCGATAATTGCGGGCGCCCTCTGCCATCGCTTCAGGAGAATCGGCGCCCAGCGTAAAGGTGGTTCGCAATGGCTTTGGCGCCGCTTGACCGGCGAGTTGCCATACCGGAACTCCGGCCTTCGATGCCTCCAGCTCCCAAAGGGCACAGTCGACTGCATTGCGTGCGCCGCCGGGCGGCAAAATCGTACGAAGTTCATCCCGCGAAGGGCCGGCTTCGATCGCGTCACGCGCAACGCCCAGGAGCTGGAGCATATGGGGGACGTCGTCGCCTAAATAGTAGACGCCGCCCCCCTCTCCCCTACCCCGACATTCGCCGTCCCGGAGCGTGGCGACCACGACATCCGAGTGAGTGAATACGTGACCCGAAATACGAAACGGCTGTGCCAGCCGCAGCGTCTCTACGGCAACATCCAGCGTCAGCCGTCCCATCAGTAATTCGTTCCGAAACCGATGAGTTGGAAGGCGATCGCCACCCACAGCAGGATTGCGGACGAGAACAGGAGGGCCACAGCCCACAACTTCGAGAACCAGCCGCGCTTTTCCTTGAACGATTGAAGCAGGTTCCAACCAGCCAGTACGAGCAGCCCGAAGAATGCGATCGGGGTGAGGATCTGCACGGTGATCAACAGCGGATCCAGTGGGCCACCGAGCAGCGACAGGCTGGAGAAGCCGACGATGATGAAGGTTACCCAGGCAGCAATCGTCGCCAGTGCGAGCCACTGCGAACCATGCCATAGACGCTGGAGGCGAAGCCGGCGGCCCTCATGCACGCCCGCAACCTTGTACCTCCGCCTGGCGATCGCTCCGACCGGCCATGACAATGCTCCCAGGAAGAGCAATGCAAGAGACGAATAGAGCGCCGGTCCGAGCCACGCCGGATTCTTGTACCAGGGCGCCCTGTCGAACATCATAAAGGGCGACACAGTGTCGAAGCTCCACCGGGTGACCTGGCCGTTCTCGACCTTCGCTGCCAGCTTCTCGCCGCTGTCCAGATCCTTCCAGACATATGGCTCGATTTCGACCCAACGTCGCGGCTTGTTGCCGGTGTTGGTGACCATCGGCGCCGACAGCTTGCCGTCTTCATCGGGGCCAATGGCGATTGGGCCGATCAGATCGAGAATGTGGAGAAACGTAGAACGGATGCCGCGGCTGTTGAAATAGGTACCCGCAAGCTGTTCGACGTGCTTTTTCGAGGTCTCAGCGTCGACCTTGCTGGTGACTGGCGGACCCGGGAAATAGCGGTTTCCGAACTCGTCAAACAGTCGCTCGCGCAGGGCTCGGGGCGCGCCTTCGCCTCCCGCGCTGTTGACGGACACGAACAACCCGACGCCATCGTCGATGAACAATGTGAGGTCGGAGTGGAACAGGCTGGTGTCGCCGCCATGGGCAATGCCGCGATGGCCATTGATATTCTGCTCATAGAAACCCAGCGCCATGCGATGCAGGCCGGGAACCACGTCGAGCCGATAATTATGCATCAGCTTGGCGGTTTCCGGCTTCAGCAACCCGGCACCGCCGTTGAGGTGAGCGATCATGAACTTGGCCATGTCGGCACCCGATGCCGACAGGCTTCCGGCCGGCGCGGGATCGACGATCTCGAACTTCTCCGCTTTTTGCGACGCGCCCGCATAGCCCTGCGACATCAATGGCTGCAGGTTCTTCGGCAGCGGCTGGCGGAAGCTCGAGTGGCTCATGCCGAGCGGCTGGAAGATGTGCCTATCGACATAGTCGTCGAACGACATTCCGGATTGGCGTTGGACGATGTAGCCCGCCACCGCCGTGGCATAGTTAGAATATGCCGGGGTCGTTCCCGCGTCGAAAGCCCGACCCGGCAGGCTGTCCTTCACATAGCGGTCGAGCGGAACGAGCTTCTCGGGATTATCGTGGATGAGGTGCCGCACGGTTTCTTCGAATCCGGCGGTGTGGGTCAGGATATGTCGCATCGTGACCGGCTTGCCGTTGCGCGGCGGAATCTTGAAATCGAGGTAGTCGTTGACGTCCTTGTCGAGATCGATCTTCCCCTGTTCCACCAGCTGCATGACCGCGGTCCAGGTGAAGAGCTTCGAAACCGAGCCAGGGCGGAACAGCGTGGTATCCGGCGACACCGGCTTGCGCTTCTCCACATCGGCGAAGCCATAACCCCTCTGGGTAAGAACCTGACCGTCCTTCACGACCACTACGACCGCGCCGGCGATATCTCCCCGCGCCAGGGCATAAGGCATGTATCCGTCGAGCCAGGCGTCAACATCCGTCTTGTCGAGCGCATGTCCGGTCACGGCCGGTGCCGACACAGGCGCCACCGCCGCGACCTGCGGCCTTGCCACCGTGGGTGGTGCCACCTGCTTTGCGGGGCCCTGCGCCAGTGCAGTGCCGGCGGCGACTGCCAGCAATCCCAAAGTTAAACCTCGCCATTTCAACATTGCCGAATCCTCCCCAGGTGACCGGGATTGCCCCGACCAGCGCCAGCCAATAGAGTAATCCTATTGTTCTGATTGGGACGTTGTTATCCTGATTGGAAAATTCGTCAACCAGAAAGGATTTTTGTCCCCATGGCCGCATCAGCTCCGACCCTGGGCGCATTGCTTCGCGGCGTACGCAATCGCGAGGGTTGGACCCTCAAGCAGATGAGCGAAAAGAGCGGAATTCCGGTTTCGACTCTATCGAAGGTCGAGCACGACCGGCTGACGCTCACCTATGACAAGCTTTACCAGGTGGCCCAACGGCTGGGTATGCGCATGTCGGAACTGTTTGCGGAACCGAACGACGAGGCGCCCGCGGCAATCACGGCGCGGCGCAGCCTGTGCGACATCGACCATGCCGTCCGGGTCGAAACTCACAATTATGATTATTATTATCTCTGTACCGACCTGAGGCGGAAACGGATGATCCCGGTGATCTCCAAAATCCGCGCAAAGACTTCGGAAGAGTTCGGCGAGCTGGTTCACCACGCGGGAGAGGAGTTTGTCTACGTCCTGAGCGGCCAGGTTACCGTCAACACCGAACATTATGATTCCGTGACCCTGGGGGTAGGGCAATCCATGTACATCGATTCCAGCATGGGCCATGCCTATTTGGCCGCGGAAGGATGCGACGAAGCCGTCGTGCTCGCGGTAATGTCCAGCGGCGATGAGGAATTGCTGCAATCTTTGATGTCCATCCACGAAGGCCAGCAGGGCAGCAGCCAAGGCATCTAGGACGATGAACTCGATTCGCGGCTATTTTGACCGGCGCCAGCTGGCCCACGAACCTCTTCAGGAACTGCACAACGGCGGATGGGTGGCCTATTCCGAAACGTCGTCCCGAGCGGAAGCGATCGCAACCAAGCTGGCGGAGTTGCGCCCAGCCAAGGACTACGGACTGGAGCCGGTGCTCAATGTACAGGACGGTGCTTATGTCGAGTTCCTGCGCTCGGCATATACTGAGTGGCGCGCTTCAGGGCGGGATGGCGATGCAATTGGTTACACCTGGCCGATCGTTCGGCGGCGGCACCTGGATCTGGACCGGATCGATGCCAAACTGGGCCGTTACAGTTACGATGCCGCGACGCCGATCGCGGAGGGGACCTGGGAAGCCGCCTATTGGAGTGCTCAAACCGCGCTGACAGCGCTCGCCGCACTGATTGATGACCACGCTCGAGCCAGCTTCGCCCTGTGTCGGCCACCAGGCCATCATGCTGGCCGGGACTATTGCGGTGGCTATTGTTACCTCAACAACGCCGCGATCGCGGCCGAGCAGGCCCGTCGATCCGGGCGACGGGTGGCCATCGTCGATATCGACTATCATCACGGTAACGGGACGCAGGACATTTTTTACGCCGACCCCGACGTGCTGTTCGTTTCAATCCACGCCGACCCGGCTACCGACTACCCCTTTTTCTGGGGGCACTCGGATGAGACGGGGGAGGGCGCGGGGGAGGGCAAGACCCTTAATCTGCCGCTGCCGCGCGGCACGGATTTCGAGAAATATCAAAGAGCCTTGGATACCGCGTTGGACGCTGTTCAGGCGACATCAGGCGGACTTGCTAGTCCTGTCATATCGGCGCCGACACGTTCGAGGGCGATCCGATTTCGCATTTTCGCCTTCGGCAAGACGACTACCGAGAGATCGGCAGCCGCGTTGCCCGGATCGGCATCCCGGTGCTGATCGTAATGGAAGGAGGGTATGCCCTCGACGCGTTGGGATTCAACGTCGCGGCCTTATTGTCAGGCTTTGATGACGTATTGGCCTAATTCATCAAATAGGCCCACCCGGGCTTTCTCTAATGATGGGATTGGGGCGAAAGTGGACATCCGCGATCCATTCCTAGCGACCCAGCATCCCCCAAGCGATGAAAGAGCAGCCGACGAGAAACGCTGCGACACTCGCGAATACCAAAAAGTGCGTCTCCCGCGATCCAATGGCTTGGTCGAAATGTCTCTTCATCGTTGCCTCTAAAGCCTCGAGGCGCGCGCCCTCGTTGGCGACCGTTAGCCAGTAGCCCAGCATTGTCCCGGCCTGCGTACTTACGCGCTTGAACGCGTATAGAGACCACAAACCAGCGGCCAAAGCAGCCAGGATTCCAAGAAGGAAAGCCACTGCTCCACCCAACTTCGCTCCGCTGGCCATTTTGAGAGGGAGCATGGTTATTGCCGCTGCACCATTGATCGCCACGAGCGTCGCTAGAAGCCATCGGGACAGGCTCCCGGCTTCCTTTAAGCCGTCATGGAAGGCTTCCACCATCATTGGCATGAAGGTTTCCGCAGCCAGCCGATTGGCCGCGCGCTCGGCGTTGTCGTTTTCCTCGTCCATTGCTTACGTCCGAAAAGAGGGGGAACGCACCTGCGGGGGAATGGTGGTTCCGGCCTGTGGCATTGTCGTGCTCCCCGTTCGAGGCGCACGCGCCCATGGGCATCGTGTCTGCGAACGATTGGTGAGGCCGACCGTCAGGATCGGCGCTGCTGTGTCGTGAAGGGGTCGAAGGCGGGGCTGCTAAGTCCGTGGAGCAATATCGACTCGGTCGCGGCGACCAGCGAGCCTTACGCCCTTCAAAGCCACCGGTCACGCGGCTTGCGTGAACGTGCGGCATGTCTGCTTTGGGTCGAAAACGGTCATTCGAAATCAGCGAATCTGACGGGTCCACCCGGCACAATAGATTTGCTCAAGCACACAATTTGTTTGGGGAGCGTTTAGGGGAACAAGTGAATTGTTCCGATAAAATTGGCTGTTTCCTGAGGTGCAGTGGCGGAGACGGAGGGATTCGAACCCTCGATACGGTTGCCCGTATGACGCTTTAGCAAAGCGTTGGTTTCAGCCACTCACCCACGTCTCCGGGCTGGCGTCGGCGGGCTGTAGCGAACCCTTTGGCCGCGTTCAACCGCCCTGGCGCCCGATCGCAAAATTCCTGTTAGCGCAACGAATTCGACGGCCGAACATTGGATGGGCAGCCTGGCCCTTCAAGAAGGCAACAGCCAACATGCCCGACCTGCAAGATGCCCCGCCGTCGATTGCCGACGCCTTTGCCGGCAACCGTCTGCTCGCCACTTTCCCGGACGAATTGCGCCGCTCGGTCGAGGCGAAAACCCAAGTCGTCGAGCTGGACACCAGGCTCGACGGTATTGCGTCGCGGCGTGGACGTCGCTCATTCGATCTTCCCTTCGGCACGACGATGGTCTCGATGGTCGTCGACCTGGATGACGGACGCTCGGTCGAGGTTACGTCGATCGGGCGCGAAGGCGCGGTCGGCGGGATCATCAGCTGCGGTCATATCCCCGCCTTCACCCGCGCCGAGGTGCATGGTCGCGGGGCCAGCGGCGAAGGTGCCGATGCAGGCGATCGAGGAGGCCAAGAACGGCTCGGCGCACCTCCGCAACCTGTTCTGCCGCTATTCCGACTATCTGCTTGCCCAGATCATGCAGACCGTCGCGTGCAACAGCTTCCACTCGATCGAAGCCCGTGCCGCGCGCTGGTTGCTCACCGCTCAGGACCGCGGGGGCAATCGGCTGGAGCTGACGCAGGAATCGATGGCCGGACTGCTCGGCGTGCAGCGGACCACGGTCAATGCCGTCGCCCGGGAGCTGCAGGACGAGGGGTTGATCACTACCCGGCGCGGGATCATCGAGGTCCACGATCGCGAGGCGCTCGAACGGCGCAGTTGCGAATGCTACAACCGGGTCGAACATTTTTTCGGCGACATTGTCGGTCCGCGGGGCATTGGCCGGGCCTAAGCCCATCCGCCACCGCAATATTTCGCCGGCATGCGAATGGCACCAGGCCATCGACCATCTCCGGCACCCGGTTCTCGGCCCGTTCCAGCGTCACCGTTCCCTCGTTGAGCGGCAGGCCGTAGAAACGCGCTCCATGTTCGGACGCAAAGCCTTCGAACTTGTCGAGAGAGCGCTCCTCCTCGAACACCTGGACATAGCTTTCGAGGGCATGTGGGGCGTTGAAGATGCCGGCGCAGCCGCAGGCCAACTCCTTGGCTTCGCGCGGGTGCGGGGCGGTGTCGGTGCCGAGGAAGAATTTGGGCGAGCCGGAAACCGCGGCGCGGCGCACGGCCAGCCGATGGTCTTCCCGCTTCATGACCGGCAGGCAATAGGCATGCGGTCGCAGGCCTCCCTTGAACAGGGCGTTGCGATTGAGATGAAGATGCTGCGGGGTGATCGTCGCTGCGACATTGGCCGGCGCATCGGCAACGAACTGAGCAGCCTGCTTGGTGGTGATATGCTCCAGCACGATCCTGAGCGCTGGGAAATCGCGTACCAGCGGCGTCAGGATCCGGTCGATGAACACCGCCTCGCGGTCGAACACGTCGACGTCGGGATCGGTGACTTCGCCGTGGATGCAAAAGACCATGCCGATCTCCTGCATTCGCTCCAGCGCCCGGTAGATGTTGCGGATGTCGGTGACGCCCGATGCGCTGTTGGTGGTTGCCCCGGCCGGATAGAGCTTGGCCGCAACCCACACGCCCTCGGCAAAGCCCGCGGGCCAACTCCTCCGGATCGACATTGTCGGTCAGATAGCAGGTCATCAGCGGGGTGAAGTCGGCCCCGGCGGCCGCGCTGATCCGGTCGCGATAGGCGGCGGCATCCTCCACGCTGGTTACCGGCGGGTTGAGGTTGGGCATGATGATCGCCCGAGCGAACTGCCGCGCCGTATAGGGCGCGACCCTGGCCAGCATCTCTCCGTCGCGCAGATGGACGTGCCAGTCGTCGGGCCGGCGGATGGTAATGGATTGCAAAGTCACGCCGCGCTCCTTAGCTAAGCGCCATGCCCCAGAACAGCCCAATGGCGACCACCCTCACCGACCGCGCCGTCATTCGCGTTTCCGGCGAGGACGTTTGCGGCTTTCTCCAGGGATTGGTTACTCAGGATGTGACCGGCGGGCTGCCGGTATGGGCGGGACTGTTGACCGCGCAGGGCAAATGCCTGTTCGATTTCCTGGTCTGGCCGGATGACGGCAACGGCCAGGACCTGCTGCTCGATTGCGAGTCGGCAGCCGCCGATGACCTCATCAAGCGACTGACGCTGTATCGGCTTCGCCGGCCGATCGCCATCGAGCGCGACGACGGTCTGGCCGTGCACTGGGCGTCGGAGGGAGATCAGGGCGTCGCCGACCCGCGGCTTGCCGAACTTGGCAAGCGCTGGCTGGGAATGGCCGATGAACCGGCAACCGGCTGGCGTGAGCATCGCCTCCGCCTTGGCGTTTGCGAAGGGCGCGCCGAGCTGGGCGAAATTCTCTGGCTGGAATGCAATTCGGCCGAGCTCAACGGCGTCAGCTTCACCAAGGGCTGCTTCGTCGGCCAGGAAAATACGGCGCGGATGAACTGGCGGCAGAAAGTCAATCGGCGCCTGGTGGTGGTTGACGGCGATGGCGGCGAACGGACGAGGATCGCCTATCCCGACCTTGGCCTGGCGGTCGTCCACGCGCGCGCCGATGCGCTGCCCGACAATGCGATTGTTCCGGCCTGGCTGGAACCCGTGCTCGCTTAGCAGCCCCATCCTGTTTTCAGGGCGCGAGGACCAACATCGCAGTACCACACGTCGGTTGCGCCGATGGCGTGGTCGACCACGATCCAGCGGCCGCGCTGCCGGCGCAGGACGGCATCGACCCGCAGCCCATCCATATTGCCGAATTGATCGCCGTATATACGCCAGCCGTCGATCGGCTTGCCGCCCTTTCGCTGGGGATCGGCGACGACAAACGCCCATTCGCGCTGGACGCGGATCAGGGAGACCTTGAATTCGACATTCGGTCCCAGCGCCTTCCCCACGGCAGGCCGAAGACCGTCCAGGACTGCGTCGCGCAACTCGGATCCCTGCGGTGGCACAAAGAAGGCTCCGGCCGCAATTGCCAGCGCGGCCGGCATCGGAATCACGCTCTGACCACCGCAAAGGCACGAACCGGAAACGTGCCCATGCCTTTGACCTTGGGCGGCACCGCCGAAAATCGAAAACCCCGGTCCGGCAACTGATCGAGGCCGGTCATATGCTCGCCGATCGGGATGTCGGCGCCTAGCAGCAGCGTGTGCACCGGCCGAGCGCGAGCGCGGGTGTCGTCGATATTGTGGCTGTCGATCCCGACGAAGGCGGCGCCGCCCTCGACCAGCGCGCGCGCCGCCGACTCGGTCAGGAATGGGTGATCGGAAAGATAGCGTTCCGTCCGCCAGTAGCGGCACCAGCCGGTTTCGATCAGCACCGCCCTGCCGCGCACGTCGAGTGCGGCGAAGGCGTCGGCGTCTACCGCCAGTCCGTTTGCGAATGGTCGGCGCACCACCACACCGTCAAGATCAGCAAGATATCGCAGCGGCAACTCGGACAGGTCCTTGCCATCGGCATAGCGGTGGAACGGGCTGTCGACATAGGTGCCGGTGTTGGCGACCATCTCGATCCTGCCGATCTGGAACGTCGAGCCGTCATCATAATTGGCGATCGACGCTTCGCGGGTCCAAAAGTCGCAGATGGAGGGCCCGGGCAGGCCCTTATGGGTGATCATGCCGTCCTCAATCACGTGGCTGAGGTCGATGAGCCTTTCCGATGCGCGATCCGCCATAGCGCCGCCAATCCTATTCCCGCCCAGACAACATTCAAGGCGGCCGACGGAATCGCTCCGTTCCACCCGGAATTGATGATGAAGCCGACCGCCCCAAGCACATTCATCCACTGGTACGCGCGGCTTTGCGCCTGAAGCTTGCCGGCGGTCAGCAGTGCGTAGGCGGCAAGTATCAGCAAGGCGGCGAGCCAGCCGATCACTTCGATGGCGATCTCGATCATCGCAGGAATTGCGAGGCGACGGCGAAGCAGCCCAGCGCGGCGAAGCTGAGCAGGACACGTACGGCGTGGAGCCGCGCCCACCGCTCGAGCAGCGGGACAGTCGCCTGCCCGGGCCCTGCCTTGAGCTTGCGGTTGACCGGCATGATGGCGACCAGTGTCCAAGGCCAGTTGGCCAGCATCAACAGCGCCCCGGCCAGCCACAATATCCCACCCAGCTGCCACCACGCTGCAAGCCCGGCCAGGCCCGCCAGCACCGCCAGCGTCGCCTGCATGACGTAGCCGCGATCGTAGGACGGCGACCATTGGGCAACGGCATGCTCGGCGGCCAGCCTCATCCGGGCGGGATGCTCGGCGACGTTGATGTAGAGCGCCGCGCCGGCAAACATCGCCGCCAGGATCAGGGCGAGGGTGCCCGCGGCTCCCACGTCAGGCCGCCAAATTCCTCAGCACGAACTGAAGGATCCCGCCCGACCGATAATATTCGAGTTCGTTGTAGGTATCGATGCGGCATCGGGCGATAATATCGAAGGTCTCGCCGGTCGGACGCTTGACCTTCACCGTAACCTCCTGCCGCGGCTCGATCGCCGCGACGCCGCCGATGGTGAACGTCTCGTTGCCGTCGAGGCCGTAGGTGTTGGCTCCCTGGCCTTCCGGGAATTGCAGCGGCAGCACGCCCATCCCCACGAGGTTCGAGCGGTGGATGCGCTCGAAGCTCTCGGCCAGAACGGCACGGACGCCGAGCAGGATGGTGCCCTTGGCCGCCCAGTCGCGCGACGAGCCGGTGCCATATTCCTTGCCGGCGATCACGACCAGCGGCGTCCCGTCGGACTGGTACTTCATTGCCGCGTCATAGATCGGCATGACGTCGCCTGTGGGCGCGTAGCGAGTCATCCCGCCTTCGATATTCTCCAGCATCTTGTTGCGGATACGGATGTTGGCGAATGTGCCGCGCATCATCACTTCATGATTGCCGCGACGGGCGCCATAGCTGTTGAACTCCGCCCGGGGCACATCGTTTTCGATGAGATATTTGCCCGCCGGGCTGTCGAGCTTGATCGAGCCGGCCGGCGAGATGTGGTCGGTGGTGATGGAGTCCCCAAAAATAGCCAGCGGCCGCGCCTCCGGAATGTCGGTCAGTGGCCTCGGCGTCATGGTCATGCCGGTGAAATAAGGCGGGTTCTGGATATAGGTCGATTCCGCCGGCCAATTATAGGTATCGCCGCCGGTCACTTCGATCGCCCGCCAGCGATCGTCCCCGTGGAACACGTCGGCATAGCGCGAGCGGAACATGTCGGAATTGACGTGGAGGTCGATCAGTTGCCGGACCTCATCGTTGGACGGCCAGATGTCGGCCAGCATGACGTCGTTGCCATCCCTGTCCTGGCCAATCGGCGACTTGGTGATGTCGCGGGTCACCGTGCCGAACAGCGAGTAGGCGACCACCAGCGGCGGCGAAGCCAGATAGTTGGCCCGGCAGTCCGGAGAGACCCGGCCCTCGAAGTTCCGATTCCCCGACAGGACGGAAGCGGCGACCAGATCATTGTCGTTGATCGACTTGCTGATCGGCGGAGCAAGCGGCCCGGAATTGCCGATGCAGGTCGTGCAGCCGTAGCCGACCAGGTTGAACCCGATTGCGTCGAGATCCTCGCTGAGGCCTGACGCGTTCAGATAATCCGTCACCACCTGGCTTCCCGGCGCAAGGCTGGTCTTGACCCAGGGCTTGGGCGCCAAGCCCAGCGCGCGCGCCTTGCGGGCGACCAGGCCGGCAGCAACCAGCACGGACGGGTTGGACGTATTGGTGCAGCTGGTGATGGCGGCGATCATCACGTCGCCGTTGCCGATCTTGAACCCCTCACCTTCCACCGGCACCCGATTGTCGTTGGCCTTTTTGTAAGTGCCCTCCAGCTCGGCATTGAACAGCTCGTCGACGTCGCTGAGGCGCACGCGGTCCTGAGGCCGCTTGGGGCCGGCCAGCGACGGCTCGACCGTCGCCATGTCCAGATCAAGCGTGTCGGTGAACGCCGGGTCCGGGGTGGCGGCGTCGCGCCACATGCCCTGGGCGTTGGCATAGGCGCGGACCAGCTCGATCCGCGCCTCGTCGCGCCCGGTCAACTTGAGATATTCGATCGTCCGCTCGTCGATCGGGAAGAAGCCGCAGGTGGCGCCATATTCCGGGGCCATGTTGGCGATGGTCGCGCGGTCCGCCAGCGACAGTGCGTCGAGGCCGGGCCCGAAAAATTCGACGAAGCGACCGACGACGCCTTTGGCGCGCAGCATCTGGGTCACTGTGAGCACCAGGTCGGTCGCCGTGATCCCTTCCTTGAGCTCGCCCGACAGGCGGAAGCCGACGACTTCCGGAATCAACATCGATACCGGCTGGCCGAGCATCGCCGCTTCGGCCTCAATCCCGCCGACGCCCCACCCGAGCACGCCGAGCCCGTTGACCATGGTCGTGTGGCTGTCGGTGCCGACCAGCGTGTCGGGATAGGCGACTTCCTCACCGTTCTGATCGGCGCTGCTCCAGATTGTCTGGGCGATATGCTCGAGGTTCACCTGATGGCAGATGCCCGTGCCCGGCGGCACCACCTTGAAATTGTCGAAGGCGTTCGAGCCCCATTTGAGGAACTCGTACCGCTCGGCGTTGCGCTGATATTCCAGCTCGACGTTCCTCGCGAACGAGCGCGCGGTCCCGAATTCGTCGACCATCACGCTGTGATCGATGACGAGGTGGACCGGGACCAGCGGATTGATCTTCTGCGGATCGCCGCCGAGGCTCTTCATCGCGTCGCGCATCGCGGCCAGGTCGACCACCGCGGGAACGCCGGTGAAATCCTGCATGAGGACCCGTGCCGGACGGTACTGGATTTCGCGGTTGATCCGCCGCTCCTTCTGCCAATCCACCATGCACTGGAGATCGTCGCGGGTGACGGTGATCCCGTCCTCGAAGCGGAGGAGGTTCTCCAGCAGCACCTTCATCGAGAAAGGAAGGCGCGAAACATCGCCGAGGGCCTCGCCAGCCTTGTTGAGCGAATAATAGGCGTACCGCTTACCTCCGGCCTCCAGCGTCGAGCGAGTGTTCAAGCTGTCCTGGCCGGTCGGAATCATGGCGGGTCGATCCTCTGGAAATCGCGTGGTCTTTAGGCCGCACGGGTAACCGCGCAGGCGATGGCCGCGCCCCTAGCAAGAATGGTTGGGCAAGACAAAGGCTCCGGATGCTAGAGCCATCCGCTCCTGCGGGCGATCCAGTAGGGCACCACGGCGCTGACCAGGATCAGCCCCAGGGCGAAAGGGTAGCCCAGCAGCCAGCGCAGTTCCGGCATATGCTCGAAATTCATCCCGTAAATGCCGGCGATCAGGGTCGGCGGCATCAGCACCACCGCAAATACCGAGAACACTTTCATCACGAAGTTCTGCTCCAGCGTGATAAGTCCCAGCGAAGCACTCATCAGGAAGCCGAGATTGTCAGTCAGGAAGTCGTTGTGATCGAGCAAGGCATGAACGTCCGCCTGAAGACTTTCGACCGACGCCAACTGGTCTGAATTACGGCACAACTTTGATGTGCCGAGGAAGCTCAGGAGGCGGCTTGTGCTGAGCGCTGATTCGCGAATTTCCGACAACAGCCGCTGAACCTGCCCGATGCGGAGCAGCAACGCCTCCAGCCGCAGCTCAGTCCGACGATTGCCCGCCTTGGCGCGGTGCTTGAACACTTGCGAAGACAGGGTTTCGATGTCCTTGGCTGCCGCCTCCAGCTCGTCAGCCAGCCGATCGACGATGACATCGAGCAGCTTTATGAGGATGGATAACGGGTCCTGCGCCAAGTCCGGCTCGGCGCAAAGATGCTCTGTGAATCGGACGAAGGGCATAGGGTCGACATAGCGAACCGTAATCAACTGCTTGTCGGTAAGGATGAAGCCGATCGGGTCGGTGTCTGGCTGGCCCATGGTGATTCCGTGAATCACCGACGCGGTCATGAACAGCGCGCCGCGCCTCTCATAAAGCCGGCTTGAAGGCTCGATTTCGAACAGCTCTTCGCGGGTCGGAATATTCTGGCCTAGCGACTGCTCGGCAAGCTTCTCCTCCTCCCTGCTCGGATTCAGCAGGTCGATCCATTTAACCCCTGCGGGAATCGCCTTGAGCACCTCAGGATCGGCAGGGGAAGGAAGGCAATCAGGCCCGAACATCCGAAGCATGGCGGCGTTGGTGCGCCAGCGCCGGCGTCTTGGCAAGCCGTGCGGCGATGCTACTCATAGGCGATGACGGCTTCCGTGCGGCCGAAGCCGCTCTTCATCCTTGCAGCCGTAATGGCCGCCACCCTGGCGATCATGTGGGCGATGGGCCGCCCGCCACTCTGCACCTGCGGCACCGTCGAGTTATGGGGCGAGATCGGTCCGAAGCAGAGCCAGATGCTGGCCGACTGGTACAGCCCGAGCCACATCATCCACGGCTTCCTGTTCTACGCGTTGCTGGCGTGGCTATGGCCGCGCTCGCCGATCGAGCGGCGATTCGTTTCGGCGCTGGTCCTCGAGACAGCATGGGAGATTCTGGAAAACACCCCGATGGTCATCGATCGCTATCGCGAGGCGACGATCGCCCTCGGCTATTCGGGGGATTCGATCGTCAATTCGCTAAGCGACATCGTCATGATGACGCTCGGCTTCCTGGGCGCCAGGCGGCTGCCGGTCCCGGCCAGCGTCGCCATCGTGCTGGCGCTGGAGCTGATCCCGCTGATCGCCATCCGCGACAATCTGACGCTCAACATCGTCATGCTGCTGGCGCCGAACGATGCGATCCTCGGCTGGCAAGCGCGATAGGGCACCATTGGCAGGCCCGCTCGTTTGAGCAAGCCAAACAGAGGGTGCGTCATGACTCGTTCACTTTTCTTGCTGCTGGCCGGCCTGTTCCTTGCCACGCCCGCACATGCCGGTGAAATCTTCGGCGGACTTTACGTCCACGACGTCGACTCTCCCCTTACCCTGAGCGGAGTGGAAGACGGCGTCGATCTGCAGCTCGGATATCGCTTCGGCCGGATAGGCCGGACGCCACTGCAACCCTATGTGTTCGGCGCGTTGAATTCGGCCGGCGAGACGCATTATGCCGCAGCCGGGATCTCCGCCAGGTTCGGAAAGCGGCTGTTCATCCGGCCGGGCTTGGGAGTGGCGATCCACAGCGGCGACGACCGAGAGTTTGAGGATCCGTTCGACGATGACGTCGAATTCGGAACCAGCGTGCTGTTCGCGCCGGAGGTCGGGGTCGGTTATCAGGTCAGCGACCGCCTGAGCATCGAGGCGAGTCTGGTGCATCTCAGCCACGGGCAGCTGTTCGGTGAACAAAACCCCGGAATCGACAATGTCGGGATCCGCCTGAACTGGAAGCTATGATCCGCTAAAGCTTGCGCAGCGCTTCCAGATTCTTTTCGCAAACCGGCGCCGCAAAGCTCGCGACCGGCCGCAAGGTGGGGCTATCTCCCCTGGCTTCGAACGCGCGGTGCGCTACCGCGGCTTCCCGCAGGACCTTGGCCAGCTGCGCCTTGTAGGTCCCGTCGAAGTCCGAACTGGCCGCAAGCCGGTCGAGCATCACCTGGTGCTCGGGCAGGAGCCGCGACGAGGGCAGCAGGTCGATGTACCGGCCCGCGAAGTTCAGCTGTGCGCCGATCCCGGTCTGGTCCATCACGACTTTCGACGCGAAACTCTTGACCTTGCTGGTCGACCCGCGCGCCTCGGCCATTCGTGACGCCTGAATTGCGAACAGCGCGCTCGAGGCGGTGAAGGCCATGTAGCTTTCCGGATCCAGCGCGGCCGCCGAGGCAGCGGGCCCGACAGGCGCTGGCGGTGGGGGAGGCGCCTTCGACTTTGGCGCACAACCAGCCGCAAGCGCGGCGATCATAATCGCCGTCCAACCGCCAAGGCGGGCGAGGGGCTTAGCGGCCAAGCATCGTCTCCGGCTTCACCACCCGGTCGAAAGTATCCTCATCGACCAGCCCTAGTTCCAGCCCGGCTTCCTTCAAGGTCTGCCCCGTCTTGTGCGCATGCTTGGCGATGCTCGCGGCATTGTCATAACCGATTTCAGGCGCAAGCGCAGTCACCAGCATCAGCGAACGGTTCATGAGGTCGGAAATGCGCTGTTCGTCCGGCTCCAGTCCCTCCAGCGTACGCTCCGTGAAGCTTGCCATGCCGGTCGAAAGCAAGTTGATCGAGCGAAGGACATTGGCGCCGATCAGCGGCTTGAACACATTCAGCTCCATATGACCCTGAAGCCCGCCGACGGTGACGGCGACATGGTTTCCCATGACTTGGGCGGCGGCCATGGTCAGCATCTCGCACTGGGTTGGGTTGACCTTGCCGGGCATGATCGAGCTGCCCGGTTCATTTTCCGGCAACTTCAGCTCGCCAAGGCCGCAGCGGGGCCCAGAGCCCAGCAGCCGGATGTCGTTGGCGATCTTGGACAGGCTGACCGCAATGGTGTTGAGCACGCCCGAGAGCTCGACCAGCGTGTCATGCGCTCCAAGTTCGGCGAACTTGTTCGGGGCCGAGGTGAAGGGCAGCTGGGTCAGGTTGGCGATCTCCTTGGCGAAGGCCTCGGCGAAGCCCTTGGGCGCGTTCAGCCCGGTGCCGACCGCGGTCCCGCCCTGCGCCAGCCGCATAACCCGAGGCAGAACGCCTTCAACCCGGGCGATATTATCCTCGATCATCGCCGCATAGCCGGAGAATTCCTGGCCGAGCGTGAGCGGCGTCGCATCCTGCAGGTGCGTGCGGCCGATCTTGACGATCGCATCCCAGTTCCGCGCCTGCTCGGCTAGCTGGGCGTGGATCATCTCCAAGGCAGGGAGCAGCCGGCGGCGGACCGCGATTCCGGCCGCGACGTGCATCGCTGTCGGAAAGCTGTCGTTGGAGGACTGGCCCTTGTTGACGTGGTCGTTCGGGTGGACCGGCGACTTGCCGCCCCGATTTCCGGTCAGTGTCTCGTTGGCCCGGCCGGCGATCACTTCGTTGGCATTCATGTTCGACTGGGTGCCCGAGCCCGTCTGCCAGATGACCAGCGGAAATTGCCCGTCCAGGTCGCCTCGCGCGACTTCCCCCGCCGCCTGCTGGATAGCCTCGGCAATTTCCGGGCCAAGTCCGCCAATGCGCGCGTTCACTCGCGCCGCAGCCTGCTTTACATAGCCCAGGGCGTGGATGATCTCGGCCGGCATTCGCTCGCGCTCGCCGAACGGGAAGTTTGCAATCGAGCGCTCGGTCTGCGCGCCCCAATAGCTGTCGCCGGGAACCTCGATCGGGCCGAAGCTGTCGGTTTCGGTACGCGTGTGGGTGGCCATGGAATATCCTATCAGCTGTCATTCCCGCGGAAACGGGAATCCACCTTTTCCTTGAACCCGCGCTAGAGGGAAGACGGATTGTGACGCAAGCGCGATGTTCCCCAAACATCGCTGGCGTGCGCCATCACGGCGGGGATGACGGCACGGCTAGGCCGCGGTCACTTCTTCTTCGTGAAATCGACGTTGACGACATTGGAGCCGTCTTCGACCGGGACGGCGACCGGCTCATCATTTTCGGGCTGGTCGTGCTCCTCATGCTCGCCCGCCGCATTCGCCTGGAACTTGAGGCTGAAATCGACCGCCGGATCGACGAAATCGGTCACGGCGGCAAACGGCACGACCAGCGTCGATGGCACCCCGCCGAAGCTGAGCCCCACGGAAAATTCATGGCCCTCGACCTTGAGGTCCCAGAAGCGGTGCTGAATGACGATCGTCATCTCATCGGGGAACCGCTCGGCCAGATGCTTGGGTATCGAGACCCCGGGCATCCTGGTTTTGAAGGTGATGTAGAAATGGTGGCCGCCCGGCAGGCCGCCGCTCTGTTCCACCTCGCGCAGAACCCGGCCGACCACGTCGCGCAACGCCTCCTGCACGATCTCGTCGTACGGTATCAGGGACTCAGGGGTTTCCTCACTCATCGACTTTCGTGGTAGCGAGCGACGCCAACCGGTCAAGCGGAGTCACCCACATATGCCGATCGATGCCAAGCAGCCCTATGACGACCAGAATGTCTTCGCCAAGATCCTGCGCGGCGAGATCCCCAACAAGACGGTGATGGAGACGGACCACAGCCTGGCCTTCCACGACATCAACCCGCTCGCCGCGATTCATGTGCTGGTCATTCCCAAAGGGCCCTACGTCAGCTGGGACGATTTCACGGCCCTCGCGTCCGACGCGGAGATCGCCGACTTCATCCGCACCATCGGTGAAGTTGCGCGGACGACCGGGGCCGACACCCAAGGCTATCGGGTGCTGAGCAACGTCGGCAAGCGAGGCGGCCAGGAGGTGCCCCACCTGCACGTCCATGTGTTCGGCGGCCAGCCTTTGGGTCCGATGTTGGTAAGATAGCCACACGATCGCCTGTAATTTGCAAAGGGATTGCAACAAGGGACGAAGCGGCTAGGGTCGGCCCCAAACAAACCGCCACTTAAGGGGAAGATAATGGCGAGTGCCGCTCCCAAGGGCCTGCTCGGGCGCATCATGATGCGCAAGAGCGTCGCCCAGATTCAACAAGAAACCGCGACCAGCGAGCTCAAGCGATCGCTCGGCCCCTGGAACCTGGTGTTCCTCGGCATCGGCTGCATCATCGGCGCGGGCATTTTCGTCCGCACCGGCAACGCCGCGGCGCTGCATGCCGGCCCGGCGGTGCTGCTTTCGTTCGTGATCGCCGGCATCGTCTGCGGTTTCGCCGGCCTGTGCTATGCCGAGCTGGCCTCGACCCTGCCGGTGTCCGGCTCCGCCTACACCTACAGCTACACCACCATCGGCGAGTTCGCGGCCTGGATCATGGGCGCGCTTCTCTTGCTTGAATATGGCCTCGCCGCCTCGGTCGTGTCGGTCGGCTGGTCGGGCTATATGGTCAGCTTGCTGGCCGACATCGGCATCCACATCCCGCCGACGCTCACCGGGCCCTACGGCCATCCCAAGGAACTGGCCGACGGAACCGTGATCACGACCGTGTTCAACCTGCCGGCCTTCCTGGTCTGCATCGCGCTGGCATTCTTGCTGGTCGTCGGGGTCTCGGAATCGGCCAAGTTCAACAATGTCATCGTCGCGATCAAAGTGACGGTGCTGACCGCGTTCATCGTCGTTGGCGGCATCATTCTCATGCAGAACTACGATACCTTCGCACCGAACTGGCAGCCGTTCATTCCGGAGCCGACCGGGGAGAAGGGCGAATTCGGCTGGAGCGGCATCCTGCGCGCCGCCTCGATCGTGTTCTTCGCCTACATCGGCTTCGAGGCGGTCTCGACCGCCGGCCAGGAAGCGAAGGATCCGGCCAAGGACATGCCGTTCGGCATCATCGGCTCGCTGGTCGTCTGCACCGTCATCTACATATTGGTGTCGATCGTCCTGACGATGATCGTGCCCTACACCGAATTGAACGTTCCCGATCCGGTGGCGGTCGCGGTCGATGCGTTCGGCCCGCAGTGGGGCTGGCTCGCCAAGACCATCAAGGTCGGTGCGATCATCGGCCTGACCTCGGTCATCCTGGTGCTGATGTACGGCCAGACCCGCATTTTCTACACCATGTCCCGCGACGGCCTGCTGCCGAAGATTTTCTCGACCGTCCATCCGAAGTTCCGCACGCCGTGGATCAACACGCTGCTGGTCGGCCTGGCGGTGGCGACCGCGGGCGGATTCTTCGACATCAACTTCCTGGGCGACGCCACTTCGGTCGGCACGCTGGCCGCTTTCGGCATCGTCTGCCTGACGGTGATCTGGCTGCGCCGGACCCATCCGGAACTGCCGCGCGGCTATCGCGTGCCGCTTTATCCGGCCCTGCCGGCGCTCGGCATCGTCAGCTGCTTCGCCCTGATCTTCACGGTCGAATCGCGGGTGCTGATCTTCTTCGCCTGGTATGTGGTCGGCGCGATCGTGCTCTATTTCCTCTATGGCATGCACAATTCGGAGCTGGCCAAGGGCCATGTGGTCGTTGCCGACGCGGAAACTCCCTACTTCCCGGAGGATGCCCCGAAGGACGAGACCGGAAAGCCCGTCATCCGGCCCTGACCGGTCGGCCTGGGGCATGAATTTGGGCGGGTCGGCAACGGCCCGCCCTTTTTCATGGTGCCGCCTGGGCGTAAGATTGCCGCATGACTTACCCGCCGTTCACGCTTGAGGGCCTTGACCACGTCGTGCTGCTGGTGCGCGACATGGCCGAGGCACGGCCATTCTATGAACGGGTGCTGGGCTGCACCGTCGACCGGGAACTGCCCGAATATGGAATGCTTCAGCTTCGGGCCGGCGCGTCACTGATCGACCTGGTCGACATCGGTTCCGAAGAGGGCGAATGGGGACGGCCGGAGGTCGAAGGCGGCCGCAACATGGACCATGTCTGCATCGCTACCGGCCCGTGCGAGGAGCAGGCGATGCGCGCGCACCTCGCCCGCCACGGCATCAACATCGTCGAGGAGGGCATCCGCTACGGCGCCCAGGGCGACGGCATGTCCTTCTATATTTGCGATCCGTCGGGAAACCAGATCGAGCTCAAGAGCCCGGTGGCGGATTAGGCCAGCAGGTTTCCGGAAAGGGACCTCAGATCCTTCTCCGGCCGCGCGCCATAATGCTGGATCACCTCCGCCGCGGCGATCGCACCAAGCTTGAGCGAGGCTTCGAGGCCGATTCCCGTGGCTTGGCCGGCAAGGAACCCGGCGGCGAACAGGTCGCCCGCGCCGGTCGTATCGACCAGCCGCTCGATCGGCTCGGCCGGAACATCGGCCCGCTCGCCGCCCCGAACGGCGGTGGCCCCGGCCTCGCTGCGGGTCACGACCAGGGTCGGCGCTTCCTTGGCCAGGCAAGCGATCGCCTCCTCGATGTCGTTGACCATCGCCATCGACGCAGCCTCCGCCTCGTTGGCGAAGAGGATGTCGATCTTCCTGTCGCGCAGCAGCTGCCAGAAACCGTCGCGATGCCGGTCGACGCAGAATGTGTCGGACAGGGTGAAGGCGACCTTGCGGCCGGCGGCATGGGCCGCCGAGATCGCCGCTTCCATTGCCTGGCGCGGCGCCGGGGGATCCCACAGATAGCCCTCGAGATAGATGATCCCGCTGTCCGCCACGGCGGCCAGGTCGACCGACCCGGACTCGAGCAGCTGCGCCGCCCCGAGGAAGGTGTTCATCGTCCGCTGGGCGTCGGGCGTCACCAGAATCAGCGAACGCGCCGTGGCGCCGACATCGTTCCGCGCCTCGACCAGGAAGTCGATGCCCTGCGCTTCGATGTCGTGCCGGTAGATCTTGCCGAGCTGGTCGTCCGCGACCTGGCCGATAAAGGCTGCCTTGAGACCCAGCGCAGCAAGGCCCGCGGCGGTATTGCCGGCCGATCCGCCGCTGATCTCGCGCCCCGGACCCATCGCATCGTAGAGACGGACGGCCTCATCCTCATCGATCAGCCGCATCGACCCCTTGTGCAGGTTCTGCTTGGTCAGGAAGGCGTCGTCGGCATCGGCGAGCACATCGACGATCGCGTTGCCGATGCACAGCACGTCATAGCGGGTATTGGTCATGAGAGGGGCAATCCTGCGGGAGATGAACGTGCGGCGCGCCTAGCGGCGGCGACGCGCCGCGGCAAGCTTGCCAGCGGCGAAGCCCTTGGCCACAAGCGGCCAATGCGTTTCCCAATCCTTGCCATCCTGCTTTCCGTCGCGGCCTGTGCGCCCAGGCCAGCGCCGGCACCTACTCCGCCACAGTCCGCCGCCCCTGATTCCGCGACGCTGGACCGCCACGATCATCGGGCCCTGAATGGCATGACCGCCAATCAGCTGGTCGAGCATTTCGGCAACCCCCGGCTGCAGATTCGCGAAGGCGACGGGACCAAGCTGCAATTCGTCGGTCCCAACTGCGTGCTCGACTTCTATCTCTACCCCGCCCAGGGCGGCGTGCCGCGGGTCGGTCATATTGACGCCCGCAACCTGCAGGGAGGCGACGCGGACGCGCAATCCTGCGTCTATGAGATCGAACGGGCTAAAGGCGCGCGATAGCCCATTTCGCCGCATCGGCGACGATCGGGTCGTCGCTGCCAAGATGTCGTTCCACCGCCGGCCGCAGCGCCGCGTCGCGGCTGTTGCCTGCGGCGATCAGGCAGTTGCGGATCATCCGGTTGACGCCGATGCGCTTGATCGGCGAGCCGGAGAACAGTTCGCGGAAGCCCGCATCATCCAGCGCCAACAGGTCGGCGAGCGCAGGCGCGACCAGCTCCGGCCGCGGCGCGAACGCCTTGTTGGCCTGGGCGGCGGAGGCGAAGCGGTTCCAGGGGCAAACGGCCAGGCAATCGTCGCACCCGTAGATGCGGTTGCCGATCGCCTCGCGAAATTCATGCGGGATCGGTCCCGCGTGCTCGATCGTCAGATAGGAGATGCAGCGCCGGGCATCGACCAGGTTGGGAGCAATGATCGCTCCCGTCGGGCATGCGTCGATGCAACGCGTGCAGCTGCCGCAATGCGGCTCCGCCGGCCGATCCGGTTCCAGGTCGAGCGTAGTGTAGATGACGCCGAGGAACAGCCAGCTGCCATGCTCGCGATTGAGGAGGTTGCTGTGCTTCCCCTGCCAGCCGATCCCGGCCGCCGCGGACAACGGTTTTTCCATTACCGGAGCGGTGTCGACGAATACCTTCAGCTGGCAGCCGCATTCGTCGGCCAGCCAGCGCCCCATCGCCTTGAGCGCCTTCTTGACCGTCTTGTGATAGTCCGCGCCCTGGGCATAGACCGAGATGCGGCCGCGATCCTTTGTTTCGGCCAAGGCCAAAGGGTTGTGCGGCGGGGCATAGCTCATCGCCAGCGCAATCACCGATTTCGCTTCCGGCCACAGGCCTTGCGGGCTGGCCCGCTGCTCGGCGCGCGCCTCCATCCAGCCCATCTCGCCATGATGGCCGGCAGCGATCCATTCCTTGAGCCGCTCGCCCGCTTCCGGCACGGATTCCGCGCGAGCGATTCCCCAGGCCGAAAAGCCCAGTTCCCGCGCTTTATCGAAAATCCTCGTCCGAAGGCTTGTCATGACCGGGCGACCCTTTACCCATTGAACGCATGGGGGAAAGAGCCATTGCCGCCGAAGCGCGGGACCTGACCAAGGATTTCGACGGAAAGCGCGCCGTCGACGGCGTCAGCCTGACTGTGCCCGAGGGCAGCATCACCGGCATCCTGGGACCCAACGGGGCAGGCAAGACGACCACCATCCGAATGCTGCTCGGCATCATCGACCCGACGTCGGGCACGCGCAGCCTGCTCGGCCACGACCGGCCGCTCGAGATCGCCCGCAAGGTGGGCTATTTGCCCGAGGAACGCGGCCTCTATCCGGCGATGCCGGCCGCGGAAGCGATCGCCTTCATGGGCGCGCTGCGCGGCCTGCCGATCCGGGAAGGCCGGCGCAGAGCGCTCAAGCTATTGACCGAGGCGGATCATGAGGATTGGGCGAAGCGACCGATCCGCACCCTATCCAAGGGCATGGCCCAGACCGTCCAGCTCTATGGCACGATCGTTCACGAGCCCCAGCTGATCGTGCTCGACGAGCCCTTTTCCGGGCTCGACGCGATCAACCAGCAGAAGCTTGAGCAGCTGATCCGCGACCAGGCGGCGGCGGGAGTGACCGTCATCTTCTCGACCCACGTCATCGCCCATGCCGAACGGCTGTGCGAGCGCGTCGCCATCATTGCCGAGGGCAAGGCCGCGTTCGAAGGCGCGGTCGACGAGGCGCGAGGAAGGCTCCGGCCGATCGTGCACCTGCGCACCCGCTCGGATGACGGCCCATGGCGCTCCGCACTGCCCAAGTCGGCCAAGCTGATCGGCGGGGAATGGCGTTTTGAGCTGCCGCGCTCCGGGCCCGAACCGTTGCTCAAGGCGCTGATCGACGGGGGCGCCGGGATCGAGACATTGAGTATCGAACGTCCAGGTCTTCATGATGCGTTTATCGCCATCGCCGGCGAGGCGGCGGCGCGGGAGATGGGACAATTGCCGGTTGCAGAGGCCGCCGAAGAATGAAGCTGCCCGAGAAAATCCGCGCCGCGTTCGTCATTGCCCGCCGGGACTTCAGCGCCACCGTGCTGAGCAAGACCTTTCTGCTGTTCCTGCTAGGCCCTCTGTTTCCGATTGCATTGGGCTTCGCGTTCGGGGGCATCGGGGCGCAAGTCGAGAGAAACGCCAAGCCGCCGGCGATCGTCGTGGTCGCCGCGCCAGAGGATTTTGCGCTGCTTAACGCCGCCCGCCTCCGGCTGTCCCCGCTCTCCAGCGAACTGCCGCTGGTGGAGCTCCGCCGTGTCGATCCCCTTCCGGATATCGCGGCTCAGCGTGATCGCCTGCTGAGTTCGGAGGATGATCCGGCTCTCGGCGTCCTCGACGGCGGGCTCGCCGCACCCCATTTCACCGGCGCAGTCACGGCCGACGGGCGGACCGTCCGCCAGATCACCTTGTTCGTCGAGGAAGCGCGGCGGATCAGGGTGGAGACGCCGGTCACCGGTGCGCCGTTGCAGGTAACGCGGACCAAGACGTCCTCGGGTGCGGTTGCTTTCGCCCGTGAGATCACGGCGCGCATCGGCCAGACCGTCCTGTTCGTCCTGACCATCCTGCTTGCCGGCATGCTGCTCAGCCAGCTGATCGAGGAGAAATCGAGCAAGGTGATCGAAGTGCTGGCCGCCGCCGTACCGGTCGACGCCATCTTCCTCGGCAAGCTGTTCGCGATGCTCGCCATGTCGCTGGTCGGAATTACCGTCTGGGCAGTAGCGGGTGCCCTGGCGATCGCAGTCTGGACCGAGGGCGGGCTAGGCGCCCTGCCGCCGCCGGCCGTTGGCTGGACCGCCTTCCTGATCCTGGTCCTGGTCTATTTCTCGATGAGCTATCTGCTGATCGGAGCGACCTTCCTCGGCATCGGCGCCCAGGCTTCGACCGTGCGCGAGGTCCAGACCCTGTCGATGCCGGTCACCATGGCGCAGGTGGTGCTGTTCGGCTTCGCCTCGCTCGGCGTAGGCAAGCCGACGAGCGCCGAAGCGATCGGCGCCGCGGTCTTCCCGCTGTCTTCACCCTTCGCGATGATCGGGCGCGCAGCCGAGCAGAGCGCGCTCTGGCCGCATTTGGCTGGCCTTCCTTTGGCAGGCCCTGTGGGTCGCGCTGATCCTGAAGGTTGCGGCAGCAATATTCCGGCGGAGCGTGCTGAAGTCCGGCCCCAGCCGGCGCTGGCCGTGGCAAAGGAAGCAAAAGCTGGCAGTTCCCTCGTAAGAGGGGACACCAGTTGCGCGAGCGCGCGAACTGAGCTCTGCTAGCCGATTGCCTCCCTCGCCGCCGCCTCGAGCTGGCCCATGAGGGTCATGTAGGGAAATGGCCCATGGCTGATCCGGGCCACGCCGGTCGCAGCGACCTCGGCATTCGACGGGCAGCCTGGATATGTCATGAAATTCACCGGAACCGGAGATTCGGAGCACAGTCGGCGGAGCATGCCGAGGTCGCCGAGCATCGGCACGAAGAAGCCGCTGGCACCTGCCTCACCATAGGCCCGGACCCGCTCGATCGCTTCGCCCAACATCGCCTCGTCATGCGTTTCTTGCGGTGCCTTGAGGAACAGGTCGGTTCGGACATTGAGGAAGAAATCCGGTCCGACCGCGTCCCGGGCGGCCGCGATCCGCGCCGCCTGGACCGCTATCGGGTGAAGCCCGTCGCCGCCGACGATCTGGTCTTCGAAGTTGCAACCCACGGCGCCCGTTTCGGCCAGCTGCGCGATGTTGCGGGCGCCTTCGGCCGGGTTGTCCGAATATGCGCCTTCGAAATCGACCGTCACCGGCAGGTCGACCGCCTTGACGATCCGCCGCGCGTTTTCGAGCGCGAATTGCATCGGCAGCTCCTGGCCGTCGCCGAATCCATTGGCCATCGCCACGGATGCGCTGCCCGTGGCAATCGACTTGGCGCCCGCCTTGGCCACGGCCTGCGCGCTACCGGCGTCCCACGCGTTGAACAGGACCAGAGGTTCGCCTGCGACGTGCAGCGCAGCGAAGCGCTGGAACAGACTGTCTGTCATGATAATCTCCTTGGGGCGCGGCGCCGTGCGACATCGGGCCGCGCGGCACTTCCCAAATCTTGCGGTCAACTAACTAGTTGATCGCTGCCCTGGCGGCCTCTTCCAGCTGAGCCATCAGCGCGCGGTGCGGGAAGGGACCGTGGCTGATCCGCGCCACGCCCGCGGCCGCCCATTCCGCCTTGGGCGGAGCACCTGGAAAGGCGATGACGTTGAGCGGCAGCGGCACCTCTCGAACCACCCGCTCGATCTGCCGGGGATCGGCCAGGCGGGGCACGAAGAATCCGCTGGCGCCGGCGTCGGCGAAGGCCTTGCCGCGCTCGATCACCTGGTCGATCAGGGCGTCGTCATGCGTCTGCGTCTTGAGGAACAGATCCGTCCGGGCGTTGATGAAGAAACTGCTGCCGACCGCGCCGCGCATCGTCTCGATCCGGTGGACTTGGGCGTCGAGAGGGTGCACCCCTTCGCCGCCGATCACCTGATCCTCGAAATTGCAGCCGACCGCGCCCGTTCGGGCGAGGAGAGCGACATTCTCGCCGGCTTGCTTCAGCATCGGTCGAATAGGCTCCTTCGAAATCGACCGTGAGCGGCAACGGGTCGATCGCCTCCGCAATCCGCCGGGCGTTGGCAAAGGCGAAATCGATCGGGACCTGCTGCGCGTCGCCGAACCCGCTGGCGTCACCCACCGGGTGGCTGCCTGTGGCCAGCGCCTTTGCGCCCGCCTTCACCACCGCCAGCGCGCTGCCGACATCCCATATATTGTAGAGAATTACCGGATCGCCCGGCACGTGGAGTGCGGCGAAGGTCTCGAATTTGACGTCATCGGTCATCACTACCCTCTCATTCCGGCGCGGGGCCCAGTTGCTGCCACAGCTCGATTTTCACGCCGTCCGGATCCAGGATCCAGGCAAAGCGGCCGTAATCCTCGTCCTGCCGGCCCAGGATCTCGATGCCCTTGGCCTTAAGGTCCGCGATTACGCCGTCGAGATCGTCGACCCGCAAATTGACCATGAACGGCTTGTCGCTTGGGTCAAAATAGTCGCTGTCTCCCTGGAACGGCGAGAACAGGGTAAATCCTTCGGGATCGTCGTTCTTGAACGGGAACATCGCCCCCCATTCGCCGCCGATGCCAAGATTTTCCTGGTACCAGGCGCGGGTGCCGTCGGGATCCGCCACTTTATAGAAGATGCCGCCTAGGCCAGTGATGCGTGCCATCCGTCGCTCTCCTGCTGCGCATCCGTTCCTGCTCCGTCACCGGTTTCCAATCAAGCCGGAGCAGCGTGATATGGCGGCGACGGAAGGGCCGCGTTGGCCAGGGCGACTAATGGACGAACCGCGCCACAACGTCGCGATACGACCGGCTGACCTTCACCTGCGCGCCTGAATCCAGCACCAGGAAACATTCGCCGTTGGTGTGCGGCTTGACCTGCCGGACCAGGTCGAGATTGACGATGGTCGAGCGATGGACCCGCTGGAAGCGGCGCGGATCGAGCCGCTTTTCGAGATCCTTCATCGTCTCGCGCAGGATCAGCGTGTTGTCGCCGGTCTGGATGCACATATAATCGCCGGCGGCGTCGATCCGCTCGATCGTGTCGACGTCGACCCGGAAAATCTGACCCTGGTCGCGGATGTTGATCATCTTTTCGAACCGCGACGAGGAGGGCCCCTCGGGCATCGCCTCGGCCAGCTCTTCTGCGGCTTCGGGTGCATGCTCGGCCAGGGCTTCCTTCAGCCGCTCCGCTTCCTCGGCGCCGCGCTTCTCGGTGAGCCGCTGGCGGACTCGGTCCATCGTCGCCGCGAGCCGATCTTCCTCGACCGGCTTCATCAGATAATCGACCGCCTGCGCCTCGAACGCGCGAAGGGCATGTTCATTGTAGGCGGTGACGAACACGAACAGCGGCGGCTCGACCTCCATCAGTCCCTGGATGACCGAAAATCCGTCGAATCCCGGCATCTGGATGTCGAGAAACACCAGGTCCGGCTTTTGGGTCTTGATCGCCCGGATCGCTTCGCGGCCGTTGGCGGCCGTGGCGACAATCTCGACGTCCTCGTGCGCTTCGAGGCGAAGACAAAGGCCCTGCGTAGCCAGCGGCTCATCATCTACGAGGATAGTGCGAATGGTCATGAATGATCCTTCTGGTCGGTTTCGAGCGGAATTTCGATAATAACGCTGAAGCCCCCATGTTCGTTCGTTCGCGAGGAAAAGCCGTGCGTCGGGCCATAGGCTTGCACCAGGCGGTCCTGGATGTTCGCCAGGCCCACTCCGGTCGACTGCGCGTCGATCGGCGTTCCGCCCGGCCCCGGGCCGCTGTCGGCCACCTCGATCCGCACCGCCCTCCCTTCTCTCTGGGCGTTAATCCAGATGTCGGCCCCATGTTCCGCGGGAGTGACCGCATATTTGATCGCATTTTCGATCAGCGGCTGCAGCAGCAGCGACGGCAGCCGCGCCCCGATCGTGTCCCCGTCGATCTTGAAGTGCGGCCGCAGACGGTCCTCGAACCGCATCTTTTCAATCTCGAGATAGAGCTTCAGCGTTTCGACTTCCTGCACCAGGGTGACCTTCGCCGTCGGCTCATTGACCAGCGTGTAGCGAAGGAAGGAGGAAAGCCGCGACAGCATCGCATTGGCCCGCTCGGTCTGCCGCAACAGCACCAGCGTTGAGATGCTGTTCAGCGTGTTGAACAGGAAGTGCGGATTGAGCTGGTAGCGCAGCATCGCCAGCTGGGCGGTGGACGCCTGGCTTTCCAGCCTGGCGCGCTGGTCGATTTCCTCCTCGAGCAGCAGATAATAGTTGATGCCGTAATAGAGCGCCGACCAGGCCGCCAGGATCGAGAAATCGAGGATCAACGCCCCGAAATATTGCGGTCCGGCAGGCTTGAACTCGGGATTGATGAAGGTTGCCAGGCTCCAGGTCTCGATGAACGAAAAGGCGGCCGACGCAAGGACCACCGTGCCAAGGCTGATGATCACGGTCCAGATCGCCCGCATGGTGATCAGCCGCCGGTACAGGGAAGCCATCAGCAGGGTCAGCGAATATCCGGTCGCCGTCAGCAACAGCGTGTGGACGACGAACATCGCCCCGAGCGAGTTGGCGAGGCCGGAAATTGCGCGGAGGAAGAAATAGCCGCTCCAGCCGAACGACTGCAGCACCCAGAAGGCGCGGTTCTTGTCGTCGAAAAATGGGCGATCGAGTCCGACGCCGGCAAGGAAGGGCCGCGCCGGCCCCTTGCTCCGGGCGACGATGCCTTTGCCCTGCGCGGCCGCCTCGGCCAGCGCCCTCACGCTGTCCCTTGCAATCTCGGCTTGGCTAGACGCTGCCCGTTCCATCGCGCGGATATAGGCGGCCAACCGCGATGCGGCCACCCTTGGCGTCCTGCTTTGACAGGTCTAGGCTTAGCCCAAGGAGAGATGAGATGAGCGACCAGCGCGCCAGCTTTTCGTCGATGAAGGAGGGGACTCCGGCCGATTGGGCGATCATCGGCTCGCACTTCATGGGCTTTGCCGGGCAATTGCCCGATCGGGTCCTGACGCATCTCAAGCTGCTCGACGGCGATTATGGCGGCTTCCCGATCGACCGGCTGCAGCACAGCTTGCAGACCGCCACCCGCGCCCATCGCGGCCGGCGAAAGCGAACCCTACGTCGTCATGGCCCTGCTCCACGACATCGGCGACACGCTCGGCAGCTACAACCATCCCGACATCGCCGCGGCGATCCTGAAGCCCTTCGTCGACGAGAAGCTCCATTGGATGTGTCAGAACCACGGCGTCTTCCAGGGCTATTATTTCTTCCATCACCTGGGGATGAACCGCGACATGCGCGAGGCGTTTCGCGGGCATGAGCATTTCGAGGATACGGCGCGCTTTTGCGAGCTGTACGACCAGAGCGCATTCGATCCCGCCTATGAAAGCGCCCCGCTGGAGTTCTTCGAGCCGATGGTCCGCCGCCTGTTCGATCGGCCGATCAACAGCATGTACAAAGCGGTCGGCGAGGCCGCCTGAACCCAAATTTCGGAGAGTTCTGATTGTTGCGTGTCCTGACCGCCGCCTGCGCGGCCCTGCTTCTCATTTCGTGCCGAACCGAGTCGCCGCCCACCGAACCGCGCGAGAGCGCCGGACAAGTCGCTCCAATCCTTTCAACTCCTGACGCAGTTGATCCTCACAGTTACGCGAAGCCGCTCGAAGCGCGCGTCGCCAATGTCGCTCTCGACCTGGCGCTCGACTTCGATGCGAAGCGCATCGCGGGGACGGCATCGCTCGATATCATTGCCCAACCCGGCGCTCGCGAGGTGGTGCTCGACAGCAAGGGGCTGGAGATCACCGGCGTCGCCGATTCAGCGGGCAAGCCGCTGAAATGGACGCTGGGGGCGAACGACCCGGAAAAGGGTGCTCCGTTGACCGTGGCACTTCCAGGAGATGGCAAACAAACGGTCGTCGTGCGCTATCGCACAGGGCCGGACGCAGCCGCGCTCCAGTGGCTGACGCCGGAGCAAACCGCCGGAAAGAAGCATCCCTATCTGCTCAGCCAGGGGCAGCCGACCCTCAACCGGACCTGGATCCCGACCCAGGACAGCCCCGGCATCCGCCAGACCTGGAGCGCGACGGTGACCGCGCCGGAGCCCCTCAAGGTTGTCATGTCCGGCGAACGACTGACGCCCGACGGCGAGCCGGCCGGACAGGGACGTCGTGCCTATCGGTTCCGAATGGACAAGCCGGTGGCGCCCTATTTGATCGCCATCGCTGCCGGCGACCTCGCCTTCCGCGAACTGGGGTCGCGCACTGGCGTCTGGACCGAACCGGTCATGCTCGACCGGGCCGCGGCCGAGCTGGCCGACACCGAGAAGATGGTCGAGGCGGCCGAAAAGCTCTACGGCCCGTACCGCTGGGGCCGCTATGACGTCATCGTCCTGCCGCCATCCTTCCCTTACGGCGGGATGGAGAATCCTACCCTCACCTTCCTGACGCCGACCTTCATCGCCGGCGACAAGAGCCTCGTCAGCCTTGTCGCTCACGAGCTGGCGCACAGCTGGTCGGGCAATCTCGTGACCAACGCCACCTGGGCCGACGGCTGGCTCAACGAGGGTTTCACCTCCTATTTCGAGAACCGGATCATGGAGGCGATTTACGGACCCAAGCGCGCGAGCCAGGAAGCTGCGCTCAGCTTCGACGAAATGATGGAGGCGTTCGAGGAAGAAGGCATGACAGGCCCGAACACCCGGCTGCACCTTTCGGCTTCCGAGGCAAATCCGGACGGCGGTGCCAGCGGCGTCGTCTACGATAAGGGCGCGATCTTCCTGCGCACGCTCGAACGGATGGTGGGCCGGGAGCGGTTCGACGCCTGGCTCCGCTCATATTTCGACCGCTACGCCTTCCAGCCGATGACGTCGGCAAAGTTTCTCGCCGATTTCCGCCAGAATTTGGTCAAAGGCGACAAGGCGCTGGACGGCAAGCTGCTGCTCGACCAGTGGATCTACCAGCCGGGCCTTCCCGCCAATGTCGTCAAGCCCGACCCGGCTGCGTTTGCCGCCGTCGACAAGGCGGTTGCCGCCTTCAATTCGGGCGGCGCGGCCCCGGCCGAGTTTGACGCCTGGACGACCGCAGAAAAACTTCGATTCATCAATAGCTTGCCCCGCAAGATGCCCCCCGCCCGCCTGGGCGAGCTGAATGACAAGCTGCGCCTGAACGAAGCCGGCAATAACGAGGTCCTGTTCGCCTGGCTCGAGTCTGGCCGTTGCAAACCGCTACCAGCCCGTGGTCCCCGCTCTGGAGTGCTTCCTGCTGACGCAGGGTCGCCGCAAATTCGTCCGGCCGCTGATCGAAGCGTTGGCCGAGGACAAGGAATGGGGCCGGCCGATCGCGGCGAGCATTTATGCCAAGGCCCGCCCGACCTATCACGCGGTGACCAGGAAGGACCTCGATAAATTACGCCTAACCAGAAGCTGAAGAACAGGCATCTTTAACCACGAAGTAACCCAATCAGGCCTAGGTTTGCCGCTCCAAAGCCAGCGGAAGACCGGATGTACGAGGCCCCTGATCGTTATAAGCGTATGATTTCTGCGCGCCTTCCCGATGGCGAATCGCTCGGGGTCGCCTCCCAGGCGGGGGACGAGGGCAGCAGTCCGCTGCGGGACGCGCAGCTCATCGCGCGTGGCCATTTCGCACCTTTCTTTGCCGCGGCGAACAGCGTCGCCGCCCTTTTCATGTCGATGATTCTCTACGGTCATGTCCCGGCGAGCTACCTCGGGGGCTGGGCGCTGGCGGTGATCGTGACCAACCTTGGCGCCATGCAACTGGCCCGTACCCAGGCCGTCACCCATGTCGGCCGATCGGGCCGCAAAGTGCCGAAATGGCAGATGATCGGCGACATTGCCCTCCGCGCATTGATTTGGCTCTCGCTGCCGGTCATCAGCTTCACCTCGCTCGCACCACCGGAGCAGGCCGTTGCCGCCACGCTCATCGCCGGGATCGGCATCGCCGCGCTCGGCCTTGTCGTCGTTCCCGCCTGCGTCACGGCCTGGATGGCGATTTTCACCGCAGGGCTCAGCTAATCGCTGCTGGTCGGGCGCCACGGCGTGCCGTTCGACAACATGCTGGCGATCTTCTTCACTCTCGGCGTTGCCGTCGTCGGCGTATTGACGGTGGCCCGTTGGGCATTCGGCCAGCTCAAGACCAATGCCGATTTCGGCTCACAGTCGGAAAGCGCCAGCCTGCTTCTGCAGGAATATGAACAGCGCGGCGTGGGCTGGCTGTGGCAGGTCGACGGCGAAAACCGCGTCACTTACATCTCCAGCCGGATGACGGCGCTGCTCGGCCGTCCGGCCAGCGCGCTGCTGGGCCATTCCTTGCCCTCCCTGCTCGGCGGCCACGCCGAGCTCGGCCGGGTGCTGCTTGAAAAGCAGCCCTTCACCAGATCTGGAAATGGAACTTCAAACCGCGCGCGGACCGCGCTGGATCTCGATCGCCGGCGACCCGATCATCGACACCGCCGGCCGGTTCGAAGGCTTCCGCGGCGTCGGCAGCGATATCACCGAGATCCGCCAGACCCAGGAACGCCTGACTCATCTCGCCAATGTGGACGTGCTGTCGGGCCTGCCCAATCGCGGCCGGGTCCGCCAGCTGCTCGGCGAGGCGTTGCGCCAGGCGACCACCAGCAATGTGCCGTGCGCAATCATGTTCCTCGACCTCGACGGGTTCAAGCCGGTCAACGATACCTTCGGACATCCGAAGGGCGACGCAGTGCTTCAGGCCGTCGCCAAGCGGCTGTGCGACCAGGTCGGTCCCGACGGCCATGTCGGGCCGCATGGGTGGCGACGAGTTCGCCATCGTCATCGCCGACGCCCAGATCGCGCAAGAAGGTCGAGCAGCTGGCCGACAGCATCATCAACGGTCGATCAAGGAACCCTACATGATCGACCAGACCGAGATCCGGATCGGCGTGTCGATCGGCTGCGCATTCGGTCCGATCGACGGGGCGACGGTCGACGATCTGATCCTCAAGGCCGACCTTGCGCTGTACGAGGCCAAGGGCGCCGGCCGCGGTGTCGCCAAATATTTCTCGTCGGAGCTGCAGACCGAACAGGACGACCGGGTCCGGCTGGAGACCGACCTGCGCGGTGCGATCGCCGCCAAGCAGTTCCACCTCGTCTTCCAGCCGCTGGTCAGCGCCAAGACCCAGAAGCTGGTCGGCTTCGAGGCGCTGATCCGCTGGAACCACCCGCAGCGCGGCTTCGTGCCGCCGAACGTCTTCATCCCGGTCGCCGAGGAAAGCGGCCTGATGCCGGTGATCGGCGAATGGGTGATCGAGGAGGCCATACGCGCCGCGGCAACCTGGCCGGAGCCGATCACGGTCGCGCTCAACGTCAGCCCGAAGCAGATCGTCCTGCCGTCGCTGCCCAACACCGTCAGCCAGGCGCTCGGCCGCTACAAGCTGCCGGCCAACCGGCTCGAGCTGGAAGTGACCGAAGGCGTGTTCCTCGGCGACAACGGCCGACGCTGGACGTCCTGAGGCGGCTTCGCGCGCTCGGCGTCGGCATCGCGCTCGACGACTTCGGCACCGGCTATTCGTCGATCGGCTATTTGAACAAGGCGGTCTTCCACAAGCTGAAGATCGACGGCAGCTTCGTCCGCGAGGCCGGTTCGCGGCCAGGAGAATGTCGCGATCATCCAGTCGATCGTCCAGCTCGCCAAGTAGCTTCCGCATGTCGGTCACCGCGGAGGGCGTCGAGACTGCCGAGGATTTCGAGCGGATGCGCGAGCTCGGCTGCGACACCATCCAGGGCTATTTGTTCGGCCGTCCGCTTTCCTACGAACGCGCCAACCAGATGGTGCTCGGTCTCGGCGCCAAGCGGATGGCCGGCTAACGAGCCGGCTCGCACGGACGCTCCGGCTCCGTGCGACGACGGTGTTAAGCGGCAGGCCGCAGGCCGCCGCTGTGATGGCCATAAGCCCAGCTTTTCTACCGCCGGTCAAATTTTGGGGTCGGCAGGCCTGCCCGAAGGTTCACTATTCGTTCTGTTTCTGGCAACGAAGCGCGGCGCGAGTAGTCGTTTCCAACCGGCGCGAAACGGGGTTTTCATGCTTCGCCTGCCAGCTGCCCGTCTTGCGCTTGTCTCGCTCGCCACCTTTGGCTTTGCCGCGCCGGCCGCCGCACAGCGCACCGCGGAGAATGCGGTTACTTCCGCTGACGATGCGTTCGGGACGAGCGTCGGCAATGAGACCATCGGCCTCTATGGCATCGGCGAAGTGCGCGGCTTCAGCCCGGGCGCCGCGGGCAACATCCGCATCGACGGCCTGTATCTGGGCGGCATCGTCATCAGCAACCCAGGATCCAGGCCGGCTCGAATGTCCGCGTTGGCCTGACGGCGCAGGGCTACGCCTTCCCGGCACCGACCGGCATCGTCGAGCTGTCGTTGCGCCCGGCGGGCGACCAGCCGGCGTTGTCGGGCGTGCTTTATGCCGGCCAGACCCAGGCCGGAATTGACCTCGACGGTCAATTGCCGCTAACCGAAAATCTCAGCCTGGCGGGCGGAATCTCCTTCAACCGCTACATCGACTTTCCGGGCGGCGACTATGGCGACTATATCGATATCGGTATTGCCCCGGCGTGGCGTCCGCGCGAAGGCACGGAAGTCCGGGCCTACTACGGCATCCAGATCTCACCCACCGACCGCAGTACGCCCTTCACGTTCGTCGAAGGAACCGAGCTGCCGCCCCAACTTCCCAACCGCTTCCATGGACAGAAGTGGGCGGCCTGGAAAAACCGGTTCGACACCATGGGGCTGTTTGGCCGTTCCACCTTCGGCGACTGGCGGTTGAGCGGCGGCATGTTCCGCCACGTCGTCGACAGCAAGCGCAGCTTCAACACGCTCTACGTCAACGCCCATGGCGACGGCAGCGCCCAGTTCCTGGTCAATATCCACCCGCGGCGGACGACCAAAAACAATGCCGGCGAAATAAGACTGTCGCGCAGTTCGAGGAAGGTCCGCGGCGCCATGTCGTCCATTGGTCGGTTCGGGGCGGGACCCGCAGGGGCCAATTCGGCGGCGAAGCGGTGGTCGACCTCGGCCCGGTAACGGTCGGGGAAGTCCCGCCGGACTTTCCCGAGCCCGACGTGGAGTTCGGCGAAGAATCGTCCGACAAGGCGCGCCAGATCGGTCTCGGTCTCGGCCTATCACGGCCGATGGCAGGACGTCGGCGAGTTCAGCGTCGGCGTTCAGAAAATCCGCTATCGCAAGACCATTTCTCCGCCGGAAGAATCTGGAAATCATCACGCGCGCCAATCCATGGCTGTGGAATGCGACGCTGGCACTCAACCTGGCAAAGGGCCTGGTCGCCTATGCGGGCTATACCAAGGGTCTGGAAGACAGCGGCGTCGCACCCGAGATTGCCGTCAATCGCAGCGAGGCGCCGCCCGCACTCCTGACGTCACAGCGCGACTTCGGCCTTCGTTATGCAATCGGACCGATGCGCCTCGTGGTTGGCGCGTTCGATGTCCGAAAGCCTTACTTCAACCTCGATCCCGACCTCGTCTACAAGCAGCTCGGCACGGTCCGGCATCGCGGGGTGGAGATTTCGCTGACCGGAGAACCGGCAAAGGGGCTGAACGTCGTCGCCGGTGCGGTACTGATGAAACCGCGCGTGACGGGTCCTGCCGTCGATCTCGGGCTGGTCGGTGAGAAGCCGGTCGGCCAGGCCGAACAGTACTGCGAGCCTCTATCTGGACTATCGCCTGCCGTGGGTTCCGAAACTGTCGCTCAACCTCGGCGTACAGCATCTCGGCAAGCGCGCCGGGAGCGTCGACAATGAACTGGCCATACCCGGACGGACGCTGGTCAATCTCGGCGGCCGGTATCGCTTCGAATTGCGCGAGCTGCCCGCGACCCTTCGGCTTCAGCTGAGCAACCTGTTCGACAAATATGCCTGGGATGTGACCGGCGGCGGCGGACTTCCGGCGAGTCTTCCCGCGCCGCGCCAATGCCACGCTCTCCGTCGATTTCTAGTCGGCCGCTAATCCAGCTCGATTGCCCGGTTCAGCGCCGCCCGCACCGCATCTTCCAGCATCGCCGCCCGGAACGGCTTGGCCAATATATTGGCTCCCGGAGCGACGCGCCGGATCGCATCGGTCTCATTATAGCCGGAGACGAACAGGATCGGTTGGTCCGGCCTCGTCGCGAGGATATGGTCCGCGACCTCGGCGCCCGACAGCCCGGGCATGATATAATCGATGATGACCAGGTCGGGCATGTTCGAGCCGAACTTTTCGATGCCCTCGCTGCCGTCGGCTGCCTCGAACACCTCGTGGCCATATTCCTCCAGACCCGCGGCGATGAAGTGGCGCACGTCCGCGTCGTCGTCGATCACCAACACCGTCGCCGCTCCGCGCGCCCGGCGCAGCTCGTCGCCCGTCTGGCCGCCGCTGGCCGGCACTTCGGCATCGCGGTCGGCGCGCCGGAAATAGAGCCTGACCATGGTTCCGCGGCCTAGTTCGCTTTCGATCTTCACGGTGCCGCCGCACTGGCGAGCCATGCCATAGACCATCGACAGGCCGAGACCGGTACCCTTGCCGACTTCCTTCGTCGTAAAGAAGGGCTCGAGGGCCCGGGCCAGCACCTCCGGGGGCATCCCGATGCCGGTGTCGCCGATCGACAGCTCGATATAGGTGCCGGGCTCCAGTTCGGGATCGCTGCCGATCCGCCGCTTGCGGCTGGTGATGGTCAGCGTGCCGCCGTCGGGCATGGCGTCGCGGGCGTTGATCGCCAGGTTGAGCACCGCCACTTCCAACTGCGTCGGGATCGGCCAGCACCGGCGTCAAATGCGGATCGAGGTCGAATTTCTTTTCGATGCCGGGTCCCAGCACGTTGCGGAGCAGCGGCCGCATCTCCTCGATCAGCGGCGCAACATAGGTCGGCTTCACCTCGAGCCGCTGAACCCGGCTGAAGGCCAGCAACTGCGCCGTCAGCCGGGCGCCCCGCTCGGCGGCGGACAAGCGCATTGGTGGCAAAGCGCAGCAGCCGCTCGTCCTGGACCTGCTTGGTGATCAGGTCGAGCCCGCCGACGACCACCGTCAGCAGGTTGTTGAAGTCATGCGCGATGCCGCCGGTCAGCTGGCCGAGCGCTTCCATCTTCTGCGCTCTGGCGAAGCTGGTCCTGGGTTTCGCTCAGCTCGGCCGTCCGCTCGTCGACCTGGCGCTGAAGCGCCAACTCGGCCTCCTTCGCCTCGGTGATGTCGCTTGCCGCTCCGACCATGCCGATGACGTGACCATCCACATCCTGGCGCAGCATCGACACCGCGCGCAGCCAGCGCCATTGCCCGTCGCGCCGACGAAAGCGAGCGATGAGGTCAAAGGCTTCCAGCTTCCTGGTGGCTTCCGTCTGGGCTTTCACGAACTCCTCGCGGTCCTCGGGATGGATCGCCTGGACCCAGTCATGGAACCCGCGCGCCTCCTCAGGAAAGCCGAAGAAATCATTGAACGCCTGGTTGACGAAGTCGCGGCTGCCATCGAGCCGCGTCACCCACATCGGCACCGGCGCACTGTCGGCGATCCGCTTGAACCGCGCCTCGCTTTCGCGCAGTGCCATTTCCGTCACCCGCTGATCGGTAACGTCCATGGCGACACCGATGAATCCGCACAGGGCGCCGTCGACCCCGAACCGCGGCTGAGAAACGGACCGGAGCCACCGCCATTCCCCGTCGTGGCGCAAATATCTGGCTTCGAGGGTAAACGCCTTGAGGCTCGCTTCGCCGGCGACGCTCTCCGCCACCAGCCGCTCCGCGTCGTCAGGGTGGATGCGCATCCGCCAGTCCATCACCCGCGCTTCCTCGCGCGACATGCCGGCAAATTCGGCATAGGCGTCGTTGACGAAATCACGGGTGCGGTCGAGCCTCGTCACCCACATCATCACCGGCGCGCTGTCGGCGATCCTGCCGGAAGCGCGCTTCGCTCTCGCGCAACGCCAGCTCGGTCGTGCGCTGCTCGGTGACGTCCTGGATGACCAGGATCAGGCCGACGATCGTTCCATCTCCACCGACATGCGGGACATATTGCGTCTGGACGGTCAGCGTGCCCCGCGTCGAATGGTCGAAATCGGCAATGAACCATTGTTGCTCGCCGGCCAGCGCGGCCTCGACCATCGGCTTGCGGAATTCATAGGCTTTGTTGCCGACAACCTCCCGCATGGTCTTGCCCAGGATCGACTTGCGAGGTTGCTCCAGCCAATCCGCCAGGGTCCGATTGAGGAACATGTAGCGCTGCTGGCGGTCGAGATAGGCGATCATGACCGGCAGCGAGTCGGCGATGGCAAGGACCCCGGCGAAATTGACCGGCCCCGGCATGTCAGCGAGGCTGGCCGCAACCGCCTGGAGGTCGCCTAGTGCCGACTCATCCATTTTCGTCGCATCGCTATCGCCCCTGGGCGACTCAACTTCCCCCCAGTCCGCCATGCCTGTGAAGCTGCATTGAATTGGCGCCGGAGTCACCAAACTTGTGGATAACCAATATTAACCGGCGGATTTCTCAGTCGAAATGGAGCCGCCGATATTTGCCCCGGAAATAAAGCAGCGGGTCGAGACCAGGCTCGAAGGTCGCCTTCTTCACCTCGCCGACCAGAATGAAATGATCTCCGCCCTCATGAATGGCATGGCGCGCGCATTCGAACACCGACAGCGAATCCCGGAGGACCGGAACGCCATGCTCGCCCAGCGCCCACGGCGTACAGCCGAAGCGGTCCTCGACCCGGGTCGAAAAGGTAATCGACGCCGGCTGCTGCCCGGTTTGCAGCACATTGACGGCGAAATGCTGGGCTTTGCTCATCGGCCCGGCGCTGGCCGCGGCCTTGGCCACGCAAACCAGCAACAGCGGCGGGTCGAGACTCAAGGAGGTGAAGCTGTTCGCCGTCAGGCCGATCGGGTGGCCCGCCTCGTCGAGACATGTCACCACCGTCACACCGGTCGCGAAGCAGCCGAGTGCGTCGCGCAGCGTACGCGGGTCGGAGCCGGATCGATACTCGCGGGAAACAGGAGCGTCGGAGGCCATGGTTGGAGCCTATAACGGCCCAGCCTGAAACCTCCAGCCATCTGGGCATGCGCCAACCTCGGACGGGAGCGAGGCCAGTCCGGCCAAGTCGAGCGCTTCGAGCTCGGCCGCGGCACGTTCGAGCGAGTCCGACACGAAATAGAGCGGTTGGAAGGCGTCGCTGCGGTAGCCGGTTGCCGCCGCATCGCGAAGGGTGAAGCGCGGGCGAGGCACATTGGCCTCGAGCGCGAAATGGGCCTCGCCGAAACTGGAAGCGAGCCCGGCCCCGAGGATCTTCACCTCGCCCCCTTCGCGCGCCAGGCCGAACTCGACCGTGTGCCAGTAGAGCCTTGAAATAGTCTCGCCGAGCCCGGCGTTGATCCCCTCCACTCCGAGCCGTCCCATGGCCTGCATCATTCGCGCCACCGGCTTGTGGGCCAGCATCGGCACATGGCCGAATATGTCGTGAAAGCAGTCGGGCTCCTCGAGGTAATCCAGGCTGTCGGCCGAGCGGATGAAATTGCCGACCGGAAAGGCCTTTTCGGCAAGCATGCCGAAGAACGCCGCGTCTGGGACCAGCCCCGGCACTGACACACACCTCCAGCCGGTCAGCGGGTCAAGGCGCCCGTTCAATCGGTCGAGATCGGGAATCCCCGGCCGATCCAGCCCAAGCCTGGAAATGCCATCGAGGAACGGCGTCACGATCCTGGTTCCAAGGTAGGGCACCTGCCGGGCAAAAAGCATGTCCCACACATCATGCTCTTCGGCAGTGAAATGTGCCCAGTCCTGCTGGACCAGATGTCGACGCCAATCCGCTCGCTGGGGGTCGGCACTCTGGATGAAATCCGGTTGAAACATTCAAGGCTCCTGGCGTGTCGGCAATAAAAAACCCCGCCGAAGCGAGGCTTGGCGGGGCGGTGGTCCGGATGCTGGGCGCGGGAAGCCTCAGCCCGTCTCCACCGCATTTCGATAATAACGGACCTCGGCCGACGGCACGGTCGGCGAAGCAAGGGTCGAGGCGGCAAGCGCGGTCATCAGCTGTCCTCTATGTCATAATGCCACTGAACGGAAGCTGGCTGCCAATGTCCGCTTTCGACCCATTGCAGTCGTTCGATGGCAGCGACTACGGTAAGTGCGTGTCCGGCGCTTGATTCAATCCTGTCAAGGAAAGGCTCCGTTTGTCTGAACCAACCCACGCCACGTTGAATCGCAAGAGCCCACTGCCGGTTTGGGCTGCGATCGCATGGCGAGTTGCTTTTACGGTCGGGCTGGTGGTCCTGGCTGTGCTTGTGCACTGGGCGGAACGCGACGGGCTCCGCGACAACAGCGACGGGCATGTCAGCTTCATCGACGTTTTCTATTTCACCATGATTAGCATTACCACGACGGGCTACGGAGACATTGTTCCGGTGAGCCAAGAAGCGCGTCTGTTCGACGCGGTGGTTGTCACGCCAATTCGATTGTTTGTGGTGCTCATCTTCGTCGGCACAGCGTACAGCTTCGTATTCCGCCGCACTTGGGACAAATGGCTGATGGCTTACATCCAACAAAACCTTCACGATCACATTGTGCTCTGCGGTTATGGGACAAGCGGCGCCCAGGCCGTGGAAGATCTTATCGCCAGAGGCACGAAGCCAAGCGACATTGTCGTGATCGACCGGGATCCGGCGGCAGTAGAGCGGGCGCGGTTGATCGGATGCTCGGTCATGATCGGTGACGCCACCCGGGACCAGATACTCGAGGATGCCAAAGTCAGCCGTGCCAAAGTCGTGATAGTTTCAGCGGGGCGAGACGATACGTCGATCCTCATGACCCTTACCGCGCGGCGCCTTGCGCCGCACGTTCCGATAAGCGTGGCGGTTCGCAATCACGACAATGAGGCTCCCGCACGCCAGGCTGGAGCAAGCACGGTTATCAACCCGGCCGGATTTGCCGGCCTCCTGCTGGCGAACACCGCGCACGGCCCAAAGGTCGTCGACTATTTGACTGATCTCGTATCGAGCCAGGGAAGGGTCAAGCTGGCGGAGCGCGAAGTCAAACCAGAGGAATATGGTAGGCCGATGTCCTCCATTGCCGGGGCATTGGGTGTACGGATTTACCGCAACGGTCGACCCTATGGCTTCTGGGAGGAGGAGACCAAGTCGCTGGCCGCGGGGGACATCATTGTCGAAATCTTGCCTACCGCAAATTAGGACAACTGCCAGTTTCACATTCTCCCGTCAGCTTTCCACCCATTGCGGTCATTAGCCGTATGTCCGCTTTTCCACCCAAAGCGGACATTAGGCCAATCGATCGATAGCCTCCGCCAGCTTCACGTCCCGATCTGTGACGCCGCCGGTGTCATGCGTGGTCAGAGTGAAATCCACCCGGTTCCAGATGCTGGTGAACTCGGGATGATGATTGACCTTTTCCGCGTGCATCGCGACGCGGGTCAGGAAGGCGAAGGCTTCGGAAAAATCCTTGAAGCGCAAGCTCTTCTCCAGCGCCTTGCCGTCGGCGCTGAGCGCCCATCCTGGGGGAATGTCCATCGGCGGCCATTATCACGTCCAGGCAATTATTTCCTGTCCTACCGGCCTCGCCGGGGTTAGTGGGGCGGCGACATGACCCACCGGCCGTCCGAACTGTCACAAGCTGCCGCGCGAAGGGCGTGACTCCCGCGCGCACGCGTGACTAGTGTGAACATTTGTGAACATTCGCGGCGCGAAGATTGGAGATGATACCATGGCTAGCATAGCCCCCGCCCCCGAGCTCGGTCCGCTGGGCCTCGAGAACCCGATGGGCACCGACGGTTTCGAGTTCGTCGAATATGCCGCGCCCGACCCCCACCTGCTGCGCACCCTGTTCGCCAAGATGGGCTTTCCGGTCGTCGCCAAGCATCGCCGCAAGAATGTTACGCTGCACCGCCAGGGCGACATCAACTTCATCATCAATGCGGAGCCGGACAGCTTCGCCCAGCGCTTCGCCGCGGTCCACGGCCCTTCGGCCTGCGCCATGGCCTTCCGGGTCAAGGATGCCTACCACGCGCTCAACCGGGCGATCGACCTCGGCGCCGACCCGGTCGAATGCGACGTGGGCCCGATGGAGCTTTGCCTGCCGGCCATCGAAGGCATCGGCGGATCGCGCCTCTACCTGATCGACCGCTACGGCGACAAAGGCTCGATCTACGACGTCGATTTCGTGTTCGAGGATGGCTGGGATCAGAAGGTCGCGGAGCATGACAGCAAGCTGACCTACCTCGACCACCTGACCCACAATGTGCACCGCGGCCGGATGAATTTCTGGGCCGAATTCTACGAGCGGCTCTTCAACTTCAAGGAAATCCGCTACTTCGACATCGAGGGAAAGGTCACCGGCCTTTTCTCCAAGGCGATGACCTCGCCCTGCGGCAAGATCCGCATCCCGCTCAACGAGAGCCAGGACGACAAGAGCCAGATCGAGGAGTTCCTCCGCGAATATAAGGGCGAGGGCATCCAGCACATCGCGCTGGGCAGCGCCGACATCTACCGGACGGTCGATATCCTCCGCGAGCGGGGCGTTGCCTTCCAGGACACGCCCGACACCTATTACGAGCTGGTGGACGAGAGGGTGAAGGGCCACGGCGAGCCGACCGCCGAGCTCGAGAAACGCCGCATCCTGGTCGACGGCGCGCCGACCGAGGGCCAGGGACTGCTGCTGCAGATCTTCACCCAGAACGTGATCGGGCCGATCTTCTTCGAGATCATCCAGCGCAAGGGCAACGAAGGCTTCGGCGAGGGCAATTTCAAGGCACTGTTCGAATCGATCGAGCTCGACCAGATCCGTAGAGGCGTGATCGAAGCGGAATGAGCGAGAGCGACGCCGACGCGCTCGCCGAGCGCGTGGCCTTTGCCATGCTGGCCAATGAGGGCACGGGCAAAGGCCTGGGGCATCCGGATCGAGGAAGCCCGCGAAGGCTATTCGCGCATCCGCATGAAGCTCACCGCCGACATGCTCAACGGCCACGGCAAGGCGCACGGCGGGATGGTCTATGCGCTGGCCGACACTGCCTTCGCTTATGCCTGCAACAGCCGCAACGTCCGGACGGTCGGGGCCCAGGCGACGATGGTGTTCCTCGACGGCGCGGAAGAAGGCGAAGTGCTGATCGCCGAGGCGCAGGAGCAGGCCCTTGTCGTCCGCTCCGGCGTCTACAATGTCAGCGTCCGGACCCAGACCGGCCGCCCGATCGCCGAGTTCCAGGGATTTTCGCGATCCGTCGGCGGTCCCTATATCGAGACCGGAGAAGTGGATTGACCGAGGCCTTCATCTGCGATGCCGTCCGCACCCCCATCGGCCGCTATGCCGGTGCCTTGAGCGGCGTTCGCGCCGACGACCTCGCGGCCATCCCGATCCGGGCGCTCAAGAATCGCAACCATCAGGTCGATTGGGCGGCACTCGACGACGTGATCCTCGGCTGCGCCAATCAGGCGGGCGAGGATAACCGCAACCTCGCACGGATGGCGGGTCTGCTGGCCGGCCTGCCCGACAGCTCGGGTGGAGTGACCTTGAACCGGCTGTGCGGCTCCGGGCTCGATGCGGTGGCAATGGCCGCTCGCGCGATCCGCGGCGGAGATGCCGAACTGATCGTCGCCGGCGGCAGCGAGAGCATGAGCCGGGCTCCGTTCGTGATGCCCAAGGCGATGAACGCCTTCGATCGCAACGCCGAGATCTACGACACCACCATCGGCTGGCGGTTCGTCAACCCCAAGATGCGCGATCAATATGGCGACGATACCATGCCGAGCACGGCAGAGAATGTCGCCGACGAGTTCCAGATCTCACGCGAGGACCAGGACCTGTTCGCCTTGCGCAGCCAGGAGAAAACTGCCGCGGCACAAGCCAATGGGCGGCTTGCGGCCGAGATCGTCCCGGTGACGATTCCGCAGCGCAAAGGCGATCCGCTTGTGATCGACAGGGACGAGCACCCGCGTCCGACCGGCCTGGAGGCGCTGGCGCGGCTGAAGCCGATCGTCCGCTCCGACGGCACGGTAACCGCCGGCAATGCCAGCGGCGTCAACGACGGCGCCGCCGCGATGATCATCGCCAGCGAGGAGGCGGCCAAACGCCACGGCCTGACTCCGCGCGCCCGCATTCTCGGCGGCGCGGTGGCCGGCGTGCCGCCGCGGATCATGGGCATTGGCCCGGCGCCGGCGAGCAACAGGCTGCTCGAGCGGCTCAGCCTTACCGTCGCCGATTTCGACGTGATCGAATTGAACGAGGCTTTCGCGGCCCAAGGGCTGGCGGTGCTTCGCCAGCTGATGATCGCGGATGACGATCCCCGGGTGAACCCCAACGGCGGAGCGATCGCCCTCGGTCATCCGCTCGGCATGTCGGGCGCGCGGCTGGCGATGACCGCGACCGAGGAATTGCAGCGGGGCGGCGGCCGTTACGGCCTCGCCACCATGTGCATCGGCGTTGGCCAGGGCATCGCGCTGGCGCTGGAGCGCGTGTGACGGGCGTGCGCGACATCTGGGCCGTCCTCAAGGGCGTTCCCGACCCGGAGATCCCGGTGGTGTCCGTGCTCGACCTCGGCATCGTTCGCTCGGTCGAGGAAGACAAGGTAACCATTACCCCGACCTATTCGGGCTGCCCGGCGACCGATTTCATCGAACGCCAAATTCGCGAAGCGCTCGACGCCGCCGGCTACAGGAATGTCGGCGATTGAGACGGCGTTGACTCCGCCCTGGACGACCGACTGGATCACCGACGAGGGCAAGGCGAAGCTGCGCGCCTATGGCATCGCCCCGCCGGAGCTGGCCAAGGCTGCAACCTGTCCGCGTTGCGGTTCAACCGACACCGAAGAGGTCAGCCGCTTCGGCTCGACCCCATGCAAGGCGCAGTGGCGGTGCAGGGACTGTCTGGAACCCTTCGATCGGTTCAAGTGCCACTAGCCGCCCGATACTAGCCACATTGCCCTCGGTGCAGCAGCTTGTGATCCGCCAGCACCAGCGCGACCATCGCTTCGACCACTGGCGCGCCGCGGATGCCGACGCAGGGGTCGTGGCGGCCTTTGCCGCCAATGCTCGACGTCGGCTTGAACGCTACCCTGGCGACAATCGGCCTGCCGGTCGAAATGCCGCCGTCGATGCCGCTGGCCAGCATTCCGTCCCGGTTTTGGCTGCCGCTCAGCCGGGCCGCCGCGAAGCCCTCGCCAATCTCGACGCCCTTGACCGCGTTGATCCCCATGCAGGCCGCGGCCAGCTCGGCGTCCAGCTTGGCATATACCGGCGCGCCCCAGCCCGCCGGCACTCCCGTTGCCACGCATTCGACGACGGCTCCAAGGCTGTCGCCCGCCGCTCGCGCCTCGTCGAGCATCGTCTGCCAACGGCTTTCGTCGGCCTCGCCGCCGATTTCGACCAGTGCCGCGGCGATCTCGACCTCCGGGACCACCAGACGGGCCACGGCTCCTCCCGCCACCCGCATCGCGGTCTCGCGCGCCGAAGCCCTGCCGCCGCCCCGCGGATCGCGGAAGCCATATTTGGCGTCATAGGCGAAGTCGGCATGGCCGGGCCGGTAGGGCGCATCCTTGGCATAGTCGGCGGACCGCGCATCGACGTTGTCGATCATCATCGCGATCGGCGTGCCGGCGGTGCGGCCCTCGAAAACGCCGGACAGGATGCGGACCTGATCGGGCTCCTGCCGCGGCGAGACATTTTTCGATCCGCCCGGCCGGCGCAGGTCGAGAAAGCGCTGCACCCAGGCTTCGTCCAGCTCCAGTCCCGGTGGACAGCCGTCGACCACGCAGCCGATCGCCGGCCCGTGACTTTCGCCCCATGTGGTCAGCCGGAACAGATGACCGAAATTGTTGATGCTCATCGGATATCCGCCCCGATAGACTTCATCACTTCGACGAAACCGGGAAAACTGGTGCCGATCATTTCCACTTCGTCAACCTCGACCGGCTGCTCGGCTGCCACGCCGAGGGCCAGGAAGGCCATGGCAATGCGGTGGTCGCCCAGCGTCGCGACGCTGGCCCCGCCACGCACCTTGGCGCGGCCAAAAATGCGCAGTGCGTCGCCATCGGCCAGCGCCGTTACCCCGCAGGCGGTGAGGCCCGCCACAATGGCGCCGAGCCGGTCGCTTTCCTTGACCCGCAACTCGGCCAATCCTTCGATCACGCTCTCCCCGTCCGCGAAGGCGCACGCCACGGCGAGTGCCGGGACCTCGTCGATCATCGACGGGATCTGCTCGGCCGTCACCGAACAGGGCGCCAGCGGCGCATGGCGGATGCGGACGTCGGCCACGATCTCGCCCGATTGGATGCATTCCTCCGAAAGCTCAATGTCCGCCCCCATCCTTTCGAGCACCTCGTAGAGTCCCGTGCGCAGAGGATTGGCGAGCATGGCCCGCACCACGACGTCCGATCCCGGCGTGATCGCTGCTGCGACGAGCGGAAAAGCCGACGACGACGGGTCGGCGGCAATTGCCAGCTCGCAGCCATGCAGGCGCCGTTGGCCGCCGAGTTGGATCAGCCCATCCTGTTCGGCCACCTCCGCCCCGAACTGGCGGAGCATGACCTCCGTATGATCGCGACTTGGCACCGGCTCGACGACGCCGACGGGCGCAGTCCCCCCGAGGCCTGCCAGCAGGATCGCCGACTTGACCTGGGCCGAAGCCGGCACATTGCGATGCTCGATCCCGCCCAGCCGATTGCCCTCGATCGTAATCGGCAGCTTATCGCCTTCGACCGCCGCGCCCATCCGCTGGAGCGGAGCGGTGACGCGCCTCATCGGGCGATCCGACAGCGAGCGGTCACCGGTGAAGGTCACGCGCACTCCCGGCATTCCGGCCACCGCGCCCATCAGCAGCCGTGCCGCGGTGCCGCTATTGCCGCAATCGACCGGATCGTCGGGGGAGCGCCACGATCCGCCGCGCACCACCCAGTCGCCGCCGATTTGCTCGACCTCGATCCCGAAAGCCTCGATCGCCCGCACCGTTGCAAGCACGTCGTCGCTTTCGAGCAGCCCCCGAATGCGGGTCTCGCCGCCCGCCATCGCGCCAAGGATCAGCGCGCGGTGGGAGCAGCTCTTGTCGCCGGGAATCACCGCCTCGCCTCGCAGCGGCGCCCCGCGCATTGCCTTCAGCTTCACCCGATCAGCGCCGCGACATGCGCTGCCAGATCGATCGCCTGGGCTCTGTTCAATCGCGGGTCGCAAGCGGTCAGCCAATTCTTGTCCAGCTCGTCGATCGACGCCGGTCCGCGGCCCCCAATGCATTCGGTGACATCCAGGGCACTCATCTCGAGGTGCACCCCTCCGCCATGCACGCCTTCCGCCTCGACGATGGCGAAGAAGGCGTCGATCTCGGCCAGCACGTCCGGCAGTCGGCGGACCTTGCGCTTGCCGACCATCGAGGTGTTGCCGTGCATCGGATCGATCGTCCAGACCACCGGCCGGCCCTTGGTCGCGCGTATCAATGGCGGCAGCATGCCGCCGATACCCTCGGCTCCAAAGCGGCCGATCAGCACCAGCTTCCCCGGACGCCCCTGCGGATCGAGGCGATCAATCAGGCGCAGAAGCATGTCGGGGCCCAATGTCGGCCCGCACTTCACGCCGACGACATTCTCAATTCCCCGCAGATACTCGACATGCGCGCCGTCGAACTGGCGGGTGCGGTCGCCCAGCCACAGCATGTGGCCCGAGGTCGCCCACCAGCGGCCCGTCGCGTCGCGCCGGGTGAGCGGCTCCTCATAGTGGAGCAGCAGGGCCTCATGGCTGGTGAAGATCGACGCGCCGTTGCCGCGCGCCGCGGCCAGGCTTGCAGCCGTACCGACCGACTGCATATGGGCCCGGATCATGCGGCTTGGGTCGGCCTCTCGCGCCGTCGCTTCAAATTGGGCGCCGTTGACGATGTCGCCCCGGTAGGCCGGCAGGGTGACCCCTTCATGGGTTTCGTCGTTCGCGCTGCGGGGTTTGGCGAACTGCCCGGCAATCCGCGCCACCTCGACGAGGGGGCCGTTGATGGCAGGTTTCAGCCGGTCCGCCATGGCGTCGAACAAGCCGGTGATGCCGGCGACCTGCTCGGCCACTGGATCGTCGAAGCTTTCGGCGCAATCGCCGCCCTGCAACAGCAAGCCTCGCCCAGCGGCCAGAGTTGCCATGGCGGCGCGGAGCTGTGCCGCCTCGTCAATGGCAATAACCGGCGCCGCATTCGCCAGCCTCGCTTCGACGCGGTCAAGCAGAGGCTGATTCGCATAGGCGGGCATCTGACGCGCCGGAAAGCCGCGCCAGCTGGCCGGATACCATCCTTGCGCGGTCACAAGCGTCGCATTCATCGCGCCGCGCCCTATCCTATCGCAGCGGAGCCGGAAAGCTGTTCCACCCTTCCAATGGCAAGGGTTTAGGGCCTGCGGCGACGGGCGCGGCGCCGCCGCATCGACCCGTATCCGCTGCTGGAGCGATGCTGCAGTGCAATAATTTTGCGCACGTGCTAACATAGGTTGGGAAACCGGACGGGCTTCGGTTCGTTGAGGTTCCAAGGGGGCGACTGTGCCGGTCGCGCATCCTTTCCTACGTTCATGGAAGTCGAGGCGTGATGTTTGATTTCGACATTCTTCCCGATGTTGGCGAAGGCGCGAAAGCCGCCCGCCAAGTTAAAGCACCGTTTCGCCATCTGGCGCTGATCGGCAACGCCTTGCCGCGCAAGTGCGGGTTGGCGACCTACACCAGCCATGTCGCCGATGCCCTCAGGTCGCTCTATCCGGAGATGCAACTCGACCATTATGCGATGGATGACGGGTCGGGCGATTTCTATCCCGACCCGATTATCACCATCGACGCCGAAATCGCTCGATGCCTATCGCGAGGCGGCCGAGCGGATCGAGGCCAGCGGCGCGGAAGCCATCTGGCTTCAGCATGAATATGGAATCTTCGGCGGCGCTGCGGGCTCTCACATCCTGGAACTTGTCGGCGCAACCGACCTGCCGCTGATCCTGACGCTGCACACCGTGCTGGAACAGCCGGGCGACGAGCAGGAAGTCGTGCTCGAAGCGGCTGATCGCCCGGGCCGAGCGGACCATCGCCATGGCCTCGACGGCGGCCGATATACTGAAGCGTCGCTACGGGGTTGCGGCCGACCGGCTGCGGATCATACCGCACGGCGTTCCCGACCGGCCGCTGCGCAATCCCGACGAATTGAAATCCCAGTTCGGCTGGGAAGGCCGCAAGGTGCTGATGACCTTCGGCCTGCTCGCCCCCGACAAGGGTATGCGCCATATGATCGAGGCGATGCCGGCCATCGTCCGTGATCATCCCGAAGCGCTCTACGAGGTAGTCGGCGCGAGCCACCCCAACCAGGTCCGGAAAGAGGGCGAGCGTCACCGCCGCATGCTCAAGGACCTGCGCCCGCGACCTCGGCGTTCAGGAGCATGTCCGCTTCGTCGATCGCTTCGTCGAGCAGGAAGAGCTGCTGGACATGCTCCAGGCGAGCAGACATCTATGTCACCCCCTATCTCAACATGGCGCAGGTGACGTCCGGCACGTTGAGCTATGCGGTCGCGGTCGGAAAGCCGGTCGTCGCGACTCCCTATGTCCACGCCAAGCGAAATCCTCGCCGACGGGCACGGCGTGCTGGTTCCGCCGGCCGATGCCGGGGCGCTGGCCGAGGCGGCGCTCGACCTGCTCGACGATGATGAAAGGCGCCGCGAGCTCGCCGCTCGACGCCTATGGCCGCGGACGGAGCATGTTGTGGCCGCGAGTAGTCGAACAGTCGCTCGCCCGGCTCCCGACGCGAGCTCGGCTGGTGGCCCACCGAGGACTCGAGCCTCGCCCGGCCGCCCTGCCGCTCGATGCAGTCGAACGAATGACCGATGCGGTCGGCATCATGCAGCACGGCATCTGTTCCGTTCCAGATCGCGACCATGGCTATTGCATCGACGACAATGCCCGGGCGCTGATCATGATGGTCCGCCGGGGCGACGACCGCCGGACGGCGGCGCTGTCCTCGACCTATGCGGCCTTCGTCCAGCATGGCTGGCATCCGTCTCGCCGGCGATTTCGCAACTTCATGGGCTACGACCGGCGTTGGCTTGAAGAGTGCGGGTCGGAAGACAGCAACGGCCGCACGCATCTGGGCGCTTGGGCTCACTGCGGCCAGTGCGCCGTGGCCATCGATTCGCGACTGGGCGTCGAGGCTGTTCGACGAGGCCGCACCGATTGGTGAAGAACTTACAGCTCCCCGGGCTCGGGCATTCGCGGCGTTTGGCGGACTGGCGATGCTCACGTCGTTCCCCGACTGCGACCTCGCGCATCGGCTGGTGCGGCAGTCGGCGGACCAGTTGATGCACGCTTCATGAACATTATGCGCGCGACGACTGGAATTGGTTCGAGCCTTCGCTGAGCTACGATAATGCCCGGCTGCCGGAGGCGCTGATCCTATCGGGACGAGCGATGGGCGACTCCGAGATGGTTGAGCGCGGCCTGTCGGCGCTTTCCTGGCTGGTCGAATGCCAGACGAGCCCGCGCGGGCGCGTTTCGTCCGGTCGGATGCAAGAGCTTCAATCGCCCCTACGCCGCCGCCGCTGGCATTCGATCAGCAGCCGCTGGAAGCCACGGCGACGATCGACGCCGCCGCGGCCGCTTACCGCGCGACCGGCGATAACGCATTGGCGACGCGTGGCCGCGCAGGCCTTCGCCTGGTTCTTCGGCGACAATGATGCGCGGAATGCCGCTCGCCGACGCGACGGACGGTGGCTGTTTCGACGGGCTGATGGCGACCGGCATCAACCGCAATCAGGGCGCCGAATCGATCCTAGCGCTGCATCTCGCTGCACAAACGATGCGCGAAGCATTTAGCACGATGAAACAGGCTGGACAGTTGCGTGTCGGCACAGCAGAAACGAGGTCTCTCGCCGCCACCTGACAGGGCCCATGATCCAATCTGAACTCCATCCGCTAAGGCTCAAGGCGGACCCCGCCCGAGTCGTCGTCCGCCCGTTTCATCTCGCCTGGCAGGGGAATCAGGCCGACCCCGGCCGCGCACGCCGGCTGGTCGACCAGGTGCTGACCCTCGAGCGACCAGGAAATCGGCCGTGCGCTGCAGCAAGTCATGCAGAACTTCGAGGCAAGGCACTGGCAGACTCGCAAGATCTTCCTCAAGCGCTTCGCCGAAATCTCAAAGCTGCTCGACCTTTCGCCGACCGGGATCGGCGACAAGAGGAAGCAGCTGATCGGCGCCTATTTCTGCCAGGAATATAGCTATGCGGCAGCGGCGCTGATGAACCCCAGCATCGTCCCGCATCCGGACCAGAGCGGCCTCGACCAGCACACGGTTCGGATTCTGATGTCGCTGCGGGCGGTCGGCGAAGGCCATATCAGCTCGATCGCGTTCCGCGAGGGACTGGTGTCGGACCGCGGCGGACTTGAGCTTGTCGCCGGAGCCGCCGTTCGCCGTTGCAGCCGACGCGCCCGATCTCGATACGATGTGCACCGACTGCGCCGTAACTGTGTACCGCAGCGAGGATACCAACCTGTCGGGCACGGTAATCTTTCCGGTCACCCCGGCACAGGTGGGCGGGCTCGAGGATCTGCGCCTGACCTATTTCACCCACGATGACGGCAGCATCGAATATCTCGGCACCTACACCGCTTATTCCGGTCGCGACATTCGTTCAGAGCTGCTGCGTACGCGGGATTTCCGCGCGGCCGAACTGGTGCCGATGACCGGCGATGCCGCGCGCAACAAGGGGATGGCCCTGTTCCCGCAAAAGATCGGCGGGCGGTATATGATGATCGGCCGGCAGGACGGTCAGAATATATTCCTGCTCGATTCGGACGATGTCACTCACTGGCACGGCGGCAAGCTGTTGATGGCCCCGAAATATGCCTGGGAATTCATTCAGATCGGCAATTGCGGCGCACCCATTCTGATCGACGAAGGCTGGCTGGTGCTGACCCACGGGGTCGGCGCGATGCGCCAATATGTGATCGGGGCGGTGCTGCTCGACCGGGACGATCCGTCGATCATCCTCGGCCGTACCCGCCATCCGATTCTCCAGGCCGAGAATGACGATCGCAACGGATATGTGCCCAACGTCGTTTATACTTGCGGAGGCATGAGAGTCGGCGATCAGCTATTCATGCCCTATGGCATTTCCGACAGCTCGATCGGATTTGCATTCCTGCCGCTTAAGGATCTGGTCGCGGCACTTAGTTGAGAGGAGCGGGCCCGTGCTAAAGCTCGCCACCAAGATAGTCGACAAGCCCTGGGGCAAGCGCGGCATCGATCCGCGCTTCGGAGTCGATTCCGACCGGCAGGTAGGCGAGATCTGGTTCGAGCCGCCGCCCGGCCGCGAGCTCGACGTCATGGCCAAATATCTGTTCACCACCGAACGGCTCTCGATCCAGGTGCATCCCGACGATGCGACGGCGCGGGAGCGGGGATACCCGCGCGGCAAGGATGAATGCTGGATCGTGCTCGACGTCGCCGAGGATGCGGAGCTGGGAATCGGCACCGTGCGAAAGGTCGAGGCGGGGCAATTGCTCGACGCTGCCAAGGACGGCTCGATCGTCGATCTGATGGACTGGCGGCGGCCGTCGAAGGGCGATTTCATCTACAACCCGGCCGGCACGGTCCATGCCCTGGGACCGGGGCTGACGATAATGGAAATACAGCAGGCGGTCGATCTGACCTACCGGCTGTACGATTACGGCCGCCCGCGCGAATTGCACCTCGACGAAGCGGCCGATGTTGTCCGGCCGAAGCCGCATTCGAACCCGCTCGACGGGCGCGTCGGCGACGAGAGCAGGATATTGGTCGATGGCCCCCATTTCGGGGTCGCCTGGTGTGTCGGCGAGCCGCCGGAATTGCCCGAGCGAATGCGCGACGTGCAGCTGCTGCCGATCGACACGCCAGTTGGCATTGTAAAGCCCGGGGAATGCGCACTGATCGACGAGGGGGCGGCGCGCACGCTGATGTGCAGCGGTACGTTCGTCCTGGCGTGGTCGACGACGGACAGGGAGGGATAATGGCGGAAGCCTATATTGTCGAAGCGCTGCGCACCGCGGGTGGGCGGCGCGGCGGGGCCCTGCGTGAGTGGCACCCGGCAGACCTGGGCGCGGCCGTGCTCGATGCGCTAGTCAGCCGTAGCGGGATCGATCCGGCGGCCATCGACGACGTCATCGTCGGCTGCGTCAGCCAGGTCGGCGAGCAGAGCTTCCACATCGGCCGGAATATGGTGATGGCTTCGGATCTACCCGACAGCGTGCCGGCCGTCAGCATCGATCGGCAATGCGGCAGCTCGCAGCAGGCGCTGCATTTCGCCGCCCAGGCGGTGATGAGCGGCACCCAGGACGTAGTCATCGCGGCGGGCGTCGAAAGCATGACCCGCGTTCCTATGGGGACTCCGGTCCTGCTGCCGATGCAGGCCGGAATCGGCACCGGACCCTGGCCTCCCTCGATCAAGAACCGTTACGGCGTCGACCAGTTCAGCCAGTTCACCGGCGCCGAGATGATGGCCCAAATCTATGGTTTCACGCGCGATGATCTGGATCAGTTCGCGCTGTCCAGCCACCGCAAGGCGGCTTCCGCCGCGGACGCCGGCGCATTCGACCGGGAGATGCTCGTTGTCGACGGGCTCGACAAGGAAGGCAGCGTGCGGCGCCACGCTCGCGACGAAGGCATTCGCGCCGATGCCTCCCTGGAGGCGCTATCCGAGCTCAGGACCGTCGCGGCAGACGGGATGATCACCGCCGGCAATGCCAGCCAGGTGTGCGACGGCGCCTCGGGCGTTCTGGTCGTGTCGGAACGGGCGCTGGCGCAGCATGGGCTGACGACCGATCGCCCGGATCGACAATCTCACCGTTACCGCCGGCGACCCGGTGATCATGCTGCAGGAGCCGATCCCCGCTACCCGCCGCGCGCTGGAGCGGTCCGGGCGCAAGCTCGACGAGATCGATTTGTATGAGGTCAACGAAGCCTTCGCGCCGGTCCCGCTGGCCTGGCTCAAGGAAATTTCAGCCGACCCGGACAAGCTCAATGTCCATGGCGGTGCCATCGCCCTCGGCCATCCGTTGGGTGCCAGCGGGACCAAGCTGATGGCCACTCTGGTCCATGCCCTGCGCGCCCGCGGCGGGCGGTTCGGGCTGCAGACGATGTGCGAAGGCGGCGGCATCGCCAATGTGACGATTATCGAGGCGCTTTAACGTCAGTGGAAGTCGCGGGACTTCGGCAGCACCCGAACGTCTCGGGGATGACCATGACGGGCGTAGACGGGGTTCTTGACCACGTCGGCCGGGGCCAGCGGCGGGTGGAATTCGTCGCGGGTCAGCTCGGCAAGCAATGCGCTGCGATCGAACACGCGGCGGGCGATCAAGTGCATCACCCCCTCCTTGCTGCGCTGGATCTCCCCTTCCACCTCCATCAGCCGGGCGGCCATCACTTCCCGGCGATAGCGTTCGAAATCGCGCGCCCATAACAGCACATTGGTGATGCCGGTTTCATCCTCCAGTGTGATGAACAGCGCGTTGCCCTTGCCCGGCCGCTGGCGGATCAGCACCACGCCCGCCACCCGCTTGATCGCTCCATTGGGCGCAGCTGCTGCCGCGGCGCAGCTCAGCACGGCCTCGCGTTCGAAGATCGAGCGCAGGAACTGCATCGGATGCCCTTTCAGCGACAGGCGCGTCACTTGATAATCGGTCACAACCTCCTCCGGCAGCGGCATGGCCGGTAGCGCCGCCTCCGGGCTCCTCGCCCAGCTCTGCTGCGTCGGCATGAGCGAACAGCGGCAGCAACCCCTGTGGGGTCCGCCGTGCTTCCCACAGCGCTTCGCGCCGCGTGAGACGGATCGAACCAAAGGCATCGGCATCGGCCAGCAAATGCAGCGCCCGGGACGGCAGTTTCGACCCGCTGGCTCAATTGTCCGACCTGGGTGAAGCCCGCGCTCCGCCCCGCGACCAGCCTTTCCGCCCATTCCTTGCGAAAGCCGTCGACCTGGCGAAAGCCCAAACGGATCGCCAGCGCGCCGTCCTCTCCGCCGCTCGAGCAGATTGTCATAGTCGCTGGCGTTGATGTCGACCTCGCGCACCTCGACCCCATGCTCGCGCGCGTCGCGGACCAGCTGGGCCGGCGCGTAGAAGCCCATCGGCTGCGAATTCAGCAGCCCGCAGGTGAACACCGCCGGGTAATGGCACTTCAGCCAAGCCGAGACATAGACCAGCTTGGCGAAGCTCTGGGCATGGCTTTCGGGAAAGCCATAGCTGCCGAAGCCCTTGATCTGATTGTAAGCAGCGCTCCGCGAAATCGCGCTCATAGCCGCGCCGGACCATGCCCTCGACCATTTTCGCTTCGTAGCGATGGATCGTGCCGACATTGCGGAAGGTGGCCATCGCGCGGCGCAGGCCATTGGCCTCGCCGGGGGTGAAGCCGGCGGCGACGATGGCGAGCTTCATCGCCTGTTCCTGGAACAGCGGCACGCCGAAGGTCCGGCCGAGCACGTCCTTGAGCTCGTTCGCCGGATGGGGCGGGGCCGGCGAGGGAAGCTCCGCCTTCTCCTCGCCGTTGCGGCGGCGCAGATAGGGATGGACCATGTCGCCCTCGATCGGGCCGGGGCGGACGATCGCCACCTCGATCACCAGGTCATAGAAGCAGCGCGGCTTCAAGCGCGGGCAGCATGTTGATCTGCGCCCGGCTTTCGACCTGGAACACGCCGATGCTGTCGCCCTTGCACAGCATGTCGTAGACCGCGGGATCCTCGGGCGGGACCGTATCGAGCTGGTAGTCGCCCAGCCCATGACACCGCATCAGGTCGAAGCTTTTGCGGATGCAGGTCAGCATGCCGAGCGCCAGCACATCGACCTTCATCAGCCCGAGCGCGTCGATGTCGTCCTTGTCCCATTCGATGAAGGTGCGGTCCTCCATCGCCGCGTTGTGGATCGGCACGATCTCGTCGAGCCGGCCCTCGGTCAGCACGAAGCCGCCGACATGCTGCGACAGGTGGCGCGGGAATTTGAGCAACCGCTCGACCAGGGTCCTGAGCCGGGCGATCTCGGGATTGGCGATCGTCAGGCCGGCTTCGGCATAGCGCTGTTCCTCCAGGTCATTTTCGTAGCTGCCCCAATGGTGCTGGCCAGCCGCGCGGTGACATCCTCCGACAGGCCGAGCGCCTTGCCGACCTCGCGCACCGCGCTGCGCGGGCGGTAGTGGATGACGGTCGCGGCGATGCCCGCCCGCTCGCGGCCGTAGCGGCGGTAGACATATTGCATCACCTCCTCGCGCCGCTCGTGCTCGAAATCGACGTCGATGTCGGGCGGCTCGCGGCGCTCCTCGGACAGGAAGCGGGAGAAGAGGAGGTTGTTCTCGACCGGGTCGACCGGGGTGATGCCGAGCAGGTAGCAGACCAGCGAATTGGCGGCCGAACCGCGCCCCTGGCAAAGGATCGGCGGATCCTGCGTCGGGCAAAGCGCACCATATCGTGCACGGTGAGGAAATAATAGGCGTACTGGCATTTGCGGATCAGGCCGAATTCCTCGTCGAGCACTTGTCGCAACTTGGGCGGCAGGCCGTCAGGGAAGCGTCGGTTGCGCCTCCGCCATCACCAGATGTTCGAGCCAACCCTGCGGCGTCCAGCCTTCGGGCACCGGCTCGTGCGGATATTCGTAGCGCAGATCATCGAGCGTGAAGTCGATGCGGGCGAGGAAACGCGGGCTTTCCGTCACCGCTTCCGGGCAGTCGCGAAACAGCCGCGCCATTTCCGCGGGCGACTTCAGATGGCGCTCGGCATTGGCATCGAGCAGCCGGCCGGCCTGCTGGAACGTCACGCCTTCGCGGATGCAGGTGACGACATCGTGCAGCGGGCGTTGTCCGGCGATTGGCGTAGAGCGCGTCGTTGGTGGCGAGCAGCGGAATTCCGCCGCGCTCGGCCAGCCGCTTGAGCTTGGCCAGGTGGCGGCGGTCGCTGCCGCCCGCGGCATGGTCGCGCCAAGCCAGACGGCGCCCGGATGCGCTCGGCCAGCCGACGCAACAGAAATTCCTGACCCTCGTCGCCCATGACGATCAGCAGCAGATCCTCGGCATGGTCGAGCAGATCGGCGAAATGGAGGATGCAGTCGCCCTTCTCCGCGCGCCGGTTGCCGACGGTCAGCAGCCGGGTCAGCCGCCCCCAGCCATGGCGGGTCGCGGGGTAGGCGATGATGTCGGGCGTACCGTCGGCGAACACCAGCCGCGCACCGACGACCAGCCTGAAGGCGATCTCCTCGACCGTCGCGTCGCCCGCTCGCGCGCCTCGCGCAGCGCGACATAGGCGCGCACCACGCCGGCGACGCTGTTGCGGTCGGCGATGCCGATCCCCGCCATGCCCAGCTCCAGCGCACGCCCGACCATGTCCGCCGGATGCGAGGCGCCGCGCAGGAAGGAGTAGTTGGTCGCGGCGACCAGCTCGGCGAAGCGTCATGCGAACAGCCCGTGGAGATACCAACGGGGATTGCGGCTTTTCCTCGTAAAGCCCGTGGCGGAATACCCAGAAGCGGCGTCCGCGCGCATCCTCGACCCGGTAATAGTCGCGGGTCAGGCCGGCCCGGTCGACCGCGCCGTCCTTGCGCTTCCACCATTCGGAGGCGATCCGCTCCGGTCCTTCGAACCGCATGACCTCATGAAACTTGCGGCGCCAGCGGAAGCGGTGCGGCGGCCCGTCGGGCACCTCGGCGATGACCTCGATCGGTTGGGGCGGATCGAACAGGTGGAGTGGGCGCATCGGCGGTTCTCCGGGAATCGGGATCGGGCCATTGAGCGGCGGGCTGCCCTGCCTCGACCGCGGGGAGCGACAGCTGCATCTGTTCGGGGATATGGGTATCCTGCGGCACAAGCCGCCGCACCCGGTTGCGGCCGAGCCGGGTACTCAGCCGGTCGATCAGCGCCGCAACCTCCGCTTCCCGACCGCCCCGCCTTCGAGTTTGAGCTGGGTGACGGCCAGCGGTTCGGTAAGCGGCACCGACAGGCGGATGAGGTCGAAGCCGAAGCCAGGATCGATCGGGTCCGACAATCCCTCGATCCGCTCGCCCAACAGCCGCATGACCAGCGCCGGATCGCGGGTCGGCCGGCTGGTTTCGACCGCCAGCGGGCGGACCAGCCCGTCGCTGCGGAAGAAATGCGCCTCGAACCGCCGCCCGCCCTGCCCGCGTTCCTCCAGCTGCCGCGCCGCCTCCACAGCCAGCTCGTCCAGCACCTCGAGTGCATATTCGGTTCGTGCGACCGGCTCCGCAAAGCGCCGCTCGGCATGAATCGGCGCGACGGGGATGCGCGGCCTGATCGGCTTGGCTGTCTCGCCGAGCAGCTCGCGGAGCGCGGTCACAGCCGCGGCGCCGAAGCGCGCGGCGATGGTCGCCATGGGCCGCCGGGCCAGCTCGCCGACCGTCTTGAGCCCGGCACGGAGCAAGCCCTGCGTCGCTTCCGGCTCCAGCTCCAGCGCGGCGACCGGCAACTTGCGGATCGCCCCTGCCTCATCCTTCGTGGGCAGCGCTCGATAACGCGCCAGAGCATGGGCTGCTTTCGGGGTACTCCCAAACGCAAGGCGCACCGTCATGCGCAGCCTCGCCAGCCGGGTTTCGGCATCGGCGGCAAGACCCCGCTGTCCGCCGAACAAATGACTGCAGCCGGTTACATCGAGGACCAGCCCGTCAGGCGCGTCGAGCGCGACCAGCGGCGTGTAGCGAATGCACCCGTCGGCCAGCCGCTCGAGCCATGCTCGGTCGGCTCGCCTCGTCGTGCTCGAACGCCTGCAGTTCCGGCACTCGCGCCCGGGCGTCCGCGAGGGTCATTCCTGGTTCCAGCCCGAGGCTCCGCGCCGCCTGGTCGACCGCGGCCAGTCGCAGTGCGCTTTTTACCTTCTCGGTGAAGGCGAGCGGGACTTCAGGCGCTAAGCCTGAGGCCGGCGTCCGGCGCATTCGGTCGGCGGGAAGGTAGGGGAACCACAGCGCCAGGTAGCGCCGGTTCGGTGAAGGTAAGTCGGTCACGGTTCCACTCCAGCCGCCAGCGCATCCCCGCGGGGCCGGAACGCCGGCGAAGCAATTCGATATCGAAGGTCGGCGCCCCCGGCGCATTGGCTTCCAGCACCTGGCTCGGGGCGGCGCTGACCGCCCAGCGCGTGTCCGCGGCGCTGGGCGCCGGTTCCGCCCCCAGCCGCAGCATCAGCAGCGTCACGCCCGACTGTTCGACGGCCAGCGCCAAGCGCCGACTGGCGGTGAGGTCGAGCGCCGGGCATTTGCCATGAGCCTCGACGATCAGCGCCCCCAGCCCAGGGCAGCGAGCCGCGTCGGCCGCGACCTTGAGCAGGGCCTTGGCGTCGGGCGCCTGCCCCAGCACCAGCAAATCCGGATCGCCACCCAGTTCGATCAGGCCGGGCATATGGATCAGGCCGCCGCGCCGCTCGGCATCGTCGGTGCGAAGCCAGAAGACCGGGGCTCGGCCTACCGTCCTCAATGCGAGCATGGCGGCAAAGCCCGCCGCGCTCGGCCCGTCATCGCCTTCGGCGGCGAACAGCTCATGCACCCGCCCGCGGGCGAGGCCGCCCCCCAGCGCCGCGTCAAGCGCAGCATGGCCGGTGGCAATCCGGCTATCGGCCGACCGCAACCTTGCACCGGCGATCGAGGCCAGTTGCATTCTGAGCATCATATGGAGATCAACCGACTCGCGCATAGTTTGTTCCTGCTTTGTTCCGAAGTGCGCTTCGGCTCCTTGAGAGTCAAGGCACGGAAAATCAGGAGAAAAATGACATAGTCGCGAAGGGGGCCCGAGGCCGATTTGGGATTCTCAACCGTTTCGCGGGCGGCGCGATTTGCATTGGCCGGTGAATTAACGGTAACGACGAAACGATCGCGTTCGATGCTTCGAAAGGGCGATGGATGAACTATTCCCTCGACGTGCAGGACACGGCAATGATCGTCCGGGTGGACGGCCGCGTCGACAAATCGAGCTGGGAGGCGTTCGGCAAGGGCCTTCAGCGAAGCCGTCCGGCAAGCCGGGCAGTCCGGCCTCGCCAGCGTGATCATCGATCTTTCCGAGCTGGACTATATGTCGTCGCGCGGCCTTCGCGTGCTGACGGTCGCGAAGCGCGAGGCCGACGAGTCCGGCATTGCCATCGCTCTCGCGTCGCCCAACGAGGTGATGCGCGAAATCCTGGCGATCAGCCGCTACGACAAATTGTTCACCATCACCGACACGGTCGAAGCGAGCGCAATAGACGGCCGATCGGCAGCAAGGGGGTAGCGACACGAATGCTCGTGCGGTTCTGGGGTACGCGAGGATCGCTTCCGGTCGCACCGACCGCCGAGACGATCCGGCGCAAGATCGCCAACGCGCTGGTGGCCGCGGACGGCCGGCAATTCGCCGATGAAGCCGAGGCGCGAGCCTTCGTCGAGCGGGAGCTGAGTTTCGCCGGCGGCGCGACCTATGGCGGCGCGACGCCCTGCGTCGAGATCGAAGCCGGCGACGGCTCCTATTTCATCTGCGACATGGGAAGCGGCCTCAGGCCCTTCGGCCTGGATTCGATGCGGCGGAACGCCGCCGGCCACAGCAAGACCTACAATTTCTTCCTGTCCCACCTGCACTGGGACCACATCATGGGCTTCCCGTTCTTCGCGCCGGCGTTCGATCGCGAAGCGACGATCCGCATCCACGCCGGCCATCCCGACGCCGAAGAGGCGCTTCGGCGCCAGCAGGAGGAGATCTCCTTCCCCGTGCCGTTCGACTGGCTGAAGGCCGAAATCGAGTTCGTGCAACTGACGCCCGGCGAGACGCACGAAGTCGACGGCATGCGCGTCGAAACCATCCTGCAGCACCACTAGCCACGGCAGCTACGGCTATCGCTTCGACCGACGCCAGCGGACGGACGGTCATCTACAGCACCGACAGCGAGCACAAGCTGGAGAAGATGGCGGTCGAGGCGGCCTTCATCGACTTCTTCCGCGACGCCGACCTGGTGATCTGCGACACCATGTATTCGCTGGCCGACAGCGTTTCGATGAAGGAGGATTGGGGCCATTCCAGCAACCTCGTCGCCGTCGACCTGTGCCACGCAGGCGCGCGCCAAATGCCTTGCGCTGTTCCACCATGAGCCGACCTATGAGGACGAAGACATCCAGCGGATGCACGAGGAGACCATCCGCTACGAGGAACTGACCCGCCAAGGCCCGCCGCTCGAGGTGATCTGCGCCTATGACGGACTTGAAGTCCGCATCTGATCGCAGAGGGCCGGACCGCCGTCGTCGTCCATTGGCGTGGCTTGCCATGACGCTCGTGGCGGTCCTGCATCACCCTTGTCGCCGGCGAGCGCATGCGTCGCGGCGTGTTCGACAGCTGGCAGGCCGCGAAGCCCGCGCGACCTTTCGGCCACCGATGTCCGGGTGGTGCTGATCGACGATCGGAGCGTCGAGGCGGTCGGGCCCTGGCCATGGCCGCGCTATTATCTTGCGCGGCTGACCGAGGAGCTGGCGGCGCGCAAGGCGCAAAGGTCATCGCCTTCGACATCCTGTTCCCCGAGCGCGACCGGGTCCGCCCCGACACCTTCGTCTCGCTCTATCCTGAACTCAGCCCCGGCGCCGCCGCCGAGATCAAGGCGCTGAAGCCGATGGACGAATTATTCGGCCAGGTGATCGGCATGGCGCCGGTCGTCCTGGCTCATGCCGGCGTGGCGGCGCGCTCCTGCCGACCAGCCGCATTGGCGGAGGCGCCGATCGTCGGCAACTTGCCGCCGGCCGTCGACAGCTGGCCGGCGGAGCTGGCGGCAATCCCGGAGCTCGGACGACGTCGCCCTCGGACACGGTCTGGTGAATGCGCGGCCGGACAGCGACGGCGTCATCCGCGAGCGTACCCCTGGTGGTGCGCGCCGGCGGCAAGCCCCGGCTCGGCTTCGCGACCGAGATCGCCCGCAACGCGATTGGCGCGGAGAAGGTCGAGGTCTCCGCCTCGCGCGTACGCGTAGGCGACCGCCAGATCCCGGTGGATCGGCACGGCCGGATGCGCCTGCACTTCGGCGACATTCCCCGCAGGCCACATCATTTCCGCAGCCGATGTCCTGGGGCAGTCGAGCCGGCTCGCTGCCGATGAATTCGCCGGCAAGCCGGTGCTTATCGGCGTATCGGCAGAAGGAACGGCGGACATCGCCGCGACGCCGCTTGCCGCCGAGGAATTCGGCCCGCTGGTGCAGGCGCAGGCGGTCGACGCCATCCTCCGCGGCGGCTGGCTGGCGCGGCCAGCCTGGGCCGCTCTGGCCGAATGGGCCGCTGCCGGCGCTGCTCGCCTTTCTTGCCTTGGGCAATGCGATCTTTGGCCGCAGCTATCGCATCCTGCTGGCAACCATATTCGCCGCCGTGCCGATCGCCAGCTGGCTGGCCTTTGCCAACGGGGCATGCTGCTCGACCCGGCCGGCCGTTGTTGGTGGGCGGCGGCGCGGTCGCCGGCGTTGCGATCGGCCTGTTTGCCCTCGCCCGGGGCGAACGCGAACGACTGCGCGAGACGCTGGTCCAGGAGCGGATTGCAACCGCCGAGGCCGAAGGCGAGCTGCAGGCGGCCCGGGCAATCCAGCTTGGCATGGTTCCGCCGCGCGAGCGGCTGCGCTGCCTCGATCCGCGGGTCGATCTCGATGCCTTGCTGGAGCCCGCCAAATCGGTCGGCGGCGACTATTTCGACGCCATGAAGATCGGCGACGACCGGATCGGATTCGCGGTTGCCGACGTCACCGGCAAGGGCGTACCGGCGGCACTATTCATGGCGATGTCGAAGGCGCTGACCAGCGCGGCGCTTGTCGCGGATGCAGGCCGATCCCGCCACCATGGCCGCGGCCATCAATAGCGAGTTGCTCAAGGACAATAGCGAAGCCATGGGCGTCACCATGCTGCTCGGTATCCTCAACCTCAGCAACTGGCGAGGTGCAGATGGTATCCGCGCCGGCCACGAAGACCCGCTTCTGCTGTCTGCCGACGGCAAGACGAGGCCGATCCGGCTGGAAGGCGGCCCCCCGCTTTGCGTCGTCGAATATCCCTATCCGCTAGAGACGCTGAACGCTGTTGCCCGGTGAAAGCCTGGTGCTCGTCACCGACGGCGTGACCGAAGCGCAGGACCCTCAAGGAGCTTTCTTCGGTCGCGGCAGGATGCCTGCGAGCGATGGGCTGAAAGGCGCTTGCGCGACGGCCGTCGTCGAATTGATTCGCGACCAGGTCCGTATATTCGAGGGCGGGGCGGAGCCGACCGATGACCTGACGGTGATGGCGGTGCGCTACCTCGGCCAGCCCTAGCGGACAATCACTTCGACCCGGCGATTGGCCGCGCTGCTGACATTGTCGATGGTCGGCTGCTTGAGCTCACGCTCGCCGCGGCCGGTTGCCGACATCAACGATCGGTCAAACCCCTGGTTGGCAAGCCAGCTCAGAACCTGCTCCGCGCGCTGTTGAGACAGCCGGTCATTATCGTCCTCGCCGCCCACCGTGTCGGTATGGCCCGTAACCTCGACCTGCGGTCCGGAGCGGGCAGCGATTTCGGCCCGAAGCTCGACCAGAACGGTTTGCGAGCCGGGGGATGGCATCGTGGTGCCCTGGTCGAAATAGAGGACGAAGCTTTTTGCCGGCGGCGGCAGGTCGCTCAGCAAGGCCGCTTCCTGTGCCTTCAGGCCCCGCTTCCCGAGAGGCTGCGACGCCGGCGTCGGGTCGCCGAGCCTGGTCCGGCTGTTTCCCTGCGCGATGACGGCCTCGGCCGGCCGGCCATCGGCCTCCAGCACGGCCAGCGAACCCTGGTGGCCATCGTCATCGGGGAGGAGGACCAGCGAGGATGTTGCGCAGCCGCCGAGCAGCAGGCTAGCCGCGACCGTCCGAACCCAACTCACTCAGGTATCTCAATGATGAACTTGGTGCCGCGAACGCCCAGCAAGGTATTGGGCGTACGGACCTTCATCGCGTCACGGTCCGACTTGGCGATTTGCCGGACACGACCGCGAGCGAGCCACGATCGACCTGCGTTACGAACCGGCCTTTTTGACGGGTGCGATCATATTGAAACTCGCTGACGGCGATGCGGCTGTTGGGACCGATCGCAAACCTTGTATTGTCGACAAAGGTCAGGCTCATGCGGCCGTCCTTGCCCGTAACCAGCCTGTCGCCGGCGAGGAGCTGCAGGCCTGGCGCCGGCTTAAGCTGCCCAGCGCTACGCTCGACATAGGCGACGCCGCTGCTCTGCTTGATCCGCGCGATTTCGGCGAAGGCCGGAGAGGCTGTAACAAGGGCGGCCAACCCAAGCGCAAAAGGCAACCGAAGCATGGCAGGCCTCCCATCTATTTTGGCAACGTGACATAGCCAAAGCCGTGAGTCCGCGCGAATCAAATCCAGGTGAGTTGACCTTGCGCCTCCAAGGGAGCCAGGCGATCGGCGAGGCTGCGGATGCGGCACGCCATTTCGGCCAGGCACAGCGGCTGGCCGTTTACGATCAGACTCGGCTTTGCATCGTGATCGAGGAGCTGGTCGCAAATCTGTATGACCATGGCGGCGTGACCGAAGGCGATGAGATCATGCTTGCGTTAGGCCGCGATCCGAGGGGCGTTCGCATATCCATCAAGGATCCGGGCATTGCGTTCGATCCCTGGTCGGCGCCGCAGACGGCCGACAGCCTGGATCCCGGCGGCGGCGCCGGCATCAGGCTGATCCAGGCGTGGGGCGAGCGGATCGGCTATCGTTCGTCGAACGAAGGCAATTGCCTGGAGATATTGCTTCCTATCCGTCGGCCAGGCTGAGCTCACGCCAACTTGGTGATGATCAAGGAAACATTGTCCGGTGCTCCACGCGACAGGACGATTTCGATCAGACTGTCCGCGGCCGCGGCAGGGGAAGCGGACGTAAGCTCGGCCAGCAGTTCCCGATCGTCGACCATTCTCGTCAGGCCATCGCTGGCCAGCAGGAATAAATCTCCCGGCCTCGCATCACCCGACACCGTGTCGACTCGAAGCTCCTGAGCCACGCCGACCGCACGGGTGATGATGTTGGAATTGGGATGATCGACCGCTTCCTCCGGCCGCAGCATGCCGGCGTCGACCAGGTCCTGCACCATGCTGTGATCGCGGGTCAGCTGGACGATATGATCGTCCCGGATGCGGTAGGCGCGGCTGTCCCCGGCCCAGAAACAGTGGAACTGGCCGTTATCGAGCGCTAACCCAACCACCGTGGTGCCGATCGAGCGCTCGTGCGACCCGGCCAATTCGATCAGGTCGGCGTTGACCTGTTTCAGGGCCAAGATCGCATTGTCGACCAAACCATCCAGATCGGCCCCGGCCGAAAGACGATCGAGCGCTTCGGCCACTTTGGCGCTGGCGACATCGCCAGCTTCATGCCCGCCCATGCCGTCCGCGACCGCCCACAGCCTGCAGTCTTCGCGGACCAAATGGAGTCCTCGTTCACCTTTCGTCGAAGGCCCACATGAGTCCGGCTAACGCTTTCGATGGCCATCCGTGCTCCTTCTGTCGTCTGGCACACAGAGTGACTAGCAATCGAAGATGGTTCATGCGAATTACTTTTCGTTAACCGCGGTCCAGCCGGAAGGAAGTCGGCATTGAGTAAGGCCTACAGCAGCAAGGCGTTACCGCCCGGAACGATCATCCGTGAATGGCGCCTCGAGGACGTCCTTGGCGTCGGGGGATTCGGGATCGTCTACAAGGGCCGCGGCATCTATTTCGGCGAACTCGTTGCAATCAAGGAATATTTCCCCAGCTCTATCTCCGAGCGGGATGCCGAAAGCACCGTCGTTCCGATCGGCTCCGATGTCGAGGAAGTGCATGCGCTGGGGCTCAAGAAGTTCGTCGAGGAAGCCAAGCTTCTCTGGAACCTGTCGACGCCCACCCGGCATCCGAACATCGTCAGCGTCCGCAGCCTGTTCGAGGTTCACGGCACCGCCTACATGGTGATGGACTTCGAGGATGGCGTGTCGCTGTCCAAGCTGCTCAAGGAAGGACGCCGCTTCAACGAGCGGAGCCTGTGGAACATCATCAAGCCGGTCGCCGAAGGTCTGGATCGCGCCCATCGCGTCGGTGTGCTCCACCGCGACATCAAGCCGCCCAACATCCTCATCACCGATGACAGCCGACCGGTGCTGATCGATTTCGGTTCCGCCCGGTTCGAAGCGGCTGAAGCGACCAGCACATCGGTGACGTTCCACACGCCGCCCTACGCCGCGGTCGAGCAATATGTGAAAACCTATCCGCAAGGCCCCTGGACGGACATCTATGCGCTTGCAGTGGTGCTTTACGAATGCGTGACGGGCGAAAAGCCGCCCGAAGTCCTCGAACGGCTTCATGGCGGCCTCGGCACTCCGCTGGCGGACGGCCATTGGCCCGGCTTCACCAAGAAATTCCTGCAGGCCATCGACAAGGGAATGACGATCAAACCGACGGATCGTCCGCAATCGATCCACGAATGGCTGGCCATGTTCGGCAAGAAGGATGTCGAGGAAGCGGTGGGCGAAGAGGATGTGGCGACACGTTTCTTCGCTCACGAAGTCGCATCCGAAGAGATCACACCGGTAGCTCCGCCGGCGGCCGGCTATGAGCCCAAGGAGCTCGAGACCCAGGTGCCGTCAGATCCGCGCGACGTTCAATTCAAACGAGCGGGCGAGGAAACCGGCACAAAGAAGAAAAAGGCAGACGATGCACGCCGCCGAGGCCGCTGCGCTTGCCGCAGTCGAGGCTGAAGCCGAGGCCGACGAGAAACCGGTTGCCGTTGCCGAGGCCAAGGCTCCGCCGGAAAGGACTAAAGCGCCTCCGGCAGGCAAGGACGCCAAGACCCCGTCGCAGCCGTGGTACAAGGATCAGCGCAAGGCGATGCTTGCCGGCGGCGGCGCGGTGGCGCTGCTGGTCGCGGTTGCCGGCGGTTCGTTCATGCTCGGCGGCGGCGGTCCGAACGATGGCGCGCCGCTCGAGATACCGGATCTCAACGAAACCGGGTCAATTCCGATCGAGGGCCTGGGCCAGCTCGCCGCCGCCGAGCGCGCCTTCGCCGACGAAGCGAGGACGGCCGGCGCTCCCGCCACGGCGGTGAACGATCTGGTTGCGGCCAATGAGCAGCTCGACAAGCAGCTAGCGGGATTGCAGCCGCTTGCCGACGATCCGGCGCAATCCGCTGCGGCGACCGCGGCAGTCGAGGAAATGAAGCGCACGGCAACGGCTGCCAACGTGGCGTTTGCAACCGCGCTCCTGCGGGACGCTGACGCTCGCTCGCAGACGGTTCCGGCAAATGGCCAGACGCCGGAGCTGAGAACCACGCTCGCCGACCTTCGCACCTCGGTCGAGGCGTCGGCCAGCGTGACCGATCCGGTCCAGTCCCTCGGCGCCGCCCGCGATGCCTTGGCCAAGTCGCAAGCATTCGGCGCCGCCCTGTCAACCGCCTATGCGCAGGCCAGCAGGCGCACCGCCGAGCCTCTGCCCCAAGCGCCCAAGACGGCCACCGTCCGCCCGACGACGACCACCGCCGTGCCAAGCGCGCCAACCCCGACCGCAGCCGCCCCCGCAGCCGCCGCCAGCAGCAGTTCCGCCAGTGCGTCCGCCTCGAAGCGTGGGCAACTCACTTCGATCGTCTCCAGCGGGCGCAGCATGGCGAAGGAAGTGATCCGCATGGGCAGCGGCGGGACCGCGACCCAAAAGGCGAATGCTCAGCTAGCCAAGAACTACGACAAATATCTCGCCAACGTGGGCGATTCGGCGCGCGGCGCGGACAGCGAGCGTGAGTTCGAGGAACTGATCAAGAAGGCCAACCAGACCAAGGCCTATATCGTCTTCCTGCATCGGCAATCGTCGCAGGAGGAATAGCGCTCGTCCTGCCGCCGGCCGCGCGGCGGATCAATCAGGACGATCGCGCAACGCGGGATTCGCGCCGGACCGCACCAGGCTCAAATCCAAGCCCGTCGCCCGTCTGCTCGATTTCCGCCCGGTTGCGGACTTCATGCTCGAACGACACATTGCCGACCCTGAGCACCGAGCCGACCGGCAGGATTTCGGCGCGTCCGATCCGCTTATTGTCGATGTAGGTGCCGTTGGTGGAGTTCAGATCGAGGACGCGCAGCTTGTCCGCGGCAAGCTCGACCACGCAATGCTCGCGCGACACGCTGGGTTCGGCAACGACGATATCGGCGGGCCGAGTGCGGCCGATCTTGAGCCCGGCCGGGCCGACCACATGATAGACGTCCGGATCGATGGCATTGATCCGGCGAAGACAATGAACCTTCTCGCCCTCGCTCTCGCGGAACTCATCGGCCTGCCGGAAAAACTTCGCCTGCGCCTGTTCTACGGGAGTTGGCTCGTTGAGCGCAGACCCGCGCTTTACCGCCAATCGGTCGAGAGCCTTGGCCAGTTCTTCGTCGCTGGCCGCTTGCGCATCCTCGGCCACTCGCGCCCGTTCCGCTTCCAGTGCCGGCTCCGGCGAATGTGGAGCTGGTGGCTGCTTCTCCGCCTCTTCGCGGACCGGTGCAGCGGGTGGCGGCACCGTCGCCGCTTGTCCGCTCTCCTGCGCGGCGGCGGCGTCCTTGGCCGGTCCCACCAGCCGCCGCAGGTCGCTGACCAGCGACTGCCAATTGCAATCCGACCGGTCGCCCTGCCACTCCGGCAAATCGGCGGTGTGGGTGAGCTCGAAGATGATCGGCCGTTCGCACGGCTCGATGACGACGGGAATGAGCTTGTTGGCCCGATCCGCTTGCGTCGCTTCCGCCCGCACCCATCGCGAAGCGACCGAGCGCGGCGACCAGAGGACGACCACCGCCTTCGCTGCCCGCAGATTCCGTTCGATCACTTCGTCGAACGTTTCGCCGGAGTGCATCACGGCGTCCCACCACACGTTGAAGCCTTCCTCGCCGAAGGCCTCCGCGAAAAGGCGGGCCGAGGCCCGGTCCTGCCTGCAATAGGAGATAAAAATATCAGGTCCCGACACCAAATCCCCCTTCGTTCGAACCCTCCCTCCGGGAGACCGTAACGACCACCGGCAATCCTCCGGCAGTTCATCCTGATCCGGCACACCGACCCGATGCGACTCGAACAGCGCTTCAGGGTTTATTGTCCGTTAACCGACGTTAAATGTCGAGATGCAACCGAGCCATTGTAACTGCCCCGAACGGTCGGAGTTGCTCCAAATCGGGACTGGCTATTCGCGGCTTGCCAACCTGTAGAGGATTCGTACCCCGTAGTTCTTGGCCAGGTCCATCTTGCCAACCAGTTCGAAATTGAGGTCGTTCTGGTCGGATTCGATCATCGCAGCAAAGGGTTGCGTGGTATAGATCGCACCGACGGGCACTCTCGGTTCGATCCGCGCTGCGACCGTGACTTCCGTGCCGTAGAAGGTGTTGGCCGACCGGACCGCGTCGAAATGCTCGAAGATCGGCCCATGGTGCAGGCTGATGCGCATTCCGCCTTCCGCCGGCAAACCCATCTGCTGGAGCAGCCTGGGACTGAGTTCCGATTGAATTTCCAATGCAATTTGCGCAGCCTGAACGGGAGTGGCAATGACCACATGGGCCGCGTCGCCCCAGCTGTTGCGCGTCAGTACTGCGTCGCCATGGCGATCCAGCACCTTGGCGATCCGCCCCATCACAACCTCCAGGAATTGGGACAGCCGATCCTCTTCCAGTCGGGAAAAACCCGCGAAATCGGCGAACAGGATCGACCGAAGGGCCCAATGCGGACGGTTGGCCGGCTTGGCCAGGACGACGGCGTCCAGTGCGGGCCGATCGGTGGGAATGGAGATGATCCGGGTCGCCCCGCCCTGACGTTCCCACTCGGCGCAATCGGCGGCAGTGCCGGCCACGCCATTGGCCGGCCTGCCATCCCATACGGCGAGCTGAAACACTTCCGATTGCATGACCCCCGCGCGAAGCCGCGCCAGGCCCATCACCAGCTTGGAGCAGTAAGCGAACAGTTCGTCGTCGTCGGAATGCTGGATCTGCGTCGCAAAGGTTACCGAGGCTGCCGCGTCTCGAGCCCGGATATAGCGCGGCTCCCACTCCGGGCCGCCCAGCCGAACCGAAGTCGTCAGGAAATCCTCCTCGGCGAAGGGCATCACGGCGTGGAGTTCTCCACCTCGCTCAAGGATTGCCTCGGCGATCACGATATCGGCCCCACAGGCGAGCGGGCCGTAGGCGATCAAGGCCCCGGTTTCGTCAAGGATCCCGTTGATGGCCTCGGCGAGCTGCTGTTCGACCTGCCACCCTTCCCGGAACATATGGCCGCAGAAATGGATGACCGGCGACGGCCGGATAGCGGCCAACAGCTGCTGCCGCTGATCCTCTGAAATCGCCAACCGCTCGGCGATCATCGCGACCTGCCGGGCGGTGGATGCAACATTGCCCGGAGAGGCATCCGGGCGGTGCCTGGCCGCTGCAAACAGTGCGGTGGCTTCGTCCACTTCACCGCGGACCAGGGTGGCCTCAGCGCCCGAGGCGGCAGCATAATAATCCTTGGGGCGGGCAATGTCCGGCCGCCGGCCGATCGCCGCGGCCAAGGCGCTCGCCTCGCTCTCATCGCCCGCCAGCAACGATGTCGTCGCCGCATTGATGCCGGAAAAATAGCCGTCGGACAGTTCGTAGGCCAGCCGATAGGCCTCGCTCGATTGGCGGAACAGGTCGATCCTCTTGGCGCCGTCGGCCCGCGTCGCGAGGTCTTTGAGCAGCCTGCCTCTCAGGGCCAGCGCATCCTCCGTCCCAATCTCCGCGACGCAGTTGCGCTCATAGATCCGAAGCGCGGCATGGGGGTCGCCCAACCGGGCCATGGCCAGCGCCTGCAGATATCGCGCATCCGGATCGTCCGGGAATCGCTGGATCGCCTCGCGAGTGCGTTCGAACAGCGCGAACATGTCTCCGCTTTCCAGCGCGTCGTCGAACTTCCGCCGTAGGTTGGGATCGATCAGGTTCATGCTTGCAAAAGTCTCATTGCCAACCGGAGGACGATCGTCGGAGACACCATAAATTCCCCCTCCGGCCGAACTCTAGCGACAGGTCGGCCGCAAATCACTGGGGAATTGCAAGGGAAAGGCAAGGGCTGAAGCAGTGCGGGGGTCATGACTTCAGGTCCAACGACTTGAATTTGACCATTCTCCAGCAGGCTCTCGATGTCCTTGCCACCTCCACCTCCCCGGCGGGGGGCGCCGGACCGACGCTTGGCGACTTCTTTGGCGCTTTTGGCAGAATTATTGGTCTCAAGGCGCCTCCAGCCAATGTTATGGGCTTGAGCCGTTCGTCGACGAGCTCAAGCGCCCGCCCGATCTTGATTAAAGGAGCCTACCCTCATGCATTGCCGGATTTGTTTGTTCGCTGCGCTGAGCGCCGTAGCGGTGCCCTCGCATGCGGCCAGCCTGCCGCTTGGGCCTTCCGAGAACTCGTGCCGGTGCGTTCGTTGGAGCCCAGGTCCGCTTGTCGCTAGGCCGGCGCGACGCCCCCAAGCCCAGCGTCAGCCTGGGAATCGCCCCGACCCACAGCCGGGTGACCAGCGAGGGAATGGTGAAGACCAGGATCGGCGACGGATTGGCCCTGAACCTCGCCGGGAAGAAGCCGACGATCACGTTGGCCGGCCGACCGGCAAAAGCCGCCCTCGGATTTGAACGCATTGATGGCCGCCACGAGGATACCAAGCTCGGCATATCGACGGGAGGCTGGGTCGCGATCGGGGCCGGAATAGTTGCCGCAGCAGCCGTCGGCTTTGCGCTTTGGGTCGATGAGATCGACGACCACAGCGACTAGCCTACCTATCTTGCATCAGCAGTGCCCCGCCCGTCCCAGAATTTGCGCCATAGCAGAGCGCGCTGCGCGAGATAGGACTGGCTCGATCCGCGTTACGAAGTCCCCGGCAAGTTGCAGATCGTCAAAGCTCGCGACCGGGAGATACCCGTGCCGCTTCACTCGGCGTGTAAAAGCCGGAAGCGATCGGGACTGGCCGGATCCCGGTCGACTATTTGTACCGGCGGCCAAGTCCATTGCCAGATGCCGATGCCGGCTGGGCGAGAAAATTGGATCGTGCCGCGAGTAGCTTCAATTGAAAGACGCGGCCAAAGTCCCCCCATGCGCGCGCGATCGGCACCCGCTGCGCGCAGTAGCTGAGCAAGAACCAGCACCGTGTCATAGCCCTCAAACGCGACGAAGGACGGCGCTTGAGCCAACCGCTCCCGGAGCGTGTTCTCGACCCGAGCACCGAGCGGGCCAAGGCGCTCTGGCAGGTAGCGCAAGAAGGAAATCTCCGCGCCTTCCTCTGCCAGCAGCGCCGCCCATTCGGCGAACTCGGGCTGCCCGGCCGGAGCGCCAATCATCACCCGAGAAAGGCGGTCATCGCTGCGGACGGCCTTGACGATCGACACCGCCGGTTCAGGGGTGCCAACCAAAAGAAGAAGAGCCGTCGCGCTTCGATCGACGAGCTCGTCGCATATCGCGGCCGGGGCGAGCGAGACCATTTCGATAACTGCGGCGCCGCGTGACTCGAGGCAGTTCCGCAGGATGCGCGTTCCCGCCGCCCAGTAGATGCCGGGCTGGGCCACGACGGCAATATGGCGGTGGCCGGCGGCAAGCAGGAAGTCCGCGTATATCCGCCAGCCATGAGACTGCGCCGGAGCGAGCCGCGCAACCCATTGCGTCGGACGTTCGACGAGTTCGTCGAGAACCGCCGAGGAGCACAGGAACGGTAGTTCCAGTCCGTCGGCCTTCTCCGCGACGGTACGAGCGACGACGCTGTGATACTCGCCCGCCAAGGCGGCGATGCCCAGCCCGTACAGTTCGTCTATTGCCGCTTCGGCTTTCGCCGGATCGGCGGCGGTGTCGCGAACGACCAGTTCAAGCGATCTTCCCGCAATTCCGCCGTCTTGATTGATTTCGGAAACGGCAAGTTCCAGGCCGGCAAGCAAGTGGCGGCCGGCCGCGACCCAGCCAGGCGGAGTCAGGGGAGCCAAGACGCCGATCCGAACGGGCGGCCCATCCCCCTTGGCCGCAGCCGACCGCGATGATGGCGCAGCGATCATTGCCACCTTTGTCTATCGGAAGCCCGGCCTCAGCGGCGCTTGATTCCGACCTATTCGGGAGGGTTTTTCCGTCAATTTCGTCGATTTGGCAGCGTATGGAGCGGCTGAGCCAACGTCATGACGCCGCGGTTCGAAACCCAGACCCCCGAGATCGCGACATTCGGCCAATGATTTGTTGCATTCGCCTGACTCGCCCAGAATTGCGGCGCGATCGCCTTGAAATCGTTGCAATATGGAACGACCTTTTGGGTTCGTCGTCTCAACTGACGGCCCCCGATCACCATTGCCGGTCACGGACCGTCAACGAACCGTGCCAAACGAGCGAGGCTTACGTGAAATTTCTCCATTCCATGCTCCGCGTTTCCGATCCCGAGGCTACCGTTGCATTATTCCAACTGCTGGGCCTGGAGGAGCGGCGGCGAATGGAGGTTCCTCAAGGCAAATATACGCTGATCTTCATGGGCGTGCCGGGCGACGAAGGCGGCGAGATCGAGCTCACTCACAATTGGGAAGAGAGCGGCTACAATGGCGGCCGCAACTTCGGCCATCTCGCCTTCCGGGTCGACGATATTTATGCCACCTGCCAAAAGCTGATGGACCATGGCGTCACCATCAACCGGCCACCACGGGACGGCCATATGGCCTTTGTGAGGACACCCGACGGAATCTCGATCGAACTTTTGCAGAAGGGCAATCTCGAGCCGGCCGAGCCATGGGCCTCGATGCCCAATACGGGCAGCTGGTGAGCCGCTGGCCAGCCAATCCGCCTCGCTCGCGCAATCAATGCCTGTTGGCCGGCTGACGATGAAGCTGGCGGACGAAGCGCTGGCGATCATGGGGAGCAAAGCTGATGCTTGAAATCGTCGAGGTGCCGGCCTTCGCCGACAATTATCTGTGGCTGATCCATGATCGGGACGGCGGCGAGACGGCGGTGGTCGATCCCGGCGACCCGGCGCCGGTACTGGAGGAAGCGGCGAGACGGGGGTGGCGGATCGACAAGATCCTCAACACCCATTGGCATGCCGATCACACGGGCGGAAATCTGAAGATCAAGGAGGCGACGGGGGCAACCATCATCGGCCCGGCGGGAGAGAATGGACGGGTTCCCGGTCTCGACCGGCCGCTGGCCGAGGGAGATCGGGTTTCGATCGGCAGGCACGAAGCCGAAGTGTGGGCGGTCCCCGGCCATACGCTCGGTCACATCGCCTATATTTTCCGCGAAGACCGAGTGGCCTTCGTCGGCGACACCATGTTCGCCATGGGATGCGGCCGGCTGTTCGAGGGCAGCCCGGCACAGATGCACCACTCGCTCGGCCGCCTGGCCAGCCTGCCTGACGACACAAGGCTTTACTGTGCGCACGAATATACGCTCGCCAATGCCCGCTTCGCTGCGCATGCGTTTCCGGAGAACAAGGAAATTGCGGAGCGCCTCCGTCATGTCGAGCGGGAACGGTCGCTTGCACGCTCGACCGTTCCCACCACGGTTGGCGAAGAGCGGGCCACCAACCCCTTTCTGCTCGCCCGCGACGTGGAACAATTCGCGGATTTGCGGGCCGGGAAGGACAGTTTTCGGTAAGCCGCAGTTCAGGCTGATGTGTTATTACGGCAGAATCCTGAAGGAGAGTCCTGATGAACCTCCGCACTTCGACACTGATTGCCGTGAGCGCCGCAGCGTTGCTTGCCGGCACATCATCGGTGCCCGCGAAGCCAAACGCCAACCCTGAGACCGCCCAGGAACTGGCCAAAGCGCTGGCCGGACGCACGCCGGGCGCACCCGTCACCTGCATTTCCGACCGTGCGCGCATGCACATCGTCGATGATTGGACGATCCTCTATCGCGATCGCGAAACTCTCTATGTCCAGAAGCCGCGCGGCGGTTGCCACGGTCTGTCGAACAGTATGTCGCTGATCCGCAACCAGTTCGTCACCACTCGCCTGTGCCGCGGCGACATCAACAATATCGTCGACGTGCGCACCGGCTTCGGCACGGGCGCCTGCGTCTTCAGCGAGTTCGTGCCATATCGAAAGCCGAACTGACGGCTGAGCTTGGGAGAAGCGTTGTGAACGCCAGATCCAGCTTGATCCTGGGATTGTCTGCTGCGGCGGTCCTCGCAAGCTGCTCGACCACTCCGGTCGAGCACGTCCGCAGCCCCGAGGCGGAGAAGGAGCTGACCAAAGCCCTGGCCGGTCGGGTCGCGGGCAAGCCGGTCTCCTGCCTGCCCAACTATCGCGCTGACGATATGCAGATCATCGATGACTGGACGATCCTGTTCCGGGACGGGCGCACGATCTATCTGCAAAACCCGCGCGGGGGCTGCTCGGGAATCGGCAGCCGGCGCAACGTGCTGGTGACCCGATTGTTCGGCACCAACCAACTGTGCAGCGGCGATATCAATCACCTGTTCGATCCGGTCAGCGGCATTGGCGGCGGCGCCTGCGTCTTCAGCGAGTTTGTGCCGTACACCAAGCCGGCGGGATAAAGGGACAGGCTCGATGGGCGCAAAAACTTCTCTCGCCATGACCATTGCGGCGATGACGCTGGCGGCTTGCTCGACCGCCCCGGCAGAGCAATCCCGCAGCCCACAGGCATCCAAGGAATTGGCCGATGCGCTATCCGGCCGCGTTGCGGGGGCGCCGCAGCGTTGCATCAGCACCTATCGGACAACCAAGGTCCATCCCATCGACGACTGGACCATAATCTACGATCAGGGCAGCACCATTTACGTGCAGAACCCGAAAGGAGGCTGCCCCGGCGTCGGCAGGGGCAGCGACATTCTGGTCACCCGGCAAGTCACGAACCAGCTGTGCGACGGTGAAATCGCGCGGACGGTAGACCTGACCTCGCGGGTCGAGCGAGGCGGCTGCGTGTTGGGGCCATTCGTGCCCTACACCAAGCCCGGGAGCTGAGACCTAGCTATTTCTTGTAGAGGGCGTCGAGCCGCTCGGCATAGGCCGCCCGGATGACATGTCGGCGGATCTTCATGGACGGCGTCAGCATCTCGTTCTCGACGGAGAATTGCTCGTCGGCGACAATGAAGCGCCTCACTTTCTCGATAATGCTGAGCTCCGCATTGACCCGATCGACTGCCTTGGACAGGGCCTTGTGCATCGCCTCGGGGTTATCCTTGAACCTCCTCGTTTCCTCGGGATCCGGCACCAGCAGCGCGACGAGATAGGGCTTGCGGTCGCCGTAGGTCATGGCCTGCAGGATCTCGGGCTGCAGGGTCAGCATGCCCTCGACCCGCTGAGGCGCGACGTTGTCGCCCTTGTCGTTGACGATCAGATCCTTCTTGCGGTCGGTGATGACGATCCGACCCTTGCCGTCGAGATGGCCGACGTCGCCTGTTGCCAGCCAGCCGTCCTGCAGCACGCCCGCGCTTTGGTCCGGATTGTGCCAGTAACCCTTCATCACCAGTTCGCCGCGAACCAGTATCTCCCCGTCGGATGCGATGCGCACCTCGGTGTTCAGAAGCGGCGGGCCGACCGTATCCATCCGAATGCCGGCCTTCGGGCGGTTGCAGCTGATGACCGGCCCGGCCTCGGTCTGGCCATAGCCCTGCAGCAGCGTCAGGCCCATCGCCTGGAAGAACAGGCCGACGTCGGGATTGAGCGGCGCGCCGCCCGAAACCATCGCCTTCATCCGCCCGCCGAACCGGCGCCGCACCTTCTTGCGCAAGGTCAGCGACAGGATGCCGTCCATCGGCAGGTCCCAGGGCACCGATTTCCCGTCGTAGCGCTTGGTCTCGATCGACAGGGCGCGAACTCATCAGATAGGCGGGCAGTCCACCGTCCTTTTCGACCTGCTTGATGATCTTGGCGCGCAGCATCTCGAACAACCGCGGCACGACGACCATGATCGTCGGCTTCACCTCCTGGATATTGGCGGAGAGCTTTTCCAGGCTTTCGGCGTAATAGATCTGAGCGCCGAGCGCGATTGGGAAGTGCTGGCCGCCGGTATGTTCATAGGCGTGGCTGGCCGGGAGGAAGGACAGGAATATTTCGTTATGCCAGCCGAAGTCGGTAGCGATGATGTCGGTGCAGCCTTCGACATTGTGCAGGATCATGCCGTGGTGCTGCATCACGCCGCGCGGCGCACCGCCGGTTCCGCTGGTGTAAATCAGGCAGGCGAGCTCATCTCGACCCACTTCGGACATCCGCTGCTCCAGCTCGCCGACGTCCGACCGGCCTGAAACCAACTCGTCCCAATGATGGAAATGAGCGATGTCCGGCGACTGGCCGGTGATGATGTCGTCGATCGAAATGACGTGGCGGCATTCCGATGCGAACAGCACGGCCGGCAACAAATTCTTGGCCAGCTTCTGGGTCGATACGATCACCGCGCTGGCGCCGGAATTGGCCAGGATATGCTGGTGGTCGCGCGTCGTATTGGTGGTGTAGGTCGGAACCGTCACGCACCCTGCCGCCATGATTGCAAGGTCGGCGATCAACCATTCCGGCCTGTTTTCGCTGACCAGCATGACCGGGTCGCCCGGCTTGAGCCCGATCCGTTTCAAATTGTCGGCAAGTGCCGCCACCTGCCGCGCCGCTTCGTGGTAGCTGATCGGCTTCCACGAGCCGGTGCGCTTGGTCCACAGGAATGGCTTGTCGCCATTTTCCCTGGCACGCGTCAGGAACATGGTGACGAGGTTCGGAAAATGTTCGAGCTGGGTCCGAGCCACGCTGAATTCTCCCTTCTGCGCCTCTGGCGGACGCTTGAGTGCCGCTGTTTAGCGGATTGGAGCAGCGGCGCCACCCATGGCGCAATGGACAAGCTTCTGGCCGCTCGCCTAAGCGATGGGCATGTCCCTGCTGCGCATCCTCGTCCTGCCCCTCCTCCTGCTGGCAGGCTCCTGCACCACCGTTTCCCCGGCGCAGGCGCCGGAAGCAAGGGAACAGGCGTTTGTCATCGCCGCCAACCCGCTGGCGGCGCGAGCGGGGATGGAGGTGCTCGAGCGCGGCGGAAGCGCGGTGGACGCGGCGATTGCGGTCCAGGCGATGCTGTCGCTGGTGGAGCCGCAGAGCTCCGGACTGGGCGGGGGCGCGTTCCTCAATTATTTTGACGCTTCCACGCGCCAGCTGACCATCTACGACGGACGCGAGACCGCGCCGGCCCAGGCTACGCCGGGCATGTTTCTCGACCCATCCGGCCGACCCTTGCAGTTCGACACGGCGGTGCTGAGCGGGCGGGCGACCGGGGTCCCCGGAGTGGTCGCCATGCTGGCGCTGGCGCATCGGGAGCAGGGCAAGCTGGCATGGCGAACCCTGTTCGGCTCTGCCGAGCGCACGGCCGACGAAGGGTTCATCGTCAGCCCGCGGCTTGGGCGGCTGCTGGCCGGCGACTATGCCGAGAACAGCGCGCCCGATGTGGTCGCCTATTTTCGCCGGGCAGACGGCGGGCGGATGGTTGCCGGGGATCGGCTCAGGAACCCGGCCTACGCGCAATTCCTCCGCCGACTGGCCGCTCAGGGGCCGGCGGCGATGTACGCCGGCGAGACTGCAGCGCGGATCGTCGGCCGAACTCGCGCCGCGCCGGTGGGCGGATCGATGACCATGGCCGACCTTGCCGATTACCGGCCGGTCAAGCGATCGGCGCTGTGCCGCCCGTATCGAATTTACATCGCCTGCGTTCCGCCGCCGCCGTCGAGCGGGGTCGGGCTTCTCCAGCTGTTGATGATCCTCGAGCAGACCGACGTCGCCAGCCACGGGCCGGCCGATCCGCAATCATGGTTCCTGTTCGCCGAAGCGAGCCGCATCATGTACGCCGACCGCGATCGCTATGTCGCCGATCCGGCCTTCGTCCGGGTGCCGGTGGAGGGTATGCTTGACCCGGCCTATGTCACGGCCAGGCGGCGCCTGATCGGCGGCACGGCCGGTTCGCCGCCGGTTGCAGGCAGCCCGGTGAGGGCGGAAGTCAGCGGCGCGGATGCGACGATCGAGCCGATCGGCACTTCGCACTTCATCGTCCGCGACGCGGGCGGCAACGTCGTATCGATGACGACCACGGTCGAATCCACTTTTCGGCAGCGGACGGATGGTCGACGGATTCTTCCTCAACAACCAGATGACCGACTTTTCCTTCGCGCCGGTCGACGAGGCGGGGCGGCCGGTGGCCAATGCCGTGGCGCCGCGCAAGCGGCCGCGGTCTTCGATGACGCCGCTGATCCTGCTGACCAAGGACGGTCGGTTCGCCGGAGCGATCGGCTCTGCCGGCGGCAACGCTATCCTGGCCTATGTCGGCAAGTCGCTGGTCGCGGCAGTCGACTGGAACCTGCCGATGCAGCAGGCAATCGCCGCGCCGAACCTCGTCGCCCGGGGAGCACGGTTCAATGGCGAGGTCACCAAATTTTCGCCCTCGCTTCTGTCGGCGCTGCGCGAAAAGGGAATCGATCTCAAGCCGGGGCAAGGCGAGGACAGTGGCGTCCACGGCGTGTTGATCCGCAACGGCCGGGTCGACGGGGGTTTCGATCCGCGGCGGGAAGGCGTCGTGCTGCTGCTCGGCCGCTAGTCCAGGCCCACCGCATCGGCGATGTTCGACATGCCCTCGCGCTTGAGGCGCTGCGCCAGCCCCTGTGCAATGCGCATGGCGATGCCCGGCCCTTCATACACCATCGCCGAGTATAGCTGGATCAGGCTCGCGCCCGCCCGGATCCGCTCCCAGGCATCATCGGCATTCTCGATGCCGCCGACCCCGATCAGGGGGATTTGTCCGCCGGACGCGGCGCGGAATTTCCTAAGCTGGTCGAGCGCCAGCAGCTTTAGCGGGCGGCCGGAAAGCCCGCCCGCTTCACTCGCGTGCTTCGACTTGAGCGGGGGCCGCGAGATGGTGGTGTTGGAAACGATGAGCGCGTCGATCCCGGTGTCGAGCGCGGCGCGCACGATCCGGTCATGATCGCCGCTTTCCAGATCCGGCGCCACTTTGAGAAAAACGGGCGGGCCGCCGCCCCCGCGTGCGTCGCGCACCGCGGCGAGCAATTCCACCAGTTCGCCCCCAGCCTGGAGATTGCGCAGTCCGGGCGTGTTGGGGGAGCTGATATTCACCGCCACATAGCGAGCCACCGGGGCCATCTTCCGGACTCCCTCGGCATAATCGGCGATCCGATCCTTGCTGTCCTTGTTCGCGCCGATGTTCACTCCGATCACATTGTGCAGGCGGGTCAGCCGCCGGAGCCGCTCCAACGCCGCCTCCTGGCCGGCATTGTTGAACCCCATGCGGTTGATGACTGCGCGGTCGTCAACAAGCCGGAACAGGCGCGGCTGGGGATTGCCCGGCTGGGGCGTCGGCGTGACGGTTCCGATCTCGACGAAGCCGAAGCCGGCGCCGAGCATCGCCTCCGCCACTTCCCCGTCCTTGTCGAAGCCGGCGGCGAGGCCCACCGGCGAGGGAAAGCGGATGCCGGCGAGGGTTGTGGCGAGCGAGGCAGGGAAGCGGCGCGGCGGGTTGCGGTGCGCAAATTTCAAGGCGCCGATAGCAGCGCGATGCGCAGTCTCGGCGTCGAGCGCGAAGGCGAAGGGTCGAAGGAGCTTGTAGATCAACTGGTCCAGCCGTTCGTCGAAATGTCGTTACGCCGGACTTGATCCGGCATTCTGCTTCCCCTTGAACAAAGGCGAACCCCGGCTCAAGGCCGGGGACGATAATTCTTGTCAGGAAGGATGTCGACCGTGACCCGCTTAGCCCTGCTCGCTTCCGCTGCGCTGCTGTCAGTTCCGCTCGCTGCTCCACTCGCCCAACCGGCACCGGCCGCCGCGCCGGCCAACCCGTCGGCCGAGCTCAAGAAGTTCTTCGAAGATTATGACAAGGCCGAGCTGGCTCTGTCGCCGATCAGCAAATCCTACCGCGCGATCAAGGACCAGGATTATGGCAAGCTAGACGAATTCTCCGACGCCGCCGCTGTCCGCAACCGCGAGCTCGACCAGCGCACCGTCGAAGAGATGGCGCGGCGCTTCAATCGCGCCAGCCTGTCGGCCGAGGACCAGCTGAGCTACGATCTGCTGCAATATCGCAACCAGCGCGCGGCCAGCATCTTCCCCTACCGCCGCCAACTCTACGTCTTCGACCAGATGAATGGCGCGCAGGCCGACATACCGGCATTCCTCATCAACATTCACAAGGTCGAGACCGAGCAGGATGCCCGCGACTATATCAGCCGCATCCGCGCCACGGCCACCTATCTGGATCAGGCGATCGCCGAAGTCCAAGGAGCGCGAGAAGCTCGGCAATCTGCCGCCGCGGTGGGTCTTCCCGCAGGTGATCGAGCAGTCGCAGAACCTGATCAAGGGCGCGCCGTTCGACAATGGGCCGGACAATGACGTCTTCGCCGACTTCAAGAGCAAGGTCGGCAAGCTGACCATTCCGCAGGCCAGCAAGGACGCGCTGATCGCCGACGCGAGCAAGGCACTGACGGAGGCGGTGGGGCCTGCCTATCAGCGGGTCCTCGCGACGCTGACCGACCAGGAGAAGCGCTCGGGCACCGACGACGGCATTTGGCGCTTCGCCAATGGCGCGGCGATGTATCGGGCGCTGCTTGGCTATTACACGACGACCGACTTGACGCCCGACCAGGTGCACGAGCTCGGGCTGGCACAGGTCGCGCGCATCCATGGCGAGATGGAGGCGATCAAGAAGCAAGTCGGCTTCAAGGGGACGCTGCAGCAATTCTTCGCCCATGTCCGGGACGGCCAGCAATTCTACTATCCCAACACCGCAGCGGGTAAGCAGAAGTATCTCGACGAATCCAAGAAGGCACAGGCGCAGGTCGCGGCCAAGCTGCCAAGCTATTTCGGGCAGATCCCGAAAACCGAGCTGCTGATCAAACCGGTCGAGCCATTCCGCGAGAAGACCGCCGGCAAGGCTTTCTACAACGACCCGCCGCCCGACGGCTCGCGGCCCGGCATCTATTACGTCAACCTCTACGACATGAAGAACATGCCGTCGGTCGAGGTCGAGGCGCTGTTCTGCCACGAGGGCATTCCCGGCCACCATTTGCAGGGCGCGCTGCTGAGCGAACTGCCCGAGGGCGCAGTGCCGCCGTTCCGCCAGTTCAGCGGGTACAATGCCACCGATGAAGGCTGGGGGCTGTATGCCGAGAAGCTGTGCAAGGAGATGGGGCTGTACGCAGGACCCGTATCGCAACTTCGGCCGGCTGCAGCTGGAGTTGCACCGGGCGATCCGCCTGGTGGTCGACAGCGGCATCCATCACAAGCGGTGGAGCCGCGAGCAGGCGATCAAATATGTCGAGGACAACTCGGCCGACGCCAAGGGCGGCATCGTCAAGGCGATCGAGCGCTATATCGTCTACCCCGGGCAGGCGACCGCCTACATGGTCGGCAAGCTGAAGATCGAGGAGCTGCGCGCCAAGGCCAAGGCTGAGCTGGGTGCCAAATATGACGACCGCGGCTTCCACGACACCATCCTGCTCGCAGGCTCGATGCCGCTGGGCATGCTGGAGGCGCGGGTCGCCGAGTGGATCGCGAGAATGAAGGGCTAGGCAGTCGCCGCGCTGCGGCTGTTCAACCGGCGCTTAATGTGCATGATCGACCCGCCGGACAGGGGGGCGAGTAATGCGACACGCGTGGATGATAATCGCGGCGGCGGCTGCCGCGACGTCGGGGACTTCCGGCAAGGGGCAGTCACCCGCCGCGCCGCCCTCGGCAGAGTCGCAGGCGGAAAGGTCGGCCGAACTTGCCGCCTTCTTCGACGCGGCCGACCAGGCCGATCTGGCCGCATCGCCGATATTCAAGATGCAGCGCGGGATTCGCGACGGCGACTATGGCAAGTGGGACGATTTCTCCGACGCGGCAGAAGCAAGCAATCTTGCGCCGCATGCTCGGCCGACACCGCGCAACTCAGGGCGCAGTTCGGCACGGCGCGACTGTCCGCTGAGGATGCCCTCTCGGTGCGCCTGTTCGAAGCGCGCACGCGGCGACGCGCGCCGCTGGGAGCGCTCCGCGGCAATGTCTTCGTGTTCGACCAGATGAACGGCGCGCATCGCATCTTTCCCGCCAACCTCATCAACTTTCATTCGATCGCCAATGAGCAGCAGGCGCTCGATTATGTTGCGCGGATCGCCGGGATCGGACCGGCGATGGACCAGCTGATCGTCAAATCGGCGGCACGCGCGGCCAACGGCGTGATGCCGCCCAAATGGGTCTATCCGAAGGTCATTTCGGACATTGACGCCACGCTGACCAGCAACGCCGACACGATGCTCACTGGCAACGCCATCCTCGACGATTTTCGCGCCAAGCTGGCGAAGCTCGATCTGGCACAAGCTCGGAAGGACGAGCTGTCTGCGGCGGCAGTAGCGGCATGGAAGGATAGCGCAGTGCCGGCTTACGGCCGCCTGCGCAGCGAAATGCAGCGTCAGGAGCGGTTGGCGGGCGATGACGACGGCGTATGGCGCCTGCCCGGTGGCGCGGCTTATTATAATCAGTTGCTGCGTACCTACACGACAACCACGTTGACCGCGGACCAGATCCACGCCTTGGGGCTACGCGAGACCGCGCGGATCCAGGAGGAAATGCGCGGCATCATGCACCGGGTGGGCTTCGCCGGCAGCCTGACCGATTTCTTCGCCTTGGCCCGCACCGATCCGCGCTTCTTCCACGCCAGCCGCGAGGCGTATCTCGCCGACACCCAGGCGCGGCTTGATGCGATGACCGCGGCCTTGCCGAAATGGTTCGGCACGCTCCCCAAGGATCGGCTGACCGTCAAGCCGGTCGAACCATTCCGCGAAAAAACCGCTAGCAAGGGATTCTACTCCGCCCCTGCTCCGGATGGCTCGCGACCGGGGATCTACTACGTCAACCTCTACGATCTCAAGGAACTGCCGAAGAGCGAGCTGGAAGCGCTGGCCTATCATGAAGGCGTTCCCGGCCATCACTTGCAGCTGTCGATCCAAGCCTCGCTTGGCGAATTGCCTGCGTTCCGCCGCTTCGGCGGGGCATATTCTTATGGCGAAGGCTGGGGACTCTATGCCGAGCAGCTGGGCAAGGACATGGGCTTCTACACCGACCCCTATTCCGATTTTGGACGGTTGAGCATGGAAATTTTGCGCGCCGGGCGGCTGGTCACCGACACTGGCATCCATGCCAAGCGGTGGACGCGGCAACAGGCGATCGACTGGTATCTTGCCAACACGCCGGTGGCGCGTGGCGACGTCGTCAACCAGGTTGAACGCTTCGTGGTCTATCCGGGCCAGGCGACCGCCTACACGATCGGCAAGCTGAAGTTTGTAGAATTGCGCGAACGCGCCCGCGCCGCACTCGGCCCGCGCTTCGACATACGCGCGTTCCACGACGTCGTCCTTACCGGCGGCAACGTCCCGCTCGACATCCTCGAGGAAATGGTGGACGCCTGGATCGCAGCGCAGCGGTAAGGTTGTCTTTCGCCACGCAAAGGCCTAAATCGGAGTAGAAAGCTCCGATTTCAAAATGCAACTCACCCATCTTGCCGATTATGCGGTCGTAATGATGACCGCGGCCGCTCGCCGCGAGCCCTCGGCGCGTCTCAGCGCGACCGAGCTGGCCGAGGAGACCGGCGTGCCGCTGCCGACCGCGCAAAAGCTGATGCAGAAGCTCGCCGCCCACGGCTTGCTGGTGGGTCAGCGCGGGGCGGGAGGCGGCTATGCTCTGGCGCGCCCGATCGCCGAAATCAGCCTGGCCGACATCGTCGAAGCGGTCGAAGGGCCGATCGTGCTCACCATGTGCGCCGATGGCGTCAATCATGAGTGCGCATTGGATTCTCACTGCAAGGTCAAGCCGCACATGAGCATCGTTGGCGATGCGGTCCGAACATCGCTCAAGGCTGTTTCGCTGGCACAACTCGCCCGTTCCCCTGCAGAGGCAGGGGCCCAGACGCGCCGCGGAGCAGCGCCTTCGGCGCCGGGCTGGACTCCTGCCTTCGCAGGAGCACAAAAATGAACGAAGAAATCGTCACCAACCGCGAGGCGCGGGAAGCGCTGGCCAAGGACTATGAGTGGGGCTTCTCGTCGGACATCGAGCAGGAGTTCGCGCCCAAGGGTTTGAGTGAGGACACGGTCCGCTTCATCTCCGCGAAAAAGGGCGAGCCCGAGTGGATGCTCGAATGGCGCCTCAAGGGCTATCGCGCCTGGCTGGGGATGGAGGAAGTCGACTGGGCCAAGCTCGACATCCCCGAGATCGACTATCAGGACGCTTATTATTACGCCGCGCCCAAGCCCAAGCCCAAGCTCGGCAGCCTCGACGAGGTCGATCCCGAAATCCTGCGGGTCTATGAAAAGCTCGGCATCCCGATCGAGGAGCAGAAGGTGCTCGCCGGGGTCGAGGGCGCACGGAAAGTGGCGGTCGACGCGGTGTTCGACAGCGTCAGCGTCGCCACCACCTTCCGCGAGGAGCTGAAGGCGGCGGGCGTCATCTTCCTGTCGATCAGCGAGGCGATCCGCGAATATCCCGAGCTGGTCCGCAAATATCTCGGCAGCGTGGTCCCGCAGCGCGACAATTATTTCGCATGCCTCAACAGCGCGGTCTTTTCTGATGGCACCTTTGTGCTGGTGCCGGAGGGCGTTCGCTGCCCGATGGAGCTTTCCACCTATTTCCGCATCAATGCCGAAAATACCGGCCAGTTCGAGCGCACCCTGATCGTCGCCGAAAAAGGCGCCTACGTCAGCTACCTCGAAGGCTGCACCGCGCCGATGCGCGACGAGAACCAGCTCCACGCCGCGGTGGTCGAAATCTACGCGCACGAGGACGCGGAGGTGAAATACTCGACCGTCCAGAATTGGTATCCGGGCGACGCCGAAGGCAAGGGCGGCATCTTCAACTTCGTCACCAAGCGGGCCCTGTGCGCGGGCGCGCGCTCGAAGGTCAGCTGGACCCAGGTCGAGACCGGCAGCGCGATCACCTGGAAATATCCGAGCTGCATCCTGAAGGGCGAGGACAGCGTCGGCGAATTTTATTCGGTCGCGCTGACCAACAACCGCCAGCAGGCCGACACCGGCACCAAGATGGTGCACATCGGCGCGGGCACGCGCTCGACCATCGTCAGCAAGGGCATCAGCGCCGGCAAGTCGAACAACACCTATCGCGGGCTGGTGAAGGTGCTCCCGGGCGCGGAGAATGTCCGCAACTTCACGCAATGCGATTCACTGCTGCTGGGCAGCGAATGCGGCGCGCACACTGTGCCCTATATCGAGGTCAAAAACCCAACCGCGACCATCGAGCACGAGGCGACCACCTCGAAGATCAGCGAGGACCAATTGTTTTACGCGCAGATGCGCGGGCTCGACGCCGAAAGCGCGGTCGCCCTTATCGTCAACGGCTTCGCCCGCGAGGTGCTGAAGCAGCTGCCGATGGAGTTCGCGGTCGAGGCGCAGAAGCTGCTCGGCATCAGCCTGGAAGGAAGTGTCGGTTAAGTGCTCAAGAATCGAAAACCTCCACGCGACCGTCGCCGGCAAGCCGATCCTCAACGGGCTGACGCTGACCGTGCCGACCGGCGAGATTCACGCCATCATGGGGCCGAATGGCGCGGGCAAATCGACGCTCGCCTATGTGCTCGGCGGCCGGCCTGGCTATGAGGTGACTGACGGCAGCGTGACCTTCGACGGGCAGGATCTGTTCGCGCTGGAGCCGCACCAGCGCGCCGCGGCGGGCATGTTTCTCGGCTTCCAATATCCGGTCGAAATCCCCGGGGTCTCCTACCTCCAGTTCCTGCGCGAGAGCCTGAACTCGCAACGACGTTCGCGTGGCGAGAACCCACTGAGCGGCGCCGAGTTCATCCGCCTGGCCAAAGCGCAGGCCGCGCTGCTCGGCATGGATGCCGAAATGCTCAAGCGCCCGGTGAACGTCGGCTTTTCCGGCGGCGAGAAGAAGCGCGCCGAGATGGTGCAGATGGGGATCATGGATCCGCGCCTCGCGATCCTCGACGAGACCGACAGCGGCCTCGATATCGATGCGCTGAAAGCTGTTGGCGCTGGCATCAACTCGATCATGCGCGATCCGCATAAATCGGTGCTGCTGATCACCCATTATCAGCGCCTGCTCGACTATGTGACGCCCGACAAGGTGCATGTTCTGTCGCGCGGCACGATCATGCGTTCGGGCGGGCCGGAATTGGCGCATGAGCTGGAGCGTGAAGGTTATGCGGAGGCGGCTGCATGACCGCTCTCCCGACCCGCAAGCTGGAAGCCTATCGCTACGCCGACATCGACGCGCTGACGTCGGTGTGGACGTCGCTGGCCGCGCCGGTGCGGGTCGAAATTGCTGCGCAGCAAAAGCTGCAGCAAATCTGGCTGCCGAGCGGCGACGAGATTGACATCCGCCGCGTCGAAATGGTGCTCGAAGCGGGCGCGGTTGCGCGCATTTTCGCGCTCAACAATGCGTCGCGATACGGCCGTTATGAGTTGGACGTAACAATTCACGAAGGCGCGGATTTTGCACTCCACGGCGCCAATATCGGTGGCGGCAATTCGACATTGGAAATCGTCACCACCCTCCGCCACGTCGCGCCCGGTGCGGTCTCGCATCAGACGATCCGCAGCGTGCTCGGCGGCAAGGCGACCGGCAGCTTCCTCGGCAAGATCGAGGTGGCGCGGGAGGGGCAGCAGACCGACGCCGAACAGTCGGTCAAGGCGATGTTGCTCGACCGCGGCGCGACGGCCAATGCCAAGCCCGAGCTGGAGATTTTCGCTGACGATGTGAAATGCGCCCATGGCGCGACGGTCGGTGAGCTGGACAAGGACCAGCTCTACTACGCCGCGGCGCGCGGCCTTGATCCAGTCAGCGCAAGGGCGCTGCTCCTCGAAGGCTTCATCGCCGGCCTGTGGGACGAGATCGAAGGCGACGACCAGGGCATTGCTGAAATGGCGCGCGAGGCGCTGCGGAAGGTGGCGGCATGAACCTGCAGACGCCCCTCAACTCGGCCCTTGCGGTGCGCGACCAGTTCCCGGCGATTCCGCCCGGCTGGCATTATCTCGACAGCGCCGCGACCGCGCAAAAGCCGCAGGCGGTGATCGACGCGATCACCCGCGCTTACGGACATGATTATGCGACCGTCCACCGCGGCGTGTACGAACGGTCTGCAGCGATGACCGCCAGCTTCGAAGCTGCGCGCGCCGCGACCGCATCGCTGATCGGCGGCGAGGAGCATGAAGTCGTCTTCACCCGCGGAGCGACCGAGGCGATCAACCTCGTCGCGCAAAGCTGGGGTCTCGCCAATTTGAAAGCCGGCGACCGCATCCTCTTGAGCCAGCTCGAGCATCATTCGAACATCGTTCCGTGGCAGCTGCTGGCCGAGCGGGTCGGCGCCCATATCGACGTCTGCCCGCTCGATCCCGAAGGCCGCATCGACCTGTCGGCCGCCGAGGAAATCCTCACCGAGCAGCACAAGCTGGTCGCCTTCGCCCATGTCTCGAACGTGCTCGGCTCTATTCTCGACGCGAGGCGGGCTGCGGAGATCGCGCACAAGGTCGGCGCCAAGCTGCTGCTCGACGGCTGCCAGGCCGCGCCGCGCATCCCGGTCGATGTTGCTGCGATCGGGGCGGATTTCTACGTATTTTCGGCGCACAAAATTTACGGACCGACCGGCATCGGCGCGCTGTGGGCGCGCAAGGAAATCCTCGATTCGATGCCGCCGTGGCATGGCGGCGGGGCAATGATCGACCGGGTGACGTTCGAGAAGACGACGTACCTTCCCGCGCCGTCGCGGTTCGAGGCTGGGACCCCGCATGTGGTCGGCGCGATCGGCTTCCACGCCGCGATCGACTGGGCGCGGAGCATCGGGCTCGACGCGCTGCACGCGCATGAAAGCGCCCTGGTCGCCGAAGCGCGCTCGGCGCTACGCCGCGTGCCGGGAATTACGTTGTTCGGGCCGGACGACAGCGCCGGAATCGTCAGCTTCGCGCTCGATGGCGTCCATCCGCACGATATCGGCACCATTCTCGACGACGCAGGGGTGGCGGTTCGCGCCGGCCACCATTGTGCCCAGCCCTTGATGGACTATCTCGGGGTCCCGGCCACGGCTCGTGCCAGCTTCGCCGCGCACAGCGATGCGAGCGATATCGATGCGCTGGTTCGTGGCCTGGACAAAGTAAGGCGGATCTTCGGATGACGATGGGCGAGGAAAAGAAGATCGAGATCGAGGAGGTCGACGGCGTCGGCACCCCGCCGCGCGCGCGCGTCACTCCCGAAACGCCGCCGAAACTTTTGGGCGCAAGCGCGACTATCTCGCCGGCTTCCTTGCCGAGAAGAAGCCCGACCCGAGCCGGGCGGCGCGGGCGGGGAATTGCAGGAAGCGGTAATCGAGGCGCTGAAGTCGATCTACGATCCCGAAATTCCGGTCGACATCTACGAACTCGGCCTGATCTACGACGTGGCGATCAGCGAGGATGGCGATGCGGTGGTCACCATGACCTTGACCACGCCGCACTGCCCCGTCGCCGAGTCCATGCCGGCGGAGGTCGAGCTGCGGGTCCTGTCGGTGCCGGGTATCCGCGATGCCGAGGTCAAGCTGGTGTGGGACCCGCCATGGGACCCGTCGAAGATGAGCGACGAAGCCCGGCTCGAATTGGGAATGTTGTGATGAACAAGGAATCGAAAGTCCGCGCTCGCCCCGCTGCCATCAGGCTGACCCCCGGGGCAGAAGCGCGCATCGCCGAGCTGATGAGCAAGGCGCCCGAAGGAGCGATCGGCGTCAAGCTGTCGACTCCCCGCCGCGGTTGCTCCGGCCTCGCCTATTCGGTCGATTATGTGAGCCTTGAGAACGCGTTCGACGAGAAGATCGAAACGCCAGGCGGGGCCTTCTACGTCGACGGCGCGTCGATCCTCTACCTGATCGGCAGCACGATGGACTGGAAGGAAGATGATTTCGCCGCCGGGTTCGTGTTCGAGAATCCCAACGCCAAGGGCGCCTGCGGCTGCGGCGAGAGCTTCACGGTTTGATTGTCCACAGGGCGGGCGAACTCAGCCGGTCCTGGCATGCCGTGCCCGGGTTCGCGGAGGGGGAACGGATCGTCATATTCGGGAAACCGCTCATCACGAGATGATTTTCGGACGCGCGCAGCTGTGCTAGTTTCCTGCGGAAGGGAGAAAGTCATGCGCCTTCTCTTTCCAGTTGCGATCATGTTTGCCGGGGCGACTCCGGCCCTGCCTGCCAAGCCGCCGCCTTTGTCGACACCGGGCGCCGATTGTCCGGCAGCGTCCAGCCAGTGGGTCCGCGACGGCAACTCATGGCGAAGCCGGCCGCTCACGCCTCAAAAGCTGTCCGAGCTGCCGCCCGCAGAAAGCTTCGCCGCCGTCTACCGGCTCGACGAGCGCGGCTGCATGGTGCCCGTGAAGTTTCGCGAGATCAGGCGCTGACCTAAGTTCGTAACTATCCAGAAATTGGTGCTATGCCGCGCCCTTCGAACCGCTGCAAAGGGGGCTTTGCCATGCGTGCGCTGTTCTTGGGCTTCGCGCTCGTCGCCTATTCGATCTTCCTCGCGACGTTCCTCTACCTGGTCGGCTTTGTCGGCAATCTTGCCTACCTGCCGCTAACCGTTGACCGCGGTCCTTCCGCGCCGCTTACCACTGCCCTGATAACCGACATCGCGCTGATCGCCTTGTTCGGCATACAGCACAGCGTGATGGCCCGTCAGGGCTTCAAGCAGGCCTGGACGCGAACCGTCCCGAAACCCATCGAACGCAGCGTCTATGTGCTGTTCGCCAGCGCAGCTCTGATCATCCTGTTCAGCTTCTGGCGGCCGATCGACGGCGTTGTCTGGAATGTCGCCAATCCGTTCGGCCAGATCATTCTGTGGGCGCTGTTTGCGGCCGGCTGGGGTATCGTTCTGCTCAGCACCTTCCTCATCAACCATTTCGAGCTTTTCGGCTTGCAGCAGGCGTGGTTGCATTTGCGCGGCCGCGAGGCGGCGGCGCCGGTCTTTCGCCAGCCCCTGCTCTACAAATGGGTGCGCCACCCGCTCTATCTCGGCTTCTTCCTCGCCTTTTGGGCGACACCGCACATGAGCACCGGCCACCTGCTGCTGGCCGCTGGCATGTCGGTCTACATGCTGATCGCGATCCACTATGAGGAGCGCGACCTCGTCGGATATTTCGGCCGCGACTATGAGGATTACCGCGGCCGTGTGGGCATGCTGGTCCCGAAAGTCGGGCGGAAGGCGCCGCCTGCCTAGCGATCACAACTCTGGGCTGTAACGGTCATCCGCGCTAGAGGCGCCGTCCGATGAACTCGCGCTACGCCTCCCTATTCGGTCACGTCACGGATTGGATCTTCGATCTCGACAATTGCCTTTACCCGGCGTCCACCGGGCTGTTCGAGCTGATCGACGAGCGAATGGGTGCCTACATCGAACGTCTGCTCGACGTGCGATCCGTCCGAGGCGAAGCGGGTGCAGAAGGCGCATTTCCATGCCCATGGCACGACCTTGGCGGGGCTGATGAAGGAGCATCGGGTCGATCCGCATGAATTCCTCGAGGACGTGCATGCCATCCCGCTGGACCGGCTATCGCCCGACGAGCGGCTGGCGTTCGGGCTTGCCCGTCTGCCGGGCCGCAAGCTGATCTTCACCAACGCCGATGAACCCTATGCCCGCCGCGTGCTGGACGCGCTCGGGGTATCGTCGCATTTCGCCGAGCTGCATGACATCCACGCCGCCGAGCTCAGGCCAAAGCCTGACCGCCATGGCTATGAGCTGATGCTCGAACGCTTCGGCATCGATCCACGCCGGTCGGCGATGATCGAGGATATGGCGCAGAACCTGAGGCCGGCCAAAGAGCTGGGTATGACCACCGTGTGGGTCGACAATGGCTCGGAACGCGGCAATCACGGCCATCATCCCGATTTCATCGACCTGACCATTGCCGACGTTGGCGAATGGCTCGAGGACATGCTTGGAGACGTTGAATGACGACCGACCTTCAATCGACCATTGAGGCCGCCTGGGACCATCGCGATGCGATCAATCCCAAGGATTCGGCGCTCAGGGACGCGGTCGAGGCGGCGATCCTCAGGCTCGACAGCGGCGAGGATCGGGTCGCCGAGAAAGTGGACGGCGAGTGGCGGGTCAACCAGTGGCTGAAAAAGGCGGTGTTGCTCAGCTTCCGGCTGAACCCGATGGAAGCGATCGCCGGCGGACCGGGGGGCGCGCCATGGTGGGACAAGGTGCCGTCCAAATTCCTCGGCTGGGGCCCGGAACGCTTCTCCGAGGCAGCTTTTCGCGCGGTGCCGGGCGCAATCGTCCGGCGCGGCGCCTTTGTCGCGCCGGGAGCCGTGCTGATGCCGAGCTTCGTCAACCTTGGCGCCTATGTCGGCGAGGGAACGATGGTGGACACCTGGGCGACCGTCGGCAGCTGCGCGCAGATTGGCCGCAACGTCCATATTTCAGGCGGCGCCGGCATTGGCGGCGTGCTCGAGCCGCTCCAGGCAGGACCGGTGATCATCGAGGATAATTGCTTCATCGGCGCGCGCTAGCGAGGTCGCGGAGGGCGTGGTCGTCGAGGAAGGAGCCGTGCTGTCGATGGGCGTGTTCCTTGGCGCATCAACCAAAATCGTCGACCGGGCGACGGGGGCAGTGATCTACGGACGCGTACCCGCCTATTCGGTGGTCGTCCCCGGAACGCTGCCGTCCGACAAGGGCGGCCCGTCGCTGGCCTGCGCGGTTATCGTCAAGCGGGTCGACGAGCGTACCCGGTCGAAAACCTCGATCAACGAGCTGTTGCGCGACTAGGGTAGAGCGCCGGTCCGACCGGCGCTCCCGGGGCAACGCCCCATAAGCAAGGCTTATCGCCAACTCTCCTGCTTTCGTTTGCTGCAAGAGGGATAAGAGCTTTATCTGCCATAAGGCAGGAGAAGCCCCATGGCGACGCTGAGTGAGAGTTGTTTTGACCGCAACGCCCGGGATGCGCAGGCGGCAGCAGCCGACTACCCAGCTCCGATGATCAACAGCGTCATGAACCGCGCGGAATGGGGCATTCTGGTCGGCTTGGCGCTGATCTGGGGCGCGGCATTCTTCTTCATCAAGGTCGCCGTGACCCATGTCGAGCCGCTGACCTACGTCTGGCTGCGCCTCACGATTGCCGCCGGCGGCCTATGGCTGTTCCTGCGCTGGCGAGGCGACAAGCTCAACCTGCCGCTGTCGATCTGGGGAGCGGTGCTGGTCCTGGCACTGCTCAACAATGTCATTCCCTTCGCGCTGTTCGGCTGGGGCCAGCGGCATATCGCCAGCGGGCTTGCCGCCATTCTCAATTCGACCACTCCGATCTGGGGCGTGCTGGTCGCCCATCTTTTCACCGCCGACGAAAAGATCAGCCCAGCCAAGCTGCTGGGCGTCGTCATCGGCTTTCTCGGAGTTGCGACGATGATCGGGCCGGACCTGCTCGGCAGCAACGGCAATCTGGTGGCGCAACTGGCCTGCCTTACCGCCGCACTCTGCTATGCCCTTGCGGGGGTGTGGGCGCGCCGCTTCAAGCGGCTGGGCGTCACGCCAATGAAGGTGGCGACCAGCCAGCTGCTGGCGGGAGCGCTGGTCATGGCACCGGTCGCCTTCCTGATCGACCAGCCCTGGACTCAGCCGCTTCCGCCGATCGAGGCCTGGGGCGCGATTGCGGTCCTGGCGCTGGTCTGCTCGGCCTATGCCTATGTGCTCTACTTCAAGCTCATCGAAAGCGCCGGCGCGACCAACGCGCTGCTGGTGACCCTGCTCGTACCGCCGATTGCGATCATCCTGGGCGCGGCGCTGCTCGGCGAGCGGCTGGCGAGCGGCCAGTTCATGGGCCTCGCCTTTATCGCGCTGGGTCTGGCGGTGATCGACGGCCGGATTGCCCGCGCCCTCGGCAGGAAAGCAGCCGCCTAACCCAGCTCGGCGAGCAGCTTCGTGGCTTCTTCGCCGGTCCAGTCGAGTTCGCCGACGTAGCGCCAGACCTCACGCCCCCGCGCGTCGTAGAGAATGGTGGTCGGCATCACCTGGATCTTGAGTGCTGACGTAAGCTTCATGTCGGCGTCGTGATAAGCGGCAAAACGCCCGAGGTCCCGCTCGGCAAGAAATGCCTCGACCGATCCCTGCGGCCCCATATCCTGGCTGACGGCAATCACTCCGAGCTTACCTTCGTCGGCCTGTGCCTGTTCCAGCTGCTGCAGCGTGGGAAGCTCCTTGATGCACGGGGCACACCAGCTAGCCCACAGATTGACTAGAACCGGCGTTCCCTTGAACTTCGTCAGGTCGAATTCGCCGCCATCGGGATTGTTGAACCTGGCCGCGGGTGCCAGCTCCCCTTTGTGACTACGATCGAGCCCTTTGGCCTCCTGCGTAGTGGCGGGCGCTTGAGGCTCCTCGGCCTTTTGCCTATCGCAGCCGGCAATCATCGGCGCTGCAGCCAAAAGCAGGAGAGGGACGATCAGCCGCACGGGCAACTCCAATGAAATGTGGGGCGGGCGTTTTGCAGGTGGCCCGGCCGCGGTGATGCGCGAGATAAATGCCTCCATCGCGGTCGACAAGCGATTATGGCGCGAGGACATCCGTGCCAGCCGTGCCCATGCCGCCATGCTGGCCAAGCAAGGCATCATCTCAAGCGGCGATGCCAAGGCGATCGACGAGGGGCTGCTCCAGGTCGCAGCCGAGATCGAGGCGGGACAGCTTGGGGAGGATCCGGCGCTCGAAGATATTCACATGCATGTCGAGCATCGGTTGAAGCAACTGATCGGCGATGCGGCCGGCAGACTCCACACCGCGCGCTCGCGCAACGACCAGGTCGCGACCGATTTCAAGCTGTTCGTCCGCCGCGCCATGGATGAAGCCATCGACGGGATCGGTGCTCTTGAAGTCCGTGCTGGTCGACCGGGCCGATGAACATGCCGGCACCGTCATGCCGGGCTTCACCCATCTGCAGTCAGGCCAGCCGGTGACGCTCGGCCACCACCTTATGGCCTACCGCGAGATGTTGGTCCGCGACCAAAGCCGGTTCGCGGATGCGCGCGCCAGGATCGAATCAATCGCCGCTCGGCAGCGCAGCGCTGGCCGGAACAGGCTTTCCGATCGACCGGGACGACACTGCTGCGGCGCTCGGCTTCGATCGGCCGACCGCAAACAGCCTCGATGCCGTCAGCGATCGGGACTTCGCGATCGATTACCTCCACGCCGCCGCGCTATGTTCTGTCCACCTCTCTCGACTGGCCGAGGAGATCATATTGTGGGCCTCGCAACCATTCGGCTTCGTGAAATTGCCCGACGCCTGGTCGACCGGCTCGTCGATCATGCCCAACAAGCGCAACCCCGATGCCGCGGAATTGGTCCGCGGCCATTCGGCTCGGATTATCGGCGACCTGGTCGGGCTGCTGGTGCTGTTGAAGGGGTTGCCGCTGGCCTATGCCAAGGACTTGCAGGATGACAAACCGCCGCTGTTCGACGCGCACGACATGCTTTCCTTAAGCCTCGCCGCGATGGCCGGGATGATCGGGGAACTGGAATTCGTGCCCGAGCGGATGCGCGCTGCTGCGGCCGCCGGCCATGCCACCGCGACCGACCTTGCCGATTGGCTGGTGAGCGAGGCCAACCTCCCGTTCCGCGAGGCGCATCATATCGCCGGCCGGGCGGTTGCCGCGGCCGAGGAAGCAGGCAAGTCGCTCGACCAGCTGACTCTCGACGAGCTGCAAGCGCTGGATTCACGGATCAACGAGGGCCTTCTCCCGCATCTCACGGTCGAGGCGTCGGTCGCGTCTCGCCGTTCGGCTGGCGGGACCGCGCCGGAACGGGTACGAGAAGCCATAGCCGCGGCGCGTGCCGAGATCGCCGCGCGGGAGAGCAAATGACGAAACGCCTCGCCATGGCTATTTCGATGGTAGCGCTCGCTTCTTGTGGCCGGGTCGCCGACCTGCAGCCGCAGGCCGGCAAGAGCCTTCCGCAAAAGCCGGCGCTCGCTGCCCGCGCGATGACGGCCGAGGAGTTGCTCGTGAGGCCGCCCCATGCCGACCAGCGGCGGGTCGATGAGCTCAGCAAGCGAGGCGATGTGCGGCAGCCGGACCGGTTCGATTTGCCTCCTCCCGACGGCGAGGCGGTGCCGCCGATTGCCGAAGAGCCTGCGACCGAACAGGAACCACAACTTTGATAAAGGCCGTTCGCAAGGCGATCTTTCCCGTCGCCGGGCTTGGCACGCGCCTGCTGCCGGCGACCAAGACCATGCCAAAGGAGATGCTGACGGTCGTCGACCGCCCGTTGATCCAATATGCGGTCGACGAGGCGCGCGAGGCCGGCATCGAACAGATGATCCTCGTCACCGCGCGCGGCAAATCGAGCCTGGTCGACTATTTCGATACCAGCTTCGAACTGGAAGCGGCCATGGAAAAGGCCGGCAAGAGCCTCGAACCGCTCGCACCGGCGCGTTCCAGCATCGGTGAAATCGTCTCGGTCCGCCAGCATCAGCAGCTTGGCCTGGGTCATGCGGTATGGTGTGCCCGCCAGCTCGTCGGCGACGAACCTTTCGCCGTGCTGCTTCCTGACGACCTGATGGTCGGCAAGCCCGGCGCCCTGAAACAGATGATGGACGCTTACGCGAAGCTTGGCGGCAACATCATCTGCGCCGAGGAAGTGCCGGCAGACCGGACCGGGAGCTATGGCATCATTACGCCGGGGGCGACCGATGGCGCAGTGACCGAGGTCAAGGGATTGGTCGAAAAGCCCAGGCCGGCGGAGGCGCCTTCACGGCTCGCCATTGTCGGCCGCTACATCCTCCAGCCCGAAGTAATGGAAATATTGGAGACGGGCGAACGCGGCGCAGGGGGCGAAATCCAGTTGACGGACGGCATGGCCAAGCTGGTCGGCCGGCAGCCCTTCCATGCACTCAAGGTCAATGCGGTTCGGCATGACTGCGGTGACAAGGCGGGGTTTGTCCTGGCCAATTTGGCAGTCGCCCTCGGCCGCGACGACCTGCGCCCCAAAATCGAGGAATATCTCGCTAGCCGCGGCTAACCAGCTGATGCAGGCGTGCCCGTTCTGCTTCGCTCTGCTCAAGCGCCGCGCGGGTTTCCCCCAACTCGATCGAACGGGTAATCACCCGAGCGTCGAGCGTGGCGTTGTCGGCGCGCAGTTCCTTGACCGAGCGGGCGCGGGCAATACGGCGCGCGATGCGGGCGGCGAGCACCTCGAAATGAAAGGGCTTGGCGACCACGTCATCCGCGCCTGCAGCGAACCCGTCGACGGCGCCGGCGCTGTCGCTGCGGCCCGTGATCAGGATAACCGGGGTGTCCCGAAGCACCGTATCGTAGCGGATCCGGCGGGTGAGCTCGATCCCGCTCACCATGTCCATCCGCAGTTCGGCCAATACCAGGTCAACTGGCACTCGAAGCATTTCGGCGGTTGCATTGCCGCCGTTGTCGCACGCAACGATCCGATAGCCCGCTTCGCCGAGCCGCGTGGCCAGAACCTGAAGCGCGCTGCGGTTGGGCTCGACGATCAGCAGGCGCGCGCTGCCGCTGCCGTGGTTTGACGGTGGGGCCGGGTCAATCTGCATCCTGCCGATATGAAGGAAGTTGGTTAACAGACTCTTAGGGCTCTAGCTCGACGTCCCAGTAGAGATAGTCACGCCAGCTCTGGTGAAGATAGTTTGGCGGGAAGCTCTTGCCATGGTCCTGCAGCTGCCAGCTGGTCGGACGGATTGGCTCTCGCCCGATGTGCATGCCCGCCTGGCGCGGCGTGCGGCCACCCTTCCTGAGGTTGCAGGGGGCGCACGCGGTCGCGACATTCTCCCAACTGGTCCGGCCGCCCTGGGAGCGCGGCACGACGTGGTCGAAGGTCAGCTCCTTGTGCGAGCCGCAATAGACGCAGCGAAAGCGGTCGCGCAGGAAAAGGTTGAACCGGGTGAATGCGGGATGTTCGTTCGGCCGCACAAATTGGCGGAGAGCGATGACCGAGGGCAGCTTGAGGGAGGCCGACGGGCTATGCACTTCGCGATCGTAATGGGCGACGACATCGACCCGCTCGAGAAACATCGCCTTGATCGCCGTCTGCCACGGCCACAACGACAAGGGGTAATAGCTGAGCGGCGTATAGTCGGCGTTGAGCACCAACGCAGGGCAACTGTCCGGATGGCGGAGTAGGTCAGAATGATACACGGGGCGAATATCTCCAGCGTTCGTCGAGCTTCCATGAGCCCTGAACGCCGCGCCTCCGGCCTAGTCGCACCATCCCGCCGCTTGCCAGGCCTGCGGAACCTTGGCGGGAGACCGGCGGCCCAAGGCCCGTCTTTCCGTCTGCGCCCCCGGATGCCAACCCGAGGTGACGATGGCATGACACCACATTCGGCGAATCACCGTCAAGCCTCGCCGATGTCGCCTTTAGCATGGAGTGAGTCCTGAAGGTCACACGTTTCGCCCCTTCTCCCTCCGGGCGCCTGCACCTCGGTCACGCATACTCGGCGGCGCTGGGCCATGCCCATGCCCGAGCGAGCGGCGGCAAGTTCCGGCTGAGGATCGAGGATCTCGATGCCGGCCGGTGCAGAGCGGAATTCGTCGACGGCATTTTCGAGGATCTGGAATGGCTCGGCCTCGACTATGATGGCGAGCCCATCGTGCAATCCGAGCGCACGGCGCTTTATGGCGAAGCGCTCGAGCGAACTGAGGCAAAATGGGCTGGTGTACGCCTGTTTCTGTACCCGAGCCGAGATCGCCCAGTCCTTGACCGCCCCGCATGGCGACGCCGGCAGCCTCTATCCGGGCACCTGCCGTCCCTTGCCCGACGACCCGGAGCGCCGGGCCGCGACGCCTCATTGCTGGAGGCTCAATTCTGCCAAGGCGCTCGAGCTGGCCGGAATGCCGCAGTGGCGCGAAGCGGACGGAAGTCGCTTTCAAGGCAAAGGCGCCGATATCGGCGATGCCATCCTCGCCCGCAAGGACGCGCCGGCTTCATATCATCTCGCCTGTGTCGTCGACGATGCCGCCTCGGGCGTTTCGCTGGTGGTGCGCGGCGAGGATTTGCGGCCGTCCACTTCGACGCAGCGATTGCTGCAGGTGCTGCTCGGCCTGCCGGAACCGGCCTATCTCCACCATCCCCTCGTCACCCACGATGACGGCCGCCGGCTAGCCAAGCGGGAGCGGGCGCCGACGCTCGAGGCAATGCGCGAAGCAGGCGTCGACGGCCGTGCGCTGGCGGGGGGACTGCTGGAAGGCAGCCTGCCCCTAGGATTTCGACTGTCGGCAGCCTAGATAGGCCGGCATGAGCTGGCTCCTTTCCATCCTGCTGATCATCGCCATGGGAGCAGTTGCTTACGTGCTGGTCCGGGGAGTCATCGCCATGGCCCAGGGCAAGGATGTCTCCGGTGAGGTCCAGCAGGGTTATATGCGCAAACGCGTCCAGTATCAGGCTGTAGCGGTTGTCATTGTGATCCTGATCCTGCTGCTGGCCAGCGGCGGACGGGGCTGATCCGCTGGTCAAGCTCAACAAAATCTACACGCGCACCGGGGACGGCGGCTCGGCGGGACTGGTCGACGGCAGCCGGATTTCCAAATCCTCCGCGCGGATGACCGCGATCGGCGAGGTCGACGAAGCGAACAGCGCTATTGGAATTGCCATTTCAGTGCTTGAACCGGGTGTGCTGGCCGAACGCCTGCGCCGTATCCAGAACGAAATGTTCGATCTTGGCGCCGACCTTGCCACGCCCTTCGGCAGCGATTTCGAGCAACATGCGTTGCGCATTGTGGCTCGACAGGTCGAGCGGCTGGAAGAAGAGATTGATGTCATGAACTCGTCGCTGGAGCCACTGACCAGCTTCATCTTGCCGGGCGGATCGATGGCCGTCGCACTACTCCATCAGGCGCGCTGCGTGGTCCGCCGCGCCGAGCGCGCGGCAGTCGGGCTGCACGAAATCACGCCGGTCAACGCCGATGCCCTGGCCTATCTGAACAGGCTTTCCGATCATCTGTTTGTCTCCGTACGCCACCTGGCGGCCGCACAAGGGGGCGACATTCTGTGGCAACCGGGAGCAACTCGTGAGTCCTGAATTGAAATAGAACAAGTGTAGAACGATATCCTCCCGACGGAGGTCTGATTGGCTCGTTCCGACCATGCAAATGATGCCACCCTGGCGCAGCGGCTCGCGGCGACACGGGCACTGACGCTCGACCTCGCCGCGCCGCTATCTGATGCGGACGCGACCATCCAGCCGCATCCCGACGCTTCCCCGGCCAAATGGCATCTGGCGCACACGACCTGGTTTTTCGAAACGTTCGTCCTCAGGGATTTCGTGCCGGGCTATCGACTTTACGACGACCGTTGGCCCTATCTGTTCAACAGTTACTACGAGGGCGAGGGCGAACGTCAGGCCCGGCCCAAGCGGGGAATGCTCAGCCGGCCCAGTCTGGAAGAAATCCGCCGATGGCGGGTCTCGATCGACGAAGCGCTGCAGGATGCGTTCCACAATCTCCCGCCCCAGGCGTTGGCCCTGGTCGAACTGGGAATCCATCATGAGCAGCAGCATCAAGAGCTGTTCCTGACCGACCTGTTGGCGAGCTTTGCCGAGAACCCGCTCGAACCGGCCTATGGAGAACTCGGCTCTGCGCCTTGCTACGCTGTGGAGCCGCTCAGCTGGATCGACGGACGGGAAGGACTGGTCGATGTGGGTGCTGCCCCATCAGCATTTGCGTTCGACTGCGAACGACCGCGCCATCAGGCGCTGCTCCATCCACACCGGATCGCCAATCGCTGCGTCACCAATGGCGAATGGATGCAATTCATCGGCGACGGCGGCTACCGGAACGGCTTCCCTGTGGCTAAGTGACGGCTGGGACTGGGTTCGGGGCGAAGGGGTCGAACGGCCGCTTTACTGGCATGAGGATGCCACCCATTTCACGCTTGCGGGCCGGCAGGAAATCGACCGCGCCGCGCCGGTCGCTCACGTCAGCCATTATGAGGCCGATGCCTTTGCCCGCTGGGCGGGGAACAGGCTGCCCACGGAAGTGGAGTGGGAAGCCGCGTTTGCCTCGGCGGATCCAAACCTCGGCAACCAGCTGGATCAAGCCGGGCCAGTAGTGCCGAAGCCCGGCGGATCGCCGTTCGGCGATGTCTGGCAATGGACCACTTCGGCCTATCTTCCCTACCCCGGCTTCAAGCCCGAGGAAGGCACGGTCGGCGAATATAATGGCAAGTTCATGAGCGGGCAGATGGTGCTCAAGGGAGCCAGCTGCGCCACGCCGCGGGGCCATTCGCGCGCCAGCTACCGCAATTTCTTCCCGCCGGCGGCACGCTGGCAATTTACGGGGGTGCGACTTGCTCAAGACGCCTGAAAAAGTCGATCCGGCGTTCCGCGCGGACGTTCTGAACGGCCTTTCGGAGCCGATCCCGGCAATTCCGGCGCGATGGTTCTACGACCGCCGCGGCTCCGAGCTGTTCGACGAGATCACCCGGTTGCCGGCCTATTATCCGACGCGCACGGAAACCACGCTGCTCGGGGACAAGATGCCCGAGATCGCCGGGTTGGTCGCTCCGGCCTGCGCCGTCGTCGAATTTGGCGCCGGGAGCGCGACCAAGACACCCATCCTGCTCCGGGCGGTCCATCCCAAGGCCTACGTCCCGGTCGACATCAGCGGGGATTATCTTCGCGACAGTGCGGCGGTGATCGACGGCGATTTCCCCGACATGGCGGTCCATCCGGTCGAGGCCGATTTCACCAAAGATGTCAGCTTGCCGGCGGAGATCGACGGACTGCCTCGCCTCGGCTTCTTTCCTGGATCGACCATCGGCAACTTCGTGCCCCAAAGCGCGACCGACCTGCTGCGCCATTTTCGCAAGATCCTCGGAACCGGCTCGAAGCTGCTGATCGGCATGGACCGGGTGAAGGGCGTCGACCGGCTGATCGCCGCCTATGACGACCCCGAGGGCGTGACTGCCGAGTTCAATCTCAATCTGCTCCGCCGAATCAACCGAGAGCTGGATGCCGATATTCCGATCGATGCCTTCCGCCATCAGGCTCGCTGGAACGATATTCTCAGTCGGATCGAACTGCATCTGGTGGCCACCCGCGACGTGGAATTCTCGGTCGAAGACAGGAGCTTCGCCTTCCGCAATGGTCAGTCGATCCATACCGAAAACAGCCATAAATATGGCCCGCGCGGGGCCCGGCTGCTGCTGCTGGCGGGCGGCTGGACCCCGCTTGCCGAATGGACCGACGAGGAGGAAGATTTCGCGCTGATCCTGGCGGTAGCCGAGCGGGAACGCTTCGCCCCTTGACCCTCGCGCCTCGGCGGTTGCCGCCGAAGCTGGCTCCAGCTAAGCCGCTGCCATGGTTCTCCTCACGATCGTCCAAATCGCCATTTTCCTGCTGGATGTCCTCTGGTGGCTCGTCCTTGCGCAGGTGATTTTAAGCTGGCTGGTCGCCTATAATGTCATCAATACGTCGAACGACGGCGTCCGGCGCTTCTTGAATGGGCTCGATCGGTTCCTCGCTCCGCTCTACCGGCCGATTCGCCGCATCCTGCCCGATTTCGGCGGACTGGATTTTTCACCGGTCGTCCTGCTGCTCGCAATCTCCCTTCTCAGTCAGATTGTTCTTCGAAACCTAGCGATTAGCCTGGCGTCCTCGGGATCGATTTGATCATGACCGCCCGTTTGATCGACGGGAAGGCCGCGGCGGCGGAGCTGCGCGGCAGGGTTGCCGCCGAGGTCGTGAAATTCCGCAGCGAGAAAGGCCGGGCTCCCGGCCTGGCGGTGGTCCTGGTCGGCGAGGATCCGGCCAGCGCAATCTACGTCCGCAACAAGGGCAAGGCGACTATCGAGGCGGGCATGGCAAGCTTCGAGCACAAGCTGTCCGGCGAGACGAGCGAGACCGAGCTGCTCGAACTTGTCGAGCGGCTGAATGCCGATCGGTCGGTCGATGGAATACTGGTCCAGTTGCCGCTCCCGGGCCATATCGACCCGAACAGGGTGCTGACCAGCATCGATCCGGACAAGGACGTCGACGGCTTCCACCCGGTAAATGCCGGCCGGCTGGCGATTGGCCTCGATGGCTTCGTTCCCTGCACGCCGCTGGGCTGCCTCAAGCTCATCCGCGGCGAGCTTGGCGACCTTCAGGGCAAGGAGGCCGTGGTCATCGGCCGCTCGAACATCGTCGGCAAGCCGATGGCCCTGCTGCTGCTTGGCGATCATTGCACGGTGACCCTCGCCCATAGCCGGACCCGCGACCTGCCGGAGGTCGTCAAGCGGGCCGATATCGTCGTCGCCGCGGTCGGCCGACCGGAAATGGTCAAGGGCGAATGGCTGAAACCGGGCGCCACGGTGATCGATGTCGGCATCAACCGGCTCGAAGGGCGCCTCGTCGGCGATGTCGACTTCGCCTCGGCCAGCGCAGTTGCCGGGGCCATCACACCGGTCCCCGGAGGCGTCGGCCCGATGACCATTGCCTGCCTGATCCGCAACACTTTGGTGTCGGCTGCTCGTCGTGACGGATATCAGTTGCCGGAGGGGTTATGATCGAAGCCCTGCTGATCGCCGCTGCGGAGCCGGCGATGACCGCGATTGACGCCGAACGGGCCTTCCCCGCCGACGCGCAGAAGATGGGACAATGGAGCCGCCTTCCGAAATGGCAGTCCGGCCGGACGGCAGTCGGACCTTTGAAGTTGCCCTATGGAACGGCAGCGATTGGGAAACCGTAATCAAAGATAGCATCAAGGCAGAATGATCGAGCTGTTCACCACTGCCTTCATCACCCTGGCGGTCATCATCGATCCGCCAGGCTGCGCGCCGATCTTCGCCTCCCTCACAGCAGGGACCGATGCCGCTCACCGGCGCAAGATGGCAATCCGTTCGGCCGCCGTGGCCTGGTGCATTTTGATCTTTTTCGCCTTGCTCGGCGAGCCGCTGCTCCGCACGCTCGGCATCAGCCTCAGCGCTTTTCGACTGGCCGGCGGCATCATGCTGTTCATGATCGCCCTCGACATGGTGTTCGAGCGGCGGACCGAACGGCGCGAGGAGCGGGCCGAGGAAATCAAGGGCACGCCGGAGGCCGAAGACATTTCGGTCTTTCCGATGGCCATCCCGATGATCGCCGGGCCCGGTTCGATCGCCTCGATCATGCTGTTGACCGCCCGCGCCAATGGACTGGCGCAGCATGCAATCGTGCTGACGGCCCTGACATTGGTGCTGCTGCTGACCCTGGTCGCCCTGCTTCTGGCGGGCCCGCTGATGCGGCTGATCGGCGCCAAGCTGGAGGCGATGATCACGCGCATCCTCGGCGTAATCCTCGCCGCGCTCGCCGCCCAGTTCGTGCTCGACGGGCTGGAGCGCAGCCTGCCGGGGCTGGCGGGCTAGCCGGCAACCTTCCACATCTTGAACGGGGAATTTGCCGGCAGTTCAACCGGCTCCAGCCAGGCCGGCACCTTGCCGCCCACCAATTGGCCGTAAAAGCCTCCGGGCGCTTCGGACATGAAAATGGTCGCTGTCGACATGTCGGGGCAGATCAGCAGATAGTCGCTGCGATACTCGGTGATTATCCGGTGCGCCCGCGCCTCGCCGCCACGAAAGGCCTTCATTACATCGGCGATTGCCCGGTCGTTGCGATGGTAGGGTCCGCCGATTGCGTCGTGATGGGTCGCCACGATCAGCCGCGGTCCGAGGTCGATGAAGGTGAAAATCGTCCCTTTGGGCTGGGCATTGATCGGCGCCAGCGCGGCCATGCTCGGGCAGCTTCTGTTGGCCTTGGCTACCCTTGCCCGTGCGGCGCTGCCTTTTTCGCCAGGAACCAGCCTGAGCCCCAGCGGCACCGCGGCTCCAAAAGCCAGCAGCACGAGGATGATGGCAACGCCATGTTTCCATAGCTGAGGGGCCCGGAGCCACGGGCCGGCAACCAGGACGATGATGGCGGTCGCCGCAGGCAGCGCCATCATCTGCGCCGCCGGCGCCGCCCGGGTCTGCCAGAACAGCAGTGCCAGTCCCGCCACCGCCGGCAAGGCGACGGCCATCGTCCGCTTCAGGAGATCGCGGCCGTCAGCACCTTGGTTCCACGCTGTCCAGATGAGCAGGCCCCAGCCGAACAGCGCCGTCACCGGCAAGGCCAGGGCGGTCGCTCCGATGCGCCAGTTATGGCGATAGAAAGGTTTCGCTTCCCGAACATGATCGAGCCACAAGGCGGTCGCCTCGGGCGACACACCTTCAAGCCGCTGAAGGCAGTGCGGCCAGGCAACGGCATGGAATCCAGCCAGCGCCGCACCGGCCACGGCGGCCGCAAGCAGCCGCGCGGTCCAGTTGTCGAGCTTCAGCCGGGATAGCGCAAGCATCACAGCACCACCGACGGCCGCGTCGCTCAGCCAAACCGGCGACAGCGCGTCGCAAACGGCCTGGCGGTTCGCCTCCGATGCGAAAATCAGGAAAGCACCGCCGGTGGTCGCTACCAGGGAAGCCGCATAGGCGGCCAGCCGAAGGCGCTGCTCGCGGTCGGACACCCACAACAGCACGGTCGCCCCGCCCAGCAGTGCCAGATAGACCAGCATTTCCAGCCCGATCGCGAGCGACAGCCCGGTAGCGATGCCCACCACGGCGCCACCCCGCCTGCGCCTGGGATCGGCCATGCCGCTGACGGCGAGAGCGAGGAACGCCAGCTGCCAGCCGTGATGATCGATCCTCAGCGGCGCGAACATGCCGATCGTCGAATAGGCGCAGAGCAGGCCGATGATCGGCAGCGGCCACGCGTTGACATGGACCAGTCTCTTCATCGTCAGGGCGAGCGAAAACATCAGCAGCAGAAGCGGGATCTGAGGGGCCACTGCGACCGCCATCCGCTCCGCATCGGCGCCACCCAACAATGGCTGCAGCAGCAGGATGATGGCAGCGATCGGGAGGTCGACCAGCCGGGACCAGTGAATGTTTCCGCCGCCGTGAGCCGGGTCGAAGCGATGCTGAACTAGGTCAAACCAGCCTTGGCCGCCGAGCCAGGCCCGGACCTGCGCCAGCCGCAAATTGTCATCCGTATCGGGCAGTGCGAGCGCCTCGACCAGCGTCCAGCGGCTGCCGACGATAAAGGTCACATAAAGCAGCCAGACCATGACCAGCATCCAGCGCCAGTGCCGGAAGAACAATTCCGCGGCGGTCTTGCCCAATCGTTAAATCATGCCCGCGGCCATTCGTCCCACCCCGCCGAATTCTCGGATTGTGTCCTAGCGGCGAAACATTACAGAGCAAGCCGATGATCCAGTCGGCCCTCCACAATCTCGGCCATGAACGGCGAGCCGTGCTGCTGCAGCTGGTGCGATACGGCCTGGCCGGCCTGGCGATCACGCTGGCGGCCGCCGGCAGCTATTGGGCCATCACCGACTTGGCTCACGTCGACCCGATGGCAAGCTACGGCATCGTCTTCCTGGTTTTTTCCGGCATCAGCTACGTCACCCACGGCGAGTTCAGCTTCCGTGGCCATGGCGAGCGCGACCGGCATCACGTCCGGATGGGCCGATTCTTCGCCATCAACGTGCTGGGATTCCTCGTCAACCAGGCCTTCATCTGGGTGCTGGTCAAGCAGCTCGGCGGCCCGACCTGGTGGCCTACCATCCCCATGGTATTTTTAACGCCTCTCTTGACCTTCGCGCTGCATCGGCGGTTCGTTTACGCATGAGCGCTGTCGAGTTCACGCTGATCATTCCGGTCAAGGATGAGGAAGATGCCATCGGTCCTTGCCTCGCCCGTGTCATCCCGGTGCTCGAAGCGATCGATGATCCCGTGTCGAAATCGTTCGAGATTTTGTTTGTCGACGATGGCAGCGATGACAAGACGTTGGAGGTCATCCGGCAGGCCCACGCCAGGGACCCGCGCATCCGGGCCCTGTCCCTGTCCAGAAATTTCGGCAAGGAAGCCGCCCTTTCGGCGGGGCTCGACGCGGCACGCGGAATGGCGGTGGTCCCGATCGACGTCGACCTGCAGGATCCGCCGGAGGCGATTGCAGACATGATCGCCGAGTGGCGTGCCGGCTTCGACGTGGTGTACGGCGTGCGCGACAACCGCGAGACCGATAGCCTGCCCAAGCGCCTGACCGCCGACCTTTACTATCGCGCGCACAATTGGCTGAGCCACGACAAGATCCCCGAACATGCCGGCGATTTCCGCCTGCTTGATCGCAAGGTGGTCGACGTGATCCGGCGCATGCCGGAGCGCAATCGTTTCATGAAAGGACTGTTCGCCTGGGCCGGCTTCAAGCAAGCTGCAGTCCTCTATCATCGGCAAGAGCGCACGGTGGGCCGGACCAAGTTCAACTACTGGAAGCTGTGGACGCTGGCGATCGACGGCATCACTTCCGCCTCGACCTTGCCCCTGCGCGTATGGAGCTACCTGGGGGCGATCGTGGCGCTCGGCGCACTTGCCTTTGCCGTCTTCATCATCATCCGCACCCTGACGACCGGCATCGAGGTTCCGGGCTATGCCTCGCTGATGGTGGCGATCCTGTTCCTTGGCGGCCTGCAACTCCTGTCGCTCGGAGTGCTCGGCGAATATGTCGGCCGCATCCTGACCGAAACCAAGGGCCGCCCGCTGTATGTCGTCCGCGAATCCATCGGGGCCGACTGATGGAGCGCAAGGTCTATGAGCAGATGGCCCAGCTCGACAGCCGTCATTGGTGGTTCACCGCCCGCCGGCGCATCCTCGACGGAGTCATTGAGCGGATCGTAAAGCCGCCGAGGCAGGCACGCATCCTCGAACTTGGCGCCGGCACCGGGCACAATCTCGCCATGCTGTCGCGCTTCGGCACGGTCGAGGCCAGCGAGCTGGATCCGATCGCCCGCGAACTGGCCACCGAGCGGCTCGGGCGCCCGGTGGTCGAGGCAGCCCTGCCTGACCTCAGCATGTTCCCGGCCGACAGCTACGATCTGATCGCGCTGCTCGACGTGCTGGAGCATGTCCCCGATGACAAGGGATCGCTAAGCGCTATCTACCAGCTGCTGAAGCCCGGCGCCGCGCTTCTCCTGACGGTGCCGATCAATCCCTGGATGTGGAGCGCTCACGATGTCGCCCACCATCATCATCGCCGATACCGCAAGGAGGAGATCCGCCAGGTCGCGGAGCAGGCCGGATATCACATCGACCTTATTTCGCCGTTCAACAGCCTGCTGTTCCCGCCGATTGCCGCGGTCCGATTGGCAGGAAAGCTGACCGGCAAGGACGACAGCGACGACGCCATGCCGAGCGCGCCGGTCAATAAGATCCTGGACACCGTGTTCGGGCTTGAGCGGTCGCTTATCGGCCGCCTGCCGATGCCGTTCGGGGTTAGCTTGGTGGCGGTTCTGCGCCGTCCTCGCTGAGCGGCACCTTCTTCAACAGGATCGAGCCTTCGCCGGCCCAGACCGGTTCCCATCCGTTGACCCATTCGCGCGGGATCGGCCGCATGTCGATCAGCCAGAGGTAATCGAACGCCTCGTGCGGCAGATTGTTGAGCGCGGCGCGGGTCGACCAGCCTTCATGGCGGCAGCCCGGGTCACGCACGATCTGCGAAGGGTCGCGCTGATACCAGCCTGCCGGTGGATAGCGGACCTTCATCAGGGTCGATCCCGCCATCGGCCAATGGTCGTTGGTGAAGGTCTCGCGGCGTACCGTTGCGATGGCGCCGAGATGATCGGATCGGCGGAGCGGCCACTGCTCGCACTTGTCCCAGACGAGCACTGCGACGCGAGAGCCCATCAACACATAATCGAGCGCCTTCAGCTGCTCGGCCTGCTTGCGCCCGGCCATCGCCAAGCTCACCGTATTGCCGCCGAGCCGCACCAGCATGAAGCCACGGCAGCGAGCGCCAGCCACGTTGCCAGGGGAAAATGCGTCTCTTTCTTGAAGCGCACCGCCAAGATGAAAATTGCCGCGGCGTAGGGCACTACGCGCATGTCGGCGTAGGCCGAGCCGAAAACGATGCGCGGCAGCAGCACATAGCTGGCCGCCAGCACCAGGCCCGAAAAGGCCAGGTTGCGCGACAAGGTGAGCCGCGGATGGACCAGCGCGAACAGCGGAACGGCCAAGGCGACCGCCGCCGAAGCGATGTCGAAAGCCTCCCACCGGTCGCGGAACATGCGCAGCAGATATTCCCACTTATAGTCCCAGTCGAACCAGCGGCGCGTCAGCCCGCCGGTCGCCTCGCTTCGCCATAAGATGATCAGCGCGATCGGCAGCGCGAGGGCGGCGGCGTGGAACGCGGCACGGATGCCCGCCATCCACCAGCTGATGCCCCGATCATGTTGGCGAACCGCCTCGGCCGAGAAGCAGAGCAGCCCGAGCATGCCCCAGCCGAAGGTGTGGGCGAAGTAGACGATGAAGCTGATTGGAACGAAGAGCAGCGTCGCGGAGCCGCGTTTTCCCCAATCGGCCGAGCCTCAGCCACAAGCCGAAGGCGAGCATCGCCAGCGCCATCGCCAGCGCGAAATTGACGAAGCCGAACATGAAGGGATGACCGAACGCCAGCGGAATTGCGAATGCGGCGGTCGGTGGCAAGCGGTTGTGGACCTCGCGGGCGACCCACAGCATCCCCGCTACCGTCAACGGCGGTATCGTCATCACGACCAGCTTCGTCGCCGGCTCTATGCCGAACAGCTTGGCGAGTGGCACCACCAGCAGGTCGACGCCGAGGTTGCCGATCGGCAACCAGTGAAAGCTGTACCACTGCTGCAAGGTCGTTTCGCTGTGGGCGACGTCGAGCGCGATCTTATATCGGCCCATGTGCCCGCCGATATCCACCAGGGGAGGGATGGCCGGGTAGAGCAATGGCACGAAGGCCAGCAGGATCATCGCGGCGACAAACGGCCGGCCTTCCCACCAGGGGCGCGGCGCTCCCTTCGGCAGCGGGGCAGCCGCGGGGGTTTCGGCGACGAGATGCGGCGCGCGGATCACACGCGGTCGCGCCTCCCGAGCAATCTCAAACGTAACGCGTTGAGCTTGATGAAACCTTCCGCATCCCGCTGGTCATAGGCGCCCGCGTCATCCTCGAACGTCACAACCTTCTCGCTGTAAAGACTGTGTGGCGACTTGCGGCCCGTCACGTGGACGCCGCCCTTGTAGAGCTTCAAACGCACCGTGCCGTCGACCTTGGCCTGGCTATGGTCGATCGCCGCTTGCAGCATCTCGCGCTCGGGCGAGAACCACAGGCCATTGTAGACCAGCTCCGCGTAGCGCGGCATCAGCTCGTCCTTGAGATGCGCCGCGCCGCGGTCGAGCGTCAGCTGCTCGATCGCGCGATGCGCGGCGTGGTAGATCGTCCCGCCGGGTGTCTCGTACATCCCGCGGCTTTTCATGCCGACGAACCGGTTTTCGACCAGGTCGAGCCGGCCGATGCCGTGGCGCCTGCCTAGCTCGTTCAGCCTGGTCAGCAGCGCGGCCGGCGAGAGCGCCTCGCCGTTGACCTCGACGCCGTCGCCGCCCTTGAACTCGATCGTGATTTCCTCGGGCGTATCTGGCGCGGAGACCAGATCATCGGTGCGCGAATAGACATAGTCCGGAACCTCGGCCCAGGGGTCCTCGAGCACCTTTCCCTCCGACGAGGTGTGGAGCAGGTTGGCATCGGTCGAGAACGGACTTTCGCCGCGCTTGTCCTTCGGCACGGGAATCTGGTTCTTTTCCGCGAAGTCGATCAGCGCAGTGCGGCTGGTCAAATCCCATTCGCGCCATGGTGCGATCACCTTGATGTCCGGTGCGAGCGCGTAATAGCCAAGCTCGAAGCGAACCTGGTCATTGCCCTTGCCGGTCGCGCCGTGGCTGACCGCGTCGGCGCCGACCTGGCGGGCGATTTCGATCTGCCGCTTGGCGATCAGCGGCCGCGCGATCGAAGTGCCCAGCAGATAAAGACCTTCATAGAGCGCATTCGCGCGCATCATCGGGAAGACATAATCGCCGACGAATTCTTCGCGCAGGTCGTCGATGAAGATGTGGTCCGCCTTGACGCCCATCAGCTCGGCCTTGTGCCGAGCCGGCCCCAGTTCTTCGCCCTGGCCAAGGTCCGCGGTGAAGGTCACGACCTCGCAGCGATAAGTCTGCTGTAGCCATTTCAGGATCACGCTGGTGTCGAGCCCGCCGGAGAAAGCGAGCACGACGCGCTTGATGTCAGAGGGAGGGGATGGGGCCATGGGTCCGAGATTGCCTCGTGCTGAAGTCGGCCGCGCCATTGCACCAAGCGGCGCTCCATTCAAGCGCGATACAGCTTTGCTCAACTACCTTGTAGCGTTCCATGAGGAGGGGCATGCCCATGAAGAAAATCCTGATCTCCACAGCGGCCTTGCTGGCCGGAGGCGCCGCGCTGGCGCAGACAGCGCCGCCCGCGGCGGTTGCGCCGCCTGCGCCGATGGCTCGTCCGATGCAGGACAAAGTGATGACCCGAGCCGAAGTCGTGGCCATGGTTCGCGATCACTTCGGCAAGATCGACGCCGATCGGAATGGCGCTATCACGACGGCGGAAATGGAGCAGATGCGCACCAAGGTGGACGGCGACATGAAGGTGCGCCGGTTCGGACATCGTCTCGACGGTCCGCGACCGCGACCCCAACGCCGCTTTCGACCGCCTCGACGCCAACAGGACGGCTCCATCAGCCGCGACGAATTTGCCCGGGCGCGCGAGGAACGGATCGAGCGCCGCGTTGAGCTGCGAGAGAAAGCCGAGGACGGTGCGCCGAAGGACGGTAAGGACGTGAGGCGCATCGTCACGAGGCATGCGCGGCGCTGGCGGCTTCGGAGGGCGGATGATCGTCATGGCCGACACCAACCGCGACGGCCAGGTCACGCTGGCCGAAGCCGACGACCATGGCGCTCCAGCATTTCGACCAGATGGACGCCAACAAGGACGGGCAAGTCACTCGCGACGAGCGCCGCGCCGGGCGGCCAATGATGATCAAGCGAATGCGCGAGGAAAAGAACAGCGGCAGCTAGGTTTCGCGCTTCTTGACTAGGTCGGGCCCGGTGCTTGCGCCGGGCCTTTTTTCGTGCAGGGTGCGGGCCAAATCGCTGGCAACTTTGGAGTTTGTAGATGTCCCGTACGTCGCGCGCGCTTGCCTTCCTGACTGCCGTTTCGCTCCCCGTGTCGATCGCCAAGGCCGACGAAGGGATGTGGACCTTCGACGCCTTCCCGGCCGCCAAGATGCGCGCCGATTATGGCTGGGCCCCGAACGAGGCCTGGCTCGACAAGGTCCGCTCGGCTGCCGTGCGCCTGACCGGCGGCTGCTCGGCCAGCTTCGTTTCGGACGCGGGTCTGATCCTCACCAACCATCATTGCGTCGCGTCTTGTGTCGAACAGAATTCCACGGCCGATAACAACATCCTCAAGACCGGCTTCACCGCCCGCACGCGCGAGGAGGAAAAGAAATGCGCCGGCCAGCAGGCCGAGGTCGTCAGCTCGATCAGGGACGTCACTGCCGCAGGTCAAGGCCGCGATCGGTGGAGCCACCGGCGAAGCGTCGGTCAAGGCGCGCAATGCGGTCGTCGCGCAGATCGAAACGCAAGGCTGCCCGGATACCGCCAAGACCCGCTGCCAGGTCGTCATCGCTGTATGGCGGCGGCCAGTACAAGCTCTACACCTATCGGAAATATCTCGGACGTTCGCCTGGCTTGGGCGCCTGAGGCACAGGCCGCGCAGTTCGGCGGAGACCCGGACAATTTCAATTTCCCGCGCTACTCGATGGATGCGAGCTTCCTGCGCGCCTATGAGGACGGGAAGCCGGTCGCGACGCCGCAGCATCTCGAAGTGGACCTCGCGCGCCCGGTCGATGGCGAGGCGACCTTCGTCGTCGGCAACCCTGGATCGACCGCAGCGACTCTTCACCTCAGACCAGCTGGCCTTTCAGCGCGAGCTGGTGCTGCCGATCACGGTGGCGATCTAGTCCGAACTTCGCGGCCGCTTGATCGCCGCGATGGCGCAGAGCCCGGAAAAGGCACGCGAAGGCGTCGAGACGCTCGGCGGAGTGGAGAACAGCCTCAAGGTCTATATCGGCCGCGTGAAGGCGCTCGGCGATCCGGCCTTCACTGCGCAAGCTCGCCGCCGCCGAAGCCGAATTGAAAGCCAGGAGCGCGAGCAACGCCGCGATCGGCAATCCCTGGGGCGATGTCGCCAAGGCGATGCGCTCCTATCGCGACTTTTACATCGCCGACCGCTTCTCGCTGCCTTCGGGCGATCTGTTCGGCTACGCCATGACCCTGGTCCGCGCCGCTGCCGAGCGCGGCAAGCCCAATGCCGAGCGCTTCCCCGGCTATTCGGATTCTGCGCTGCCGCTGGTCGAGAAGCGACTGCTCGACGAGCGACCGATCTATCCGTGGCTCGACCAGCTCGACGATGGAGTGGTCGCTGTCCAAGTCGCGCGAATATCTCGGCGCCGACGATCCGCAGACCAAGCTCCTGCTCGGCAAGGAATTGCCCGAAGGCCTGGCGGCGCGGCTGGTCGACGGAACCAAGCTGGCCGACCCGGCGGTGCGCAAGGCGCTCTGGGAAGGCGGGCAGGCAGCAATCAACGCCTCGAGCGACCCGATGATCGTCTATGCCCGCTCGTTGGACGCCAATGACCGCGCGCTGCAAAAGCGGTTCGATGAGCAGGTCGATGCGCCGCTGACCGCGGCTCAGGCCAAGCTCGCCGATGCTCGCTTTTCCGCCTATGGCGATACGGTCTATCCCGACGCGACCTTCACCTTGCGCATCAGCTACGGCAAGGTCGCCGGATGGATGGAACGGGGCCGGATGGTGCCGACGCGCACGACGCTCGGCGGCACATTTGATCGTGCGACGGGAGCCGCGCCGTTCGACCTGCCGCCGGCATTCGCCGCCAACCGGGCGAAGATCGACGCCAACACGACCTACGACTTCGTCACGACCAATGACATCATCGGCGGCAATAGCGGCTCGCCGGTGATCGACCGGCAGGGGCGCGTCATCGGCGCCGCGTTCGATGGCAACATCAACAGCCTGGGCGGAAACTATGGCTACGACGGCAGCGTCAACCGCACGGTCGTGGTTTCGACCGCTGCGGTTCAGGAGGCGCTGGAAAAAATCTACCCGGCGCCGCATCTGGTTGCCGAGCTGAAGGGCAAGTGATGCGCCGCATCGCGCTGTTTCTGGCCGGCGCGGCGCTGCCACTGGGCGCGGCCCGGGCCGACGAGGGGATGTGGACGTTCGACGCTTTCCCGGCGGCCAAGCTCAGGACCGAATATGGCTGGGCACCCGACCAGGCCTGGCTCGACCGGGTCAGGCTGGCCTCCGTCAGGCTGACCGGCGGCTGCTCGGCCAGCTTCGTCTCGGCTGAAGGGCTGATCTTCACCAATCAGCATTGCGTCGCCTCGTGCCTTGCCGACCTGTCCGCGCCGGGCAACGACCTGCTGGCCAAGGGATTCGTCGCCGAATTCGCGAGCCGGGGAGAAGTAAATGCCCCGGCCAGCAGGCCGAGATAGTCACCAAAATCGGCGACGTGACGCCCTGAGGTGAAGCAGGCGATCGGCACCGCCACGGGCGAGGCAGCGGTCAAGGCACGTACCGCAGCGATGGCGACGATCGAAAAGGCGAACTGCCCCGAGACGGCAACCACTCGCTGCCAGGTCGTTTCGCTGTACGGGGGCGGCCAGTACAAGCTCTACACCTACCGGAAATATTCGGACGTCCGAATCGTCTGGGCGCCGGAGGACGCGGCGTCGAAGTTCGGCGGCGATCCCGACAATTATAACTTCCCGCGCTATGCCCTCGATGGGGCCTTCCTGCGCGCATATGAGAATGGCCAACCAGTCCCTACGCCGCAGCACCTGAAGTGGGCTGGCCGGGAGCCGAAAGAGGGCGAACTGATCTTCGTTGTCGGCAACCCCGGTTCGACCCAGCGGATGCTGACCCCCAGCCAGCTCGCCTATCAGCGCGAGATCAACCTGCCGATCCTGCTCGCTACCCAGTCCGAGCTTCGGGGTCGGCTGTTGACCGCAATCGGCGACGATCCGGAGCGTCAGCGCGAGGGCAATGACAAGCTCTACTCGGTCGAGAATAACCTGAAGCGACATATCGGAAGGACCAGGGCGCTCAACGACCCAACCTTCTTCGGGCGCATCGCCGCCAACGAGCGCGACTTGAAGGCCCGGAGCGGCGGCAACCCGGCAATCGGCGATCCGTGGAGCGAAGTCGATCGCGCCGTCGCCGCACTTCGAGGAATGGATGCGGAATGGCGCTTTTCCCGGCCTGAAGGGGAACTGTTCGATTATGCAATCAAGCTGGTCCGCGCCGGGATCGAACGCTCCAAGCCCAACGCCGACCGTCTGCCGGGCTATTCGGACAGTGCGCTGCCATTGCTCGAAAAGCAGTTGCTTGATCCCAAACCGATCGCTCCCTGGCTCGATCAGCTCTACATGGAATGGTCGCTGAGCAAGGCCCGCGAATATCTCGGCGCCGATCATGCCCAGACGAAACTCCTGCTGGGCAAGGAAGCGCCGGAAGGGCTGGCTGAAAGGCTAGTTGCAGAGAGCAAGCTGGCCGACCCGGCGGTCCGCAAGGCGCTGTGGGAAGGCGGCCAGGCAGCGATCGGCGAGTCGACCGATCCGATGGTCGTTTACGCCCGGGCGATCGAGGCCAACGACCGCGCCCTGCAGAAGCGCTACGACGAGCAGGTGGACGGACCATTGACCGCGGCCCGCGCCAAGCTCGCCGACGCCCGCTTCGCTGCCTATGGCGCCAGCGTCTATCCGGATGCGACTTTCTCGCTGCGGATCACCTATGGAAAAGTCGGCGGCTGGACCGAGAACGGTGCCAAGGTGCCGCACCGCACGATCTTTGCCGGCGCCTTCGACCGCGCCACCGGCGCGGAACCCTTTGCGCTTGCCCCCGCCTTTGTCGCCAACCGGTCGAAGATCGCCCAACAGGGTGCGTTGGACTTCACCTATGCGGCGGACACGATCGGCGGCAATTCTGGTTCGCCGGTAATCGACCGCCAGGGAAATGTCATCGGCGCCAACTTCGACCGCAACATCCACGGCCTAAGGAACGACTACTCCTACGATCTTACCATGGCGCGCTCGATCGGAGTTTCGACGGCGGCGATCGAACAGGCGCTGAAGGTGATTTACCCGGCGCCGAATCTGCTGGCGGAGCTGAAGGGTAACTAGGCGGCCCTGGCGCGACCGGCATCGATCTTGCGATACCGTTCCTCCGCCTCCTGCATATAGTCGCGCGTGATCGGCACCGCGTTACGGTCGCGGATATATTGGATCTGGTAGTTGCAGCCGCCGCCCGTCTCGAACATGACAATTCCGCCGGCCAGGTAGAATTCCCACATCCGGAAGAAGCGCTCGTCGTAGAGCGTCACCATCTTCTCGCGTGCGGCGGTGAAGCGGCTCAGCCATTCGCGCAGCGTGTAGGCATAGTGGAGCCGCAGCGTCTCGACGTCGCTGGCGATCAGCCGCATCCTTGCGCTGGCCGCAGCCATGTCGGACAGTGAAGGCAGGTAGTAGCCGGGGAAGACATATTTGTCGGTGAACGGGTCCGGCGACTTCGCCGCTTTGCCGAGCTTGCCAATGGTGTGGAGCAGCATGACACCGTCGGGCTTCAACAACTTGCGGCACTTGCCGAAAAACTCTTCATAATGCGCCAGGCCGACATGCTCGAACATGCCGACGGAGACGATCCGGTCGAACTGCCCTTCGAGATGCCGGTAATCGATCAGCTCGAACTTGACATGATCGGCGACGCCCGCCTCCTCTGCGCGGCGCCGGGCAACCTTCAGCTGCTCTTCCGACAAAGTGATGCCGAGCACCTCGACTCCCGCAACACGGTGCAGATAAAGCGCCGTTCCACCCCATCCGCAGCCAATGTCGAGCACCCGTTGCCCTGGCTTCAAGTAGAGCTTGGCAGCGATATGGGCCTTCTTGTCGGCCTGCGCCTGTTCGAGGCTGTTGCGGGGGTCGGTGTAGTAGGCGCAGCTATATTGCCGGTCCGGGTCGAGAAACGTTTCGTAAAGCTCGTCGCTTAGGTCGTAATGATGGGCGACGTTGCGTCGCGAGCGATTCGGCTTATTTCGGCGGAACAGCGCTTTGAGCGCGGCAAGCTTGCCCTTGCCGATCACCTTGCCCTTGCCGCCATCCTCCCAGCGTACCGACCCGGTAACCAGTTCGAGGAGATCAAGGATCGTGCCGTCCTCGACCGTCAGCCGGCCGTCCATATAGGCTTCGCCAAGACCGAGCCGCGGGTTTTTAAGGATGTCGAAGCCGACCTTGCGGTCGATGAGCCGGATCGTCAGGGACCGGCCGCCGCCGGGACCATATGTCTCTCGCTTGCCGTCGGGCGTGACGAGCGTGATGCTGCCCTGCTTGAGCAGCTTGTCAATCAGCCTGCCAATGAGCGCCATTGCTTGCCCTCCACCTTGGCCGGCAGGTTGGCGCGTCGAGGAGCCGGGTTCAAGCCTGTTACTGCAAGGCGCGGAGAACCGGGAGGACGCTGGCGTAATCGTCGGTCCAGGGCCTGAATCCGGCTTTCCCCTCCAGCTCTTGCCAGGCGCCGGGATTGACCTCCTCAAGACGGGCGATGGTCGCCGGCGACGGTGACATGGCCACCCACATCGACGCAGTGTGTTGCTTGCGGGCAATATCCTCGGCCGATGGTCGATAATAGCGGAGTCGCGCAGTCCATCCATCGCTGGCAGCCGCCGCGATCACGGGTTCGAGGTTGAGATGACGGTTGGAGATATGGACCAGCAACAGCCCATTGGCGGAGAGCTTGCTGCGATATGTTTCGAACGCCTCGCCAGTCAGCAAGTGCATCGGGATCGAGTTGGACGAGAAGGCATCGACCACCAGGACGTCCTTGGATGCGGCTGGCTCGGCCTCGAGGGTTAGCCGCGCATCGCCGATCACGATCGGAACGTCGGGCTGGCAGCGCGACAGGAAGGTGAAACGACTGCGATCGCGTGCAATGTCGGCAACGGCGGGATCGATTTCATAGAATGACCATCGCTGGCCAGGGCGGACATAGCAGGCCAGGGCGCCCGCACCGAGGCCGATGATGCCGATCCGCGCCTCGCCGAACAGGCGCGGCACCGCGGCCAAAGCCTGGCCAGCACCGGACGGTGGCGCATAATAGCTGGTGGCCTCTCGTTCACGATACGGCGAACCGAGCAGCTGGATGCCATGAATCGTCGTTCCATGAAGCAGGAGGCGAGCCCTGCCTTCGTCGCGGGTGGCAACGGTGTAAACGCCGAAGAAGCTGCGCGACATCGTGCCGGACTTCGCCGACAGGGCGAGCTTCTCCCACCCGCCCATGCTCAGCATCAGCGAGGCTATGGCGGCCGCGAACAAAAGCCGGTTCCCAATTGCGACAAGGCCGACGAGGAAGATAAGGCCGGCAGCGACCTGAGCGAGCTGCCGCGATCCCGGAATGCCGAACGCTCCATAACCGGCCAGCGAAATCATCAGCATTATGGCGATACCCCAGAGCGCGATGCGACGCGCTGCCGAACGGTTGCTCCATAGCCTATCAACAGGGCCGACTGGGCTGACGGCGGGGATCGCCAGTGCGGCGGCAACCATCAGCAGTGGATGCTCGTAGGTCCAATCGAACAGCAACGGGGCGACCAACGCTCCGAACATGCCACCGATCGCCCCGCCCAAGGCCAAATAGAGGTAGAATGCGGTCAGATGCTGTGGATCGGGGCGTCGGTCGAACAGGGCGCTATGCAACGCCACCGATACGGCGAACAAACTGAGGATTGAGGCGCTGATCACGAATAGCCACCAGCTCGTATTCATGAACAGTCCGCCGGCGGCCAGTAGCAGCGCAACCGGTGCGATCGCGCTGATTATCTGCGCCGGGCGGCGGTTGGTGGCGAATGCCACGGAGAAGCTGAGCAGGTAGAGCCCAAGCGGCACAACCCACAGCAGCGGCATGGCCACAATGTCGGTGGTGATGAACAGGGTGGTGGAAAGGATCAGCGCGGACGGGATGGCCGCCAGACCGATCCAAAACATCACGTCCCGCAAGCTTGGCGCCGACGTTCGTTCCAGTGCCTGCCGGGGTAGCTCCCCCTTGGGCAACATCAGGCCGCAGGCGGCGACCAGCAGGACCAAGACGCCGTAGCCGATGCTCCACGAGATGCTTTGCAGGACAACAGGCAGCAGCGGCTCGACCAGCAAAGGATAGGCGACCAAACCGCCGAAGCTGCCAAGGTTCGACGCCGCGTAAAGCGGATAGGGATCGCCTTGGCCGGTGATCGCAAACCATCGCTGCAACAGCGGGGCCTGGGCCGATATGGCGAGGAACAAAGGCCCGATCGACACCAGCAGCAGCCACGGCACCCACAAGAAGATGTTGGCGTCGGGCGCAGGGTTGCTGGCAATTAATCCGATCGGCAGCATCGCTGCCGCGGCGAGCAACAGGGCAAGGTGCACCATGGCCTGCGTGCGCGGCGCGAAGCGGCCGAGCCAGTGGGCGTAGGCGTAGCCGCCCAGCAGCAGCAGCTGATAAACCAGCATGGCCGAATTCCACACGGCCGGTGCGCCGCCAAGCCGCGGCAACGCCATTCGCGCGATCATCGGCTGGACCATGAACAACAGGAAGGACCCGCAGAAGATCGCCAGAATGAAGCGGAGCTTCACAATCCTGCCGGCATTATCCGCCACTGCTGCTGTGCTTGCCATCCTGCTCCCCGCCCCGGCACGCCTTATGGCGCAATTCGCTTGGCAAGGGGTTAACCCGCCCGTCAGGCGGCGTTGGAGGCCAGGGCGGCTTCCGCGTCCCGTTGCGACCGCCGCTTCTTTTCCGACGCGGTCTTGAGCTGCCCGCAAGCGGCGTCGATGTCGCGGCCGCGCGGAGTACGGACAGGCGCCGAAATGCCGGCCTCGAACACGATGTTGCTGAACGCCCTGATCCGCTCGTCGGTCGAGCATTCATACGGCGCGCCGGGCCAGGGATTGAACGGGATCAAATTGACCTTGGCCGGCAACTTATAGTGTCTAAGCAGCCGCACCAGTTCTCGTGCATCGGCATCGCTGTCGTTCTTGTCCCTGAGCATCACATATTCAAAGGTGATGCGCCGGGCGTTGTTCGCGCCGGGGTAGGCGGCGCAGGCCGACAGCAGTTCGTCGATCCCATATTTCCAATTCAACGGTACGATCTCGTCGCGGATTTCCTTGGTCACCGCGTGCAGCGAAACGGCCAGATTGACCCCGATCTCATCGCCGGCGCGCTCCATCATCGGCACGACACCGCTGGTCGACAGAGTGATGCGCCGCTTCGACAGGCCTAGCCCGTCGCCGTCCATGACGATCTTCAGAGCCTGCTTCACATTGTCGAAATTGTAGAGCGGCTCGCCCATGCCCATCATGACGATGTTGGTCAGCATGCGCCCCTCGGGCGAGCTGGGCCATTCGCCGAGCGCATCGCGGGCCAGCATCACCTGGCCGACGATTTCGGCCGGCTCCAGGTTGCGGACCAGCTGCATCGTGCCGGTATGGCAGAAGCGGCAGTTGAGCGTGCATCCCACCTGGCTCGACACGCACAAGGTGCCGCGGTCGGCGTCGGGGATGAATACCATCTCGAAATCATGGCCGTCGTGGGTGCGGAGCAGCCATTTGCGGGTGCCGTCGGTCGACACCTGCGCCTCGACCACTTCGGGCCGGGTGACGATGAAGCGCTCCGTCAGCCAGGGCTGCTGCGCCTTGGCGATGTCGGTCATCGCGGCGAATTCGCCGACCCCGCGGTTATAGATCCAGTGCCAGATCTGCTTGGCGCGCAGCTTGGCCTGCTTGGGCTCGAGGCCGGACTCTTCAAGCGCTGATCGGATGCCTTCCTTGGACAGGCCGATGAGCTCGACCCTGCCGTCGGTACGCGGTGTCACAGCCCGCGGAACGGGCACGGGATCGACGGGGCCGGGAATCGGCATCAAGGAGGTGTCGGCGCTCATGGCAGGCAGCCCATGTAGGTGAAAAGTCAGCGATTTGCCAGTGCTGCCGCGCAAGCTGCCGCTGCGTCGATCGCGAGCGGCGCTCCCTCGAGGCTATAGCGATCGACAATTCGCCCGCCGCGCGGGCTCTTGGCCTCGACCCTTATCCCGCCATGGGCCCTCATCGCGGCAATGATCGCCTGTTCCTGCATCGGCCCCCGGCTCCAGGCCATGTCGCCCTGGCCCATCAGCAGGAACGGCCGATCCCCAACGTGCAACATGACGGTTGCCCCAGGCCGCGGCAGCCTACTCAGCCTTGCCGCGAACTGCCCGCGGCGTGGCCCGCCGGCATCGAACGAAAGGCTCGCCCGGGCCGGCGGCCGGTCCTTGTAAACCGTGCCGACGGATCGAGCCGCCGCCTCGCAGGTGCGCCCCTGGCTGAGAACGGCCCATTGCCCGTCTGCGGCGACGATCGCAGGGGCCAGCAGCAGCAAGGCAAGCAACTTCATCGCACCGCCAGTCCCATCCACGCCATGCCGGCGGCGATCGCCACGCCGTAGGGCAACTCTCCGTTGCGACATAGCCACGGGACTCGTTTGCGAAGCTTGTCGGACCAGGGAAGGAGGCGCAGCAGCATGATGATCAGCGACTCTAGCCCACCGGCAATGACCACCGCCACCAGCATCTTCCAGCCTTGGCCGAGGTCGAACCACAAGGCGCAGGCGGCAAGCAGTTTGACATCGCCGCCGCCCATCCAGCCACGCGCGAACAGCAGCGTGCCACAGCCGAGGATCAGGGCGAACAGCAGCAGGTTCTGCCACACACCCGCTGCCGCACCATCAATGGCCAGCGCGAGTAAGGCCCCCAAGACCACGCCGGCGCTCAGCCAATCCTCAATCTGCAACCGCCACATGTCCTCGATCGCCGCCAGCAGCAACAGGATGAAGAGGACGGTCGCCAGCCAGTCAGGGGCCGACGCCAGCAGCGTCACTGAGGCGCGCCCAGTGCGGCGAGATTTTCGGCGGCCCGCGCGTACCAGCGTGCGCGAACGTCGATGGCCCGGGCGAAGGCCGCCTCCGCCTTCTTGGTCTGTCCAGACGCGGCGGCGACCACGCCGGCATCATTCAATCTGGCTGCATAAGCCTCGTCGTCTTCGCCGGTCAGCCGTTGTGGAAGATCGGCCCCCACCGCCGCACGGGCCAGTTCGATATTATTGGCCAAACGCGGCAGCTTCGGATTGATCGCTGCGGCCCTCTCGAAGTTGGCCAGGGCTTCGGTCCAACGGCCTTGGAGCATCATTGACCAGCCGTGGTTGTTGGCAACCTCCGCCTGCGATGGATCGAGTGCCATCGCCTGGGCATAGGCGGCATTCGCCTCATCCCAACGCCCCTGCCGATCCGCGGCGATGCCGCGGGCGTTCCAGCTGCGCCAGCCCGCCTGGGGCTGACGCGTGGCCCGATCGAGCAATGGAATCGACTCCGCCACCCGGCCGAGACGCAGGGCGGCGATTCCGGCGCGCTCCAGCAACAGCAGCTCGTCGGGATGTTGCGCGATCAGCGTTTTGTAGAGGGTCAGCGCCTGCTCGTTTTCGCCCCGCGCAAACGACAGGTCCGCCAATAGCCGGTCGACCGGCTCCCCTTTGGCTCCGGCCGCCATTGCGACGCCGAGAATCGATTTCGCCTGATCAAGACGGCCGGCAGCGATGGCCCGGCCAACCTCGGCCAGTGAGATTTGCGACTGCGGGTGGCTTTGCTCAGGCTGCGGCGCGGCAGCCGCACTTGGCTCCGCCAGTGCAAGCAGCAACGCCAGGTTAAGGGTCATGCCGTGGGGCGAAGCGCGGCGTCCCGGGCCGCGTCACGTCCCAGGAGAATGGTGACCCCCGCTCTTGGCCCTTCCCGCTTCTCAAGCGCAAAGCCGAATTGCGCGGCAAGGCGCTCGGCCCGAAGCGCATCGGCTTGCGAATAGAGGATTGCACTTCGATGGCGAACCGCGGGGGCATCACCGATGCGAACCGCGCCGAAGCCCCGGCCGGTCAGATAGGCGCGGGTGCGCGCCGCAAGCCCCTGGACGCGGGCAGCGTTGAGCAAAGAGACCGCGAGCTGCGGCTTCGGCTGGAAGCGAAAAGTCGTGGTGGTGGCGGTTCGCGCCACCGTCCTGGCCTCCCAGCGTGGCTGCGCCGTTAGCGTTACCAGCGCAACTTCCCGCATCGACAGTCGCTCGAGCCGGACACCGTTGCCGGCCGGACGCTCAACCGCCACCGGCAAGGAGCGTGGCGGTGCGAGGGCGACCGTCACACTCTGAGCCGGTGGCGGCGGCAGCACGGGAACCGAACCCGGCACTTCACGCGACGCCTCGGGGGCGACGACGCGCGCTGCCAGCTCGGTCTTTACCCGTGCGGCTTCGTCACGCTGTCCCTGGGCATCCAGGGACTGGGCGAACAGCGAATAAACGTCGGTATTGGCGGGTTCCACCGCCAACGCCATTTCATAGTGACGGCGCGACAGGTCTGACCGGCCCATTCGATCATAGCAGGTGGCGAGGCCCATCATCGCATCGACATTGTCCGGCTGCTCCCGCAACGCCTTGCGATAAGCTTCGATTGCCAGGCCCACATTGCCGAGCGCAAGTTGCGCATTTCCTTCGGCGACCCGGCTGCTGGCCGGTTGGCGGCCCTCGGCGAGAGCCTGCTTGATTGAGCGGACCTCGATCGCATTGCCACTACAGGACGCAATGGCCAGCGCGCTGACAGCTAATGAAAGAGCGGCATTTTTCATAAAGTGGCCCCCAACTTATAGCGCCGGCAAAACCTGCCGCATGACCCGGATCACCGCCGGCAGCATCAGCACCCCGATCATCACCGGCAGCATGCAGGCGACCAGCGGGATCGACAGCAGCACCGGCAGCCGGTGCGCCTTTTCCTCGGCCCGCATCCGCCGCCGCTCGCGCATTTCCGCGGCATAGATGCGCAGCGTCTGCGCAGATCGACGAGCCGAGCTTGGTCGACTGGATGAGCAAGGTCGCGAAGGCGCGGATCTCGTCGGCCCCGGCGCGGTCGGCCATGCGCCGCAGCGCGTCCTCGCGGCTGCGCCCGGCGCGCAGCTCGAGCACCACCGCGCCGAATTGCTCGGCGAGCAGCGGGATGCGAACGGGTCATTTCCATGCCGACCCGGCCGAACGCCGCTTCCAGGCCGAGCCCGGCCTCGACGCAGACCAGCATCAGGTCGAGCGCATCGGGAAAGCCGTTGATGATCTCGCGCTGGCGCCGGTCGGCCTTGGCGCGGATGAACAGGCTCGGCAGATAGAGGCCGAGCACGGCCGCGATCATTGCCGACGATGTAGAGCTTGATCGATCGGCGGCGAGCCGCCGCCAGCCACATGAAGCGCGAGCAGCAGCGACCGGCAGGCCGATGCACCAGCGCCAGCCGGATCAGCGAATAGACGCGCGGCGCGATGGGCGCGGTGTAGCCCGCCGCGATCAGCCGGCTGCGCAGCGTCGCGTCCTTGGTGTCGACCAGCGGAATGCCCGGCTTTCTCGATCGCGTTGACCAGCTCGACCCAGGCGCCCCGTGCGTCGTGGACTCGAAGCGCCGGCACCGAGCGGCAGTATCCGGTCCGACGCACTCGGACCACCGCTCGACCAGCCGCTCGCGAACCTGGCGGCGCTCGCCGACCAGCACCGCGACCGCGCATAGGCTGACGCCGACGACGGCGACGAACAGCAGCACCAGCAGCGCGAACCGGCGCGACGTCGTTGGCGAGGAATCAGTTCGATCATGCGCTACACCTTCAGATCGACCATGCGCCGGATCGTGAAGAAGCCGATCAGCATAACAGGATGAGCAGGCGACGAAGCCGGGCACGAAGGCCGGATCGTCGGCGACGTCGAGGTAGAATTCCGGGTTGACCAGGAACAGCACGGTGAAGGCGAGCACCGGCAAGCACGGTCAGCATCACGCGGTCATCCGGCCTTCGCTCGACAGCGCGCGGACCTTCATCATCATCGACGCGCGCTCGCGGATGACCTGCTGACAGATTCTCGAGGATCTCGGCAAGGTTGCCGCCGGTCTCGCTCTGCACCGACAGGGAGACGACGAACATCCGCATGTCGTCGAGGTCCCAGCGGTCGGCCATCGCCGACAGCGCATCGCGCAGGTCGGCGCCATAGGTCACCTCGTCGACGACGATGCCGAACTGGCTGCCGATCGGGTCGGGCATTTCGACCGTCAGCAGGTCGAGCGCCGCGGCGATCGGATGGCCGGCGCGAAGGCCGCGAACGAACACGTCGAGCGCGACCGGAAACTGCTCCTGCATCTTCTTGCGCGTGCGGTTGGCGCGCAACTGCAAGAACATCAGCGGGAATGCCGGCTCCGATCAGCGACGGAGAAGGTCGCCAGCAGCAGGAGCCGGCCGAAGCCGAGCGCGCACGCCGGACGCCAGCGATCAGCAGGACGATCGCGAGGAAGCATGACGACCGGCGCGGCGAGCAGGATCAGCAGCAGCCGCCCGGTCGGCATCGTCACGCCCGGCGGCCATCAGCATCCGTTCGAAGCTGATGCGCCGGCCCGCCAAGAACGGCGGGCAGCCCTGTCGGGAAGCATGCTGGCCGTGCCGGCGCAGCAGCTGCATCGCCTCGCCGCGGCGATACGCCCTCGGCCGATCAGCTCCAGCCGCAGGTTGATCGCCTGCGCTTCGCGACCGCCGCCCGAGCACAATCCGACGCAATCCGCTCCACGACAGAACAGCACCGCGCCGAAGATCAGGATCAGGACCAGCGCTCTGAGCCAGATTTCGTTCATGCATCGAACTTCGCGTCGGGCCGGAACAGGTCGGGCGGCAGGCTGACGCCGTGCGCCATGACCTGGTCGAGGAAGCGCGGGCGGATGCCGGTCGCTTCGAACTGGCCCTGGACCATGCCGTCGGACGAAACGCCGGTCTGCCGGAAGCGGAAGATTTCCTGCATGGTGATGACGTCGCCTTCCATGCCGGTGAGCTCGGACAGGCTGATCAGCCGGCGGCGGCCGTCGGACAGGCGCGCCGACCTGGATGACGACGTTGATCGCCGAGGCGATCTGCGCGCGCGCCGAGCGCGGCGGAATGTCGATCCCGCTCATGCCGATCATCTGCTCGACGCGGGACAGGGCGTCGCGCGGCGTGTTGGCGTGGACCGTGGTCATCGACCCGTCGTGGCCGGTGTTCATCGCCTGGAGCATGTCGAACGCCTCGCCGGCGCGAACCTCGCCGACGATGATCCGGTCGGGCCGCATGCGCAGCGCGTTCTTGACCAGGTCGCGCTGGGCGATCTCGCCCTTGCCCTCGATGTTGGCGGGCCGGGTCTCCAGCCGCGCGACATGCTCCTGCTGCAGCTGGAGCTCGGCCGAATCCTCGATCGTGACGATCCGCTCGCGGTCGTCGATGAACGCCGACATGGCGTTGAGCAGCGTCGTCTTGCCCGAGCCGGTGCCGCCCGAGATGAGGACGTTGCGCCGGGCCGCGACGATCGCCTTCAGCACCTCGGCGACCTGGGCGGGGACGCTGCCGATCTCGATCAGCCGCTCCATGCTGATCGGCACCTTGGCGAACTTGCGGATCGACAGCAGCGGCGCCGTCGATCGCCAGCGGCGGGACGACCGCGTTGACGCGGCTGCCGTCGGCCAGGCGGGCGTCGACCATCGGCGAGGATTCGTCGACCCGCCGGCCGACCGCCGAGACGATCTTCTGGATGATCCGGAGCAGGTGCCTCTCGTCCTTGAAGCGCACCGGCGTCGGCTCGAGCACGCCGTAGCGCTCGACGAACACGCTGTCGTGGCCGTTGACCAGGATGTCGGTGATCGTCGGGTCCTTGAGCAGCGGCTCGAGCGGCCCGAGGCCGAGCAGTTCGTCGAGCACGTCGTCGACCAGCTGCTTGCGCTCGGCATGGTTGAGCGCGTGGTGCTGCTTGGCCAGCTCCTCGAGGACGATGTCGCCGACTTCGTCCTCGATCTGCTCGCGCGACATGGTTTCGAGCGCGGACAGGTTGATGAGGTCGAGCAGGCGCTGGTGCAGCTCGACCTTGAGGTCGGTGTGCAGCTCGTTCTTGGCGAAGGCGCCGGCATCGCCGGTCGTTACCAGCCGGCGCTCTTCCTCGGTCCGCTCGGCTACTTCCTCGGGCGAAACCTGATCCTTGGGCTTGCGAATCTGCCACATGGTCAGCGCTCCAGGCCAAGGGCACCGGCAATGCCCTGACTCGAGCAGGTCGAGATCCTTGCCCAGCGCGCACTTGCGCTTGATCTCGGCGATCGGGACGCCGCGGTCGATCGCCTGGCGCATCGTCGCATGATCATTGGCGACGGTGAAGGCGACCGGCCGGCCGAGGACCCGCTCCGCGTCGGCCGAGGAGACGTTCTTGAAGAAGCTCTTTTCGAACCGGTTGACGACGATCCGCAGGTCGAGATTGTCGAGGTCCTGGCCGACAGAAGGTCGAGCTGGCGCCGCGCCCGATGAAGGCTGGGACGCTAAGCTCGGTGACCATCAGCACCAGGTCGGCGCGGGCCAGCAGCGACAGCGACCAATTGGTCCAGTTGGCCGGAAGATCGACGAACACCGTGCCGAACTCGGGCTTGGCGAGATCGACGATCTCCAGCACTGGTCGCTGGTCAGCACTTCGAGCGGCATGATCTGGCGCGGGGCCGACATGACCTGAAGGCCGCTGCGATGCTGCACGGCGATCGCGCGAAGCAGGTCGCCGTCGAGCCGCGTGCCGGCCTCGAGCAGGTCGGTGAACGTCAGCGCCGGCTGCAACCCGAGCTGAAGCGCGGCATCGCCGAACTGGACGTCGAGGTCGATCAGGCAGGCCTCGCGGCCGTGGGCTGCCTCCCGCTGCGCGAAGCGCGCCGCAAGCTGGCCGAGCAGGCAGTCGCGCCGACGCCGCCGTCGCTCTTGATGATCGCCACGACCTTCTGGTGGCCGGACTTCGGTCGCGGACCTGTGGCCGCTGCCATTCGGCGGATCGGATCGAGCGCGGTTTCGAGCTCGTCCAGATCGAGCGGCAAGCGGCACCACGTCGTGCGCGCCCAGGCGGACCAGCGAGCGGACGAACGCCAGCGACGGATCATAGGCCGCGGCGATCAGCGGAACGGGGCCGGCGGCCAGTTTCTTGAACCTGGCAAGCGAAGCTTCATCATTCTCGGTCACCTGGACCACCGCGGCGGCCGATCCGGAGATGGCCGCGGGATCGATGTCCTCCGACGCGCCCGCCAGGACCAGATCCAGCGGGAATCCCGCGATTTTGGCGCCGACCAGCGCGCTGGCTTCGCCTTCGATGCCGTCGAGCAGCAGCCGCACCGGGGCAGGGCCGATATCGGCCTTCCACTGGGCGCTGGAACGGTCGGGGGAATGTACGCTCATCATAACCTCAATTCGACTGGCTTCCACTGCTGTCCTCGGCGGTCAGCGTGGTGCGGAAAGCAGGAAGATCGACGGCAACCGCGTTGAACAGGATCAACGGTCGGAATTGCAGGCCGGTCAGTTCAGACCGTCACCAGCGGCGCAATCTCCATTCCGTTGGGATCGCCGGCGAAGCCCAGCCCAGCGCCGCGGTAGGTGATCCCGACATTCGTCTGGGCGATACCGGGCTTCATATATTCCATTCTCTCGAAGACTCGGTTGAACCTGGTTGCGTAATCGGCCGGCTTCACCACGGTCGGACAGGTTCCGGTGAGGCAGCTGCAGCCGGTATTGGTGCACCGGAGTTCGCCGAGAGCCGCCACAGGGATCACGTCTCCCTGTGTCAGGGTCACGCCGCCGACGATGGTTCCGACATAGCTCTTGCTCGCCAGGCCGCCGTCAAGGACATCGGTGACGATCGCGACGCGGGCTCCGGCCTGCGTCGCCTTCTCGGCCTTGTTGACCTCCCACATGTAGCGGCCTGCGTCGAGGATGCCGAGCAGGAACAGGATGAGCAGCGGCAGGACCAGCGCGAACTCGGCCGCGCTGGCCGCCCTGCGGTCAAGAAGGAGGCGGCGGATCATATGCCCATCACCGCCGATTCTTGACTGGCATTGAGGTTTAATCCGATACCGGAGAACCCAAAGGGCGCTCCGATCACAGGCGTGTAGGGGACTTGAGCCGAGACCCTGACCACCGGCGCGCCGGCAAGCGCCAGTTCGTCGTAGATCCCGCTCATGTTCTCGGTCGAGTTGGCGATGTTGGTTGCGCTCGTATGGCAGTCTTCGGTGACGGTGATGCTCGTCGCCGCCCAGTTGACCATTCGGTCGTCGCCGTCCGACAGGAGCATGGTCTGGACCAGTTCGCGGGTATTGTCCCGAACGGTGGCGCTGGGTTCGCCCGAACAATCGAAATTTGCGAAGCCTTGCCGGGCCGCATAGCGCGCGCCGTCTCTCACTGCCTTGGCGAGAATATGCTCATTGTACATGAAATGGCCGAGCTCGACCGAGCCGATCATGATGGCCAGCAACAGCGGGATGACCAGAGCCATCTCGGCGGCCGCGGCACCACGCCGATCGCGAAGGAGCGCGTGGAATATCATTTGATCAGGTACGGCACGTCTCGCCGTACTACCTGCGGATTGGTGGGCGCGTTGCCGCCCGCCGTCGTCTCGCGGATGATCTCGACGTAAATGTCACCCGCGGATGTGCGGTCCCGCGCCAGGGAGGGTTCGACGAAGAACACCTCGACCCACTTTTTAACCGTCACATTCTTTGATTGACCCTGGACGGCCTGGGCGGTGCAATTCACGACCGCCACCGCGGAGATGCGACGGTCCAGTTGGCTGGCGCTCGCAGGGACCCCGACATGCGGGCTCACCGGTTGGCCGTAATTGAATTGGGTCACGGTCTTGCCGGGAGGGTTGGGATCGGTGAACGTAAATGAATAAGGGCCGAGAACCTCTGCGTCGATTTCCCACAGATAGACCTGATAACGAGTGATATCGTCGAGATTGATTCCGTTGGCGGTGGCGAAGGTGGCCAGCGACGGAATAGTCTTCCAGTCGGCATTGGGCGCCGTAGGAGCCGGGCTGCCGAGCAACGACTTGTGGTTGACGAAGAAGTAGAGGTTCCGGTCCCACACGCCATCACCCATCCGGCCGCCCGAACAATATTCAGTTCCGCCGTCGCCGTCCGCGTCCCTGGCGTGGCAAACATCCCGGGGATGCCCCATCGACAAGGGATAGGGCGATGCCTGTACGCCCGTTCCGGGATTGGGCAGGTACTGAATGCCCGGAAGCTCCCAGGGGTCGCTGCCCGTCTTGAAGCCGAAGTTCGTCGACCCTGCGGCCCTGACCACATCCTTGCGGACATTCTCCGCCGGGCTGCACGTGCCGCTGGTACAGGCGTTGGTCAGGCCGTTCTCGTAGATGTCGAAGCGCGTGTTGATGCCGTCGGTCACCGACGTGCTCTCGCCCGGCTTGGTGGTACGGCCTCCGTCGCCACGCAATCGCCCGGCGGGTTGTTGGCGCCCAGCGCATATTCAAGGGCGGCGGCCCCGTTCTGCAAGCCCGACTGAAGGTAGCCAAAATTACCCGGCGCCCAGGAGCCGCCGCCGCCTTCGACGAGCCGCAGGCCGTTGCCGACGAAATCCGAGACGTCGAAACCCAGGGGATCGAGCGGATCCTCGCCCTCCTGGGGATTGCACATCATCAGCGGCGGGATCTTGCAGATCGCGGACCCCAGACCCGCAACCGCCATGGCCGAGACATCGTTGGACTGGAAAGCCGCCACGATGGGCGTCAGCGCGTAGCGTGCGACACGGTCGGTAGTTCGAACGCAGACGAATTTGGCGGTGAGGTCCGCATCCGCATCCGCCGGGTTGATTGAATTGGCCGTTGGACAGTCGGTCCCGTTGGCTGCCTCGGCCGCGGCCTTGGTGGCGTAGAATATGACCGTCGGGACCTTGATGGACATGTTGTCGCTATCGCCGTCGTTGGCCAGCAGGGTCTCGTTGGCGATCAGGCCCTGGGCCGCGGCGCGTTGCACGGGCGATCGCGCCCGGCTCCTTGTCGAGCTGCGTCGCCGCCGCCAGCGCCGCCTGGTCGGCGGCGTTCTGCATCTCCGTGTCGAGGGTCGCCAGCCGGGCGTAATCGAACGCAATTCCGCCTGCCGCAACGAGCGCGAACAACGACAGGCCTACGGTCGCCGCAACGGCCCCGCTGTTATCGCCTCCGCGTCCGAATAGCTGTCGCTTCATGTCCCCGCATCCTCAGCTTCCCGGCGTGTTGCCGCCACCCGTGCCGCCGGCACCGCCGCTGCCGACGGTCTGCTGCACGACCGGCTTGGTCGCGCCTTTGCGATAGCGCTCCGTCGCCTTTTGCGCCTTCTCGCCATGATCGCCGGGCTGGCGCGCGTCGGCCGGATACTGCGGATCCGGATCGACGGTTTGCACCGCCATGTCGTAGTGGAGCGCCTCGCCGAAGCCGGGATCGACCGGTGCGCAACCCGTCGCTGCCACCGCCAGGCCGGCAAGGACCAGCATCGACTTAAAGCGCATGGCCATAATCCTTCTCCAACTTGGACGGATCCAGGGCCGCCATTCCGCCTGAAGGAGCGGCCGGTGGCATCTCGCCGATCGGACGGCCCGGGGGCGACGGCTGGGTCGGCTGCAGCGGGTTGACGCCTACTGCCGTATCGGGACGGCCGAGCAGGAACAGGTCGACTTCGTCGGGCGCGCGCGCCCGGTCGGTCGGTACCTTCATCTGCGCCGAGCGGACCGGCTTCACCAGCCGCGGCGTGACGATGATCACCAGCTCGGTCTCGTCCTTCTGGAAACTGGTCGAGCGGAACAGCGTGCCGATGATCGGGATGCGAGCCGAGGATCGGAAACTGCCGAACGGTATCCTGAAAAATCCGGCGAATCAGGCCGGCGATGGCGAAGCTCTCGCCGTCGCGCAGCTCGACCGTCGTCTTGGCGCGGCGGGTCTGGAGGCCGGGCACCCGGATGCCGTTGACGGTCACCGAAGCGCTGGCGTCGATCGAGCTGACCTCGGGCGCGACTTCCATGTTGATCACGCCGTCGGCGAGCACGGTCGGCGTGAAGGCAAGGCTGACGCCGAACTCCTTGAACTCCACCGAAATCGCATCACCGCCGTCGCCGCCCTGGGCCACCGGAATCGGGAATTCGCCGCCGGCGAGGAAGCTGGCGGTCTCGCCCGACAGCGCCACCAGCGTCGGCTCGGCGAGAGTGGTAACCACGCCCTTGCGCTCGAGCGCGTTCAACGTCGCGTTGATATCCAGGCCGGCGATCGAAAAGAAGCGGGCGAAGATCCCGAACGCGTCGGTGATCGAACCGAGTCGGAGCACGCCTTCGCTTGTATCGCCGTCACCGTCCGAGTCTCCGACATCGGGCGTCAACGTGGAGCCGTTGCCGATGACCCCCTGGAAACCGTTATCGCCCCCTCCGGATACGAAGGCGCTGATGCCAAGATCCTTGAATGCGCCGCGGCGGACTTCCGAGAAGCGCACTTCCAGCATGACTTGCTGGGCCGAGCCGATCGACATCAGGTTGATGACCTTGCCGGGCGCGTAGGTTTCGGCCAGCTGGACGGCGCGATCCGCGGCCGGACCCGAACTGACGATGCCTTCGAGAACGATCGAGTCGTTGGAGATGCGGGCGCCGACATTGTCCCCCATCAGGTCTGACAACTGACGCTTGAGGCTGATGACGTCCGGGCCCGACGGCAACGTCGACCACCGCGATCAGGCGGTTGCTGCGGTCATAAAGGGTGAGGCTGGTGGTCCCCATCTTCTTGCCGAGCACATAGAGCGAGCTGTCCGACAGCGGCAGCACGTCGGCGATGTCGGGGCTTCCGATCAACGCCTTGGCGAATGGCCGGTCGGTGCGCAGCACCTGGCTCTTGTTGAGCGGCACCGCCAGCTCGCCGGCGGCGACATCGTCCGCCGGGCTGACCGTGATCTGTGCCGATGCAGGAGCCGCGGCGGCGATCGCCGCGACGCCCATACAAGCGCCCAGCAAGGCGCCCTTGAAAGTCCTAATGAGCATAGCCCCCCACCTCATAGTCCTTGGTTTCCAGTCCCCGGGTAACACTGACGGTCGATGTCGACGGCTGTACCGGCGCGGTCGCGCGCCGCACCGGCGCCGGTGCGCGGCGCGGCTGGCTCAGCCGGGCAATCCGCGCCTGCTGCTGGGCGGGTGCCGGCTGCTCGGCGTTGGGCGGCCGCATGCCCGGCGGCAGCGAGCTGTAATAGGTATAGCGCAGGTCATCGAGGCTGATCGCCTCCGTCCGCGGAATATTCTGTTCCGCGCCCGGTTTGCGCAGGACCAGGCTCAACTGGCCGAGCTGCTGGCCGAGCACCAGCTTCTGCGCGTCGAGCGGAGTTACCTCGACCGTGGTCGAATTGGTCGGGCTCGGCTTGCCGTCAGCGCCGACGGAATCCTGACCCATGGCGATGACCCGGACGTTCTGAAGCAGGACGTCGGTCACCTGGCCGCCGGTCTGGGCTCCGTCAGGGCCAATCGCGGCGCGCGTGACGAGAACATCGACGCTGTCGTTGGGCTTGATGAAGCCGGCCACGCCGGAAACGTCGTTGATGCGGACCGTGGTCGCGCGCATGCCGTCGGGCAGCAGCGCGGCGATCGACGCATTCTGGCCGCTGCCGGAAAGGTCGGCGGCAAGCAAGGGCTGATTGACCAGGATCTGAGCGCAGCGCGACGCGGCGCTTGCCTTCCGGCAGCAGCTCCGCGACCGAGCGATGCGCGCCGGGCGGCAAGCTGGCCGCTGGATACTGCACGAATTTGACTTTGTCGGGAGTGATATCGTCGCCGTAGTTGAACGGCATCGATGCGACCGCGATCCGAACCATGCCTTCCGGCGAGGCGGCCATCTGTCGTTCTCGTCCGGTCAGGTAAGCGTTGGCGATAATGACGGCGGCAATGCCCAGCACCACCGCGACGCCAAGAGCGATCAAGGTCTGTCGATTCATTTGCACTGGTCCCCCGCGTACCAGGCGGTCCACGCGCCCACGCGACTTATACACAGCTTTGCCCGAAAACGCCGGGCAGAAAATTTGGAGGCGGCCGTGATACGCGCGGCCGCCCCAGACAATTAGCAGGTTGCACACGTCCTCGGCTCGGATTGTCGATGCAAGCGGCGGTTTCATCCATGGCATTGCCGATGGCGTCGGCGAGGCCCAGGGCCGCAATGGCGATGACCGCGCCGATAATGGCGAGGATCAGCGCATATTCGGCCGCCGAAGCGCCGCGCTTGTTGCGAAGCATGTTAATGAACTTGATCATAGTCCGTCCCCTTACTGCACTTTTGCCCCCCAGCCCTCATCGGCTGTCGGGACGTCTCGCGTCGTAGGGGAAGCGGAGCTCTCATGACGGCGAGAGGCCGCCTAAGCGATTGCCCCCGCTGCATTTGTTTCCACGGCCCCCCGGCCGCTCGACAGGTGCAACGCTCTCTCCTCCTTAACTTTTTGTCAAGCATCCGAATTTAATTCGCGTTAATTCTTTTCATTGCTCGCAGTTGCGAAAAAATACTGGAAAATCGCCATTTTTTAGCGGGCATCAGACGCGTTATGCCCGAATTGGCTGGCTGGTCTCGTGCCAAAAATGGACAGAGTCCGTGCCCCAAATCCCCGCTTATCGAAAGTTAAGGGCCCACTTGTGGGGCGAGCTGTGGACGAATCGGGCGACGCGACACGGCCCGAGTTCGCGCCCGATGTCGGGGCTAACCCTCTTTCGGCATCGGTTTCTGATAACTGCGTCTAGGTGGAGCCTAAACACCTCAGGACCGCGCCGTCCTGAACCCGCGGAGGTTTCAATCATTTTGCGCCGGAACTGGCGGCTAGGCTTCCACGCGGTGGCGGAAGGTCACGTTCACGCGCTTCGACAGCAGCAAGTAGGGCAGCCACAGACAGACACTGATCAGCACCTTCTTGACGTTGCCGTCCAGTAGGGTGTGCAATGCCTCGGCCACCGGGGCCGGCAGGCCGTTGGTTGCGGCGACGGCACGGGCAATGACCAGCTGCATGGTGATGTCGACCAGCCAGATCGCCGCCAATAGCCGCGGGAACAGCGGCACGCGGCGGAGGGCCGCGACGAAGGCGATGGTGTACAGGCTGCTGAGCAGCACCACGTCCAGGGTCAGAGCGAACCTCAGGGTCGAAAGCCATTCGGGCACGTGGCCGGCCAGTGCTGGCATCGCCGCCAGATATTCGAGCGAACGGACTGGCACATTGAGAAGCATGCCCACCAGCAGCGAGACCATGATGCCGCCGCTGCCATACAGCGAATTGCGCCGCGCCTCATTGGCGCTGACATTCCGCCAGCGGCCAGCAATAGCGAGGCGGTAGACGGGCTGGGCAAGCTCGTCACCATGACGGAACCAGATGAGCGCGAGGCCCATCGACACCAGCGGAGCCCCAACCAGCAATATATAAGGCATGAAAGTCGAAAGGTCCGGCGCTCCGCGGATTGGGCTAGCGGCAATGCGGATGGCACAGCCCATCATCGCCAGCGCGAACCAGATCGTCATGATGCGCGGCAGCCCGCCTTCGATCGACAGCAGCAGCGCGGCGGATTTCGCCCGCAGCCTTGTGCTGGACGGTTAAATAGGTTGCGCGGGCTTGGGTGTTATTGAATGCCATGAACCGATCGAATATCGAATTAACCTTACCCGACCGTAAAAGCGTGAGAGCTGCGGCCGTTCCGCACTCCGTACTGAGGAATGAGGACTTCTGAAGCTAGAAGGTGGGGCGTCACCCAACCCATCACAAGTCTGCGCAAGTTTGTGTCACGCTCGGACAGCCTCATCGAAGCCGATGACTTTCCCAAACTTTAACGGTAGATAAACGGCCATGGGGCGGGACCAACAGTGGCTTATTCCGGCGATCGCCATCACTATGGCCGCAGTGCTGTGCACCGCGGCTCTTGACCTTTTGACCGGCTATCCCGGCCGGCCAAGCGGCATGACCAGCCTGATCGCCGCCATCGTCATCGTGGTCGTGGCCGCCTTTGTCCGCTTCATGCGCTATTTCCACGGGTTATGGCGCTCGGGCGAGATGCACCCTGCCGCCAGGATCAGGGCCGATCTGGGGCCTGCCCTGATCGGTTTTGCGCCGATCGGAGCAGGCGTCGCGATCCTGACGACTTTTCTCTATTCGATCACCTTTCTGAAATCGATGCTGCCGGTGATCGTGCCGTTCTGGGCGGACGAACTGTTCGCCGCCACCGACCGGATCTTGTTCATCGATCCGCAGGCGATCGCTCTGGCCCTGGAGCCGGCGCTGCCGGCGATCGGGCTGTTCTACGGGCTGTGGCATGCGAGCGCATCTCGGCGGGATCCTTTGGGTGGTGCACTGGCGGAACGGCGAAAAGGCGCGCCACATCCTGAGCTTCATGCTGACCTGGTCGATCGGCATGGCATTCGCCTACCTCTTCGCCTCGATGGGCCCATTGTTCACCGGTGCTTATGATCCAGCGGTCGCTCCGGAATCGGTGCGCATTGCGGCCGAGTTCCTGTGGGCCAATTACCAGGCCAAGGGCGCGCTGATCGGCGGCGGGATCTCGGCCTTTCCGTCAATGCATGTGGCCATCGCGGCTTGGCTGGCAATCGTCCTGCGCGAGCGCGGTTGGCCGAAGATCGGCATCGCCTATTTCTCGGCCGTCTTCGCTAGCTCAGTCATTCTTGGCTGGCACTATACGATTGACGGATTGGCGGGAGGTGCAATCGCCATTGTCGCGAACCGCATTGCGACTAGGTGGCTACACCGCAGCAGTGCCCTCAATTCCACTGCGGTGAGATCTGCAGAACCATCTCCGGTCCACGGCAATTTGCGGTGAAGTAACGTTGAAGCGACATCGCACCACTGGACGCCCTAGGCTGCTGAGACTGAACCCCGCATTGGACGGGTTTCGCACTTAGCTGCTTCATCGTTCAACAGCTTCCCGGCCAGCAACAATGGTAGGGGGTTCAAGACCCCCGCAAGCGCTACCGGGGCTTCTTTTCGGTCTTGAAAGGCGGCGTAGACCAGGAAGGGTGCGATCGCGGCAAGATCGTAGGTCAGCGCATAAGGCGCGGCCAGCAAGCTGGATGTGGCGATCACAGTTGCGGATTCCAGGGGCCCGACCGCGCGGCACCGGACGATGAGCCAGAGGCCGCCGGCCAGGCCAGCGAGCAGAAACGGCAGGGCCGGCAGCCGCAGGTGGGATGCCGCTGCCGCCGGCGTGATTGCCACCCCCAGCACATTATCCTTCACAAGAACGGCGCGGAAGTTTTCCATCGATTGCAGCCATTCGAACCAGATCGTCGGTCCGAACAGGAGAATGGTCGATGCGACGACCATGAGAAACGCGAATGCGGCACCGAATAGGGCGCGCCAGTCCCGTCTCAGCAGCAACAGCAAGGGAGCCATCAGGACAAGCTGGGGCTTTACCGAGGCGATGACGCCAAATGCCATGCCGGCCGCGATCCTGTTCGAGGTCATGCACGCCCAAAGCAGTAGCGCTGCGAGGGCGGCGGACACCTGGCCGGTCGAAAGCCCGTTCACGAACGGCGGGCTGATCAGCAGCAGGCCAATCGCCGGCCAGCACAAAAATCGACGGCAGATTGCCACGATGGCAGCGACGCTCGCGGCCACCCACAGGGCGAAGGCGACCCACATCGGGAGCGCTGCCAGCGGCCGTATCCATACCAGCATGGTCGGCGGATATGGGAACGGCAGCGAGCTGCGCGGCCGATAGGCCTCGGCGACCGGCTCGTTGGCCGTCCGCCAGTAGACACTGAAGTCCGTCGCGAAGGCATTCTGGAGCGTAAAGTAAATCATCAGCCCGAGCGAGAGCACGACGGACACACCGATCGTGACGGCGAGGGCCGGACGCTTGAGGGCAAAATCGATTATGCGATCGAACATGCCCGGAAATGTAACAGCGCGTTTTGAAATGTCATTTTCCCGCATGCCACTGTTTCAAAATGAACGCATCGCCGAAGCAAAGCGCCAGCTGTCCGCGCACATCTCGGTCAGGCCGCGGGTGGCTCTCCAGCCCAGTTCCCGCTCCGCCTTGTCGGCCGCCGCATAGAGCGCCGCGACGTCGCCGCTTCGCCGGTCCGCGTCCACGCAACCGATCTTCTGCCCGGTCGCCTGCTCGAACGCATCAACCAGCTCGAGAACGCTGGTTCCACGGCCGGTGCCCAGGTTGAAGATCTGCAGCGCATCGCCTCGCCCAAGCGCAGCCAATGCCACGACATGGCCCTCGGCGAGATCGGCGACATGGATATAGTCGCGCACCGCGGTCCGTCCGCCGTCGGATAATCGCGACCGAAGATTTGCAACTGCGGGCTTTGTCCCAGCGCCACCCGTGCGATGAGCGGCATCAAGTTGGTCGGCGTGCCCCGCGATTCCTCGCCGATCAGCCCCGACGGGTGAGCCCCGACCGGGTTGAAATAGCGCAGCAGCGAAACGCGCCAGCCGCGCTCGCTGAGCGCCAGGTCGGACAGCATCTTTTCGCAAATCAGCTTGGTCTGGCCATAGGGATTGACCGCCCTGATCGGATGGTCCTCGGGGATGGGCAGGGAGTCGGGATCGCCATAGACCGTCGCGCTGCTGCTGAAGACGATCGTGCGAACCCCCGCCGCGTCCATCGCCTCGAGCATGGCGAGCATGCCGCCTACGTTATGCAGATGATAGGACAGCGGATCGGCGACGGACTCCGCGACGGACTTCCTGGCCGAGAAATGCATCACGGCCTCGATGTCGTGCGATGCGAACAGATCCTTCAACAGGTCGCGATCGCCGGCATTCCCGCGAACGAGAGCCAGCTCTCGACCCGCCAGTTGCGACAAGCGATCGACGACCGCGGGGCCGCTGTTGCTGAAATCGTCGAGCAAAATCGGATCATGGCCGGCAGCAGCAAGCGCAAGTGCCGTATGCGAGCCGATATATCCTGCTCCGCCGGTAAGGAGGATCTTCACCGCGTCGCCCGCACCGTTGCCGATCCGAACATCAACATCTCCTTCGCCGCTCGACTGCGAGACCTATGCATCTCTCATAGAGCCAACCGCCCGCGATTGCCTATCGCCCTCCCGAACAGTTTTAAACTTGCCGCAACTCGTTCTAAACTTGAACGTCGGCTCGCGGTCGCATCGACTTGCTTTGCGGCTGGCCGCTATAGGAGTGCAGCCTATCATAGGATCTGACGGCCGCAAATTCGGTGTTCGCGCAGGGGGGCGCAGGGGAATGACGAAGCTCATCATTCAGATCCCATGCTTCAACGAGGCTGAGTCATTGCCGGGCACGGTGGCCGCCTGCCCTCGGTCGATCCCCGGGATAGACGAGATCGAGCTATCTGGTCGTCGACGACGGCAGCACCGATGGAACCGCCGCCGTCGCCCGCCGGATGCGGCGTCCACCATGTGGTCCGCCATCGCCGCAATCGCGGCCTCGCCGCGGCATTTCAGTCGGGGCTCGACGCGGCGCTGCGGCCGGCGCCGACATCATCGTCAACACCGATGCCGACGGCCAGTACCACGCCGACGACATCAGGGCGATCGTCGCCCCGGTCGCCGCCGGCCAGGCTGACATCGTCATCGGCGATCGCGGCGTCGGCGAGAACCAGCATTTCCATCCGGCCAAGCGCCTGCTCCAGCGGTTCGGTAGCTTCGTCGTCCGCAGCCTGTCGCGGACTACCGTCACCGACGCGGTCAGCGGCTTTCGCGCGATCAGCCGCGAGGCGGCGCAGCGGATCACCATCACCACCGAGTTCAGCTATACCACCGACATGCTGATCCAGGGCGGGCGCAAGCGGATGGCGATCGCCAGCGTGCCGATCCGCACCAACCGGACCGAGCGGCCGTCGCGGCTGTTCCGCTCGATCCCGCAGTTCATCGCCAACACCATGATCACCATCCTGCGGGCCTACGCTACCTATAATCCGCTCAGGACATTCGCCGCGCTGGGCTGCATCATCTCGCTGGTCGGCGCGGTGCCGATCGTGCGCTTTCTATGGTTCTGGCTCCACGGCGATGGTGATGGGCACATCCAGTCGCTGGTGCTCGGCGGCGCCCTGCTGATCCTTGGCACGCTGACCGTGATCATGTCGCTGCTGGCCGACATGATCGGGACCAACCGAAAACTGATCGAGATCACGCTCGCCCATGTCCGGAGGCTCGAGGAAACGGGCAGGGACAACACTCAGGGTGGCCAGCGACTGGACCGACTTAGACAGCGCCTGTCTCGGAAAGGCTTTGGACCGACGCGATTGTCGCCTCAACCATCCGAGCATCGGAAAATCGAGCTTCTGCGTCCGCTCTCGCCGCCTGCCCCATCGCGGCGAGGTCGTCACTGGTGGCTCGGCAGATCCTGCGCATTGCATCGATTAACACTGGCACGTTCTGGGGAGCGCAAAGATAATCCGGTCTGGCCAGGGATCACCGCATCGCGGCACCCCGGTACGTCATTTGAAATGGCGGCCGGCCGATTGTCTGCCGCCTCCAGAATAACGCGTGGCATTCCTTCCCTTCGCGACGGAAGTAAAATTATGACGTGCGCCTTTCTGAGCCAGGAACGTACGTCGTCCTGATGGCCGATAAACTCGACGATCCCTTCGCGTATCGAGTCTTCGAACACTTCATCTGGCACTGCTCCGCGGTTCGGCGAACGTTTGCGACCGACCTGTGATAAAGCGCGCATCGGAAAACTCGGTGCTGCAGCCGCGGCGAGCCGCCTCAACGGGTCCCAATGCCCTTCTCGGCGCTGTAGACGGCCTACGAAGAGGAAGTCCGGGTCTTACCATCCGGCATGGGAGCAAACCCTGAAATGTGTCAGGTCCAGACCGCTGCCGAACGTGCGGACGATCGGAGACGTTTTCGGACAGGCCCATGTCGCGCAACTCAGCGAGATCATCGAAATTCTGGACGAACAGGGCCCGTGCGTGGTTGCAGGCGAACGCGTAAAAGTTTCCCGAAATCCATGGCCCCGGACCTGACTTCGTCAGAATCGTCCCGAGCTCGGTCACGCTGTTTGCATAAGGGACGGTTAGCAGCCTGCAAATCAGCCCCCTAAATGTTCGCCTTGATGCCGTGGTTGATCACGAAGTTCCGGACGCGTCTGTCGAACAATTCGAAGGTAGCGAAGGAGAGAATAAAGAGGCGCCCTGGCCGGATCGCGACCATCCAATGGCCAGCGGCCAAACGGTTCAGAAGAACGCCTGGCATCGCCGCAAGCCGTTCAGAAGAGTCATCCTCGGGAGCGACGGCGACTACGTCCATTCCCTTCTCCGCGAGCGCGCTGATGACCTTGCGGCGGAATTTCCAGATACCAAGAGGTGCCGCCGGCGATCAGGATCCTGCGGGCCTTTGTCTCAAGCGACATCCTACTCGGATTACACTTTCGCTGCGAAATTCCAATGCCGTGCGCTGGATTCAATTCATCGACCATGTCAGCCGCTCCCGCTGCCGAATGGCTTGATTTCCAACGTTTCGGGCCCGACAAGCCCTCCCGTGCTAGAAATCTTCACGCTCATTCGCACTCGTCAGCGTGAGCTTCGCAGATATGGCCTTATCGTTGCGTTGATCGCCTTTGCAGGCGGTTGTGCCGTTGCTCTGAATTCCGTCGATCTGCTTCGTATTAAGCTTCCGTACCTGCTTGCTTATAGTACAATTCTGGTGCCCTTAGGCTTCCTTTTGCAATGCTGTGAACTTCGACTTTTGGCGAAAGCTGAGCAGGGAGGGGCATCGCTCACCTGGCACGAAGCCATCGAAGTAGTCATCTACTCACGTGCAGTTAAGGAGTTGTTACCCATCCCGGGCGGTTTTATGACAAGGGTTGCCGCCCTGAAGGCCAAGGGCATCTCCGTCGCACGATCCTCACTGATCGTCCTGCTTTTCACCGGTATCTTTGGCACGGTGGCCTTTACCTATGCCGGACTTTGGCTGGCTCCGCATCCGCTGGCTCTAGGTTTCGGTCTCGTTGCAATTGCCGGTCTGGTGACCACTGCGAATATCGCCAGCAAGGCCAAAATACCTTGGCGCATCATCGCACAAGAAAGCGGGCTTCGACTTCTTGGAGTGGCCCTCGAAACCTTTGGCCTACTCTGCGCATTCGCGAGCATCGGCCTAAGCGTGGAAATTCGTCAAACTGGCGTCATGGTGATCGCAGGTTTTGTCGGACTGCTGATCAATATCGTTCCCGCCGAAATCGGGATTCGTGAAGGCGTGATCGCTTTTCTTTCACCCTACGTCGGCATTGCCCCGGCGCTTGGCTTCCTGGCCGCAGCGGTTACCCGCGTGATCGATTTTGCCTGGATGTGTTTGCTCGCCGCATTTCTAGCGCTTCGGACAAGGTGATGCGTAGTTTTCTGTCCAAACTCCGACTGCGCTGGGTTCAACGACCCTTTAACGGGTTATCCCCGGCCGCTATTTTCGATGCAATTTACGCGCGGGCGACGTGGGGACAGAGCGACGACGGCAGCCCGTTCTCGGGCACCGGATCCAGGGACGAACGGATTGTCACGCCTTATGTCACCCAAGTGCAGTCGTTCTTGGACGATCTCGACAACCCATCGGTGGTCAATCTGGTTGCGGAGATTTTTCGGTGGGCAGTCGTCTACGCTGCGGGTCCTACATTGGTTGTGACATTTCCGATGTTGTTCTTGCAAGCAATCGTGCCCGGTTCCCCAACGTAGACTTCCGCAAGGTCGACATCGTCAATGATGAGTTGCCAAGGGCAGATGTCGGGATTGTCAGGCAAGTGCTGCAGCATCTGGACAATTCAAGCAATCTCTCGTTTCGCAAAGCGGAAGCTTCCGTACAAATATCTTATTGTGACCGAGGGTGTTCCAATTGGTGACTTTGCGCCTAATCAAGATATGCCAATTGGCCCTAACATCGCCTTAATCTCGGGAGCGGAATTGACCTGACGCGCCCACCGTTTTGCATGAGTTACCCGGTTGTTCTTCGTTTGAATACCAGGCCCGTATAATCGTCACCAGAACGTGATACGCACCACCATTTTTAAAGTGAGCGATAATTAATCTCGTTTAAGACTGCTGTATATTCCATCAAGCTTCTTGGAGTAATTAAGGAGGCTATGATCCTCGACAATTTTGGCTAATCCGTCTTTACCCTTTGCTCTTCGCAAAATTTTGTGGCGTCCGTCAGCTTGTCCGCCAGTTCCTTGGTGTTTGAACCTCTGAAAACCAGCCGGTCGTCAACGCAAAATTCGCGAAGTGCTGCGATGTCACTAACCACCGTAGCCTTCCCGAATAACGCTGCTTCAAGTACGACCAATCCGAACCCCTCCCAATCCGAGAGCAACACGCATAGGCGCGCATTGGCATAGTGCTTCGATATGTTACGAACCGAGCCGAGGAAGTTGATGCGGTGCGCAACACCAAGTTCCCGTGCGAGTTGCTGGCATGCGCCCAAATTCGGACCATCTCCGGCAAAGCTGACCTGAACCTCTTCTGGCATGAATGGCAGTGCGCGGATCAATTCGTCCTGGCGCTTGGCCTTGCGGAAAGCCGCAACCATCAGAAGGTTTGTTGTCCCCATTACGTGTCCTTGGCAAAGGGCAGATTCGCCACGAAATTGGGCAGGGCAAACACTCTTGCGTCTTTGCCTTCCCTACTGGCGATCATACTTCTAATCGAGCTCGCTCACGGAAATCACAGCCGCCGCACGATTCATTGCCATGCGGGTTAAAAAAAAGCCGTGGGACGAAATTCCCGCGTCGCTCGAGGTGGATGCTGTGCTCATGAATTACCGCGCGCCTTCCAAGGAAGATCGCCAGATAGATGGACGGCGGCAGATGCAGGTGGAAAAAGTCATAATGAGGTATCAGCCGCTGGCACGTCCAAATAGCGTCCGCCTGGTTTCGTGCTCGCAGCACCCTGCCCTCGCCGAGATCGTAGGCACTCCTGCCGCCGTCGAAAATGAGGGCATCGTGCCCGGAATTTCCCGTACCAATTCCGCGACGATGCGCTCTGCCCCGCCTGCTAAGTCAAGCCGACGAATGACATGAAGTATTCGTCTTGGAGGGGGCTGCGGAGGCAACGCCAAAGTCCCTTGCTGTTGAACTCAAGAGCGCGGCGTGCACCCGTGATTTCCAATGAAAGCCTCCAGGAGATTGCAGCAGATTGGCTGCCGAAGCCACCTGCTAGTTCCAAGACCACACAATAGTGTCGCAAGATGCCAACATGTGCTTCATTGGGTAGGTGGCAACTCATCACCGGAAGGTGCGATGCGGGTCCTATTTGACTTGGTACATCCCTCTGACGCCTTGCTCTTCCATCATAGCATGGTCGCGCTGCGTCAGTCTGGCGCGGAAGTCCGCGTCGTCAGCCGGCACAAGGATGTCCTCGTCCCCTTGCTCGACGAGCTCGGCATCGAACACACAGCCGATCACCCCGCCGGCAAGGGCAGGTTGGGGTTGAGCCTCGAGCTGCTGCAGCGCGACTGGCGGCTGCGGCGGATCGCGCGGGAGTTCCGGCCGGACGTGATGGTCGGGTTCGGCGGCGTCGCCATCTCCCATGTCGGCAGGCTGACCGGCATCCCAAGCATCTCTTTCTACGATACGGAGCATGCCGGGATGCAGATTGCGCTCACGCTCCCGTTCATCGACGAATGGCATGTCCCGGACAACTGGCAGGGCCGCGTCGCCCCTGGCCGGACCTTCCATTTTCGCGGCGGCAAGCAATTCACTTATCTCCATCCCGATCACTTCCGGGCCGACCCGGCCATCGCGAAGGCGGCGGGCCTGGAGAATTGCGCGACAATTTCGTCATCCGCACGGTGGCGTGGAAGGCGAACCACGACCAGGGCCGAAGCGGCATCCCGCTCGAACAGCTGCGGACGGTCGTCGGCCGGTTGTCGGCGCGCGGCAAGGTCCATATCTCGGCGGAAGGGCGCCTGCCCGATGAGCTTGAAGCGCACCGCTATCGCGGAACGCCGGTGCAGTTCCACCACCTGCTCGCCCACTGCCGCCTTTACTGCGGGGAGAGCATCACCATCGCCAGCGAGGCGGTAATGCTTGGCGTTCCGGCGCTTTTGCAGATCGACAAGGAATATTGCTACGTCACCGAGCAGCAGGATGCAGGCCTGATCCGGCGGTTCGGGCCGTCCGACGATGCAGCCATGGCGATCGACCGGGCGCTGGCGGAAAGTCCAGAGTTCCTTCCGCAGGCGAGCACAGGCCTTCGTCGCAACCAGGGGCGACCTCAACAACTATATTCTTGACCAGATCCGTCGCGTTGGCACGACACGGAAAGCGGTCGCTTAGGGCCGGGCCGCGGGCTCGGCCGGCGGCGGGTCTCCCCAGCGTCGCAGTTCGATCATTCGGCCCTCTGGATAGGTGTAAGCGGTCAGCTCAGCCTCGATGCCGGGCGGGACGCTGCGCGACGGGTCGAATTCGAAACTGTCCATGAACACGCGATAGCCCGCATCCAGCGCGGCGAAGATCAGCTTCGGATCGGTCCGCTTGGTTTCCGCATCCCGCGTCGCCAGGATCGATCCATTGCCGGGCAGCCGGGCCACCCCCCATTCCGGGAAGGTGATGACCAGGCTTCGGGTGGGCAAGGCCGCCAGCGCCTCGCTTACCCCATGGGCTTCCCCGCGCCGCAATTGAGCCAGCTGGAAATCGGAGACGGCCGAAGCCATCGACAGGAAGACGCCGCCACCGAACAGTGCGATGGCCAGTCTGCTCCCTGCCTGCTGGAAGCGCCATGGAATGCCCTGCGGCCATCGCCGCCAGGGCGGTCGCCATCAGGAAATAGGTGGAAAGGATCTGCTGGACGCCGGCATTTCCCGACGGATGCAGGAACGCCCAGCCCAGGCACAGCGCAATCCCGATCCACAGCCCGGCAACCGCGGAGAAAACTGCATTGGGAACTGCTGACCAAAGGTCGGTAACAAGCTTGGCGCACAGGATGGCGAGCGCAGGCAGCACGGGCAGGAAGTAGCGCATATTGCTGCCGCTTCCGCCGTGCCACGAAAGTAGAATGAACGGCATGGTCATCGTCGCGATGAACAGCAGCAGCGAACCGATGATGACACGATCATCCTTTGGGACGCCTTTCGTCAGCAGCAGTGCCGTCAGTCCGATCCAGGGCATGCTTTGGCCGAGCGATTTCTTGGCCAGCTCCCAGAACAGCCTCGTACCGCCCGGTCCGGCCTGAACGCCGACCCGATGATCTTCGACGATCCTCATGTCCACGATCAGGGCCAGGAACCCATTGCCTGCGCGAAGCAGCCTGTCACTCGTGGCCGGAATGACGAGAAGTGCTCCGGCGAGAAGGACAATTGCCGCGATCCCAATCTTGGGATCGGTCCTCCATCTCGCCTTTTCGCCACAGGATCAGGGCACCGAACCCAACGCTGAGGGCGGCAAGAAACACACCATGGGCCGACAGGTCGAGGTTGCCGACCGAACGGCCGTAGGAGAAGGGATTGGGCGATCCGAATTTCAGGTAACTGAACCAGGAGGCCAGCGCGAGCGACGGCAGGACGCCCGCCCCGAACCAGATTGACGAACGCACGAACCGGGGCGCGAACACTATTATGATGAGCCCGATCGCCGGCACCGCCAGGGCTGCGTCGAGCCGGAACAGCATCCCTGCTCCCGCGAACAGCCCGGACAGGATCGCGTCGCGATAGTCATCCTTATCAGAATTCAGGTGACGCAGCGCGAACCACAGGGCCTGCGCCGCGAAGTAGGTGGACAGCATATGCGGCCAGATCCCGACCACATATTCCATCCAGAACGTTCCAGCCGCGAGCAGGGTCACGGCAGTCCAGGCGACAGCTTCGCTTTTGAACTGGCTCAGGCAGATGTTTCGCACGGTGAAGAGCGTGAGCACCGCGGCCAGGGCATTCAGCAGGATGAACGCCCTCGCTCCCAGCAACGGCAGCAACGGCGCGGCCAGCAGGGAGCTTCCGGCGGGATATTGCGGGGTCAGGCCCTGGGGGCTCTCGACCAGCAGCCTTAGTTTCAGCGCCTCGCTATGGAACTGGGCATAGCCGTTGTTGCCGATGCCCAGCGAGCCCCCTTCGGCGACGGCGCGCGCGCCGAGATGGTAGATGGCTTCGTCCACCGAGAAGAAGCCGGGCGAAGCCAGGCAGGCGGCGGCGAGGATAATCGCGGACAAAAGCCCCACGCCGATGTTCGTCGGCACCTTGAACAACCGTCCCCCCAAAATACCCCCACCGCCCCTCGATTGGTCAAGCAAGTTCGCGCAGCCGCCAGAGGCAACGCCATCCCGCTTTCAAGGCTCAATCGCCTGCTCAACCATAAGCAAGCCGCTTCCGCATCCGCCAGCCCGCCCCAGTTCTTCCTGACCATCTGCAATTTGTCCGGGATCGGCAAGATTTGGTTTCGCCTTGCACCGCGATGAGACGAAAACGCCAGCGAATCAACAAATTGGCTGGGGCTTGTCGTTCTATATCCGTTATGACATGAATTGAATCGCTCGGTTACTTTGCGTTCTAGGGATTCGCGCGTTGAACCGGGCTAATAATTTCATTTATTCAGGACGCGCTTAGCGATCATGTCGCTACTCGCGTTTATCCTTACCGAATTGACGGCCGAACTAGCACTGTTCGCTGCGGTTGGCTTCCTGATTTTTGCAATCGATGACTTAGCTGTTGATTTGATTTACTTTCTGCGCCGGGGGTGGCGGGCAGCGATCATCTATTCGCGCCATCCCAGGATGTTCGCCCGCGACATACCTTCGCCGATGCGGCCGGGATGGATGGCCGTCCTGATCCCGGCCTGGGACGAAGCCAATGTGATTGCGCCAATGCTCAAGGCCACCCTGGAGCGGTTCGGCGCCAGCGATTACCGGCTGTTCGTCGGCCATTACCGCAACGACCCGGCGACCCGTGCCGCGATCCTGAGCGTGGAAGATCCCCGCGGTCATCCCGGTGGACGTTGGGGTCGACGGCCCGACCACCAAGGCCGATTGCCTCAACCGGCTGTACGCCGCGCTGGTCGCCCATGAGACGGCGGGCCGCACCGCCAAGGCGGTCGTGCTGCACGACGCCGAGGACGTCGTCCATCCTCAAGAGCTCAAGCTGTTCGACCGGCTGGTCGAATATGCGGGAATGGTCCAACTGCCGGTCGTGCCGCTGACCGACCGCCATTCGCCGTGGGTTGCCGGACACTATGCCGACGAGTTCGCCGAAGCCCATATGAAGGAACTGGTCGTGCGCGAAGCGGTCGGCGCGGCGATCCCGCTGGCCGGCGTCGGCTGCGCCATCGAGCGGGTTGCCCTTTCGCGCCTTGCAGCACGTCACGACGGCCGACCGTTCGCCGGCACCAGCATGACCGAAGATTATGAAATGGGTCTCCGCCTCGGCGCGATCGGGGTCAAGACCATGTTCGTGAGGATCCCGGCGGAGCCCGGCAGCCGCGCGGTCGTCGCCAGTCGCGGCCATTTCCCGGCGACGGTCGGCGAGGCCGTCCGGCAGAAGGCGCGGTGGATCGGCGGCATTGCCTTTGCCGGCTGGGACCGGCTCGGCTGGCGTGGCGGCCCCGGCGAGCGCTGGATGCGGATGCGCGACCGGCGTGGGCCGCTGGCCGCTCTGCTCCTGCTCGCCGGATATTCGTCCGCCCTGCTATGGGCCCAGATCGCCCTGGCGGCCGGGCTGGGCGCGCCAGTGATGGTGCCCGTTTCGCCGCTGCTGGCCACTCTGCTGTGGATCAATGGCTGGATGCTGGGCTGGCGCCTGTTGATGCGCGCCGGATTTACGACTGCGGCCTACGGCTTCGGTGAGGGCCTGCGATCCATTCCCCGAACGCTTGTCGCCAACCTGATCTCCGTGTTGGCGGCGCGCCGGGCGCTGCTGGCCCACTCGGCCGGTGGCTCTCCCAAATGGGACAAAACCCGTCACGTCTTTCCGCTGGAGCTGCCGCGATCATGAGTCAGTCGATCCGATTTCTGGGGTTTGCGATACTGACCTGGGCGGCCGTTCGGGCGATCAGCCTCGGCATCATTCCCGGCTTGGGAGCGCTGGCGTTCGACGCGGAAGCGTCGCAGGCACCGCGACCCCTGCCGCCGATACAGCCGAGCTTGCTTCCAGCACTCGAGCCGGTCCGCCCCAACATTCCGCCGCAGCTTTTCGGTCAGGGCCAGCCGGGCGCGCTGCCCGCCTATGGCCAATTTCCGGTCTACGCGCCCTATCCCGTCTATTTGCCTGCGCATGCGGCTTCGGGGCGAAGCGGGCCTCCCCAGATCATCTATGTGAACCCGGCATCGCAAGACCCGCGAGAAGTGCATGTTTATGGTGCGGACCTCGCCCCGGTCGAGGAAGGGCGCCGGCTGGCAATGGCCGCGCCTGTCCCGCGTCAGTCCACGCCCAGTTTCGAGCAGCCTGCGCTCCGCGCCCGCCTCGACCGCCTGTCGCTGTCCGGCTGGGCGACCATGCGGGACGAGGCCGGACCGGATAGCCTGGCCGGCGGCGGGAGGTTGGGTGGCAGCGAAGCCGGTTCGCGCCTGATGTGGCGCGTTACGCCCAAGCTCGCCGCCACGCTGCGCGCCAGCGCGCCGATCAACAGCCAGCGCGGTGCGGAGGCGGCGCTTGGAATCCGCTACCAGCCCCTCGACCGGTGGCCCGTGGCACTCACCCTGGAGCGGCGTCACGGATTTCGCGACTATGGGCAAAGCGCCTTTGCGGTCTTCGCCGAAGGTGGCTTCTATGGCCGGCCGATGCCGTGGCAGTCAACTCTCGATGGCTATTTCCAGGCCGGCGTGGTCGATTTCAACGACCCGGACTGGTTCGTCGACGGCCAGGCGGCGGTAACTCGGCCGGTGTGGCGAAATCTGTCGGCCGGCTTCGGGGTCTGGGGCGCCGCTCAACCCGGCCTGAGCCGCGTCGACCTCGGCCCGCGCGCCTCGCTCAGCCTGGGCAGGGGTATGCGCGCGCACGTCGATTACCGGCTCAACGTCGCCGGCAACGCCCGTCCGGGATCGGGCACGGTGGCCACGCTGGCGGGCGATTTCTGAACGATTGAACTTTCGGCCTGATTGCCTTGGTTTTGCCGCGCAATTGCGGCTAGCGTCGCGTCCGCGACAATGGACATTTACCTCCCCATCGCCAACATGTCGGTCAATGCGCTGCTGATCGTCGCGCTGGGCGGACTGGTCGGCCTGCTGTCCGGCATGTTCGGCGTCGGCGGCGGATTCCTGACCACGCCGCTGCTGATCTTCTACGGCATTCCCCCGACTGTCGCGGTAGCCTCGGCGACCACCCAGATCACCGGCTCATCGGTGTCCGGCGTATACGCCCACATGCGCCGCGGCGGCGTCGACATGAAAATGGGCATGGTGATGATCGCCGGCGGCGCAATCGGCAGCCTGGCCGGCGCCGGCCTGTTCCGCCTGCTTCAGACTTCCGGCCAGATCGATCTGGTCATTGGCTTCCTCTACGTCATGCTGCTGGGCGGCATCGGCGGGCTGATGCTGAAGGATGCGCTGGTCGCGCTCGGCTGGGTGGAGATCGCCCAATCGAAGGAACGCCCCCGGCACAACCGCTGGGTCGCCGCCCTGCCGCTTCGCTGGCGATTCTATTCTTCGGGCCTTTACCTGTCGCCGCTGGCGCCTTTCATCTTGGGTTTCGCGGCGGGCATCATGACTGTGCTGCTCGGCATCGGCGGCGGCTTCATCCTGGTTCCGGCAATGATCTATCTGCTCGGCATGGCGCCTCGCGTCGTAGTCGGCACCAGCCTGATCATGATCCTGGCGGTCAGCGCGGTGACGACCATGGTCCACGCCATGACCACCCAAGCGGTCGACATCGTGCTTGCGGCGCTGCTTCTGGCCGGCGGCGTGGTGGGCGCTCAATATGGAGCCGTGCTCGCTACTCGCCTCAAGCCCGATCTGCTGCGTTTCGCGCTGGCCGCGATCATCCTGGCGGTCGCGCTGCGCATGTTGCTGGGCCTGACCTGGCGGCCGGACGAAATCTTTTCGATCGAATATCTGTGAAGCCGGCGCTGATCCTCCTGGGCCTGACGCCGCTGCTCCTAGGCCAGAGCCAGCCGCGGCTGGTGCCGGACATCAGCGCCCGATCGGTCGAGATCCGCTACAGCTTCACCGGCGCGCAACTGCTGCTGTTTGGAGCGATCCTCTACCCCGGTGGTCGGGTGCCGCGCAATCCGGCCGACGTGGTCGTGGTGCTGAAGGGCCCGGTAGAGCCAATCCTCGTTCGCGAGAAGCAGAAGATCGCGGGAATCTGGATGAACGCCGATTCCAACCGGTTCCGCTCAGCACCGAGCTTTTATGCGGTCGCCTCTTCGGCCCCGGTGAGACAATTGGTCGATGAGCGCACGGCCGCGATCTACGAACTCGGCCTGCAGGACCTGCAGCTTTCGCCGGTCGGCGGCGCCCTGCCGGAAAAAGAGCGGCGGTTTGAGTCCGGCTTGCTCGATTTGAGGGAACGCCAGAGGCTATACGCCGAACATCCGCACGGGGTCGAGATCAGCGAAGGCGTTCTCTATCGGGCACGTATTTCCATCCCCAGCCAGGTTCCGGTCGGCACCTATACCGCCGAGACCTTCCTGGTCGACGACGGCAAGGTTATCGCCGCCGCCACCAAGGAAATTCAGATTGGCAAGTCGGGGTTCGAGCGGTGGGTTGCGCTGATGGCCCGACGGCAGGCATTCCTCTACGGGCTGGCCTCGGTGTTGCTGTCACTCGGCCTGGGATGGGCGGCCGCGGCAATCTTTCGCCGTCGAGGCTATTAGGATCTCGACCGATTTCCGCCGTTTAAAGCCTATCTTAACCCGAAGCGGCTAATGCCTTCGCAACCCTAATTAGTGAAGGTAGCGAAGGCACATGACCGATCAACCGAGCCTGAAGCAGTTCCTTGAAGAGCTGAGCAGCTATAGCGAGACCGATGGCTCGGCGGCGTCCTCGGCCGATCATAACGCTGTGCCGCCGATCGGCCGGGTGCTCGAGATTGCCGGCTCAGGATCGAAGATCTGGATGGACTTCAACCGCTTGCAGATGCTGCTCGACCATGCCGATGCCTCGGTCGCCATGTCGGGACAGGTTGGAAGCCAGGTCAAGATGCAGGCCGGATCGACGTGGCTGGTCGCCAACGTGCGTACGCTCCAGACCGGCAACGACGGCAAGCTGCTCGCCCAAATCGACTTTCTCGGCGAGGGCCAAACCGCCGGCGCTGGGCGGATGGCCAATTTCCGGCGCGGCGTCACCCGCTATCCGATCCCGGGCTGCGAGGTCTTTCCGGTCACCACCGAAGACATGCGCGCCATCTTCGCCGCGGCGGACGACCCCCATGTCGAGATCGGTACCGTCTACCCCACGGACGACATTCGCGGCACGCTCTACATCGACCCGATGCTGTCGAAGCATTTCGCGGTGCTCGGATCGACCGGTACCGGCAAATCGACCTCGGTCGCCCTGATCCTCCATCGCATCTCGCAATATTCGCCCGAGGGTCACATCGTGATGATCGACCCTCACGGCGAATATTCGGCCGCGTTCAAGAGCTGCGGCGAACTGTTCAACGTCGACAATCTCCAGCTTCCCTACTGGCTGCTCAACTTCGAAGAACATTGCGAGGTGATGCTGACCACCGACGGGGCGGAACGGCAGCGCGACGCCGACATCCTCGCCAAGGTGCTGCTCGCCGCCCGGACCAAGTCCAAGTCGAGCGAGCAGTTCGGCAAGGTCACCGTCAATTCGCCGATCCCCTATCTGCTGACCGATCTCAACCAGGTCCTGGTCGCCGAGATGGGCAAGCTCGACCGCGCCGGCGACACGACGCCGTACCAGCGGCTCAAGAACAAGCTGGACGAGCTGCGCGCCGATCCGCGCTACACGTTCATGTTCTCCGGCATGCTGGTGTCCGACACGATGGGCAGCTTCATCGGCAAGCTGTTCCGCCTGCCGAGCCATGGCCGACCGATCTCGATCGTCGACGTGTCCGGCGTTCCGTCCGAGGTGACTTCGGTGGTGGTGTCGGTGCTGGCCCGAATGGTATTCGATTATGCGATCTGGAGCCGGACCGAGGCGCAGCGCCCGATCCTGCTGGTGTGCGAAGAAGCCCACCGCTACGTCCCGAAGGACGAGAATTCGGGCGGCCAGGCGGTGCGCAAGATCCTTGAGCGGATCGCCAAGGAAGGCCGTAAATATGGCGTGTCGCTGGGACTGATCACGCAGCGACCCTCGGACCTTGCCGAAGGCGTGCTGTCGCAGTGCGGCACGATCATCTCGATGCGCCTGAACAACGACCGCGACCAGGCCTGCGTCCGTGCGGCGATGCCGGAGGGCGCGCGCGGTTTCCTCGACGCCATCCCGGCGCTGCGCAACCGCGAATGCATCGTCTGCGGCGAAGGTGTCGCAATTCCCATCCGAGTCCGGTTCGACGACCTGGAGCCGGAAAAGCGCCCGGCCTCATCCGATCCGAGCTTCGCCAATTCGTGGCGCGAGGTTGGAGACGAGGAAGGCATCATCCAGCGCACCGTCAGGCGCTGGCGCGGCCACGGGAAGTAACGCGCGCAGGCTGTCCGGGGGACAGCCGAGCAGGTTACTCAATTGAAACCCATAAGCTCACTAAGTTCACGGAGAGAGGCGCCTTTTCGGCCCTGCGGTGTGAACTTACTGGGATTTCGAATGTTCACAATGTTCACGGTCGTGAAGACGTCTGCGATGCGCGGGCAGCACCCAGGAAATGCCGACAATTAGAAACAGCCAGCCTCGCCATGGCATGTCTGGCGGGCTGTAGGACAGCGATTGTGCAATGGCCGGAATGGGTGGAAAGCGGACATGAAATCGGGCGACAAAAAAAGGGGCCAACGAAGTCGGCCCTAACCGTTGCCGTCGCTCGCAAGATCAAGCCGCGGGCGGTGCATGGCATGGTGAGTACCAGCGGCTGCAGCCCCATGCGGCCCGTCATCTGGCATCGTCGTTGAACGCCGCGCAGCCATTCGTATTGGTAACCCCAAGTGAATCAGCACGGCAGTTTGAAGGCCGCCGATTTGTCAATCAGCACCATGGCGAACAGACCAGCCTCATATGAAAGCGCAGATTGCCGTAGCGCGGCTCCCACCTGTAGCAGTCATGCTCGGACAGTGGCGCAGCCCGCCAATGCCGAAATGCACGGCAAGTAAAACAACTCTTGACAACAGATAGCCCCTTGAATAATGAAATGCAGGCAACGGCCGAGGCTGACCGTTGGGGGGAACTAATCGCTATATCCCATGGGTGATGCATCGCTCGTTCGTCTAATGTCCGCAATGGGTCGATAGCGGACATGAGCGGTGTGCTTCGACCAATTCCGTTAGTTGAGGCAGATTCCTCATTTTCCCGTCTTGGGTTTGCCATCATTGCCGGCTAGGCGCGCCGCCATGCTGACCATCAATGGAATCACGGTGCGCCTTGGCGGGCGCGCAATCCTCGACCGCGCCTCTGCTGCGATCCCACCCGGGAGCAAGGTCGGGCTCATCGGCCGCAACGGGGCGGGCAAGTCGACCCTGATGAAGGTGATCGTCGGGCAATTGGAAGCCGACGAGGGCGGGATTGAGATGCCGCGCCGCACCGAACTCGGCTACATCGCCCAGGAAGCGCCAAGCGGCACCAGCTCCCCGTTCGACGCCGTTCTGGCCGCCGATGTCGAACGCGCGGCGCTGCTGGAAGAGGCCGATCATTGCACTGAACCCAACCGGCTTGGCGATATCCACGACCGGTTGCTGGCCATCGATGCCTATAGCGCACCGGCGCGAGCGGGTCGGATCCTCCTAGGCTTGGGCTTCGACGAGGCGATGCAGGCCATGCCACTCGACAGCTATTCGGGCGGCTGGAGGATGCGCGTCGCGCTCGCCGCGCTGCTTTTCTCCTCGCCCGACATTCTGTTGCTGGACGAGCCCTCAAACCACCTTGATCTCGAAGCGACGCTTTGGCTCGAAAGCTTCCTGAAGGGCTTTTCCGGGACGCTGGTCGTCATCAGCCACGAGCGCGACCTTCTCAACAATGTCGTCGACACGATCCTCCACCTCGAGCGCGGCAAGATCGCCCTCTATTCCGGCAATTACGATGGCTTCGAACGGCAGCGCGCCGAGCGTGCCGCCCAGCTCGCAGCCGCCAGCGCGGCGCAGGACGCCCAGCGTGCGCGACTGCAGGATTATATCGCCCGCAACAGCGCCCGGGCGTCGACCGCCAAGCAGGCGCAGTCGCGTGCCAAGATGCTGGCCAAGATGCAGCCGATCGCCGCGCTGGTCGATGATCCCAGCCTCACCTTCGATTTTCCGAGCCCGACCGAGCTCAAGCCCCCGCTCATCACCCTCGACATGGCGTCGGTCGGCTATGCCAAGGACACGCCGGTATTGCATCAGCTCAACCTGCGCATCGACCCCGACGACCGCGTCGCACTGCTTGGGCGGAACGGCAACGGCAAGACCACCCTTGCTCGGCTGCTGGCCGCCCAGCTGAGGCCAATGGATGGGGCGGTCAACGCCTCGGGCAAGATGCGGGTCGGCTATTTCACTCAATACCAGGTCGAGGAATTGCACGGCGACGAAACTCCTCTGAAGCACATGACCCGCGCGATGGAAGGGAAGACGCAGGGCGCAATTCGCGCCCAGCTCGGCCGGTTCGGCTTTTCGGGAGAAAAGGCGACGACTCCGGTCAGCAAACTCTCAGGCGGAGAGCGCGCTCGGCTGGCCTTGGCCTTGATTACCCGCGATGCTCCACACCTGTTGATCCTGGACGAGCCGACCAACCACCTTGACGTCGATGCTCGCGAAGCGCTGATCCAGGCTCTCAACGGCTATGACGGCGCCGTCATCCTTATCAGCCATGATCGTCACATGGTGGAGCTGACCGCCGATCGTCTGGTGCTGGTCGAGAATGGCAAGGCTGTCGAGTATGCTGGCAGCATCGATGACTACATCGACTTCGTCCTGGGTCGTAATCAACCCAAGGCCGAACGAAAGCCGAAGGTCTCCAAAGCCGATCGCAAGTCTGAAAACAAAGCACGCGAAGATGCGCGCGCACTCAACAAGGCGGCCAGGGAAGCAGAGGCCGCGAGTGCCATGCTCGCAGCGCAATGTTTGGCGCTCGACCGGGCCATGTTCGATCCTGCCAGCGCCGAGCTCGAGCTTGCGTCGCTGTCGATGAGCGAACTCAGTCGCCGCCGGGCGAAACTAGCAGCGGACTTGGAGGAATTGGAAGCGCGCTGGCTCGAGGTAAGCCAGCAACTGGAACAGATCGCCGCCTGAATTTGCTTATGTCCGCAATGGGTCGAAAGCAGCCATATGGCCATTGGCGGCTTTGAGTGGAAAGCGGACGTTAGTCCTCTCCCGCCACTTGTGCTGGCGAGCGCGGCGGCATCATGCGCTTTGACCCGGGGCATGGCGCCTGGCCAGCGCGGGCGCAGACGGAACGCTCGCCTTCGCGGGCCGTTTTTCTGCCGGGATCAGAGGGAGGTATCGGTGAAGAAGCTAATAGTTGCCGTCGCCGCGTTCACGTTGGCGTTGCCTGCCGCCACTCAAGCCCACCACGGCTGGAGCAGCTATGACGCGAAGCAGGTCCTGACCGTGACCGGCAAGTTCAAGACGGTGAGCTGGGCCAATCCCCACGGCATGGGGACGATGGACTGGAAGGGCAAGCAATGGCGAGTGATCCTTGCGCCCACCGCACGGATGGAAGCACGTGGCCTCACTCGCGCAATGGTCGCGCCGGGCAAGAAGGTCACGCTTGTCGGCTATCCGCGGCTGGACGGCACTGCCGAAATGCGGATCGAACGGGTTACTGCCAACGGCAAGACGGTCGAGCTGCGCTAATCCAGTGAATGATCTGAGCGCGCTCGGCGAGGCCGTCCAGTCATCGCCGTTCGGCGCTTGGGCCGGCAGCGGCGCATATCCAGTCGCGAACCTGATCCATATATTGGGACTGGTCATGCTGGTCGGCGGGATCGGCATCCTGGACCTCCGCCTCGCCGGCCTGTTCCGCCGCATTCCGGTCGAGGCACTATCCTCGGCCCTCACACCAATAGCGCTTGCCGGGCTGGTGCTGATGATTCCAAGCGGCGCGACCATGTTCGCTGCCGACGCTGCTGCGCTGGTCAATTCCGCAACGTTCCGCCTGAAGCTGATTTCTGATCGCACTCGCTCTGGCGAACGCAATTGCCTTCCGGATCGTCTGGCGTAAACAGATTGAGCGGTGGGACGCAAACCCGCCGCCACTCGGCCGCCTGATGGCGGCTACGTCGAATCCTGCTCTGGCTATCGGTCGCGGCGCTCGGTCGATGGATTGCCTACAGCTGATGCCCGTTCCAGTTCGAGCGTTGGAGCTTGCATCAGGCTTTGTCCTTTTCACCCTGGTCGCGGAATCTTCGGGCTTGTTCCGACATAACAGCCCGTAGTGTCCGCCAACGGTCGCAAGCAATCACCCGGCCGATGGCGGAAATGGGTGGGAAGCGGACGTTCCAGCGCACAGATAAAGCCCGCTTATTGGACTATGCGGGCAGATTGATTGGCCTCAGTAGCGACCGGTCGCTAGGGCTTGTGAACACGGCCGCAGGAGATCGCCGTTGTCCAATTCCGTCACCGCCGTAACCGCCGCTCCTCCCGAAATCGCGCTTTTAGGAAGCAACCGGCCATGAAGTCGGTGACGGCCATCTGGTTCGCAAGCGTAGGCTTTGCTCTTGCGGCCTCCGCTACCTTAGAAGCGCGCGGCTCGGCTTCACCAACCATCTTTGCTCCTGGCGTGAAATTTCGGGATTGCGATAGTTGCCCACAAATGATTGTCGTCCCAGCCGGTACCTTCACGATGGGGTCACCACCGGATGAACCTGGTCGGCGCGACGACGAAGGGCCCCAAGTGAAAGTCCTCATCGCTCGACCTTTCGCGGTCGGTCAATACGAGGTTACCCGGCAGCAATATGAAGCCTTTCTGCGCGACACCAACCACCTGGTAAGCGGCAATTGCATGACCGACCGGCGAAAGCCTGGCAGCTGGGCTCTCGACGCCCAGACCAATTTGCGCGATCCTGGTTTTCCCCAATCCGAAGATCATCCGGCCGCCTGCGTGAACTGGAACGACGCAAAGGCTTTTATCGCTTGGCTCAACGCGAAGGCTGGCGGGGGTTATCGCCTGCTGACCGAAGCTGAGTGGGAATATGTTGCCAGAGCTGGCTCGGCAACTGCCTATCCCTGGGGATCAGATATCGATGACGGCTGCGCTCACATGAACGGGTTCGATCAGGTCATCCGGGATAAAAAGGGCGACCTTTACAAAGGTGAGGCAATCTCCTTCGCAAATTGTTCAGATGGCTATTCCAATACCTCGCCGGTTGGATCTTACGCAGCCAATGGTTTCGGTATCTACGACCTGATTGGCAATCTCGGGGAATGGGTCGAAGACTGTTCGACGCCATCTTACGTCTCGATGCGATCGGACGGCACCGCGGAAGGCGGCGATTGCAGCAAACGAATGGTCAGAGGCGGTTCGTGGGGAACCCAGCCTCGACAGCTGCGCTCCGCGGAGCGGATCCAATACAGTCCGACGGACATGGACAACTCCATAGGGATACGTGTCGCGAAATCGCTCCCAGAGAAGTCATCCCTCCAATAGGAGAGATGGCCGCGACGGGTCGAACGCGAGCCATTCGGCCAATGGCGGAAATGGGTGGAAAAGCGGACATTGAGGCTAGGCATCAATGCTGATGCCTACGCCCCCGGCGGCGTGATACGTCCGCGGAGCCGGGCCCGGTCGATGTCGGTTTGAAGAGGTCCAAGGGGACAGCGAGGTGAGCGGATGAACGGCCTGCCAGATCCTGCGGAAAGCCTGTGCTTAACGGCCGATCTCGCTCCCCGCCGGCCGGTCGACCGCGCATGGCTGCAGCAGGCGATGCGCTCGATCGACGCGGACTATAACCGCTCGGCCGACACCCACCTGATCCGCATCGACGTGCCGCGCGCGGAGGATATCACTCTCTACCTCAAGGATGAAAGCGTACATCCAACCGGCAGCCTCAAGCATCGACTGGCCCGATCGCTCTTCCTCTATGCCCTGTGCAATCAGTGGATCGGGCCGGACACCGTGGTGATCGAATCTTCGTCGGGCTCGACCGCCGTATCCGAGGCCTATTTCGCGCGCCTGCTCGGCCTCCGCTTCCTGGCGGTCGTTCCGGAATCCACTGCTTCAGCGAAGATCGCCGCGATCCGCTTCTATGGCGGCGAGATCCATCCGGTAAGCGACCCGACCGCCGTCTATTCGGAGGCAAGGCGTCTCGCGCAGGAGACTGGCGGTCATTATCTCGACCAGTTCACCTACGCAGAACGGGCGACCGACTGGCGCGGCAACAACAATATCGCCGAAAGCATCTTCGCGCAGATGCGGGAGGAGCGGCACCCAATCCCGGCCTGGGTGGTTTGCGGAGCGGGCACTGGCGGCACGTCAGCAACCATCGGTCGGTTCATCCGCTACCAGAAGCAAGATACCCTGCTGTGCGTGGCTGATCCCGAAAACTCGGTCTACCACCGTCACTTCGCCAACCGGGACGTAGTGTCCCTGCCCGAGGGTTGCAGCACATGCATCGAGGGGATCGGCCGTCCGCGCGTCGAGCCTAGCTTCATTCCGGAGATTATCGACCGGATGATCGCCGTGACCGACCACCAGAGCATTGGCGCAATGCGAGGGATCAGCGCCGTCCTGGGCCGACGGGTCGGGGGCTCGACCGGCAGCAATCTTTGGGCGTGCGCGCAGATTGTCCTGGAAATGATCCAGCGGCGGCAGTCCGGATCGATCGTGACGCTACTTTGCGATGGAGGCGAGCGCTATGGCGACAGCTATTATTCAGACGATTGGCTCGCCGAACGCGGCGTCGCTTGGCAGGGCGCCGCGCTGACGGTCA
>CAWJNY010000012.1:0-58355 GCA_963844355.1 uncultured Alphaproteobacteria bacterium
CCAGCATCATTCTGTCGCCGAATAATTCGTATCTGAAGGAATTTACTGGACGATAGGAGCCAGCACTGTTCAATTCGCATTCATGCGCTTGACCTAGCGTCGCCGCGTGCAATCGCGAAGCCAAGCGAGGAAGAGTAATGAAGTCGACGAAGGAGTTTCGGCCCGTGCGCTACGCCTATGGGGTCGCAATGGCCCTGCTTGTGGGGGGTACCGCCTTTTCCGTGCAACCGGCCAGGCCGGCGCCCAGGTCGCGCAGAACGCGCCCTCGGCGATCGTGCCGCGCGCCGGCGCGCCCACGTCCTTTGCTGACTTGCCGCCCGGCTGGCGCCGGCAGTCGTCAATATTTCGACCAAGCAGCGGGTCCCGGTCCGTCGCCAGGTCGATCCGTTCGAAGAATTCTTCCGGCGGTTCGGCGGCCAGGTCCCGAAGGTCCGGGGCAAGGGCAAGGCAGCGGCCAGGGGCAGGAAACCCGCAGACCCGCGAAGCCGGTTCGCTCGGCTCGGGCTTCATCATTTCGCCTGACGGCTACATCGTCACCAACAACCACCTGATTCAGGGCGTCAACGGCACCGGCACGGTCGACAGCGTCACGATTACCCTGTCCGACCGGCGCGAATACCCGGCTCGCATCATCGGCCGCGACAGCGCGTCCGACTGGCCCTGCTGAAGATCGAGGGCAGCAATCTTCCCTTCGTCAACTGGGGCGATTCCACGCGCGCGCGGGTCGGCGACTGGGTCGTCGCCATCGGCAATCCCTACGGCCTCGGCGGCACGGTTACCGCCGGCATCATCTCCGCGCTGCACCGCGGCATCACCGGCGTCGGCGCCTATGACCGCTACATCCAGACCGATGCCAGCATCAACATGGGCAACTCCGGCGGCCCGATGTTCGATATGGCCGGCAATGTCATCGGCATCAATTCGGCGCTGATCTCGCCGACCGGCGCAAGCGTCGGCATTGGCCTCGCCATTCCGGCCGAGGCGGCCAAGCCGGTGATCGATTCGCTGCGCCGCGGCCAGCGTCCGGAGCGAGGCTATCTCGGCGTTGGCCTCCAGCCGCTCGACGAGAATATCGCCGCAGCGCTGGGCCTGCCCAAGGATCGCGGCGAGTTGGTCCGCTCGGTCGTGCCTGGAGAAGCGGCGGCTCGGGCCGGGGTCCAGCAGGGCGATGTGATCCTCAGGGTCGGCGGGCGCGAGGTGACGCCCGGACGAAACGGTCAGCTACCTGATCGCCAACACTTCGGTCGGCACACGAGTGCCGGTGGAGATCATTCGCGATGGCCGGCGCCAGACGCTGCAGGTCCAGGTCGGCCAGCGGCCGACCGAGGAGGAGCTCGCCCGCCAGGCCGGCGGCGGCCAGGACCAGGAGCAGGCGCTGGGTCAGGAAGCGCCGGTCGCCCCGGGCACCGCCCTTGGCCTGTCGCTGCAGCCGTTGAACCCGCAGATCAGCCGTGCGCTCAACATTCCCGACGATGTGCGCGGCGTGGTCATCACCTCGGTCGACCCGAACAGCGACGCTTCGGAAAAGGGCATCCGGCGCGGCGACGTGATCATTTCGGTCAATCGGCAGGCAGTGACCACACCGGCCCAGGTGCTGGCAGCGGTGGACGCGGCGCGCCGCGCGAACCGGACCAGCGTGCTGCTGCTGGTCAAGCGCGGCCAGGCGCCGGAAGCGTTCGTCGGGGTCGACATTTCGGGACGCTGACGACGCGTCTTGTTGCCGGCACTCCTTCGGCCTAGGCTCCGCGCCTGGGCTGAAGGAGCAGGCGACCGATGGCAACCCAAGCCTCGACCGGCGATTTTTATTGGTGCAGGGCCTGGCGGAGCCAAGCCGCAGCAGCTCGAGCTCAAACGCGCCAACCGCCACGGGCTGATTGCCGGTGCGACCGGCACCGGCAAGACGGTTACGCTGCAGGGCATCATCGAAGGGCTGTCCGGGGCCGGCGTGCCGACCTTCGTCGCCGATGTGAAGGGCGACCTCGCCGGCCTTGCGATGCCCGGCGCCGCGACCGCAAAGCCGCACGAGGCGTTCGCCGCGCGCGCCGCGGAGATCGGTTATTCCGACTGGTCCTATGATCCCTGCGCGGTCCAGTTGTGGGACCTGTTTGGAGAGCAAGGCCACCCGATCCGCACCACGGTCAGCGAAATGGGTCCGCTGCTGCTCGGGCGGCTGATGAACCTCAACGAGGTTCAGGAGGGTGTGCTCAACATCGCCTTCCATGTCGCCGACAAGGAGGGGCTGATGCTCCTCGACCTCGACGACCTGCAGGCGATGCTGGTCAATATCGGCGAGCGCGCGGACGAGCTGACGCTCGAATATGGCAATGTGTCGAAGAGCAGCGTCGGCGCGATCCAGCGCTCGCTGTTGCAGCTTCGCGCTCAGGGCGGCGATCACTTCTTCGGCGAACCGGCGCTCGACCTGGAGGATTTCCTCAAGCTCGATGAAGTCGGGCAAGGGAATCGTCAACATCCTCGCTGCCGACAAGTTGATGGCCAGTCCGCGGCTCTACTCGACCTTCCTGCTGTGGCTGCTCAGCGAGCTGTTCGAGCTGCTCCCCGAAGTCGGCGACCCCGACCGGCCGAAGCTCGCCTTCTTCTTTGACGAAGCGCATTTGCTGTTCGAGGACGCACCGCCCGCGCTTCAGGAAAAGGTCGAGCAAGTCGTCCGCCTGATCCGATCGAAAGGCGTCGGCGTCTATTTCATAACGCAGAACCCGATCGACATTCCCGACGATGTGGCCGGCCAGCTCGGCAACCGGGTGCAGCATGCGTTGCGCGCCTTCACCCCGCGCGATCAGGCCGCGGTCAAATCGGCCGCCGAAACCTTCCGCCCCAATCCGGAAATCGATGTCACCAGCGCGATCACCGAGCTGAAGGTTGGCGAGGCGCTGGTCTCGCTGCTCATGCCTGACGGCGCTCCGTCCCCGGTCGAGCGGACGCTGATCAAGCCGCCCCGGTCGCGCGTTGGGCCGCTGACGGCGCAGGAACGGGCAATCATCATCCAGACCGATGCGATCGGCGCCAAATATGATGCCTTGCTCGACCGGGACAGCGCCGAGGAGATATTGAAGGCCAAGGGCGACGAGGCCGCGGCTGCAGCGGCGGCGGCAAAAGCCGAGACGGCGGCACAGAAGGCTGCCGCCGAAGCCGCGCGCCAGCAGGCAATCGCCGAGAAGGAGGCGGCGCGCCAGCGTGCGGCCGCGGATAGGGATGCCCTCCGCCAGCAGCGTGAAGTCGGAGCGCGAAGCCGATCGGCTAAGACGCGAACAGGAGCGCGAGGAGGCGCGCCGTGCGCGCGAGGCGGCAAGGCCGAGCATGGCCGACAAGATGATGCAATCGGCCGGCCGCTCGATCGCATCGTCGGTTGGTCGACAGCTGGGCAATAGCTTGCTGCGTGGAATATTCGGAGGTTTGCTCCGTGGCCGCTGATGCACCCTGCATGGATGTCCGCGACCTCGAGCGCGATTGGCGAGATTGCCTGATCGCCAAGGACGAGGAAGGCCTCAAGCGGCTGATCCACCCGCAATTCAAACTGGTCGGAATTCGCTCGACGGGCTCGGTAGCGGTCAGCCTCGAGCAATGGATCGAAGCCTTGAAGCGGATGGACATTGCCAGCCTCGAGGTGCGCGTCACCGAATGCGTTGCGCTTGAAAATGTGATTGTGGCGACCGTCGATGCGCAATGGAAGGTGCGGTATCTCGGCCAATTGATCGACGAGCGCGTCCTGCTGACCGATGTCTGGGTGCGCCTGGGCGAAAGCTGGCAGGTCCTCCGTCGCCACAGCTCGCCTGTCCCGCTCGGGGTCAAGATCGGGGACTAGCTTCGCTTCCCCATTGATTTTCTGCTGGATTGAGTCATTCTTCCCGAACGTTGATATGTCCGTGGAGGGGACGGGTATGATCACGTTTGTGCTGGCGCTCGCGCTTGCGGCGCCCAATCCAACGGCCATCGACGCGCCACGGCGCGCGTTTGCCGCTTGCCTGAAGTCATTCGAAACAAACCAGATGAACGCCAAGGTCGACGCCGCCGCCTATTCGAATGCGGTAAAAGCGGCCTGCTCGGGCGAAGCGCAGGCGCTGTCGGACGCGCTGGTTAAATATGATGTTGCCATGGGCACCAAGCGAGCTTCCGCCCAGGCCAACGCCCAACGCGACGTCGACGATTACCGGCTGACCAGCGAGGAACGCTACCGCGACCAGATGTCGCCGCAGTAGCGCGTTGAGGAGTTCGGCGGACAGGCTCTAGGCTGCCGCAATGGAGCAATTCTCCCAATGGGTCGGTGCGGCCGAAACGGGCCGCGATCGGTTGATCAGCCTTCGCCGGGCAATCCATGCCGAGCCCGAGTTGGGCCTGGAGTGCCCGCGCACCCGGGACAAGCTCGAAGCGGAACTGGCCGATCTTCCGCTGACGATCCGCCGCAGCGACCGGACGAGCGGCTTGATCGCGGTCCTGGAAGGCGCGAGCGCCGGCCGAACGGTGCTGTTGCGAGGCGACATGGATGCGTTGCCGATCCAGGAGGAGACCGGACTGGATTTTGCCAGCCGCGAGTCCGGCAGGATGCATGCGTGCGGACACGACAGCCATTCGGCGATGCTGGCGAGCGCAGCCCGGATCCTGAGCGCCCGGCGCGACCGGTTGGCCGGCCGCATTCTGTTCATGTTCCAGCCGGGAGAGGAAGGGCATCATGGCGCCCGGTTCATGATCGAAGAGGGATTGCTCGGCGATCCGCTGCCAGATGCCGCCTTCGCCCTGCATATTTGGCCGACGCTGCCGCACGGCAGAATTGCCTGCAGGGCCGGCACGATGCTGGCTTCGACCGACACGGTGAAGGCCCGCATCGTCGGGAGGGGCGGACATGCGGCCATGCCGCACGATGCGATCGATCCGGTGCCGGTCGCCGCGGAAGTTGTGCTGGCACTGCAAAGCGCGGTGGCACGGCGCACGCCGGTGACCGACCCGATCGTCCTGTCGATCACCAGGATCAGCGCCGGAACCACGCACAATGTGCTGCCCGATGCGGTTGAGCTGCTGGGTACGTTGCGCACCTTGTCGGCCGAGGGAAGGGCTCGCGGTCGTGCGGCGTTCGAGCGGATCTGCACGCATGTCGCGGCGGCGCACGGCTGCGCCGCGCAAGTCGAAATCGAACAGGGCTACCCGCCGACCGTCAACGACCCGCGCGCGGTCGAATTGATCCGAACCATCGCCGGCGATGATTTCCACGAGCTGCCCGCATCCAGCATGGGCGGCGAGGATTTCTCCTACGTACTTGAGCAGGTGCCCGGGGCGATGGCCTTTCTCGGCGTATCCGCCCGGGACGAAGATGCATCGACGCGCGCGCCACTGCACAACCCCGCCATGATGATCGACGAAAGCGTGCTGCCCAAAGGCGTCGCGCTTCACTGCGCCTTCGCAACCGGATTCCTGGAGAAGGGTTGGGAATGATCCTTGGGGCACTGTTGCTGGCCATGGCCGAGGCGCCGTCTGTCGTCGGCTTCTACCGCAGCAACCAGATCGAGGTTGGCGCTGCCCTCCAGCTCGAGGAGGACGGCAAGTTCCAGTACCAGCTCGACTATGGCGCAGTGTCGGAGGCAGCAGAGGGCAATTGGTCGTCGGACGGGTCAACGGTTTATCTGACCGCGACGCGGATGGAGGGCGCGTACAAGACGCACAACTTCAATCGCGAGCCCCTTAAAATCGAGAGTGACCGGCTGCTGCTCAGTCGTTACGACACCGTCATACGATTTGAGCGGGAAGAAGGAAAAACGGACTGCCCCCAGCAGTCCTGATTTCTGACCTCCAACACCCGCCGACGCAAAACAGGGGAGTTTCACAATGGCGACAGTGGCCGTACCGACGACCAGCATCAGAGGAGCTTACCGTCCGGGGCGTCATCCTCGGCGCGCTGATCACGGTGCTGTTCACCGCCGCCAACGTATACCTCGGGCTGAGGATCGGCATGACCTTTGCAACCTCGATCCCGGCCGCGGTCATCTCCATGGCGATCCTGCGCTTCTTCCAGGGCGCGACGATCCAGGAGAACAATATCGTCCAGACCATCGCGTCGGCCGCGGGCACGCTCTCGGCGATCATCTTCGTGCTGCCGGGCCTGGTGATGGTCGGCTGGTGGACCGGATTCCCCTTCTGGCTGTCGGTGGCGGTGATCGCCATCGGCGGCATATTGGGCGTGATGTATTCGGTGCCGCTCGCGGCGCGCACTGGTGACCGGATCCGACCTGCCCTATCCCGGAAGGTGTTGCCGCGGCCGAGGTGCTGAAGGTCGGCGCGGGGGTCGGCGGCGTTGAGGAAAATCAGCGCGGGCTGGCGGCGATCGTCCTGAGCTCGCTGGTGTCGGCGGGCTACGCCATTCTCGCCCAGACGCGCCTCGTCGCGGCCGACGTGGCCAAGACCTTCAAGTTCGGCGCCGGCGCCACGACGATGTCTCGACCGGCATGTCGATGGCGCTGATCGGCGTCGGTCATCTGGTCGGCCTCGGCGTCGGAATTGCCATGCTGGTCGGCATGATCATCAGCTGGTTCGTGCTGGTGCCGTGGCAGACCGGGCTGGCCGGCGCAGCATCGGTTTTCGAACCGGAAGCGCTCGAACGCTGGTCGGCGACACTTTTCGCCAGAAGGTGCGCTTCATCGGCGCGGGCACGATCGGCGTCGCGGCGATCTGGACCTTGCTCAAGATCATCGGCCCGATCATCAAGGGCATCATGTCGGCCATCGCCGCCAACCGCGCCCGCGCGGGCCGGGCAGGGGGAAGGGCTGCCGCTGACCGAGCGCGACCTGCCGATCACCATTGTCGCCGGAACCATCATCGCCTCGATGATCCCCATCTGGCTGCTGCTCGCCGCGTTCGGCCAGTCGGGACCGATCGCCGACGCCACGGCCAGCACGCTCATCGTGACCATCGTCTACATCCTGTTTGCCGGCGTCGTGATCGCCGCGGTGTGCGGCTACATGGCCGGCCTGATCGGCGCCTCCAACAGCCCGATCTCGGGTGTCGGCATTCTTGCCGTGCTCGGCATTTCGCTGATCCTCGCCGCGCTGTTCCCGTCGGTCGATGCTACCGCGACGCAGAGCCTGGTCGCATTCGCCCTGTTCGTAACGGCGATCGTGTTCGGCGTTGCGACCATCTCGAACGACAATCTCCAGGATCTCAAGACCGGTCAGCTGGTCCATGCGACGCCATGGCGTCAGCAGGTGGCATTGATATTCGGCGTGCTGTTCGGCGCGGTGGTCATCCCGCCGATCCTGACGCTGCTCAATGACGCCTTCGGCTTCCAGGGTGCGCCGGGCGCCGGCGAGAATGCGCTGGCCGCTCCGCAGGCGGCGCTGATCTCGGCCATTGCGCAAGGCGTGCTTGGCGGAAACCTCGATTGGAACCTGATCGGCCTCGGCGCGGCGATCGGTGTCGCGGCCTGCGCCATCGACGAGACACTGCGCGCAACCAAGCGCGGCATGTTGCCGCCGCTTGCGGTCGGCATGGGTATCTATCTGCCGATGACTCTTACGCTGCTGATCCCCGTCGGCGCCGCCATCGGCCATGTCTACGACCGCTGGGCGAGAACGGCTGCCAATCCGGCTTTCGCCGAGCGGCTCGGGGTGCTGATGGCAACCGGCCTGATCGTCGGCGAGTCCCTGTTCGGAGTGGCGTTCGCCGCCATTGTCGGGGCGACCGACAACGCGACGCCGCTGGCGCTGGTCGAGGAATTTGCCTGGGCGGTGCCGCTTGGCATTCTCGCCTTCGCCGGATCGATCCTCTGGCTTTATGCCAAGACCCGCAGTGAGGCCGGGAAGCCGCTAGCGGCTTAGCAATTCGCGACGCAGCGCGTCGGATGGCCAGGGCGGCGCGCCGCCTTCGGCCTTCCGGATCAGCTCGACCACCTTGCGATTGATCGGAGCGTCGACGCCAAGACCTCTCGGCAAGCCTGACCAACTCGCCATTGATATAGTCGACTTCGGTCTTACGGCCGGCCGCAAGGTCGTCAGCCATCGACGAGCGCGCCTTGGCGTCGATCTTCCAGGCTTTCATGAAGAGGTTGCGGAACAGCCAGTCGGGCGATCGGATGACCCACGGCAGCAGCCTCGGCCCAACGGCACCGACCTTGGCCGGCTCGATCCCGGCCTTGTCGAGCAGCTGCAGTCCCTCGCGCATCGAGGCGGCGAACACGCGCCGGTAGTCGCGATCGCGGAGTTCTTCGAGCAATGTCCGTCCCGACAAGGCACTGACTGCATTGTTGAGGTTGATCAGCAGCTTGCCCCAGGCGATGCCGATCATGTCGTCCGACAGCTTCAGGGCAGCGGGTGACTGGCCGATCGCGTCCGACAATGCTCGCGTCTCGGCAAGGTCGTCGGCATACAGGTCGCCCGCCACTCCTTTGTGAAAATGGCCACCGCCGAGGTAGGCGACATTGTAGGGCACCATCCCACGGACGATCCGGAACCGGCTGCCCAGCTCGCGCTCCAGCACCGCGACATTGCTGATGCCGTTCTGCAGGCTGATGACCGTCGCGCCGGTCGCGGCCATGCTCGGCAATCTGCTTTCCGGCATCTTCGGTCGCCCCGCTCTTGACGCACAGGGCGATGACGTCGGCATCGGCCAATGCGTCGGGATCGCACCGGAAAAGTCGATGTCGTCGGGCGGAAGAATGACTTGCCAGCCGCTGTAATCGCTGAGCGTCAAGCCGCGCTGGTCGATGTCCCTCTCGAGCTTTTCCCGACCGACGAAGCGGACCTCGAGGCCCGCCGCTTGCCAGCAGCCGCCGACGAAGCAGCCGATGGATCCGGCGCCAAGGACGGCAATCCTTGTCAGCCCCGGCCCCGGTAGGCGGCACACACCCTGGTCCGGCAGCCAAAGTCCCTCGGGCGGCTCGCCCGACTGCCAGAACACGTCGATCGGCATTCCGCCGCGCGGATACCAGTAGCCGCCGATGCGCAGCCAAAGCGGCTTCATTTCCTGAAACAGCCGCTGGCCGATGCCGACGGTAACGTCCTCATGGAATCCGCAATGGTTGCGGAACGAGCCGAGGAACAGCTTGAGGCTCTTGGATTCGACGATCGTCTCGCCCGGCGCATAGTCGATCACGAGATGCGCGAAATCGGGCTGGCCGGTGACCGGGCAGAGCGAGGTGAACTCGGGCGCGGCAAAGCGCACCAGATAGAGCCGAGCCCGGCCGCGGGTTGGGCACATAATCGAGCTCTGCCTCGTCCGGAGAGGCGGGAAGCGCGCTGGCCTGGCCGAGATGCTTGGGGGTCATGGACATGGCGCGCCTCTTACGCTTGCGCCGCGCATTCGGGCAACGCCCAGTCGATCGGCTGCCAGCCCCCGGCTCTCGAGAAAGGCGTTGGCCTTGGAGAAATGCCGGCAGCCGAGGAAGCCGCTATGCGCCGACAGCGGCGAAGGATGCGGGCGCCTTCAGCACCAGATGGCCGCGATGTCGATGTCGACGAAGCCGCCTTCTTCTGCGCGTAGCTGCCCCACAGCATGAACACGACCGGCTCTGGCTTGGCGTTGACCAGCCGGATGACCGCGTCGGTGAACCGCTCCCAGCCGCGGTCCGCGATGCGAGGCGGCGAGGCCCATCTCGACCGTCAGCACGCTGTTGAGCAGCAGCACGCCCTGCCGCGCCCAATGTTCGAGGAAGCCATGCGCGGCGGGCGGATGCCGAGGTCGCTCTCCAGCTCCTTGTAGATGTTGACCGAGGCTCGGCGGCGGGCGGACGCCGGCGGGCACCGAGAAGCACAGGCCATGCGCCTGGCCCGGGCCGTGATAGGGATCCTGGCCGAGGATCACGACCTGACCTCATCGAGCGGCGTCAGGTCGAGCGCACGGAACCAGTCGGTTCCGGCCGGGAAGATGCGCTTGCCGGCATCGCGCTCCCCCAACAGGAAGCGATTCAGGTCGGCCATATAGGGCTGGTCGAATTCTCGCTGCAGCGGCTCCCGCCAGCTTGGGTGCAGCTTGATTTGATTGGTTGTAATCATCGTCATTGCGAGCGAAGCGAAGCAATCCAGTTCAGCGGCGTTCTGGATTGCCACGCGCCGCCAGCGCTCGCAATGACGCGGAGGGACATAAAATGGACACGCTCGTCACGACCGACTGGTTGGCGCGCAGCCTCGATCAGCCCGATATCGCCATCGTCGATTGCAGTGCCTTCATGCCGACCGACGGCCGCGACCCGCGTTGCAGAGTTCTCGGCGGCGCATATCCCCGGTGCGCGCTTCCTCGACATCAATGTCGTTTCCGACCGGTCCAACCCGGCCCCGCATATGCTGCCATCCGCCGCGCGATTTCGGGCGGGCGATGACCGAGCTTGGCGTCGGCCGCGACGACCGCATCATCGTCTATGACAATAGCCCGCTACGGACCGCCGCACGCGGCTGGTTCATGTTTCGCCACTTCGGCGCGGAGCGGGTCGCGATCCTCGACGGCGGCTTCCAGAAATGGCGCGCCGAGGGCCGCCCCGTCGAAAGCGGTGAGCCGCGGCCGCGCGACGCCCGTTTCGACGCTCATGCCCGAGCGGGAGAGGTGGCGACCAAGGAGGCAATCCTCGCCGGTCTCGGCATGCCGGTGCTCGACGCCCGCGGCAAAGCGCGGTTCGAGGGGACCGAGCCCGACCCCAGGCCCAACGTCGGTGCAGGCCACATCCCCGGATCCAAGAACCTGCCCTTTGCGTCACTCTATCGCGAAGACGGCACGTTGAAATCCGACGAGGAGCTGCGCGCCGCCTTCGACCAGCTTCACGTCGACCCGGAGGAGCCGTTCATTGCCAGCTGCGGCTCGGGCGTCACCGCCAATTCGCTGATCTTCGCCGCGCACCGCCTCGGCGGACGCCATGCCAGGCTTTACGACGGAAGCTGGAGTGAATGGGGGTCGGATCCGGCGACGCCCAAGGCGACGGGGCCTGCTTAACTTCTCCCTCTCCCTGTGGGGGAGAGGGCCGGGGTGAGGGGGTTCGGCGTTTCCGGAAGGGTGAGTACACCCTCACCCAACCCTCTCCTCCAGGGAGAGGGCTTTACAAGCTGAACAACAAGTCGATGCTCTCGACGCCGTCCTTTAGCTCGCGCTTCAAACGCTCGAGCGCCTTGGCATGCGGCTCCTTGCCTCCCTCGTGCAGGGCGGCGAGCGCTTCGAGGCCGGCCGCCGCGGCGGCGGCGGCGCGAGCCGATCGTGAATCATAAACCCGCTGCTTGGCTGCGGACGCCCCCGGCCAGGAGGCTGCGAGCTTGGCCTCGGCCATGCTGTCCGACGGCTCCTCACCCGAGAATTGCTCGACGCAGGCCAGCGCCTGGCGGATCGACGCGAGGCGCCCGACGGCCTCGGCATAAGGGCCAAGAGCCTCCATGCCTTGCAGCTCCTGCGATGTCTCGTCCGATTCGGGGATGAAATGAATCATGCCGCCGATTTGCCATAGGGCGGTAAATCTTTTGTAAATCAGCGGGCCGCAAACGGCGGCGGAACAGACCGTTTACGCTGCCGCCGCAGGCTCGATATCGCGCAGGATCCAGCCGCGCTGCGGAATCGTCTCGATGAACTCCGCCCCTCCGCTCGCCGAACGCAGCTTCTTGCGCAGCTTGGAGATGAACACGTCGATGATCTTCGGCTGCGGCTGGTCGTCGGCGCGGCGATAGAGATGCTTGAGCAGCATTTGCCGGGTGACGACATTGTTGCGGGCGAAAGCCAGCAGCTCCAGCACGCGATATTCCATCTCGGTGATGCCGATCGGGTGGCCGTCGATGCGGATCAGCCGTTGCACCGGATCGACCGCCAGCCGCCCGCCGCACAGCGTTTCCGGCAAATCGCCGCCGTTGGCCTTGAGGCTGGCGAGCAGGCGAGAGGCAGCTTCCTCATTCTCCTCGGGTGACAGCCTGATCGGCGTGCCGATCAGCAGCTGCTGGATTTCGGCCAGCGCGGTATGCGCTTCCTCGACCAGCCGGCTGCCTTCTTCGAAGCGGCGGCGCGATCGGTCGAGCATTGCCTCGACCTCGACGAGGCGGGCGGATAAATTCTCCGAAGCCATGCTCCCCCTTCCCTGACCGGTTATTACTGCGGCACCTGGGCCGTCGCCAGTTCGCTGTCGGCGGGCTGGGCGGCAAGGATTGACTGGGTGGCCTGCCCCTTGTCAACCACGCGCGTGTCAGGATCGCCGGCAGTCGAGCGAATGCCGAGCGCCGCACGGTCGCGGCCGGCGCTCTCCAGCATCGACGTTTCGGTGGCACTCCGCGGCGCCGGGCCGCCGAACAGCGCCTCGATCGCCTGGGTCTGGGCGTCCTGCGCCGACATGCTGACCGTTCCGGCGACCGGCGGCGTCAGCGAATAGTCGGGCGGAATGACCAGCGGCGCGTTGCGGGCGACGGCGAACTCGTCGAGCGATTTCTGCTTGGGCCCGAACATGCTGCAGCCGCCGAGCAGGATCGCCGGGGCGATGAGGAGGAAAACCTTACGCATGTTCATTCATTCCTTCGGGCGCCTTCTCGCGGATGAAAAAGGCGCGGAGCAGCAAGATGACGACGCCGATGCTAATCGCGGCATCGCCGACATTAAAGACATAAAAGGGCCTGAACGTGCCAAAATGCAGGTCCAGGAAGTCGAATACATAGCCGAACTGGATCCGGTCGACGATATTGCCGAGTGCGCCGCCCAACACAAGCGCCAGCGCCAGCTGGTCCCCGCGCGCCTCTTCCTTGCGGATCCACCAGGCGACGCCGAGCGCGATCGCGGCGGTCACCGCAACCAGCAACCAGCGCTGCGTGTCGTTCTGTGCCTGGGCGAGGCCGAGGCTGATCCCGTAGTTGTGGACCCGCGTCAGGTCGAAGATCGGCAGCAGATCGACCTGCTGCCCCTCGAGCTGGAGCCCGAGCGGCCCGGCGGCGAACCACTTGCTGAAACCTGGTCGGCGACGAAGATCAGCGCGGCGAAGAGATAGGCCTGGACGCGATTAGCCATTCACCACATCCTCGCAGCGATCGCACAGGTCGCCATCTTCGCTCGACCTCCGGCAGCAGCCGCCAGCAGCGGCCGCATTTGTGCTTGTCCGTCTTCGCCACCGCCAGCTCATCGCCGGGCTGCACTGACGACACGATGAACAGCTCGGCGAGCAGGGCCGGGTCGGCGTCGCTGGCGACCGTCACCTCCGCCTCAAGGCTCGATCCAATCACCTTGTCGCGGCGGAGCGGCTCGATCGCCTCGGTGACCGTTTCGCGCAGCTGGCGCAGCGCGGCCCACTTGGCCTCCAGAGCCGCATCCTCGCGCCATTCGGTGTCGATCAACGGCCATTCGAGCAGGTGGACGCTGCCCGCATCCGGATAGCGCGTGCCCCATACTTCCTCGGTGGTGAACACCAGCACCGGCGCGGCCCAGCGGACCAGCGCGTGGAACAGTGATGTCGAGCACGGTGCGATAGGCGCGGCGCTTCGGATCGCGTGGGCGCATCGCAATAGAGGCTGTCCTTGCGGATATCGAAGAAGAAGGCCGACAAATCCTCGTTGCAGAAGTCGGTCAGCGCGCGGACATAGTCGTTGAAGTCATAATCGCTGACCGCTGTGCTGAGCCGCGCATCGAGCTCGGCCGTCAGCGCCAGCATATAGCGCTCCAGCTCGGGCATCTCCGCGACCGGCAGCCGCTCGCTCTTCGCTCGAACCCGTCGAGCGCGCCGAGCAGGTAGCGGAAGCTGTTCCTGAGCTTGCGATACTGGTCGCCGACGCCGGCCAGGATTTCCTTGCCGATGCGATGGTCCTCGGTGAAGTCGACCGACAGCGCCCACAGCCGCAAGATATCCGCGCCATAATCGCGCATCAGGTCGAGCGGGCTGATCGTGTTGCCCAGGCTCTTGGACATTTTCATGCCCTTCGAATCCATGGTGAAGCCGTGGGTCAGCACCGCATCATAGGGCGCGCGCCCGCGGGTCCCGCAGCTTTCCAGCAGCGACGACTGGAACCAGCCGCGATGCTGGTCGGAGCCTTCGAGGTAGAGATCGGCCGGCCAGCGCTGCTCGGGCCAATGGCCGCTCTCCAGCGTGAAGACATGGGTGCAGCCGCTGTCGAACCAGACGTCGAGGATGTCGGTGACGCGCTCGTAGTCGGCCGCGTTGTAGCTGTTGCCGAGATATTCCTGCGCGCGCTCGTCGTCCCAGGCATCGACGCCCTCGGCCTTGATCGCGGCGACGATCCGCTCGTTGACCTCCTGATCGACCAGCAGCTTGCCGGTCTTCTTCTCGACGAACACCGCGATCGGCACGCCCCAGGCGCGCTGGCGGGACAGCACCCAGTCGGGCCGGCCTTCGACCATCGACCCGATCCGGTTGCGACCCTTTTCGGGAACGAAGCGGGTTTCGGCGATGGCGTTCATCGCCAACTGGCGCAGCGTAGACCCTCTCCCTCGACGGCGAGGGCAGGGTGTGGGTGTTCGGCGTTGGAGAGGTCACTCGAAGGCTGAGCCCCCTCATCCCGGCCTTCTCCCCGGGGGAGAAGGGGAAAGAGGCGCACCCCCCTCATTTTCCCACCGCATTTCCGCCCGCGTCTTGGGGTGGTGAACTCCCAACGGCTTGTCCATCGCCACGAACCATTGCGGGGTGCAGCGGTAGATGACCTTGGCCTTGGACCGCCAGCTGTGCGGATAGCTGTGGCTGTAGTCGAAGCTCGCGGCGAGCAGCGCTCCTGCTTCGCGCAAATCGGAGCAGATCGGCCCGTCGGGCGCGTTGAATTTGGGATTGATGACCGACATCCGCCGCTCGTCGGCGCCGCCGAGCCATGGCCAGTCGTCGCGGTAGCGGCCGTCGGCCTCGACCGCGAACTGCGGCTCGATGCCATGCGCCTGGCACAGCTCGAAATCATCCTCGCCATGGTCGGGCGCCATATGGACCAGCCCGGTGCCGCTGTCGGTGGTGACGAAATCGCCGGGCAGGAAGGGGCGGGGCCGGGCGAAGAAGCCGCCGAGGTGGTGCATCGGGTGGCGGGCGATGGTGCCGGCGAGGTCGGAGCCTTTACGACTGCCAAACGACATTCATGCCTGCCAGAGATGATCGCCCCGACAAGCTCGCATGAAGACTTGATCCGGCAAGCTCGCCTGCATGCGCGATCAGAAATCGCTCGGCCGACGGATGCCCTCGCACCGCGAAGTACGGTACTCAACGTCCGGCCCATAGGCGATCGCCTGGTTGACCGGGATCGTCCACGGCGTGGTCGTCCACACCACCGCATGGGCACCGACCAGCTCGGGGATCGGGCTTTCGACAATCTCGAACGCCACATCGATCTGCGTCGACGTGATGTCCTCATATTCGATCTCGGCCTCGGCCAGCGCGGTCTTCTCGACCGGCGACCACATCACCGGCTTGGCGCCGCGGTAGAGCTGGCCGCTTTCGGCGAACTTCATCAGCTCGGCGACGATCGTCCCTTCGGCCTCGATAGTTCATGGTGAGGTAGGGCTTGTCCCACTGGCCGCCGATGCCGAGCCGCTTCAGCTGCTCGCGCTGCGTGTCGACCCAATGCTGGGCATAGGCGCGGCACTCGGCGCGGAACTCCTTGACCGGCACCTCGTCCTTGTTGAGCTTCTTCTTGCGATACTGCTCCTCGACCTTCCACTCGATCGGCAGGCCGTGGCAGTCCCAGCCGGGCACATAGGGCGCGTCCTTGCCGAGCAACGTTTGCGTGCGCACAACCATGTCCTTGAGGATATGGTTCAGCGCATGGCCGATATGGATGTCGCCATTGGCATAGGGCGGGCCGTCGTGGAGGATGAACTTCTCCCGCCCCGCGCGATGGGCGCGGACCTGCCCATAGAGGTCGCCCTCCTGCCATTTGGCGAGGATCATCGGCTCCTTCTGCGGCAGGCCGGCCTTCATCGGGAAGTCGGTCTTGGGCAGGAAGACGGTGGAGCGGTAATCGGGTTTATCGGGCGCGTCGGACATCGCGCGCGGCATTAGCGGCGGAAGCGTGAGATGCAAACACTCCCGTCATTGCGAGGAGCCGAAGGCGACGCGGCAATCCAGCCCCTTTCGGGATGCTCCGCTTCGCTCGCAATGACGGCTACTCTATCCCCTCCCGCCTCCGCTTCAATCCTGCCTCCGCCGCATCAATCTGCGCCTGGCTGCGGAAATCGCGGCTGGGGCGAAGGCCGGGGCCGACTGTCCAGATATCGTCGACCCAGACATAGCCGCTGAAGCTCGCCGGGATCTCGCCCAACTGCTCAGGCAAGGTCAGCCCACCCGGCTGGTCCTCGGCCCACGGCCCGATGATGATCACCCGAGCACCGACGCTGTGCATCCGCTGGATCAGCCGGTTGGGCCAGCCCCAATATGCCCATTGGTAGTTGAGCGGCACCATCATCACGCCGTTGCGGCAGCTTTCCGGCACGATCGAACTCCAGCCATAGAGCATATAGTCCTTGGTGCAGGCCTTGATGCCTTCCTTGGTGAACCGCAAAGACGTGGGGAAATGGTCCTTGATCCGGTTCACCGGTCCGGTGGCTCCATAGAAGGCGTCACGCCTTGCCACGACATCGCGGCGCGCCGCCTTCAGGGCGGCTGCCAGCTGGTCGGCCTCGCGCGGGTCTCTGCCCTTGAAGTTGAACAGGATCGGCGTGTTAGGGAGGGCGGCCAGTGCCTCCTCCAGGCTGGGCATAAGGTCCTTGCGGCGCCCGCGAAACGGAAAGCTTTTTCCGCCGTCGGCGGTATAGCCATGGCCGATGTCTAGTGCCTGCAGCTCGGTCAGCGTCTTGGTCCGCACCTCGCCTTTGCCATCGGTCCGGCAATCGACCGTCCAGTCGTGGAACACGGCGATCCTGCCATCCGCCGTCGGCGCGATGTCGATCTCGACCATGTCGGCGCCGATCAGAGCCGCCGCCTGCATCGATCGCGCCGTATTTTCGAGATAGTCGTGAACCGGCGGCTCGATCCGGTCGGCGGTGCAGGTGCCGTGGTCGACGCCCTTATGGTCGAATAGCTGGTAGACGCCGCGGTGGGCGATCAGCTTGACGCCGCCGACCGGCTTTGGCGCCAGCCAGCTGGCGTTGACGAAAGTGAGGATGAGCAGGGCGGCGGCAATGACGAAGGCGGCGCGCCGTAGCCAATGCTTCATCCGAGCAGCAAGCGCGCCTTGGTGGCGTCCGCGTCCATTTGCGCCTTCAGCGCAGCGAGGCTCTCGAACTTCATCTCGGGGCGCAGATAATGATGTAGGGCGACCTCGATCCGTTGGCCGTAGAGGTCGCCGTCGAAGTCGAACAGCACCGCCTCCAGCAGCTCCTTGGGCGGATCGAAGGTCGGCCGGACACCGAGGCTGGCGACGCCGGCATGTTCGCTGCCGTCGTCCACTGTCACGCGGACGGCATAGATGCCGTAGGCGGGGCGGAGATAGTTGCCGAGTTCCAGATTCGCCGTCGGCCAGCCCAGCTCCCGCCCCCGCTTGTCGCCATGGATCACCTCGCCCTCTATGGCGAAGGGGCGGGAGAGTAGGTGGGTCGCTGTGCCTGGATCGCCGTCCTGCAGCGCCTCGCGGACCCGTCCCGAGGAGATCCGCACGCCATCGAGCAGCACCGGAGCGACGGTTTCAGCGAGGATGCCGTTGCTCGCGCCCACCTCGCGCAGCACCCCGACGTTGCCGCCGCGGCCCTTGCCGAAGGTGAAATCCTCGCCGGTCACCACGCCCGCCGCGCCAAATTGCTTGGCCATCAGCTGGGAGACGAAGTCCTCCGCAGTCGTGCTCGCCAGTTCGGCGCCGAACCGGAACACCAGCATCGCGTCCGCCCCGGCGTGTGCGAACATCCGCTCGCGCTGGTCTAGCGTGGTTAGCCGGAACGGCGGCGTGTCGGGCTTGAAGTGGCGCACCGGGTGCGGGTCGAAGGTGGCGACGATTACCGGCCGCTGCTCATGCGCGCCGCGCTGCACCGCTCGCCCGACCACCGCCTGGTGGCCCAGGTGGAACCCATCGAAATTGCCGAGCGCCACGATCGCGCCGCGAAGCTTCTCCGGGATCGGCTGGTCATGAAACAGGCGCTGCATCGGGCGCTGCCGTAATGGCACGCGGCTCGTGCGGCAATCGCTGCGGAAAATGCTGTCCTACAGCTCGCCAGTTATGCCATGCCGGACCATCCTCCTGGTCCCTGGAAATGAGGTCAGCCGCAAATTTCATGGCCAGTGCGAACATTGGTGAACATTCGCCGGGCCAGGGAGCGTTTCCACCTGCTTGACTCACATTAGACGTGCTCCTACATGGCCCCCATCCCGTTTCACCGGTCGACCGGCGGCGCATTCGTGCGCGCGCCGTTTTTCCGTTACTGGGTCTCATCAAAGTGTCACTTTGTTGGGGTGGTGGAACGGGTCAACGCTTTGAGATGGGTCGGTCGGGTGCCCGCTGACCTGTGGAGCTAGGAGAATATTTAATGGCACGTATTGCGGGCGTTAACCTGCCCACCAACAAGCGCGTTGTGATCGCGCTTCAATATATTCATGGCATTGGTCCGGCCAAGGCCAAGGAAATCACCACCAAATTGTCGATCGCGCCGGAACGCCGCGTCCAGGACCTGTCGGACCAGGAAGTGCTGCACATCCGCGAGGCGGTCGACGCCGACTACACCGTCGAGGGCGACCTCAGGCGCGAGACGGCGATGAACATCAAGCGGTTGATGGACCTCGCCTGCTATCGCGGCCTCAGGCATCGCAAGGGCCTGCCGGTCCGCGGCCAGCGCACCCACACCAATGCGCGCACCCGCAAGGGCAAGGCCAAGCCGATCGCGGGGAAGAAGAAGTAACGACTGTCCGCGGGACAGCCGGATTGCTTCTTCTCAGCACCGCACCTCGACATAGAGAGATTAGGGATTTCCAATGGCACGTGAACCCCAGCGCCTTCGCCGCCGCGAGCGCAAGAACATCACCGCCGGCGTCGCGCATGTGAACGCCAGCTTCAACAATACCATGATCACCATCACCGACGCGCAGGGCAATGCGATTGCCTGGTCGAGCGCCGGCATGATGGGCTTCAAGGGCAGCCGCAAGTCGACTCCGTACGCGGCGCAGGTCGCGGCCGAAGACGCCGGCCGCAAGGCCGCCGAACATGGCGTCCGCACCCTTGAGGTCGAGGTCAAGGGCCCGGGCTCCGGCCGCGAGAGCGCGCTTCGCGCCCTCCAGGCGGTCGGCTTCCAGATCACCTCGATCCGCGACGTGACCCCGATCCCGCACAATGGCGTCCGCCCGTCGAAGCGCCGCAGGGTCTAACTTCCCCGGCCAAAGAGATACTTTGGCCGAACGTGCTTTGAAATCAGGGGTTTGACGGGACGCCGTCACCCCCACTGCCAAGGAAGTAACATGGCCGTAAACGCAAAGAACTGGCAGGAACTCAAGAAGCCCAACGCGCTGGAGCGCAAGCCGGGCACCGACGTCCGCCGCAAGGCGGCGTTCGTCGCCGAGCCGCTGGAGCGCGGCTTCGGCATGACGCTCGGCAACTCGCTGCGCCGCGTGCTGCTGTCGTCGCTGCAGGGCGCCGCGGTGACCTCGATCAAGATCGAGGGCGTGCTGCATGAGTTCTCGAGCCTCGCGGGGGTCCGCGAGGACGTCACCGACATCATCCTCAACGTGAAGCAGATCGCGCTGAAGATGGAGGGCGAAGGCCCCAAGCGGCTGCAGCTCAGCGCCACCGGCCCGGGCGAAGTCACTGCCGGCCAGATCGCCACCAGCGGCGACATCGAGGTCACCAACCCCGAGCTGGTCCTGTGCCACCTCGACGACGGCGCGACGCTGAACATGGAGCTGACCGCGGACATCGGGAAGGGCTATGTCCCGTCCGCCGCCAACCGCCCGGCCGACGCGCCGATCGGCCTCATTCCGGTCGACGCGCTGTACAGCCCGGTCCGCCAGGTCGCCTACAAGGTGGAGAACACCCGCGTCGGCCAGGAGCTGGACTATGACAAGCTGACGCTGACCATCGAGACCGACGGCACCATCACGCCGGAGGACAGCCTCGGCTATGCCGCCAAGATCCTGCAGGACCAGCTGCAGCTGTTCGTCCACTTCGACGACAGCCAGATCCGCATGGCCCCGGCCGCGGGCGTGGTCGGCACCCCCGGCATGGCCGGCACTCCGGAAGGCGTCGCCGCCGACACCAACCAGCTCAACCGCTACCTGCTCAAGAAGGTCGACGAGCTGGAGCTGTCGGTCCGCTCGGCCAACTGCCTCAAGAACGACAACATCATCTACATCGGCGACCTGGTCCAGAAGACCGAAGCCGAAATGCTCCGCACGCCGAACTTCGGCCGCAAGGCCTGAACGAGATCAAGGAAGTCCTGGCGAGCATGGGCCTGCGGCTGGGGATGGACATCCCCGGCTGGCCGCCGGAGAATATCGAAGAGATGGCGAAGAAGCTGGAGCAGGAGCTTTTAGGCTAGCAGCCACTTCGGCTGTCCGGAGGACAGGTCGGAAAAAAGCTCTCTACTTTGCTAAACCAACCAAAAGGGCCGCTTCGAGCGGCCCTTTTTTTAGCCCTCAATGGGACGGGGGCGATCTTCTATCCCTAGGGGGATTTCCGACTATTCCGACGAGGATTCCGCGACCACATCGACCCTGCCGTATGTCTTCCATTTGAGCTTGTCTTCGCTCTCGTCGACTTCGCCGCCGTCGATCGGCCAGCGCAGGTAATTGCCGTTGCTGACCGCCATTACCCTGGCTTCGTCGGGCGACAGCGTCTCGTCATAGGACCAGGGGTCGTTGTCGCCTTCGGTCACTATCCAGTTTTCGCCGTCCCAATCGATGGTGAGCACCTTGCCGCCGTCGACCAGCTCGCCCCTGTAGCTGGTCGGGTCGCCAGCCTCCGGCTCGGCCTGGGTCGCCGCTTCGGTGGCCGGCTCGGCTTGCTGCGCCGTCTCGGCGGGGGCGGCGACGGCCTGGGGCTCGGCCGGTTTGGTCGGGAAGATCCGATCCCAGGTGGCGGCCAGGCCGCCGAGCGCGACGACCAGGCCGGTCGCCCCGGCGATCCAGCCGTGGAGGCTCCTGAACAGTTTCGGCTGGCCGTCGGCCGATGTCGGTTGCTGCGGTTCCTGATCCATCCCTGGGCCCCCCTGATGCTGAGGGGGCGGTTATGGCACGGAAACGCCCGCCGCCAAACTTGACTCTGCCGGCCATTTCCGCTTGAGGGCTGGCCAACGGCGGGGCCCGAGGCCTCGCCTTTGATATTTCAGGGACAAAGGGCGGCTCCCGATCAAGTCCGCCTGGCTGGGGTTACCTCACACGGACCCCTGACGAACGGAGAAGAGAAATGCGTCATCGCGTCGCCGGCCGCAAGCTGCAGCGTACCACGGCCCACCGGAACGCCCTGTTCCGCAACATGGCCGCCGCACTCATCAAGCATGAGCAGATCACCACCACGCTGGCCAAGGCGAAGGAGCTGCGCCCCTACGTCGAGAAGCTGGTCACGCTGGCCAAGAAGGGCGGGCTGTCGAACCGCCGGCTGGCCCATGCCCGGCTGATGGACGAGACGCAGCTGGCCAAGCTGTTCGATGCGATCGCCCCGCGCTACGCCGACCGGAGCGGCGGCTACACCCGCGTCGTCAAGGCCGGCATCCGCGCCTCGGATGCGGCGGCGATGGCGATCATCGAGTTCGTCGACCGCGACGTCTCGGCCAAGGGCCAGGACTCGGGGCCGGTGCTGGTCGACGAGGCCGAAGAAGCCTAGGCGCTTCGTCGCTCGGACCAAAAAAGGCCGCGGTGAAAGCCGCGGCCTTTTTGTTTGACCAGCGCGGCGGAAGCGAACGGCGGCCGCCGGTCTCCGTGCCCATTTGCCATTGCCGTGCCTCCGTGCATGAATAGGCGACGACCATGATAGGGACGGCGGTGAGCGTCATGAGCAATGGATGAGGTCCCGCTGAATCCGACGGGTGGCGGCTATCGCTTCGATCGCTTCCTGCTCGACGTCGGCGATCGCCGGCTGCTGCTCGACGGCGCGCCGGTGGAGCTCAGCAGCCGCTACCTCGACGCGCTGGCGTTGATGGTGCGCGAGCCCGGCAAGCTGGTCCTCAAGCAACGGTTCCTCGACGAGGTGTGGCGCGGGGTGCCGGTCACCGACGAGGCGCTGACCCAGTGCATCCGGACGCTGCGGCGGCAGCTCGGCGACGATGCGACGAGCCCGAGGTTCATCGAGACCGTGCCCAAGCATGGCTACCGCTTTATTGCGCCGGTGCGGCGGGGCGGCGCAGCGGCGACCGTCCCGCAACCATCGGGCCGCGACTGGCGGCGGGTGCGACAGCTTGGCCTGGCCGGGACGGCGGGCGGAGCGGCGGCGGGGGTGATCGGCGGGCTGATCTATGGCTTCGCGGCGGCGTCGCTGCCGGGGGTCGGCGGGCTGTCTGCGCTGCTGGTGCTATTGTCGGTCACCGCGCTGGTCGGTCTGCTGGGCGGAGCGGGCGTCGCGTTCGGCATTGCCACGGCCCGCCTCGCGCCGAGCCGGGCCTGGTACTGGAGCATGATCGGAGGAGCGGCCGGCGGAACGGTGGTCGGCGCTATCGTCAAGCTGCTGGGGATCGACGCTTTCAACCTCTTGTTCGGGAGCGCCCCGGCGGGGATCACCGGGGCGGCCGAAGGCGCCCTGTTGGGCGGGGCGATCGGGCTGGCCGCCTGGGCGGGCGAGGGCCGCTCGCTGCGGATGAGCATGGCGATCGCCGCCCTGGCAGGGGCGGCGGCGGGAGCGGTCATCGCACTGCTCGGCGGGCGGCTGATGGGTGGCAGCCTCGACCTGCTTGCACGGCAATTTCCCGGCTCGAAGCTGAGGCTCGACGCGATGGGTGCAATCGCCGGGGAGGCAGACTTCGGAGCCGTTACGCTGATCGTCACCGGGGCATTGGAAGGAATGCTGTTCGGGGCCTGCCTGGTCGGCGCGATGGTGGTTGCGGGACGCGGCGGGCTGCGGCCGCTGGAATAATCGAGGGCGGTTGCCCATATCCCGGCAATGAGCGAGCAACGGAAGAAGGCCGAAGCCGAGTTCTGGCGGATGGTGCGCTGGATCGCGGGCATTGGCGTAGCGATGGCGGCGGGCGCCATCGTCTATCTCGCGGCCACCGGTGAGCTTTATCTTCACCTCGTCGTCGCCACCATTCTCGGCGTCTTCTTCTCGGTGCTGTTGGGTTGCGGCCTGTTTGCGCTATCCTTCTTCAGCGACAAGAGCGGCCACGACCAGTCGGTCCGCGACGCCACCAGCCGGCAAGACGAACACCGTCCCTAACCCCAGCAAGGGGCACCTTGGGCCAGCCTATTGGCGGACTATTGGCTGGCGCGATTTCCAATGCTTTCTGAAAGCAAAACGCGACATTCAGGGATGATGCAGCCCAAGGTGCGTACCAGTCGCTCCTAAGCCGGACAAATGTGCCCGGTATTTTGACTTGAGTAATGAGGAGAGGGTGCCATGTCGGTGAACACGAGAATCCTGGCCGGTGCGGCCGGCTTCGCGGCGCTGGTGGGCTTCGCAGCCCCGGCGGCGGCGCAATATTATCCGGGCAGCGGCTACGGCAACAACAACGCCGTCGGCAATATCATTGGCCAGATGCTGGGCTACGGCCGATATCCGTACGGCAACTATGGCTACAACCAGTACGGCAACCAGAGCGTGGCGATCGACCAGTGCGCTCGCGCCGTTGAAGCCCGCCTCGGCGGCCAACGCGGAGGCTATTATGGCTACGGCAACGTCCCATATGGCGGCCAGTACGGTCCAGTACGGTCAGTACGGTCAGTACGGCAATCCGTATGGCGGCGCCTATGGCAACCAGGGCTACGGCGGCCGAGTGCTCGGTATCACCCGCGTCGACCGGAAAAGCTACGGCCTGAAGGTCCATGGCGTCGCCAGCTCGGGCAACAACGGCTACGCCGGTTATGGCCAGCGCGGCTACGGCAACTACGGTTATGGCGCCGGTGCGGACCTGAGCTGGAATTGCGAAGTCCGCTATGACGGCCGTATCCGCGACGTCGACGTCAATCGGCGCAGCGCGAACTGGCGCGGTTACTGACAGCATCCCGTCAAGCTGGATCTTGACGGGGCCCAATCGAGTCCCTCGTTCAGGGGGCTGGGGATGCGCCGGGGTCGAAGGACTCCGGCGCATTTTCGTTAGGCGGCTTCGGCCAGCCGTTCGGCTTCAACGGCCTTGGCCGCGCGTTCGGCGATCGCGCGCCATTCGGGCTCGACCGACAGCAGGAAGACGCGCTCCAGGACCTCGAGGATCTGGTCCGTATCGAGGAAGCGCTGCTCCGCCGTCCCGTCCGGATGGCGGATGGTCAGGCGGCCGTCGGCCAGGATGTGCCGGGCCACAGGCGTCGTCCGCGTGACGATCAGCCGGTGGCGGAAGTGGGATGCCGGATGGGTCGAGGTGTACCAATTGGCCATCTCATACTGGTTTTCGAACCAGGGCTCCGCAGCGATGCTGTAAATCGGCCGCCACTGTTGATCGACCAGCGCCTGAAGCAGCCACTGAGGACCGATGCGCACAATGCGGAAGGTCTCATGCTGCGTGGGTTGTGGATCGGCGACATCCATGCGCAGCGGCGCGGTTGGGACGCAGGAGCCGAACCCGACGTCGGCCAGCCACGGAACGCCGTCAATCGTCACGCGCAGCACGCGGTGGGTGAGGGGCGGTAGCGGCGTGCCCGGTTCCGACATCCAGCGGACATGGGAGGCCAGGTTTTCCACCTCGAAGCCGATCGCCTTGAGAACGCGGGCGAACAGGCCGTTTTGCTCATAGCAATAGCCGCCGCGGCGCCGGTCGATCAGCTTGGCGTCGACCGCAGCCGGCGCAATGTCGACGCCGCGGTCCAGCAGCACGTCGATCGCCTCGAACGGAATGGCGGCGGGGTGGAGTTCCTGTAGCGCACGAAGCACGTCCAATGTCGGCTCGGCAGGTCCGGAATAGCCGATGCGATCGAAATAGGCCCCCAGATCGGCCGACGGGATGTCTTCATTCCGTGCGGCGGCCACGATCTGTGACGCGGCGTTAGGCGCATAGACGCGGACGAAACGGGTGTCGGGATTGTGGAACAGCGCTTCCTGTTCCAGCGACTGCCGCTGCCTTTGCGGGATGGCCCCGCCCAACGCGATCAGGTCGAACCGGCCGGTCAGCGCGCCATCGGCTTCGGCGGCAGTCAGGCCGCGCGCGTCGATCCCCGCCCGGCCGATCTCGTCGAGAACAATCTCCAGAACTTGCGGATCCTGTCCGATGACGAGCACTTTCGGCTCGCGATCAAAGCGGTAAAGCTGCGATTTCTCACTCATAAATGCCCCTTGTTGCGTCTTGCCGGGCCGTGACATAGTTCCTCAACCTTAGTTGAGGTCAAGAGCCATGGCAGAAATTCATCGCGACCTGAGCGTTGGCGAAGTGGCAGATCGAAGCGGCATTCGCGTTTCCGCCGTGCATTTCTACGAGGCCAAGGGCCTGATCCATGCGGCGCGGAGCAGCGGCAATCAGCGCCGGTTTGCGCGCGAAGTGCTGCGGCGGATTGCGGTGATCAAGGTCGCGCAACGGGCGGGAATCCCGCTGGTGCGGATCAAGCAGGCCTTGAGCGAACTTCCCGCCCATCGCGCACCGAGCAAGCGGGACTGGGAGCGGCTGTCGGCCGAGTGGCGCAATGACCTCGAAGAACGCATTCAGCGCCTGACCCGGCTGCGCGACCAGCTTGGCCGGTGCATCGGGTGCGGCTGCCTCTCGACGGAATTCTGCCCGCTCAGAAACCCCGAGGACGCGCTGGGTGCGGAAGGGCCGGGACCAAGATTGCTGGACCCGGCCCTCCGGTAAATTCACGCATTCGCGCGAAGCGACTGGGCGAACTCTTCAAGTTGCCCGGCGACGGTGCCCCAGCCGTCATGGAAGCCCATCTGCTCATGCTTCTGCTTGTCCGCTTCGTTGGCGTGGAGGGCGACTGCGCGATAGGCGGTCTTGCCGTTGCCCGCGTCCTCGAACGTGACGATCGCCGTCATCGGGAAGGATTCGCAGCCTTCAGCGGCCATTTCCGCCGGACGATAATCGGGGCCGAGCGCGCTGGTCCAGGCCAGCTTCTTGCCCTCGATCACTTCGAGCACGCAGCCGGCGTTGCCGTGGCCGGTGTCGAAGCCGTCCGGGCCCTGCATGCGAATCCGAAAGATTCCGCCCGGACGCGGGTCGAGCTCGCACTCCGTGATCTCGTAAGGCCGCGGCGCGAACCAGCGCTTGAGATGCTCCGGGTCGGTGTAGGCTTGCCACACCAGCTCGATCGGAGCGTCGATGGTGCGCTCCAGGACCAGGTCAAGCTTATCGGTCATGCTTCTTCTCCTTGCCTTTCAGTTCCATCACATATTCTTCGAACCGGTCGTGGCGGACCTCCCATTCCGAGCGGCGGTCGACCAGCCATTGCTCGGCGGCCGCAAGCACTCCGGGGTTCAACCTGCAGGTGCGCACCCGGCCCTTCTTCTCGCTTCGGATCAACTCGCTCGCCTCGAGTGCCTGGAGGTGCTGGAGCACCGCAGGCAGGCTCATCTCGAGCGGCTGAGCCAACTCGCTGACCGTCGCCGGGCCCCGGGCCAGTCGGGCAAGCATGCCCCGGCGGGCGGGATCGGCGAGCGCCTGGAAAGCACGGTCGAGGCGGGTCAATTCCTTAAGCATGTGCTTAACTATCGAGTCGCGAATGGCGTGTCAAGACAGTTAAGTAGTAGCGCTTACTATTGGGCGTTTGAGCGGGGATCGGCGGGGGCTCGGGCGGATGAGCTTGTCTGCTCGTCGATTCCGGCTTGATCGCGATCGCCTCGATCGGCGCCGGTAATGGCGATCGCGCCGATGCGTGATGATGGCGGCGAGGATCAGCGAACCACCTGCCAATGGCCTGCCAGTTCGGCGACCGGGCAGGCGTATTGGTGTCGACATGGGGACTGTCCGAGATGCGCGGCAGGCTCGACTGCAACCGGATCAAGCTGGAGCCTTGCAGGTCCCGGACCAGCCTCGACATCTGGGCGTGGAAATCGCGGCCGCTGTCGACGGCAGGGCATTGCGACGGAGCAGCGGCCACAGGGTTTCGGGAAGCTGGTCGCGGCTCGGGAGCGAGCGCGCCGTCGATCAGCAGCGGAACGACCGGGATCCTGCGTTCCAGGGCGGTCTCGACTTCGATGCGAACCCAATCGTCGGGGTCCATGATCCGCGCCGGCTGGCCCTTGCGCTGGGAGCGCCACGACTTGCCGATGACGACCAGCAGGGCGCCGCAATCGGCCAGGATGGCCTGCAGATGTTCGTGGAAGTCGACGCCGGCCGGCATGGAATCGATGTCCATGAAAACGCGGTCGGTGCCCGAATTCCTGTACCAGCCGATCAAAGATTCGGCCGGTCACGCCGGCACTGTCGTCGCGGCGGTAAGAAAGGATGATGGTCGACTTGGCCGGAGGCATGGTGCGGGGCCTAGCAACCTTTCCCGCGACCGAGAAGGCGCGCCGATGGTTTACAGTTCGGGCCAGCGTCCTTATCGGCCCGCCATGCAGCCCAGTCGATTCAATCCTCATCGTCGACTTCGGCAGCCAGGTGACGCAGCTGATCGCGCGCCGGGTGCGCGAGGCCGGGGTCTATTGCGAAATCGCGCCGTTCGGCGCCGCCGGTGAAGTGTTCGAGCGGCTGAAGCCGAAGGGCATCATCTTCTCCGGCGGACCGTCGTCGGTGATGTGGCAGGACAGTCCTCGCGCGCCGCAGCATTTCTTCGACATCGGAGTGCCGATCCTGGCGATCTGCTACGGCCAGCAGACGATGGCCCACCAATTGGGCGGCGTCGTCGCAGCCTCCGATAACCGCGAGTTTGGCCGCGCGTTTATCGAGGTGGTGGCAGAGAGCGCGCTGTTCGACGGCCTGTGGCAGGTCGGCGAGAACCATCAAGTGTGGATGAGCCATGGCGACCGGGTCGAGCAGCTGCCCGAAGGCTTCTCGATCGTCGCCCGATCGGAAGGCGCGCCGTACGCCATCGCCACCGACGAGGATCGCCGCTTCTATTCGATGATGTTCCATCCGGAGGTGGTGCACACCCCCGATGGCGGCAAGCTGCTGGCCAATTTCGCGCGGCACATCTGCGGCTGCGCCGGCGACTGGACGATGGGCGCCTACCGCGACGCCAAGATCGCCGACATCCGCGCCCAGGTCGGCAAGGGCAAGGTGATCTGCGGCCTGTCGGGCGGAGTCGACAGCGCCGTCGCGGCGGTGCTGATCCATGAAGCGATCGGCGAGCAGCTGACCTGCGTGTTCGTCGACCATGGCCTGATGCGCCAGGGCGAAGCGGAGCAGGTCGTCTCCCTGTTCCGCAACAGCTACAACATCCCGCTGGTCCATGTGGACGCGGAGGAATTGTTCCTGTCGGGCCTGTCCGGCGTCACGGACCCGGAGGCGAAGCGCAAGTTCATCGGCAAGACGTTCATCGACGTGTTCGACGAGGAGGCGAAGAAGGTCGGCGGTGCGGACTTCCTCGCTCAGGGCACGCTCTATCCCGACGTGATCGAAAGCGTCAGCTTCACCGGCGGGCCATCGGTGACAATCAAGAGCCATCACAATGTCGGCGGGCTGCCCGAGCGGATGAACATGGCCCTGGTCGAGCCGCTGCGGGAGCTGTTCAAGGACGAGGTGCGCGAGCTTGGCCGCGAGCTCGGCCTGCCCGAGGCATTCGTCGGCCGCCATCCATTCCCTGGACCCGGCCTTGCCATCCGTATCCCCGGCGAGGTGACCCAGGAGCGCTGCGACATCCTGCGCAAGGCCGACGCCATCTATCTGGAAGAAATCCGCAACGCCGGCCTGTACGATGCCATCTGGCAGGCGTTCGCGGTGCTGCTGCCGGTCCGCACGGTCGGGGTGATGGGCGACTATCGCACTTATGACAGCGTCTGCGCGCTGCGGGCGGTGACCAGCGTCGACGGCATGACGGCCGACATCTACCCGTTCGACGCGGCGTTCCTGTCCCGCTGCGCGACGCGGATCATCAACGAAGTGAAGGGCATCAACCGGGTGGTCTACGACTATACGTCCAAGCCGCCGGGGACGATCGAATGGGAGTGAGAAATCTTGTGTGAGCTTTCGACCCATGCGGAAACCTATTCAATATCAGACCTAGCCCGGGCCGATATTGGCGTGGCCACATTTGGGCAGAATAAGCCCGGAGTGGAAGCGCTCGTCCGATCGCATTAGGCCTGCGGCCGGAGTTAGGGCCCTGTTCCAGACTTTTTCGTGGATGAAGAAGGCTACCGCGTTGACCATCGGCTCGACGAGGGCAATTCCGCCGGCAATCATCAGCGATCCCGTGAACAGATAGGCCGACGCCAAATCCGATCGAAAGATGGATCAGCAAATAGCTAACCGTTTTCGAAAGATCGACGTTTCGCTTGAGCGCTGGGGGCATACCGAATCCTTCTGGTAACCCCCACGCCTCGTGCCGGAGGGTCCGCGGCGAGACGATCGATCAGATGGCATCGGCCATTGCAGCAGCGTCCCGAACGTCCTTGGCGCCGCCTTTGTCCTCCCCGGTGACAAGTCCGGCGCCCGGCCCCGCGCCGAGATCTACCCCGGTCGCCGGATCGGCCGAGAAATCCGAAGCAGTTCGCAGTGCCAGCTTCTCGGCCACGGACGCAGTCGCCCTGTCGAGCTCGACCTCGGCGAGGCCGTCGCCATCGTCCATCGGCATGGCATCCTCCAGATCGTCAATCCGCTGCCACTGCTCGCCCGAGTTCCACGAACCGTCGACGTCACCGTCACCCTGCGAGGTATTGACGTAGACGCTGGCGTAGCGCTCGATCCCCGGAAGCTTGCCCGAGGGGAAATTGTCTTCGATCGCGTAGAGCGCCTTCTCGAACGACTTCTGGTGGGCGATTTCCCGGGTCATGAGAAAGCCGAGAGCTTCCTTGATGCCCGGATCGTCGGTGATGTTGATAAGCCGTTCGTAAACGACCTTGGCACGGCTTTCGGCGGCGATGTTGACCGAAGGTCGCAAGTGGGATCGCCCTTGCTGTCCACATATGCCGCAGTCCATGGCACGCCCGAGGAATTGGTCAGCGCCGGCCCGCCCCCATAGAGGATCGACTGGGTATGACTGTTACCCCCGAGTTGATTGCCAAATAGAGGTCGGCTTCTTCCATCGCGGCTTCGGAAAGCTGAGCCTTCACGCCCTTGTTGAGCATCGCAACGATCGAGCCGATCACCTCAAGATGGCTTAGCTCCTCCGTTGCGATGTCGAGCAGCAGATCCTTCCTGCCGGCGTCAAGTTCACCGAGACCCTGGGTGAAGTAGCGCATCGCGGCCGCCAGTTCGCCGTCGGGACCGCCGAACTGCTCAAGCAGCAGCGAGGCGAGGGCGGGGTTTGGTTCGGCAACCCGGACCGTATATTGGAGGCGCTTGTTATGCATGAACATTGGGGGGCTCCCGACAGAGGCGTAGAATTCCAAACCCAACGATTGCTCAACCGGGGCGGGCCCGCGCATTCGACGTAACTTTTGTTATGAATTACAAATAATTAGCGAGCATCGGTGGCGCTGCCTCGCCCGGCCGACCCCTCCTCGACGCGATCCGGCCCGGCGGGCCCGGCGAGGTCGCTGAAGCGCCGCGCGCTCGAATAGCTTAAGCGTCAAAGGGCTTGGGCGGCGGCGTTGGCGCTGGCCCAGGCCCACTGGAAATTATACCCGCCGAGCCAGCCGGTGACGTCGACCGCTTCGCCGATCGCGTAGAGGCCCGGGGACGCGCTTGGCTTCCATGCGTCTGCGACGACAGTTCCGCAGTGCTGATTCCGCCAACGGTGACTTCGGCCTTGGCGAAACCTTCGGTGCCGTTGGGGTTGAAGCGCCATGTCGCGCAAGGCGTTGCTCGGCGTCGTCGAGCGCGCGGTCGGCGATGTCGGCGAGCTTCCCGTCGAGCGCGAGCCGGTCGGCGAGCGTTTCGGCCAGGCGATCGGGCAGCTGCGCGCCGAGCAAGCCGCGTGCAACGTGGCGCGCGGCGTCGTCTCGCTTTGCCTCGCGGAGCCAGCCCGCGTCGAGCATCGGGCAGGAAATCGACCGCGATCGGCTCGCCATGTCGCCAGTAGGAGGACACCTGCAGGATCGCAGGGCCGGACAGGCCGCGATGGGTGAACAAGGCGGCTTCGCGGAACGCGGCCTTGCCGGCGCGGGCGACGATTTCGGTCGCGACGCCCGACAGCGTGCGGAACAGGCGCCTCGTCACCGGCCAGCGTCAGCGGCACCAGCGCAGGCCGAGGCTCGACGATTTTCAGGCCGAAGCGGCGGGCGACATCGTAGGCGAAGCCGGTCGCGCCCAGCTTGGGGATGGACGGTCCGCCGGTGGCGAAGGACCAGCGCCGGGCGCGGGCGGTCGCGTGCCGACGGTGACGTCGAAACCCCGTCGCGAAGCTCGACGCGTCGACGCTCCGGCCGAACGCAGATTCGACCCCGCCCGCTAGCGCATTCGGCGAGCAGCATGGTCGACGATCTGCCGGGCCGATCCGTCGCAGAATAATTGGCCGAGGGTCTTTTCGTGCCAGGCGATGCCGTGACGTTCGACCAGGGCGATGAAGTCGGCCGGCGTATAGCGGCCAAGCGCCGACTTGGCGAAATGCGGGTTTGCCGACAGGAAATGTTCGGCGCGCGGCGCCGACATTGGTGAAGTTGCAGCGCCCGCCGCCGGAGATGAGGATCTTGCGGCCCGGCTCGGCCGCGTGATCGATCAGCAGGACTGCGACGCCCGCGCTGCCCGCGCCAGGCGCCGCACAGTGCATTCCCGCCGCGCCGGCGCCAATGATGATCGCGTCAAAGGAGCGGGTGGCTGGCATGGGCGAGCCCTAGCCGGGGAAGCCGGGTTGGGAAACCGGGCTGCTTGAAACGCCGCGCCAAGTCATGCCAACTGCGGCGTGGGTTCGGAGGGGCATGGCATGGCGAGCACATCCGCGAGTGATGCCGGGCATGAGCGCCCGCTTGCGCAATCGTCGATCCTCGTCATCGGCGCGTCGTCGCTCGGCACGATCTTCGAATGGTATGATTTCTACCTCTACGGCCTGCTGGCGACGGTCATCTCGGCGCAGTTCTTCTCCGGCGTCAACGAGACCACCGGCTTCATCCTGGCGCTTGGCGGCCTTCGCCGCGGGGTTCGCGGTGCGGCCGTTCGGGGCGATGGTGTTCGGGCGGATCGGCGACCTGGTCGGGCGCAAGAACACCTTCCTGGTCACCATGGGCGATCATGGGCCTGTCGACCTTCCTGGTCGGGCTGCTGCCGAGCTATGCGTCGATCGGGGTCGCCGCGCCGGTGCTGCTGGTCGCGCTGCGGCTGCTGCAGGGGCTGGCGCTGGGCGGCGAATATGGCGGGGCGGCGACCTATGTCGCCGAGCATGCGCCGGAGGGAAGGCGCGGGCTCTACACCAGCTTCATCCAGACCACCGCGACGCTCGGCCTGTTCGCGGCGCTGCTGGTGGTGATCGGCATCCGTACCGCGCTCGGCGAGGAGGCGTTCGCCGAGTGGGGCTGGCGGATCCCGTTCCTGATCTCGATCGTGCTGCTCGGCATCTCGCTGTGGATCCGGCTGCAGCTGGAGGAGAGCCCGGTGTTCCGCGAGATGAAGGAAGCGGGCGAGGGATCGAAGGCGCCGCTGACCGAGGCGTTCGCGCGCTGGCCGAACCTGAAGCTGGTGCTGATCGCGCTGCTCGGCGCGGTCGCCGGGCAGGCGGTGGTCTGGTACACCGGCCAGTTCTACGCGCTGTTCTTCCTCGAGAAGACGCTGAAGGTCGACGGCGCGACCGCCAACATCCTGATCGCCATCGCGCTGGCGCTGGCGACGCCCTTCTTCATCCTGTTCGGCTGGCTGTCGGACAAGGTCGGGCGCAAGAAGATCATCCTGGCCGGCTGCGCGCTGGCCGCGCTGACCTATTTCCCGCTGTTCGGCGCGCTGACCGAGGCCGCCAATCCGGCGCTGGCGCGGGCGCAGGCCGGCGGCGCCGGTCACCGTTCATGCCGACCCCGCCACCTGCTCGGTGCAGTTCGACCCGATCGGCAGGACCAAGTTCGACAAGACCGGCTGCGACGTCGCCAAGTCGACGCTGGCCAAGGCCGGCGTCCCCTACGCCAGCGAGACCGAGGGAACCGGCGACGTGACGGTCGGCAGCCGCACGGTCGAGGTCGGCGATCTCGCGAGCTATGGCAAGAGGCTGTCCGCCGCAGTCGCCGAAGCGGGCTATCCGGCCAGAGCCGATCCAGCGGCGATCAACAAGCCGCTGGTGGTCGCCATCCTGTTCGTCCTCGCGCTCTATGTGACGATGGTCTACGGGCCGATCGCGGCGCTGCTGGTCGAGCTGTTTCCGACGCGCATCCGCTACACCTCGATGTCGCTGCCCTATCACATCGGCAACGGCTGGTTCGGCGGTTTCCTGCCGACCGTCGCCTTCGCCATGGTCGCGGCGACGGGCGATATTTATTATGGGCTTTGGTACCCGGTCGCGGTTGCGGTGATCACGCTCGCGGTCGGGATGCTGTTCCTGCCCGAAACCTATCACCGGCGCCTGAGGGACTGATCGTCGTTCCGTCGAAAAACTGATGATCGAAGCGCGGGTCGCGCTAAGCTGTCGCCGAGAGAAGGGACCCCCATGCTTCGTCTTATCGCCGCCGCCCTCGCGCTCAGCATCTCCATCATCGCCTGTGCGGAGGAGCCGCCGGTGGCGGCATCCGGGCCGGTGCTGCTGATCGGCAACAAGGGCGAGGATACGGTGAGTTTCGTCGACCTCGCCAGCGGCAAGGAGCTGGGGCGCAGCCCGACCGGAAGGATGCCGCATGAGATAGCCATTTCACCCGACGGCGCGCAGGCGGCGGTCGTGGCCTATGGCGGCAAGTCCATCGACCTGTTCGACGTTGCGACGCGGGCCAGGCTCAAAACCATCGACCTCACGCCGAACGAAGGGCCGCACGGCATTGCCTGGCTGAAGGATGGGCGGATCATCGTCACCACCGAGCGCAGCCAGTCGATCGCCGTGGTCGATACCGCGGCCGGGACGGTGACAGCGAGCATCAAAACCGATCAGCCGGGGACGCATATGGTGGCGGTGACGGAAGACGGGACGACGGCTTACACGGCCAATATCCCGGCCGGGACGGTCACGGTGATCGACCTGAAGGGCGGCAGGAAGTTGCGCGACGTTGCGGTCGGTGGACGTCCGGAAGGGATTGCGCTCAGCAAGGATGAGCTCGTCCTTTGGGTCGGCGACCTCGAGGGCAGCCGGGTCCAGGCATTCGACACGGACACGTTCGACCGGCTGGCGGAGGTCAAGACCGGCGGCGTCCCGATCCGCGTTGCGGCGAGTCCGGATGGCAAGTGGATCGTCACGTCCAACCTTGAAGCCGGAGGGCTGACCCTGATCGATGCCGCCACGCGCGCAAGCATGTTCGCGATGTCGCCGTTTCCGGCGAGCAGGGCGCCGGGCAGGTGACGATACTTTTCTCGGCCGACGGCAGCCGGATCTACGCCGCCGAAACCGGTCGCGATACGATCGCCGAAGTCGATCTCGCGACCGGCCAGGTGCTTCGTCGATTGCCGGCGGGCAAGAATGGCGATGGGTTGGCGATCGCGGATTCGAGGTAGCCTCTCACGGAGCGCGCCGCTCGCGGTTTTGGTGCCACAGGGCGCCGATGATGAGCAGGAAGGCCGCCAGCCTCACGAGATATAGCGAGCTTCGCTCTTCAAGCGGCACCTGGCTTAGCGACAGCATTGCATGATTGAGGCTGAGCAGGAGGAAGCTTCCGGCAAAGGCCAGGAACAATCTCTCGCGGGTCCGGTGCCAGAATTTGAGGAACATCAGCGCCGCGATGGCGAAACCCATTGCAACGGCGCCGGCCAGGAAGTCGTCAATCATGGCTCAATCATCCTGATCCCAAATGAACCCGAAAAGAAGAACTGCGACCGCCGCCAGCGACAACCACAGGCGGATCGGACGGAGGTCGACGCTGGGAAACAGCAGCAGGTCGAACACGACGAACAGGTTGGCCAGCGCCAGGAAACCGAAACAGATCGCGCTCCACAGCAGCATCCGCGTCCGGGTCCTGGCATAGCTGCGTCCCAGCAGCAGCGCGCAAATGACGCTGGTCAGGAAGCACAGAAGATAGACGAGGGTGGGAACGAGCGCTGGCATGGCTAGTCCTTGCGTAGGCGGAAGGCGTCGGCGAACGCGGTTAGCCCCGGCGAGGCGGCCGAAATGATCAGGCGGCGAACCTTGTCCGGACGTTTGCCGTACAGATTGACGGCACCCTGGATCAGGTCTTTCGACGATTGATCGGCAAGGTGAAGCCGGACCTGATCATGGTCGACAACAACCAATCCCACGGCGGCCAAAGAGGCGATGCTCTGCGACACGACCGAATTGCTCGCCCGCAGCGCCGCAATCAATTGGTCCCTGGAATAGGATTTCCTCCGGATTCGCATAGAGGAATTGAACAAGATCGAGCGACCAGATCGAGCGGAAGTTGCTGCCAATAAAGGTTTCGATTTCGAATTGGCTTGGCATCCGGGAGGTTTAGCCTGCTGTTCGACATTGCTGCTTGCCGGCCTTGATATTGTGCCTGAAGATTGAAACAAGCCCAGTGTGGCTTCGACGCCATTAACCGTCAAAATGTAAACCGGATTGGAACCGATCGAACGCCCGAGAATTTGCCTGAGAGGGGCGGGGTTTGCCGCGCTCCTCGTGTATGGGCGGAGGGGTGCATGAACCGACAGAGCCCGCGCTCGGAGTTTGGAGTTTCGCGCCGCCAACTGATCCAGGCGTTGCGCCGGCTCCGTCGCGGCGATTTCTCCGTCAGGCTGTCCGAGGACGGACCTGACGACGATTCGGAAATCGCGGCGCTGTTCAACGAGGTCGTCGGCCTCAACCAGCAGATCACCGAAGAGTTCGAGCGGCTGTCGAAGGTCGTCGGCAAGGAAGGCAAGATCGGCCACCGCGCCAAGGTGCGCGGCGCGACCGGCGGCTGGGACAGCAAGCTGCGCGCCGTCAACGAGCTGATCGACGACATGGTCCAGCCGACCACCGAAGTCGCGCGCGTCATCGGCGCGGTCGCCAAGGGCGATCTGTCGCAGAAGATGGCGGTCGAGATCGACGGCCGGCCGCTGCGCGGCGAATTCCTGCGCATCGGCAAGGTCGTCAACACGATGGTCGAGCAGCTCGGCTCCTTCGCGTCGGAAGTGACCCGCGTCGCGCGCGAGGTCGGCACCGAGGGCAAGCTCGGCGGCCAGGCCAAGTCAAGGGCGTCGCCGGCACGTGGAAGGACCTGACCGACAACGTCAACCTGATGGCCGCCAACCTCACCGGCCAGGTGCGCAACATCGCCGAAGTGACGACCGCGGTCGCGCTCGGGCGATCTGTCGAAGAAGATCACGGTCGACGTGAAGGGCGAGATCCTCGAGCTCAAGAACACCATCAACACGATGGTCGATCAGCTCAACGGCTTCGCCTCGGAAGTGACCCGCGTGGCGCGCGAGGTCGGCACCGAAGGCAAGCTCGGCGGCCAGGCGCGGGTCGAAGGCGTCGCCGGCACCTGGGCCGATCTGACCGAAAATGTGAACTCGATGGCCGCCAACCTGACCGGCCAGGTGCGCAACATCGCCGAAGTGACGACCGCGGTGGCCTCGGGCGATCTTGTCCAAGAAGATCACCGTCGACGTGAAGGGCGAAATCCTCGAGCTCAAGAACACCATCAACACCATGGTCGACCAGCTGAACGGCTTCGCGTCGGAAGTCACCCGCGTCGCGCGCGAGGTCGGCACCGAAGGCAAGCTGGGCGGCCAGGCGCAGGTGCCGGGCGTCGCCGGCACGTGGAAGGACCTGACCGACAACGTCAACTTCATGGCCGACAACCTGACCGGCCAGGTGCGCAACATCGCCGAAGTGACCACCGCGGTGGCCTCGGGCGATCTGTCCAAGAAGATCACCGTCGACGTGAAGGGCGAGATCCTCGAGCTCAAGAACACCATCAACACGATGGTCGATCAGCTCAACGGCTTCGCCTCGCGAAGTGACCCGCGTGGCGCGCGAGGTCGGCACCGAAGGGCGGCTCGGCGGCCAGGCGCAGGTCGAGGGCGTCGGCGGCACGTGGGAGGATCTGACCGACAACGTGAATTTGATGGCCGCCAATCTGACCGGCCAGGTGCGCAACATCGCCGAGGTGACCACCGCCGTGGCGCGCGGCGATCTGTCGAAGAAGATCACCGTCGACGTGAAGGGCGAGATCCTCGAGCTCAAGAACACCATCAACATGATGGTCGACCAGCTCAACAGCTTCGCATCCGAAGTGACGCGCGTGGCGCGCGAGGTCGGCACCGAAGGGCGGCTCGGCGGCCAGGCGCAGGTCGAAGGCGTCGGCGGCACGTGGAAGGATCTGACCGACAACGTCAACGCCATGGCCGGCAACCTGACCGGCCAGGTGCGCAACATCGCCGAAGTGACCACCGCCGTGGCGCGCGGCGATCTGTCGAAGAAGATCACCGTCGACGTGAAGGGCGAGATCCTCGAGCTCAAGGACACCATCAACATGATGGTCGATCAGCTCAACTCGCTTCGCGTCGGAAGTGACCCGCGTGGCGCGCGAGGTCGGCACCGAGGGCCGGCTCGGCGGCCAGGCGCAGGTCGAAGGCGTCGGCGGCACGTGGAAGGATCTGACCGACAACGTGAACGCCATGGCCGCCAACCTGACCGGCCAGGTGCGCAACATCGCCGAAGTGACGACCGCGGTGGCGCTGGGCGATCTGTCGAAGAAGATCACCGTCGACGTGAAGGGCGAGATCCTCGAGCTCAAGAACACCATCAACACGATGGTCGATCAGCTCAACTCGCTTCGCGTCGGAAGTGACGCGCGTCGCGCGCGAGGTCGGCACCGAGGGCAAGCTGGGCGGCCAGGCGCAGGTGCGCGGCGTCGCCGGCACGTGGAAGGATCTGACCGACAACGTCAACCTGATGGCCGACAATCTCACCGGCCAGGTGCGCAACATCGCCGACGTCACCACCGCCGTCGCCAAGGGCGATCTGTCGAAGAAGATCACCGTCGACGTGAAGGGCGAGATCCTCGCGCTCAAGAACACCATCAACACGATGGTCGATCAGCTCAACGGCTTCGCGTCGGAAGTGACCCGCGTCGCGCGCGAAGTCGGCACCGAGGGCAAGCTGGGCGGCCAGGCGCAGGTGCCGGGCGTCGGCGGCACGTGGAAGGATCTGACCGACAACGTCAACCTGATGGCGACCAACCTCACCAACCAGGTGCGCGGCATCGCCGACGTCGTCACCGCGGTCGCGCAGGGCAATCTCAAGCGCAAGCTGACGTTCGACGCCAAGGGCGAAATCGCCGCGCTGGCCGAGACGATCAACGGCATGATCGAGACGCTGTCGACGTTCGGCGACCAGGTGACCAACATGGCGCGCGAGGTCGGCGTCGAAGGCCGGCTCGGCGGCCAGGCGCGCGTGCCCGGCGCCGCCGGCCTGTGGCGCGACCTGACCGACAACGTCAATCAGCTGGCCGCGAACCTCACCAACCAGGTGCGCTCGATCGCCGACGTGGCGACCGCGGTGACCAAGGGCGATCTGACGCGCTCGATCGCGGTCGAGGCGTCGGGCGAAATGGCCGCGCTCAAGGACAACATCAACGAGATGATCCGCAACCTGAAGGATCAGACGCTCAAGAATGCCGAGCAGGACTGGCTCAAGACCAACCTCGCCCGGTTCAGCCGAATGCTGCAGGGCGAGCGCGATCTCGCGACCATCTCCAACCTCATCATGTCCGAGCTCGCGCCGCTGGTGAACGCGCAATATGGCGTGTTCTACGTCACCAACCGCGACGAGGAGGAAACCCGGCTCGAACTGGTCGCCAGCTATGGCGCGGAAAATCGCAAGCGAGCTCAAGCAGCAATTCGGGCTGCGCGAGGGACTGATCGGCCAGGCCGCGGCCGACAAGCGGCCGATGCGGCTGAAGAAGGTGCCGGGCGACTTCATCCGGATCGGCTCGGGGCTCGGCAAGGCGCGCGCCGGCCAACATCAACATCCTGCCCGCCCTGTTCGAGGACGAGGTCAAGGCGGTGATCGAGCTCGCCAGGTTCGAGGAGTTCAACGAAACCCACCACAGCTTCCTCAACCAGCTGATGGAAACCGTCGGCATCGTGCTCAACACCATCGCCGCGACGATGCGCACCGAGGGCCTGCTCGACCAGTCGCAGTTGCTGACCCAGGAACTGCAGGCGCGCCAGACCGAACTCACCACCAAGCAGGAAGAGCTGCACGCCACCAACGAGGAGCTGCAGGAAAAGGCGCAGCTGCTCGAGAATGAGAAGCGCCAGGTCGAGGCCAAGAATTTCGAAATCGAAATGGCTCGCCGCGCGGTCGAGGAAAAGGCCGAGCAGCTCGCGCTGACCTCGAAGTACAAGTCCGAATTCCTGGCCAACATGAGCCACGAACTGCGCACGCCGCTCAATTCGCTGCTGATCCTGTCGAAGCTGCTGGCCGACAACCAGCAGGGCAACCTCAACGAGAAGCAGACCGAGTTCGCGCGCACCATCCACGGCGCCGGCACCGATCTGCTCAGCCTGATCAACGACATTCTCGATCTGTCGAAGATCGAATCCGGCACCGTGTCGATCGAGCTCGGCGACATGCCGATGGCCGGCCTTCGCCAGCATATGGAGCGGACCTTCCGCCAGCTCGCGTCGGAAAAGGGGCTCGTCTTCGACGTCGAGTTCGACGAGTCGCTGCCCCAGACCATCCGGACCGACGAAAAGCGGCTGCAGCAGGTCGTCCTCAACCTGCTGTCCAACGCCTTCAAGTTCACCGCCGAGGGCGGCGTCACGCTGTCGGTACGGACCGGCGACGGCCGGCTGGAGCGCCAATCACCCGGTGCTGCGCGAAGTCGACGAGGCGATCGAGATTTCGGTCAGCGACACCGGCATCGGCATTCCGCAGGACAAGCAGAAGCTGATCTTCGAAGCGTTCCAGCAGGCCGACGGCACGACCAGCCGCAAATATGGCGGCACCGGGCTCGGCCTGTCGATCAGCCGCGAGATCGCGCGCCTGCTGGGCGGCGAGCTGCAGGTCCGCTCGGTCCCGGGCGAGGGCTCGACCTTCACCCTCTACGTGCCGATACAGTCGCTCGGCGGGCCGCTGGCACTTCCCGCGCTGCCATCGGTTACCGGGCCCGCCGAGCCGATCCCCGTCGACCAGCTATGCTCCGCCCGACGACCGCGACGAATCTCGACGGCAATCCGTTCGTGCTGATCGTCGAGGACGATCCGACATTTGCCGGCATCCTGCTCGAGCTTGCCCATGGGCGGGCCTCAAGGGGGTCATCTCGTCGGCCGGCTCGGGGACGGTGGCGATGGTCCGCAAGATGCGGCCCAGCGCGGTCACGCTCGACCTTGGCCTGTCGACATCGACGGGTTCGTGCTGCTCGACCTGCTGCGGCACGATCCCGAGACACGGCGGACATTCCGGTGCATGTCATTTCGGGCGCCGAGCAGGCCGCGCATGCGCTCGACGATCGGCGCGGCCGGCGTGACCGAAAAGCCGGCCGACGCGCGAGGAGCTGGCGCAATTGTTCGAGATCGATCGCCGAAGCGGCGCGCGCCGCCAGCAAGAAGGGCAAGCCGCCGCGCGGCGCCCGTCGCGGGCGGCTCGACCGCGAGCGCGATCCCCGAACTCGCCGGGCAGCCGGATCCTCATCATCGACGACGACATCCGCAACATCTACTCGCTGACCAGCGTGCTCGAGGCGCATGACGTCAAGGTGCTGCACGCCGAAAGCGGCGCCGAGGGCATCGCCATCCTGGAAACCGCACCCGACATCGACGCCGCGCTGGTCGACATCATGATGCCCGACATGGACGGCTATGAGACGATGCGCCGCATCCGCGGCACTGCCGGGCATCGCCGACATGCCGCTGATCGCGGTCACGGCCAAGGCGATGAAGGGCGACCGCCAGAAGTGCCTCGATGCCGGCGCCTCGGACTATATCGCCAAGCCGGTCGACATCGACCTGCTGCTGGCGCTGATGCGGGTGTGGATCGGTCGCTCCCGCGCCGGCCAGGATCCGGCGGCGGCCAAGCGAAAACGCGCCCCGCAAGGCGGCCTGAGCTATCGGAAACGACATGCAACCCATCAAGAAAACGCGAGCGCAAGGCGCGGCGCCAAGCGCACCGGGCCATGCCCGAATCCTGCTGGTCGACGACGACGAGCGCAACCTGATGGCGCTGACCGAGGTGCTCAAGGACCTGGCCGAAGTGGTCGACGGCGACGTCCGGCCGCGACGCGCTGCGCCAGCTGCTGAAGGGCGAATTCGCGGTCATCCTGCTCGACGTCTTCATGCCCGGCATGGACGGCTACGAAACCGCCAGCCTGATCCGCGAAAGCGCGAGCAGACCGCGCGGATCCCGATCATCTTCCTGTCGGCGGTGAACAAGGAAACCGAGCATCTGATGCGCGGCTACGCGATGGGCGCGGTCGATTATGTGTTCAAGCCGGTCGACCCGCTGATGCTCAAGTCGAAGGTCAGCGTATTCGTCGACCTCTACGACATGCGCCTGCAGGTCGAGGAGAAAAGCCGCGCCGAACAGGAATTGCGCGATGCCAACTTCCGCGCGGAACTCGAGCGGCTGGAGATCGCGCGCGAGCTTGCCGAGTCACGCGAACGGGAGGCGGCAATTCTCCAGTCGCTGCCGATCCTGCTTTACATGGAGCCGGCGATCGCAAGCCCGCGAAGACCACGAATTCGTCGGCGGCGACTTTGCCGCGATGACCGGATTTGAATTCGATGACGTCAGCAGCGATCCGGAGTTATGGGAACGGAGGCTCCATCCCGAGGATCGCGAACGCGTGCTGCGCGCGATCGAGGCGCGGCAATCGACCGGGCGGCTGTCGATCGAGTATCGCTGGCAGTGCGCCGACGGCCGCTGCAAATATTTTCATCGACCAGGCGGTAATGCGTCGATGATCCGGGCGGCGGCGCGGCGCAATTCGCCGGCACGCTGATCGACGTCACCGAACAGCGCGGGCTCGAGGAGCCAGTTGCTCCAGCCGCAAAAATGGATGCGATCGGCAAGCTTACCGGCGGCATTGCGCACGATTTCAACAATCTGCTCTCCGCGGTGCTGGGCGGGCTGCACCTGCTCGAGCGGCGCGTGGAGCTCGGCGACCGCGAGCAGCTGATCGTCGACCAGATGCGCCACGCCGCCGAGCATGGCGCCGAGCTGGTCCGGCGGATGATGGCCTTTGCGCGCAAGCAGGAGCTGAGCCCGACCAGCGTCGAGCCCGCGTCGCTATGCGAGTCGGTCGCGGGCCTGGTCGAGCATACGCTGGGCGGTACGGTCCAGATCGATTGGCAGCTGCGCCGACGCAGGTCCCCAATATTTATGTCGACCGGTCGCAGCTGGAACTGGCCCTGGTCAATCTGATCATCAATGCGCGCGACGCCATGCCGCGACGGCGGCCGGATCGATGTGGCGATCAGCAACATCGAGCCTGGCCCGCAACGACGGCCTGGCGCATTGCCGGGGGCCCGACTATGTTTCTGATCCGGGTCACGGACGAAGGCGAGGGAATTCCCGCGGGCCTGGTCAATCGCGTGACGCGAGCCCTTCTTCACCACCAAGGAGGCCGGCAAGGGCACCGGCCTGGGCCTGTCGATGGTGCTCGGCTTCGTTCACCAGTCGGGCGGCGTCATCACAATCGACAGCAAACCCGGCAAAGGCACGACGATCGAGCTGCTCTTCCCCTGCACCGACGAGGCGGCGCGAACCGAAATCCCCCGGCCAGCCGACGCGACGCGATCGGTCGAACATGCAAAGTCGGTGCTCCTGGTCGATGACGACGAAATCGTTCGGACCGTGCTCGGCGAACAGCTGCGCGATCTTGGGTTCAAGGTGGACGAGGTTGCGGACGGCAAAACGGCAATCGAGCGCATTCAAGGCAATGGATCCTATGACGTGCTGCTCAGCGACCTCGCCATGCCCGGGATGAACGGCATTGAAACGATCAAGGAAGCGCTGCGCACGCGTCCGGCGATGCGGGCCCTGCTGATGACCGGCTATCCCGACGAGCAGGCAGTGGGCGGGCTGCGCGACGGGGTTTCGATCATCCGCAAGCCGGTCAATATCAATGACCTGGTCCTACGCCTGATCTCCGCTGACTAGCTTCCTCAGAACCAGTTGAGCGCTTCGGCCTCGACACGTTTGATCCATCGATCCTTGCACTCGGTATAAGCATTGCTGTCGTCTGGATGACGGGCGGCGCAGCCATGTTTCATTTCCTGATAGGCCCGAGCCATGTCCGGCCGGTCCCGCAGATAATCGCGGAACGCCAGATGGCGGCGAATGCTATGGTCGCCGGCGGCATAGCAATGAAGATGGAATTTTCGCTGATTGGTCGAGGAGTCGCTAAGCGTGCAGAAACGCCGCCCCTCCAGCCCATATTCGCCGTGCCAGGCATAGCCCAGCGCCTCGAGGATCGGCCGGGCAAGGTCGAGCGTCTCGAGGTCCGGAGCCACTCCCATCAGGTCGATGATTGGCTTGGCGGCGATGCCCGGGATCGACGTCGATCCGATGTGATGGATCTCCGTGATCGCGCTACCCGCATCCTTCAACAGGCGCGCTGCTTCCCGCCTGGCCCGCTTGGCCCACTCAGCGTCGTGGGGCAGAAGCCTGACTGCGTAGGGCGGCAACATGCCGCTGTTGTGATTGCAACCGGCGATCGTTTCAAGTTCGCAACATGACCACAGCGGCTAGGAGTGGCGGGTCAGCTTGAACCACGGCACCAGGTGGAAGGCGGCCATCAGCAGGTACATCGGCGCCATTCCGCCGACCAGCGTCTGCGATCCGCCCTGCGCGCACAGCATAGACGAATGGGCGTCTCCAGACAGCGCCGTTATCGTAGCCATCACCGCAAAGGTCGGCGCTGCACCCAAGGCCAGCCAATCGACCGCGACGAGCGTGCGGCCGGCTGCTTTGCGGCCAACATGATTCGCCATCATGCGTGCTCCTACGGCGCCAAGTTGGCAGGATCCCGAAAGGCGGCCTCTCCCGCATCGGACACCTCGACCCACTTCTTGTCCGGCTCGGCACCCTCGACATAGCTGTCGTGCCAGTTCCACCATTTGTAGGGTCGGAGTCTGGGGATAGCCTTCCGGCGAATCCTCCCATTCCTCCTGGCGGCCGAGCGCGGTGATATCGAGGTAGTTCCAGGTTCCGCCCATCTGCTCATCGCCGCGATTGTTGATGAAATAGGTGCGGAAGATTTTCTCGCCATCGCGGATGAAAGCGTTGGTGCCGTGCCATTCGTCCACGTCGAAATCGGCGTCGAAATCGTCGGTGACGGTTAACCAGGGAATTTGCTGCCATCCCATCCGCTCCTTCAGCCGGGCAATGTCGGCCTGGGGCGCGCGGGAGACAAAGACCAGCGTGGTATCGCGGGCGTTCAAGTGCGCGAGATGCGCGACCTGGTCGGCAACCATCGAGCAGCCGCGGCAGGCTTGTTCGGGCCAGCCAAACACTCCGGGCTCGTAAAAGGCGCGATAGACGATCAGCTGGCGGCGTCCCTCGAACAGGTCGAGCAGGCCAAGCCTTCCATTCGGCCCTTCGAACTCATAGTCCTTGCCCACCGCGACCCAGGGCATTCGCCGCCGCTCGGCAGCAAGTGCGTCGCGGGCGCGCGTAAGGGCCTTCTCCTTGACCAGCAGCTGCTGGCGCGCCGCTTCCCACTCTTGCGGGGAGAGGACGGGGGGCTTGGCGAAATCGAGCTCGGTCATCCGTTTTTCTCCTTCAGGCCGGAATGCGCCGGTCATATTCCGCCTTGAGGCTGGCCCAATGATTCCAGAACGGTTGGGGTTCGTCCCCCGCCAAACGCGCGGCGAGGACATCAAGGTGGGCATGCCAGCCGGCGCTGACATTGAGCATGATCGAGCGGTCGGGGATGCGACGGTGGGTAACGGTGAACCGAACCATGTCGCCGACCGGCTCCAGTTCGAACGTGACCCCGCCGGTGCTGCCCCAGCTGATCGACAGGCGGTAGGGCGGGTCGAGCTCGGTGATCTCGCTCTCCATCCGATGCTCCCCGCCGAACCCCTCGGGCGGTTCACCGGGGTTGTCCATCAGATCGTTGTTGCGCCAGACCAGCTCGACCGGAGCGCCGACCCGCATGTCCATCGTTCCGGCAGCGAGCCACTGCCGACGCAGATCGCTTTCAGTCAGATAGGCCCAGACACGGTCGATCGAGCCGGGAAGCAGGCGCTCCAGGGTGAGCGTGGCGTCTTCGCTGAGCGCGCCATAGGCGTCGGGGGTCGTGACCTGGGTCATTGTTTTCCTCCTTTTCGGGTTTTGGGTTTGCGGGCGCCGGCCTTGCGGGCGTCGTCCTCCCGCAACAGCTGTTCGAGCGCGTCGAGGCGTCCGGTCCAAAATTGCTCATATTGGCGCAGCCATTCGCTCGCGCCGGCAAGCGGTCCGGGCTCGAGGCTGCAGATGTGGGTCCGGCCGCGGACCTCGCGGCGGATGAGTTCGGCATCCTCGAGCACCTTCACATGCTTCGAGGCGCCGGCGAAGCTCATCGCGAAGGGTTCGGCCAGCTCGCCGACCGACCGCTCGCCGAGAGTCAGGCTGGCCAGCATCCCCCGGCGCGTTGCGTCGCCAAGAGCGTGAAACAGCGTATCGAGTTGGCGCGAATCTAGTTCAACCATGTAGTTGAATATGCATTGGGCAAACAGAAAAGTCAACCGTTTGGTTTAATAATCGGCGAGGAACCGCGTGACTGCTCGCCGGCGAGGCTTGATCGCGGACAGGGCCGGCATGATATCGGCGCGATGACAACCGGCTATTCCGGAAAGCCCCTGGCTCAGAAGCTTGGGATCAAGCCCGGCATGCGCGTCTGGTGGCTGGCCATGCCCGACCATGTTCGCGTCGAAATCGAGGGGGAAGAGCCGCGGTTCGAACGGCTGGACTTGCCGGAACCGCCGGTCGACCTAGCGCATATATTCGTGACCAGCTGCGCAGCGCTCGATTGCGAGCTCAGAATGCTTCTGCCGTTGATCGCGCGCGACGGAACGATCTGGGTCAGCTGGCCGAAGAAACGCTCCAAGGTCCCGACAGACATCACCGAGGACGTGATCCGCGCTGTGGCCCTCCCGTTGCATCTCGTCGACGTCAAGGTGTGCGCGATCGACGACATATGGGCGGGGCTGAAGCTGGTCATCCGCCGCGAGCACCGTTGACGTTCAGCTACGAAATAGTGACGTTCAGCCGTCGCAATGCTTGACTTGCCCCCGACACTGGCGAGCCTTGGCGTCAGATCAGGCTAAGGGGGACGGCATGACGCGCGCAATCGGCTGGGCAACCTTGGTCGCGGGCACGCTCGACATATTATACGCGGCCGTGATGAGCGCGATTTTTGGCCGCGGGCCTGCGGCGATGCTGCGCACGGTGGCGTCTGGGCCCTTTCCGTCGGCCACGGAGTGGGGCGTGGAGGGCTCGATCGTTGGCCTCATCGTCCATTTCACGCTGATGGCGATCATGGCGACGTGTTTCGTGATTGTCGCGCGAAACTGGCCGGGTTTGCTTGAGAAGCCGATCCGATCGGGCGTTCTCTACGGCCTCGTGACCTACGCCGTCATGAACTGGATCGTGGTGCCGGTGCGGTTCGACCTGCCGCTGCCGCCCGAGCCCAGGTCGATCGTTTCACAGCTGTTCGCGCACATCGTCCTGGTCGGAATTCCGATGGCCATGATCGCCGCCAAAATGCTTTCGCCCGCGAGCGCTTGCATGACCTGAATGCTTTTTCGTCTTGCGAATAGTTCGCATTATCGGCTAAATCGATCTCCATGATCGTCTGTGTCTGCAATGCGATTCGCGAAGACGAGTTGCGAGCCGCCGCTCGACAGGGTGCGCCTTGCCCGCGCACGGCCTTCCGATCGCTCGGCTGCGAGCCGCAGTGCGGCACCTGCCTCCCCTGCGCCAAGGAAGTGATCGAGGAGGAGCGGTCGCGTTTGGTGGCGGTCGACGCGAGGGCCGCCTAGTCCTGCGCTTGCGACTGACTATCAAGTCGCATATTTTTCCCGGATTTCCGCCAATTTATCGCTTTCTTTCCAGCGCTCGACAGCGTATCCCGTGTCATCCCTGAGGGAGGCCGCGATGAAGGGCGACAACAAGGTTATCCAGCTCCTCAACGAAGCGCTCAAGAATGAGCTGACCGCGGTCAACCAATATTGGCTGCATTATCGGATGCTCGACAACTGGGGCATCCACAAGCTCGCCGAGTTCGAGCGGCACGAGTCGATCGACGAGATGAAGCATGCCGACAAGCTGGCCGAGCGCATCCTGTTCCTCGACGGGCTGCCCAATTTCCAGATGCTGGGCAAGCTGCGGATCGGCGAAAACGTCGAGGAACTGCTGAAATGCGACCTGGCGCTGGAGATGGAGGCGCTGATCCAGTTGAGGGGCGCGATCGCCCATTGCGAGAGCGTGCGCGATTATGTCAGCCGCGACCTGTTCAGCGAGATCCTCGAGAATGAGGAAGGTCATGTCGATACGCTCGAAACCCAGTTCGACATGATCGCGCGCATGGGCCTGCAGAATTACATCCAGCTGCAAAGCGAAGCCGCGAAAGAATAGCCGCTCCGTCGACCCCGGTAACGGGATCCGCTTGTTGCCATTCCGGGCAATGAACTGGGATTCCCGCTTTCGCGCGAATGCCGTAAGGGTATGCGCAAGGGGGGCATGCAATGGCCACGACATCCACCGGTCGCATCGTCACGCTCGACATTGTTCGCGGCGTCGCGGTCATGGGCATTCTGGCGATGAACATCGTCGCCTTCGCCATGCCGATGGCCGCCTACATGAACCCGCTCGCATATGGCAGCGAGGGGGCTATCGACTTCGCCGTCTATGCATTCAATTTCATCCTGATCGACGGCAAGATGCGTGGCCTGTTCTCATTCCTGTTCGGGGCCAGCATGTTGCTGGTGATCGAACGGGCCGAGGCCAAGGGCGAGAATGCGGCTGCCGTGCATTATGGGCGGATGCTGGTGCTACTCCTGCTCGGCGCGATCCATTTCTACCTGATCTGGTTCGGCGACATTTTGTTCGGCTACGCCACGATCGGCATGGTCGCCTTCTTCTTCCGCAGGATGCAACCGAGAACGCTGATCATCATCGGCATCGCGCTGGTGCTGCTCCAATTTCTGATGATGGCCGGCATGGCGGCGCAAGCGCGCGACCTCGCCCCGCAGATCGCGCGGCCGGGGGCCAGCCCTGACATACTGCGGCAGTGGAACGAGATGACCGCCTATATGCGGATACCGACGCCGGCCGAACTTAGCGAACAAATGGCGTTGATCCTCGGTCCATGGTCCGGTGTCGTCCAGAACCAGCTGACCAGGCATGCGCTCGATCCGCTCTTCTTCACCCTGATGCTCGGACCGGAGACGCTGGCCTACATGCTGTTCGGAATGGCGGCGCTGAAGTCGGGCTATCTCACCGGCCAGTGGACGGACGCCGAATATCGCCGCGCTGCGATCCGCGGCTACGCCATCTCGCTGCCCTTCTACATATTGCTGATCTGGCTGATTTTCCGCAGCAGCTTCAGCGTGCTGTCGTTGTTCACCTATTCTATGGCGGCGACGGTTCTGATCCGGCCATTCATGATCGCCGCGGTGGCAGCGCTGGTGATCCTGGTTACCCGCAAGGGAGGCTGGCTGACGCAGCGGATCGCTGCCGCCGGCCGCGCCGCCTTCACCAACTATCTTGGTACGTCGATCCTGATGACCGGGATTTTCTACGGCTGGGGCCTGGGCTTCTTCGGCGAACTCAGCTCGCGCCGAGCTATGGCTGGTGGTCCTGACGATGTGGGTGGTGATGCTGGCCTGGTCCAAGCCCTGGCTCGAGCGATTCCAATATGGTCCGCTGGAATGGTTGTGGCGGAGTTTGGCGCGAGGATCGCCGCAACCGATGCGGCGGCCGGCGATCGCCGCCTAGATTCGGCCGAACCCCTGGTTGGCGGCCTTTTTGCCGAAGCCGCCGGGCACGGCCGCGCGGCTCTGAAGCGGGTTGGTCGCCTTGTCGAACAGTTCGATCGTCCGGCTCCACAGCCGGCGAAGTTCGACCACTTCCGGGACGAGTTCGTCCGGGAAGCGGTGGGTCTCGATGCAGAAGCGGGCGGTCTGCTCGATCTTTTCGGCGATCGCCGCCAGCGGCTCGGCGCCGAACTGGCGCGATTCGCCTTTGAGCGTGTGCGACGGGATGACCAGCGCCACCGTGTTCTGCTCGTGCATCGCCTGTTCGATCGCATAGACGCTCTTCGCGCCGTCTTCGCGAAAATAGGCGAGGATGCGGATGAAGCCCGGCCCAAGCTCGGCCCGGCTTTTTTCGAAATGCACCCAATCAATGATGTCCGAGCCGTCTTCCACTTTTCTTATGCTCCTTGGCGCCCCTGGTCCGGGCGCAAGTCCCACCGGCAATGCCTAACCCCCAAAGGGTAAAGGACCGGTTATTTTTCGGACTAACCCTTGTTGTGAAACGGGTTCTTGGGCGCCCGCATGGTCAGGCGCAGCGGCACCGGGCCGAGATCGAGGTCGCGCCGCATCGAATTCAAGAGATAACGCTGGTAGCTGGTCGGCAGCTGGTCGACGCGGGTTCCGAACACGACGAAGCTTGGCGGCCTGCTCTTCACCTGGGTGATGTAGCGCAGCTTGATCCGCTTTCCGCCAGGCGCGGGCGGCGGATTGGCCTCGATCGCCCGTTCGAACCAGCGGTTGAGCTCGCCGGTCGAGACTCGCCGCGACCAATTGTCGCGCACTTCGAAAGCGGCGCCGAGCAGCTGGTCGATGCCCTTGCCGGTTTTGCCGGACACGGTCAGCACCGGAACGCCCTTCAATTGACTCAGGCCCTCCTCCAACGCCGCCTTCACGCCGTTGAACAGTGACGAGGCATTCTCCGCCACGTCCCATTTGTTGAGGGCGATGACCAGCGCCCGGCCTTCCTCCAGCACCTGGTCGGCGATGCGCAGGTCCTGCAATTCGAGACCGCGGGTCGCGTCGAGCAGCAGCACGACGACCTCGGCGTAGTCGATTGCCCGCTTCGTATCGAATGCGGACAGCTTCTCCAGCTTGTCCTCTACCTTGGCCCGCTTCCTGAGGCCCGCGGTGTCGACCAGCCGGACCGGCCGATCATTCCACATCCAGTCCAGGCTGATGCTGTCGCGGGTGATGCCAGCTTCCGGCCCGGTGATCATCCGCTCCTCGCCCAGCATCTTGTTGACGAGCGTGGACTTGCCCGCGTTGGGCCGGCCGACGATCGCCAGCTTCAGCGGCCCATCGCCACGCTCTGCTTCTTCGGCCTCGGTCGCGAAATGCTCATGCTCGACGTGCGGGCGGATCATCTCGAACAGGTCGGCCAGCCCCTCGCCATGCTCGGCGCTGATCGCAATCGGCTCGCCGAGGCCCAGCGCATAGGCTTCCAGCAGCCCGCCTTCGCCAGAGCGTCCTTCCGCCTTGTTCGCGGCGACCACCACCGGCGTGGAATGGCTGCGCAGCCAGCGAGCGATCTCCTCGTCGAGCGGGGTCAGGCCCTCGCGGGCATCGATCAGGAACAGCGCGACATCGGCCTCACGGACCGCGGCGTCCGTCTGCGCCCGCATCCGCCCTGGAAGCGATTGCGGGTCCTGGTCCTCGAACCCGGCGGTGTCCATCACCCGAAAGGTCAGGTCGAACAGCCGCCCTTCGCCTTCGCGCCGGTCGCGGGTCACGCCCGGCCGGTCATCGACCAGCGCGACGCGCCGTCCGACCAGGCGGTTGAACAGCGTCGATTTGCCGACGTTGGGGCGGCCGACGATTGCGACGGTGGGAAGGGGCATGCGGCGCGCTCTAGTCGAACTTATGCGTCATTGCGAGGAGCGAAGCGACGCGGCAATCCAAGCGCGGCTGGATTGCTTCGCCATGCTCGCAATGACGGTTACCGATACGCGATCAGCTGGCCGCTGTCGGTCAGCAAGTAAAGGCTGTTGTTGGCCACCACCGGTTGGAAGCTCACCCCGTCCTTGATGCGGACCTGGCTCTGGAAGGTGCCGCTGACCGGATCGACGTTGATCAGCGCCCCATTGGTACCCGCGACGATCAGCCGCTCGCCCGCCAGCACGGGACCGAAATAGGTGATCGGACCCTTGCGGTCCTTCTGGTCGCGATAGCGCGGCAGCTGGTTGATCCAGCGGATCTTGCCGGTGCGGCGGGCGATCGCCACCAGCTGTGCCTTGTCGTTGACGGCGAAGACCCAATCCCCGGCAAGCCAGGGCGTCGAAATACCGCCGAAGTTCAACTCCCACACGCGCTGACCCGAGAACAGATCGAGCGCGACCATTCGTCCGCCCTGGCCGATGGCATAGACGACGCCGCTATCGACGACCGGATCGGCGTCGATGTCGGACAGCGAAGCGACACTGGTCGTCATGCTGGTCCGCGACAACGCGTCCTGCCACACCATGCGCCCATTCTCGTAGCGATAGGCATTAAGCTCGCCCGACGAGAAGCCCGCCACCACCGTCCCCTGGCCGATGGCCGGGGCCGCCGAGCCGAACACGCCGGCAATTTCGAGCGCTGCGGCATTCGACCAGTTGGTCGTGCCGTCGGCGGTCTTGAGCGCAAAGATCTGATTGTCCTGGCTCATCACATAGACGGCGTCACCGGCCACCGAAGGCTCGCCGCGCAGCGGACCGCCCGGCTTGACCGTCCACACCGCTGCTCCATCCGCGGCATTCAGCGCGGCGACGTAGCCAAGGCCATTGGTGGCATAGACCCGGCCTAACTCATAGGCGACGCCCCCGCCATAGATCGAGGCGGCATTGTCACCGACCTCGCCGAACCGCGCCGACCAAAGCTGGTTGCCGCTATTGGCGTCGAAGGCGCGGACCGTCCCGGTGGTGTCCATGGTGAAGACCCTGCCATCCGCGACCACCGGGCCGCCGCCCAGCCGGCCGTCCTTGTCGCTGCCCCGGCCGATCGAGGAGGTCCAGGCGACACCGAGAGAGGCGCCAAGCGAGAGATGTCCGACCGCCTTGTTGGCATTGCCGCCGGACTGGGCCCACTCCGGATTGGTGACCGCCGCCGGAAGGGACATCGGCTCGGCGGCCGTTGCCGGATCGATCTCGATCTCCGCCTCGTTGACGAGCACGGCGACGCGATCGCCCGGAACGGTGATCTGGTCCGTCTTCTTGAACAGGCCGAGCGGGCCGCCGCCGCCGCCGCAGCCGGCGAGCAGCGAAGCCGACAGGAGAAGAAGGGAAACGCGGGAAACGTGACGCATTTTTGTCATGTCCTACTGGGCAGGATTGGCACCGGGCATGCCGGGCAGGGACGCGGTCGCGTCAACCCCCAGCGAGCCGGCGATCTGGACCGCGCGAGCGCGGATGGTTTGCGGGACCTGGGGGTCCGCGGCGAGCTTGGCGAACAGCCGGCCGGCACCGGCGCGGTCGCCCTTGGCCAACAACGCCATGGCAACCAGCTCCCCGGCGCTACCGAAGAAAGGCTTGCCTGGTTCCGCCAGTGGGGAAAGGCGGGCGATCACCTCATCGGGCTTCAGGCTGTCATATTCGGTCATGGTGCCGCGGAGTGTCGCGACGTCGCGATAGAGCTGCGGCAGGCCGTCGTCGGCGGCCAATCCCCGATATATGCCGATGGCCGTCTTGCGATCATTCTGGCGCAGCGCGATCGCGGCGCGGGCGAGCCTGGCGCTGGCACTGTTGACGTCGCTGGCGGATTCGCTGACGGGCGTCAGGTCGGCGACCGCGCCCTTCGAATCGCCGGACTCGGCCTTGTCGAGCGCGGCCGCCAGGGATTCGCTTTCGGCCGATGCCTGTTCCTGCTGCCGGTTTTGCCAATAGAGATAGCCGCCGATCGCGACCAGGAACAGCACGACCGCGGCGACGATCCATTTGCCATAGGCCTTGGCCATGTCGCGCATCTGGTCGCGACGCAGGTTTTCATCGACTTCGCGGACGAATGTTTCGGCCGGATCGTTGGGAAGCGCCAAAGGGGTCCTCAATCAAAAACGTGGGGATCGCCAACCGCTTCCTTCCCCACCCCGAATGAACAGAAGCTGGCGGCGCACCGTCTAGCGCGCGCGGCGGGAAAGGCAAAGGGGTGAAGGAGCTAATGTCCGCAATGGGTGCGAAGCGGGCATTGAGTCACTCGAGAAAGTCGCGGACGAACGAGTTACGGGGGCTGGCCAGCAAAGCCTGCGGGGTATCGACTTGCGCCAGCCGGCCTTCGTTGAGGAGGGCAACGCGGTCGGCAAGCGCGAATGCCTCCTCCTGATCATGCGTGACGAAGATCGAAGTCAGCTTCAATCGGTCGTGGATCTCCCTAAGCGCGCCACGAAGCTCTCGGCGAACCTTGGCATCAAGCGCGCCGAACGGTTCGTCGAGAAGCAGGATCTGCGGGTTGCGCGCGAGCGCTCGGGCCAAGGCGATGCGTTGCCGTTGCCCGCCCGATAGCTGGCTTGGGAAGCGCTTCTCTAGACCGGGTAGCCGGACCAGCTCGAGCAATTCCGCCACCCGTTCACGGATCGCCTGTCGCGACGGCCTTTCCGACCGTTTCACGACGCTGAGACCGAAGGCAACATTTTCGGCGACGGACATGTGGCCGAACAGCGCATAATGCTGGAATACGAAGCCAATACCTCGTGATGCCGCTGGCGAGTTGGTGACGTCCTTGTCACCGAACCACACGCTCCCGCGGTCGGGAAATTCCAGACCGGCGATGACCCGCAGCAGGCTGGTCTTGCCCGAACCCGATGGGCCGAGCAATGCTGTGAACTCCCCCTTGGAAATGTCGAGCGAGACGTCTGCGAGTGCCGGGTAGGCGGAAAAGGCCTTGCTTACCTCCCTAATGTGAATGGACATCAGCCCGTCGTCCTCAGCCGGTCGCGGTGCCGCCATTCCAGTGCGCTTTTCAATCCGAGCGTAGCCAATGCGAGCATCGCCAGGAGCGAGGCAACGGCGAAGGCGGCGACGAAGTTATATTCATTGTAGAGGACCTCGACGTGGAGCGGCATCGTGTTGGTCTCCCCGCGGATATGGCCGGACACGACGCTCACCGCTCCGAATTCCCCCATCGCCCGGGCGTTGCAGAGCAGCACGCCGTACAGCAGTCCCAGTCGAATATTGGGCAGGGTGACGCGGCGGAAGATCTGCCATCCCGAGGCGCCGAGCGTCAGGGCCGCTTCCTCTTCTGCGCGCCCTTGCGCGATCATCAGCGGCACCAGCTGCCGAGCGACGAAGGGAAATGTGACGAACACCGTCGCCAGTACCAAGCCTGGCACCGCGAAGATGATCGCGATGTCGTGCTCTTGCAGCCAGTCCCCGAACCAGCCTTGAGCACCGAACAGGAGCACGTAGATCAAGCCCGAAACCACGGGTGACACCGAAAAGGGAATTTCGATCAGGGTCAGGAGAAACGCCTTCCCGCGGAAATCATATTTGGAGATGGCCCAGGCAGCCGCCACGCCGAATATGAGGTTCAAGGGCACGGAAATCGCCGCAACGAGCAAGGTCAGCTTAATGGCGCTTACAGCATCGGGCTCGATGACTGCATCCCGCCAGGCCCCGGCACCTTCCGCAAACGCCTGGACCAGGACGGCGGCCAGCGGCATCACCAGCATCAGCAGCACGTAAGCGAGCGCTACGCCGATCAACAGCAACCTGATCGCCAGCGGTTCGCGAAGAGTTGATCCCATCAGCTAATCCGCCGTTGCTGCCAGCGCTGCAACAGGTTGATGACCAGCAGCATGGCGAATGAGAGCAGGAGCATTACCGTCGCGATGCTGGTCGCTCCGGCATAGTCATATTCCTCAAGCTGGGTGACGATCAGCAGAGGCGAGATTTCCGTTTCGAACGGCATGTTCCCGGCAATGAAGATGACCGAGCCATATTCCCCGACACCGCGCGCGAATGCCAAGGCAAACCCCGTCGCCAAGGCGGGAGCAATGGTCGGCAGGATCACTCGGCGAAACGTCTGCACTCGGCTTGCGCCGAGCGTCAGCGCCGCCTCTTCGATTTCGCGCGAGGCATCGGCCAGGACCGGCTCAACCGTCCGAACGACAAAGGGAAGCCCGATGAAAACCAGGGCCATGACCACGCCGGCCGGCTTATAGGCAACCGGTAAGCCAAGCGGCGCCAGCAGGCCGCCGATCGGCCCGGTGTCGGCGTAAAGCGAAGTCAGTGCGATGCCGGCGACTGCCGTGGGAAGCGCAAACGGCAAATCCACCAGTGCGCTGATCAACTGGCGGCCAGGGAAGCGGTAGCGGACGATGACCCATGCAACGAGGAGACCAAAGACACAGTTGATCGCGGCCGCCAGTGCCGCCGCGCCAAAGGAGAGGCGATAGGATGCCAGGGCCCGGTCGGAAAAACCTGCCTCGATGAAGGCCTGCCAGCCGCCAACAATGGTGCGCACGAAGACAGCCGACAGCGGGATGAGGACGATCAGCGACAGCCAGAAGAGGGTGATCCCCAATGAGAGGCCAAAACCGGGCAGGGGTGAGCGATGGCGTAAAACAATGGCTGCCACGGGCTGTGCCTAGAAATCCAGATGCAGACGGGTCGCCAGGGCGTCACCCTTGGTTTCGTCTCCGATCGGATCAAGCGGGGTGCTGTCGCCCGAAAAGCGGATCCAGTTGAACATCAACTTGGCGTAGGGATTGAAATACCAGTTCAGCCCCAAGGTAATGCTTTGCGCCTTGTTGTCGGCTCTCGCCAGCACCGGCGTGTCGGACAGATCGAGATGGTCGTAGCGCAGCGCCACCTCGAACGCCCCCAGGCCGTCCTTGCCGAGTTCCTTGAAGGGCCGGACCCTGTCGAAATTGCCGTTTCGGAAGGGCCGCGTTTCGCCCGTCAGGAAGTAGGAGCCATAGACATAAAAGCCCGTGAATGACTCGTTGCTAGTGTCGCGCCGATCGAGCCACAGTCTGCCAACCTCGCCGGCGAGCGTGAAGGGGCCGAACACCCCCGCGGCTTCGGCTCCGGCATAACGCAGCGAGCGGACGTCGGTGATGATGCCGCTGTCGGCAATATTGCCGTTGTCGACACGGATGTTGGGCCGATCGGACAGGCGGACGGCATCCTCGATGTCGCCCGACTTCAGCGCGCTCCGGTAATAGCCCGACAGGCCGAGGTGGATGATCTTGCCTGGCTCGAACAGCGGCTCGTAGGTGGCGCGGCCGTTCACGCCCCAGCTTTCGTCGGGCGTGTCGGTAACCGGCGCACCGGCCGAACGGCTGATGCTTTCATTGTCCCCGAACAGGCCGACCGCGAGATTGAGGTTTTCCTTCGCCGCATAGGCCACCGACAGCCCAATCCGCCGCTCCGCGCCGACATTGCCGAACGCGTTGGTGAACATGCCGCGCTCGAGGAAGGTGTTGTAGTTGTCGCTATTGTTGGACTCTAGGCCGAACGGCGCCTTGTGTTGTCCGAGCGTGATCACCGTCTTGGGAATCTTGGTGTATTGCAGATAAGCATCGGTCAGGTTGACGGCATTGCCGGCGAAGTCGACCTCCAACCGGTAGTTGAACCATTTGAAGGCGGTACCCTCAAATCCGAGCCTCGCTCGGCGGAACGCGGTACCATTGTTGTAGTCGTAGCCGCCTTCCCGTTCGAGGAAGGCGACCGCATCCGCCTCGAGCACGCCCCGTGGCTTGAAGGTGAATTCGCCGGTGGTGTCGGCGATCGTCGGGGTCCATTGAAATTGGGCAGCCTTGGCGGCGCGCGTTTCGACCGCTTCCAGTCGGCCTTGATTCAACTCGGCCTCTTGCTCCAGCTGGGCGTTGCGGGCTTCGAGTTGCTTGACCCTCGCTTCCAGCGCGTTGAGCCGGTCCAGGACCGGATCGCCCGTGGTGGCCGGGGCGCCTTGCGGGGCGCTGCTTTCGTCCTCGACCAGCGTGTCGATCGGGCTTTCACCGGCCTCCGCCGGCGGAAAGCTTTCCACGTCCTGGGCCAGCGCGGGGCTGGCAATCAGCAAGGCAGGCCCAGCAAGCAGAATATACCGCATGATCGGTCTCCGGTTGTCCAATTGTCGGTCGGGGCTAGCGCTTGGCGCCTTCGAAGATCTGGTCGAACAGCCCGCCGTCGTTGAAGTGGCTGGCCTGGGCCCTGCGCCATCCACCGAAATTGCGGTCGATGGTGAACAGCTTCACGTTGGGGAAGCGGGCCTTGTAGCGCGCGGCCACCTGCGGGTTTCGCGGCCGGTAATAATGCTTCGCGATGACGTCCTGCGCCTGCGGCGTATAGAGGTAGCGCAAGTAAGCCTCCGCAACCCTTCGGGTTCCCTTCTTGTCGACCACCTTATCGACCACGGCAATGGGCGGCTCGGCAAGGATCGAGACCGAGGGGACGATGATGTCGAATTTGCCCCGTCCCAGCTGGTTGACGGCGAGGAAGGCTTCATTCTCCCAGGCCAGCAGCACATCGCCCTGGCCGCGCTGGACGAAGGTGGTGGTCGAGCCGCGGGCACCGGAATCGAGCACAGGCACATTACGGAAAAGCCGGGTCATATATTCCTTGGCCTTGGCCGGGCTGCCGTACTTCTGTCGCGCGTAGCCCCAGGCAGCGAGATAGTTCCACCGTGCCCCGCCGCTGGTCTTGGGATTGGGCGTGATGACCTTGACCCCCGGGCGGATCAGGTCATCCCAGTCCTTGATCGACTTGGGGTTTCCCTTGCGGACGAGAAAGACGATCGTCGAGTAATAGGGCGCGCTGTTGTTGGGCAGCCGGCTTTGCCAGTCGGCGGCAATCATCTTCCGATCGGCAATGGAATCGATGTCGTAGGCAAGCGCCAGGGTGACGACGTCCGCCGGCAGGCCGTCGATGACCGACCGTGCCTGTTTGCCGGAGCCGCCGTGGCTTTGCCGGATGTTGACCCGTTGCTTGGTTTGGGCCTGCCACGCCGCCGCGAAGCGGGCGTTGATGTCCTGATAGAGCTCGCGCGTTGGATCGTAGGATACGTTGAGGAGCTGAGCGGATTGGGCCGCGGCGGGAGCGGGTGTGGTGACTGCCAACGCAAGGGCTAGTCCACCGATGAGAGCAGGAGCGTAAGACATCACAATCTCCCTGATTTATGCCAAATTAATATACCCTACTAATATAGTAGACAATCGACACAGACTGCGTTGCGCCGCAACTTCCGTTCGTTTCGTCGCCGGTTTTTCGGATTTCAGATTTGCCAGTCCGGTTCGAGCGGGTGGCCAGGTGGAACAGCCTTGCTCTGCGAGTCGCTGGTCCTCAACTCCCAGCGCGCGCCATCTTCCAGGCTGACGGAATTGAGGAGGTCCAGGCTTCGGTCACGGACCTGGATGAACAGCCGCCGGATTGCGCAGGTCGCCTCGTCGTGACAGTCGTTGCAGC